>NZ_JAFBDB010000004.1 GCF_016908015.1 Clostridium pascui
CACTGCTGCCTCCCGTAGGAGTCTGGACCGTATCTCAGTTCCAATGTGGCCGATCACCCTCTCAGGTCGGCTACGCATCGTTGCCTTGGTGAGCCATTACCTCACCAACTAGCTAATGCGCCGCGGGTCCATCTCAAAGCGGATTACTCCTTTGATTATCTCTTCATGCGAAGAAATAATGTTATGCGGTATTAATCTCCCTTTCGGGAGGCTATCCCCCTCTTTGAGGCAGGTTACCCACGTGTTACTCACCCGTCCGCCGCTAGAGTCCCCCCGAAGGGTTCATCTCGCTCGACTTGCATGTGTTAGGCACGCCGCCAGCGTTCGTCCTGAGCCAGGATCAAACTCTCAATTTAAAAGTTTAATCTGTTTCGCTCATCGCGTTTCTTAACATTTAACTGTTAAGTAATTGACTGGTTTCTATTCTCTGTTCAATTTTCAAAGACCCTGTCGCTCCAAGCGACTTTTTATATATTAACATTTTTGTTTCTTGTTGTCAACAACCTTTTAAAAATATTTTTTCAGGTTGTTATCAATCATCTGATTTGTCCGTCGCTCATTTCAGCAACGAATGCTATCTTATCATGATTCAATTTATAGATTAACATTATTAATCGTTATTAAACTAAATTATCTATATTATTCTTAATCATTATTTCATATGCTTAATATTTTACATACAGATACACCTGAGTTCGTTTATTTAATTTTAACAAAATAAAATGCGTTTTTCCTCCTCAACTATCTAAACTCATGTCATAGCCTTCTTCAAAATTGTAACCATAAGCTAAAAAGGAAGCTTGTAAACACAAGCTTCCTTTTAACTATTAATTAATAATTAATATTATCTTTTTTTCTTTGCTACTTCAATATTTAATCTTTTGCCACCAAAACTTTTACCGCTACAATTGTTCATAATTGGGTCTACAGCATCTTGTGCCGCATCTATAAATGAGAAGTTTTCTAATATACGAATTTCTCCAATCTCATCTTTTCTAACCTTAGCCTTATCTATTAAGAATTGAAGAAGAGCCTTCGGATTCATTTTATCCTTCTTTCCAAGACTTAAGAATAATCTTACGTAACTTGAAGAAGATGTTGAAGATGTTGACTCTATAGCATTTTCTGTATAATCATAAGATATTTCTGTACTATATATAATATTCATAAGTGCGGCCGCCACATCTACAAGATTAAATTCTTCATCTAATTCTGTAGCCATAGGTATGAATCTCTTATATTCTTCGCTCTCTAAAACACCTTTAACTCTTGATACCATGTTTTTATATTTTGCGTTAAATATATCATCTACAGTAGGAACTTCTTTTCTTTTTATTTTGCCTTTAGTAGCTCTTTCAATTTGCTTAAGAACCATGTACTCTCTTGGACTAACTAAAGTATATGCTACACCTTCTCTATTAGCTCTTCCTGTTCTTCCTATTCTATGAACATAGGATTCTGTGTCTTGAGGAAGATCATAGTTAATTACATGAGTTACATTTTCTACATCTATTCCTCTTGCTGCTACATCTGTTGCAATTAAAAACTCTAAGTTTCCTTCTTTAAACTTTCTTAAAGTGTTCATTCTATGCACTTGAGTCATATCTCCATGCATACCTTCTACACTATATCCTCTTGCTTGCATGGATTCTACAAGCTCATCTACACCCTTTTTAGTTTTGCAAAATATTATAGCTGCAGTTGGTTCATCTACATCTAATACTCTACATAAAGTTTCAAATCTATCTTTGTGCTTTATTTCATAATAATACTGACTTACTGTAGATACAGTCATAGCATTTTTTACAATAGCTACATGTTTAGCATCAGGCTTCATATATCTTTTAGCAAGTTTTTTAATTTCATTTGGCATTGTTGCAGAGAATAGTAATGTTTGTCTTGACTCATTTGAGTTTTTTATAATTTCTTCAATGTCATCTATAAATCCCATATTTAACATTTCATCTGCTTCATCTAATACAAGAAATTCAATATCACTTAAATTAAGTACTCCCCTTCTTATTAAATCAAGCACTCTCCCAGGGGTTCCTACTATTACATCAATACCTCTTTTGATAGATTTAATTTGTCTATCTATAGGATTACCACCATATACTGGAAGAACACTTGCTCTACTATGCTTTGCTATACGTGCAAGTTCGTCATTTACCTGTATAGCAAGCTCTCTTGTAGGTGCTAATATAAGACATTTTGGCTTGTTACCACCTTTGCTTATATTGTTAAGCACTGGAGCTCCAAATGCTAAAGTTTTTCCTGTACCTGTTTGCGCCTGACCTATTACGTCATTTCCTTCTAATAATACTGGTATTACTTCAGCCTGTATGCTTGAAGGCTCTTCAAATCCCATATCATCTATTGCTTTTAATATATCTTCATTTAATCCTAAATCTTTAAATTTTATTTCTTTCATTAACATTCCATCCTTTTTGTTTAATTTTTCCAAGCTTTCACTTCTAATTCAGAATAAGCACTTACGACATCACTCACTATATATAATTTCCCACTTTTAAATTATATATAACTTTTTTTCAGGCTATGTTGTGAATAATTACTAAGATTTAATAATCATTCATAACACAGCCATGCCGAACAAACTAAAAAGTCCTATAAGAACTGATTCCTATAGGACTAAGTGCTCAAAACCTATTATCTTCTGAATCCTCTGTTGTTGTTCTGTTGCTTTCTTGCTCTTCTGCAATCAGCACATCTCTGTGGTTCATTTTCGAATCCCTTTTCTTTGTAGAAAGCCTGCTCGCCTTCTGTGAATACGAATTCTTTTCCGCAATCTTTACATACTAATGTTTTATCTGCCATTTCAACATTCCTCCTTTTATTATATTAAGATCTAAAACGGATTGACATAACTTTCCTTATAAAAAGAGGAATGGTTATTAATCGTATTAAATCTTGGTGTAGCAATATACATTCAATTACTACGACTCAATTATTATACCATGATTGTAAATAATATGCAACACTTATTTTTAAATATTTATTATTTACACAATTATCATAAAATTCAAACTCACCCAAACAATCATACTTTACGTAAAGTTTTAACATTTATTTATACAATATATAAAACCCTATAGAAGTTACCTTCTATAGGGTAAGTATTCAAAAATTATTATCTTCTGAATCCTCTGTTGTTGTTGTTCTGTTGCTTCTTAGCTCTTCTGCAATCAGCACATCTCTGTGGTTCGTTTTCGAATCCTTTTTCTTTGTAGAAAGCCTGCTCGCCTTCTGTGAATACGAATTCTTTTCCGCAATCTTTACATACTAATGTCTTATCTGCCATTTTAATATTCCTCCTTTTATTTTAAAACTAAGATCTAAAATTGATACATAACGTTCCTAAAAAGAGGAATAGTTATTAATCATACTAAATCTTGGCCATAGCGTTCTATTCTTAATCACTACGACTTGCTCAGTATAGCATGATTAAAGCCAATATGCAATACATATTTTAAAAATAATTTATTATAAAAACACTTGCTATGTGACTTAGTTCATACTTACTGTTATATAAAGTTCATCTATTGTTTACTCTAAACTTTCATACCACATGATACCCTCATTATTAACTCTTCTCTCTTTATTAACTTGTAGAATTTTAATATGATTTGTATTTTCTATTCTTAATTTTTTTTTATAGGTTTCCATCAATTTATTTATATCTGTATTTCCTAATGGGGCATGACTTATTATAATTATATTTTTTTTCTCATCCTCTATTAAAGCTCTAAACATTCCATTTATATGACTATCATAATCATTAAATCCAAATCCACAAATGCATACTATATCTGCCATTTTAAATCTATTATATATATCAACGTATCTTTCAGCCATTCTTACAGATGTTAGAGGCTTTATCCCATTTTGAGTAAAAAGAAATGGAACCGTTAAATGCTTGCTATTTTTTGCTTTTTCTTCATCTATTATTGTATTTAAATACGGATCATAAAAATCTCTTACAGAACCATTTAAAAAACACACTTCTTCATTAGTTATATCTTCTATAAAGGTATTATAATTGGCAGTTCCGATTGCAACTATTTCATAATCTCTTTTAATTTTTATTAAATCATGATAATATCCATCTCCATTTTTTATATTGTCATAATTTCTTTTTGCAATATTTAGTATATATCTCCTAACAGTATGCAGAAATATTGCAACTTTTGTAAACTTAGTCCAATCTGTTTTGGGATTGTATAAATAACTCCAGTTGGAATCTAAAAGAGATTTGTAGTCTAATGCTCTGCAAAATAAATCTTCAAGTATCATCCTGCTAAACTCCACTATGATTTCCTCGTTAGATCTTAGCTTAAATATGTTCTTCTCACTCTTTTCTATTATCCATTCTAATCCCCTCATGCCCGCAGCTTCATAGTTCAAGGAAAATATACTCCCCAAGTCATCAAAAACATCTAAGGTATCTGGGCTTCTTTCAAATATTCCATCATTTAATTTATGTATTAAATTTTCTCCTAAAGATCCAATTAAGAGTTCAAGCAATGTTCTTACCATGTCCTTCATGCTATTTTTAAAAGCTATGTTTGTATTATTAGTTTCCATAGCAATAAGAAATGCCGAAAAGTACTTTGATGCAAACAACGCATTATGATTCCCATCAAGCAAAGTATTTAGCTTCACATTCTTTTCATAAGTTAATTTTTCTAAAGAACAGGAAAGTGTCTTTTCAAATATCTGATCTATGTATACATTTCCTTTTTGTATTTTTTTCGCTATCCGTGATACGTTCTCATCAAAATTATCCATATATTTAATAATGGTATCTCTTTTACTTTCAAGACTTCCCTTTACAAGTTCTTCATACTGCGATCTTATAAAAGCACTCCTATTTTTTTTCAAAAAATTATCTGGAAACCATTTAGCATAATCTGAATTCAAGTCTATTTTTTCAAGTGTCTTTTTAAATATTTCCTTATCTTCTGCTACATCCATTCTAAATATATCCAGTGCAAATTCTCCCCCAGAAGGAAGTCCATAATCTTGTTCTGCTCCAGCTCCAAAGAATAATGCAACTTTTTTCATATATAATTCTCCCCTGTATCCAGGGCTAAGGCATAAGATACTAGGCATAATGATATATAGACTTTCACATTTGTTAACTTTCTTTTCATACCCTAAAACCTAGTACCTAATTCCTACTCCCTATTTATTAATTCTTTCTGAAAGCTGTTCTCCCGATACTCCTATATTATCTGCATTACTTTCACGAATTATAACTGTAATGGCTTGCTTTGGTACAGAGATTGTTTCACTTAATATATTTGTCATCTTTTCAATAACTTCTTTTTTCTTTTCCTTTGTACTTGGACCCATATCAATTTGTATAAATGGCATAAATCTTCCTCCTTTGTGTAACCTAACATTTTAGTTTCCATCCAATCAATTGTTTCATGGCCTACACTATATTAGATATTAATCACTAGTTATTAGAATGCCATATTAAATATATTTAATACATCTTGCTCAGTCAGTGGTTTTATAGAACCTATGTTACCATATCTTACAGCACCCTTTGCCATAGCTTGAAATTTCTCTTTTTCTATTCCAACTTCGCTTAATTTAGTTGGAATTCCCATAGATACGAAAAAGTCTTTAGTTAATTCTATGGATTTTTTAGCTATTTCATATTTGTTTTCTGAAGATTCTAAATCCCAAACATTAACACCGTACTCTACAAAATAATCTATAGTTTCATCATTTAAGCTGTATTCCATCCAATAAGGTGTAAGTATTGCAAGACCTACTCCATGAGTAATATCGTAGTAGGCGCTTAACTCATGTTCCATTGGATGTACTACCCACTTTCTTTCCTTTCCAGCTCCTATATTCCCATTCATAGCATTGCTTGAAGCCCACATTAAATTTGCACGCGCTTCATAATTTTCAGGTTCTTCCAATGCTATAGGTGCATACTTTATACAAGTTTTTAATAGAGCTTCTGATATTCTATTCTGAATAGATGCTTGTCTTGGGCTGCTAAAATATGTCTCCATAATATGACTCATAATATCTGCAGTACCTGCCGCTGTTTGATTTCTTGGTACTGTAAATGTAAAGGTTGGATCTAATATAGAAAATTTAGGCGTCATAGCTGGATGTGCTAATGCAAGTTTATCATTTGTATCAGGATTAGTTATAACTGCCCCTGCATCTACTTCTGACCCTGTAGCAGCTAAAGTTATTATAGTTCCAAGTGGCAATGTATTTGTAACTCTTGCCTTTCTGATGACTAAATCCCAAGCATCTCCTTCATAATAATATCCTGCGGCAATTACCTTAGAACAATCAAGAACACTTCCTGCTCCAACTGCTAATATAACTTCTATATTGTTCTCCTTACAAATCTTTACTCCATCTCTCACACTTTGTATTCTTGGATTAGGCTGCACTCCAGATAACTCCCAAAATTTTATATTATTTACCTTAAATATTTTTGCTACTTCATCATAAATTCCATTTTTCTTTATGCTTCCACCACCATATACCAATAGAACCTTATTTCCATACTTTTTAATTTCCTTTAGTAAAGCCCTTATTTGACCTTCACCAAAATATACGGTAGTAGGATTATAATACGTAAAATTTAGCATCTAATTTTCACCTCTTCTTTTAATTCTCAATTAAATTTTCTAGTTTATATTTACTATAATTAGTATCTCATATAACAAATTACACTTCAAAATAATTTGATTAATTTTACATTTTGTTCATACAAATCAAGGATTATTTTCCTTTTTTATGCATATTATTTTGAGTATTCATACATAATATACATAAGGAAAGCATCTCAACAAATTGAGATGTAGTGATTTGAAACTAAAATCATAGATTGCTATAAATCATACATCGGAGGGCTGTATCATGAATAAAAGGATTTTAGTAACTATACTAACATTAATATTAGTAGTATTATTGATTGTCAGTTGTGCAGATAAAACTAAAGATACCCCTACTCCAAAGGCTTATATTCCTAAAGAGCTCACTGTTCAATTTGTCCCTTCTCACCATAAAGATACTTTAGAAGAAAAAATTAAACCTCTTGAATCACTACTATCAAAACAGCTTGGTATTCCAGTTAAAGCTAGTGTTGCAACTAATTACACTAGTACAATAGAGGCGATGTCTTCAAAAGAAATAGATGTTGGATTTTTGCCTCCATTAGCTTATGTTTTAGCAAAAGATAGAGGTATAGCGGATATTTTATTACAAGCTCAAAGATATTCAATACAAGAGCCAAGTGGTAAGACTACTAAAGACTTAGTAGATTATTATCGTTCAATGATAGTTGTAAAAAAGAATTCTGATATAAAAAAACTTGAAGATCTTAAAGGAAAAAGAGTTGCATTTCAAGGTACTACTTCCGCAGGGGGATATATATGGCCTGTGGCTGAAATGAAAAAGGCCGGCATAAATATACAAACAGACATTGAACAAGTAACGTTAAATGGACATGATACTGCTGTACTTGCAGTATTAAACGATGAAGTTGATGCTGCTGCAGTATTTGAAGATGCACGAAATACAGTTAAAGAGGATATTAAAGATGTGTTTGATAAAGTTGTACCTATTTATTTTTCTAAACCCATCCCAAACGATACTATATCTGTAAGGTCAGATATGTCTCCCGAATGGAAAACAAATATCAACGACGCCTTCATAAATATATCCAAGGATCCTGTTGGAAGAAAAATACTTAATGATGTATACTCCCATGCAGGCTATATTAAATCTACTGATAATAAATTTGATATAGTAAGAGAATATAAAAGATTGGTTGAAAACAACACTCCTTAAGCTTCATAAACACTTAAAAAAGAAATTGCGACGCTTTTAATGCTCTGAGTTGTATAGAATTTTCATCTAGGAAGACGTTCATTTCGCCGAGAATGGCTAATATTCATAAATTTAAAATCCCTAAGCAGCCTAAACTCGCTGTTACTCAAACAGTAGGCAGCTCTTAACGGTATTTTAAATTTATGAATAAAGCCGTTCTAAGGCTCATTCAATGCCTTCTACGATGAAAATTCTATACTTCCAGAGCATTAAAAAGTTCTTCACGTGAACTGCTAAACGAAGAAATTCAGTCAACTGAGTTTCTAAAACATTTTAGACCCTAGCACATAAAAATCTTTTAGGATGGCATTCCTGGAGGTTACAAGAAATTGTATGCAATAAATGAAAAAAATCCAATTTATAAATTAAACATATAAGAGCATGATAAGAGACTCTTAATTAAGAAGATGAATATATTTTAATGTTAAATATGCCTCAATTTTTCTATAAGTATTTCAACTGCCTTAGAAGGATTTCCATCCTTAGGTATTATATAATTAAAATGCCTTATATAATGTTTAGGAAGACTTATCACTGTAACCTCTTTACTTTCCACAGCGCGTTTAGTTACGTATGAAGATATAAGGGTTACTCCGAGTCCATTTTTAACTGCCTCCTTTACAGCATGATTACTTCCAAATATCATTATATTTTCCGGATCTATATTATTAGATGAAAGAAAAAAGTTTAAATAATCTCTAGTACCCGAACCTACTTCACGACTTATCCATGTTTGACTTTGTAATTCCTTTAAGGAGAAACTCCTCTTCGAAAGCTTATGGTTATATGGGACAGCCAGCACCATTTCATCTTGGTAAAATGCATCATACTTAAAATGGGAACTTGGTACACTTCCTTCCACCAATCCTACGTCTACTTCCTTGTTTTTTACTAAATCACATATATCCATAGTATTTTTTATCAATACCTCTATATCTAATTTTGAAAATTCGCTGGTAAAACCTTTCAGAAACTGTGGCAAAAAATATTCTCCTACAGTAAAACTTGCTCCAATCTTTAATTTACCTTTAATAACTTTGTTATAATCTAAGAGCTCTGATTTGGTCTTTTCTATTAAATCTATCATTTCTTTAGCTCTTTCGTAGAAAAGCTTTCCCGCAGGAGTTATTACTATCTTCTTTTGTTTACTTGATCTTTCTATTAAGGTAACTTTAAACTCCTCTTCTAGGTGCTTTATATGTAAGCTCACACTTGGTTGAGAAATATTCAAGTGTTCTGCGGCTTTAGTGAAATTCTTATACTCCACTACAGCTATAAAATATCTAAATTCATCAAGCATCAATAATCTCCTCCCAATAAAACCATAATTTTTTTTAATCATTACAATTAAAAAGATTTATTTTTATTATGGTTATAAAGGTATTATAATCTATAATGGAAGTTCTTAAAAGTTGAATGGCAGCTTTTCATAGTTAATCTTAATGCTTATTAAATAAAATTTACCTTGATGCAGTTTCACTAATTATTAAATATAAACTATCAACTAATATAAGGGGGACATACAATGAACTTATCTAAAATAAAAAGTAAAATATTAGATATCTTTCCCGGAGTACTTATGTGTATAGTTATTGCCTATACGGGTAAATTTATAGGAATATATATGCCTACCGTAGGCGGTGCATCTTTAGCTATATTTTTGGGTATGATTGTGGGAAATACCTTTGGAAATAAAAATATATATGCTAAGGGCTCTAAATTTTCCGAAAGTGATTTACTTGCATATTCAATAGTACTTTTAGGAGGCACATTAAATTTTAACACTATACTTAAACTAGGAATTTCCGGGGTAGGATTTATAGTCATTCAAATGACTATTACAATAACAGCTGCCATACTCATTGGTAAAAAACTTGGTTTTTCTGAAAACTTTAGACTACTAATGGCAAGTGGTAATGCTGTATGTGGTTCTTCTGCAATCGCTTCAACTGCACCTGTTATTGGAGCTGATGATAAAGACAAAGGGATTGCAATTACTATTGTTAACGTAGTAGGAACTATACTTATGCTTCTTTTACCTGCAATTGCTAATTTAGCATTTTCTTTAGATACTTTAAAAACTTCTGCTATGATAGGTGGAGTACTTCAATCCGTGGGACAAGTTATTGCCAGCGGAAGTCTTGTTAATGAAGATGTTAAGGATTTAGCAACTATATTTAAAATTGTTAGAATTATATTTTTAATAGTGGTAGTACTCATCTTTGCAAATATGAAGAAAAAGTCTCAAGGCGAAACTCAAGGGAGTGCTAAGGCTAAAATTCCTTGGTATGTTATGGGCTTTTTTATAGCTTGCACACTTTATAGTGTTGGCGTTATACCTCAAACGCTATCTAAATTATTTAAAATTGTAAGTAGTAACTTTGAAATTATAGCTTTAGCCGGTATTGGCATGAGAGTAAAATTTAAGGATCTAGTAATTCAGGGTCCTAAAGCATCAATGTATGGTATTTTAATTGCGACTGTTCAAATAATATCCGCTCTTATTTTAATTAACTTAGTTATTTAAAATAATCACACTGGCGAAAATTTGAAATTATGATGAGCTATAGTAAAAAGAATCTTACTGTATGGTTTTATTTCTTAACCTTACCCTAAGATTCTTTTTCATACAATTATAATATCCATATATATTCTTGTTTTGGTCTGCCCTTTTTTCCATAATTACACTTTGTATCTATCCTATTGTTTTCTAATAAATATTGTATATATCTATGCACAGTTTGATATGCAAGACCAGTACCCTTCGAAACAATGTCTATAGTTAAGTATCTATTTTCATTCATAAAATAGTTTTCTATTATTTCCAAGGTTTCAGCCTTTATACCCTTTGAATAATCTGTTATAAAATTCTTGTGTAAGTTTTTTACACTTTGTTTAAATCTTAAATGTACATCAATTCTTGAAATTATATCTGGAGCCTTTATTGGCTTTAATGCAAAATCACTAGCTCCTGCCTTAAAAAATTTATTTGCTACTTCTTGATTTTCTTCTATAGTTAAGACAATTATAGGAACATCAGCTGAAATTCCTCTTAAAAGCCTTACACCCTCTATTCCATTTATTTTGGGTAAATGATAATCCATAAGTATTATATCCGGATTGTTTGATTTAAATTTTTCTAAGGCCTCCTCAATACTTTCTGCTGTAATTGGAGTCCAATTTTTGAATTCACATATAGCAGACATTGCAAATAGTATTTCATCATCATCATCTACTACAAGTATTTTTTCCTTAGCCACTATCCTCAACCTCCTTAAGTATAATAGTAATACATGTCCCTTCGCCTGGAATGCTGCTTATATAACTTCTTCCCTCATGGCTTTCTATTACCCTTTTTATAAAATCCAACCCTAATCCTGTTGAATTACGCGTACTAAAGCCTTTATGCCATATCTTTTCTATAAGTTCTTGTTTTATGCCGTATCCATTATCTTTCACTTTTATATACACATTGCCTTGTTTACTCTCTACATTAACGTGTATATTTCCTGCCTTTTCATCTACTGCATTATAACCATTTTCTATTGCATTTATTATAGCACGTGACATTCTTATCTTGTTTACTCTTATTAAGGATTCCTTTGCAAGGTTTTCATAGTTTATCATGGATACATAGGGAAGTGGTGAAGTTTGTGCAAATATAAAATTAAAGAGTTTATCTGTACTTATTATATTTCTTTTATCTTCATATAATATCTCTGAAATCATTTCACTTAGCCTGTCTACAGATGTTTCAATACGTTTTAAATACTCCTTGCATTTTTTATTTTCTTCCATAAGCCCTACCATGCTCACTAAAGCTTGCATAGAAGTCAATGGGGTTTTAAGATCATGAACTAAATTTCTAAGTTCCATAAAGTTTCTTGCTTCTAAAGCTTTAAACTTTGCTTCTGCCAATTCTTTTTCTACCTGTTTATTTAGCTCTGTAGCTACAATAAGCTGGTGCTGGTCATGTATAAGCTTTGTAATAAGTATTGCATTTACAGTAAATATAATTAAAAACATTAAAGCAGTTAGTGTTAATATTTCTTCACTATGTATGAAATTTGCTACTTGTTTTATATCTTGAGAAGTTTCGCCTCTTCCAAACCCAAACCTTGATAAACTTGGAATTATGTCCAGCCACTGCATTCCCATAAGAAGCAGCGTTACTATAACTGATTTCCTAGGTATTGATATAGTAGAAAAATCCAACTTTTCAAGAAATAATATAACCAGTATTACTATTAGAGCTGGTATGCCAAAATCATATCTTATATGGTGAACAACATTTATAATCGCATATACTGCAGGAATTATTATTATTACAAATATAGTTTTTATTACATTTGTTCTTTTTTCATTTAATATAAGTTCAATGGACTCTGCTATTATAAATGTTCCTAAGTAGTGAGGAAGACCCCTTATACTATTTAAGATGATTAATCTAAAGGAGGCCATTATAAGTAAACTTTTATCTCTCTCAGTTATACTATTTCTTATTAAATCATATATTTTGAAGTTTTCTATATTTATAAAATCCGGAGCCCATATACCTATAATCACCAAAATAAGTCCTAAAATAGCTTCCTTATACTTTATTTGTATTTGTATTCTTCTATTTGCCATACTAATCATATTTTTCCCTCGTCCTTTTTCCATAGATATATAAGACTATGACAGATATACAGATTACTATTATCATGACAACTACAGGATAATTTTTCTTATAATAAATATCTCCACTTCCAACTTTGGGAATTGTAACTGGGTCCACGGGAATCCCATTTTTCATAGCTATTTCCTTTATATTTAATATATAAATAACTGGAATATTCTCATTTGCAAACATCTGAACTAATCCTGATTTAGAATTCAAATTAAAATTTTTATTAATTAAAAGTCCTGGTTTTATATCTGTTTCTATGTTTTCTCCAGTGGATACTATATTTCCACCTACATTTATAAATGCTTTTATATTTTCCCCATGATCTTTATAAATTTTATATCTTTTTCTAACATTGTCTTGAATTTGTTCCTCCTGTATAAAGTCTGCTCCATATCCTTTTATCCTTTTCACTATTTCACTTGCTACCTTAGTTTCCATATCCTTTCCTACATCCTTTGCTCCCCCCATAGAAAATGCAATAGATTTATTACTTATAAGACCTTCTTTAAACAGGACATATTCCATATCCTGATATGTAAATTCCGGTATATTTGCCCCATAAGTAGATGCTCCTACTGAAGATATTATAATTGGTTTAAGATTTAACGCTTCTGCCGCACATATTACAGATAAGTTTGCTGCCGGAAAGGATCCTGAAAAATTCACAGCTATTTTATCCCCCTCCTTAAGCCCAGCCTTTTTCATATATTCTATCATCACTGCTGCAAAATTAGGGTTTGTGGTAGTTCTTTTAGCTTCAAGTGCACCAGAAGTTGTAGTAATAGGTGTAAGTTCTCCACCTATAAGTCCTGTGAGATTTATATCTATACTAGGATTTATCTTAATATTTCTTCTCATTTTCTCTTCCTTTATTGCTTTAAAAGAATCTTCTAACCTCTTAGATGCATCTAATTTTTCATAGTACCACTTATCCTTAACTTTTACTTGTGAAGCTAGTATACTCTTCATAGATATCATTAGAAAGATTGCTAAACCAATAAGTATAACATCTTCTTTTATAAACCTTTTCCTCATAATTATGATATCCTTTCTATTAAGAAAACTAAGACCTTTATAATACATGCTGCTATTAAAATTGATGATGTAGTTTTTATTATACCTTGTCTATCCATTTCTTGTGCAGCTATGCCTGGCACAATATAACCTATTGCCGCTGCTCCTGCTATGGAAAAATCCATGCTAATTAAACCTTCTTTAAATACATATCTTAGGAGAAAGCTTACAAGTATCATAAGTGCAAATTTTCTTTTTCCATAGATTATCGCATACTCTCCTAGAAAATTAACTATGTACATAACAACTACACTTAAAGTCAATGTAATAAGTACTCTTAAGGGCTCATCTAAAAATAATGCTATGTAGCCAGGTACTATCATTCCCCCTGGGGATATCTCTGTAAATTCATAATATATAATGCTTACTATTATTCCTAAAATTATTATATTACTTAACAATGATATCACTTGTCCTTTCTACTACTTCTACTATTTTTTCTCCATTCCCTACTATATTTCCAATTCCATAAATAGCAGTGGACTTATTTATATCTTTGAAATTAACTTTTCCTGCATCTTTTATTAGAAAAATCTTTTCTTCATTGATACCTTCTTTCAAAAGATATTTTTTCATAAGATTTAAATACTTTCCTGAAATCCATATTTTACTAGGATTTATATAATTTATAACTTCTACATGCTGCTTCATTCTATAGGGCCTGTCTCTTCTGTTATTAACCATAACTATAATTTCTTTGTCCTTAAAAACATTCTTTTTCTTTAAGTACTCATAGACCTGCATAGTGGAATCCGGATCATTTACGGCAAATCCATTTATAAAAAACACTTCTTTTTCAGTATCCTTTAATCTATATATTTTCAAAACTCCAGGATCTCTTTTATAGTTTTTCATGCCCTCCAATGCTTTTGCCTTATCCACATTTAATATTTCACATATATCAAGAACTATATTTACATTTTCCGCAAAATCTATTTCATAATCTTCACTATGTTTATCAGAAAGTATTACCTTAGTATTAAGCTTTTCTCCCTGATCCTTATAATAGTCATAAAATTTATCTTCTGCAGTAACTAAATATCCATCTTTAGGTATTACATTTCCCAAAGATTTTGCAATTTCTTCGAGACTTGGCCCCATTTCCTCTAAATGATCTCGCCTTGCATTAGTTATTACAGAAATATCTGCATTTAAAATTTTATGCTGAGATATATATTGAAGTTCTGGCTTTACTGCCATACATTCTATTACAAGAATCTCTGCTCCCTGATTTTTCGCTCTTTTCATAATGCTTATTTGTTCTTTTATATTGGGTTTCCCCCTCCTATTTATCTCTTCCTCTTTGCCATTTATGTCTATAGTCATAGCACTAGTGCCTGTAGTTTTACAAAAGACCTTATATCCCCCTTGAGCTAATGCAGATGCTATAAGCCTTGTAGTAGATGACTTTCCTCTAGTACCATTTACGTGTACTATGTGTTTAAAAACCTCTCTTAATTTTTTAGTCTGTCTATACTCTAAAATCAAATAAATTATATAAACTACGATAATTAATACTACAATTCCTTCTCCCATATCACTTTTCCATCCCATAATAATTTAATAATATTTTTATCACTTCATTATGAATATTTATTCTTTCTTGTAAAGGCCTTTTCATATCCGTTTCCACTGTTATAACTGGTATACCTAATCTTTCTGAAACCTCTTTATTGATAGATCCTGTTGGAGAACTATTTTCAAAAGTAAATTCAGCTTCCAAACTACTGTTATTTAGTTCCTCTAATACTTTAATTAATAAACTATAGTCAGAGCTTATATTATTCATAATCAGTGAATTTGCTACATTTATACTATATTCCCCATACTCCTCCGCCTCATGCAAATCGAGAACTAAGTTAGGTCTATATTTCCTTATAACATTAAATATATCATAAGCTAACCTTTCAGTTTCCCTTCCCCCCTTTACTCCAGGAAAGCATCTATTTAGATCCTGTAAGTAATAAGGATATCTTACTCTTTGAGTAAATGCCTCTATACTCCCCTTTTGTATAAATATTACCCTTCCTTTATTTAAATTGAAATTATAATTTTCTAAAGCATGCACACCAGCTACTTCATTTCCATGTATTCCCGAAATTATGAATAAAGTAGGTCCCCTCTTTCCTGAATTTATAATCTCACAGTTTGTTTCTAATTTTGTATCCTTCATAATAGCTACAGACTTATTCCTTGTTGGATTTATATAAAGTCCTAATATTATAATAAAAATAATTATAATTTTTGTTTTTATTAATTTATCTTTTTCCATACTCATTAACTTCTTCATAAATATAAATTTTCCTTCGCTTATTGATGAATTAGCATTGAATCATTTTATTTGCAAAAAATTAAGAAGTAAGACCTGGGACTAAAAGAGCTTTATAAATATATAAAGGGGGAAATCTTTTACTCTAATCTTACTTCTCAATTTTATTTTATTTAGCTTCTAGCAAATAATTACCTAAGCCTTTACTTGTTAAATCACTGTAAGTTGGCACATTTATTATTTCTATTGCTTTATCTGTCTTTTCCTTTGAAAAAGCTTTAGATATCTCCATTATTCCTGTCAAATGTCTTCCTACTCTTTCTTCCAACGGATGTCCATTTTCATCATAGGGAACATATAGTCTTCCAAGCTTTGCAGCCTTTATATACATTTTATCCTTTCCTGTAACAACTAAATTTTCATCTGTTTTTCCTCTAAGTCTTCCCTGGGCTCCATTTGATGTCTCCATAAGAAGAGCTAATGTATCTGTATAATCTCCTAGCTCTCTATGAGTTAATCCATGAAGATTTGTAGGTGAAGGCTCTAGAGCCATTTGTATTCCTTGAAGTTGAAGATTTATTGTAGCCACAGAAGCTACTCCCATTGCCTTTTCATGAGAAACCATAGCATTTATAACAGGATATTCTGGTGATGCTTCATGTAAATCTATACTTACATCAACCTTTTCTGTTTTTATAAGCTGTGTTATTCCATAGCATACCTGTTCTGTTAATGTTCCATCCTGTCTTCCTGGATATCCCCTATTTAAGTTTCTTGTTTCACTTCCAGAAAGCTGTTGACCTGACGATGCATGTATATACACATCAGGATCTGGCCATTGGTCTAGAGGATTTGTAGCTCTTGAACCATATCTAAACCATCTTTCTCCATTTGGAGTTTTTATAGTGAATCTTTGCGGTGAACCTTCTTGAGGATCATTATGTGTAAGACCACTATTATTTGCTCTTGGTATTACATAAAGCGTTCCTTTATTAAGCTCTGCATTTTCAATTAAAGTTACTGCACTCAAAAGTCCTGAAGGTTCATTTCCATGAGTGCCTCCAAGTACCAGCATACTTCCTCCTGGATTTTTACCTTTTATAACATATATTTCTGTATCGCCATTTGTTCCCTTCAATTTAGGAAAATATTCACTAAGCATTTTTACTTCTGTTATACCAGGACCCTTTACTATAGGTTCTGGTGTACGCATACTTAAAAATGATTTTCCAGCTACTGTATCACAGGCAAGGGCAAGGCACAAAAATATAGCTGCAGTTAATTTATTTCCCTTCATATCTTATTTCCTCCCCTTATTTAATCATTAATAATCTTAGTACTAAAGGTATAACTACTAAAGCTGCAGTGGCCTGATTTTTTATACTGTCTTCCTCAAATAAATTCCATAGGGTAAATACAAGTACTATTGCTATAAGCAATCTATATATTAAAGTCATTTAATCCACCTCACTTTTAATAGATAAAACCTGCAATTTGTTTTGCAAACACTATAAATAGTAAACCATAAACAATTATAACTAAAGCTGGTACTGCACATTTTTTAAGAACCTTTGTATAATTTTCTTCACCCACAACTTGTGCTGCAAATATTCCTGCCAGCGCTGTTGGAGGCATTAAATCTCCAAGACTTGCTATGAATGATAATGCTGATGCAGTAACAATTTCATTCTTCCCAAGTAGTGCAAGTAAGAATGGTACTCCAAGTACCGAAGCTGCTCCAAAGGATGAAACTGCTCCAAATAGTGGAATTGCCACAGCTATTGCTAGGTATAATAAAACTGATGGTAGGCTTAAACAGTTAATAACTATAAATCCTCTTACCCCTGTGAGCGTCATAACTTGAATGAACATTCCAACGCCCATAAGTATTCCAAGTACTGGAAGGGAAGTTTTTACAGCATCTTTTCCAACCTTTAAAGGATTTATTTTATTTCCTGTAAAGAGTCCTGATACAGCTCCAATAATGAATATAAGAGGCATACCTAGATCTGGAAAGACCCTTGGTAAAGCTTTTGTTCCCACCATTAGTATCAAAACTACAAATATAGGTATATATAACTTAAATCCATATTTTTCCTTTTCCACTAAACTTATATTTTTCTTTACTTCTTCATAATTCAATTCTTTTACATATTTGTATCCAAGAAATAAAACTGTGAATATTGCCACAGGAATTGTAAGTAGTAGTAATGGAATTGTAAATCCTACATAGGGAATATCTATTCCGCCTCCAATTATCATGGCAGGTATATTTACCGGTGGAGCAATCATTCCAAGTATTCCGCCAATTGCAATTATGGCTCCGGCTTCAAGTTTTGGTATTCCCATTAATATAAATATTGGTGCTATAATACTTCCTGCACTTAAAACAGATGCTGTAGATGAGCCTGTAATCATTCCAGGAAACATTACTATAATCATTAAAAATATAAGTGAAATTGCTGGTCTTTTATGAAATCTTTCAATAATGGATGCACTTAAAGCATTTAATGCTCCCGATTCTTGTATTACCTTCATAAATATCATGGCAGTTGCTATTACAAGGATAGTATCTATATATCCAAAGGTACCTTCCACCAGATGCCTTATAGGTATGCCTCGTCCACCAACTAGTGTTCCAGTTACTGAAGCGAGTACCATAGCAACACTTACAGGCAGCTTGAATAAGAAACATCCTACTATAAAAACAGCAAGCATTGCACCAAATATAATAAGCTCTATTTGCAAGTTAATCCCTCCTAAAGTTTAAGGGAGATTTTATCTCCCTCTGCTTAAATTATTTAAATGCCTTCTTAAGCGGTACTGCAACGTCTGCTATACTCTTAACAGAATCCATAGGAATATTCTTTTGTGCAGCTATATTAGTAAATAAGTTATCCTTATTACCACTCTCTACCACTATAATATAGTCTGCATTTTCTGCTACTGGCTTTACAAACTTGTCTGAAAGCTCACCTCTTCTGTTTTCTCCTCCTACATGAACGCATATTATAGGAATTTTCTTTTCTTTGGCAGCCTTTATAAGCTCTTCAGTTCTCTTTATCTCATCTTCTGCCTTTATACCAGCAGCTCCAAGCCCTTTAGAACTTCCTCCTACAGCCATAACAAGTACCTTCTCAGCTTTGATATCTGCAGGTGCTGCTACTTTGTTTATGGTGTATTTTATTTGACTATTATCCATTAATGCCTTTACCATTTCAAAGTCTGCACTTTGTCCTATAGATGTTAATAGTGCCGGCTGCTCTGCAATAGCTTTCTCAAGTCCCTTCACCTGACTTGCAGTTCCTTGTTCAGTTTGTTTTGCAGCATCCTGTTTTTGTGAAGTTTCCTTACTACTTCCACAGGCTGTTAAAGATATTGCTAATAATCCTATACATAATAAACTCATTATTCTTTTACTTTTCATGTCAATGTCCTCCGCAAAATATATTTTAGTTATTGTTTATTAATATGCAGCTGCTTTACCATCTCTTCTTGGATCTCCGCCGCCGTGTAACTGTCCATCACTCTCAAGAACTATACCCTGAACTCCTCCGAAGTATGGATCCAACTCTTTTTTAACTTCTACCTTATGTCCCATTGCCTTTAATTCTTCTACAACCTTAGAATCAATGCCACCTTCTAACATTAACGTTCCCTTATCATACATTCTTGGCTGATTGGTAGCTTCCTGAATGTTCATACCGTGATCTATAACATTACTTATAACCTGAGCTACTGTAGGTATTATTCTTGTTGCTCCTGGTGAACCTACGCTCATAAATGGTTTTCCATCTTTTAATACAAGTGTTGGAGTCATACTACTTAAAGGTCTCTTTCCTGGAGCTATAGAATTTGAACGTCCTGGTGCTGCATCGAAATCATCCATTTCATCATTCATAATAATACCTGTTCCCGGCACTACTACACCAGAGCCAAAGAAATAATTTATTGTTTTAGTTATTGCAACCATATTTCCTTCCTTGTCCATAATTGAGAAATGAGTTGTGCTTCCACTCTCATATTTACTTGGATTACCATATTGAACTTTTTCTGCTGACTTATTTAAGTCTATTTTCTTAACTAATTCTTTAGCATATTCTTTAGAAGTTAATCCAGTTAGAGGTACCTTTAAGAAATCGGTGTCTCCCATGTATTTTCCTCTATCTTCAAACATCTGCTTAGTAACCTCCGACCATACATGCAATGACTTAGTAGTATTGTGCCCCATTGCTTTTAAGTCATAGTTTTCTAGCATATTCAGCATTTCTATTACATGAGTACCGCCTGAACTTGATGGAGGTGCTGAAATTACTTCATATCCTCTATAAGTTCCCTTTACAGGAGTTCTCATTTTAACTTGATAATTAGCTAAATCCTCTTCTGTCAATATCCCGCCATTTTTTTGTACTTCAGCAGCTATAGCTTTAGCAACTTCACCTTTGTAAATAGCATCTTTTCCTTTTTCAGCTATAAGCTTTAAAGTTTTAGCTAAATCCTTATTTATTAAAGTATCTCCTGCTTCATATGGTAGTCCATTCTTTAAGTATATCTTCTTTCCAGCTTCGGATTTATTTAATTTCTCGAAGTTGTCCTTTATTATACCTGAGAAATTCTCAGTAACTTTGTATCCATTTTCAGCTAAATCTATAGCAGGCCTTAAAACTTCATTTCTTTTCATTGTTCCGTATTTCTCAAGAGCAGTTAGAAGTCCTGCAACTTCTCCCGGAACCGCAACAGCTTTTCCACCTTCAATTGACTCATTATTTGCTGCTAACCCTTTTTCATTAAGCTTGTACATATCTGGTTTTGCAGCTTTAGGGGCAGTTTCTCTAAAATCTATAAAAACTTCCTCTCCTGTTTTTGCAAATCTTACAAGCATAAAGCCACCGCCACCTATACCAGAAGCATTGGGTTCTGCAACTCCAAGAGCAAATGCTGTAGCTACAGCTGCATCTATAGCATTTCCACCTTGCTTCATTATTTCTACACCAACCTGTGATGCTTCAGGTTTTGCAGTGGCTACCACACCATTGGCTCCCTTTGCATCTCTGTTCATATCTACCTTAGATTTTTCCTCTTGCTGCTTCGTTAGCTCTTCCTTTGCTTTTTGAGTTTGTTGCTGTCCGCAACCAAATAATGTAGTAATGGTTAATACTGTAGTAGTAACAAGAGCCATAAGTTTAGTTACCTTTTGTTTATGCATACGGTCCCCCCCTTAAATTAAATAAAACATGAATTTTCATATTATTTAAAAAATTTTTCATCAACCTTATAATACAATAAATATAAATCCTTTTCTATTTTTTCTCTTATTTCTCTTATTTTCCTATTTGGATTCGAACCACCTCTTATAATCACTACTATACCTTTAATTTCTTAATTAATGATATAAAAATAACACAGCAACCGCCTAACATGCAGTGCTGTGTTTATAAAATATTGGATAAGGGGAGCTTATTATGAAATTGTTTAATGATGATTTTAGTGTGTTGCTTGTTCAGTAAATGGATAGATTGTTTTTACCTCTATCCATTAATTAATCTTCCCTTATCTTCAGAAAATATTCACATTCTTTATACTTTTTTATAAATTTTCTTTTATTTTTTTTATTTCCGATGATATTAACTCAAAAGCCTTAATATCCTTATTGTCCAAAGCCTGATTGGCCCATATATATAAGGTTTGTAAATATAGTGCATCTCTCTCAGACTTTCTTATAAATCCTTTAGAAACACCATTTAGATTTCTTTGAATTTCATTTTCCCTATATACAGCATTTAATGAAGTTATATAATCTATCAACTCTTCCTTCATAAGTATAAAAAATACTCTTTTTTCTTCATCAAAATTTTGTTTTATAGAACACACCTTTATATGATCATCATTTAAAGAAGTAAGTATTATTTTATCCTTTAAATTCTTAGCAATAAATTCTACTTCTACATTTTTTTCTTGTCCTAACGAATTATAAAAGTCATATAACATATTTATATATGTTTTAAATTCATTAGTTGAAAGCTGTATATTATTAAAAAGCTTGTCTTTTTTAAATGTTAAGTTAAATCCATCTTCTTTTTCGTTTAATTTTTTTAGAACTACTAGCATATAGTCTAGATATTTATTTAAAACCTTCTCTGGGACAAATTTTATTCCGTATTTAAACCTGTTGTCTATTGTATTTCTTGATAAAACAAAATTGCTTATCTTCACGACAACGACTCCTTTTATATATTTTTTAAGTAATATCCACTATTATATAACAAAAAATACGGAATTTCGCCTTTGTGTCAATATTAAAATTATTCAAACATATTGAGAATAGCTCCATGATTAAATTGAGATGTATTAATTTAATTCTTCAAAGTTTACATGTTTATTTATAATTTCAACGACTTTTTCTAAATACGTCTTGTCTTCCTCATTAAATCTTCCTACTGTTGGACTATCCAAATCAAGAACTCCATATACCTTATTATTTTGTTTTAAAGGTATTACAATTTCAGAATTAGATTGAGAATCACAAGCAATATGTCCCGGGAAACTATGTACATCTTTCACAAGCATTGTTTCGCCTTTTAATGCTGAAGTTCCACATACACCTTTACCTATTTGAATTCTATTACATGCCGGAAGCCCCTGAAATGGTCCTAAAACTAATTCATTATTTTTAACAACATAAAAACCAGCCCAATTTACATCACTAACTAATGCCTTTATAAGTGCAGAAGCATTACTTAAATTGGTAATTGAATCTGTCTCATCCTTTAATAAAGAGCCCATCATTGAAAGCAAACTTTCATACTTTTGCTTTTGAGTAAGATTATCAAAAACACTTAAATCAAACATTACTACTCATCCCCCTTAAGTCTTATCTATAAACTATTTATTAAAATAATTACTTACTTCATTTAACTTTCCTAGAACCTTTTCTACTACGCTTTTATTTCCTGCTATTATATTAACTCCTATTTCCCCATTTTCTTTGTTTAGATAAGAAGTCATTACTTTTCCACCTGCTTCTTCGACTATAAGTGCTCCTGCCGCTAAATCCCAAAGTCCTAATTTTAGCTCCCAGTATCCATCAATTCTTCCGCATGCTACGCAGCATAAATCAAAAGCTGCACTGCCCGTTCTTCTTATTCCTTGAAGTTCTGTTATTATATTAGTAAATAAATTCACATTATTATGCTTTGATACCTTTTTATCATAAGGAAATCCCGTAGCAAGTATGCATTGTTCTAAATTCTCCTTTTGAGCTACTTCAATTTTCTCATCGTTTAAAAATGCACCTTCTCCTTTTATAGCATAAAACATTTCATCAAGCCTTGGAACATAAATAACTCCAAGTATAGTTTCCTCTCCCTTTTTAAGGGCAATTGATACACAAAATATTGGGAACGCATGCAAATAATTATTTGTGCCATCTAAAGGATCAATTACCCATAGATATTCACTTTCAGTTTTAATTTCCCCTTCCTCCTCAGACAATATGGCATGATTCGGATAAGTACTTTTTATCTTGTCTATAATAATCTTTTCAGACAATATATCTACTTCAGTCACCATATCTACAACAGTGGACTTACTTGTATATTTTATTTTAGAATTATATTTTTCTAGTTGAAGCTTTCCAACTTCTCTTGTCCACAACTTAACATTTTCTAGTACCTCATAAAGATTCACAAAAACTCCCTCTTTCTTACTATAAAGTTAATTTAATTTTTTAAGCTTTAAATATTTTTTTATTATAAATATAATACCATATCAGTCCATTTTCATCACTATTTTTTCTACCTTCCAAACCTTTAGCAAGCTGCCTATCTCTCCAATGAAGCTAAACTTTCTATTTTTATAATTAAAGCTAATATTCTCATCCTTCCATAAAACATTCCAAATAACGCTTTTATCTTTATCCTTTTCATTAGGATTTATACCATCTGTAACTATAATTCCTCCATCCTGGAGTTTATCAAGCACAGTATTAAAAGCTATCTCCTCAAACCAATTAAACGCTGCATTCTTATTTCTGTTATTTCTTCCTCTATAATAAAATACAGATATTTTTTCTATGCTCATTATCCCTAAAAAACCATCATATTTATGAGAATACACTTCTATTTTCTTATTATTTTCATATTTTGTCTTCCATATTTCTTTATTACTTATATCTGAAAACTTAATAAATTCCAAGTTCATTAAAAGGCTATCTTCTAAAACTTTCATAGTTTCAAAATTTTTATTATTAAACATAGCCACTGCAAATGGAACATCCTTTGAATTAAATGTTCCTATATTATTTTCTATACTATTCCTTTCTTCACTAGTTCTTCTCACTCCACATTCTAAATGAGGAAGGATAATCTTATTGCTATCTGCAAAGTGGAATTCACTTATAATATCCATAAACAAATAAAGAGGCTCATAGCTATCTTCTCCACAGCAGGGATAAAACAGCCCTCCTTCTGGAATAGATATATTAAACTTTTCACTAAATTTTAAATCCGTATTGTTTTTATCATAAGCTTCTTTTATTTCATCTTCATAGTAGCAGCATTTTATATATGTGCTTTTGTTTATATCAAAGGCAAGTCCTTGTTTTTTTAGCTCTTCAAGCAGATATTTATCTAAAGCATAGGGTTGCTTATATTGAAGTCTCTCCACTTCTCCCTTTTCTATTTGTACAACATATTTAAGTATCTTAAGTATGCATGAATTCTTTTCCATTATGTAATAAAATTCATTATTAAATTCCTTTCCTATAAGCATGCACACGTATTTAAAAAACATCTCTGGGGTATATTGTTTCAAAACTAAAGTTCTTTCTTCCTGCCAAGCATACATTTTCCAATCCCCCTATCCCTTATACTATATTTAAAGTATAATCAGAATTATTGTTCTATTGAAAATATATATTCCATGTACTACAATTATACTCATAATGTAAAATCTTTCAATAGTTACATTAAAAAATAATGGAGGTGACTTACATGGCTGCATTTTCCATGAGCGATTTAGCTTATAAAGAATTCAAGTTATTTTTACAAGAAAACAATGTAAACTCTGATACAATCAGAATACATTTAGCAGGCGTTGGCTGAGGAGGCCCATCTTTTAACCTTGTTCTGGATGAACAAAAGGCAAATGATGAAGTTGTTAAAATTGGAGATATAAATTTCCTTGTTGATAAGGGTTTAGTTAATCAATACGGTGGTTTTGTTATGAAATCTAGTCAGGAAAATGGCTTAAATGGCTTTTCACTTGACCCAGTATTTAAAGAGGATGACGGTGATGGCTGTTCCACTTGCTCTGGCTGCCATTAATTTAGAAGGAGTTGAGATTAATTTCTCAACTCCCTTTAATTATTTATTTTTGGCTTCTTTACTTTTCTCCACCATTTTAGTAGTATATATATAGTTCCAGGCATATTTATATAATTGCATCAGTGTTATAATTAATATAGGGACAGCCTATTATTTAAAATAAAATAATTTTAATGGGGGTTTACTATGGAAATGTCTGTTTTTATTACTCCTTTAATCTTAGCTATCTTAGGTGTAATTATAAAATTTGACAAAGCAAGCTTTTTAATTTCTGGTTACAACACTTCTTCAAAATATGAAAAAGAAAAATATGATGAAAAGGCTTTGTGTAAATTTGTAGGCAACTTATTATTTACTCTTGCAGGTATTTCTCTTTTCATTGGAATTGCACAGATATTAGAATTTGCTTACTTTAGTTATATAGTAATTATTGGTTCTATATTATTTGCCCTTATAATAATTATATCAGTTATTTATATAAATACTGGAGATAGATTCAAAAAACAATAATATTATAGAAATATTGGAGGTAACTTAAATGGCTGTATTTTCCATGAGCGATTTAGCTTATAAAGAATTTAAATTATTTTTACTTCACAACAACGTAGCTGCTGATACAATTAGAATAAATTTAGCAGGTATTGGTTGTGGAGGTCCCTCTTTTAATCTTGTTATAGATGAACCAAAAAACAATGATGAAGCTGTTAAAATTGGAAATATGATTTTCCTTGTTGATAAGGACTTAGTTGCTGAGTTTGGCGGCTTTGTTTTGAAATCCGCTGAAGAAACTGGACTAGATAGTTTTTCACTCGAACCACTTTTTAAGGGTGATTATGGCGATGGATGCTCCACTTGTTCCGGCTGCCACTAATCAAAAATTAGGACAAAGGTGCTAGGGGCTTGGTTATTAATAAAAAAGCAGTTGTAAAAGATTATAATCTTTTACAACTGCTTTTTTATTATCTTGGATTATTTTCCAAAGTATCTGTTTAAAAGTCCTTTAAATGCTGAGCCATGTCTAGCTTCATCTTTACACATTTCATGTACTGTGTCATGAATTGCATCTAAGTTTAACTTTTTAGCAAGTGTTGCTAAATCTTTTTTACCTTGGCAAGCTCCATGCTCTGCTTCAAGTCTTAACTGTAAGTTCTTTTCTGTACTAGTTGTTAATACTTCTCCTAGTAACTCAGCAAATTTTGCTGCGTGTTCTGCTTCTTCAAAAGCTATTCTCTTATAAGCTTCAGCAATTTCTGGATATCCTTCTCTATCAGCTTGTCTTGACATTGCAAGATACATTCCAACTTCTGTACATTCTCCTGTGAAGTTTGCTCTTAATCCTTCTATAACCTCTGGATCAACACCTTCTGCTACTCCTATTTTATGCTCATCTGCCCAAGCAAACTCTCCTTCAACTTTTTCTATAAACTTATCTGATGGCACTCCACACTGTGGGCACTTTTCTGGTGCTGCATCTCCTTCATGAATATATCCACATACTGTACATACAAATTTTTTCATAATAAAAATCCTCCCTAAAATCATCTATTTATTTTTTATTTCTAATCCCATCTTATGGGGTTATTATCATTTTCAATTATTATTTTAATTTTGCGTTCTGTTGTTTACATTTATTATTATATAATAATTATTATTAATTATCAATACCTTTTTTAAAATTTTTTATGATTACTTTTCATTTCCTAGTATAAATTTTCTATTTAACAGGAATGTCTAATACTTATTTTAGTTTAATTTGGTTTAGTTTACCATAACATTTTAGAAAATAATTTGTTAATATTTAAAATATAAAGGAGGTGCTTTAGAAAACCTCCCTTAATATAAAATATTATATTTTAATTGCCTTTTGCTATATCCACCGTTCTTTCAGCCAAGATATCTGTAGATGATATAAAATTAAAATCCTTAAACTGACTCTTATCTAAACTATCAAATACTATCGGGAGTTCTGTACATCCAAGTATTATTGTATTAACAGCATCATTTTTAAACTTATTTAATATTTCAATTATCTTGTGCACATCAAAATTCATATCTCCTGCTTTAACCCTATATATTAAATCTAATATATAGTTCTTATCATCATTATCAGGCGAAATAATTTCTATATTATACTTGCCACAATAGGTTTCATATACTTTTCCTTTATAAGTTCCCGTAGTTGCTAAAAGTCCAACTTTGCACTTACCATAGCTTTCATAAATATATTTTCCTACTTCTTCAATCATATTTATAAAAGGCACTTCTACTGCTTCTGTTAACTTATCATAAAAGTAATGTGCTGTATTACAGGGCATTATAATAATCTGTGCTCCAGCATTTTTCAATTTTACTGCAGTTTCTATCATGTATACTAATGGATTTTCTCCTTTCCCTAAAATATAGCTAGTTCTATCGGGAATTTCTACGTTATTATCTATAAGTAAATGAATATTTTCTTGATCATTTTTAGCATTTGTATAACTTATAATTTTACTAAACAAGTCACAGGTTGCTTGAGGCCCCATTCCTCCTAAAATCCCTACAATTTTGCTCATTTTCCTCCCTCAACATAAAAATTATTTCGTATATCTCACTCTCTTACACTTAAGAATTATTCTTTATATAAGCTTTGTCATAATCAATCTCATTTTCAGTAGCACCAACTACTATGGACCCTGCTACATCTCCTATAACATTTACGGATGTTCTTCCCATATCAAGTATTCTATCTATACCTGCAATTAAGGCAGCACCTTCAAGTGGCAGCCCTACAGAAGATAAAACCATCATGAGCATCATAAATCCTGCCCCTGGAACCCCTGCTGTACCAATAGAGGCTAGGAGTGCTGTTAAAAGTACAGTAATTTGCTGCCCTGGTGTCAATGCTATTCCATACACTTGAGCAATAAATATTGCACTTACTCCTTGATATATAGCTGTTCCATCCATATTTATTGTTGCACCTAAAGGAAGCACAAAACTTGCTATTCCTTCGGATACACCAAACTTCTCCATAACAGTTTTGATAGTTAAAGGTAATGTTCCAGAACTACTGCTTGTGCTAAACGCTAAGGCTGCTGGACCTGAAACTCCTTTAAAAAACTCAGCTGGTGATATTTTTGAAAATGCTTTAATAGAAAGTGAGTAAACTAATATTGAATGTAATATGAAGCCTGCATAACAAACAAGTATTAATTTAATTAATGGAAGTAATACCTTGGGACCGTTAGCTGCAATAACAGGAACTATAAGTGCAAACACTCCATAAGGTGCTAAATTCATTATCATTTCAGTTATTTTATACATAATTTCAGCTAAACTATTGCAGAACTTTAGATACACTTCTCCCTTTTCTCCAATATAAGTTGCCGATACTCCTGTAAAAATTGCGAAGAATATAATTTGAAGCATATTTCCCTTTACAAGTGCATCTATTGGATTTGTTGGAATAATATCAATTAATGTTTGAATTAATGATGGTGCCTGATTTACTTTTGGCTGAGCTCCCGCTATAAGCTTAACTCCTACTCCAGGTTTAAATACATTTGCAAGAACTAATCCTATAGCTATAGCTACTCCCGTAGTTAAGAAGAAATAAAGTATGGTCTTTCCTCCAATTCTGCCAAGCTTTTTAATATCTCCAACGCTTGCTGCACCAATTACTAAAGATGCAAACACCAATGGAACTATAGTCATCTTAATAAGATTTAAAAATAGTGTTCCTATAGGCTTTATATAATCTGAAGCAAATTTAGGTGATGAAGTGAAAAATAATCCTACTATTACTCCAAGTATTAAGCCTATCATTATTTTTGTTACAAGACTCATCTTCCTTTCTTTCATTTGAACGCGCCCCCTGTATTAGATTTTCAATTAAATATATATTATTTCAGCATTACATTAATTCCTAAATTTTGAAAATTTATTTCGAAAAACTTGCGTTTCACCGTTGTCTTGTCCATCAAAAACTTAATACATCTTGTATTTTTGCATGTAATTTTAATTTTTCCTGCAAATAAACCTTGTATATGTATACACTTCTTAGTAAGGCATATAAAAAAGAAGTTTGCTTATCGCAAACTTCTTTTTTGTATGCTTATTTCTATTTCCTTAAGAGTTCCTTCCCCGATATCCCTGGTTCAGTCATACCATATGCATCAAATATCACATCTAGTTCCGCTTCCTTTAATAAACCTTCCTTTAATATAAGTTCTCTTACAGATTCTCCAGTTTTTATAGCAGTTTTAGCTATTTTAGCTGAATTTTTATACCCTACATGTGGGCATATGGCAGTTATTATACCTACACTATTTTCAACTAAGTCCTTACAACGCTTTTCATTTGCTGTGATGCCATTTACACAGTTTTCTATAAAGGTTTTAACTCCATTTGTAAGAGTTTCTATGGATTCAAATAGGTTATAATAAAGCACTGGTTCAAAGGCATTTAACTCTAACTGTCCTGCTTCTGCTGCCATAGTAATTGTCATATCATTTCCTATTATATTAAATGCTACTTGGCTAACTACTTCAGGTATTACCGGGTTAACCTTACCAGGCATTATAGATGATCCATTTTGTTTTGCCGGAAGATTAATTTCTCCTATGCCTGTTCTTGGCCCCGAAGATAATAATCTTAAATCATTTGATATTTTAGATAAATTTATTGCACAAACTTTTAAAGCTCCAGATACCGCTGCAAAGGTATCTAGGTTTTGAGTACCATCTATTAAATCATCACATTGTGCAAGCTCTAATTCTGTAACTATGCTTAAATTAGGAGTTACATTTTTTACATATTCTTCATCAGCATTTATTCCAGTTCCTATAGCAGTTGCCCCTATGCTTACATGTCTTAAATCTTCCATAGATCTCTTAATTCTAGTTATATCTCTTTTTACTGCATCTGCATATGCCTTAAATTCCTGTCCAAGTCTTATTGGAACTGCATCTTGAAGTTGAGTTCTTCCCATCTTAATTACATGATCAAACTCTTGTGATTTGTTTAGTAAGGCGTCTACTAAGGCATTTAACTGTATTAAAGATTCATTTAATAATCTTATAGCTGCGATTTTGCCGCCTGTTGGTATAACATCATTTGTAGATTGTCCCATGTTGACATGATCATTAGGATGAACTACGCTGTAATCTCCTTTTTCCCCTCCAAGGATTTCTATAGCTATATTTGCTACAACCTCATTTGCATTCATGTTCATTGATGTGCCTGCGCCGCCCTGTACAGCATCTGTTATAAACTCTTCATGATAATTACCCTTTATAATTTCATCACAAGCTTTCACAATAGCATTTCCAACTTTTCTATTTAAGAGTTCAATATCCATATTTGTTATAGCTGCTGCTTTTTTTATTTCAGCTAATGCTTTTATAAGCTGCGGATGAATTTTACGTCCTGTTATATTAAAATTTTCATAGGCCCTTAAAGTTTGTACTCCATAATAAGCATTTATCGGAACTTCTTTTTCTCCTATTGAGTCACTTTCTATTCTATATCTCATTTTAAAATCCCCCTAAATATTAATTATTAATTAGCTTTAGCGAGTTCTACTGTCCTCTTTGCCAAAACATCTGTGGATGATATAAAATTAAAGTCTTTAAATAGCTCTTTATCTAAACTATCGAACACCAATGGAAGCTCTGTGCATCCAAGTATTATCGTATTAACTCCATTATGTTTAAATCCATTTAATACTTCTATTATTTTGTCTATATTAAAATTTATATCTCCTGCTTTAACCTTATAAATTAAATCTAAAATAAAGTTTTTATCCTCATCCTTTGGCGAAATAATTTCTATATTATACTTTGCACAATAATTTTCATACACTTTACCCTCATAAGTTCCTGTTGTAGCAAGAAGCCCCGCTTTACACTTACCATAACTTTCATAAATATACCTTCCAACTTCTTCAATCATATTTATAAAAGGTATCTCAACAGCTTCTGTAAGCTTATTATAGAAATAATGTGCTGTGTTGCAAGGAATTATAATCACCTCTGCTCCAGCATTTCTAAGTTTTACTACTGTTTCTACCATAGGTGTTATTGGATTTTCTCCTTTACCCAGAATGTAGTTCGTTCTATCAGGAATCTCCACATTATTATCTATAAGTAAGTGAATATTTTCCTGATCACTTTTAGCCTTTGTATAACTTATAATCTTATTAAACAAATCACAAGTTGCTTGAGGTCCCATTCCTCCTAAAATGCCAACAGTTTTACTCATATTAATCCCCCAATTAAGAACATGATTTTATATATTTTAAACTTCTGCATTTTTAAAGCTATTCTTATTTTTTATCGAAGCCTTACTATAGTCTATTTCACTTTCAGTTCCTGCAATTACAATACACGCTCCTACATTTCCTGTAACATTTACAGCAGTTCTTCCCATATCAAGTATTCTATCTATACCAGCAATTAATGCAGCTCCTTCAAGCGGAAGACCTACAGAAGATAAAACCATCATTAGCATCATAAATCCTGCTCCTGGAACTCCTGCTGTTCCAATTGAAGCGAGTAGTGCTGTAAGGAGTATAGTTATTTGCTGTGAAACCGATAATGAAATTCCATAAGCCTGCGCAATAAATATTGCACAAACTGCTTGATATATTGCTGTTCCATCCATATTTATTGTAGTACCTAGCGGAAGTACAAAACTTGCTATTCCTTCTGATACCCCAAATTTTTCTCTTACTGTTTTAAGAGCTACAGGTAAAGTTCCTGCTCCACTGCTTGTGCTAAATGCTATAGCTGTTGGCGCTGAAGTTCCCCTTAAAAATTCCAGTGGTGATATTTTTGAAAACATACTAACAGAAAATGAGTACGCTATTATTGCATGTAATATATAACCAGCATAACAAACTAATATTACTTTGATTAGTGGGATCAGTACCGCTGGTCCATTAGTTGCAATGACAGGAACTATAAGTGCAAACACTCCATAAGGTGCTACATTCATTATTACTTCAGTTAACTTATACATTATTTCAGCTAAACTATCACAAAACTTTAAGTAAGCTTCTCCTTTTTCCCCAATATAAGTTGCTCCTACTCCTGTAAATACTGCAAAGAATATAATTTGAAGCATATTTCCTTTAGCAAGTGCATCTATTGGATTTGTTGGAACAATATCAAGTAATGTTTGAATTAAAGATGGTGCTTCAGTAGCCTTTTGCTGAGCTCCCGCTATCAATGTCACACCAACTCCAGGCTTAAATATGTTGGCAAGAACTAATCCTATGATTATCGCTATGGCAGTAGTTCCAAAGAAATAAATCATAGTCTTTCCGCCAATTCTACCAAGTTTTTTAACGTCTCCAACACTTGCTGCCCCAACCACCAAGGATGAAAATACCAATGGAACTATAGTCATTTTAATAAGGTTCAAAAATAATGTCCCTATGGGCTTTATATAGTTTGTAGCAATTTTAGGTGAGGATGTAAAAAATAATCCTATTATTACTCCAAGTATTAAACCTAGCATTATTTTGGTTACAAGACTAATTTTCTTTTTACCCATTTGATCGCCCCCTATAATATTTATTATTTTATTCTAGCAATACCAGTTTTTATGGCTATTTCTCCTACTTTTCTAGAAACAGCTTTTACTACCTCTTTATTAAATGGGTCTGGAATTATATATGTTTCAGTTAATTCTTCATCCTTAACAATACTTGAAATTGCTTCTGCTGCTGCAAGTTTCATTTCTTCTGTTATTTCTCTTGCTCGTACATCTAACGCCCCTCTAAATATTCCAGGAAAAACAAGTACATTATTTATTTGATTTGGATAATCAGATCTTCCTGTAGCTACAACCCTTGCTCCACCCTTTTTAGCCTCCTCTGGAAGGATTTCAGGTGCAGGATTTGCCATAGCAAAAATTATAGAATCTTTATTCATTGTAGAAACCATCTCTGCATTTAATACATTGGGTCCTGAAACTCCGATAAATACGTCTTTTTCTTTTATAATATCTTTTAATGTGCCTTTTTCAAAACTTCTATTTGTAACCTTTGCAATTTCTACTTGAGCTTTGTTCATCCACTCTTCTCCTTCTACCAAAGCTCCCTTTAAGTCACACATAATAATATCTCTTGCTCCTCTTGCCATTAAAAGCTTACATATAGATATTCCAGCAGAGCCTGCTCCATTTATAACTATCTTTGCATTTTCTATCTTTTTATCTACAAGTTTTAATGCGTTTAGAAGGCCTGCCAAAACCACTATAGCTGTACCATGCTGATCATCATGAAATACAGGTATATCAAGCTCTTCTTTAAGCCTTTTTTCTATTTCAAAACATCTTGGCGCTGAAATATCCTCTAAGTTTATTCCTCCAAAGGTTGGGGATAAGTACTTAACTGTCTTTATTATTTCTTCTACATCCTTTGTATCTAAGCATATAGGAAATGCATCTACATCTGCAAATTCCTTGAATAATATCGCCTTTCCCTCCATAACTGGCATAGCAGCTTCTGGTCCTATATCTCCAAGTCCGAGTACTGCTGTTCCATCTGTAACTACTGCAACTAAGTTCTTTTTAGCTGTATACTTATATACATTCTCTACATCTTCATATATCCTTCTACAGGGTTCTGCTACCCCAGGAGTATAAGCAATACTTAAATCTTCTCTATTTTTCACTGTAACTTTAGATATAACTTCTACCTTACCACACTTTTCTTCGTGAAGCTTTAGGCTCATTTCTTTATAATCCATAATATCCCCCTTTAATTCTAAACTTAAGTACATAATCATTCCTAATATAAATCAATTGGCCAATTGATATTTTTTGTATATTTATTGCTTAAATATATATTATCCTAATTTTCTAACAGTTTCTATATTACATAAGTATTGCAATTGTTTTGTAACTTATGTTATTATCGTTAACGTTTACACATGAACTTTATCAATTTAAAGCAGTTGTGAATTTTAAATATATATATTTTTGCAAAAATTAAAAGTTACAAAGCACTTTTATTAGTTCTTTGCAACTTTCACACATACCTAATTTCACTAATTTTTTTTATATATTATTTGATTGTGAATTTATTATCTATCGAAATTTTATATTTAGTTTTTGGTCTTCCCACTTCTCCATATTCTATGTCTCTTATTAGTTCACCAAATGATGACATATATTCTAGATATCTTCTTATGGTAACTCTAGATAATTTCATTCCTTCAGCTATTTCTTCTGAAGTAAAATATTCCTCTTTATAATCCTTTATAAACTTTTTTATTCTATATAAAGTTCTCTCATTTATGCCCTTTTGAAATTCTTCGCCTAAACTTAAGGAATTTTGGCTTGTTATCTTATCTATATCTTCTTGATTTAGAGTAGACTTTTCTTTTAAAAGCTCATATCTTAATTTAAATTTATTTAATGCCTCCTTAAACCTATCATATTCAAAGGGTTTTACAAGATAATCTATAGCACCGAGCTTTAATACTTCATTTAATTTATTTGTTTCGTGTGCAGCTGTTACCATTATTACATCTGTCATTATATGCTGTTTTCTAATTTCTTTTAAGAATTCTATTCCATCCAATTTTGGCATATATAAGTCTAGTATAACTAATTGCATTTGTTTGGTCTTTATTGTATTTAATGCTTCATTTCCATTACTGCAAACCCCAATTACTTTAAATCCTTCTATGCTTTCCGTGTATCTTTTATTTATTTGCGCTACCATTGGATCATCCTCTACTATAAGTACGTTAATCATTCTTTGCCTCCTTTGTAATGTATACTTTAAATTGACATCCTTCGTCTACATTAGAAAAAACTTCTACCTTACCATTTAAATTTTCAACAATTTGTTTTAAAAGCATAAGTCCCTTTCCCCTATTTTCACCCTTGGTTGAAAACCCATTATGAAACACCTTTGATAAATTTTCCTTAGATATTCCTATACCTGTATCTTTTACATCTATTAAAATAGCATATGAGTCTTCCTCTATAAGTATATTTATTTCTTTCTTTTCCTTATCACTTATACTCACTGCTTCTATAGCATTTTCAAGCAAGTTCCCAATTATGGTGACTAATGCATGGCTATTAACTCTTCCCTTTGTTCTTTTAAGATTACTATTTGAGTCAATATAAAGCTCTACTCCCATTTCCTTTGCTCTGCTTATTTTGCCAAGCATAAGAGCTGCAATGGTTGAGTCTTCTATTTTATTCATAACAAGAGTTACCTTTTGCTGCTGCTCCTTGGTTTGACTAACTATATATTTTTTTGCCTCATCAGTTTCACCTATTTGAATAAGTCCTAAAATCACATGAAGTTTATTCATAAATTCATGATTATTAGCTCTTAGTGCTTCTACTACTTGTCTTACTCCTGTTACCTCCTCAGCAAGCTTTGTGATTTCAGTTTTATCTCTAAATATTGACACTACTCCTATAACTTTATCTTTATTTTTTATTGGAATCCTATTTATAACAACTATTGTATTATTTATAACTATTTCCTTATTATATTGAGGTTCCCCATCTTTAAATACCTGAGATAGATTGAAATTCGATATGATATTTATAATATTTTCTCCCATTTTATCTTCATCTATTTTTAGAATATTTAAAGCACCCTTATTATAAAAGGTTACCTTTAAACTATCATCCACTGCAATTATACCATCATCTAATGAGTCTAATACCTCCTGCTTTTGTATAAACAGCTTGGAAATTTGCTCTGCTTCATATCCTAAAAGTGATTCCTTTACACTCTCTGATATTATAAGTGATCCAACGCTTCCTATAAGTAGTCCTGAAAGTATTACAAGAATTAATGTTATAACTACTTCATATCCAGCTATTCCTATATTTTTAGTTAATACTTTTGCCATTACAAAACCTATGGGGTCTTCCTTTTCATCCCTTATTACAACAAATGATATTATAAGCTTTCCAAAGCTTTCTATTTTATCCTCTAAAATTTCTTTATTTTGTATGGAAGCTAATTCCGATATTCCCTGAACATTCGTCTCATACATTTTTTCAAAATCAGAATTTGCATAAGTATTTCCATTTAAATCTACTATACTTATCGAATCTACGTGTTTACCAGACCTTACTATTTCTTTTACATAACTTTGCATTTCATCTGAATCTTTTTTATTTTTCAATCCATTAACTATAAATGGTGATTTAGATATGATTTTACTTATATTCATCAAATTAATTTCTGCCTCTTTTGTTATCCAAGACATCCTCATTTGATATATTAAAACTATGGTAACTACTAGAGAAATAACTACCACACTTATATTTAATGCACTAATTTTTGTTCTAAGCTTTAATCCTTCTTTTTTCATATGTGTACCTTCTAAAGTTTATTCTATTACACTAAATCTACCTGTAAAAAACCTTAAAATTTTAGGCTCATATTCCCATTTGAACCCTTTGATTTCATTTCTCTTTTTATATAAAGACATTATAGCTTCAGCTACATAATCCAAATGGGCATAGGTATAAATCCCTTGGGGGATGGTAAGCTTTACAAGCTCTAACTTTGGTGTGCGTTCTTTTCCTGTTGTACTATCTCTTCCTGCAAAAACTGTTCCTCTTTCCATGCCTCTTACTCCTGAATCTACATATAATGCTGCTGCAAGTGCTTGTGCCGGGAACTGCGACTGTGGAATATTGGGTAAAAACCTTTTGGCATCTAAAAAAACCGCATGGCCTCCTCCAGAACTTATTATTGGTATTGAAGCCTTTTCAAGTCTTTCTGCAAGATATTCTACTTGTTCTAATCTATATTTATCATAGTTACAATTTGAACTTTGACTATTTGTTATATCCTTTTTTAATTTGTTATTATTTATCTTATTATGTATCAATAAATCTATATATACTTCTTTTGGCTTTAAAAGAAATGTATTATATCCTGCTCTTTTTATAGCTTGCTCCCTCTGTGCTTTAGGAATTATTCTTAACGGTTCACCATATTTAGGCTCATAGCAATCTGATACAGCACTTTTCATAAATTATTCCCCCAATTTATAATCAGTATATTTTAAATCATTGAAATATTATTCCATAGTACTAATTCAATATTCCCCTCAAAATTCCTTCAAAATTTACTGCCTTATATAACTTATTACAAAAGAATATTTTAGCCATTTAAAACTTTTATGTATTAATTATATGTAGCGAAAATCATGCATATTCTATCCTTGATTTTATATAAACCAGCTCCTCTTAATTTTATCAATAAAAATAAGCACATACTAAAAATATGTGCTATAATGTCTCTTCTTCTGAATCTATACCTGCAAGTTTCATAAGATAGATTGCATTTCTTGTTTTGGATATTCCTTCTCTTAGTTTATAGTCAAAATGTATTTTACCTTCACTATAGTACTCTCTGAAATTATAGTTCTTCACAACTCTATTGCTCTTTTCTAAATCTCCTAACTCTAAATCATGAGTTGATACAAGACCTATTACATTTTCTTTACTCATTTTATTTATAAGAATTTTAGCCCCAGTATGCCTATCTAATGAGTTGGTACCTTTAAATATTTCATCTAACAAAAAGAGTATAGGTTCCCTTTTCTCTACTGCCTTTACTATAGTATTTATTCTTAGCAATTCTCCATAAAAGGATGATATATTCTTTTCTAAATTATCACTTATTCTCATACAAGTATATATTTTCATTGGGCTTAATGTAAGCCTTTCACCACAAATGGGTGCTCCTGTATAAGCCAGTACCGTATTTATACCTACAGTTCTTAAGAAAGTACTTTTTCCTGACATATTAGATCCCGTTATTAAGAGAATTTTATTTTTATCATTTATTTTCACATCATTTGAAATCCTGTTATTACTTAAAAGAGGGTGTGCTATATTTTTGCCTTCAAATAAAAGTCCTTCCTCCTTAAACTCTGGCATAGTCCAAGTTTCATTTTCATAGCAAAGTACAGCTAAACTCATTAAAGCCTCAAACTCTGCAATTGCTTCAAGCCAATCCTGAAGCTTTTCTCCTGATTTAGATTTCCACCTTTCAAGACGGAATATTATATAATAATCTAATAGGAAGATTATATTTATAGGCATATACATCATGTTAGCTCTATCCCCTGTAAGGCTAGAAATTTTATAAAATTCGTCTATTCCTTTTATTGCTGTATTGCTACCACTTTTTAATTTTTCTTGCAGTTCTTTTAAATATGACGATTTAAAACTTTGTTTTTCTAAAAGAGCTATTAAATTGTAATAATTTCTTATATTTTTTTTATATTTAAATACAGTACCTAATGCCCCACCTCTTTTACCTCCGCCAGGTAAGAGTAATATTCCTTCAATTAATAATGCTGTAAGCGGCACTCTATAAGGAACTATTCCCATAAAAAATATTATTATAAGAGCTATTGAAATTAGTGAGATTATCCTTGTACCTAGGAACATAGCCATACTTTCATATATTGGCATTTTTTCCTTTCCCCATTTAAAGAGTCCTTCTGGGTCTTTATATTCTCCTTTATTTATCATAGCTTCACTTATAAATCTTTCTCTAAATCCAATTTTCTTACTTAATTCCTTAATAGCTTCCTGCCTTTTATATAATTCCTTCGTTGAAAAGTTAAGTCCAGAAAGCACCGCTGCTAATCTCTTTCTTCCTAAAAAAGTATTAGTCTCGTTTATCTTTTGAAACAATGAACTCTTACCAAATATGTCTAGATCATAGGTATAAGGATGCTCTGTATCTATAAATTCATCTCCCTTATCCTCAAAATCTCTCCATTTATCACTTATTCTTTTCGTTCCCTTGTCATTTAATATGTATATATTCTCTAAAGTATTCTTGTAAGTTATAACCTTATCATGCCAGTATACTAATATTCCAAACGCTACAACTGAAGCTAAAAATACAATAGTAGATATGTATTCACTTCTAAGTTTGTAGTAAAGATACATTGTAAAAAATAATCCCGCTACAAATATAATAATTCTTAAAGTACTTATAAAGTTTGCAAGTTGCCTTTGCTTTATAAGTAAAGTTTCATACTTTGATTTTCTTTTTTCATAGGAAGCCATTACTAAGTCTCCTTTTCTATTTACCATCAAGCTTTAGGTTTACTTTGATTTTATTTAAAGTGATAGTCACTAACGTCTAGCTAAGGATTAGTGACTATGGACTAGAAAAATGCACCTGGATTTTAATATCAAATACGTCCCAAGTTAAACAATTAATTATTGATGAGTATCTAACAAAAGCTTATCAGTATTTTTGAAACACAACTTCTCCATTTATTATAGTATAAAGCGTGTTTGTAAATACTTCCAAAGGATTGCCATCAAAGATAGCTATATCCGCATCTTTTCCTATCTCTATACTTCCAACTTTATCATCTACTCCTGCTATTTCAGCTGCATTTATTGTGATAGCTTTTAGTGCTTCATCTATTCCAAGTCCTTCTTTAGCTGCAAGTCCCGCACATAAAGGTAAATATTGAATAGGTATTACAGGATGATCCGTCATTATAGCTATTTTTACCCCTTCCTTATGTAAAACTCCTGGAGTTTTAAAGGACTTATTTCTAGTTTCTACCTTTGTTTTAGAGGTCAAAGTTGGCCCTACTACTGCAGGTACATTAGCTTTATTTATATATTTAGCTATAAATTCTCCCTCAGTGCAGTGTTCTAAAGTTAAATTTACATCAAATTCCTTTGCTATTCTTATTGCAGTTAATATGTCATCTGCTCTATGAGCATGTGCTTTAAGAGGTATCTTCTTTTGAAGTACAGGTATTAATGCTTCCATCTTAAGATCTACCTCAAAGCTGTCTCCTTTAATCTTTGCAGAGTTCTTTTTTTCCATATAATTTTTAGTCTTAACCAAAGTTTCTCTTAAAAGTCCCGCTGTAGCCATTCTTGTGGAAGGAGTCTTTCCTTTGCCATGATATACTCTTTTAGGATTTTCACCAAAGGCTATTTTCATAGCTGCTGAATCTTTTATAACCATATCATCGATACAAACTCCATAAGTTTTCATAACTACAAACTGTCCACCTATTACATTTGCACTTCCAGGCCCTGTCATAACTGTAGTTATTCCAGAGCTTCTCGCATCCTCAAAAGCACTATCCATAGGGTTTATTGCATCTACTGCTCTAAGATGTGGAGTTATTGGATCTGTCATTTCATTACCATCTGCTCCCTCAAACGCAATTCCTTCCTCAAATATTCCAACATGACAGTGAGCATCAATTATACCAGGAATGACCCATCCTCCTTTTGCATCTATAACCTTTTCGTCCTTTTCTTCTATATGTTCTAATATCTCTATTATCTTACCATCTTTTATTAGTATACATCCACTTTCATAGACTTTTCCTGTCATAGTAATTATCTTTCCATTTTTAATTAACATTTTTACCCCCCTAATTTCCTACAATAATAATATTAAATGAGTTGCAAATGCATTATGTAAGCAAACTTTAAACTAAATAGTAAAGTATCATATGGCTATTATACATCACTGAATCAGCTTATTTCAAACAAAGGTACTTTAGTTAGTATATCATATTGAGGTGGATACAAGTATTAATGCAGTTATACATAGACTTAAAGCTATAGATAGTTTTCTGCCTATGGAAGCCCATAAATGATTGGGAAAGCTGTTTCCTATAAGCCAAGATAAATAAAGCATGCCTAGTGAATAAAGTATAGTATAATGAAGTCCTCCATTTTCATGGGACCAAGCTTTTAATCCTATTGACTGTAAAACCAAGTCACCAACTGCGGGAGCCCCCTTAAAACTTATAGAAAAACCTATAGACAATATAAATAAAAATATAGATATACTTCCAATACCTATATCCTTAACAATGTTTTTCATAATATCACCCCACAACTTTAACTTTTATAAATATTATATAATATTATTTACATTATTTCCATATATTGTATGTTAATATTTATTAACTTATTTCTATGATCATGAATATAATACTTATGTAGTATTTATTGGAGGTTACTTTATGTTTATTTGCCCTTACATTATGGGTAGTCAATTTTCAAAGGAAAGTTATAATTTTAGAACTCAATCAAACTATAGGCAAGGAAACTATAGAATTGTAATTAATACTAAAAACCTCACCTTAACTTTATACTCTGGTAATAATGTAGTTAAGACATATCCTGTAGCGGTTGGTAAACCCTCTACCCCTACTCCTTTAGGAAACTTTAAGATAATAAATAGAGCTGTTAATCCCGGTGGACCTTTTGGAGTTAGATGGCTAGGTTTAAATAAACCAGGGTATGGAATACATGGAACAAATAATCCAGCATCTATTGGAACAAGAGTATCTAATGGATGTATAAGAATGCACAATAAAGACGTTTTGGAACTTGCCAATACAGTTCCTATTGGAACACCAGTACAAATTATTAATCAGTAGTCTTTTATTAGGTGCTAGGTGTTTACCCTAGTACCTTATTCCTAATTCCTGTTTCTTTGATTATTAAATCGTCAAGGCTATAATTAGCAGCCATTCTGTCACAAGTATATTCGCAGGATTTAGAATAAGTTTCTCCAAGAAAAGGAATCCACATAGCTGGTAAAATCAACGTTTGCTTAATTATATGATTACGCTTAATATGGGCCAATTCATGGGCAATGATATTTAATATTCCACCAGATTCAACAACATGAACATCGTAAATCTTTTGTATTTTCATAGCCTTACATAGTTCTCTTACTTTTTCAAAAACCTCTGGAAATTGATTGCAGCTTAATCGCCCCCCCTTTACTCCTGAGTTGAGCCATCATTAACCCATGAAGAAACCATGAGAGTCCTGCAAAAAATAAGATAAAAATAAATCCTACAATAGAAAATAATAAAAATCCATAACCAATGATACTGCCTATTAAAGCTAGAGTAAAATATTTCTTTTCATCTTTATGAATCAACTATCTCATTACTAAAGTGATAGGCATAAAATACTCCCTTCTAAAAAATTTACATTATATCAAAGTAAGAATATCAACATATTTACATTATATCAAAGTAAGAATATCAACATATTAAATTAAATTCTATATTAAGTTGAAGGAAGAAGCGGTAAATTATGAATAAAACTATACAGGTGAATATTTATATGCCATTATAACACTCTACATATACTTCTATAATTTTTTAGTATTCCAGTTGGTAATTTTAGATAGCTGCTTAGGTTGTTTAATTGCATTATACCGAATAAAGTATAATGCAATTCCTATCAGTAACCATATGGTTCCTGTAATTAAGCCCGAGCTTCCTATTGGTATTAATAAAGCGATGCAGATTCCTAAAGCTAAAATTGGAGTTAATGGATAGAACGGAGCCTGGAAATGCTCTTTTATTTCCATCATAGATGCTTTACGCCTAGATATAAAAAAGGCAATCATTGTGAATATAAAAGTAATCAGGTACAAAAATCCAGTTGCAGATACTGCTATATTAATAGAGCTAAATAATGTAAACAAGATCTGTATACCTACACCTAATGCAATTGCCCATATAGGAGTTTGAAAACGCGGATGGATAAAAGCAACTTTTTCAGGTAGCAATCTATTACGTCCCATGGCAAAAGCAGTTCTTGAAATTGAGAGTATAAACGCATTTGCTGTTGCAGGTAAAGTAATTACAATAACAATATTAACTAAAGCAGGTCCAAAATCCCCTAAAAATTGTTTACTAGATAGAGCTACAGGTACTGGTGAAGCTCCAAGTTCTTTCCACGAAACCACTCCAGTAGATATATAAAGCATACCTAAATAAAGTAATAAAACAATTCCTATTGAGGAAAAAATAGCTAAAGGGATTGTACGTTTAGGATCTTTAATCTCCTCACCTGCTGCTACAATGCCGTCCCAACCAACCATTGATAAGAAGCCAACTAGTGCTGCTGATAATATCCCTTTTATTCCGTTAGGTGCAAAAGGAGTGTATAATGTAGAATCTACATGCGACCAACCTAAAGCAAAGAAGCTTAATAATAGAGCAATTTCAACAATTACTATAGCTACTTGAATAACCCCACTGAACTTAACTCCTAATACATTAATAATACCCAATATAAGTAGAAGTATTATGGCACTCAGGGTTGGTGGTGCACCAGTTAGCAAGTTCAAATAGCTTCCAAATCCTTTAGAAACAAAACTACTTGCCGCTAGCCATGCACCCCAATAAGCCCATCCTATTAATGTACCTATTAAGGGTCCCATTGTTTCTCTTACATATTCATAGGATCCGCCTGCTTTGGGATATTTTGATGCTAGTTCCGCATAGCATAAACCCAAAAGAATCTCAAGTATGGCGGCTAAAATAAATGAAATTATCACAGCTGGCCCTGCCTTCCCTGCTGCTACACCACTGAGGACAAAAATACCAGCACCTACCATAGCACCTATGCCCAGAGCTGTTGCTTCCTTAAAACCAAGATTTCTATTTAAATTCATCTCTATCAATCCCTTCTAGAATATTATCTTAATAGCGGCATACTTCCAGTTAATTTATTGACTTTTTTTCTATCACCATAAATAGCTACTCCCAAGTATTCTAAGTCATTAGTTGTTAATTTTGATATTTTCTCTGTATATACTTCATATGTTGTTGTAGTTTGAGCAGCATTTGAAAAATCTACCACCAATAGATCGAAAAAATCTTTTGTAGCTACTTTATCCCTCAGCACATTAATGCCTTCACTATCGCTTTTTAAAATTGGAATAGGGGTGGTCGTAATTCCAATATGGTAATTACCTGAACCATCAAGCACATCCGGACCAATAATACCTTCTATTCTTTTGCCTAAGGTAAGGGCTAATACCGCTGCAGTATTAGCAATTAATCCAAGTGGCAGCTCTGAATTTATAACCATTACACATTTTGTTACTTGTTCTTTGTTTTCCATAGCACTTTACATCCTCCATCTTTTAAAACAATTTGTAGTAAAACAATGTTCACTATTTATGAGTTGTTATACTGAACTCGTTTATTGTATAATATCACCATAAAGTGGTTTGATGTAGTGCCAATGACAGCTTATTTTCATGGTACCAATTCTAAGGAGGAACTTATTTTATGCTATGGATAAATATCGACAAATCATCTGATATACCTTTAATAAGACAAATTTATGAACAAGTTCGCACAGGAATATTAAGCGGTGAGATAAAAGCAGGAGAGCGTCTTCCCGCCACTCGTGAATTAGCTTCAGAATTAAAGGTTTCAAGAAATGTTATCTTAGAGGCGTATGAGCAGTTATATGCTGAAGGATATATAGAAAGCCGTCAAGGATCCGGCACTTTCGTTACCGAGGGACTTTTGTGGGAGCAAGCATCAATTGAGCCTCCACTATCTCTTATTGATGATGCAGAATCTAAGAACACTGAAAGTGATATAATTGATTTCCGTTCAGGTATACCAGATTTACATTTGTTCCCTAAGAAAATATGGGGAAAATTATCTCAATCTGTTTATAACGAAAGCACTTCCTCTGCATTTGGATATGGCAATCCTGAGGGGCGTTTGGAATTAAGACAGGCTTTATGTAATTATTTATTGAAAACAAGAGGGGTTCGCTGTAAGCCGGAGCAGTTAGTTATTACATCTGGAGCAACGCAGGCTTTATCTCTTGTAGCTAAACTTCTAATTTCACCAGGTGATGAAGTCATTATTGAGGATCCAGTGACCCATGAAATTCAAACAATATTTTCTTCAGCAGGTGCTTCTTTATGTCCTATACCAGTAGATGCATACGGAATGAAGACAGAGTTAATTTCAAAGTACAAGAAACCAAGTTTTGTTTTCGTAACTCCATCCCATCAGTTTCCACTTGGAGGTATATTACCTGTACAACGACGTCTCCAACTGATTCAGCTTGCACGAACCTCAGGATGTTATATTGTTGAGGATGACTATGATAGCGAATTCCGCTATAATGGAACTCCAATTAGTTCCCTACAGGGTTTAGATCCAAGTAAAGCTATTTATATTGGCACATTTAGCAAGAATTTATCACCTGCACTTCGCCTTGGATATTTAATACTTCCTTTCCAACTTATAGAACGCTGCAGAAATCTTAAGTGGTTTACTGATTTGCATACTCCATCACTTGAGCAACTTACTCTTGCTCGTTTTATTGAGGAAGGACACTTAGAACGACATATCAGAAAAATGAAAAAGATATATCAAAAACGTAGAGAAACTCTTATAAAATGTCTGGAACTCTATTTTAAAGATAGTATCAATATCCTTGGCGATGCCACTGGTCTGCATTTGATTGGAGAGTTTATAGCTATTAAGTTTTCTGATGAAGTGATGAATAAAATACTAAAGCACGGAGTCCGAGTTTATCCAGTTGAGCTTCATACAATTAAAAAAAGTATACATCTAAATAAAATTATTATGGGATACGGAAATTTGACACATGAAGAAATTAAGGAAGGAATTAAAAGGCTAAGTATGGCTCTAAATAAGAAATAGTATGTTCACTTACAATACTACCTTCTTAGATAAAGTGTATTGCATTAGTTTATTAATCTTTAAAGCATAAATGCTTTAAAAAAAGTACTAATGGGTTCGTTTTTGAGGTTAATAGAGGCGTTTCAACACATAAGACAGCATATGTTTTAGCAATAGAAAAGAGATTGTATATTTAGCACCAAGTTCGCTTTGTACCTTCTCTGCCAATTTTATACCATTTTTATTATGCTGATGTGTTACTTCATAAATATACCCTGGTTCATCAATCACTGATTTAGAATACGCTTGTACCCAACTCATCAATTCGTCTTTTAATTTTTCAGTCAGAGGAATTTCCTCTAAATTAAGATTACAGCCACATTTTCCGCACCAAATTGGATCTACAACAAAATCTGCCTCAACCACTAAATCATAACTTTGTTCTTTACAAAAGCATTGCATAGAATTATCTCCCTATTTAATTTATAATGTGCAAATATTATTCATCATAACATTTTTCTTAATTTTGAAATACCATTTAAAACTTCCTCACTATTTTTTGAGTCCTGAATCCATTTAGGAAGCCTACTTACAATACTTTGATTATGCCATCCTAAATCATCCTTAACTTTTTCTCTTAATGTCGCCTTTACAAAACCATCCAAGTAATCTAAATGCTCTTCATTTAAAGCCCATAAAATATGTCCGCAACATGAAACTTGTAGCCATAGATCCAAGTGTTCTTTATTATATAGAAGTATTCGTTCCTTTAAATAACCGCATTTAATACAGGCTATAATCACCATTTCCTTATCCAAATTTATATGATATAAAACCACAATCGTTTATTTCAATTGTATTGTCGATTGACTTAAACAAATTTTCAACCTCTTGATATGGTTCTCCAATTAAGTAATTTTCATTAAAAACTAAATCAGCAGGTTGAAAAAACTCTATTGCTTCACACTCTCCATTAGATTTATAGTATACGTGAAAACACTGAAAATCATCAGTGAGCATTTCACTAAATGGGGACTTCTTGAATTTTATTGCTTTAATCCCCATTACATTTTCAATCTCCTCACTTGTCATACCAAGTAGAATTGGTTCTGCTCCTATATATGGATTAACTTTAAATTTCATTTTAACACTCTCCAAATTTATAAAATCTTATAGTTGGTTCATAATAATTTACCGTTATATCACCACTTAAAAATATTATTCATTGCTACCTTACACTCAATTAGTACACATAGCCAGATTGCTATTTAAAATCTTATTCTAAAATTACTGCTTTTCTTTCTGTAAATAACTTCAAAAAACTCTTCAATTTCGATATTAGCAAATTTGTTGAAATTTATAGTAATATTTCTTTTTAGTAAGGATGTCTTATCATTATCTCATTTCTTGAGTTTAACACCAATTAAGATGTGAAATTTTATACTATACATTTCTTCTATTGACTTTATTTCAGACCAATCAAATGACCTATCGCTCGTAAGCTTTTTAACTCTAATAGATTTATCTGAAATCTCAATAAACTGTTTCTTCATTATTGCATGTAGAACATCCGTATCTACATAGATAGTCAATATAATAAAGACTAGAAATATTAGAAAACTCAGCAATTCTTCGGGAATTATATCTCTTGCATTCCATAATAAATAGATAAAAGAGATGGAAAGTCCATTAATTAAAACAATTAAAAACCATGCTAAAATGCTGTATTTCACATAAATAATTTGGGGTAATGAATATATCGATAGCCTTATCTTCTTATTTACAGCAAAATTGTCTTTCATAGCAAAATTCCTTTCAAAATTACTGATAAAATTATGTGGATACCAAGTTAAGTTAGTAATTTTACATCTTATTAATGAAAACTTAAACCAGTTTCTTTAGTTCATCTAAATATACTGTTGTGATACAATATAAGAATATTACGTCTTAACACTGAATCTATTTATTGGATTATATAATCCTGTGCAACTATTTCAAGCGAAGAATCATCTTCCTCATTTCAATTTACGAATACAAATTTACGGAATGGTAGTTGCTCTTTCATCTCACTTATTGAATAGATTATCATACCTTCTGGACTATTAGACTTGACTGATTTTACTTCTACAAACTTTATTATAATACTCTCTCTATCCTCACTTATTAAAGATACTTGAATATTAGCTTTGTCTGACTCAATTGCTTTTATTTTACTATCATGTATTCTATAGTCTCCAATATATCCAATGAATTTTTCATTATCCATGTATCTCATCCCCTAAATTATTATTTGACAATACCTTACAATTGTTCATGGTATAAGAAAATTTTGACCAAAATTATTTAGTGTTTTCAACTTTAAATGAATAGCCACCACGCTCCTCAAACTGAATCTCTTGATTTTTTTTATATTCTGGAGCTTTTCTTATATGCTGAGTGTATCCAATAGACTTAAAGCTAATTTGACCGTTTGTAGTTTCAATAATCCATTCCCATTCGATGTTCTTCTTTATATAATTGTTGTTACGAGGCTTACTTGGATTAGTTCTTACAATATCTTCTATAATTGTTCCTAATCCATAACTTAAATTAATATCTATATCATATACATTTTCAAAAATTAGTGTCGCTGGTGAAATCCAAAATCTATAATAACCATTTTCATCTGGACCAACCCATTTAAATATATAATCAATATCAAATAAAAGTTTGAAATTAAATTCATCAAATGCAATTGCATGGATTTTACAATCATGCCAAATCATTTGCTCAAAGTCATCTGTAGTCCATGCCCATTTCTCAAGATTATATACTCCCATCTTTAAATATCTCCTTCAAGAAATTTATACACACAACTTAAATCTATATACAAAATAAATTTCGGTTGTGTCAAATATAATACTATTCAGACTTAATATAAGAATACTATAGTCCATTTCTTGTAAATATAATCAAAGGAATTTAATGTAATTTATATTTCATCCCTTTTTCCTACAAATAAAGCTCCATTTCTAAATACTATGATATTTTCATTTCTTTCATTGACAACAATTACTCCCTCATCTTCAAAGAGAAAGTTTATCCAATGCTTTAAGAAAATACTCCAAGTGGTTTCTATCGATATTTCCTTCATATAGAGTATAAATATTACATCCTCATCTTTATAAGACAAAACATATCTCAAACACTTTCTCATATTTTTATACTCATTTATATTCCAATCATCCTGCCAGTTATATTCTATTCTTTGTAGTGGATGTAATTCATTCTTTCCAAGTAACATTACATGACGTTTTTCTGTATTAATGTATTTTTCCCATAATAATTTACTATATATTTCGGTTAGTGGCTTTATCATTGTTATTTCCTCATCACGAACTCTGATACTCTCATCATAAAACCACCAATTATATCTAAAACTATCCATACGTTCATATTTACTACCATATATATCACACTTATTCTTTTTCATGTTGTTACCTCATAAAATAAAAATTTCTTATGTATTTCTTGTTTGCAGTTTAACAATGCAATTTATAAAATTATGATATTCATATTTACACCTTGAAACTCCCAAATATCATTATGTAATATATTACAATTATACAAAGGACTTCTTTTAAATACTATAAGCATTTTATTCCAAAGTTATATTTACCCAGGTATCGAGTCACTCGGTAAACCGTCTACGTCCACTCCATTAGGAAGCTTTAAGATAATAAATAGAGCTGTTAATTCTGGCGGACCTTTTGGAGTTAGATGGCTAGGTTTAAATAAACCAGGATACGGAATACATGGAACAAATAATCCAGCATCTATTGGAACAAGAGTATCTAATGGATGTATAAGAATGCACAATAAAGATGTTTGGGAACTTGCTAATACAGTTCCTATTGGAACACCTGTACAAATTATTAATCAGTAGTCTTTTAATCTGATGTTATAATAAAATATAAGGTTCATATTAATGTATACTAAGCTACATTAATATGAACCTTATATTTTATTTATATATTTATAGGCAAGTTCTTAAACTATGACATTTTATTTATTTCTTAATTTTTTATCAATAATATCATTATCAAATGGAGTTTTATATTCAGACTCATTTTTAAAATTTATTACTGCCTTTTTAACTCTATTCATTGATGCTATTGTTCCCGGTCCAGCAATACAACCACCAGGACATGCCATACCTTCAAGCAAATATCCATTCTTTTTCCCAGATTTTGCTATCTTCATAAGCTTTACACATTCATGTAAAGTTGATACACCTTCTATATTAATTTCCCTTGAAGGATCAATAATCAAAGCAGTGTTTTTTACTGCTTCAGCTACTCCCCCTGCTATAGCATATCCTCGACCTAATGTTGAAGCATCTTGTATTTCTTTAGACACTTCTATTTCTGATAATTCTATTCCCTTAGCAACAAACATACCCATAAGTTCCTCAAAGGTTATTACAAAATGTACGTAGTCCTTAACATCTTCTCTTAATGCTTCTAACTTCTTGGAAATACAAGGTCCTATAAATGTTATGTTTGCATCTGGGTCAATTTTCTTAATATACTTTGCAGTCTCAACCATCGGAGAAGCAGAGTCAGATATATATTCGTATTGATCGGGAAATAGCTTTTTAACCATTAAAGTCCAAGAATTGCAACAACTTGTTCCCATATAAGGAATATCATTCGGTACTTTTTCAAGAAATTCTTTTGCTTCGTGAAGAGTAGTAATATCAGCTCCCAAGCTTACCTCTACCACATCTCTAAAGCCAAGCTGTTTTATACCCTCAAATATTTGAACCGGAGAAGCTAATGGTCCAAACTGTCCCAAAAATGAGGGAGCTATTATGGCATACATATGAGTATTAGTCTTTAGTGATTTGATTAGCTGATATATTTGAGACTTATCTGCAATGGCTCCATAAGGACAATGAGTAATGCATCTTCCACAGGATACGCATCGGTCTCTGTTTATCTGAGCTCTTCCTAAATAATCACTATCTATTGCATTAACACCACATGCAGCGGCACAAGGCCTTTCATATTTTACAATTGCACTATATGGGCAAGTTTCCTTACATCTACCACATTTAATACATTTGTCCTGATCAATAATTGCTCTGTTCTTTCCTATAGAAACTGCATTTGTCGGACATACATTAGTACATGGATGAGCCAAGCACTTTCGACAATTGTCTGTTACATAAAAGGCTTTAGTCGGACATGCTTCACATGCATGGGTAATAACATTTACCAAAGGCTCAATAAATTGAGTTTTATCCACATCTACTTCAGAAATCCCATCAGTAACACGGTGATATTCAGTTGGTTTTCTTGCATCTAAACCCATTGTTAGTCTTAGTCGCTCGTCCACTATTGCTCTTTCTCTAAATATACTATCTCTATATATACCTACCTCATTAGGTAAAATTTCAAAAGATGCTTTCTCTAATTCGCTTAAATCAGAACCATCGTATGCCATTTTCGCAATGGTGGAAAATACCTTTCTCCTAATATTAATCAGATTAACATAGCTTTCTTTCATAATAAATTTTTCCTCCGTAGTTTTCTTTTATTTCCGTCTTACCTTATTGATAATTTTTTTCCATTACAATCTGACTGGTAGCATTAAATATTGGCTCATCATCTATAACTACTACGGGTGATATTTTTTTATTAGTTCCTTTGCAAAATCCTAAACACTTGACTACTTCAACTTCCAATTCTTCAACATTATAGTTATCTAAATCTTCATTAATAATGTCCTTTAAGTCTTCAATTTGATCTAAAATACCCATCGCTCCAAGCAGCGTACAGTTTGAACCTACACAAACTTTCACATTCATAATATCCCTCCAAATTCATTCGTATTTTATCATTTATATTTAATATTAAAGCATATTTTTCTACTACTTTCTACCAAGGGAATAAAAAAAGAAGATTTAATTTAAAAAGTTTGTTTAATAAATGTATATAGTTTTTTCTTATCTGGTCCCATCATAGGATATAAAAAGGCTGCAAATGAACATAATTCACCTGCAGCCTGCGATTTTAAATTAATTATTTATCATTAAATCTTCCTAAATATGGCATCAAGAATACTGATATTATCTGCATATAGTATCTATACGAATATAAAATCTTTCTGATTACTTGCAGCTCTTTGTAAACTACCAAAAGCTGAAATAGGAGTATATGCGCCAGTTACACCACCTAGAGATATACTTGTTATTTTTAATTCAAATTCAATTCCTTGTCCTTTAATCAAAATAACATGAGCATTAGTGGATACTGATGGATCTGAAATCAAAACTGATTTTGTCTTATCAAACCCAAGTCCTGCCATAGCAATTGCAGCATGTACGTTAACATTTCGTGGATATAATTTACATATTTCTTTTGTGGAACCTTCATAAACAACAGTTCTTTCTGCATCCTGTCTTCCAAGGCTTTTAGGACTTTTAGTAGTAGTAATAGTAACACTATCTATAACCATTCTTCCATCAAACAATCCATCTAATCCCAAGATTGCACCATGAGGGATATAAACTTTTGTTCTGTATTTTTTAGAACTTTCTAAAATCCTTTGATATAACTCTTCGTTTGAAAATGCTGTAGTTGAAAATGCAAGTAAATCAGCACTGCTTAAAATTTCCTCTCCATATTTTTCAATAATATCTGCATGAGCAACTTCTACTACCAAATCTACTTTTTCAAATAAATCTGAAGTAATTTCTTTCACATAAGGCAATTCTTGTCCATCTTTTTCTTTATCATCACCTATAACAACAAATTCTATACTGTAATTTCCTTCCTCCTGCACTTGTTTTACTATTTGCTTACCAATAGTTCCGTAACCAATAAATCCTACTTTTTTCATAGTTCATCCATCTCCTTTTTATTGTTTATATGCTCATACCTTCAAATTTACTAAATTGATCCATTCCAATATTACCACCTGAAATAAACAAAACTACTTTGTCATTTGAATTAAATTTAACAGCTCCTTGTAAGATGGCACCTAAGGTGATACATGAAGAAATTTCAGCTAATAATTTCCCCTTAGTTAAAAATAACTTAGTTGCTTTAAGAATATTTTCTTCATCTACTGTAACAATTTTATCAACATATTTGTCTACAATGGGATAATTAAGTTCACCAGGTTTTAATGTTTGTAATCCATCAGCTACTGACTTTGATTCTGGAGGCAAAGCAGTTGGATGGCCTACTACGAAACTGTTAGTATACCGAGCAACTAATGTAGGTTCAGCTCCAATGATTTTTACTTGCGAATTAGTTTCTTTAACTGCTGTAGATAATCCACCAATTAATCCACCTCCACCAATTGGAGAAATTATACAATCTACATCTGGCAGTTGTTCCAATATTTCTAAACCTGCAGTACCTTGTCCCGCAATGACCTCATTATTATCAAATGGTGAAATAAAGCTCAAATTATTTTCTTCACTTAATTTTTTAGCTACATTAAATCTTTCTGAAGGAACACTAAAAATAACTTCCGCTCCATAGGATTGAATTCCCTCAACTTTGATTTTAGGTGCAGTTTCTGGAACTACAACATAAGCCTTAGTACCTAATTGTTTAGCCGCATACGCTATAGCTTTTCCATGATTTCCTGATGAAGCTGTTATAATTCCTTTTTTCAATGCTTCTTCTGACAAGGTCATTGAAGCATTAAGGGCACCTCTGACTTTAAAAGAATTGGTCTTTTGAAACGATTCCATTTTAGCATATACTTGACACCCTAAATATTCATCTAAATTATTCAAACGAAGAAGAGGCGTCTTATTAATATATCGAGCAATACGTTTTTGAGCCTCATAAATTGATTCGATTGTAACCACGATTTTAACCTCCTAAAATTAAAATATTTTATATAACTTAGAAACCGTTATCCAGGGTCGCCGCCGCCCTTACTCCTACCTTAAAAGGATGGGAGTCTTAGGGTGGGTAGACATCGGATAAGCTATAGTTAAATACTATCATTACAATAAATATTTGTAAAATGACGATTTTTACATTATAATATGCAATAAATGCATATTATAATAGTTGCATTTAAATTGAATAAAACAGCAAAAACGGAGTTATTACTATGGATATTAAAGATATTAAAATATTTTTGGAAATAAACAATTATCGTAATATTAGTACAGCCGCACGTGCTTTGTTTTTAACTCAATCTACAGTTAGTAGAAGACTTTCTATGTTGGAAAAAGAATTAAACGTCAAATTACTTTTCCGAGGAAAAGGACATGATACTGTTCAATTGACACCATCTGGTGAACGCTTTTTAACAATAGCTGAACAAATGTTAGCTCTTTCTATTGAAGTAAATTCACTAGAAGAAAATAATTTAATTGAACATTTATCTATAGCCGTTCCTGATAGTTTAGCTTCCTATATATTAAGAGATTTTTTTAGGCAATTATCACGAAAAAATCCTAATTTGAAGTTAGAAATCATTCTACTTGACTCCATACCTACTTATGAGATGGTAGTTAATAGAGAAGTAGATATAGGATTAACTAATGGAAAAGCACCTTATCCAGAATTAAATTCTAATTTAGTATTTAAAGAAGATTTTGTCGTAATGAGAAAAGGAAGCAAAAATTCTTTTTCTGAAATAGTGCATCCTTCTGAATTGAAATCAAATAATGAAATATTTCAATTTTTCGGCCAAGATTATAATCATTGGCATGATTATTGGTGGAAGCCTGGATTTGCAAAGTTACGAGTAAATTTAGCACAGCTTACAGTAGAGTTTCTAAATGAAGAGGAAGATTGGACAATTCTACCAGAGTCTGTGGCATGCGCATTACTTCCAGACGGTTGTTATTTATCACGCTTATCAGAGCCACCTCCAGAGCGTTGTTGTTATTCTATAATACATAAAAAGCCACGTTCTGATAGGGATTTAACAATACAAAAATTTAACCGGAGTTTACAAGTTTATATAAAAGAACAAATAAATAATAAATAATAAATAAAGATGTAAATCCTGGTGGACCTTTTGGGGTTAGATGGATGGGATTAAGCATATTTCCAATCCAAATACCTATGTGCGTAAAAAATCCGAGTAAACTCGGATTTTTCATTTATTGTGTTCAATTGTTATGCTACTTGTGAGTGTTACAACCACAATTACTTTTACTTGTTCCACTATGTGGACAGCCAATACATTTGACTCCTTTTTTCTTTTCACTAACAATCTTTGAGATTGAAGCACATACTATTGCTAATATAACTAGAATTACAATTATATTTGCCATAATTCCCTCCTGTATTCCTTTCTTTACACGTAACAAGTATCAATTGTTACGCATCCTAAGCACTTAAAGCTAGCTTTTGTTCAGCTCTTTTATCGCCTTTTCTCACAAGATATACAACACAACTAATTAATGCGGTTACAACAATTAAGCCTGGTATGAATCCAGTACCCACTGAACCTGTTGTGATCACCATACCTACTTGATAAGTAATAAATGCCACAACGTAACCCATACCAAATTGGAACCCAATAGCACCCCATAACCACTTTTTACTCTCCAACTCAGAATTCATGGCGCCAATGGCAGCAAAACATGGTGGTGTGAACAAGTTAAACATTAAGTAGGCTAACGCTACTACAGAGCTTAATCCCATAACACTTGCAACACTTGCTCCATCACCTATTAGAGCAAATTCTTCAGCATCAATAAAGTTTGTTATTCCGTATACAACTGCTAATGTACCAACCACATTCTCCTTGGCGATAAAGCCACTGATTGCCGCAGCTGCCAATTGCCACGCACCAAAACCTAAAGGTATTAATAAAACAGCAAATGGTGATGCGATACTTGCTAAAATACTTGTATTTTCTGCACCTTCAGCAACAACTTGGAATTGCCAGTCGAATGTTTGCATGATTTGTACTACTACATTAGAAAGAAGTATGATTGTACTAGCCTTAACAATATAAGCTTTACCTCTTGAAAACATCTCTAAAGCAGCTCTTTTAATACTTGGGAATTTATATTCCGGTAATTCCATAATAAAGAATGATCTTGCATGTTTCTCACCGGTTATTCTTACTACTATTAGGGCTCCCACAATGATGATTGCAATACCTGTGAAGTACATAGTAGTTCCTACCCATGCTGCATCATTAAAGAACACACCGGCAAATAATGCGATAACAGGTAGCTTGGCTCCACATGGCATAAATGTTGTTAACATTGCAGTTGTTCTTCTTTGTCTTTCATTTTTAATTGTTCTTGTTGCCATAACACCTGGAATACCGCATCCTGTACCAATAATCATAGGTATAATTGACTTCCCTGATAAACCCACTTTCTTGAAGAAACGATCCATAACAACAGCAACACGAGCCATATAACCACAATCTTCAAGTAATGCTAATAAGAAAAATAATACCATGATAAGAGGTAAGAAACCAACAACGGCTCCAACTCCACCAATAATGCCATCTAATAAAATTGAAGAAAGTACAGGTGATACACCTTCGCCAAGTGCCCCTTCTGCCCAAACATAGAATAAATCAATCCAGCCAACTAAAGCATCTGCTAAAAATGGTCCTACATGGGTTTGTGATATTGAAAAAACCGCCCACATAATCACTGCAAAAATAGGAATCCCCAACCATTTATGTGCTAAAATTCTATCGGCAGCATCCTGTTTGGTTTGACTATTACTACTTGTTTGCTTAGCCTCCACCTTTGAAACAATTCCTTTAACAAACTCATATCGTTTTTTATCAGAAGCTTCAACTGAGCTTCTATCCGCCATATTTATACCTTTACCATCAAATGGTGTAGTTTGAACCTTACCCTTTACCCCTACTACTGTAGCTATAAGCTTTTCTAAACCATTGTTGCTTCCTTTTGTTGATACCGTTTCAACAACAGGGCAACCTAATGCTTTAGATAACATATCCACATCTATAGTTGTCTTTTTCTTCTTATTCAAATCACTTTTATTTAAGGCAACAACAACTGGTATCCCTAATTCAAGAAGTTGAGTTGTGAAAAATAAGCTTCTACTTAAGTTAGTTGCATCAACGATATTAATAATAACATCTGGATTTTCATTTCTAACAAAACTACTTGTAATACTTTCCTCAGATGTGAACGGAGACATTGAATATGCCCCTGGAAGATCTACAGCTGTAATTTGGACATTTGTCTTATTAAGATTTTTCTTAATATCCCCTTCTTTTTTCTCAACGGTTACACCTGCCCAGTTACCTACATGTTCAATTCCTCCTGTTATTGCATTAAATAGTGTTGTTTTTCCACTATTAGGATTTCCCGTTAGTGCTACTTTCATGTTTCCCTCCATATTCATGTATATTTACCTCCTCATTTTATATTTGTTAGCCTCAGCTAACTTTTTGCGAGCAAAAAACTCCTACAATAAATTCAATCATATGTAAAAGTTAACCAAGGTTAACTTTCGGCCAAATAAAAGGCTATATAATAATAGCTTCAGCCAAATCTTTATCAATACTATATCTTGCATCCTTTACTGTAATAACATAATTGTCTGCAAGTATAGATATAAGAGTTATTGATTCTCCTTCGTAACAGCCTAATGTAAATAAAAAGTCTTTAATTTCTTCATCATTAGTATCAATATTTTTTATAGTATATTCTGTATTAATCCTTCCCTGTGCTAGATTCATCACTGGACCACCCAATCTTTCTGTTTTGTTTAAAGTTCTAGACATAGATTTGTTACCTATAATATTTTCCATACATATACCTCCAAAGTTTGTATTACCTATCAATATTTATATTGTTTTTATGTAGATAGGCTTTAATAGCTTTTAGCATACCATCAGTTATTATATGCTCCATTCTACATGCATTTTCATCTACTTCCCCTGCTGTCAACTCACTGATATCTCTTTAATACTATTCTTGATATTACTTTCCATATGAATCCATGAACGTTTTGAAAATGTTATTTTTATTCCATATTTCTTAGACTCTTTTTTTATAATATTCATCATTGCATGATCTACAAAATCAATTAAAACCAATACTAAGTCTGTTTTACAGCTTATTTTTAATTTTCTATCTCCATATTTTCTTCCACTTATATGTTGTATATCTGAAAATCCATTTTCAGATAACTTATGCGTAATGCTTCCTAATTTGTCTCCTCCTACAACCAAAATACTCATACAATCCCTGTCTCCTCTTTAATTAATATAAAATTTGCATATTCATTGATATTAATTATCATTATCAACGAATATGTAAACCTATCTTTATACCTTTAGATTGATTAGATATAATATCATTTTAAATTTATTTAATTTTAGCACACAGGATTAAAGCTAATATTATCTAATACTTTCCTTGGCTTAACTCCATCTATAATCATTTTAATAATACTATATTTTATTTGATCATATTTTGTAAAAATCTTCTTTGCTACCTCAATATCATGATAAACTTTCCAATACCCAATCATTTTACACTTTTCATTTGGACAATCAGTAAAAACAATTACATCATCTACAGGATATCCTAAAAAAATTCCTATTTCATGAGGACATATATTTTCAAATCGCTTGCTTAAAATAACCAAACATTCTTTCAAGTTCATTTCTTTGCTATATCCAAATCTATTTAAAAACTCAATGTTTCTTTTTTCTCTTATAGCATTTTCTAATTTCTCTTCATTGTAAAATAACACAACAATGTGGTCCTCACTCTTTTTCAATTCAAAAAACTTAACATTTAGCATATCTTTTATTTGTTCCTTATTTTTCTGCCAAAGGTTATATATATTACGATTATCATTACTGAAAGTAATCAAAGATGATACTTTTTCTCCTGCTAGTGTTGGGGCAGCACTAAAGAGTATTTTTGATAACAAGTACTCTATATTGCTGTATTTATTTACAATGCTTATATAGCTATTTAATTCATTCTTACTTATAATTTTCTCCATGTTAATGTCTCCTTGTAAAAATCTTTATTATATCCCACATCAGTTGATAACGATTATCATTTTCATCTTATATTTATTATAGCCGTTTTTTTTAAATTTACAAGTGTTTTTATCCATTCTTTTTATAAATCAAGAAATTTAATAAGATTATTCGCTAATTTAGCTTAACCTTAAACCCAATCCATGAAAATCATAAAAAAAGGTTCATGGCAATATAGTATGCATATATTGCCATGAACCTTTTAATTATTTAACGCCCATCCATCCTGAAATAACCATCATTTGAACTTCTGATGTTCCTTCATAAATTTCTGTTATTTTTGCATCACGCATCATTCTTTCAATTGGATAATCACTTGAGAATCCATAGCCACCAAATAACTGTAAACAACGTCTTGTTACATCGCTGGCATTTCTAGAGGCAACTAACTTTGCCATAGCAGCTAAATGTGTATAATTTTCATGATCATCCTTTGCACATGCCGCTTGATATACTAAAAGCTTTGCGGCTTCTGTATTTGCACGCATTTGAGCAAGTTCAAATTGTGTATTTTGAAATTTTCCAATAGAACGTCCAAATTGAACACGTTCATTAACATATTTTATAGTTTCTTCTATTGCACCTTCTGCAATACCAAGAGCTTGTGCAGCAATACCAATACGACCTCCATCAAGAGTTGCCATTGCAATTTTAAATCCTTTGCCTTCTTCTCCTAAAAGATTTTCCTTTGGAACTATGCAATTATCAAAGAATAATTCACATGTAGAAGATCCTCTGATTCCCATCTTTATTTCATGACTTCCGACAGAGAATCCTGGATAGTCCTTTTCAACGATAAATGCTGAAATACCCTTTGTTCCCTTACTCTTGTCTGTCATAGCTAAAATAATATATGTGTCTGCATATCCTGCATTAGTAATAAAGATCTTGCTACCATTTAATACATAGTGGTCTCCTTCTAGTACTGCTGTTGTCTTTTGCATAGAAGCATCAGTTCCAGCAGAAGGTTCTGTTAATCCAAATGCACCTAATTTTTCACCAGAAGCAAGTGGCTTTAAATATTTCTCCTTTTGTTCTTCTGTACCATATGTGTAAATTGGTGTTGCACAAAGACTTGTATGTGCTGAAACAATAACCCCAGTTGTTGCACAACACTTAGATAATTCTTCCACACATTGTATATAACTTAATGTATCCATTCCAGCTCCGCCGTATTCTTCAGGAAATGGAATTCCAAGCAAGCCCATCTCAGCCATTTTGGGTATAGTTTCTTCTGGAAAACGCATGTTTTCATCAATTTCCTTTGCAAGTGGTTTTACCTCATTTTCAGCAAATTCGCGATACATTTCTTGTAATTGTTCATGATTTTCATCTAGTTTAAAATTCATATTAATTTCCTACCTTTCTTTTTATATGTGTATATAAATTTCAATTGTATTTTATTAATTGTTAACATCCAATGGACAGCATACTTTACCTGGATTCATAATACAGTTCGGGTCAAAGACTTTTTTAATACCTTTCATTAATTCCATATTTACTTCTCCAACACTATCTGCTAAATAGCTCATCTTTCCACTGCCAATTCCATGTTCACCTGAAACAAGGCCACCATATTTTGTTGCCTCTTCGTAAATAATCTTGAAGAATTTATGAACTCTTGACTTAAACTCCTCTTCTTCTAAATCATTACTGCATTGATATATGTGAAGGTTTCCATCTCCTGCATGTCCAAAACTCTTAATAGTAAGTCCACATTCGTCACCAGTTTTATTTACAAATTCAACATAAGAAGCAATTTTATTTACTGGAACTACAACATCACATTCATCTAATAATTTTGTTTCTGCCATAATTGCTTCTAAGAAGCTAGAACGAGCTGCCCATGCATCTTTTATCTTTGCAGGTGTATCAGCTACAAGAACATCTATTGCTCCTGCCTCTAATACTATTTCACTAGCCTGCTCAATAAGATTATTTAATTCATCTTCGTTGTCTGCATCTAAAGTAACAAGTAAATAAGCATTTGCAGTTACTCCATCAATTACTTGTGGAAATACACTCTTTCCAACATATCTTTCACTAGAAAGAACAATCTCTCTTTCCATAAATTCAATTGCTTGTGGATTCATTTGTTCCATTTTAAATTTAGGAACAGTAGAAACACAATCATGTAAATTTTCAAAAGGAATAATTAAACTAGTAACTACCTTTGGTGCTGGCATAACCTTCAAAGTAAGTTCTGTAATAATTCCAAGAGTACCTTCAGAACCGATCATTAAATTTAAAAGACTATAACCTGAACTTGTTTTTGATACTGTAGCTCCAAACTTAGTAATTTCTCCTGTTGGAAGAACAACTGTCATTGCACGTACATAATCACGTGTTGCCCCATATTTAACAGCCCTCATTCCTCCTGCATTTGTTGAAACATTTCCCCCGAGGCATGCAAACTTTTCACCTGGATCTGGGGCGTATAATAATCCTTGTTTTAAACAATCCTCTGCAAGATCATTTAACAAAACACCAGATTGAACATGAACTACAAAATTTTCCAAATCATAAGAGATTATTTTATTCATCTTTGTAAGATCAATTAAAACTCCTCCGAGTAGTGGAACTGCTCCTCCTGCAAGTCCTGTTCCTGCTCCTCTTGGGGTTACTGGTATCTTATTTTCATTACATATTTTTACTACTGCAGCAACTTCCTCTGTAGAGTTGGCCATTAATACAACTTGTGGAGCCATTTTTCCGTAAATAGGCATTTCATCATGAGAATAATCTTCATTGATATCATCACCTGTTAAAATATGTCCTGGAGCTGCCTCCTGTAATTTTGAGATTATTTCTTCTGTCAACTCGTTATACTTAACCATAATAATCATTCCTTTCCAATTTTATTCTTACCCTATAATATTCTTATAAAAATAATGTTCCTAAAAAACATATGATGCCACCAACAACTACGTAAAATATATAGTATTTAAACATACTTCCGAGTATTTTACTTTCTGAACCTGACTTATTAATTGCACTTGCACCAATTGCAATACTTTGAGGACAAATCATCTTTCCAATACCCCCTCCAAGAGCATTGGCTGATGCCATCCATGCCGCAGGAAGTCCAAGATTTTTTGCTGTTTCTACTTGTAAGCCTCCAAATAAAACACTTGTTGATGTACCTGAGCCTGTAACAAATCCTCCAATGGATCCAATTAATGGGGAAATCAATGGATATGCTCCTCCAGTAGCTACAACTAGAAAACTTGCCATATCTGAAATCATTCCGCTATAGCCCATTATCTTTGCTACTGACATAACCGCACAAATTGTAACTATTGTTTTCCAGTTTCCCTTTAATGTATCCCTCAATACTTCTAACATGGTTGATATTTTTGCACCTTGAACAAAGCCTCCAATAATTGCAGCAACAAAAATAATAACACCTGGTGTATTGATCCAACTAAAGCTTAATTTATTTCCACCCTGTCCAGCATATACAACCATAACAGTTTTGTATTTTGCAATAAAATGGTTAATTGGTGGACATAGAGTTGATGTAGCAAGTAGCATTATGAATATTAGAATAAACGAACACCATGCCTGTAACCCCTTGCCAAGTGATAAAGCTGTTTCTTCCTTTTTACCATTAACTTCAATTGCCGCAGCACAACACTCTGCTTCAACTTGAGGATTTTTATTAAGGACTTTTGCTGCAATAACTGTACATACCATACAACAAATAGAACCTACTATATTTGGAAGTTCTGCTCCAACTACTGTTGCTGTAATGTACCAAGGTAGTACAAATGATATTGCAGAAATTAATGTAATAAGAAATGCTCCCTTTAATGCCTTTATTCCACCACCTACAATGTATACCATAATAAATGGGCTGATAAAACAGAGAATTGCTTGAATTATTGCTGTATTTGCTGCTAATGTACCGGATTCAATTCCGGTTATTGCTGAAAGCGTTACCAAAGGTATTCCTACTGATCCAAATGCAGTTGGTGTACTATTAGCAACCAAACATGCTAGAACTGCTGAAATTGGATTTAATCCAATACCAGCAAGCATTGATGCTGGAATAGCAACGGCTGTACCAAACCCAGCCATTCCTTCCATAAAATTTCCAAATCCCCATCCAATAATTAATACTAAAACTCTTTTGTCAGTAGAGACTCCAGCCAACATTTGTTTTATAGATTCCATTGCACCTGTACGTAAAGTCAAATTATACGCAAACAAAGCTGCAACAATAACTAAACAAATTGGCCACAAGGCGTTTAGTGTTCCCTCCAATATAGCTGATGCAGCATAAACTGCATTGAATTTCCAAAAGCCAACAGCTAAAACTACTGTAATGGCAAGTGTAATAAGGCAAGCTTTATAACCTGGCATTTTCAATTTACTTAATGCAACTATCAGCCAAACAATTGGTATTATGGCTATTAAAAAATTTAAAAACAACATTTTTTATCCCCTCATTCAATTTTTATATAGTAATGCCTTTTTATTAATTGACTCTAGCACCATATTCTGTCTATATAATTTTTGGGTTGTCACTTAAATGTCACTTTTTACATATGTTGTTTTCAATGCTCTTTTGTCCTATGCCGCTTCTATTGATTTATTTTTCTTTTACTTTCTTCATTTCTTCAATCATAACCGGAAGAACTTCAGTTACATTTCCAACAATAGCTACATCAGCTATTTCAAAAATTGGAGCGTCTTCATCTTTATTAATTGCTATAATATAATTAGAGCCTGTCATTCCAGATGTATGTTGTGTTGCTCCAGAAATACCACATGCAATATAAAGTTTTGGTGCTACAATCTTTCCTGATTGTCCAACTTGGTGTGCACGAGAAACCCATCCTTCTTCAATTACTGGTCTTGTTGCACCTACTACACCATCAAGTATAGATGCTAATTCTTTAACAAGTTTGAAGTTTTCTGCATTTCCCATTCCACGTCCACCAGAAACAATAACTTGTGCTTCCTCTAAATTAACAGATTCAGAAATTTCTTTTACTGTGTCTATAATTTTCGCCTTAATGCTGCTCTCTGGAATTTCTATTTTTTTCTCTGTAACACCTGCATTTGAACTAGCTTCTGGCTTTGAAAAACTTCCATTTCTAACTGTCACTACAGCTGTACCTTCTACTTCAATATGTTCTAAAACTGTACCACCATAAGCTGGTCTAGTATATATAACCTTATCATCAGTTTTATTCATTCCTATTACGTCACTTACACACCCTAAGGACATACGTCCTGCAATACGTGGTGCAATATCTTTAGATAGTGCTGTATTTGCAAGTAAAACAGTATCTGGATTTTCTTCCTTAACAACTTGTGATAATACTTCTGTTAAACTATCATAGTCTGTAGCATTATCTGCAAAAATAACTGGAATCCCTAAATCAGCTACTGTATCTGCTGCAGTTCTATTACCTACTACAAGAGCTACTCCTTCTGAATCTAATGCTTGTACTGCACTAATCAATTCAAGACTTCCGCCTAATACTTTTTCTCCATCTGTTTCAATATACAATAACGTTTTCATAATTTCGTTTCCCTCCTTTAATAATGAAACTCCTCTTCCTCTTGTCTGAGGAGTACTCGCTGAGTAAGCGACTGTCACCGAATCACAGATTTGGGCTCTCTGCTTAAATTGCCTTATCTTTTTTCATTTGCTCTATAGCAGCACTTACTGCCAAAACAGCATCTTTCTCTTGAATCTTGATACCAGCCTCTTTTTTAGGAGGTGCAGCATATTCAATTAAGCGTACTTTTCCTTGTTTTACCTCTCCAATTTCTGATGCTGAATAAGTTGGAATTACTGCCTTACGGCTTGCCATCTTAGTTTTAATAGTAGGATAACGCGGATCATAATCTGGTTTACTTACTGTTACTACAGCAGGAGATTGTATAGAAACTACATTATATCCTTCATCAGTTTCCTGATGAACTTCCACGCCATTATCTTTTAAATTAACTTCAATTGCACTGCTGACAAAGCCTGTTCCCAATTTCTCAGCAAGCATTGGCCCTACTTGGCCAGTAATTTCATCTGTAGATTCCTTTCCACAAAGAATTAAATCAAACTCTTTATCTTTATCTTTTTGAATTTTATGAATAGCATCCGCTAGAACTTCAGCTGTTCCAAGGGCATCTAAGTCTTTATATAAATCATCTTTTACAAAGAATGCTTCTTTAGCTCCTACAGAAAGACAATTTTTTAATGTATTTAAAGAATCCTCTGCTCCAACAGTTAATACACTAACATTTCCTCTATGAGCTTCCATAAAGCGAACTGCTAACTCTAATGCATAGGTATCAAATGCATTTGCTACCAAACTAACTCCATTTAAATTTGGCTTTTCTGTCTTATTATCCAAACGGATTTCAACAGAATCATCTGGAACTTGTTTTACACATATCAGAATATTCATACCTTACCTCTCCTTTACACTTTTGCATTATTAAACTTTTTTTGATAGAACTATTTTAAAAAATTTTATTTTTATCGTTAACTATATTTATCTAACTATAACTGATACTCCATCAGGAATTACCACTACTTTAGCATCCTTTCCTTTAATTTCATAAGCTTTCTTAAGAGCTTCTTCAAATGTAGATGCATGCTGCATGTGCATACTTTTTATCATATCTGGATCGCACATATCAGTAACCATTATTACTGTATATTTATCTAACATTCTAGCAAGTATTTGGAATTCCCACTGATCTGGAACAGTTTCGTTTCTTGGAACCTTAGCTACTCTATCTAAAAGTTCTCTTGGAGATTTAGCCTGTGCTAAATTATCATAAAAAGATTGTCCACCATGTCCATCATTGCAAGCTGAAACCATGATGATAACTCCGCCTTCCTTACAAGTTGCCTCTGCTGCTGTCATTCCTTTAACTGACTGATAAATATTTTGGTCAAGTGGATATCCACCATTTGTTGAAATTGCTATATCTGCCGGAATTTTATCAACCTTTGAAAGTTCTGTTACAAATTCACAGCCTTTTTCATGAGCTTTTTCCCTATGCCCTGCAAATGCTTTTAGTACTTTTTTTTCACTATCTATAACAACATTTAATATAAAAGCAAGATTTGCTTTTTCAGATGCATAAAGCATGTCTCTGTGTATAGGATTACCTTCAAGTATTCCAGTTCTTGCACTAGAACTTCCTATGAACTCGCTGCAGTGATTGGCCATAACTGTTGTTGCTGATGCAATACCTGGAAGTATACTCTTTCTTCCCCCAGAGAAGCCAGCAAAGAAGTGAGCTTCTATAAATCCTTCTGCAATTAATAATTCTGTTTCGCAAGCTAGCTTATTTATTATAAGTTCTCCACCTGATGGAAGAATTCCAAGCTTAACCATAGCACTGTCATCAAAAGCATCGTGAACTATGATCTTTTCATTTTTTACTATTTCTTCTCCAAACTTGTTTACAAGTTCTTCGTGAGTAGTTGCTCTATGAAATCCTGTAGCAATAAGTATAGTTATGTCTATATCAGGATTTGCTTTTCTTATTCTTCTAAGTAATATTGGCATCGTAACTTTGCTTGGCACTGGTCTAGTATGATCACTGCTTATAATAATCATATTCTTTTTATCTTTAACTAAATCTTCTAATTTTTCACTCCCTATAGGGTTGTCTAAAGCCATTTCAACAAGTTCTTCTTGAGTTTCTTTTGTTTTATAATTTTCTGCTTTTGACTCTAATATTCCAAGTAAATTTTTATCTTCTATTTCAATTTCAAGCATTTGTTTATGATATGGTATTTTAATTTTTCCCATTTAAATTTCCTCCATAACATATAATTTTTTAAGAAATCCGCCGAATCTCCAAGCTAGAATAAGAACCAATATTCTTTTATCTTTGGTAATACCAGTCATCATGCTTTAATTACATTTATATTCTTTGTATGTAGGGATAAATTATAGGTAAATACTGTTGCCATTATAACAAGAACTATAGTCCTTAATGTATTTGGTACACACTCAGGACTTGACTTAAAGACATCTGAAACTAGCATTTCCATGCAATAAAAACGTTATCACAAAGATAATTGGCGTTGTCTTATGTCCAGACATCTTTAACACGTATATAGAAAAGATCTGCCAAATTACTGATATTAAGGCAGTGAAAATAGCTTATAATTATTCATTCTATCTCTCTGTTAGGCAAACTGGTAAGACCAATCTGCATTAATTAAATCATACCACTTTTTTACTATTATTCCTAGTATAGTTATTCAATTAACAATATTTCGAAAAATACGAATTATTAATAAACCTCTATGTTGTAACCTTTTCAATAATTTCCATAAAAATAAAAAAATTAAAATTTTTATCTTTATTAACCTCAACTCTATAATATTGTTATTTAATTAACAATATTTTGTATATTATGTTCTATTTCATATGAAGTTTCATCTAATGTTTATTAATATATTTATATCTAGAAACAAAAATACTAGTTAGTTTATTCTTTTAAACTAACTAGTATTTTAACTAAATCACTTCATCATAATATATTTATTGGCAAATTCTAAATGTTTTTTCATAGCCTCAGACGCCTTTTTAGGATTACGATTTTTTAGTGCTATATAAATATCCTCATGCTGGTCTGCAAGAACTTCCATATTTCCTTCATCTACTATTATCTTTTTTCTAGCATCCTTAATAAAGGAATCTATTAATGAGGATATTGCATTTAATATATTTACTATTATAAAATTCTTGGAGGCCTTAGCTATTTCATAATGGAACCTTTTATCAATTTTTACGTTATCATTTTCATCTTTTGAATTTTTAAAGGCTTTTATAAGTATTTCAAGGTCTTCAAGTTCCTTATCCGTTATCTTTTGTGCAGCTATAGCTGCAGTCTGCACCTCTATAACTCTTCTTACCTCAATAATTTCCTCAGGATTACTATCTTTAAGCATGAACATTATTGATAGAGGTTCAAATAAACCATTTTCAAGGTCTTCACTGATATAATTTCCCCCACCCTGTTTACATTGAACTAATCCTATAATTTGAAGTGCTTTCAAAGCTTCTCTAATAGATGTTCTACTTACCTGCAGTTGCTCTGCAAGCTCTCTTTCTGAAAGTAATTTATCTCCAGCTTTAAGAGTACCATTTATTATCATATCTTTAATTTGATCTATTACTTGCTCATAAACTTTTGTATTTTTTATTGATGAAGACATTCAATCAAACTCCTTAAGTATTGTATTTAACTCACAATCATAATGATACATTATAGAATTCAAGAGGGCAATAATTATTTGGTTCTGCAAGTCTTATCATCTTTTCTTAGAGCCTTCCGGAATGTTAGCCAGATAATTCCAAAAATTATAACAATATACATATTTTGTACCAATCCTTCGAAAAACCCTTCCTAAATCTTCTTTTTCCTGTTTTATCAGTAGATGAAATAGTTGACTTTGTATAAATAATATACTATCATATTGCTAAAATATGGAATTTCAGGAGGGGTGATCTAGCCTATGAGAGAAGTATACAAAAATATTTATTTGGAAGAACTCCCATTGCCAAATAATCCCTTAAAACACTTAAATTTTTATATTATTAAAGGTCAAGAAAAATCTATGATTATTGATACAGGCTTTAACCGTGAGGATACAAAAGAAGATATAATGAAAATTTTTAAAGAATTAAATTTGAAACCAGAAAACACTATTCTTTTTCTGACTCACCTACATTCAGATCATACAGGGTTAGCTACTTATTTAGAAGAAATGGGTTTAACTATATATGCAAGTAAGATGGATGGTGATTTATTAAATAATAGTGTAGAAAAATCAGACTCAATGTGGCAGGATACAATTCAACAGGGAGTTTGGCAAGGATTACAAGAAGACACGCTAGATATCGAAGATCATCCGGGATTTAAATTTCGCCCAACTTCTTATATAAATTTCATTTCTGCAATTCCAGGTGAATATATTCAAATTGGAGAATATAATTTTGAAATTATAGATTTAAAAGGTCATACACCAGGTATAGTAGGTCTTTATGAAAAAGAACACAAGATACTATTTTGTGGGGATCATATACTAGGAAAAATAACTCCAAATATTACGTTTTGGGGTTTCCAATATGGCGATATACTAGGAACTTATTTAAAAAGTTTAGATCATGTTTGTAATATGGATATTGATTATTTGTTTTCTTCCCACCGTTTTTTAGTAGACGATCACCGCAGACGAATCGAAGAGCTTTATGCCCATCATGCTAGAAGACTAGACGAAGCAAGAGAAGCCTTAAGAAAATCTGGAAGATCTACCGTGAGAACAGTAACTAAGCAACTACATTGGGATATTAAGAGTAAAAACTGGGATGACTTTCCAAAGTCACAAAAATGGTTTGCAGCTGGAGAGGCCCATGCCCATTTGGAACATCTTAGAGCTTTAGGAGAAGTAACTATGGAAGAAGAAGATGGTGTTCTTTACTACTCAATAAAAGAATAAAAATTAAGGGGATTTAACTTGAAATTTAAATAACCCGGCAGTTCCTTAAAACTGCTGGGTTACTCCTGTAACGTCACTACAAATTCCACACCTTCCTCAGTATTATCTGCAATTACATTGCCATTATGGGCTTCTATGATTTGCTTTACAATTGCAAGTCCCAGTCCCCACTGGCCGGATTCATCTTTTTTATATCTATGGAAAAGGCACATAGGATCTTCTTGATTAAAATGTGGTCCATCGTTTGCAATCTTAATGACAATTGATGATATAGAATACATAGTCTCCTTTTTTATGCTAATACTTATAACAGATTTTGCATAACGAATCTGGTTTTCTATAATATTTTCAAATGCTGTTAATAGAGCTTCTGAATTTCCCGCAACCTCCACAGGGGTTATATTCACATCCCATCGGAGATTAGGTTTAATTATTTGAAATCTACGAATAAGGCTATTCAGTAGTCGGTCAATACGAATAGAATCTTGTTTACCTTCATTTTCTAATGCATGAGCATATGTATAAAGTTTAAGCAATTGACTGACACGGCGTTCAAGATTCTCAGCTTCTCTTCGTATAACCTCAGCAGGAGATTCAGGTGAGTCTACTAAAAGACCATCAATCATCGCTTGTGAATACCCTTTAATCACCATAACAGGTGTTTTCAAACTATGCGAACTTGATTGAAGAAACTCTCGTTCCCTATCATCTCTTGTTTTCAGTACTTCTCTCATATGATCTAAGGAATCTGATAATTCCTGTATTTCAGCTGTGTCCGAGATAGGAGGAGTTACATCCCATTTATGATTTGCAATATCGTCAGCAAAAGTTTCTAAATCATAAATCGGTTTTACAATCTTATTAGATATAATTTTTGTCACTATAAAACTTATGATTAAAGTAATCATAAAAGCAATGATAAATGATAAAGATATTAACGGCTCAACTTCAGTTGAAGCAATGAATACCATGATACCCTCTGAATCATCACCATACTCTGCATAATAATAGTGCCGTTGGTTCCCCAAAGTAATCTTACCAAGGCTATAAGATCCGTTTATCTTTTCTTCAATGACTTTTTTACTAATGGCTTCTAATATATGACTTCGATTGCCCTTATCCATATAACGACTCGCTGTCTTAGGATCTGCTAAAATACCATAATCATCTCTGGATTTTGTAATTAAAAAATGATTTATATAGGTGATTTCTTTATCACTTCTTTGAAATCTCTTTTTATCTTGTGCGGCTTCTTTCAATTGATTAAAAAGAAAATCTTCCTTTGATTTCTTAAGAATAACAGAATTTATGATAGTAATTGAAGTGAGGAAAAGAAGAAGAATTCCTATGACCATACGCCAAATTCGTGAATTCATAGAATGAATTTTTCTCTTTGATGTAATCATAAATCTTCTCCTTTCAACATATATCCGTATCCATAAATTGGTTCAATTGAAAGTTTAGGCATCTTCTTTCGCAGCCTTCGAATAGTATCATCAACTACTCTATCTGAACCGAAATAATCCATCCCCCAAACTGCATCAATCATATCATTACGACTAACAGCTTGATTAATATACTTAATAAGAAACTCAAGAAGATCGTATTCTTTGTTAGATAGTGTAACCATTCCATCTTCTACAGAAATTGAACGTTTTGAAGGCTCAAAGATATATGGTCCTAAAATATAGCAGTTATTTTCAGCAACTGCTGAATTTTTTCGTTCTAAAATTCTATTGACGCGAATAACTAATTCTCTCGGTAGAAAAGGTTTAGGTAGATAATCATCACTGCCCATTTCCAGACCAACTACCCTGTCAAGTTCTGCATTTCTAGCAGATGTAAAAATAACGGGTACATCTGGTGTAGATCTTTTTATTTCCTTTATTAAACTGTAACCGTCCATACCTGGAAGCATTATATCTAATATCCAAAGATCTGGTTCCTCATTGATTCTAGATTTAGCTTTTAAACCATTGTCGAAAACAACCACTGAATAACCAGCTTCTATTAAATATGCACTTAGCAATTGACTCAGTGACTTTTCATCTTCCACTAAATAAATCCTTTTCATACCTTCACGTCCTTAATAATATTAGTATCTATTAAACTGGTCTCCGTCAGGTCTTTTATCATGATAACGACCACCTTCAGGCCTTTCGCCACGGGAACGGCCACCTTCTGGCAAGTCATTGACAATAGCTTCTACATTCTTTCCACCTGCATTTATTAAAGCATTGGCAACAGCTTCTTTTATTCCCATTGAAGAGTAAGTCGCTCCAGATACTGAATCCACATCTGCCGTCTGGGAAGAAATAATCTCAGAAGCTACAGTACTATATGCCCTATCAAACCATTTGGCATCATCTACTGTTTCAGTAACTTCAATCTTGGTAATTTGTTCACTTTGTACAGTGACTTCGGTAGTCATCTCTCCCCTAAACCCTTTCCCAGTTCCTGTATAAATTCCGTCAGCTATGCCAACAGCATCCCCATATTCCACTGTACTCTCTCCAGTAATAACCGTTGATCTATCACTTAAATTACTAGATAATACACCTATGTTTAAACTGTCATAATTAATATTATTATATACAATAAATGCAAATACTGACAAGGCACTAGCAATAATTAAGGGAAGGACTATTTTCCTCTTTTTGCCCTTAACCGGTATTATACTTACAGTTAATGCGTTACTAACAGGACATTCTGTAACACATTCCATGCAGTTAACACACTGCAAAGATCTTACTTGTCCATACGAAGATACATTTATGTTCATAGGACATACTTTGTTGCATTTATTACAATTAATACATAAATTTTTATCCCTAATTATAGCCACAGGCCTCAACATGCTAAAAACACCATATTTTGCACCTTCAATACATAGATAATTACAAAATGGTCTCTTAAAAAACAAGGATATTCCAATAAATATTCCAATGACAATCCATCCTATTACCGTCAAACTATTTCCTGTAAGAACCACTGACAGGTTACTGCGAGGATCTATACTTAATAAGTTAAAAATAAAATCAGCACTAATAAATATAGTAATAATCAACAACACATATCGTGAGCATACTAAAACTTTATTTAGACTTTCAGAAACTGTACATTTTTTTATTCCTAGTTTATCTCCTAGCATTCCAAAGAAGTCTTGTAATGTACCAAAAGGGCAGATCCAGCCGCAAAAGACAGGACCCATAATAAAAGTAACGCCTAACAAAAGTGCTTTAGCTACGGGATATCCTCTGAAAACGCCAATAGCTGTAAGGACAATAGCAAAAGCTTGCACAACATATCGCATTTTTCCCACCATTTTCTTTTTCATATTTATCTTGTTCATCCCTTTCAAATGTATATTTTAAATTTAAGATTATTATCCTACTTTGTTGAAAATCAATATACATCATAGTGGTGGGAAAATCATGTGAAAATAGTGTGAAATAAATTCCCATAGCTAATTAAGTTTCTTCACTTATTAAATCTCTTATATACTCTTTTATATTTCCTTTAGGGTTTTCATATAATACGTGTCTCATAATATACTTATTATCTTCACTGACATTTATCATTTCCTTTTTTATTAATTCTCCTATATCACAATGGATTACTTTCCATAAAGATTTATTATGATTTTTAGATTTAGGACTTTTATAAGGATGCTTTTGGAAATCACCTATATCATGTATAGATTTATACTTAGGTTTTATAAATATAACTATACGAGTACCAGTATACTCACAAGTTTCCATATTGTATTGCTTTATAAAATGAATATGGTCCCGTCTTCTATTTGAATAAGCAGCCAACTTTAAACACCCCCAATATTTTAGTGAACTGAACACCTTCCTAAGATGCGAATTCCATACTTCTAATTCAGCATTAAAATTTCCCTGGACTATATTTTTAGTTTACTCGTATATATTAGTAAATAAACCTATTCTTAACTAATATTATAGGGAGTGAATATTATTGAAAAAGAAAATATCCTTCTTTTTAGTTTTGTTAACTATAATTTTTTCCATGCTTTCCTTTAATGCCTGCGGATCAAAAAAAGAGGCATCCACATCCGGAACCCAAATAGCTCAGAATCATAGCCAAATGAATGTTAAGGCTGATATAGCCAGCGGTCAGAATTCAAAAATAAAACAGGAGTCTAAAGCTGCCACCACTCCAGAAAATATTGATGCATCTAAGTTATCTCAAAGAAAATTAATACAAAGAGGATATTTAGAAATTCAAACAAAGGAATTTCAAAAATCTATAGCTGCTCTTAATGAAAAGGTAAAGATTTTAGGTGGATATATTGAAAATTTAACTATATCTGGAAATAGAGTAGAAACTATAAATAACTCTCAAATGCGACATGCTAATTTTTCTTTAAGAATCCCAACTAAGCACTTTAACTCCTTTATGGATGGCTCCTCTGTTATAGGAAATGTTGTAACCACCAGCATAAGCGGTGAAGATGTAACCTCTCAGTATTTTGATACAGAGGCTAGATTAAAATCACTTAAACTTCAAGAGGAACGACTTTTGGAACTATTAAAAAAATCAGGGACTTTAAAGGATGTACTTGAAATAGAAAAAGAACTTGCAACCGTTCGCTATGAAATTGAAAATCTCACCGGAACACTAAAGAGACTTGATAACCTTATAGATTATTCAACCGTGGATGTAAACTTACAGGAAGTTGATGTACTTTCTCTTGGAAATGCCGGAAGTGCTTTAGGCGAAAAAATTAAATATAAATTTATAAATTCTATAAATAATGTAATTCAAATACTAAAGAGTTCAATTATAGGAGTAATTGCTTTTATACCATATCTTATAATTATAATTCCTATAGTTCTCATAATAAAATACCTTTCCAAAAAAAGTACTAATAAATTCTTAATTAAAAATCCATTCAAAAAGAATAAAGATGACAAATAGCTGCCTGTACAGCATCTTATTTTGATAAAAAATAAGGTGCTTTTTTAAGCACCTTTGTGTATATTAAAAGGGGGAGGTTCTTTAAGCTAGAACTATTTTGTTAGTTATATTTATGTAATTAATTATAGATAATAATTATTAACTAGTAGTTATGAAATTATTAAGAATCAATAAACTATTTTTTATTTTATAAATTTCTATAAATCATGTGAGGAGAATTACTATGTCTAATTTTACAATTAAATTACTTGCGTGCTTGTGCATGCTGATAGACCACATAGGAGCTGCTTTATTTCCACAGTATATATTTTTAAGGATAATTGGTAGACTAGCCTTCCCTCTATTTGCTTGGATGATTGCTTTAGGCTATAAACATACTAGCGACCCTATAAGGTATATGAAAAGACTTGGTATTTTTGCTCTTATATCTCAAGTTCCATTTAATCTTGCACTTAAAGCTCAAAGTTTAAATATATTTTTCACCTTACTTCTTGGATTAATGGCAATTTATTTCTATTCAAAATATGAAAAGGAACAAAATGAACGTGGTAAACAATTAAGTATAATACTTCCAAGCATTATTGCTACAATACTTAATACTGATTATTTTGCTTATGGTATTGCCACTATATTTTTATTTTATTATTATAGCCAAGATTTCAAAAAACTCATTAAATCTCAAGCAATTTTAAATATAGCTTTAATATCACTTTATATCATTTCAGTAATACTTAGAGGGGCTTCTTTTGAGTTAGGCGGAATAATTCAAGCGTTTTCATTATTTTCTCTAATAATAATAAAATACTATAATGAAAAACAAGGGTTCAAAAAATACAAATATGCCTTTTATGCTTTTTATCCAGTACATTTATTAGTTATATATTTTATGAAGATAACATTTTTCTAATTATTTTTGCATAAAAAAATAGCCGATTTGTATACTCTCTTACTATATACAAACCGGTTATTTTTCAGCTTCCAATTCCTGACCACACCCATCAATAGCTATTTGAAATTTTATCATTCCTTTCTTAAGATTTTCCTTAAATAATACTGCTTTAGATTAGGTTGTTCAGCTAGAACCATCTATTTGTGCTGAACCCTTATATCTATTAAAATTTAAATCTTTTATTAAACTCCTAATTTAGTTTTCATTTACTGGTTTAAGAGAATCATTTAAAGGAATTGGAGCCTTTAATACCACCATCACCTACCTATCACTCTTAAAGATTTCTTTGAAACTTTTTATAATAGGTCTAAATAAAGTTAATTGTTTTGGTGGAATCATCTCCTATCTTTAGATTTTTATGTTTTAGTTTTTGTTTGGTGTCTGATTATATTTTATAATTTTCTGACTATTTTGTCAATTACCTTTATACCCTGTTATCCCCTATTGCCTGTCCATTTTCTTTGATTTTCTTCATTTTCTTATTATTTAATACTAAAATTATTATTATAAAATAAAATATTTGTTCTAATTTCATATTAATCTGTTGTAATATGTCTTGAAAAAGCATAAAAAAGTTAATATAATTTATCTATTAAAAATTCTATAGAATTTACAATTAAATTTATATTTTAAATAAACATGCCATTTAAGGGGGAGCTTTAAAATGAAACAAGAACATAAAATGATGATAAGTGCTTTTGGTTATTCAATAGGTCATGTAGAAAAAGAAGATGAAAATAATATTGTGTTTTATCAATCTATGGATGACGCATTTCATAGAAGCTTTAAGGTAGCTAAGTTTTATGAAGAAAAGAACATTATTGAAGTATATGACCATGAGGAAAATTTACTGGAAAATATAAGACTGCCAAAACAAAAATAAAGCCTTGATTTTCAAGGCTTTATTTTTTATTTATTTTACTATTTTACATACCCATCTTACAAGTTCTTTCTTCCCTTCATAAGGAATATACATAAGTACTTCCGCTGCTCTTTTATCTTTAAACTTATCTATTCCTTCATTTATAAGTTCCACTATCTTATATACATTGTTCTCATCTTGAAGATACCCATTTATTCCTTCAACAACTTTAGTTTGCATACTATCCACATTTATAAACTTTGCCATCATTGGATTCATATTTGATGTAAACTTTACTATTTCCTCTGATATCTTTTTCTTGAAATTAGGGTTATTTACTATACCCTTTAAAAATCTTATTATATTTTCACGATTATTGAAAATATAAACCTTTATCATGTTCTCAGAGCCCTGTGGAAGTACTTCTTTTAAAGTTTTATCACTCTTTTCTAAAGCCTCAAGCTTTTCCCATAACTTTTCTTCCATATTCATATCCCCCTATTTATTAAAGTAATTACTTCTAATCATCATATCTGAAATATCTATACTTAGTATACTATGTTCTACTTGACTTTTATTACTCTTATCTCCTATATATGTTCTGTCTGAAAGCACTGTAAAATCTTTCTTTGTATTTACAAGTATTCTTCCCATTGCAGTGTTTTCAAATTTTGACTTATCTATTCCCATCATATAAGCTACAGTTGGCATAGTGTCTATTTGTCCGCCATTTACTGTAAATTCCTTATAACTTATATCCTTATTGTATATGATAAGAGGAATTTCCCAGTTGTTTTTCATCCACCAGTCTTCTTGAGGTTTTATATCCTTAAGTTCACTTTCATAGTACTTATGAATTCCGCCGTGATCTCCATATATAACAACAACTGTATCCTCTAAAAGCCCCTCTTTTTTTAAGTTATCCATGAAAATTCCTATATGCTTATCTGTATAGTGTATGCTTTGGAAGTATCCTCCAAGTTTTGTTTCATCAAGGGCTTTATCAATTTTAAGCTCCCTATACTTTGATTCAATATCAAAAGGTGCATGGCTTGAGAGTGTTACCATAAATGTATAAAATGGCTTTTTAGCATTCTTTATAAGTGGTATAGTTTGCTTTAGGAAGCTCCCATCGCTCATCCCTAGTCCTATAGTTTCATCTACATTAAAATACGAAGAATCTATACAATTGTCAAATCCAACAGCAGTTAATCCATTTTTCCAGTTCCAAAAGGAAGCCTTATCTGGATGTATCGCTTGAGTATAATATCCTTCCTCTTTTAAAAGCTTTGGAAAGGAATTATAAGTATTTTGTGGAAATCTAAAAAACGTAGCTCCTTTTCTTACGGGATGCATTGAAGTATTGGAAAGAAGGTCTGAATCTACACTTGTACCATTATATACCTGCTCATGAAAATTTGAAAAATAATAACTGCTATTTAAAATTTTATTTAAATTAGGAGTTACTTCCTGCCCATTAATTTTTTTACCAATCACAAAGTTTTCTAAAGACTCAACTTGCAAAAATATAACGTTTTTACCTTTAAAAATCCCCTTATACTCATTATCAGGCAGGTTTTCTTTATTATCTTTATACCAAGCCTTTATTTTATCATTTTCTTTATCACTTAGAGTAAAAGGCTTTTTCACTTCATTATAGTAATTATATCCATCATATATATGATATCCTATAGGTGATAAGTTGGACATAGTTTGATTAGGAGCCCAGCAAGTATAAAAAAAGTACTGTCCATCTTTTCCTGTCTTTTTTACATCTATATTATAATGGATATAATATATTGATATTATACTTATAAGTAATATCCATAAAAATGACATTATATTTCTTTTATAATATTTATATGCTATCTTATTTTTAGTAAGCATATATGGCATATATAATATATCTATCCAAAATATTATATCTATGGGTCTTGCCATAGAAAGTATAGAATCCGTTAAGTTGTCCAAGTTAGATGTTTGCTGAAAAATGTATGGAGAAATAAAGTTTCCAAAACCTCTGTAATACCACAGGTCTGATAGTAATAATATAGTAATAGCCACATTAACTAAAAAAAGTACCCAGCCATGAATTCTTCCACTAAACAAATATGCAATACTTAAAAAAATCATTATAAAAGCAAGGTATGCTGCAAGTGGAGGTGGTGCAAAAAATGCCTTAAACATATTTATTCCAGACACATTATCATGAGCTATAACACCTAAAAAAAGTATGGACTTTATAAAAATAAATATGGTTGTTAAATAAAATAACGAATCATATTTAAAATATTCTATGATACTTATGATGCGGGGATGGGTTTTTTCTTTAGTTAACAGCAAATGATATCACTCCTTAAATAATATATTAATCTTTACTTTAAATTTTGTTATATTTATGTTAAACCTTTATAATTATAACCTTTTCATGTACCTGTTTTCAAATATAAATTTGTCAAAAGAAGGTGTTTTTTTGAAAAAATGCTCATATAAACCAATAATATTTGCAGTGATCTTTCTTTTACTATTTATAGTATTAGCCCGCTATACAGAGCATAGAAATTTAGAAAGCTTAAAAGGGGTAACCTATAGCGTTTCTGTAAATAGTAAAGATATTAATCTTCCTGAAGTAAGCGATAAAGCAATAGAATATAAAAAATCTAATTTAAACATATGGACTATAAGCTTTATACTTACCTTTTTAATTCCAATATTTTTCTTAGTAACTGGACTTTCAAAGGGTATAAGAAATTTTATAGAGAGAAGAACCCGCAGATTTTTTATAATATCTGCAGTATATTTTGTTATATTTACACTTATAAACTTTCTTTTAACGCTGCCTTTGGAATTTTATAGCAGTTTTATTCAACCTCATAATTTTGGACTATCAAATCAAACTTTAGTAAAATGGCTTACAGATTCTCTAAAAAGTGTTTTATTGTCTTCTATAACTGGAGCATTGTTTATATGGTTCCCTTATTATGTTATACGAAAAAAAGAAAAGCTCTGGTGGCTTTACATGGGATTTTTATCTATTCCCATTATATTTTTTATGACCTTTGTCTCTCCTTTCTGTATAGATCCTATATTTAATAAATACGAAGATATTAAAGATAAAAATCTAAAACAAAAAATAGAAGTTCAATTAAAGAAGGCAAATTTAGAAGGAACTAATGTATATCAGGTAAATAAAAGTGTAGATACAAAAGAAATGAATGCTTACATGACCGGTGTTTCAAAATCTAAGAGAATAGTCTTATGGGATACTACTATAAATAATTTAACTGATGAAGAAACCCTAGGAGTGCTTGCTCATGAAATGGGCCACTATGTAATGGGGCATGTGTGGAAATCCATAATTCTTGGAGGAGTTTTGATTGTATTTGTACTTTACTTAACCAATAAAAGTGTGCTTTATATAATTAAACTTTCTAAAGGTAAATTTGGATTCAATATGATATCTGATATTGCTGCACTGCCTTTAATATTACTTGTTTTAAACTTTTATATGTTTTTAAGTAACCCAGTAATAAATACCGTTTCTAGACGCATGGAAATTGAAGCTGATAGATTTGAATTGGAGCTTACTCAAAATACAGAAGCTACTATAACATCTACCATAAAACTTCATGAAGGAAGCCTAGCTCTCCCCTATCCTGGAAAGCTATTTGAAGTATGGTACTATTCTCATCCACCTTATCTAGAAAGGGTGGAATTTGCTAAGGACTATGCACCTTGGAAAAAAGATGAACCACTAAAATATGATAAATACTTTAATAAAGAGTAGTCACTAATCTGTAATCGATAAATTCTCTTAATATAGTAGACTAAAGGTGCTAGGTACTATGATTATATGAAACCTTACGAGGGAAAGTTTCATATAATCCTAATATCTAACACCTCTCATCTAGTATCTAAAAGTAAAATTAATTATTTTCCTTTTCTAACGGGTATCCATATTTCACTTTTAAAAGTTGGTGAAGTTACATCCTTTTGTTCATTCCACAAGATTTCTGGCCCTTCTGCTATTTCATAGTTTGAAGATGGAAACCATTCGGAATAAATGCGTCCCCATATATTTTGAAGAGTCTCAGGGAATGGTCCAACTGCTTCAAATACTGCCCATGTTGATGCAGAAACGTCAAGTTTAGCTAAATTGCCTGGGCAATCTTTATTTGTTGCTACACCTATATAATGATCAAGCTCTCCTTTTTCCTCCATTCGATCTTCAGAAAAATTCACTGACGCACTAATTATTCCAAAAGGCTCCACATTAGAAAGGCTCTTAAGCTCACTTATTATTTCACCATTTAGACTTTCCCACATAGCTGCAATATCTGGATTAACTCCATTAAAAATTATAGGAACTCTTTTTGTAATACCAACTATGGAAAATGCCTCTTTTTCTTCAATTCTATACTTCATTTCATTTCCTCCCTTAATTGTTAATTGAAAGGTCATTCGTGGATAAGCCTTTAATGATTGACCATTATTTCTGGCTTCCGATGGTGTTATTCCATGTAAACCTTGAAAAGCTCTAGTAAAAGAATCTGCTGAGCTGTATCCATATTTAACTGCAATATCGATTACTCTCATGGTATTATTACTAAGTTCAAATGCTGCAAGAGTCAGTCGTCTGCGGCGAATATATTCCGAAAGTGTAATACCTGCAAGGAAAGAAAACATTCTTTTAAAATGATATTCTGAGCACACAGCCAGCCTTGCCACTTCTTTAAAATCAATTTCTTCAGTAAGATTCTCCTCAATATAGTTTAATGCTTCATTCATTTGTTTGAGCAAATCCATTTTCATGACCTCCCTTTCATCAATAGAATATCAGAAATTAAATATATCTATCCGACATTTCATGCACAGTTATGTAGGGTTGATTAACTTTAAATTGTATATAATAACAACTAATAACCTAACTCTTTTCCTACAATAATTACCTTTATCCTATCTTTAACAAATTGTCCTGTGATAATTGAAAAATCGTTACATATTCTATTAGGACTTTTGCAGTCTACACAGTATCCCAAAGTAGTACATGGAGTATTTTTATTTAATCTTTTTGCGTCAATTGGAGCTGAATAATTTCTAACTCTTTTTTCTGCTTCTTCTAAGTCCTTAACAATTTTATTTATTCCAGCTACTAAAACAACCTGTTTAGGACCATAAATCATTGGCGCAACTCTACTTCCATTACCATCAATATTGTAAAGTTCTCCATTTTCAGTTAAAGCATTTGTACTACACATAAAAGTATCCGAAGAGAAATTCTGTATATAAATTTGCTTCTTTTCTTCACTTGTTATATTTTCTTTATATTTATCTAAAAATTTATAATTTCCTTTACGAAGAAAATCTATAACTCCTGTTTCAAATAGTGTCATAGAATCACCAACACCTACCACAGAGTTTTCAGCTATAAGTTCGTTTAAAAGCTCTATCAGCTCTATTTGATTCTTAACAAAGTATCCCCCCATATTATGCTTTCTTAAATTATCTATTGTCCTATCAACTTGTTTTTCTACATACCATGAAATATTGTTATCCATTATAGTTTATTTCCTCCTATTTTATAATTTTTAAACAGTAGCATTACTAAAACAGCATCAATTAATAATATACTTCCATTTATATAAAATGGAGTTGCATGTCCAAAAGATTCATATACCCATCCTCCAAATAAGGGGCCAATAGCTGCTCCCAAACTTGTTACTAATAAGTATATACCATAAATAGATCCAAGAGTATCTTCTCCAGCTATGTCTGCAACTAAAGCTTCTTGAGCTGGTGAAGCCATAACCATTCCTATTGATTCTAACATCCAAAGTACAATTAATACTTTAATACTTGAAAGATTTGTAAATCCAAAAGAAACTATGCCTGCACCAGTTAATCCTATAATCATGGGAATTATTCTGCCGACTTTGTCACTAAACTCACCTAGTTTTGATGGTAAAAAAGCATATATAAGAGCAGCTGGAATAAATGCAGTTGCTAATATCCCGATGTCTGTGGTAAATTTATCTTGAAGATAAACCATAAGAAGTGGAGTTATCATAGAAGATGACATCGAACTTATAAAAGTTATAATTAGCAGCTTAAAAAAGTCACTATTTAATGTAACTTTATGCCCTATATTTTTTTCATTGTTTACTGTTCTCGTTTCAGGAATGTATTTGTATACAATATATCCTGCTATTATGGATAATACTGCATATCCTTTAAATAAAAAGCTCCATCCGCTTATAAGAGTAAAATTGCTTATTACACTAAAACCTATTATACTACCATATAATGCTCCCTTTGCATGGGCACCATCTATTTGACCAATTGCACTTCCTCTTTTTTCATTATCAGCAATATCCACTGCTATGGAATAAGCAGAAATCCACATAAATGAAGAGCCTACAGCTTGAATAAATCTACTAACATATAGCATGATAATATTAGTTGAGTAAGAATACAAACCCATAGAAATTGCATAAAATAAAAATGAAGCAGTAAAAAAATTCTTTCTTCCATATCTGTCTATTCCTTTTCCTATCAATGGCCTTAATATTAAAGTCACAATACTGAATATGGAAAATAAGCCTCCAATAGTTATTGCAGTTCCTCCAATCCTCTTACTGTATATAGGCAAAATAAATGAAATAATACCAAATGCAAATGAACCAAGCATAACAGACCTTTTCAAATTATCATTTACTTTAACATTGTAACCCATAAATATTCCCCTTTTTTATTCAACCTTATTATCATCCAATACCTTGTAAACCACTTATTCTATCCAATATCCAATTGCCATCGTCCTTTTTTATAAAAGTACTAGTTCTTTTGAAATGAAATAAAGGTCCACATTCATCCAACTTACCTGATTCTTCAATTATAAGCTCTCCTACTACATTACCTTCTTTACTTAACTCTTTATACTTTTGGAGATTTTATATTTCCTTTTTGAATTTCTATTAAAGGTTTCCATGTTTTTTTAAGTATAGCTATAGCTTCATCTTCTTCTAACTTTATTTCTTTTGTCATATATGGCTTATTGCCTTAATTAAACTTATATGTCCCATAGCCATTATAATAGCAATTACTAGAATTACTATTCTTAACTTAAAAATCCTTTTTTTATTGGTCATTTCATCTATCTTTTTTATATTTTTCTTTAAAAATTCATCTACTTCTTCTCTTTTCTCTAGGTTTACTTCTAATTCTGTGGTAATAATGCTATTTTTTCTTGTAAAAATTTCAAATTGAACTATATTGTCAGATATCCATGAATAATTTTTAATTCTTTTTGATTTAGTGAAATAAGAAAGTCCTGAATCACCCGAATATATATCATTTTGAGTTTTTCCCAGTATTGGCAATATTAGAATCCATAAAATACATGTCTGTATTTGCATAGTGATTTGCAAAATCTCTTGAGCATCAATGTTCTTACCTCGCAGATAATCTATTAAACTTGTTACTGCTGTATAACTCCATAATGCTAATCCTATAATATATACTATTAAGAAAAAATTTTCCTTTCTTTTAATAATAAATCCACCTTCATAAATTTCATGATACAAGTTTAATATTAAAAGACAACTGATTATTATATTTCCAATAATATAAGTATCCACATTCACTAAATACCGCCCCATTCTGCACACTCTTTTTTGCACATGATGTAAGTAATTTACAACAAATTACCATTAATTAATATATCCCCCTTTTTATGCTGTCTATAATTTTATTAAGTTTTGTTTCACTTAAAATTTCATGGGTAATGAACTTACCATTATAAAATACGCTGTAAATACTAAAGGCTGATGGAAGATGCTCTATCTGTTCTCTATTATCAATTTTAATAATATCTAATGGAATACCTTCTCTCTTTGCTAATTCCTTTATTACTGTATTGGTGTAGTACTCAGTAAAAGGACAAAGATTTGAATAATATACTGTTAACCCACTTTTATTGCTGCATATATTTTCTTTTGCACACTTATTAAAAATAGGATTTTCAGCATTAGGATTGTTTTTATAAACCAATAGTTCAAAGTATGGTGGAGCTGTATCACAAACTTCAAATCCATGACTTAAAAAAAACTTTTTATCTGACATATATGGTTTCTTTTTATTGCTGGTAAGAACTACAATCCCATCCTTACCCTCAGAGTCTTTTACGCATTCCTCTAAAAGCCTTCTTCCGTAACCTTTTCCTGCATATTGCCCCGCAACCCAAAAGCAGTTAATTATCATGTAATTTGATGCAGTAATTGGTATCCAAGCGATTTCAGAAGGACAGTATTCAATAAAAACCTTATGCTTAACATTAAATTTCTTAAATACATACCCTTTTGTAAATTGCTGCTTCAGCCATTCCTTCTTCTTGAGGTATCCTTCGAGGCATTTTTTATCTGATATAGCACAGCAAATATGTTCGTTACCGATATTTTCCTCATTTAAAGTTATAATCTCCATCGGATCCTTTAAATCCTTCATATAGAAAAACTCCCTTCATTTTATAGTAACTTTATAATAACACTACAAATATGCCAACTGTATGTCATATTAAACTATTCTAATTTTAGTTATCACTTGTCAAAAATAAAATCCAACTAATTTACTTAGCTAGATTTTATTTTTATAATCATCTAAAATATATTTTCTATATTTCCCAAAGCATTTGATATGTTCCCCTGATACTCTCCACCATGGTAGCAGATTATCTTTTGTATATCGTACTTAATCAGTTTTGAAACTGATTTCTTTGCTTCTGTCATATCTAGTGTAAATTGTGGTGCTGCAATTTCAAGATTGCCATTTTCTATTGCTAAAGCATCTCCGCTAATTAAAACCTTAAACTTTTTTAAATAAATAGAAATATGTCCTGGCATATGCCCTGGCGTTTCAAGAATTTCAATTCCTCCACACCAAGTAAAGTAGTCTCCATTTTTTACAGTCATATCTACTTCTACATTTTCAACTGTTCTTAAAATATTTTGAAATGCCTTTCCCGCTTCTTGTTGCTCTGGTGGCAACATAGATTGAGTTTGTTCAGCCTGCTCAAGTCGTAATGACTTTAATCTCCCAGACACATAAGGAGCATCCTTTTCACTTGCAACAACTTGAACATTAGGATACTTTTGCTTTATTTCAGCTAAACTCCCCATATGATCGTGGTCATGGTGAGTTACAATTACTTTTGTTAATCTAGAAAAATCTACATGTCTTTTACAAGCTGCCTCTTCTAACATTGGTAAAAAATCAGCATATCCACAATCTACTAAAATCATTTCATTTTCATCTTGAAGTATCACAGGATAAATTGTATTTTCACCATATCCAAAATTAAAATTAATCTTTAAAATAACTATATTATCCATAAATTTCTCCTCTGTGAAGTATAAGTATCTATCTAATACTTCTTAAACTTCGTAATCTACTACTACTCTTTCATTTACAACTTTCTTAACAAATTCTGCAACTTTTATATGCTCGGGATGATTTTGATATATATCTAAATCTTCCATATTTTCAAACTGTGAGTATAAAACAACATCATATGCTTGAGATGAGCTATTAACATTTATGCCGACCTCTATAAATTTAAGTTCATTAATTTTATCTTGTAAATTTTCTAAACCTGTTTTAATTATCTTAGCATTTTCTTGTTTTTCTTTACCCTCAGCAAACTCTCTTAGTTTCCACATTACAATATGTTTAATCATTACTTCTTCTCCTTCTTAATTCATATACTAGTCACTAACTTTATTCTTCTCTAAAAGTTTCAAAAATCCTTTCTTTGTTTAAATATCCTAAGTAATAAAAATGTAATTGTAATTAGCTGAAATATACCCCCCCTTGAAAATTGAATAATCATAGTATCTATGGTAAAATCAAATTGAAATTTTTTCTATTATTTTATGTGAGGTAAATAACTATGAACTATCCCTTTGAAAATAAAAAAGATCAAAAGTTATCTTTTTCTAATATAAGTCACAGTAATCTTCGAGCTGATTGTGACAACTGCTTTGGTTTCTGCTGTGTTGCACTGTACTTTTCAGCTTCAGAAGGATTCCCTGCGAATAAAGATGCTGGTACTCCTTGCATCAATCTGCAATCAGACTTTCGCTGTAAAGTCCATAAAGACCTCAGAAAATTAGGACTTAAAGGTTGTATTGCCTATGACTGTTTTGGAGCGGGACAAAAGGTTGCTCAAGTCACATATAATGGACATGATTGGAGAGAAGATCCCGAAACTGCACAGCAAATGTATGAGGTTTTCCTAATTATGCACCAAATTCATGAAATGCTTTGGTATCTGACAGAAGCACTTAGGCTAGAGCCAGTCCGCAATATCCAAGACAATCTTAACTCCATGCTAATTGAGACCGAAAAACTTACTCTTTTAAGTGCTGACTCTCTCTTAGAGCTTGATATTACATCGCACCGCTTTAAAGTTAATGCTCTGCTTAAGCAAACCAGTGAACTTGTACGAAACAAATTCCATGGTGGTCAGAAGACTTCTTCAAAGCACCAAAAAACTCTTAGCCGAGGACGAGATTTTATTGGAAAAGATCTCACTAAAATCAATCTGAGAGGTGAAAACTTAAGTGGAACATATCTTATTGCTGCTAACCTTAGAGGAATGGATTTGAGCGGCACTGATCTTATTGGTGCTGATTTAAGAGATTCTGATCTTAGGGGAGCTAACCTTACTAATAGTATCTTTCTAACTCAGGGACAAATTAACGCAGCAAAGGGAGATTCTGAAACAAAGCTACCTATGTCACTTAGTAGACCTTCACACTGGTCAAAATGATTTGCTCTCTAATAAAATAAAGAGTTCTATATACCGCATTGTTTAAAATGGATATGCGGTATTTTTTATTCTGTACAATTCAGAAAGTTTGACTTTATCTTTTCTTAAAGCTATACTATACTTAATATGTGTATAAATAATGATTATTAATTACATATTAACATTTATTATTTTTTGTATTCATTATGGAAACACTAACATATAATAATGAATAAATATAAAGTATATAAAAATAGTACATAATTGTTAACAAGGAGTGTTATGATGCTAGAATTCAAACCATTAACTTTAGACGACAAAGATTTATTTGAAAAATATATAAAACCTTATAATTTTTCTACTTGTGAATATTCATTTTTAAGTTTGTTTTTATGGAGAAAAGGGTGCGAAATACATTACAGTATAATAAATGATGTTCTTATTATAAAAAAAGTGGACTTCAACCATTCATCTCACTTTATGCAACCATTGGGTTATAAGATGAAAGATCTCAAAGAAATAGTTGATACACTTATAGAATATAAAAAAGAAAATAATATGGATTATCTATTTAAAGATGCTGAATTAAATTTTATAAATGATTTAAAAGAAGTATATGGAGATTCTTTGGAAATCCTGGAAGATAGAGATGGTGCAGATTATATATATTTAAGAGAAGATTTAGTTAAATTATCTGGCAAAAAGTATCATGCGAAAAAAAATCATTACAATGCCTTTGTAAAAAAATATAACTATAAAGCAGTACCTATTACAGAAGATATAGTAGATGACTGTTTAATGGCTGGAAGAGAATGGTGTAATAAAAATGACTGCAAAGGATATGTTCTTTATGAACTCTTTGGAATAAAAGATCTTCTTAAAAACATAGCCAAAATAAATTTTGTAGGAATGGCAGTATACGTGGATGATAAAATTTCTGCCTTTACCATAGGCGAAGTAGTTAACGAAAATACAGCAATAATTCATATAGAAAAAGCAGATGCTGATGTGCGTGGATTATATGCCTTTGTAAATAGACACTTTCTTGAAGAATACTTGCCAAGTGTAACCTATGTAAATAGAGAACAGGATTTAGGTATAGAAGGTCTTAGAAAGGCTAAGCTTTCATATAATCCTGTGGAACTTGTAATGAAATACATTGTGAAGTAAATAATGTTGATTTTTATATTTGTTCCTAATAAACAAGTTAAGAGTTTCTAAATTTACAAGTGTCAAATACTAAGAACTTATGAAAACCCGCGTTGTTGCTCAGACAATTCATAAGTTCTAAGGTCTTTGCCACTTATTTTATTAATAAACTCTAACAATTGCCCTAATGACACATAATATAAACCAACATTATTTACATTTCATTACCTTACTGCTATGAAAAATCAAGCTAAACTGAATTTCTATATATTTTAGCTTCTAGTGTCTTAATTCTAAATTCTATTATCCATCCATGTTATTATATCACTTATTACTTCATTTTTATTTACTTCATTTAACATTTCATGTCTTCCACCTTGATAAATTTTGCAAGTTACATCTTTCATTCCTATTCTTTTATAGGTATTATATAAATTTGTTACGCCCTTTCCTTCTTCTCCTACAGGATCTTCAGAACCTGAAAAAATATATATAGGAAGCTCCCTTGTAATATTATTCAAGATATGGGGCTTGCTTAGTTCATCAAGACCTTTAAAGAAATAATAAAAAAATGATGATGTAAAGGCATGCCCACAGTATTCATCCCTTATATATTTATCCACTTCACCTTTATCAGAAGTGAGCCAATCAAAGAATGTTCTTTCTGGTTCAAACTTTGAGTTATATCCCTTAAATATTAAATTATTTAAGCTTTTTCCCTTATTTCGCGGCCCTTTCATAGATACTTCAAGTTTTGCAAGAGCCATACCCATTTTTAATTTTTGTCCTTGCTTTCCGTTTGTCCCTGAAAGTAAAGCTCCATTAAGTTCTTTTCCATAAAGGGCTATATATTTTTGCGTTAAAAAGGAACCCATGCTATGTCCTAGAAGAAATATTGGTACATTCTTGTAATCCTTTTTTGCAATTAAAGTTACCTCATACATGTCTTTTATCATCCAATTGAAGCCATCTGTATCTCCCACATATCCCAAGTCTTCTTTATTTTTTGCTGTTTTGCCATGGCCTCTGTGATCATTTATATAAACTGCATAACCGTTTTCTATGAGCTTTTGTGCAAAGTATTCATATCTCGCTGAGTATTCTCCCATTCCATGGGCAATTTGCACTACAGCTTTTGGAGTACCTTCCGTTTTCCATTTGTATACATGAATTTCTACGCCATCAACATCTTTAATATTAAATTCAATACTCCTCATTTACCCACCTCTAATAACTATGACTTATACTATAATTTTACCACAATTGAAAAAATAAATTTATGAATATTCAGGAAATTTTTCCCTGAATAATAATAGGGAAGTTTGCTTATACAAACTTCCCTTTTTAGCTTACTCAAACACATTTATTGTTTTATTAAACATTTCTTTATTTTCTTTTATTTTTTCTTCGCTTCCAAATACACATATATAGTTCTTTTCCATGCAATCTCCAAGTAAATTTGATAAACCTTTTATTTTATCTACAGATGCACTTAATATTTCATCTCTTTCCTTTTGAACATCTTCAAAAGTGACCTTGCTTAAGTAATTAGCTACAGCTTTATCAGCTTTCATGGATGCACTAAGTGGATTATCTAAGTTACTTATGGTTCCTATTATATATTTTGTCATTTCTCTTTCGTCTGCTTCAAAATTCTTTACGTAATTTACCACATTATCATAAACATCTAATGTGTTTTTAAGATTAGGATCTCTATAGGATGTAAAGTACATATTTCCATTTCTATTGAAGCCTCCAAAGCATCCATAAGCTCCACCTTGAACTCTTACTCTATTCCATAGATAATCAAAGCTTGTTATAGTCTTTAACACTTGAAGTACTCCTGTATACTCATATCCAAGTTTTCTAAAGTTAAATCCCTTAGAATTATATTGAACTTTTCCTGAAGTCATAAGCCCTTCATTTTTAGCAGCAACTTCAAATTTATATTCATTGTAATTAACTTTTTCATCATTTAGTGAATCATATAATACTGGTAAGCTTTCAGTAAACTTATCATAATCCTCTTCCTCTAGAGTTACACTTATTAAAAGATTATTTTTATTAAATACTAATTTACTTATTTCCTTTAAAGTGCTTACTATTTCTTCTTTTTTGCTCTCAAAGTTATTATCTAAGTCAACTACAAAATGATAGAAATTAAGTCCAGAAATAGACTCTGAGTAAGCTGCACTTTGAGAAAAATAAGAAGCTACTCTACCTGCTGCTACCATATGTCCTGCATCAAATAAGGACATTTCCACCCTGGATTTATATTCCTGTATAATTTCTTTAAGTCTCTTATAGTCATCAAATTTACTAGTTACTATTTGTTCCTTTAATAGATTAAATAATTCAGGAAGCTTACTTACAAGAGCCTTAGATCTAACTTTAAGCATAGGAATAAAGTTATCTATATTATTATTATCATAATAAGGTATTGAACCATAACTTATTCCTCCAGTGTGTATATTTACTTCATTTGATAAGTCTTCATAGCTATAATTTTCTGTACCTACCTTTCCAAGTACTGCACATAAAATTCCTATATAAGGTATAAGTTCTTGTTTAACTGCCTTACTATTAAAATAAAAATTGATATATGCTATCCTATTAGTAAATAAAGAATGTTTCAGAACTTTAATATCCTTGTAAGTTTCTTCTAATAATGGAAGCCTTTCCGAATTCTTATTTATATCTTTTATGGATAGTAGTGGTAACTTTTCTAAGTCCTCTTGATTATCCTCTGAAGTTTGTCTTTTCTCTAATCTATTAGTTTGCTCTATTATTTTATTTAATTCACTTTCACTTAGTCTTTCTTTATATTCCTTAAGCTCTCTTTTTATTTCCTCTTCTACACTTTCTGCCATGCCCTTTTTAGGATTTAATATTAAAATAGAACTATGAGAGTTGTTTAATATATATTTTTCTATAATCTTTTCAAAATAATTGGTAGTTAATGCTTCTTTTACTTTATTTAATTGAGGTTCATAAGCTAAATGCATTAATGGGTCTTCATCATAAAGCCAACTGTCCATGGCCTTTATTCCATATACAAGGCCCCTAGGATATCCATGATACTCTGCTTCTCTAAGTCTAAATTCTTTAATATTTATGGAAGACTCTATAAGCTTTTTATTTATACCATTGTTAACTAACTCTCTTAAAGTGTTGAATACCACTTCTTTAAATCTTTCTTTTTGACTTTCACTAGAATTCTTGACTACAATGCTAAAGCTCGGCTGAAGTATACTGCTGTCAAATACTCCAAATACATCCTTACCTAAATTAGCATCTATAAGAGCCTTTTTGAGCGGTGCTGCAGGAGTATCTAATAAAAGATGCTCTAAAATATCAAAGGCTAAGTACAATTCCTTATCTACCACTTTTCCTACCACGAAATTCAGACTCATATAAGATTTATCTTCTTCTTTTTCATTTACGGATATAGGATACTCCACTTTCATTTCCTGCATGGATTTAAAAGGCTTTTGCTCTTTAATTTCAGAGCGAATTTCTATTTTATCAAATTCTTTTAAATAATTATCATTAATAAAAGCTAACTCTTTTAACGTGTCTCCATTACCATATAAATATATATAGCTGTTTGAAGGATGATAATATTTTTTATGAAAATCTATAAATTCTTCATAAGATAAATCTGGAATAAATTCAGGATCTCCTCCTGATTCCACTCCATAAGTAGTATCTGGGAAAAGAGATTGAGATATCTTTCTCATAAGCACTGATTCTGGTGATGAGAAAGCACCTTTCATCTCATTGTAAACTACACCTTTATAAGTTAATGAATCATTTTTATCTTTAAGCTCGTAATGCCAACCTTCCTGCATAAATATTTCTGGGTATTTATATATATTTGGATAAAGTACTGCATCTAGGTATACATCCATAAGATTGAAGAAATCTTTTTCATTTCTACTAGCTACAGGGTACATAGTCTTATCTGCAAAGGTCATTGCATTTAAAAATGTATTTAAGGATCCCTTTATAAGTTCTACAAAAGGTTCCTTAACTGGAAACTTTCTTGAACCACAAAGCACAGAGTGCTCAAGTATATGTGCAACTCCAGTACTGTTTTCTGGAGGAGTTCTAAAGGATATTGAAAACACCCTATTATCTTCGTCATTTACAAGTTTTAAAAGCTTTGCTCCAGTTTTTAGGTGTTCAAATATAAAAGCATCTGAGTTTAATTCTTTTACACGATTTTTTTCTAAAAGTCTAAATCCATTGTATTCTTTATTTAATTCTAAATTCATAACTTTCCTCCTTAATAAAAATTACCAAATATTACTTCATACTAATTATTATGCCACAAAAATTATGTTCTATAAATTAAAAATTGAAATTTACTAACAATATTAAAACAACTGCGTTATTCTCAGTTCTATACAAAAGCATAAGTAATTTTATTAATGTTATTTAAACTTGTAAAAATCTATTGACTATTTATGTTATTACTGTTATTATTTAATTAATAAAAGTCGAATATTGTTTTAGGAGGAACCGTGTTATGAAATCTACTGGTATAGTTAGAAGAGTTGATGAATTAGGAAGAATTGTTATTCCTATAGAGCTTAGGAGAACATTAGATATAGAAATCAAAGATTCTTTAGAAATCTTCGTTGATGGAGAGCAGATAATACTTAAGAAGTATAGCCCATCTTGTATATTCTGTGGAAATGCTAAGGATGTTATAAACTACAAAGGTAAAAACATCTGCCAAGCTTGTCTTGAAGAATTAAAATCTGATAAATAAAAATAAGCCTAAATGGCTTATTTTTTTATTTCCATTTAATATTTATTGTCGAAAAAAACTGACGAAATTCCACTTGTAATTTATAGTTAAGTTTGCCTTTTATTTCACTTCTTACAGCTTAAAATCTATACTTCTAATTATATATTTACCAAATATGCCAAATATAATTGGAAATAATATGAAAGCAGTATTTTTATATACAGATGATATATCAATATATATATACTTAGAAATATAAGGTGTTGCAAATGCACATCCATAGGCTAAAAATGTAACCAAACGACTATTCACCATTAAGAGACTTACTATATTGCTTAAACTTGCAAAAAATATAATTTTAAAGAGCACGGAAAGCTTAGTTAAAACTTCTATATTTGCATTTAACATAAAGGCTACAAGTAAGTATATAATCCATATTATTACCGAAAAAATCAAATTTAAAATTTGACCAATTTGAAAATATTCCTCCCTTGTTATTGAAAAGTTCATTACATATCTATATCTTTTATAATATAATTCAAACAGTATTACTGGTAAGAATACATATAAATATACGTTTACGGATGCTTTTTTTATGTCCAAAGCAATAAACAAAATACTCATTACTGAACCTACTAACATGATGATGCCAATTGAGGTGTCTATTACAAGCCCTAACTTTTCCTTAAAGTCATTCACTCCTTACACCTTCCTTCAATAGATTTACAAATAATTTTTGAAGAGGCATTTTTTCTAAGGTAAGCCCTTTGCTTTGAAGCTGTATTTTTTCTTCGTAGCTTATATCATCATATATACCTGCCCTTATAAAAGAGGCTATTTTTTCTTTGGACACCACATTTAACTTTATTAAAATATCATTTAACTCTTCTTCTTTTCCAGTAATATAAAATGCTCTTTCATCAATTGTATCTCTATCTTCATTTAATATAATCTTTCCTTTGTCCATAAATATAATTCCCTCAAATAGGCTTTCTATTTCCTCTATATAGTGAGTTGAAAAAATTATTGTCCTTGGATTTTCTTCATAGTCCCTTAAAAGTTCTTCATAAAATATCTCTCTGTTAAAAGGATCCAGCCCCGCATAGGCTTCATCAAATATAGTTATAGGTGCTCTGCTTGCCAGTGCTACTATTATATTCAAACAAGCTTTCATACCTTTAGAAAGATCTCCATACTTTTTCCCTAGTTCTACATTAAATTTACCTAAAAGCCTTTCCTTAAATTCTTCATCCCAATATTTTAAAAATGTCTTAGCCGCACTGAATATTTCTCTTCCTGTCATGTCCCCTGAAAATCCATTTTCTTGACAAAGATATATTTTACTTAAGGCATTCTTATTTTCAAATATCTCCTCTCTAAAGGCTTTTATGCTTCCCTCTGTTTTTACATATTGGGATGCAATACACCTTAACAAAGTAGTTTTGCCAGCACCATTTCTTCCTACCAAACAGTATATTTTATTTTCCTCTATATTTAAGTTTAAATCTTCAAAAACATTTCTATTCCAAAACCTCTTTTTTAAATTAGTTATTTCAACTGCATAGTTCATTATTCTACTTCCCCCTTAATTTTAATTTCAATGCCTTTATGGACTAAATAACTTGTAATATAGTTAAAGGCTATAGTTATAATAAGCATTATATAAAACTGCCTTAGTGTAAAATTATTATAAGAAACTAATTTTTCATTAAAACTTATAAAATTATTAGTATTAAATCCTGCGGAATATATTCCAGAATATATAGCAAAATATATAAACCCAGTTATCCAAGTTATTGCTTCATAGTCAGTATGCTGAAATATTTGATGAAAGGATAATATACTAAAAAACACTAAGACAAGCATTAAATATAATAAAAATACATAAATAAAGTAACTTCTATCTATGTTATCAATTTTCATCTTTGTTAAAGTTATTACTACTGATGATAAAATCGAATTTACAACGTTATATATTATAGTTAAAATATAAAATTCCTTTCTAGTTATACCAAATCCTAAAAAAACATTTATTTTATCACTTCTATTTTCTACTATTTTACGAAAAAAAATAAATACCAACATACTGTCAAAAATTCCTGGCAACCTTTTGATTAAATTCCCTTGAAAAATTCCTAATATAACTACCACAAATGATATCATATAAAATACTCTGTTTCTTTTAACCATATATGCTAACTTATTTATCACCCTTCTTCCCCCTTAACCTATGTCTTAAACTTATTTAAGCAAGTTATTATATCTTCAATAGAAATACCTATGCTTTTTCCCTCTTCTATAATACTTTTTAATTTATTATCTAAAAACTCCTGCCTTTTCCACAATCTAATTTTCTTCCTTGCTCCAAGAGCTACAAACATTCCAAGCCCTCGCCTTTTATATAAAATATCTTTATTAACTAATATGTTCATTGCCTTTCTTGTGGTGGCTGGGTTTATACCATAAACTTGAGCAAACTCCGTTGTGGACATTACCTGTGTTTCTTCCTCTATAATTCCTCTTAAAATGTCATCTTCTATTCCCTCTGCAATTTGTATGTATATAGGCTTTATATCATTGGGATTAATAACCAAATCCTTTCACCACCTCGTTAATTAGTTACTTCAATTTTATAACTCACTATTCTGCATCCCCTATAATTTTAACTTCAACACTCTTATGAACCAAATAACTTGTTATATAGTTAAATCCTATTATTAAAAATGACATTATATAATAATCCATTAGCTTAAACTCTTGGTAACTAAATAAATCTTCATTAAAATTTATAAAATTATCATTGAAAAGAAGAAAAAAATACCTAGAAACAAACAGTGCTAAATACATAACTATGACCCCAAACCTTACTGCCGCATAATCACTATGTTTAAAAAATTCATTAAATAATTTAGTGCTTAAAAATACTAAAACTAGTGTAAAATAAAATAAAAATACATATTTGAAATAATTTTGTGATAAATTATTGGACTTTACTCTTATTACAGATAATATTATTGATGCTATAGCTGAGGATAAAATATTATATATTACTATAATTACATAGTACTCTTTTCTAGAGGTTTGAAATGATAAAAATATATTAAATTTGTCATATCTTTTTCCCAATAAAACTCCTATTAATGCTATCATTAATCCTGCTATTAATGCATTTGAACTTAACATAATAAAAATAATAACATACAGTATTAAGTCCCTTTTAAGCATGTATATTAACTTATTCATAATTTTAGTTACCCCCAATAATCTACTAATAAACTGTTGCTATATATATTTAACGGGATGGGGAGTGAAAATTCATAATAGAAATTACAAATCTTCACTCCCCATCCCATAGCTTTAATCAATTAACATTCTATTATTTTCTCTTCTACTTTTTCTTCTTTTTTACAAATAGTCATGGTGAACATATATAAATAACCCCCGATACTTGCTGATGCAAAATTCATCAATACAGAGCCTATTGGATTAATTTTAGGACTTATATTTGCTAGTGCCATTACTCCTCCTATGATAGCTAGGATAATACTTACCGTAATTCCTAATAATAATAATTCTCCAAAATGCTTTTTACCCAATGCCGTCCCTTTTTTTAAGGCTTCTCCTACACTTGTATTGTAATATATTAAATACGCATCACATGGAATTAATAACACGTTAAAAAGTATTAATAAAATAACCATAAATGGTATCAATATTCCCCAAAATCCTAAAACAATTAGCCCTATTGATATAGCAGAAATAATTATATTTAACCCCAAATATCTTAAATAAAAGCCCAGGCTTTCTTTAAAGTTTTCCTTATAATTTATATCCTTTTTATTTACTAAGGCTTTTATAACCACCATTGAAAATGAGTAAAATAATGATCCTATAAATATATAAAATAAAATCGGTATTGCCTCATTTATTATTATTTGTTTGGAAACTGAAAGATTTTTTAGTAAGTTTCCTCCTTTTCCAAAGAAGTCATATTTGTCAAATTCTAAATTAAGGCTAGTACTTTCAAACAATACCTTCACTAAAATAAATGGCAATAAAAATTTGAAACCCTTCTTATAGTTATTCCAAACTTCTCCATACATAAAACTTTCCTCCTAAAATTTATTCTTCTCCACTAATTTTACGAATTTAAGTCTACGCTTAGTTGGTTGGTTACTCATGTAACTAACTTAAGTATAACTCTAATAGCTCTGTCCTGCAAAAATATTCTGAATTGCTTTCTTGATTACTTGCTCAATTTTCCTACTTTTCCTATAGATAACACTTAATTGCTAAGTATTTTTAGCTAATACTAATTGACATTGTATAAGAGTTAGAATAGTATTGTATTTGTTACATTGCAAATAATAGTTAACAAATAATAGATAACAATTTTTGTGGAACTTTCGCCAAAGCGAAATTCCTTCCTTCAGCAGGTTTAACGGATATTTTTAATGTTGAATATATAGTAGAAGATTTGTATTGTAGAAAGCATTGAACGAGCACTAAAACCTCTTTATTTCTGACTTTAAAATACCGTATAGAGCCTTCTACTGTTTGAGCTACAGCGAGTTTAGAAGGCTTAGGTGTTTTAAAAGGAAGAAATATTAGAGGTTTTTTGCAAAGTGAAGCTTTCCTAAATACAAATCCCCTACTTCTAATTCAACATTATCTTAAAAGGAGTGATTTTTATGGATAAATTAAAGATAAAAATATCAGAACAGGCTTATGATAAGATTTTAAATATATTAAAAAATGATGATAACTTTGATTGTGTAAAATTTTCTATGGAATCTAGCTGCTGTAATCCTAAGGTAGGCATATATTTAGATGACCTAAATAACATATCTAATGACGATAGGAAAGACACTATAGAAGATTTAAATATAATATATCCTAAGGCCTTAACAGAAAAGGTTAAAGAAGTTCAATTAGTTTATAGAAATAATGGTTTTATGATTAAATCCATACCTTTGAAAAAAAGCACAGGCTGCTCTGGTAAATCTGGCTCTGACTCTGGATGTTCAGGCTGCAGTTCAAAGGGTGCTGGGTGCTCTGGATGTCATCATTAAAAATTAAGGTGTGCTAATCTCATCAGCATACCTTTTTGAATTGAATCATTAAGTTACCCATAAATTTTATTCCCCACGATTATAGTATAATATCCTCACCATATGTCATGTCTAACTTGTCTAGATAATCTAAAACTTTTCCCATACCTAAAGCTACACATGAAACTGCATTCTCTGCAATATAAACAGGTATCTTAGTTGCCTCTTGAATAACCACATCTAGCCCATTCAGTAAAGCTCCACCGCCAGTCATTATAATTCCTTTATCATATATATCTACTAAAAGCTCTGGTGTGGTTTCCTGTAGGACTGAATGTATCCTCTCAACTATGATATTCACTGCTCCCTTTAGTGCTTCTCTAATTTCTTCTGAAGATACTATTATTTTCTTTGGAATTCCATTGATTAAATCTCCTCCACTTATCTCTATACTGCTTTCTTTTTCTTTCTTATATGCAGAACCAATATTAACTTTTATATCTTCTGCAGTCTTTTCACCGATTATTGTCTTATGATTTTTCCGGATATAATCAATAATTAATTCATCAAACTTATCTCCTGCAACCTTTATAGAATCCCTTAATACCATTCCTCCAAGTGAAATGACGGCAATGTCGGTTGTTCCAGCACCAATGTCTATAATGAAATTTCCACTTGTCTTTGAGATATCCAAACCAGCTCCTATAGCCGCTGCCATTGGTTCTTCAATTAAATAAACTTTTTTTGCACCACCATTTATCGCTGCATCCTTTACTGCCCTTCTCTCAACTCCAGTTGCATTACATGGAACGGAAATCACTACCCTTGGGGCCGGCCTTTTTTTAATTCCCCAAACCTTCTTTATAAAATTCTTCAGCATTACTTCAGTAATATCATAATCTGATATTACTCCATCTCTAAGGGGATGGATAGTTACAATATTACCAGGTGTTTTTCCTATCATCTTTCTAGCTTCTTCCCCTACTGCTACCACACTATTATTACTTCTATCTATAGCAACAATAGATGGTTCTTTAAGAATAATGCCTTTGTCTTTAATGTATACTAAACTTGTCGCTGTACCTATGTCAATTGCCATATCTCTTTCTATACTAAAAAAACTCATTAATTTTCCACTCCTGCCCATTACATGTATTTTAAAATTAGTTCTGGAAAATTGATTTTACATTCTTCTTTAGTATTTTACTTTTACTAGTTTATATACTTAAACAAATTTAGGATTCTGGCTGCTCAGACAGTCATCACTAAAACAAGGCGTACTAATTCTATTTTAGTACACCACTATTTATTATAAATAAAATATTACTTTTTATATTTGGAAGGCAAAACGCCATTAATTTCTATACTTTTAATTTTCCCATAGTTTATAAATTCTAATAACTCTCTTGCTTCGCCATAAACTAAAAATCCATAAATATTTATTCCATTCTTTTCAACATAATTTAAAGCATTTTTATAGTAGTCTATCTTAACACTATTAAACTCCAATGCAGTAACTGCCTTTTCTCTGTCATTCATATATTTAAGCAGTGAAGTAAAATGTTTAGTGTATGCTTCTACCATTGAACCATTATTAAATTTATTGATATTTTTTTCATCTGTCATGCAATCTATCAGTTGTAAATATGGATACTTATTTTTATCTGCACTATCTGAACTAACAGATCCGTCATTAAAATTAGGATTAAATCCAGACAAATAATTAGTTGGCTTACCTTTATCCTCAGTGCGTACTCCTACCCACTTAAAACTTACCTTGTTATTATATTTTCTGCTTAATTCATCAAATTCTTTTAGATTTAAATCCTCTGTTAATACTATATATGCAGAAGCATACGAAACAGGATTTAACTCCTTAATATGATTAATAAATTCCTTATTTCGTACTGATATGTCAATATTGGGCTGCTTAATTTCTGTAAATCCTAAATAATCACTACCAAGGATATCCTGAAAATTGCCAAATTTATCATCTCTTTTAATTTTAAAATCAATATACTTTCTTTCACGATTAAACAAATTTAATTGTTCAATATGTATATTATATTTTCCAAATCCTAACTTCTCTGAATCCACACCCACCACTGCATATCCGGGTAAATTTAATTCAGTAAAAACCTTTAGATCAAAATATAAATCCTCATGATATTTACCTACCGATTTTTGAGATGGATTATAGTACAAACTATTTACTACATAAGAAACTGTGTAATAAGCAAAGAATAGTATCAGCACTATAACAGTAATATGAATACTTTTGTACTTATTCGATGAATATTTAAATCTCATTTTATTTCTCCTTATTATTTTGCACAAAATAAAAATATAGAATACATAATAAACATTAATGAAATACACATTAATACTGTGCCACCAGAAGTATCTTCATTATTTTTAACCTTTTTTAACACAAATACCATGCTGTTAACAAATACAATCACAGCAATCATAGAGCCGTAGAAAAATATAACATTCACCCAAAGCACCTCCTTGGTTAGTTTTTAATCATTTCAATAGTTTCTCCTTTAAAAACTTATCTACTTCTTCCTTTTGCTCTGAATTTACTTCTAATTCTATATTAGAAATGCTGTCTTTTCCCATAAGGGTTTCAAATCTAATTACATTATCAGATATCCATTTATAACTTTTAATTTTATCCCATTTAGTAAAATGAGAAAACTTAGAGTTCACATCTGAATATATACCACCTTTAGCTATCCCTAAGGATAATCTTCCTAAAAAATATGTGATTCCCATCTGTATCCAAAAAATCCCCTGCAAATTATATGTAATATAATTATCTTTATATCTACCTTCTAAATAATATAAAAAAGATATTATTACCGAACAACTAGCTAATACTAGCATTGTAGTATAAAATAACGAAATCTTTTTTCGTTTTGTTTTAATAATAAATTTACCTGCATAAATTCTTTGATATAAGCTAATTAATAAAAAATAGCTCGCCATTATATTTAAAACACTCCAAAAATACATTAAAATCAAATACTCCTTTCTATTTAGTAACTCAACATAAGCTTTTATTTATTATTTATTTTTCTTCTTTATTGTGATCCAAGACTTTGCACCCCAGTTGTGCTATCCAGTATCCATTCATCATTATTATTCTTTATAAAAGTACTCTTTCTTGTGAAACTAGTTGAGCCATCTTCATATGGCTCCAACAATTCTTTAATTATAAGTTCTTCTGTAATAACTTGATTATTTCCCTCTATATATCTTGGAGCCTTTATATATGACTTTTCTATGGACATCTTTGTATCATATACATTGGGTATATGTAACTTTTCTTTAAATTTAATATCTCCATCCTTAGATTTATCTTCATCTACAAGTATTTCATATAACTCATCTATCATTGGTTTAGTCATAGTTTGTTGAAACAGCTTGTCAAACTCTCCTCTAGACTTTATTTTTTCTTTATTAAGCTCCGCTAAAGGTTTCCATGTTTTTTTAAGTATAGATATAGCTTCATCTTCTTTTAATTTTATTCTCTGAGTCATATATGGTTTACTTATTTTAATTAAATTTGCATTCATTACAACCATCACAGCAATAGTTAAAGTAATTAATACTTTGAGCTTAAAACTTCCTCTTTCATTGACTTCTCTATCTATTTCATTTAAGTTATGCTTTAATACTCTATTTACTTCTTTCTTTTGTTCTGAGTCTACTTCTAATTCTGTATTGAAAATTTTACCTCTTCTTGTGAGCGTTTCAAATCCAATTACATTATCAGATATCCATGTATAGCTTTTAACTTTGCTCCATTTAGTGAAATAAGAAACCGTAGAATCACCGGAATATATACCGCCTTTAGCTATTCCCAATGATAATCTGCCTAAAAATTGGGAAATACATAGCTGTATCCAAAAAACTCCCTGAAGGATTTCATAAATATCACCGACCCCACCTGCAAAATAATCTAAAAAACTCCTCGCTGCAGCATACCCCACTACCACCGCCGTCATAGTGTTTATTACCGGAATCTTTTTTCGCTTTGTCTTAATAATAAACTTCCCTGCATAAATCCTTTCATACAATCTATGTAATAAGCAATAACTCATTGCTATATTTAGAATAATATAAAAATATACACCCATTAAGTTTCTCCCCCTTTTGTATAAAGTACTTGTTACTTTGTTAATAATTCTAGGTAAGCTACATCCACATATTATTATATATGAGTTACTACCTTATTACCAATATTTATACAAATATACCATAATTATATTATTTGAGTACATTTATTTTCATTAAACTTAGCGGACTTTCACCACCAAGCTGTCGACCATACTGCACGCACCACAAAAAGAGCATCCTAGAACCCTAGGATGCTCTTTTACATATATATCTTCTTTACACTGTAAAACCAAAGATTTAACTTGCTAATTTTTGCTGCTTTAGTATTATAACCTGTGACAAAGGTATAGTTATTAACACCCCTAGAACAAAAAATACTGAAGATATACCATACATAGTTACTAGAGAAAGCTTAACTTTTATCAAACCAGCTAAACTAGTGGCAATAACCATAGCTGCTATTGACATAAGCGTTAAAACACCATTAACTCTACCTACAAACTTTTCTTTTGCTGTATTTAATATCAAAGTATTTATACCGATATGAATACAAGGGGTAAATAACCCATTTATAAACTGAATTGCTAAAGTTAAGTACCAATTAGTTGATAATGCAATACCAATAACATTTATAGCATTAATCAAAAGGCCCATAAATAATAGTCTTTCAGGACTAACTTTTTTAGCTAACATCATAACAAAAGAACCACCAAGAAGCATTGCAGCTCCATTAATTGATAAAAGCCATTGGAAGTTTTCCTTAGGCAATCCTAATCGTTCTGTAACAATAAAAACCCCAAGAGGTTGAATTACTCCTGCAGCAAATCCAAATGCCGTGAAAACCCCTCCAAGTAAAGTTAAAACTTTCTCATTTCTTATAAACTGCAAGCCTTCCTTAAGTTGAATCCCAAAATTATCTTGAACCTTCTCACTAGGAATTTTTTTATCATTTGGAATTAAAGTCAGTACAGCAGCAGAGAAAACAAAGCACATACCTGTTGCCGCAATTGCCATATTTATGCCAAACTTATTATAAATAAAAGTTCCTATTACAGGGCCAATAATTGCAAGTATTGCCATAAAGGTTTGATATGCAGCCATTCCCATTTGCATTTGATCTTCCTTAAGATGCATCTTAAATAATCTCATTCTAGATGACTGTGAAAACTGTGCTAAACTAGCAGATATAAATACTATAAGATATACCGCTTTCCATGCACCAAGACTAATAGCAATGAGAATAATAAAAACTGACAGCCCACTCAAAAAATCAGCCCGTATCATTGTTTTTTTAGGCAACCACTTATCTGAATAAATACCTCCAACTAAAGAAAACAAAAATATAGGAAGGAGTTCTACCGTTGAAACTAAAGCTACTGAAGAGGAGTTACTATTAGTTTGTTCCATAACAAATAGCAAAACTGAAAAATTTCTAATCCATACCCCTAGCTGCAAAAAAACACTTGATAAAATGATTGACTGTATAAATTTATTTTTAAAAAACATTAATTCAACTCCTCTATTTATATCAAATCATAGGTAATGCATACCGGCTTATTGTCTCTAGGATCTTTCACCACTTCAGCATCTATATTAAATATTTCCTTTAAGTTCTCTTTAGTCATTACTTCTTCTGCAGCTCCATGACAAACTATCCTTCCCTTTTTAACACCTACCATGTAATCTGCAAATCTTGCTGCATTATTTAGCTCATGAATAACCATTACAATTGTTCTATTTTGCTTTTTATTCAAATCTTGTAATAATTTTAATATTTCTAATTGATGAGCCAAATCTAAATATGTTGTAGGTTCATCTAGTAAAAGTATTTCTGTTTCTTGCGCCAGCGCCATTGCTATCCAAACTCTTTGTCTTTGTCCTCCAGATAGAGCCTCTATGGGTCTATTTTTATATTCCTTTATTCCTGTAACCTCTAAAGCCCAATCAATAACTTCTCTATCTTCCTTTTGTAGCTTTCCAAAACCACTTTGATGAGGAAATCTTCCATAGGCCACTAATTCATCCACAGTTAACCCCTTAGGTGCCTGTGGAGTTTGTGGTAAAACTGCCATTACTTTTGCTATTTCCTTTGAGCTTTGTCCTTGTATATCCTTACCATTCACATAAATTGCTCCACTTTTAGGTTGTAGTATTCTCGCTATAGTCTTTAATATGGTGGATTTTCCACATCCATTTGCACCAATTATAGTAGTAATTTTTCCTTTAGGTATATTTAGATTTAAATCTTTTACAATGTCTATATTTCCATAGGATATAGATAAGTTTTTTGTACTTATACTATTCATTTTAATCTCTCCTAACTACTCTTTTATCATTAAGTAAATAAAATATGGTACTCCAATAACTGAAACCACTATTCCAACAGGTATTTCTATAGGTGCTAACATATTCCTTGAAATAGTATCCGCTACCATTAAAATTAGTGTACTAATCAAGGCTGCAGTTGGTATCAATACTTTATGCTTAGGCCCAACCAATTTTCTAGCTATATGAGGAGAAACAAGTCCTAAAAAGGAAATGCTTCCTGCAACAGCAGTAGCAACCCCTGCTAAAGCTACAGTAAATATTAGCAATAATCTTCTTTCTTTTTCCACTTGTACACCTAGTCCTACAGATAGCTCATCTCCTAAGTTTAAAACATCTAAATATCTTGCCTTATAAATAGTTAAACTCATAAATATTAATATCCAGGGCATTACTGCTAAAACATAATCCCAGTTAGTTCCCCATATACTTCCCGAAATCCAAACCATTACTCTATTAAATTCCTGGGTAGTAAATTTAAGTTGAAATACTATCAGCAAAGCGTTAAACGCTGCATTTATTCCTATGCCCATTAAAATCAATCTTGTTGCATTTATACCCTTTTTCCAAGCAAGAGAGTAAACTAAAAATGCTCCAAGTGCTGCTCCAAATAAAGCTACTATAGGCATGGTAAATATAGTGAAATTACTAACTCCGTCATAAACATTTCCGTTCATAAAATAAATATATATAACTACAGCTAATGCTGCCCCAGAGTTAATGCCAAGTATTCCTGGGTCAGCTAAGTCATTTTTAGTTATACCTTGAAGAATGGTACCAGATACAGCTAAAGCAGTGGCTACAAAAATTGCTATTACTATTCTTGGAAGTCTTATATTAAAAAGTACTATTTCTTGTTTTTTAGTTCCTTGTCCAAATAAGGTTTTCACAACTTCCAAGGGCTCTATAGAAAAGGAGCCCAGATTTAAGCTTATAATAAATGTTAGAAATATTAAGGCGGCTAGTATACCTATTGTCCAAATAAACTTTTTCTTCTTACTCATCATCTCCATTACAGTTCTCTAGCCTCCTTTCTAACAAGATATATAAAGAATGGTACTCCAATTAATGCAGTTAGCGCTCCAATAGGAGTTTCATAAGGCTGATTTATCATTCTAGCTACAATATCACTATATACTAGTAAAACAGCTCCTATTATAAGAGAACAAGGTATTATATATCTATAATCTGGCCCTACTAAACTTCTCACTATTTGCGGCACTATAAGTCCTACAAAGGCAATATTTCCTGCTACCGATACTGCGCTGCCACTTAATATTATTACAATTATAATGCTTATGAATCTTATTGCATTAGTGTTTTGTCCAAGTCCAATTGCTATCTCTTCTCCTAAACTTAAAATAGTTATCTTAGATGACATAATCATCGCAGCAGTTACTCCGAGGATACCTACAATTAACAACATTTTCACACCTGGCCACTTTGCAGTAGTTAATCCACCAGAAATCCAAAAACTTAATTGTTGTGATAAATTGAAATACATTGCTATAGCTGTTGCCAAAGATATTAATAAGGTACCTAGAGCTGTCCCTGCTAAAACAAGCTTTACTGGATCTACGCCTTTCATAGATCTAGAACTTATAAAATATACTAACAGTCCACTAATACTTGCCCCAATAAAGGCAAAAATCATTAACCCTACACTATCTATTCCCTTTTGCATTGCAAAGGCTATAGATATAGTAAATGTAGCTCCTTGAGTAATTCCCATTATTGAAGGTTCTGCAATAGGATTTCTAGTAATCCCCTGCATAATAGCACCAGATATAGCTAAAAATGCTCCTACAAAAGCTGCAGAAATTGCTCTAGGCATTCTTATATCTCTTACAATTTGAGAGTTTATTCCCTCTTTTCCTGTAAAGATGCTATTAAAAACTGTATATAAACTTATATCCTTAGCTCCTAAAGATATAGATAATCCTATGCCTAAAAACAATATAATGAGTCCAATAATAATTATTACAGAAGTTATAATAATCCTACTCATACTTTTTTTATCATCCGTGTATTTTAATTCATCCATTAGCACTTTAAACCTCCTATCTATCAAAACAATAGAGGATGACAAAAGGCCTTTTTAAGCCTCAAGTCATCCTAAATAATTACTTTATAACTGCTTCTTTTACTAAATCCAGTAATAATTCTTTTCCCATTGGTAAATATCCTTGACCAAAATATGGAGTACTATCAAGTATGGTTACATTTCCTTCTTTGACTGCTCTCATACTTTTCCATACAGAACTATTTTCTAAATTCTTTTTATCAGCCTCAGTTGCTATAACTACTATGTGGTCAGCATCTATTCCTGATAATCCTTCCATAGTGACAACTGGTAAGCTTATTCCATCCTGATTCGGTATATTAGAAGGTTTTGCTAGCTTCATATCATCATAAATTATTGAACCAATACCCGAATCTTTAAAGATAAAAAATTGATCTCCGCTGGCAAGTACTGTTAAGTAGCTTTTCTTACCGTTCTTTTCAATAATTTCCTTTCCTATCTCTTGAGCCCTTTTGTCATATTCATTAAACCACTTTTGAGCATCGCTTTCTTCACCAAATAATTTAGCAACGTCCGTCATCCTAGTTCTCCAGTCATTAACATAGTCTTTCATCATAACAACTGGTGCTACATCCTTTAATTGATCATAAATTTTTTCTTGTCTTTGGCTCATTATTATTAAATCTGGATCTGCTTCTAATATAGCTTCAATATCCATTGTATCCATCATATAATATCCAACTATCTTTGCATCTCCCATTTTATCCTTTGTATAACTTGGAAATTCATTTGTTTTATATGCATCGGAATTTGCAGTAGCAACTGGAGTATGTCCTAAAATCAATAATTCTTCACTTGCTCCTGATATATCTACTATACGTTTAGGATTAGTTGGTATACTAACTTCTCCCTTTAACGTACTAACTTTCTTTACACCATCTTGTGTTTTAACCTCTTCACTTTTATTTCCGCATCCTGCTAAAATACTAAGTGAAACTATAGTTGCTGCAATTAATCCTAAAATTCTTCTTTTTTTCATTGTATGTTGCCTCCTATTGAAATCTGTTAGCTTAATTAAATATGTAAAACAAATAAACATATACTGAAATCAATTATTCTTCGCAATTGATAATGATTTTCATATTCGCAAACTTATTGTAACATCCTCTTTATCAATATGTCAACAGCCTTATAATGGAAAAGCAAACTACTTTTTTGCTAACTTTAGGTTATAGTTTTATAATAAAAAAACTGAACTCTAAAAACTGCTTTATTGCAGTTTAGAGTTCAGCTTATATATTTTAAAAAATTGAGTATAATTTATTCCTCTAGAGATTAGATTCAAATTCATTAGTCCATTGATTACTAGTTACTTTCCAAGGCTTCCTTCCATAATTATTCCTGCTTGAATAACATTACCTAGGGCCGTAGAATAAGGAGGAGCATAGGCTAAGTCCAAATTAGATAAATCTCTATTATATTTTGCACCAAACATCATGCAAGTTGAAAATATGTCTATGGTTTTATCTACTCCATCATCTCCAATAATTTGCACTCCAAGTATTTTATCTGTATTTTCATCTACTATCACCTTTATAAGCATTTTTCCTGCTCCTGGCATAAAGAAAGGTTTACTTGGCATTTCAAAACTGTAGGATTTAAACTTTTTATTTAATCCCTTAGCCTCTCTTTCATTCATTCCAACTAATGCAACGGTCATATCAAATACCTTAAATATACCTGTGGATAATATACCTTTAAAGGCTATATCTTCTCCTGTAGCATTTTTACCTGCTATTCTACCTGTTTTATTCGCAAGCGAACCTAATGATCTATATACATAATCATCATGAGGAAGTGAATAAACTTCTATGCAATCCCCCGCTGCATATATGTGTGGTATATTAGTTTGCATTCTATCATTTACATGTATGGCTTTTGTTTTTCCTATCTCTACTCCAGCCTTTTGTGCTAAATCCGTATTTGGTCTAACTCCCATGCCTAGTATAATTATATCAGTTTCAATTTCTCTTCTATCCGTTATTACCTTAGTAGCTACTTTTTCTCCTTCTATACTTGAAAGCCTTTCCCCTGTGTATACAATAACTCCCTTATCTTTTATATACTCTTCAAGTTTTAAAGCCATATCCTCATCTAATGGTCCCATAACTTGATTTTGAGCTTCTAGCACTGTTACTTCTATTCCCTGTTCCTGAAGGTTCTCACATAGCTCTAAATTTATAGCTCCAGCTCCCACAAGCAGTGCCTTTTTAGTGTTATTTTTTAACATATATTCTTTAATTTCATCTGCACTTATCACATTTCTTAATGTAAACACATTTTCATACTGAAGCCACTGTTTTACTGGAACAAATGGGCTAGCCCCTGTAGCTATAACGAGCTCATCATAATTATCCTTAAACTCTTCACCAGTTTCTAAATTCTTCACTGTTATATTTCTACTTTCAGCATCTATAGCTGTTACTTCATGTCTTGTCTTTACATCTACATTATATTTCTGCTTAAATCGATCACTATCCCTAGGAACAATATGATTTCTTTCCTTTACCAAACCACCTATATAGTAAGGTAAACTACAACCTGAATAGGATATATCTTTATCCTTCTCATATATAATGATTTCTGCCTTGCTGTCATTTCTCCTAGCTTGAGTTGATGCTGTGGTTCCACCTGCTACTGCACCTATTATTAAAATTCTCATATAAACGTTCTCCCTTCTATTGTGAACCCTATAATATATAATATATCATGTGCAGTTTAATAAAATTGTAAACTCTTATTAATAAAAATGTAAATTCTTAGTTAAAATATATATCTGAAAACTCTATACCAATCCTTTCAATATTAACATCATTGTATTTCATTTCTGATTCTTCTTTGTCTATATCAACTACAGGAATTTTAACGCTAAACTCACTGCCCTTTCCTAAGTCACTTTTAACTCCAATATCTCCTCCATGCATTTCTACTAAAGATTTTACAAGTGATAATCCTATACCACTTCCCTCATTATTTCTTGAAAGTGATTTATCAACTTGAATAAATCTTTCAAATATGCTTTTTTGCTTCTCCTCCGGTATGCCTATACCATCATCCTTTACAGAAACCATAATATGATTGTCATCATTTTTTATACTTACTAATATATTTCCTTCTTTGCCTGTAAACTTAATTGCATTTGAAAGCAAATTAAGAATTACTCTTTCAATTTTATCCACATCCACTGCCATTATTTTTTCCTCAACATCAGTATCAAATATTATTGAGATTTCTTTAGATTTTGCATATTCAACTACAGATAATGTTATACTTTCTATGAGGTTTACTATATCAACATTTTCCATAGTTAATTTACAGTATCCTGAATCTATCTTACTTATATCCAATATATTATTTATTAATCTTGTCAATCTATAACAATTTTGTTTCATAGTATAAATATATTTTCCCGTAATACATTTATTCTTGCATTTATGCTCCCTTAAAATCATCTCAACAATCTGAATGGCACTAAATATAACATTTACAGGAGTTTTCAATTCATGAGATATGTTAGAGAAAAACTCCGTCTTAACTTTATCATGTTCTACTATTTCATTTAATTGTTTAGTCTTTTCTTCTACCCTTATTTTGAGTTCTTCATTTTTCTTTTTTTCGGTTACATCTCTTACTACAATCAAAATAGCATCCTTATCTTCAAACTTGTACTTAATACAGTTACACTCCACATCTATTAAGTCACCATTTATTGTCACAAATTTTCTTTCAAGACGTATACTTTTATTTATTTTATTACTAATAAGTTTACTGAATTTCTCTTGTGATATTTTATGATAATCCCTAGATAAAAATCTCCTATAATCCATGCCTATAAGCTCTTTTGGATTATCTACCCCTGCAAGTCTTGCCCCTGCCTTGTTAGAAAATATATTCTTCCCATTTTCATCTAATACATATATCGCTTCAGGCATAACATCTACAAGCCTTTTATATCTTTCTTCACTTTGTTTTAACCTCAACTCAGCTTCCTTTTGAGTTGTAATATCTCTGGCAATTATTAATATACCATTTCCACTTTTGTCCTTATTAAAGAAAGGTACTTTTACTGTATCAAATATTTTAACACTACCATCTCTTTGAGGTATGCTGTCTTCTTCTCTTAAAATACTTCTACTTTTCCAAGCTCGATTATGACACTGATCGAAATAATTGTATGTATCTTTTAAAAAGCTATTTACTTCCCCAAGTTCTTTATTTGTCTTTCCCCTATAATTATTACCTAATTCTAAACTTTTTTCTGCTATATCATTAGCATATATCCATCTCCCTGAAGCATCTATGTAGCACACTGAATCTGGAATGGAACTTAAAATTATCTCCTCTGCATTTTTAATTTCTTTTAAAGTATTTTCACTCTGCTCTCTTTTTTGCATCTCATTTTTTAATTTTTCTCTTAAATATATAATTTCATTTTCCTTATCTATTAGTTGCTTTTTCAGCTCATTTATTTTATCTATACCTTTACATTGTAAATCACTTTCCCCAAAATAATCTCTCATATCCTCTCTGCCCCCTTAAAAAGTATTACAAATAAATTATACCAAAAGTTCGTAATATTGTGTATTTTTATAACAAAAAAATAAGGCTATTTCACCTTATTTTTCATAAATATACGTTTATTACTTTATTTCCCGATTATTATGCTATATTATTCAGGTTTATTATTTAAATATACTTTAAAAGTGATATTATCACCTTCAGAGCTAGCAGATATAGACCCTTTATGAAGTCTTATAATATTTTTACATATTGCAAGCCCTAGCCCACTTCCTCCAGTAGATTCCGATCTTGACTTTTCCACCCTATAGAATCTATCGAAAATCTTATTAAGTTCATCTTTGGGAATATTGTTTGCTCTATTACTTATATAAAAAATTGCTTTCTCATCTTCTTCATATAAACCTACTTTTATTTCACCTGGCTTATAGCTATATCTTATAGCATTGCCTAATAAATTTTCAAAAACCCTTGCTATCTTTTCTCCATCCGCGTAGAGAACAATATTTTCTTTTTTTATATCTTTTATTATAACTAAATTATTTTCTTCAAATACTGGAACAAATTCTTCTAAGAGCTGCTCTAATAATTCATTTAGTGATATTAGAGATATATTTAACTTTACTCCTTCTCCAGATAATTTAGTATATTCAAAGAGCTCATCTATTAACTTTTTTAGTTTAACAGATTTATTATACGCAATGCCCGAATACTCCATTAGCTGATTTTCATCACTAAATTTCTTATCCTTTATCAAATTTAAATATCCAAGTATAGATGTTAAAGGTGTTCTTAAATCATGAGAAACATTAGTAATAAGTTCGCTTTTAGTTTTCTCTAATTCTCTTTCTACTTCAATTTTATTATTTAGCTCTTCAGCCATAAAATTTATATTTTGTGCAAGTACCGTTAATTCGTCTTCTCCAACTAAAGGTACCCTTTGCTTTAAATCTCCTTTAGACATACTCATTATAGTTGTGGCTATACTTTGCAAATACTGAACTCTTTTTCCTGTAATTATAAAAAATAATCCAATAAAAAACATAACTGCCCAAAGCAGGGCTATAAATGAATTTTGCCTATTTATTTCCTTACGGGTTATATCTCCAATAGGTACTCCTTTTAATATTACATAAGATACTTCTCCATCTTTAAACTGCAGTGGATAAAAAGCTATAAACTCCCCTTTATAATTTTCATAGCCTTCAGTATTCATAGATTGATTAAACTTAATAGAATTTTTTAATGCCATAGATATGTCTATGTAACTTTCTTCAGCATTGGAAGATTTATAAAGTATTTTACCTTTTAGGTCAGATATAAGTATTTTTGTATTGTTGCTATTATGCTTATTTATTATATTTTCTATATCTTCTTTATCCTTAGCGCTTATCTGTTTATTATAAATCTCACTCACAATATAATAAGATTGATTTTGCATATCATGTATACTTCTTGAATAATCTATATCTGTATAATAGCTTCGCTTTTGAAAAAACGAATTTCCCAGGAAAAACATCATCACAGAAGCAAAAAAACATATAGCAAATACAACTATAAGCTGCCATCTTAAGTTTTGATTTACTCTTCTTTCAACTTTTCTATAAGGTTTTTTTAAAGGTCTTAACATCAATCTAATGGGTGCAGTAAAAAGTCTTACTAAACCATAAAATAACCGTTTCATATTTCACCTCTAAATTATATATTTTCTACTTTGTATCCTACACCCCATACAGTTTTTATGTATTTAGGATTTCTAGAATCATCCTCTAATTTTTCTCTAAGCTTTCTTATATGCACCATAACAGTATTATCTGATTTAAAGAATTCTTCCTTCCATACTCTTTCATATATTTTTTCATTACTGAAGATTATTCCTTTATTTCTTGCCAAAAGCTCTAATATTCCAAATTCTCTTGGAGTAAGCTTTACTTCTCTTTCTCCAACTTTAACCTGATGTGTATCTGTATTTATACTAAGTTCATCTATTTCTATAATATTTTCACTAATTGCACTAGAAATAGAACCATTAAACTTCTTATATCTTCTAAGCTGAGATTTTACTCTAGCTATAAGTTCTAATGGGTTAAATGGCTTTCCTATATAATCATCTGCTCCTGCGGTAAGTCCCAATATCTTATCCATATCCTCAGTTTTTGCAGATAGCATAATTATTGGCATATTCTTCTGTTCTCTTATTTTCATACAAGCTTGTATTCCGTCCATTTGAGGCATCATTATATCTAATAATATAAGATCAACATTAGTACTTTTTAATACTTCTAATGCTCTTAATCCATTTTCTGCTTTAATAACTTCATATCCTTCATTTTGCAGATATATAGCTATAAGATTTGCTATTTCTATATCATCATCTACTATCAGAACAACTTCCTTTTCCATATTTAATCTCTCCCTCAATAATTTAACATATATTATTTTAATACATTTATTTAATTTAATATAGTATTATTCTCAAATTATAGCTTAACACAAAAATCTTATTATTAAAGCTTCTTAAATCTTAACAGTTTCTTAAAAATAAAAAGCATCCTAAGAATCTTAGGACACTTCTTGTTTTTCTTATTATGCTGCTTATTTAGCCTGCTCAGTTTCATAAGATAATAAAATGAATCTTTCATTTCCATTTTCATTTATCTTTTTTATCTTAGCTATTTTTTTACCTTTAATTTTTATAAATTTACTATCACCTTTTTTAAGTTCTTCAAAAATGCCCTTTAAGTCTTCCTCAAAACCATTAACATTATAAATACTTAACTCAGCTAAATATTCTCCATTTCCTAAATCATATAGTTTATCTGTCTTTGAAATAGTTAGTTGTCCTTTGTTTGCTAAAAACACCTTGTACCTATTATCTAAAAGCTCATATTGGCTTGTGGATTTATGCTTCGAAGCTTGTTTACCAAAGAAATAACTTTCACTTTCTTTTACATACTTTGATTCAATAAGTGCACAACATCTTTCTTTAATAACAGTAAATTTATCAAAGGCATGTATAAAGTTATAATACACTGAGAAATTTATCATTTCTTCTTCTGTCAATTCATTTTCCTTAAAATCCTTTATGTTTGCTTCAGAAAAATACGTAAAAAATGTATTCAAACTTTCTTGAAGCTTAGTATCTATAACTACTTCTTTTCTTAAAGTAGTATTAGAAAATTTGCTGCAGCCACTAAAAAATAAAATTGCCACAACTAAAACTAAAAAATACTTTTTATTAAACTTCATCTTTTCACTCCTACACATGTAAACTTTTATACTACTTTAAAAGTATATCATAATTATAAACTTTATTGTATTTTGTTATAACACTGAAGTTGATGAAATAAAAAAAGTATTTAAGCATTTCAATTAATGAGGTGATACTAATTTTAGCCCAACAATTCCAATTACTATAAATCCAATACAAACTAATCTAGTAATATCTATTGGTTCTTTGAATAATATTACTCCTAAAATTACAGTTCCAACAGTACCAATTCCAGTCCAAATTGCATATGCAGTACCTAATGGAAGGTTTTTCAATGCTAATGATAAAAAATATAAGCTTGCTGCCATTCCAACCGCTGTAAATAAACTTGGTACTAATTTTGTAAATCCGTGTGAATACTTTAATCCTATGGCCCACCATACTTCAAAAACTCCTGCTATCACCAATAAAATCCATTGCATAACTTTCACTCCTTTTTAATACTTAATACTTAAATGTGACTTAATAATTTGCTTGTTAGTATAAAATCTTTATTCTCAAATACATTGTTAGCACTCTTAAAAATCAGTAAAATAAAAAAGCCAACGTAGATATTTGAAATACCTCCCAGGCTTTTATCCTTCCGTGTATACAGTTAGACTGTACGTTTTATCTCGGACCAGACCAACTTTACTTTAAAGCTGCGGAACCCTATAAAACTTTTAAAATGTATGCACTTATATATCTTAATATAACAAAATTTCCTAACATAGTCAATATTTAAGTGCCACCCACATGGCAAGTGGCAAGTTAAATATTGAAAAAACACGATTTACATAGATTATTTAACAATCTAAATTTTACTTACTACTTGTCACTTGAGTATCACTAAAAGTGATATAATAACTATGTATGAAAAAATATAGTTAAGGAGGCATAATATGATTAATTTTAGTTATCAAAATGCTACAAAAATTATTTTTGGAAAAAATACAGAAGATGAAGTTGGTAATGAAGCTAAAAAATATGGCAACAGAATTTTACTTCACTATGGTGGTGGAAGTATAAAAAAATCTGGTCTTTACGATAGAGTAGTTAAATCCTTGAAAGATGCTGGAGTAGAAATATTTGAGCTTGGCGGAGTTAAACCTAACCCCAGATTAAGTTTAGTACGTGCAGGCATAGAGCTTTGTCATAAAAATAATATAGACTTAATTTTAGCTGTAGGCGGAGGAAGTGTAATTGATTCTGCCAAAGCTATTGGAATAGGTGCATGTTATGATGGAGATGTATGGGACTTTTATACTGGAAAGGCCTCAGTAAAATCTACCATTTCTGTTGGAGTAATTTTAACTATACCTGCAGCCGGAAGTGAATCTAGTACTGGTTCTGTTATAACAAACGAAGATGGCTGGTACAAAAGAGCTGTTGGGAGTAATCTTATGAGACCGGTATTTGCAATAATGAATCCCGAGCTTACATATACTCTTCCAATATATCAAACTGCTGCTGGTGCTGCAGATATGATGGCGCATATATTTGAAAGATATTTTACAAATGAAACCCATGTAGATTTAACAGATAGATTAAGTGAAGGTACTCTTAGGACTATAATTAAAAATGTACCTATAGTTTTACATGATCCTGAAAGCTATGAAGCTCGTGCTGAAATCATGTGGGCAGGAACTATCGCACACAATGGAATACTTGGAACTGGAAGAGTTGAGGACTGGGGAACCCATGATATGGAGCATGAGATAAGCGGAATTTACGATGTAACTCATGGTGCTGGTCTTTCAATACTATTCCCTGCTTGGATGAAATATGTATATAAGCAGGATGTAAATAGATTTGCTCAATTTGCAAACAGAGTATGGGATGTGGAAATTGATATAAATAATCTTGAAGCTACTGCCCTAGAAGGAATTGAAAGAACTAAAGCATACTTTAAGAAAATAGGAATGCCTGTTTCCTTAACTGAGGCTAATGTTCCTTCAGATAGATTTGAAGAAATGGCCTCAAAAGGAACAGAAAATGGACCACTTGGAAACTTTGTAAAGCTTCATAAAGAAGACATAGTAAACATATTTAACTTAGCGTTATAGAAAAGTGCCACCCACATGGCAAGTGGCAAGTTCCAAAAATACCTACCTCAAACTTTATTCTGAGGTAGGTATTTTTTAATACATTAACGCCTAAAATCTTACTTGCCACTTGCCACTTGGGTGGCACTTTCTATTGCTCTTGCCACCATATCGTGATCTTCTTCTTCAGTTAGTCCTGACACAGTTATGGTTCCAACCACTCCTGCATTTTTTATTATTATAGGAAATGCTCCTCCATATGGACAGTAGTCAAAGGAACTTATATGATACTTTTCCTCTATAGATTTTCCTTCCTGCTTTAAAAGCGCTTGTATATACAATGAGCTTTTAAAAAATCTATTTACTACTCTATTTTTTCTTGCTACCCACTGATCATTATCTGGGGAAGTACCATCAAAGGAATAATGAAATAACTGATGGCCATTTTTTGTTATATCTATAGTGATTATTTTATTTTCTTTCTTTGCATTTTCTATGATAATTAAACCTATTTTAAGAGCAGTTTCACTGGTAAACTCAGAAAACACTAATCTGCTTTCCTGCTCATCTATAACCTCTAGCATTTTTTTATAATCTTTCATAATTCAAAACTCCTAAGTTAATTTAATACGCTACTTAATTTCTTCAAAGGTCTTATCTTTAGCAGATTTATAAATTGCTGATGCTATCTTCACTACATTTAATCCATCTTCACCTGAAACTGGAATTTCTTTATTATTTATAATTGCATCTGAAAAAGCTTCAACTTCCTTTGTATATCTATCAACAGGCTCCACTGCTAATTCTTCTGAAGAGTAATCTTCAAAGTCTGTTAGTCCATTTTCTCCTGCAAGTTTTATAACAACTCTTCCCACATCTTCTCTTCCTATAGTATCATAACAAACTATAGAACCCTTAGTTCCATAAATTTCCATAGTATTGTTTGATATACTGTTTGGAATATTAAAGTGAAAATTAAATGCTCCAAACACTCCATTTTCCATTTCACACATTATCTGGGCAGAATCTTCAACTTCATAGCTAAAAGTCTTTGTTCCAATCATAGCAGCTACAGTTTTAATTTTAGTTCCAAGTAAATACTGTATTAAATCAATACAATGACTTCCTAAATCTACTACCGTTCCACCACCGCTAAGTTTTGGATTAAGTCTCCAAACATTATCATCTGGATACCACCAGCTGTATTGTATTCTTGTATTAATAACATCGCCAATTATCTTTTCTTTTAATAAGTTCTTAACTTTTAAATGATAATCTCCAAATCTCATCATAAATGCAAGACCTAATTTAACATCATTTTCTTTGCAAACCTGAACCATTTCTTCACATTCTTCTGGATTTAGTCCCATAGGTTTTTCAAGAAAAATATGTTTCTTAGCTTTTGCAGATTTAATAACGCTATCTTTATGATCAAACACAGGAGTTGCTATATATACTACATCCACTTCCTCGTCCTGTAATAAATCATCTATATTTGAATAAGCCTTTTTTACATTATATTTTTCTCTAATCTTCTCAGCTTTCTCCATAGTTCTGCTCATTACAGCTACAACTTCAGAGTTATTTGACTTTAATATCCCAGGTATGGTACATTCATCAGATATACCACTGGCACCAATGATACCCCATCTTAATTTCATTTAAATTTCTCCTTTGTACGTAAGTATTTAAGTTTTGTTTTTCAAATAATTTCTACTAAAAACTATGCAGTTAACTTATCATATTTCTTTAAGAACTCAGTAAGCTCAGCCATTATTTTTTTAATGCCGCCTTCTTCATCTGACTCTATATTTAAAGGCATAACAGGCTCATGAAGGGATAATCTTAATAAAAACCATCCATTCCCATTTTCCTTATCACAATTTACTCTTACGCCTTCAAAGTTATTAGGCTCCATATTCCATCCAGAAACGCCTTCAACGTATTCCTTTAAATCTTCTAAAACAGATAATCCATAATTTTTAAAGTCTTCAGAGTTAATCTTAATTCTCTGTTCTACGCTTTCATAAGGCACTTCAAGGTCTACAATTAAATCTGACAATGTTTTTCCACCTTCGTTTCTAAGTCTCGCCATTTTTATAAGTATTTTAGCTACTAAATATGCTCCATCATCTAAGAAATAATTTTCTTTTAAAGCAGCGTGCCCAGAAGTTTCAATGGCAAGATGAGACTCTTTGCCTTCTTTATTGAATCTTATAGCTTCATTGATAACATTTTTATATCCTCTTTTAAATCTATGATGAACTCCGCCTTTAGCTTCTATGAACTTTTTAAGACCATTGCTTGTAACAGAATCTGTAACTACTATAGAGCCTGGATGCTCTTCAAGAACAATTGCAGAGGATAATGCAATGATTAAATTTCTGTTTATTTCGCTGCCTTTATTATCAACTATAGCTGCTCTATCCACATCTGTATCAAAAATAATTCCGAGATCAGCACCATTATTTAATGTAGCTTCTCTAATAGCCTCCATTGCCTTCTTGTTCTCAGGATTTGGTATATGATTTGGAAAAGTTCCATCAGGCTCAAGAAATTGACTTCCTGAAATATCTGCTCCCAGTTTGCTTAAAATTCTTTCTGCAAAAAATCCTCCCACTCCATTACCTGCATCAACTACTATTTTAAAACCTTCAAGTGGTTTTAATTTGTTTTTATTATCATCTATACCATCAATTATTTTATTTCTCAAAAACTCACTGTAAACTTCCATAAAATCAACAGTTTTAACTTCACAGCCTAAGCTAACTTGTGGAAATTCTCCTTTATCTGCTATTTCAAGCAATTCAGTAATGTCGCTACTTTCAAACCCACCTTTATCTGTAAAGAATTTAAATCCATTATAGTAATATGGCAGATGACTTGCTGTAATTTCTATAGCTCCATCAAATTTATATCCTTCAAGCACTGTGCTCATGAACATTGCAGGGGTTGAACACATGCCGCAGTCATATACAGTACATCCTAATGCCTTAATTTCTGTCATTAATATTGTCTTTAATTTTTCACTAGTTATTCTAGAGTCCATTCCTATGGATAGCTTTAATTCGTTTAAATCCTTATTTTTCTTTCTAGATATTAAAACTGCAAATGCTTTTCCAATTCCCTTAACCATTTCTTCTGTAAGATTTACAGGTCTATCTTCATTTTCAACTGCTACCCCTCTAATATCTGTGCCGTTTTTCACATTAAGCCATATATTATCCATATAATAATCACTCCTATACTTTAAATATGCAACTTGCCACTTGCCACGTGGGTGGCACTGGTTTTCCTTTATTTTACTACATATTATGTGAAATAAAAACTCACATTTACCAATGTGAGTTTTTATTTGGCTTAATTAACTTTTACTATTTGTCTTTCTTTTATAAATTTCTCAACTTCTGAGAAATTAGGAAGTGATGGCTGGGCACCCATTTTAGTAACTGTTATTGCCCCTACTGCACATGCATATTCTAAAGCCTTAGCATGTTCTACTCCATGAGATAAGGAATATGCAAATGCACCTATAAATGAATCTCCAGCAGCTGTTGTATCAACTGGCTTAACTTTAAAGGATTCCTTAAATATTTCTTCATTATCATTTATAAGTAATACTCCCTTAGATCCTAGAGTGATTATAACATTTTTACAACCTAAATCTAAAAGTTTTCTACCTGCTTTTCTAGCAGTTTCAATGGTATTTACTTCAATGCCAGTTAGTATTGCTGCTTCAGTTTCATTAGGAACTATATAGTCAACTAACTTTACATACTCTTCTTTTAACTTTACAGCTGGTGCTGGATTTAAAATTATTGTTTTATTATGTTTATGTGCAAGTTCAATGGATTTATATACAGTATCAAAAGGAATTTCAAGCTGAAGCATTATTATATCTGAATTCTTTATCTGCACTTCAATATTTTCAACATCTTCAGGAGTTACTTTATGATTTGTGCCTGGAATAACTATTATTCTATTGTTCCCGTTTGCCTCTAAAGTTATATGGCCAACTCCAGAACTTTCATTTTCAGCAAATAATATATACTCATAATTTACACCTTCTCTTTTTAAGGTTTCTATATGAGCTTCTCCAAAGCTATCACGTCCTAGCTTTCCAAACATTGTAACATCTGCACCAAGCCTTGCTGCAGCTACTGCTTGGTTAGCTCCCTTTCCTCCTGTAAACTGCTGAAATGAAGTTCCTATAATAGTTTCACCTTCCATTGGTGCTCTTGGAGTTAGAGCTACCAAATCCATAGTAAAGCTTCCTATTACTAATATCTTTTTCACACTACTTCTCCCCTTTTTGAAGGTTTTTCATTTCTTCAAATAATTGTTTCCCAAGGCTTCCACCTGGATGATATACCGCAAAGTTTTCTCTCTTAAATCCTTTAACCTGAGAAAGTGTTATTGCAAGAGCATCTCCAAGTACTAAAGCTACTGTAGAGCTGCTTGTTGGTGCAAGATTTAATGGATCGGCTTCATGGGAAACCTTTGCTTCTAATGCCACATCACTTTCCTTTGCAAGAGTAGATTCTCTGTTTCCTGTAATAGATATTAATTTAGCGCCTATATACTTTATAGATGAAAGTATAGAAAGCACTTCTTTTGTTTCTCCACTATTTGATATAGCAATAACTACATCTCTTTCTTCTATCATTCCAAGATCTCCATGAAGAGCTTCTGTTGAATGTACAAAGAAAGTTGGAGTTCCTGTGCTTGCAAAGGTTGCTGCAAGTTTTTTACCTATATGTCCTGATTTACCCACTCCAGTAAAAATAATTTTACCAGTACAATTTTGAATTAATTCCACTGCTTTCACATGAGTCTCATCTAAATTTTCATAAACCTTTTTTATGGCTTCTATTTCTTCTTCCATTACTTTTTTTATTGTAGTTAATATATCTTTATTCATAAAAACCAATCCCCTCCCTACCTTACAATTAATAAGGATAATAAGGACTTATTGAGTCCTTATTATCTTATTAGATTATTATTTATTTGTTTCTGGGTATAAAACTTTTTTAACTTCTGGATCATTCATGTTTTCTTTTGTAACTATTGTAACACCTGTATCTATTCTCTTTTCAACTGTTTTCCCTTCCATAAGAGCTAAAACATTTTTAACTCCTTCTTCTCCCATTTTGAAAGGATTTTGTACTATAAGAGCTGTTATTGAACCATCTTCAAGACCTTTGATTTCATCTGGATCAGCATCGAAAGCTACAACTTTTACCTTATCAGCAACGCCTTTTCCTTTAAGAGCTTGTGCAACACCTAGTGCTGAACGGTTATTAGCTGCAAAAATTGCTTTTACATCTGGGTTAGCAGTTAAAATATCTTCGGTTATAGCCATTGCTTTTGCCTTGTCACTTTGTGAATACTGTGTTTGTAATAATTGTATTCCTTTATGTTTAGCCATTCCATCTCTAAATCCTTTTTCTCTTTGAACAGCTGTTGAAACTCCTGGTACAAAGTTTACTATTCCAACTTTACCTGATTCTCCAATAAGTTTTGCAAGAACATCAGCACCTTGAGCTGCTGCAGCTTCGTTATCTGTTGCTATAAAGCTTGCTATTTTAGAAGAATCTGCTCCTGAGTCAACAGTTACTAGTGGAATTTTTGCATCTATTGCTTTTTCAGCTGGCTGAATAAGTGCTTTTGTATCACTTGCTGCAAGCACTATTCCATCAACCTTTTGATTTATAGCATCTTCAACTATATTTATTTGTCCTTGGATATCCTGTTCTGTAGCAGGTCCCTTGAATATTATATCTACTCCTGCTTCTTTAGCAGCTTTTTCTGCTCCAGCTTTTACAGTAAGCCAGTATTCTGAATCTGTTGATTTAACTATTAATGCAATAGTTTTCTTTCCTGACTTGCTGCCTGTTTCTGATTTTTGTCCACATCCAGCAAAAGCCCCTAATGCTAGTACAACTGACATTGATAATAATGCTAATCTTTTCTTTAACATAAAATATCCTCCTAAAGTTCATTGTTTTTATATTTTTAAATTTTAAGGTTTAACTTAATTTTTTATTTTTTAACTTATCTCCATAAACTGCAGCTATAATTATAGCTCCTATGATTATTTGCTGCCAAAATGCTGAAACATTTAAAAGATTAAGTCCATTTCTAAGTACTCCCATTATTAAAGCACCTATTATAGCACCAGATATACTTCCTTCTCCACCTGCAAGACTTGCTCCCCCGATAACCGTTGCAGCTATAGCATCTAGTTCATAGCCAGTTCCTGCTGTTGGCTGAGCTGATATAAGTCTTGATGTAAGCAATATACCTGCAATTCCTGAAAGTAATCCGCTAAGTCCATAAATTGTTATCTTAATTCTATCTGTGTTTATACCTGAAAGTTTTGTAGCTTCTTCGTTGCTTCCTATAGCATAGGTATATCTTCCTAAAAGTGTTTTTCTTAATATGAAAGCAAAAATCACTGCAAGAACAATCATTATTATTGCTGGAACTGGAATAACTCCAAAAACCTTTCCAGCACCTATAGTCTGAAATGAATTTGGTAGTCCTGAAACAGGAAGTCCTTCTGTAATAACTAGCGCTGCACCTCTAACGATACTCATCATACCAAGTGTTACTATAAACTCTGGAATATGTCCTTTAGTAATTACAAATCCACTTACAACACCACAAGCTGTACTTATTAATACTCCAAGTATACAAGCTAAAATTACGCTCATACCACCCGTCATAAATGTGGCAGCAGCAACCCCTGCTATTGCAACTAAGGATCCTACTGAAAGGTCTATACCAGATGTTATTATTACTAAAGTTTCACCTATAGCTATAACTGCAATAACAGCTGTCTGCAAAAGTATTGTCATAAGATTATTCGTTGTCATAAATACAGGTTTCATTATTGATATAGCAATCATAAGTACTACTAAAATTAAAATTGTACTAAATTTTTGTATAAAGTCGCTTTTTTTAGACTTCTTATTTTTTTGCGCGGTTAATTCTGCCATTTTCTTCCCCTCCTGCTACTTTGTTATTGCATATTTCATTATTTTTTCTTCTACGCCTTTTTTGTCTTGAATATCTTTTTGAACTGTACCTGTAACCCTTCCATTATTCATAACAACTATTCTATCTGAAAGTCCTATGATTTCAGGCATCTCCGAAGATATAACAATTATGGCATGTCCATTCTTTGCTAAATCCTTTATTAATTTATATATTTCAGCTTTAGAACCAATGTCTATACCTCTCGTTGGTTCATCAAATATATAAACTTTACTATCTCTTTGAAGCCATTTAGCTATTGCAACCTTCTGTTGATTTCCACCACTTAAATTCTTTACCTTTTGGAAAACATTTGGAGTCTTTATTGATAAGCTTTTTACAAATCTATTAGCTGCTTCTTTTTCTTCATTTTCTTTAATTATTCCACTGCTAGAAACCTTGTCCATGCTTGATAAATTAATATTTTGAGCTACACTAAATCCAACTACCACTCCAAGGTTTCTTCTATCTTCACTTACATAAGCTATGCCTGCATTAACTGCATCCTTTGGCTGCTTAATTTTCACTTCTTTGTTTTCAATGTATACCTTACCGGATTTTATCTTGTCATATCCAACTACAGCCATTGCAGTTTCAGTTCTTCCGCTGCCCATAAGACCATATAACCCAACTATTTCTCCTGCTCTAACTTCAAATGAAACATCTTTAATCTTATCAGAGGTTATGTTTTGAACTTTAAATGCAACTTCTCCCTTTTCAACATATTCATCACTGAATCTATCTCCAAGGTCTCTTCCTATCATAAGTTTTACTAATTCATCTTCTGTTGTAGTTTTAAAATCTACAGTTTTTACATATTCTCCATCCCTCATTATTGTAATTCTATCAACAATATACTTAAACTCTTCAAGCTTATGGGATATATAAACTATTGCAACTCCTTGTTTTTTTAACTTATTTACAATTTCAAATAGCTTTTCACACTCTTTATCAGTTAAAGATGAAGTAGGTTCATCCATAACTATTATCTTTGCATCAAAAGAAACTGATTTTGCAATTTCAATCATCTGTTTTTGTCCAATACTTAGGTTCTTCACCAGTTCATTTGCCTTTACATCTATATCAAGTTCTTTTAATATTTCTTGAGTTTTCTTATTCATTGTCTTATAATCTACAACTTTAAGCTGCTTACTTTGTAAGTATTCGTTTCCAATAAAAATGTTTTCAGCTACTGTTAAGTGATCTATTAGGTTCAGCTCTTGAAATATTATTGATATTCCTTTTCCCTTAGCTTCTTTAACACCATTTATTTCAGTTTCTGTGCCTTCTAGATATATCTTTCCTGAATCCTTTGTATAAACTCCGCCTAAGATTTTCATTAGTGTAGATTTACCAGCACCGTTTTCACCTAGGAGAACATGAACTTCACCTTTTCTCAATTCCAAACTTGCATTTTTTAAAGCTTTTACTCCTGGAAAACTTTTATCTATATTTTTCATCAAAAGTACTACATTTGAATCCATAAACTCACCTCTTTAAAGTATAGTAAACCATTACTATAAGTAAATACTTATCCTGTTAAACAGGATAAAATAATATCTTAGTAGTTATATTAAAGACTTAATAGAATTTCCTTCACAAAATTCATTAATTAATACTACCCCTTTAAAATTATCTTCTTTACTTTTGCCATTTAGTTTATCTAAAATCAGCTCTCCAGCCTTTTGCCCGATTAAAAAAGGCTTTTGCTTTATACATGTAATTTTAGGTTCTATAAATTCTTGATTAGTTATATCCCCAAATGATGCTAGAGATATATCCTCTGGTATTCTTATCTTCTCACTTTTAAAGGCCTTCATTACCCCCTCTGCCATACTATTATTAGTTGATAATAAAGCAGTTGGAAGCTTTCCTTTCTTTATTAACTTCATAGTTTCAATAAAAGCAATGTCAGTACTGTAATTTCCTGATAATATGAAGTCCTTGTCTATTTCAATACCATACCTCTCCATAGCCGATTTATATCCATTAAATCTTTCCTTTGCAGTGCTTACATCTAAATTTCCATTTATTATTGCAATATCTTTATGACCTTTTTTAATTAAACTCTCTGTAAGTAAAAATGAGCCATTAAAATCGTCAGTTGCTATATAATCCACATTAATATCATCAACTTTTCTGTCAACTAGCACTACTTTAATCCCATATCCCATTATATTTTTGATCGCTGATGAATCAGTATTAGATGGTGATATTACTATTCCATCTACTTTTTTTTCAGCTATCATATTTAATAGTTTTACTTCTTTATCTGGAGACTCGTCTGTACTGCAGAAAATGAGATTATACCCTTCTTTAGAAACTACGCTTTCTATTCCCTTCCCTACACCCATAAAAAATGGATTTGAGATATCAGCAACAATAATACCAATCAAATTTGTCTTATTTATTTTTAGACTTCTTGCTATCCCATTTGGCTGATAGTTTAATTCTGAAACTACTTTTAAAACTTCATTTCTTACTTCATCGCTCACAGGGTAATTATTATTAAGAACTCTAGACACAGTTGCTGTAGAAACTTTTGCCTTTTCCGCTACTTCTTTTATAGTTACTTTACTCACAATATCCTCCATATAATCTAAAAGCTCTAACTATGCAACTCCAACTGTAAGTAATATATTCGCAAATACTCTTTTTTCTCCAGTTGCTATTGCAAGCCTTATATTAGGCTTTTTCGATTCATCATAAAATTCAAATCTTCCTAATTTATCTAACTCAATTTCATTATTTAGAATTTCTCTAAATTCATTAAATATAGCAGGTTCTTCTCCTTCACCTGGTGTCATCACTTGTGCCTTTTCAATATTTATACTATCAGTTAATACTTTTAATACATCAGTAACGGTTGGAATTCCATGTGTCAATTGTAAATAAACCTTTTCTGTTATTTCATTTGTACAAGAATCCATTGGATAATTACCATCACATATCAAAATTTTATCACCATGTCCACAATGAGCTAAAGCATTTATTAATTGTGGATTTAGGCATTTAGTCTTTAACATATTCATACCTCCTGGATCATGTGTAGTAATCGATTACTATATTTCTATAAAAAAATTTCTATTATTTCATAGAATTTCATGATTTTTTACTAAATTTCCAAAGTGTTTTTAAGATAATAGTCTTAATTAATATCATATATATATAAATATATATTCTTATAGTAAACGATTGCCATAACATTATTATAACAACTTTTTTTTTAATGTCAATATGAGATATTATTATTCTTTGTTAAAAACATATCTTATATATCATATAATCTATACTATATGATATATAAGATATGCTACAATGCATATGACATATACTATAAATGTTAAGTATATTTGATTTATCTTCCATTAAAGTTTTCCTTATGTGAATTTATAGTATTCCTCCATCTACAGTAATTATCTGTCCTGTTATATATTTTGAAACATCACTTGCTAAAAACACCGCAGTATTCCCTATATCTTTACATTCTCCGAATTTACATAACGGTATTTCTTCTACAAGACTTTCCTTTTCCTCATCTGAAAGCCAATTATTCATACAGGTATTTATCACACCAGGAGATATGGCATTTACTCTGATACCACTTGGTCCTAGTTCCTTTGCAAGTGCTTTTGTAAATGCATTAATCCCACCCTTTGATGCAGAATATATAACCTCACAAGATGCCCCTACATTTCCCCACATAGAAGATATGTTTATAATAGAACCTATTTGATTACTAACCATATGCGGCACTACTTGGCGACAACAATTAAATATCCCTTTTAAATTAGTGTTCATTATATCATCCCAATCATCTTCACTGCTATCCATAAATAAGTTAACTTTTGAAATACCCGCATTGTTTATAAGCACATCAATTTTTCCATATTCCTTTATTATTTTATTTATATTTTCCTCACTATCTTTATAGGATCCAACATTCCAATTAAATATCCTTGCATAGCATCCTAAAGCCTTTATTTCTTCTAATGTGGCTTTAGCTTCCTTATGATTACTTCTATAATTCAAAGCAAGAATCGCTCCTGCTTTAGCAAATTCTACAGCTATTCCTTTCCCAATTCCTCTTGTTCCTCCAGTAATTAAAACTACTTTCCCATTTAAATTTAAATCCACCCTGTTCACCAATCCTTTTGAAATAATAATCATGTCATTTAATACGATTTTCTTAGATCAAGAAATACTATAAGTTAAATTATTATCTGTATACTATTATCTATTATCTAAAAATCCATTACCTATTTTTATTATAAAGTATGAAAGTTCAGTTTTAAAGTTAAACTAACATAAGTTATTTTTTTAAAGGGAATACTTTCATAAAAAAGTAATAAACTATTAACGCTATACTTATAAATTTATTAAAACATTTATCAATAAACATTTGAACTTTCCCCATCTTAGTGCTATTATATATTTATTAATAGTAATTATTACCTAAAACCAATTAAACTAGGAGGTATTTAAATGAATATTAAATTTCAAAATAAGTCTGTTACTCTTAAAGGAACGGAAGTAAAAGTTGGTGATTCTGCCCCTGATTTTACAGCTATTGATAATAACTTAACTCCTGTATCATTAAAGGATACAAAAGGAGTTAGAATAATCCTTACAGTACCATCTATAGATACTCCTACTTGTGACCTTGAAACAAGAACCTTCAATAACAAGGCAACCTCTATTCCTAATGTAACTATATACACAATTTCTATGGATTTACCTTTTGCTCAGGCTAGATGGTGTGCAGCTCATGGAATTGAAAATGTAATTACATTATCCGATTATAAAGATAGAATGGTTGGCGAGAACTATGGTACTTATGTTTCAGAATTAGGACTTCTTACAAGAGCTGCTTTTGTTATAGATAGCAATAATAAAGTAGTTTATGTTGAATATGTTGAAGAAATCACTGAACAGCCAAACCACGATAAGATATTAGAAGCTGCTAAGAATGCAAAGTAAAATATTACGACATTTTTAATGCTCAGTGGCACATAGAAAAGTTCTTCATGTAAACTGCTGAAGGAAGGAATTTTTCGTAGGGAGAATTCCCTCAAACTTATAGAGTTGTAGAAATTTAGTTTGGTGAATCTCCTCCTTTAGCAGGTATTTATGGATGATATTTTTAATATTGAACAATAGTATGGGATTTCCATCGTAGAAAGATTGAGTAAGCATTAGAAGCTCTTTATTTCTGACTTTAAAACACCGTCAAGAACTTTCTATTGTTTGAGCGATAGCGAGTTTAGAAAGTTTAGGTGTTTTAAAAAGCAGAAATATTAGAGCTTCTTTGCGTAGCGAACGCTTTCTTAGATGCAAATTTCATACGGTACGTTCAACATTAAAAACGTTGTACTTTATTCTTCTATATTAGGTAAATTCTTAAGGTTATTGCTTTCATCATCATCTGGAAGACTTCTTAAATACTCTTCTCCCTTTCTTGATTTTGCAACAGATACGCCTTTCAGTCCACCTTCCTTTGCCATTGATATAGCTTGATCTCTTGAAAGAATTTCTCCATTGTCTAATTTATAACTTACTATTTCATTATCACTATCTTTTCCTACTGCTACTATGTTATTAGCTGAACTACTATCTTTATTCATAAATTACCACCTCCTTTTTATAGTATTTCCTTCCTTACTAAAATTATTTAAGAATCCTTTCTACAAGCTAGTGATTCCAAAGTTTATTATTTTTTTAAGTTTTATGTTTATAAAAATAAAAAGTGGATATAATTTCACATGTATCCATCTAAAGTAAATTAGTCCGTATTGATTTTTAAGGAAGTACCTCAAAGAATTTGAGGTAAATGATTTGTATCAAAATGAAGATTTTTACAAATTGTTAAATTTATAAATTTCCTTAAATCATACAAATAAATTATTATAAGGTATAGGTGATTATATGAAATGTAAACCGAGTAAGTACATTAAGAGCATTTTAAAGACTTATATTATTTCAGCGCTTATTGTATCTATTTTCTTTGCATCAGGCTTTAACTTAGAAAATCTAAATGAACTTTTTATTAAAAGTAAATTATCATTAAATATTAAAAATGAAAATGCGATACGTCTATCATTAGGTGCCTACAAAAGAGTTTCTGATAGCTATAATTATGTAGTGACCCCATCAAAAGATGATGTAAAGAAAACCTCATCAAAACCACTATCAAGGGGAAATCAATCAGTAAGTTCATATCTCAATGAACAAAATCAAGCTTCAGGAATTCCTACGTACTTTGCTTATCATGATGTAAACACAGCTAGATTACGTAAGTACTTAATAGGTAGAAACTCATTACTTGCAGAGGAACCTTATTTCTCTACTATATTATCTACTGCAGAAGAGTTTAATTTAAATCCGTTGATACTGTTTGCTATAACAGGTGTAGAGCAGTCCTTTGTACCAAAAACTAATAAGCAAGCATACACAATAGCTAACAACCCATATAATGTATTTTATAGCTGGCAACATTATAATACCAACATAAAAGATACTTCAAGAATTGCTGCTAGAACAGTTTTGAATTTGTGTGAAAACAAACCAGCAAACACAGATGCTTTTTATTGGGTAAATAAAAAATATGCTCAAAGTCAAAATTGGTCTAAAGTGGTTAGTGCTTTATTTAAGGAACTTTTAATATATACAACATAAAGATAAACCCCAGAACAAATGCTCTGGGGTTATCATTCTATGAATTTTCACATAGATCTATAGTCTTCCAATTAAAAACATAGTCTTCATGCCAAGCTGAGTGAATTTCTTTTCATATTCAGTCATTATATTTTTATCAAAGTCAGATTGATGTAAATCATAAGTTAAATAATTAATTGCAAACCCACTTTCCTTAAAGTACTCCTGTGAAGCATTAAATAGATCTGTGTCATCAGTTTTAAACCAAACCTCGCTTCCTGCTTTAAGAAACTTTTTATATTCCGCCAAAAACCTAGTATGAGTAAGTCTTCTTTTATTATGTCTTTCTTTAGGCCATGGATTACAAAAGTTTATATATATCTTTTGAATTTCATCCTTATCAAATATTTCACTTATAAACATTATATTTAAGGGAACTATTCTTACGTTTGTAATCTCCAGTTCTTCAATTTTCTTTAAAACATATATAAGTACTTCATCCTTTAAATCTACAGCAACATAATTTATACCTGGGTTTTGTACTGCCTTTTGAGCAATAAATCCCCCTCTACCACAGCCCAATTCTAAATGCACAGGATTATCATTTTTAAATTCTTCTTTCCACTTTCCCTTATACTCACGTGGATTTGTTATTACTAAAGGTGATGCTTCCATTTCCGGACGTGCCCACCACTTTTTTCTAAGTCTCATACTGTTACCTCCAAACTATAAATCATAATACATTCATATCCTACAAATTAAATATACTCATTATAAGGCCATATATCATACCTGCTGGCCCTGAAACCAATATTCTTGAAATAGGAGTCATTATAAATAATAAGAATATTATAAACTGATATCTATATAATACATCTGAATATTTATAAAATACTGATGGCCAAATATCCCTTACAACATGAAAACCATCCAGTCCCGGAATTGGCATTAAATTAAATATTGCCAATATGCAATTTATATATACAGATGTATTAAATATTCTAATTAATATATATAACACATCCCTACTGCTTATGGGAAATACGTCCCCAATCTTGTAAATTAAAAACATTGCAGCTGCTGATATAACTGCTGCTAAAATATTTGCTAAAGGTCCTGCTATAGAAACTTTTAAATCATCCTTATAATAATTCTTAAAAGCCCTTGGGTTTACTTCTACAGGTTTTGCCCATCCAATACCTGCTATAAGTATGGCTATAAATCCTATAGGATCTATATGCGCTATTGGGTTTAAAGTAAGTCTTCCTTGAAACTTAGGAGTTTTGTCCCCTAATTTATCTGCTACATATGCATGAGCGTATTCATGAAATGTAAATGCTATAAGTATCGCTGGTATCATTAATATTTTACTCATTAAATCTATGCCCAAAGTCGTCATCCTTTCCTTTATAATTTATAAAAATCTATGATCTCCTTATAAATTACCACGCCTCAATTTATATATTTATTGTCTTAATTTTATATTATATCATAAAGAAACCTATCTGAATAAATAAATAAATTCCGGAAAGATCCGGAATTTATTTATTAGATAATTAGTGTTCATTAATGACTAGAAAAAATTTTATTTTAGCTCAGTTTTTTCAAGCTTTCCTTCACTAATTGATGCAACTCCGTCATCATATATTTGAAGAAATGTACCTTTATAGGCTGTTTGTTTTCCAGTTGATGCTTCTTTTATTATACCTTTTAAATTATCATTTAAAAACACTTGTCCTTTTTTAGATATATATATATCATCTTTGTCCATTGGTTCACTAAGCTCAAGAGTTTTCCACTCAGATGTAGGTTTTTCTATATTTCCATAATACACTTTAACTATATTTTCATTTTCTTCTGAGCCTATATATATGTTATCTTCTTCATCCACTCCTAAAAGCTTAGGTACCTGTACTCGATCAATTTTAATAGAATTATTTACATTTGTAGCATGTACTGTATTGTATGTTTTTCCCTCATACAAAAGCTTATCTTCGTGATTTAATGTACGTATTTCTCCTATGAAATAATCATTAGTATATAATTTCTTCATATCTTTCATTATATTTATCCAATAAAGACTACTTCTTCCGCTTCCTCTAGATACTTTAATGTGTATAACATTAGTAAGAGTAGATGCTTCAATAGATTCTACCTCCGACTCTGTATCCGCCCAAGTAAGATCTTTTATCTCTTCTTTAGTATCTTTGTCTATATCATAATATGAAAGTCTAAGTGCCATTCCATTTTGAGTAGAATGTTTTTCTGCTATAAGCATTCTGTTTCTATCAGAAAGCCACTTATAATAGGATACCTTAACTCCTTCTTCAAAATATATATCCTTTTTTTCACCTGTTTTAGTACTTACAACTTTTAAAATCTCTTCATCATAGTAAGCTACGTACTTACCATCAAAAGACATATTAATATTTTCAGCATTTTCTGGTATAGCTACCTCTGCATCCTTCTTCTTATTATTTGATTTATCCTCTATCTTTTTTACCTTTACAGGTGCATTGTTAGCTAAATAAATATTATCTATATAAAACAATCCTGCAAATTGAACTATGAGTGAAATCATTATCCACCCTATTATTCTCTTTAAAGCGCTCATAACATCTTCCTTTCTAAGGTGTAACATATATGATAGAAGGAACTGATCTTTCTCCTAATGGATCACAAGGATTATTTATTACTTCTTCATCATAATACATAGTAGAAGAAGAACCTCCATCTAAATTAGTAGCATTATAAGCTCCATATTCTAACATAATATCTTGTACATCTCTTAAAGTAGCTCCTATACTAGAAACTTGCCTTCCATCAATTACTAATAGCAGTATTGCTCCATCTTCTTTTCTTTGTCCAATTGCTGTTCTTGGAGCAATTCCCCATCCTCCATCACCATTTTTAATAGTAGGTTGTCCATTTACTACTAGCGCCGGTCCAAAGGTCATTGCCTCTGTTACTTTTAATTGTTCTAATTCATTTAAAGTATATTTTCCAACTAATAGTACTCCCTTAGAAGTAATAGCTACTGTGTCATTTTTCGCGTCACGATTACTAATATCATTATGAATCATTTTTCCATTACTCATTAAAAGTCCTACAGGCTGTCCACCAGTTCCTGTCCAATTTCCATCATTACTTTGATCCACAAAGCCCCCGCCATTTACAGCTGCAACTGCATTGTTAGCCTTTGCTATCTGACTTGTTAGTTCTCCTGACTTACCAATTTTGCTGCTATATCCAACCTTTACCCTAGTAGGATCATGAATCACAAGCATAGATCCATTAAATTTCTTACCTTCTATATCATATCTTTCTATATTTGAGTCATGGTTATTTTCAAATTCTAAGTCTTGTACATCTTCATTTTGATTTATTTCTTCTATTACATCATCTTTTAAAATATCCTTAATCTTTTGATTTGATAGAAAAGTGGTAGCTATATATTGATGACTTAGAGTGCTCATAGCTGCCCCTACTATAGTCTTTCTTACATTATTAAACGGTCCGTAAAACACTATAAAAGGTCCTGTTGCTGCTGAAAATGCAAATTCAAAAAGTAGGAACAAGAAAAATATCTTAAATGAAAGCTTTTTTTTCTTCCTCACCTTTTTCTTTTTTCCCATACGCTTATCGTTCCTTTCTTAATAAATACATACATTTTTTATTGTACAATAAATTTTGATATTTTTAAATAGAAATTAATGCATTTATTTATTATTTAATGGTAAAAGTAATCTTTAAGCTGCTTAAATAAGACATTTAAATTATGTAATTTTAAAAAGGCTGTAAATTACAGCCTTTTTAACCAACCTAAATAGGATGTTAGTTATAACTAAAGTCTCTTAGCCGCCTCATATGCGAGTGGTGACCTTTCACATTCATCATGCTTTAAAGTAACTTGATAACAAAGTTCGCTTCCTTTCATATTTTCTGAAGCATAGCATAATCCATTAGATCTTGAGTCTAAGAATGGTTGGTCTATTTGTTCAGGATCTCCTATCAATATAAGCTTCGTGCCTTCTCCAACACGAGTTATAATAGATTTCACCTGTTTAGGGGTCAGGTTTTGCGCCTCATCAATGATCATCCAATTCTTAACTATAGATCTGCCTCTTAAATATGCAACAGCTTCTGTTGTAATTATTCTTCTATCAAATAGCTCTCTTATTTTATCAGTAAGCTCACTTTCATTTTTATATCTTTCTTTTTCATTTGAATCCACTAATATCTCTAGATTGTCAAATATAGGTCTCATGAAAGGTGATATTTTTTCTTGTTCTGTCCCTGGTAAGAATCCAATCTCTTCATCCATGGTAACATTAGGTCTACAAACTAATACTCTCCTGTATTGCTTTGTTTGTTCCTCAATCACCTTATCAAGTCCTACAGCTAAGGAAAATAGTGTCTTTGCTGTACCTGCAGGTCCTTTCACTATAACTAGTGGAGCCTTATCTGCATCAGTGTATAGTGCTTCTAACATAAATCTTTGGCCTAAATTTCTTGGTACTATTCCAAGAGGGGTTTTATCTTTATAATATAATGGAACTATAGATTTTCCGTTAAATCTTCCTACAGCAGATTGTCTTGGATTTTCTAGTGAATGTATTAGTATAAACTGATTATTATAAAGACAAGGTTCAACATATTCATTTGCTTCCTTTCTATAATAAAAAACATCCTTCACATCTAGGATTTTTTTTGCATAAAAATCATCTATTTTCAATGAGGATGCATATAATTCTATTCTTCCTGTGTATTGGTTGTCATTTTCTGGAACTACTTTTTCGTGAAAATCTTCTACATCTATATTTGCAGAATCTGCCTTTATTCTTTCAAATATATCTTTTGTAATTAAACATACATCCTCTCCAGCTTCCTGCAATCCCTTACACACCTGTAATATTCTATTATCTGGTTTAGTTTTATCCCAGGTTGGAGGAATTATAGCATCCTGGTGATTCATTTCCACCCTAAGGGTTCCTCCTCCGGGAAGTACTACTCCCTTATTTAAATTTCCCTCTATTCTAAGTTTATCTAAAATTCTCGAAGCATGACGAGCATTTGCACCTAAGTCATTTTTATCTTTTTTAAATGCATCTAACTCTTCAAGAACCACTTCTGGTATAACTACATCATTCTCGCCAAAGGAAAATATTGCTCCAGGAGAATACAATATTACATTGGTGTCCAACACATAGGTTTTTTTCAAAAAGCATTCCTCCCATTACTTATTAATACATAATATGCAAGTGGAATGTAATAATTTCCTTAAACATTATTAAAATTAAAAACCCACGGAATATTCCGTGGGTTTTTAATGGCAGCTCCTAGGGGAATTGAACCCCTGACTCCACCTTGAGAGGGTGATGTCTTGACCACTTGACCAAGGAGCCAAATCTTTTCACAATTTCATTATAGTAGCAACCAAGTCTAAAATCAAGATTCTTGATTAATTTCTTTTAAGAAAGATGGTGCTTTTTTACTTCTACCATATAAGCTTCCTAGTATAGCGCCTAACGCACATGGTATTATCCATCCAAATCCTTGAGCAGACATTGGCAATTCGTTTACATAATAAGTAATATAAGGTATATTTATTTTTAAACTACTAAGAGAATTTACAAGACTTACAACTAAAGTTGCATAAACTGCACCTTTATAAATGTATGCATCTTCAATGTAATTATTAAATAAATTCATAAGTATTAAAACTATTACCACTGGATATGCAGTAACTAACACTGGTACAGCAAAATTAATTATAGTTTCCACTCCATAATTTGAAATAAATGCGCTAAATATGCATATTAAAGTAACTACTAGTTTATAGCTTAATTTACCGTTAGTAAGATTACTAAAATAATTTCCAGCTGTTGCAGTAAGTCCTATTGCAGTAGTTAAGCACGCTATGGAAATTGCCGCTCCAAAAATTATTTTACTTGAAGGTCCAAGTATATTAGATGTTACTCCTATAAGAAGAGCTGTTCGTGAAATATCCTTATCAAACATCCCACTCGCAGTAGCTCCAATATATAAAAGTCCACCATATACAATAGCTAAACATACTGCTGAAACTATACCCGACTTTATTGTTATAGAAACTTGCTCTTTTCTATTTTTATATCCTTTAACTATTAAATCTCCTACTACCATCTGAGCCATTATTATAGATCCTAAGGCATCCATAGTTTGATATCCTTCAGTAAATCCTCTTGAAAAAGGCATTACTATATCATTACTCACTGCTTCACCCATAGGAAAGAAAATACCTTTTACTATTATAATTAAAAGTGCTATAAGTAAAACTGGTGTAAGTATTGCTCCTACTTTGTCCACTACATTACTTTCATTTAATGTTAAAAAAAGTGTGATTGCAAAGAAAATTATGGATACTACTATAGGATTCGCATTCGCAAACATAGGTTGAACTCCTAATTCAAAAGTGGATGCTCCTGTTCTTGGAATACAAAATAATGGTCCAATAGACAGCATTATTATTGAACAAAGAAACTTGCCAAATTTATTTCCTACTTTATTTGTAAATTTTTCTGTGCTTCCCCCACATAAAGCCACTGCTATTATCCCTAATAACGGTAAACTTATACAGGTAAGTAAAAAGCCTATCATAGTAAATATCCACTTATCTCCTGATATAAAGCCAAGTGTTGGTGGAAATATTAAATTACCCGCCCCAAAAAACATGGAAAAAAGCGCAAATCCTGTGATAATTATATTTTTATTATCTTTTTTAATACTCATAAATAGCTCCCCCTATTTTAAAATAAAAATACCTCTCATCCAAACAAGGTACGAAAGGCATATTTCCGTTATATTGTACTCATTTCCATTAATACTCTTTTGTATTAAATTTATATTATCCAAATTTATATTATTTTATAGAAAAAACACTTATTAAGCAAATATAAAACTTTACTTAAGAAAGGCTTATTATCACTTACGTGAAATTTACTACTTTTTTCTTCTCTTTTCTACATCATTCTTAGCTATCTATGTAATCTTTTACACCTTTTAATTTTATATGTACTTAAATACTTAAAAACAAATTTATTTATAATTTAATGGTTTTAAGTGAATATGTTTTATAATTTTTAAACTCATCCTTATATTTTGATAAAATACTTAAATTTACGTCTTTTTCATATATTATTCCTAGAGCGTCTCCACTATGAGCTCCGATTATTCCATATCCATCTAATTCTTCACATATATTAAGTATAGCAGGAAGTATATCATAGGATAATCTTTTTTCATTTCTTATAATACTTTGAGTAGAACAATAAGCAATTTTTTTTATATCTCGAGACTTAATTCCATCCTTCAAAATTGGGATTAAATCATCTATATTGCTAAGAGGAGGTAATTTTTTATTATTAAATTCAATGGTATTTATTGTTCTATTTCCTTCAAATACCAATATATCAAACTCCAAATATTTTCCTAGTTCTTCAGTATACATTCCGTTTTTATAGTCAAATATACAAAGATCCTTAAATATTATGCTATCTGTAGGTTCTATGGCTATACAATTTCTAACAAGCTCTTCCTGATTAAAAGGCTTTTTAAATAATTTAATTAAGGAGTGATAAAGTGCACATAAATCTGCTGTACTACTAGCAAAACCTTTCCCTCTTGTTATAGAGGATTTAATAAGTATGTCTAGAGTATTTATATATTGCTCCTGTCCCCATTCTGCAAGTATATTATTTAAAAACTTACAGGATTTACTATATCTATTTTTAACATGTGGTGATTCACTTTCCCATACCTTTACTTCAGTGAAAAGATTTATGGGACATGAACACAGTACATCCATTCCATTATATTTTCCTTGAACTATTTCTCCAATACTACCTGGATAAATGGTTGTTGCTTCCATAATATATACTCCTTTTACTAGTCATCAATTTTAAGTTACCAAAACTTCAAAATGCGAGTTTTTAATTAATGTTAATTTTATCAACGTGAAAAAATAAATGCAAGTACACATTCCAATTTAAATTAATAATTATCAAAAAACTCCTTATGAAAACATATTCATGAATTTAATTGTGTTATCTTGACATATAATATTATAAATGTTAAACTCAATTCGGGTTATAATAAAATTAAATTTATATGGAAATACTACATAAAACACAGTCAAAATTCTGAGTTTTATATAACTTTTAGTCATATATTATGATATAATTTAATACATAAAATTTATAGGTTCCAAATGGATTAAATGGGAAAGAAGTTAAATCCTTCTGCGGTCCCGCCACTGTGAAGATGAGTATATTAACATTAGGCCACTCAATCGGGGAAGGCGTTAATATGCAATGAATCTAAGCCAGGATACCTGCCTATAAACGCAGCTCATTTAGCTTACGCGGATAAGCTAATGGTAGTCCTGTAAAAGAACTCCATTATCTTAATTAAGATAATGGTTTTTTATTTATACACATTATTCAAGGAGGAACTTTTAAATGTACATTAAGTTCAGAAAATTATCCATAATAATTTTAACTTTTGTTTTAGCATTTTCCTTTGTTGGCTGTGGAAATAATAAAAATGCCACAAAAGATAATCAAGAAAACACTACTATAGAAAAAAAAGAGAATACTAAATATCCTTTAACTATTAAAGATTCATCTGGCAGAGACATAACTATAGATAAAGAACCACAAAAGATAATATCTGTAGGTCCAAATATTACTGAAACAATATATTATCTAGGAAAAATGAATAAATTAATAGGAAGAACAGATTTCTGTGACTTTCCTAAAGAAGTAAAAGATGTTCAATCCATAGGTACACTCCAACAACCTAATATAGAAAAAATTGTGGACTTAAAACCCGATTTAGTTATAGGATCAACTCATTTCCCAAAGGAAACATTAGAAAAACTTGAAGCTTTAGGAGTAAAAGTAGTAGTTCTTTATGGGAAAGAAGATTTCGAAGGCGCTTATAACACTATTGAAAAATTAGGTGAAGTTTTAAATGCCAATCATAAAGCCTTTGAAGTAATAAACAATATGAAGAAAAAAGTTGAAGATGTTAAAGCCAAGGTTGCAGGAAAAGAAACTCCATCAGTTTACTACGTTATAGATTTTGGTCCATATGGAGATTTTACTGCTGGATCAGATACCTTCATAGATAAAATCATAACTATGGCCGGTGGTAACAATATAGCTAAGGATGCTGTTAACTGGAAATATAGTGTAGAAAAAGTATTAGAAAAAAATCCAGATGTGGTTATATGCCCTGTATATTTTGATTACAAGAAAAGACTTCAAGAAGCTAAAGGCTATAAAGATTTAGATGCTATTAAAAAAGGAAATTTATTTGAAATAGATAATAACTTGCTTGATAGACAGGGACCAAGACTAGCTGATGGACTTGAAGCCATGGCAAAAATTGTTCACCCTGAAGCGTTTAAATAGTCTTTAATTACCTAATGGGGGGATTTTAATGTCTTTAGACAAAAAAAGAATTTACTATAGAACATTACTTTTAGTGACTATAGCTATTTTACTTGTACTAATAATACTATCTAGCACTTTAGGTGTCGCTAATATAACTTTTATTCAAACTATGAAAATACTGTTATCTAAAATCCCTTTTATTGGCGCCTTTATAGATTTAAGTAATGTATCAAACACTCAGGTTCTTATTATAACAAATATAAGGCTTCCAAGGATATTTATGGCTGCACTTATAGGCGCAGGACTATCTGTGGTAGGAGCTTCATTTCAAGCTATATTTAAGAATTCTATGGCGGATCCCTATGTCCTTGGGATTTCCTCAGGTGCAGCATTTGGAGCGGCTGTTGCAATAGTTATGGGGCTTCAGGTTATTTTTTTAGGAATGAACCTTGTAACTGTATTTGCCTTTTTCGGCGCTATACTTACCACTATAATAGTCTACAGTATAGCTAAAACAGGCACAAAGATTCCAACAAATGTACTACTGCTGGCTGGAGTATCTGTGAGCTTTTTATTGTCCTCTTTAATTTCACTCATAATGATATTTAATAGAGAGCAGGTAGAACAAATAGTATTTTGGACTATGGGGAGCATTGCTTCAGCCAACTGGAAACAGGTATTATCATTACTGCCTTTTATAATACTTGGATGTATTTTAATGATTATATATGCACGTGATTTAAATATAATGCTTACAGGTGATGAGACAGCTTCAAGCCTTGGCATAGATGTGGATAAAGTTAAAAAAATATTACTTGTAATATCATCTATAATTGTAGCTGCTTGTGTTTCTGTAAGTGGAATAATAGGCTTTGTAGGTCTTATTATTCCTCATATGATAAGATTACTTGTAGGTCCAGATCATAGAACCCTTCTTCCCTTTTCAACTATAGGTGGTGCTATTTTTATGATAATGGCTGATACTTTAGCTAGAATTTTGGTACCACCTGCCGAAATTCCTGTGGGAGCCATAACTTCTATATTTGGAGCTCCTTACTTTATATATTTATTAATAAAAAATAAAAAGAAGGTGATTTAATGCCTACTGAAGATTGTTTTTCTCTTATTGTAAAAGATTTAAATTATGGATATGGAGATAAGAATATACTTCATAATATAAATTTAGAATTTACTAAAGGAAAATTTTATACTATTTTAGGACCTAATGGGTCTGGTAAGACAACACTTTTAAAAAATATATCTAGGGCCATTCCGTTAGATGATAAAAAAGTATATATAGATAACAATGATATTAACTCACTTTCAAGTAAGGAATTAGCTCAAAACTTAGCTTCTGTTCCACAAAATACAAATATAGATTTTGAATTTACAGCATTAGATATAGTTATGATGGGACGTGCTCCTTACCTTAAGAGATTTCAAAATGAACAAGAAAGAGATTTTAAAATAGTTGAAGATTCTATGAAAATGACAAATACTTGGGATCTTAAAGATAAAAATATAAATGAGCTAAGTGGAGGAGAAAGACAACGAGTTATAATAGCTAGAGCATTAGCTCAAGATACGGATATCCTTCTTTTAGACGAGCCGATATCAAATCTTGATATTCAACATCAAATTGAAATACTTGATACTGTAAAGTTTTTAAGTAAAAATATAACAGTTATAGCCATACTTCATGACCTTAACTTAGCAGCAGAATACAGTGATTCCTTAATATTATTGAAAGATGGAACTATCAAAGCTTGTGGCTCTGTTGAAGATGTATTTACAGAAAGGAACTTACAGGAAGTATATAATATGGATATGTGCCTTATAAAAAATCCAGTCACAGGAAAGCCTCATGTGCTGCCTGTAAGTAAAAGTATCGCTAAACAACATAAAGCAGCAAACAGCTAGCAATAGAAAACTCCCTAGTGAAGGGAGCTTTTTTCTTGCTATTTTTTTGCCTTTATTTGTTCCGCGATTCCATTAGCTGCAAGCATTCCCGTTTGAAGAGCTCCTTGAATCCAAGCGTGCTTTTGGGATATGTGTTCTCCTGCAAAGAAGACCCTATTATTCATTTCAGGCTGAGTAACAGCATAAGAAAACAAAATCTTATCCTTAGGCTTTGTAAGGCAAGTTCCAGACCATATATATTGAACATCAGGCCAGTATATTGAGGCATAATCTATCATATTTTCTTCTATATATCCACTAGGAAGACCATGAATCATTTCAGTTTGTTTTATAAAATCCATAATACGAAGATCTATCTTTTTATTACCAACCCTTTCAGCATCTTCTCCCCAGTTATAAGATACCTGTAATGCTCCTGGCTGATTTGGGGATGCTCCAGGTTTCAAATCCCATGCATTAAGTTGTCCTGGAACAGGTATAGAGTGATCAGATGGATAAAAAGTAGCTATTGTTTGCAAATCACTACCAGTACTTCCACCAACAATTCTTTGATTTTTATTTCCTTTCTCCCAAAACCTATCTTTAAGTAAAAAATATGTCTTTTGTCCAGCTTCATAGTTTAGCGAAGCAATAGCATGCATTTTATCTACACTGAATAAAGGAGTGATATTCATTCTTCTAAGACTTGTAAATGGTATAGCACACACTATATAATCAAAATCTTCATATTTTATGCTATTATCCTGAGTTTTTCTACATTCTAAAATTATTCCTTCCTTATCAGGATCTTTATATATTCCATCAATTGCAGTATTCATTTGAAAATTAACATTTCCAAGTTCAGCTGAACTAATTCCTGCAAAAACGCTATTCCTCTTATTCATCAATGCTTCACAAAAGGCTGAAGTTAATCTATCATTACCTTGAGGGATTCTATAAGTAAACGAAAAATCAGCGGTATACGCTTCTTGCATTACCTCTGTTAATCCAACATTAAAGAATGCTACATCAAAAGTTGATAAGTAACTTAACATAGTAATAGCATCTTCACTTAGTCCTGATCTTTCATATGCCATTTCATAGTTCAGCCAATCCATTGCTTCTATAGCTTCTGAATACTTTGGTTTCACTTCAATAATCTCTCTTCTAATTTCAGGAGGCAATGACAATACATATTTATTAAATATTCTTCCTACAAGCTGTTGCCAAGGAGTTCTTCTTTCTTCAGGAGTTAAATTAAAGGCAGGATATATATTTTCCATAACGCTAAGTCCCTCTGAGTCATTTCTAGCCCATCTCTTCCTAATATAAAACAATCCATTTACATTTCTAGTAACAAATACATCTGTATTAAGTTTAAATAAGTTAATATAATGCCATACAGTTTCATGAGAAGCTGGAATTCTCATGGCACCAAGTTCAGCTGGATATTTTCCTTCACAATCGAAGTAATGAGTATATACTCTGCCTCCAATACGGTTGGAAGCTTCAAAAATAGTAATATCACATCCTATTTTTTTTAGTTCAAATGCAGCTGCAAGACCGGCTTCTCCAGCACCTATAACTGCAACCTTAACATTTTTACCACTATTTTTAGGAGTTATAGTTGTTATATCCTTTGGTGGACTTAAGAGTTCAATTATATTTTCATAATCTTCTGGTCTCCCCCCAGCATTAAGGGTATATTTCAATTGGATATGCCTTTCTTCATCGGTAGGATTAGGTCTTTGATATGGAACTTCTGAAATATTACTCTTTCTCATAATTCTTCCTTAAAAAATTATTACTACAACTAATATATTCAAAGAATCTATAAAAGGTGTTAAAATTGTTTCAAATTAAAAGGATATTACGACGTTTTTAATGTTGAACGAGTCGTATGGAATTTCCATTTAGGAAAGCGTTCGCTACACAAAAAAAGCTCTAACATTTCTTCCTTTTAAGGCGCCTAAGCCTTCTAAACTCGCCTACAGCTCAAACAGTAGAAGGCTCTATACGGCGCCTTAAAATCAGAAATAAAGAGCTTTTAATTGCGTGCTCAATGCTTTCTACAATGCAAATCCCATACTTGTGTTCAACATTAAAAATATCGTTCAGGCTTACTAACTGAAGGAGGGAATTTCGTTTTGACCAAATCCCCTTAAATTGACACTTATCAAAGGGCTGATAAGCCCGCAAACTGATGGGTTGTAAGATATTAATAATCCTATTTCTTTATTAAGAATCTTTTATAATACTATTTTTCTTCAACTTATAAATTAAATTTTTCATTTATTTTGTATAAATTCTTCTAACCTTAAAGGCTGCCGCCCTAAAAATCTTTATGCGCTAATTCCTAAAACATCTTAGAAATTCAGTTAGCTGAATTTCCTCCTTCAGCAGTTCACACGAATAACTTTTTAATGCTCTGGAAGCATAGAATTTTCATCGTAGAAGGCATTGAATGAGCCTTAGAACAGCTTTATTTATAAATTTAAAATACCGTTAAGAGCCGCCTACTGTTTGAGCGATAGCGAGTTTAGGCGGCTTAGGGATTTTAAATTTACAAATATTAGCCGTTCTCGGCAAAATGAACGCCTTCCTAGATGAAAATTCTATACGACCCAGAGCATTAAAAACGTCGTAATATTTCTATAGTATATCAATGCCGTATTCAGCACATTTAGTTACCATTTCTTCTGGCCATATGGAAGATTGAACCTCTCCTATATGAGCCTTTCTTAAAAAGAACATACATATTCTTGATTGACCAAGACCTCCACCTATGGTATATGGAAGTTTCTTATTTAAAAGCATCTGATGGAACTCTAAGTTCTTTCTCTCTTCACATCCTGCAAGTTTAAGCTGCTCTAAAAGTGATTCTTCATCTACTCTTATCCCCATAGAAGAAAGCTCTAATGCTCTACCAAGCACTGGATTCCATAATAATATATCTCCATTTAATTCCCAATCATCATAGTCTGGAGCTCTTCCATCATGCTTTTCTCCAGATTCAAGTACTTTTCCTATTTTCATTATAAATACTGCGCCGTGTTCCTTTGCAATAGCATCTTCTCTTTCCTTTGGAGTAAACCCTGGAAATTTATCCTCTAACTCCTGAGAAGTTATAAAGGTTATTTTTTCTGGAAGTATTTTTTCTATAAATGGATACTCTCTATTAACATAGTTCTCTGTCTCGATAAATGCTTTATATATTTCTGTTACGATTTCTTGTAAGAACCCTTCATTTCTCTGTTCTTTATTTATAACCTTTTCCCAATCCCATTGATCTACATATATAGAATGAATATTATCTAAATCTTCGTCTCTACGAATAGCATTCATATCTGTATAAAGTCCTTCTCCAACCTTAAAACCATATCTATATAGCGCCATCCTCTTCCACTTGGCTAAAGAATGAACTATTTCAGCACCCGCTTCATTATCATCTCTTACTGTAAAGCTTACAGGTCTTTCTACTCCACTTAGATTATCATTTAATCCTCTATCATTTCTTACAAATAGTGGTGCTGATACTCTTATTAAATTAAGTCTTTCTGACAATGATCGCTCAAAGAAATCCTTTATTTTCTTTATAGCTATTTCTGTTTCTTTTAAATTTAAAGTTGATTTATATCCTTCTGGTATAATTAATCTTTCTTCATATTTACTCATAGTTATTTCCTCCAATTTAATTATTTAAAATTTATAGAACTGTTCTTGATCTTAAGATCCACATTATTATCTTTATAAAACTGGCCAGTTTTATATGTATTTGTATAAAACAAAAAACCTTTCATCCCTAAAAATAAGGGACGAAAGGTTATAATTCCGCGGTACCACCCTAGTTAGCTTTATAATAAGCTCAACTTTGATAAAAGTATCATAATTAATACTTTCCGGTTTTAACAGTCCGGTTCTCCGTCTAAGCCTACTTTCTAAAATTTAGATTTTGGTTAGAAACTCAGAGATGTTCTTCGGTATAAACTTCGTACTGGTCTTTCACCTTCACCAGCTCGCTTAAACTACATTTTATACTTACTCTTCTCTTCATAGTCTGTGAATTTTTATTAATGAGTCAATTATAAATATTCTATTTTATAATGTCAAGGGGGTTTTAATAATTTTTATAAAAATTATTATATTACCCCGTGAGCCATCATTGCATCTGCAACCTTTTTAAATCCTGCTATATTTGCTCCTACAACTAGGTTATCCTCTTTTCCATACTCCTTAGCTGCAGCGCTTGCATTTTCATATATGTTTATCATTATTTGTTTTAACTTTTCATCTACTTCTTCAAATGTCCAAGAAAGTCTAATACTATTTTGAGACATTTCTAATGCTGAAACTGCAACTCCGCCTGCATTAGCAGCCTTTGCTGGTCCAAATAACACATTATTTTCTAAGAAAAGTTCTGTAGCTTCAAGTGTAGAAGGCATATTAGCTCCTTCAGCTACTGCTATAACACCATTATCTATAAGTGTCTTTGCTGAACTTTCATCTATTTCATTTTGAGTTGCACATGGAAGAGCTACATCACACTTTATTGTCCATACATCAGTAGATCCTTCATGATATTCTGCATCTTTATGATAATTTAAGTACTCTTTTATTCTCTTTCTCTCAACTTCTTTTAAGCGTTTTACAATCTCAACATCTATACCATTTTTATCATAAATATATCCAGCTGAATCGCTGCAAGCTACAACTTTAGCTCCTAGTTCCTGAGCCTTTTGAATTGCATATATAGCTACATTTCCAGAACCTGAAACAACTACAGTTTTATCCTTTATAGAATTTCCTTTTTCATTCAGCATTCTTTCTACAAAATAAATTAATCCATAACCAGTAGCTTCCGTTCTTGTTAAACTTCCACCATAGTTAAGTCCTTTTCCAGTAAGAACTCCAGCATCATAGCTGTTTTTCAACTTTTTATACTGTCCAAATAAGTATCCTATTTCTCTTCCACCAACACCTATGTCCCCAGCAGGTACGTCAGTGAATTGTCCTATATGTCTATAAAGTTCTGACATAAAGCTTTGGCAAAATCTCATAACTTCTCTATCTGATTTTCCTTTAGGATCGAAGTCAGAGCCACCTTTACCTCCTCCTATTGGTAAGCCTGTAAGGGAATTTTTAAATATCTGCTCAAATCCCAAAAATTTGATAATACTTCCATTAACTGAAGGATGTAATCTAAGTCCTCCTTTATATGGTCCTATAGCACTATTGAATTGAACTCTAAATCCCCTATTTACTTGAACCTTACCGTTGTCATCTACCCATGGAACCCTAAACATTATCATTCTTTCAGGCTCAACAATTCTATCAACTACGCCTTCTGTAACATATTCAGGATGTTTTTCTAAAACTGGTACTAACGAATCTAATACTTCTTTTACTGCTTGATGAAATTCTGACTCACCAGGATTTCTTTTTTTAACTGTTTCAAAGATTTCATTTACATAACTCTGCATGTTCATTTTATAAATGCCCCCAATTCAACAACATTTTTTTGAAATATTTTTTTACACAAATTGCATATTTGTTTTTTCACTTTTTTATTTTATCAAATTATCAATGGTTTGTATAGATATATAAACTATTTTATGAAACTTTTTATTTTGTAAGTTTCAACTTCACTTTAACATGTTAAGTTGTTACTATTAAAACGAGATTTTTAAGCATCAAAATTTCTACAAATAATAGATTATAATTTCACTTGAAATTTAGATATCTGAATTTCTTCCTTCATTAGTTTAGATAATATTCTTAATGCTGAATATATAGTATGGGATCTGCATTACGGAAAGCAAAGTAAGCACTTTCCTAAATACAAATCCCATACGACGGATTCAACATCATCTTAAAATATCATAATTTTATTCTACAGAATTAAGTTTCCCCATTACAATCTCTTCTATAACCTTTATCTTTTCTTCTGCTTTTTCTAAAGTGTTTGATTTGGTATAAATGTATATTTTTATCTTAGGTTCAGTTCCTGAAGGTCTTACAGCATACCATGAGCCATCTTCAAGCATAAACTTAAGTACATTTGATTTCCCAATAATATTTTCAGTTTCTTTTCCAGTAAATAAATCATAATCCTTACCTTCATCTAAATCAGTATAAAATGCAAGTTTTGATTCTCCTATAACCTTTGGAAATTCACTTCTATAAACTTTCATCATTCTACTTATACGTTCTTGACCTTCTATTCCTTCTAATACAAGAGATATCTGCTTTTCTCTATAGTATCCAAATTCCTCATATATTTCATTTAATACGTCTATAAGAGATTTCCCTATGCTTTTATAGTAGGCTGCTGCTTCACATAAAAGCATGGCAGAGCTTACTCCATCCTTATCTCTTACAAAAGTTCCTGTAACGTACCCTATACTTTCTTCATATCCAAATATAAATTTATATATTCCTTCTTCCTCTAGCTCTCTTTCCTTGCCACAGATATTTTTGAACCCTGTTAAAGTTTCAAAAGTTCCTACGTTATATTTATTTGCTATAGCTTTTCCTAAATCTCCTGTAACTACTGACTTAATTATACAGCCATCCTTTGGTATTTTATTTTTTTCCTTCATACTTGATAATATATAATTTATTAAAATAGCGCCTGTTTGATTTCCATTAAAGTCCACATACTCATCATTTTTATCTTTCACCATTATTGCAAGTCTATCACAATCTGGATCCGTAGCTATTAAAAGCTCTGCTCCTATTTCTTTTCCTAGCTTCTCCGAATACTTAAATGCTTTTACATCTTCAGGATTTGGATACCCTACAGTTGTAAAATCTGGATCTGGATTTTCCTGTTCAGGAACTACAATTATATTTGTAAATCCTCTTTCCTTTAGCACTCTTCTGACTGGTATATTCCCAGTTCCATTCAGTGGAGTATATACTATTTTTATATCCTTATCTATTTCATCCCTAAGACTCAAAGCCTTGACATTAGCAGTATATTCATCATCTATTTCCTTTCCTAACATCTCCAACAATCCATTTTCTAGAGCTTCTTCTTCAGTAATCTTTTTTATTTCACCAAAACTTTTTATATTACTTATATGCTTCGTTATAGGATCTGCAACTTCAGAAATTATTTGAGCACCATCTTCCCAATAAACCTTATATCCATTATATTCTCTTGGATTATGACTTGCCGTTACAACTATGCCTGATATTGCATTTAATCTTCTAACCGTAAATGATAACTCCGGAGTTGGCCTCAATCCCTCAAAAAGATAAGCTTTTATGCCATTTCCAGCCAGTACTAAAGCTGCAGTTTTAGCAAATTTATCAGAAAAATGTCTGCTATCATATGCGATGGCAACTCCTCTTTTCATTGCTTGACTGCCCTGTTCTATTATAAAATTTGCAAGACCTTGAGTTGCCCTGCTTATTATATGTATATTCATCCTATTTGTACCTGCTGCAATTTTTCCCCTAAGCCCTGCAGTACCAAATTCCAAATCTGTATAAAATCTATCCTTTATCTCTTCTAAGTTTTCTTTTATTCCTCTAAGTTCTTGTTTAGTTTCTTCATCAATATATTCATCCCTTAGCCAGTTTTCATAGTTCTTCATATATTCCATATCCTAAGCTCCTTTCAAAAAAATAATATATTTATATTTTACCAAACTTTCCCTAAAAGTAAAATGGTATGACTTTTAGCCATACCATTTTATTATACCTCAATTCATTGAAATGTTTCCTATAAACTTTAGTGTATGAATAATTCATATATAGTATTTCCTACTAAAAATACTAATATTAAAAATGCAGCGATATTAAATTTTACTCTTTTTAATAACCCTGTCTTAAATGTTATATATACATAAGTTCCAAATGCTGCAACCATAAATCCTACAATAACTGCAACCATAGTTGCATTGCCCCTGTAATTTCTTGCAAAAATGGATGCAAGTGTTACAAGAGTAAATAATACGTTCAATAATTTTTGATTTCTATTTAGCATTTCTAATCTTTCTCTATTATTCATACAATCTCTCCTTATTTATTGTTCTTTTACCTGTTTATTCTTTAGTGTATTCTAAAAATATTTATTCCCATTTTTCATAAAAATATCTATTATTAAAATATTCAAAATGATAAATTTGTACAGCTAATTCTATCATATTTATATAAATAAAAAAAGCATTATATATTAAATAAGCGATGCCTTACAATTACACAGTAAAAGCATCGCTTATTATTTTATTTAACTTTCAATACCCTTACGTGCAGGTACTCCCTGAGTATAATAGTGCTTTATTTGTTTCATTTCAGTTACTAAGTCTGCTCTTTCTATTATTTCATCTTTTGCATATCTTCCAGTAAGTATAAGCTCAGTTTTTTCAGGCTTCTTATCTATTAAAGCTAAAACTTCTTCTACTGTAAATAACTCATAAAATAATGCTATATTTATTTCATCAAAAACTACTACATCATACTCTCCAGAAGTTAAAACTTCTTCTGCTCTCTTAAATCCCTTTTTAGCTTCCTCAATATCAGCTTTAGTAGGATTGCCCATTATAAATGCGTTTCTTCCAAATTGTTCCATTTCGAAGTTAGGAAGTATGTTTACTGCTTCTAATTCGCTATATTTCATTCCTTTTGTAAATTGACCAAAAAATACTTTTTTTCCTGCACATACAGCTCTTAATGAAAGTCCAAGGGCTGCTGTAGTCTTTCCTTTACCATTTCCTGTGTACACTTGAACGTAACCTTTTGTTTCCATATGTATATTCCCCTTTCCTTCATTTGAAACGTTTTCTACATGATTTATAAAAACTTTTAATTTAAAATAAACCAGCACATTTCAACTAATTTAACATGTTTTACTATTATCATAATAGCACAATTGTAAAGAAAATGCGACACTTTTAAATTAGGTTTACACTATTGATAATGATAATATCATAATACCCCATTTTTAATTTAATATTAATAAATTTAATACAGAAAATGTGATATGATATACTATACTATAGTAACTATTAAAGAAGGAGAGTATTTAAATTGTTTTTTAATAAAAATATAAAATTTAAGGACATATTAATCTTTGTGATAACAGTAGTAGTAGGATATATTATTATAAAAAATTATAATGTTTTTTTTACATTTATCACAAAATTTTCATCTATAATATCACCTTTTGTGTATGCTTTAATAATTGCATATTGCTTAAATCCATTAATGAATATTTTTGAAAAAAGACTTAAATTCAACAGAGGATCATCTATTACATTAACCTATATAACTGTGCTTAGCTTAGTAATTTTAGCATTTATTTATATTTTGCCTAATATTATAAATAGTATAATTTCCATGACTTCGGAAGTGCCTAAATATATGCAAATAGTACAAAGATGGATTAATACTGCATTACAAAATGAAAATCTATATGATTTAATAAAAGATGTAGGATTATTGGATTATTTATCTGTATTATCATCAAAATTCGGATCAACACTTATGACGATTTTAGAAGGATCTGTATCCTCTATATTTTCGGCTACTGCTAGTTTAGTAAAGGTTGTTTTAGGATTTTTGATTGCAATATACGTCCTTCTTGATAAAGAAAGACTTAAAAGAGGTGCTAAAATTTTAATTTATATGCTACTTAAGGAAGAAAGGGGTAACTGTCTTATAAGCTGGGTAAAAATTTATAATAAAATGATAGGACTTTATATAGGAACTAAAGCTATAGATTCCGCAATTATTGGGACTATTGCCTTAGTAGGCCTATTAATAATGAAAGCTCCTTACGCTGGATTATTGTCACTAATTGTAGGAGTGACAAATATGGTTCCTTATCTTGGTCCTTTAGTAGGAGAAATTATAGGACTGTTTATAGGCTTATTTGTATCCCCTATGATGGCAATTACAATGTTTTTATTTCTATTTGTTCTTCAACAGTTCGATGCTTGGTATTTAGATCCAAAATTAATTGGAGAAAGCGTTGGAGTAAAACCTTTCTTTATTATTCTTTCATTAACTATAGGCGGGGGATATTTTGGTATAATTGGAATGCTTCTAGCATCACCTACAATAGCTACTATAAAGATATACTTTGATCAGAAAGTCGCTGTATTTAAATCTCAAAATGCAAATCTTGTGAAAAAATACATAGATAATAAAGATCAAAAATCAGAGGATATAAAGAAAATTAGCGACAATAAAAATCCCAAAAATTAAGGAAATTGCTTGGCAATTTCCTTTTGTTTTAACTACATCTTAAAATTTTTGAAACCCACTTATTTCAAAGTATTACATCAAAAGTTAATTATCAAATTTCAGCTTATAAATATAGTTGACCTGTCAACTATGCTTATCTATAATTTAATTAATAAGAAAATTAGTGGGGGAAAGCATGAAAGAGAAAGTGTTGGAAAATTGGTCTCTATACTATATAGACAATCTCATGTATATATAAACTATACTCTAAAAGATTTAAATATAAGCTCTTCGGAATATATTTTTATGGTAAAGCTATATAATAATGAAGGTATTAGTCAGGAGGAATTATCATCATTACTTTTAATTGACAAAGCTGCTACTGCAAGAGCATTAAAATCTCTTGAGGCAAAAGGTTTACTAATGCGCCAAAAAAACTTAGCTGATAAAAGAGCTAATAAGGTATTTACAACTGATAAGGGAAAGTCTTATAAAGAAACTATTTATTCAGCCCTACGAGGATGGACTAAGCTTATTACTAATGATATGGATGAAAATACTATCGATATTGTACTCGATTCTCTTAAGTCCATGTCCGAAAAAGCAGGAAGTACAAACTATGCAGAATTATTTTCAAATGGGGGTGAAGTTTGTGAAAAAAACAAATAGGCTTGGAGAAGAGAAAATAACTAATTTACTTGTATCATTTTCTGTTCCAGCCATGGTGGGTATGGTTGTAAATTCTCTTTATAATATTATTGATAGAATGTATATTGGAAATGCCTCTGACCTAGGTTCCTTAGGTCTAGCAGCTATTACTATAAGCTTTCCTATAACATTGATTATAATGGCACTTGCGTCACTTTTTGGTATAGGCGGATCAACAATGTTCTCAATTAAGCTAGGTGAAGCACAGCCTGAAGAGTCCGAGAAATATTTAGGTAATGCTGTAACACTTATAATTACTTCTTCAATTATATATACAATTATAAGTCTTATATTTTTAGAACCTATATTAAAATTACTTGGTTCTAGTCCTGAGGTAATGCCTTACGCTAAAGAATATATGATGATTGTACTTTGGGGAGCAATTCTTCAGTGTCTAAGTATGGGACTTAATAATTTTATACGTGCTGATGGAAATCCTAAAATTGCAATGATAACAATGTTTTTTGGAGCTGGATTTAATATTATATTTGACCCTATTTTTATATATGGCTTCAAGTGGGGAATGACTGGAGCAGCACTAGCAACTATAGGAGGGCAGCTTTTAACAACTATATGGATTCTTTTATATTTTACAGGAAAAAGATGTTCCATTAAATTAAAATTAGATAATATGAAGCCTGAATTTCATGTTATGAAAAGAATTGTACAAACGGGTATCCCTTCCTTTTTAAGACAGTTTTGTAATGGTATATTAAATGTAACATTAAATAAAAGTCTTATTTTATACGGTGGAGATATAGCAATTTCAGGTATGGGAATAATCAATAGCATACAAACATTTATGCTTATGCCTATCTTTGGTATCAATCAAGGTGCTCAGCCAATCATCGGATATAACTTTGGAGCTAAAAAAACACATAGAGTAAAAGAAACCTTAAAATGGGCTATTACTGCGGCAACTGCTATTACCTTAATAGGCTGGCTTATTACAAGAATTTTTCCTGAAGCTTTAATCAAGATGTTTAATAGTGATAATGAATTAATTTTATTTGGTACTAATGCTCTTAAAATATGGTTCCTTTGCTTACCAGTAGTTGGATTTCAAGTAGTAGGTGCCAGCTATTTTCAAGCAGTAGGCAAAGCAAAAGCATCTACATTCCTTACTTTAATGAGACAATTGATTATTCTTATACCAGCTGTAATGATTTTACCTAAAACTTTTGGACTAAATGGCGTACTATATGCTGCTCCACTATCTGATTTACTGTCTTCAGTTATAACTGGAATATGGCTTTGGATGGAATTAAAACGGTTGAATTCTAAGAAAAAAGAAAGTTCTTTAACCTCCCAAGAGTCTGATGAAGCTTCTCCTATACAAGAACTTACCTAAAAAACCATTATAAATTCATAAAAACTCCATCAAAAGGGGGATATCTCAAAGAAATTGAAAATTTCTTTTGAAATATCCCCTTTTATAAATACTAATTAATCATTAATCATTGTTTACTTCTCACTTGCCACTTGTCACGTGGGTGGCACTAAATACAATCTCTTACATGCTGCACATAAATATCTTTATAAGCAGAATTTTCTCCTAAGCCATGAAGATATATGTTAACCTTAAATCCTTCATTTTCTAATATAACCTTCCATGAATCTTCCTCATCCCCTGCCATGTCATTTTGAGCATGATCTCCTGCCACAAGCATATATGGCATTAAAGTTACTTCTTCTATTTTCTTTTCTTTCAGCTTTGGCATTACGTGGCTAAGCTCTGGGAATCCCTCTACTGTTGCAATATATACATTTTTAACTCCCATATCATCAAGTATGTATTGAAGCATGGAATAGCATGCATTAGCATAATGTGTAGAGCCGTGTCCCATGAAAACAACTGCTTTTTTATCATCATATTCAGGAAGCTGCCCTTTTAATGCTTCTACTGCAATTCTATAATCTTCTTCACTATAAAGCACTGGTCTTCCTAAAACTATGTTTTCAAATTTATTTATACGACTAAATTTATGCACATCTCTTTTTATATCATCGTATTCTTCTCCTGGCATTATATGAAGAGGCTGTACAACGATTTCTTCGAATCCGTCATTAACCATTTTAGTTAGTGCTTCTTCTACAGTATCAATATGTATATTATCTCTTTGCTTAAGCTTTCTCATAATCATTCCTGATGTAAATGCTCTTCTTATTTCATAGCCTTCAAAAGACTCTTTTATTTTATTTTCACAAGCTTCTATATTAAGCTTTAAAGTCTCCATATAACTTGTTCCAAAACTTACTACTAATATTCCCTTTTTCATTTTATCCTCCTATATATTAAACAAAGTTAAACTTTATTTAATTTACCTATTATACTTATTTTTTTATCATTTTGTATTTCATTTAATACTTCATCATTTACTGCAGCTATTACAACACTAGAAGGTCCTGCAGTTTTATGTATATCTACTTTTATTTCTTCATTTAACGCAAGTTTCATATTATTATTTTTTGCAAGCTGCAATGCTTCATAAAGTATCCCTTTAGAACCTACTGGTACTATTTCATACACTCCATCTGAGTTAAAAAGCCTTCTTAAATCATCATAGTTTACTATATCTAAGTCTTTATCTAACCCTATTTCTGCTCCTACCTTAGGGATTCCCAGGGAAATAATTTTACAATTTTCTCTTATAGCATTGACCTTTAAATTTTTATTTTCAGCTATTCCTATAACGGTAATTCCAAGGCCTGTAGATATAGATTTAAAGTTCTCTTCTGTACTTCCTGTTAAAACTATATCAGCTATACCTGCTAATTTTAATTCTTCCTTTATTCCCTTTATTATTTCACTTCCTGTAGGTTCCATCTCATTACATACTGCATCTGTAATAGTAACAACTTCTGCTCCAGCGCACATTACTTCCATTATTGGACCTCTTGCAATTAATTTTCCTACATAAAAAGAAGGTACCTTTAAGATATCTCCCTCTTTCATTCCTATACTTCCACAGCTATCACATGCTACTACCATAGTTTTATTTTCATCTAGAGTTATTAACGTTAGATCCCTTACCTTAGCTATTTTCATATTCCTTTAAACTCCTTGGAAAAAAATTATACACAAGTATAGCTATAAGTGCATTTATCGCTGCCACTCCGGATAGTATAGGTACAAGGCTCATAATTCCAGCCTTACCCATCATAGGGAGTAAGAGTGGTGTCAAAGCTAAAAGTGCTAAAGGTCCATTTATAATAACTGCAATTATTACAGAAAGTATAATTGCAAAAACCTTATTCTTATTTAAAAAAGTCTTATACACTACAGCAAATGCTGCCATAGTTAAAGCCATTGCTGCCATAGTTATTAAATGTACTGGTAGCGTAAGAGGAAATCCACTAGTTAATGCAGTTAAAAAGTGACCTAATGCTCCTGCTATTGCTCCATATACTGGACCTAACATAATTGCAGCTAAAAATGCTGGCATTGAATCAAAGGCTATTGATCCCATGACCTTAATATTGGCTCCTATAAAACAAAGCGCTACAAATAGTGCTGTTAATACTAATTTTTTTGTCTTCATTAATAATACCTCCGATATTATAGCTCAAATTCTAATATAATAAGTTCTTCTGTTTAAGCTATAACTTCCAATTCCTTCACTACATCCTTAACATCATAAAATATTTTATCATACTTTAAAGTTTTTCTTCCTATAATAAAAGTATATATATCTTCATCTACTGCTGCTCTTATTTTTTCTTCCGTTCCACCTTCAGGCCCACTATCTTTAAGAAGTATTGCCTTTGCATTATATTCCTTTATAAAAGCTCTATTTAAATCATAGCTTATAGGTCCCTTTATAGCAATTATATTTTCTACACTAACCCCTAAATCTAAACACTCTTGAAGTACTTTTAATGAAGGGAGCACTCTATGTATTATTCTATTAGATAATCCCAACTCCAAAATTTTATTTAAATTTCTACTTCCTGTAGTGTTTAATATATTGCCTTCAATATTTTTCAAATGAGAATAAAGTTCTCCATAACTTTCTAATATTATAACCTTATCCTCATTTATAAATTTATAAGCTACACCTTTTCTTTCTAATCTTATGTATTTTATAGAAGCTAATTTACACACATTCATCAAATTTTCACTAACTTCTACTGCATAGGGATGTGATGTATCAATAACAACATTAACTTTATTTTCCTCAAACATCTTCTGCATATCCTGACTATTAAGAGGTTTATCATTTAATAACCTATATCTATATTCCTTTAAAAGCTCTCCACCATAAGATGTTGCTGTAGACACCAAAATATCATCGGTGTATTTATTCAATTCTTTAATCATTTCCCTACCTTCAGTGGTTCCAGCTATAACACAAATCACAAAAACACCACCCTTTTTTTAGTAACCAGTTTCCAGTGAGCAGTAGTCAGTCCGTAGTAAAATGCTTTGCATTTTTACTTTTATCTAGAGATTAGTGATTAATATCTCTGGCAATTAGCGATTTGAGATTAATCCACTAGTATACTGGACTACTGGCTCCTGGTCATTTGTTACTGGCCTACTGTTTACTACTTAACATTGTATCCTCTTGGAGTTATAAATTTTCCATCTTTTATATAACTTTGACTATTTCCTATTATTACTATAGAAAACATGTCTACTACTTCTTCATTGAAGTTTTCTAGTGTAAATAAGTGTATTTCTTGTCCATCTCTTAATGCATTTTTAACTACTGCTATAGGAGTAGTACCTTCTCTAAACTCACTTATTATATCAATAGCTTCTCTTAAGTAATGAGGTCTCCCATTACTTCTTGGATTATAAAGTGATATTATAAAATCTGCTTCTGCTGCTAGCTTTACTCTCTTTTTTATAAGTTCATAAGGTGTCATAAGATCACTTAAGCTTATGTTACAGTTATCATGCATAAGTGGAGATCCTACTACAGAAGCTGCTGAAGAAGAAGCTGTAACCCCTGGTATTATTTCTACGTCCTCATTTTCTCTAAGCTCTAATATAAGTCCTGCCATTCCATATATTCCTGCATCTCCAGTACTTATAATAGCTACTGTGTTATCTGCTGCAAGCTCTAAAGCCTTTTTGCATCTTTCCACTTCACCCTTCATACCAGTTGATACTAATTCTTTTCCTTCTAATAATGGCTTTATAAATTCTATGTATTTTGTATATCCTACAATCATATTACTTTCTTCAATGGCCTGCTTAGCTTTTAATGTCATGTGTTCTAAGCCTCCAGGACCAATTCCTATTACATATAGTTTTCCCAAAACTACACTTCCTTTCCTATTGCTAGTGTCATTCCATCAAGTTTCATCTTTGAAATTTCAACAGTTCCTCCTGCAAGCTCAATTGATGGCTCACACACTGATGTAATTCCTAATGTTTTTTCTACAAAGGCACTTCCTTCATATTTATGTTGTACCTTTTTTATTTCTTCTATAGTGAATATTTTAATATCGCAATCTAAGTATTTTGAAAGCTCTATTATAGCTCTTTCATCCTTTTTAACTTCTACTGTAGCAATACATTTTATTGCTCTTGCATCTATGTTTTGCTCCTTTAAAACTTCTAAAACTTTTTCTTTCATAGAGTCCATAGGATAATCTTTCCTGCATCCAATACCAAGTATTATATTTCTTCTTATAAGCTTTAATCTCTTAGGAATTTTCTTTTGTTCTATGCATTCCAATACATTTTTATTTGTTACATAAACCACTCCATCGCACTGTCTTAATTTAGAAACATAACCTGATGGGCAAGAAATTAGTTCCTCTTCATCAAGAAATCCAACTTCCTTTTCATCAACTAAAAGAGCTGCTATATCCTTAGCATTTTTTAAGCTATCTATGATAAGATTATTTTCCTTAGCTATCATATCTGGAGCTATAATCCCTAAATTATCTGTAGCAGTAGTTATTATAGGCTCCGCTCTAAGTATTAAAGCTATGTCTTTAGTAATTTTGTTAGCTCCTCCTAAGTGCCCACTTAGAAGACTTATTACAAACTTACCCAAATTATCTATAACAATTACTGCAGGATCTTTATCCTTAGTAGTTATATAAGGAGCTATAGATCTTACTGCTATGCCAGTTGAAGTTATAAATACCACTGCTTCATAGTTTTCAAAAGAATTTCTTACTACTTCTTTAAAATTAAAGTCTTTAGAAAGATTTTTAGAGAATAAATGTATGTTAAATTTTTCTCCTATTTTTTTTGCTAAGTTATCCCCATTTTTAGTTATGGAAATCACTGCTATATTCATAGTAAATCAGCACCTCTCAAGTTATTAAGACGGCCCTAGGTTACTTAGATACACCTTCTCTAAACATATGAGTAAAAGTTTTATCATATAAAAGACTCTTATCATACTCAGTATCTATAAAATCACCTACAAGTATTTGTGCACATTTTGTTATATTAGCTTCTTTAACCTTTTCTGCTATATCATCTAAAGTTCCTAGTATAACTCTTTGATCTTCCCAAGTAGCTCTTTCAACTATAGCTATAGGAACATTTTTTCCATATCCGCGTCTTAACTTTTCTACTACTTTTTCTATCATGCTTATGGATAAGAATATTGCCATAGAAGCCCCAGTTGACGCTAGCTTTTCTAAATCTTCTCCTGCTGGCACTGGTGTTCTACCCTCTACTCTTGTAAGTATTAGTGTTTGAGTAACCCCTGGAAGTGTAAATTCTCTTTTTATAGCTGCAGCTGCTGCAAAACAAGAGCTAACTCCTGGTACAACTTCATATTTAATATCAAATTTATTAAGCTCATCCATTTGCTCTTTTATAGCACCGTACATGGAAGGATCTCCTGTATGAAGTCTCACTACCATTTTATTTTCGCCAGCAGCCTTTTTCATAACATCTATAACATCTTCTAGTGTCATGGATGCTGAGTTGTGCATTTCTACTGATTCCTTACAAAAATCTAAGTGTTCTTTGCTAACTAGTGATCCTGCATATATTACAACATCAGCTTTTTCAAGTATCTTTCTTCCCTTAACAGTTATAAGATCTACATCTCCAGGACCTGCTCCTATAAAATAAACATTTATGTTATTATCCAATTTTATTTACCCCCTAATTCTTGTGTGCAATTATAAGTGACATATAGTCTTTATTTTTAAGTATTTCTTCTCTATCTTTTATTACTTCCTGTCCTTCTCTGTAAGCTCTTTTTACATATACATACTCATAGCCTTTGTCTTCTAAGAAGTTAATTACGCTTTCTTCATTATTATATACCTTCATTATTACTAAATACTTATGATCTTCTTTTACTGTATCTAGTCTTGTAGATGGTAATATAAGAAGCGGCTCATCTCCTATAACTAAAGCTTCCCCTGCAAGGCTTGCAGATGCACAAAAGGATGTTATTCCAGGTACTGTTTCTGTTTCGTATCCCTTTTCATTTATATACTTTAAAAGATATATGTAAGTGCTGTATACGAATGGGTCTCCTATAGTTATAAATACTACATCTAATCCATCATGAAGTCTTTCTTCTATTGTTTTGAAAGCTTCGTAAATCTTATCTTCTTGATCTTCTCCACCCATAGGGAATTGCTTTACTATTACCTCTGTATCTTCTTTTACAAAGCTTTTTACTATATTTAAAGCAGCACTTTGTCCGTTTTCTTTAGGGGATGGTGCTACTATAACTTTTGCATTTTGTATAACTTTTAACGCTTTAAGTGTAATTAATTCTTCACTTCCTGGGCCTACGCCAACTCCATATAACTTAGCCATTATTTTTCTCCTTCTATTATAAATATTGGATTATTTCCAAATAACATATAACTTTCGCCTTTAGTTTTACTTATAGAAACTTGAGTGCAACTAACTTTATATCCTAATTTCTTTAATGCATCCATTGCTTTATATAAATTATTTATAGTTATAAAGTTTAAAATCATCTTGCCACCAGGCATTAGTTTCTTGCCATATTCTTTTATGATGTCTTCAATATTTCCACCGCTGCCACCTATAAATATACTATCAAAGGAGTAATTTATACTATTTATTACTTCCATTGCTTCTCCTTCGATAAGCTCTAAGTTATTAAGCTTAAATTTGGTTACATTTTTCTTTATAGTATCTATTGCATCTTCATCTTTTTCTATAGCAACAACTTTTCCAAGCGGGCAAAACTTTGCAGCTTGAACGCTTATAGAGCCTGTACCTGCTCCTACATCTAGTACATAGGAGTCTTCTCTTAAATTTAGTTTTGCTATGCTAAGTATTCTTATTTCTTCCTTAGTCATTGGACAATTTCCTCTTATGAGTTCCTCATCCTTTATAAAATGAAGCTCTTTATCTTTTATGTCAATTTCTTCTCTTTCTACTATCATTATAGAAAGTCCGTTAAATTCTTTACTCTTAATATCTTCAGCTGTTCCACTTTCTATTCTTTCATCTTCATAGGATAAGTTTTCTCCTACATAGATATATGGGTTTAATCCATTTTCTAAAAGTGTTTTTGCTAAAACTTCTGGAGAGTTTTTATTATCTGTAAGCCAAATACTTAAATTATTTTCTAAAACTCCCTTTATAAAACTCTGCTCTCTACCATGAAGGCTTCCTAAAAAAGCATTTTGCCAAGGCTTATTAAGTTTAGCGGCTAAATACTGAAAGGAAGTAATTCCTGGTACTATGTTTATTTCCCCATCATAATTAGATTTTAGGTAATTAGTTATTCCATAAAATAACGGATCTCCTGAGGCTGCCACTGCAATATTTTTATGTTTATTCAACTCCAAATATTCGCTAACTTCGCTTATTTTATTTACCTTAACCTTTTTACTATCTATAAAATCTAGAGAATTTATTGCTCTTCCAAAACCTATTATTTCTTCTGAGCTTTCTAAAACTTTTATAGCTTGAGGAAGTATGTATTCTTTGCTTCCTGGCCCTATGCCTACTATGTAAACCACACAAACACTTCCTTTTTACTGTTTTATATATTAATCTATAATACTAAGTTCTTTTTCCATACTATACATAACTACTTTTGGCTTAACCTTGCCATAGGTAAATATTTCAATTCTGTTTTTTACTTTTTCAGCTATAATTTTATAAAGCTTATATTCATCTTCTTTTGTAATTAGAGGAGTTTCTTCTATTAATTTGATTGCTCCTTCTGTAGTCTTTTCATTATATACCTTTTCAATAACTTCTTTAGGATATCCCATTAAAGCTAGTTCTAACGCTATTACTTCCATTCTTACATCACATACTCTGCTATGAGTGTTAAAGCATCCTGCTGCAATTTTGCAGAGCTTTCCTATATGGCCTATTATTGTAATATCATATATTTCATTCTCAATACATGAGTTTAAAGCTTTTCCTACATAATTTGAAATTACAACCATCTTGTTTTCATCAAGCCCCAATGACTTTCCTCTAGTTTCTCCCATGTTGCCAAATACTAATATAAGTTCTTTGGCTCCTTTTGCAACCTTTTGATTTATTTCTAACTCAACTGATGCTATTAGTGCATCTTCTGACATAGGCATAACAATTCCTGATGTACCGAGTATTGATATACCTCCTATTATGTTAAGTCTAGGATTAAAAGTCTTTTTTGCAATTTCTTCTCCCTTAGGTACAAATATAGTTATTTCTACCCCTGATTCTTTAGGAAGTACTTCTGTAACTTCTTTATTTATCATTTGTCGTGGTACAGGGTTTATGGCAGGTTCTCCTTTTTTTACATAAAGCCCTTCCCCCATAACCACTCCTACACCTTTTCCGCCTTTTAAACTATATCCCGAGGGCTTTTTCTCTGCTCTTGCCCATATTTCTGCTCCATGAGTTGCATCAATATCATCTCCGCCATCCTTTATGACGCAGCATTCCACATAGTTTTCTCCTCTTATGAGCTTTTCTACTGGAATTGTAAGCCTAATTCCCTTAGGAGTATCTATACTTATTTCATTAATATCCTTATTCTCATAAAGGCATAATGTAGCTGCTTTCGCCGCTGCTGCTGCACAAGAGCCTGTAGTATACCCACATCTCAGTCTCTTTCCATCGCAATTTACATACATATCAAGCATTTTAATCACCTAAAATTTATCTTTCTACAATCATGTACATAAGAGCATTTACTACGGCTGCAGCAACATTACTGCCTCCCTTTCTTCCTCTTATAGTTATCATAGGCACGTCCATTTTTTCTAATTCCTCTTTAGATTCACTAGCTCCTACAAATCCAACTGGACTTCCTATTATAAACTTTGGATTAGCTTTTCCTTCTAGTGTAAGCTCTTTTAATTTAAATAGAGCCGTTGGAGCATTGCCAAATACAAAAAATTCCACTCCTTCTTCTACAGCCTTTTCAACTGCTGCCATAGAACGAGTTATGCCTCTTTCCTTTGCAACTTCTGCTACATCTTCTCTATCTACAAAGCACTCAACTTTACAATTTAACTTCTTTAATGCAGCCTTATTTATACCTGACTTTGCCATATTGGTATCAGTATATATAGTTACTCCCTTTTTTAAAATGCTAAGTGCAGCATCTATGGCTCCATCCCTAATATATGTAATATTTTTAAATTCAAAATCTGCTGTAGTATGTATAAGCCTTTTTATTATTTTAAGCTCTCTATCATCAAAATTGTGAGGTCCCATTTCCTCGCCAATTATTTCAAAACTCTTTACTTCAATGTCCATTGGTTTTTTTATGTAATCCATTGATAAAAACACCACCCTTTATTTTTTTAACAGGTATTCTAAAAACTCTAAGTTTCCAAAGAAGTGCACATGTGCATACCCACCTAATGTATTATTTTTCATGTAGCCGCATGTCCAATTCTTTTCAGTACCATCATACATAGTTTTCGTCAGTTTATATATCTTTTCTTCACTGCTGTCGACATAGGACTTATGAAATTCATGGCAGTTTATTTTTGTTTTCTTAGGTAAAATACTGTTTTCTTTATCTATAGTTATTTCTGCATAACCAAAGTTTTGAAGTTTGGTTGTCATAAGTGTTCTCCCACTAAAAAATCCCACAGTATTTAAATTATGTTCTTTAGTATCTATTCCTTCTGTAAGATACATAAGCCCACCACATTCTGCATAGCATCTTATGCCATTTTGAAGCTTGTTTTTAATATCTCCAAGCAACTCCTTATTTTTACTTAATTCATCTATAAATACTTCAGGATATCCTCCACCTATGTAAACAAAATCTACATTTTCAGGGAGTTTCTTATCCTTTAGAGGACTAAAATAAGCTATCTTTCCCGCTTCTTCTAGAAGCTCTAGGTTTTCCTTATAATAAAAACTAAATGCTTTATCATATGCTACAGCTATATTCAAGTTTTTATTTTCTATATGAAACTTATCTTCATAGCTTTTCACTTCACTAAATTCTTGTAAAAGCTCATCAAGATTTACATATCTTTCTATGAGCTCACTACATAACTCAATCTTTTCTTCTAAATCATCTATTTCACTGCTTTGTATAAGTCCTAAGTGTCTGCTTCCAAGCTTCAATTTTTCTTCTTTTGGAATGTATCCAAATACCTTAATATTACAGTTATATTCTATAGCAGCCTTTAAAAGCTTAAAGTAACTTTCGGAAATATTATTTAATATAACACCTTTTATATTTGCATTTTCAAAATTTATAAGTCCATTTATTTCTGCACATAAAGTAGCACTTTGTGCTTTAGGAGAAATTATAAGAACTATAGGAAGGTCTAGTACTTTTGCCACGTGAGCTGTGGAATATTTAGAGTCTATTCCCTTGCCATCGTAAAGTCCCATAACTCCTTCTACTATTCCCAAATTTCCTTTTCCTCTGCTAAAGGAAGCTTTAGTTCCTTCCTCACCCATAAGATATAAATCCAAATTTCTTGAGATTTTACCTGTTATGCGACTATGAAAAGCAGGATCTATATAGTCAGGCCCAACTTTATAACCTTGAACTTCATTTCCCCTTTTCATAAAGGCTCTCATAAGTCCTAATGTAGCGGTGGTCTTTCCACCACCGCTGCTATTTGAAGATATCATTATAGCTTTCATATTAGACACCCGTTAAAACTTTCTTAAAACATCTAAGAATTTTTTTATATCTTCTCTACTATGTTTAACTCCAATAAACATAGCTTCAAATTGTGAAGGTGGAAGATATATTCCATTTTCAAGCATATGCTTAAAGTATCTTGTGAAAAGGTCTGTATCACATGTTTTAACATCTTCATAGGATTGAACTTTATCCTTCTTTGTAAAGAATAAAGTAATCATTCCACCGCATCTATTTACTACTATAGGCAGATTCTTTTCCTTTGCTATTTCTTCTACACCTTCTTTAAGAAGTGTTCCTATTTCTTCAATGTGTTCATAATACTTAGGATTTTGATAAAGCTTTGTAAGTGCCGCAAGCCCGGCTGCCATAACCACTGGATTTCCTGACATGGTTCCTGCTTGATAAACAGGTCCCATAGGGGAAAGCTGACTCATAATTTCTCTTTTTCCACCATAAGCACCAGTTGGAAGTCCACCTCCCATTATCTTTGCAAATGTAGTTAAATCAGGTTTTACACCATATAAGCTTTGAGCTCCCTTATAAGCTACCCTAAATCCTGACATTACCTCATCAAATATTAAAAGGCTTCCATACTGATCACAGATCTGTCTCATGCCTTTTAAAAATTCTAGCTTTGCAGGTATTACTCCCATATTGCCAGCTACAGGCTCTACAATTATTGCTGCAATTTCATTTCCCTCTTTTTCAAATAGCATTTTAACACTTTCTAAATCATTATACTGTGCAATTAAAGTGTTTTTTACACTTGCTTCTGGCACCCCAGGGGAACCTGGTATTCCCTCTGTTAAAACTCCTGAACCTGCTTCTACTAAAAATCCATCAAAATGTCCATGATAACATCCTGCAAATTTTATTATTTTATCTCTTTTAGTATATCCACGAGCAAGCTTTATAGCACTCATAGTAGCTTCTGTTCCTGAGTTTACCATTCTTATCATATCTATATTATCTAAGGTTTCACACATATGTTTTGCAAGTTTAAGTTCAATTTCTGTAGGCGCTCCAAAGCTTATTGCGTTTTTAAGCATATCTTCTATTGCCTTCATTACATCCTCATCATTGTGTCCAAGTATCATAGGTCCCCAAGAAGCTACAAAATCTATGTATTCATTACCTTCCTCATCAACAACTCTTGAACCATTGCCACTTTTAAGTATTGGAGGATTCATACCTACACTTTTAAAAGCTCTAACAGGGCTATTAACTCCACCAGGCATGTATTTTTCTGATTCTCTAAATATCTCAAGATTTCTCACTCTACGTTACACCTCTTTCTTTTTAGTAACCAGTTGCCAATCTCGGATGAAACTTTGCATAGCAAAATTTCTACATTTTCTAGCCACTGGTTACTGAATACTGGCTAACTATTCTTAATCCAACGGCTTGCTTCTACTGCGTAGTAAGTTATAATCATGTCTGCTCCAGCTCTTTTTATAGAAGTTAGCATTTCTAATGCTATTTTCTTTTCATCTATATATCCAAGCTTTGCTCCTGCCTTCACCATAGCATATTCGCCGCTTACACTATACGCTGCTATTGGATGATCATATCTATCTCTTGCCCATCTTATAACATCTAAATATGAAAGAGCTGGTTTAACCATTATTATGTCTGCTCCTTCATTTATATCATCTTCTATTTCAAGCATTGCTTCTCTTAGATTTGCTGGATCCATTTGATAACTCTTTCTATCACCAAATTCTGGTGCCGATCCTGCTGCTTCCCTAAAAGGACCATAAAAGGCTGATGAGTACTTTGCACTATAAGCCATTATTGGCACATTTTTATATCCAGCGTCATCTAATACATCTCTAATAATTTGAATTCTTCCATCCATCATATCAGATGGTGCTACCATATCAGCACCTGCTTTAGCATGAGATAATGCAACTTTTCCTATGTATTCTAAAGTTTCATCATTATCCACATCGTGATCATGAATTATTCCACAGTGTCCATGACTTGTGTATTCACACATGCATACATCTGTTATAACATAAATGTCTTTAGATATTTCTTTTATTTTTCTTACCGCTTTTTGAATTATTCCTTCACTATCAAAAGCTCCTGATCCTATTTCATCCTTATGAGAAGGTATTCCAAAGAGTATTACACCCCTTACTCCGGCTTCTTCAACTTCTTTTATAGCTTCTGCCAATCTATCTAAAGAATAATGATAATTTCCTGGAAGGGAACTTATTTCTCTTTTTATATTTTCTCCCTCTATAACAAATAATGGATATATAAAATCTTCTGGCATTAAAACAGTTTCTCTAACCATACTTCTTATAGCTTCATTTTTTCTAAGTCTTCTATGTCTTCTAAACAAAACAAAACCCTTCTTTCATTTTAATTATCACTAGTCACTAAATAGTTCCTAGTACTTATTTCTAATTTCTAACACTTAAGTGCTTCACCATTCCTTCAGTAGTATATTCTTCACAAACTTCGTGATTTATTCCATTTGCATCTAGTTCTTTTGCTGTTATTGGCCCTATAGCTATGCATCTCTTTTGAGATACTTGCTCTTTTCCAACCATATCTATTAAGTTTCTCACAGTTGTAGGACTTGTGAAAAGTACTGTATCCACTTCCTCAAAAACTCCTTCTTCTGGTGAGGCTCCCTTTTCTATATCATAAGTATGTGCTTCATCTACACTACATCCTTTTTCTACTAAGGCTTCTTTTAAGAATGCTCTAGACTTTGCAGAACGTGGAAGAAGTACCTTATCATTTGGTTTTACATATTCTTTCATTTTCTCAAATAAGTCTTCTGCTACAAATTCTTCTGCTACTATAAAAGGAAGTATTCCTTTTGATTTTAGCGCTCTAGCTGTTGCAGGTCCTATAGCGCAGAACTTAGCTTTTATATTTCTTAAATCAATTTCATTTTTTATTAGATAATCAAAGAATACATTTACTCCATTCACGCTTGTTAGTGCGATGTAATCATAACTTTCTATCTTATCCTTATATGTATTTAAGCTAGAATTTGTATTTACTATTTTAATAGTATTTATTTCTGTAACTTGAGCTCCTAAATCTATTAACTTTTCCTTTATTTCCTGTGACTGCTCCTTAGAACGAGTTATACATATATTTTGCCCAAATAAAGGTTTCTTTTCATACCAATTAAATTGATCATGAAATTGCACTACTTCCCCTACAACTATGATACAAGGAGAAGTTATACCCGCCTCTATTGCCTTTTCTTTTACATCCTTTAAAGTACCTATAACCTTCTTTTGCTTTGAAGTAGTACCTCTCATAACAATTGCTGCAGGGGTATCTTCACTAACTCCATTTTCCATGAGCCTAGCCTTTATTATGTCAAAGTTTCTAAATCCCATTAAAAATACAAGAGTACCGTTTGATTTTGCTGCCCCACTCCAGTTTATATTTGCCTTTTCAGCTGTCATTCCCGTAAATATATGAAAGCTTTGAGCAATAGCTCTATGAGTTACAGGGATACCTGCATAACTTAATACAGATATAGCAGAAGTTATGCCTGGAACAGTTTCAAATTCTATGCCTTCTTCAATTAATGCTAAGGCTTCTTCTCCACCTCTTCCAAATACATAAGGATCTCCCCCTTTTATTCTTCCAACTACATGGCCCTTTTTAGCGAGTCCTACTAGCATTTCATTTATTTCTTCTTGAGTTTTATAGTGGCATCCCGGTTCCTTACCACAATAATATATCTCACAATCCCCATTTAAATATTTTAATATTCCTGGGCCTGCTAATCTATCGTACATTACAGCCGTACATTTTTTCAAAACTCTTATTGCCTTAAGAGTTATAAGCTCCTCATCTCCTGGACCTGCTCCTATAAGATAAACCTTTGCCATAATTTCCTCCTTAAGTTATTCCATTATTTTTTCAGCTAATTTTTTACCTAAATTTATATAATCCTCTACGTTTCCTGTTATATCCTTTTTCACAACTTTACCATTGACTTCAAATATTCCAACTATATTCATGTCACTTCCAGCGATTTGTGCATAAGCACCAATTGTTGAATGACAATCACCCTTTAAAGCTCTCATAAAGCTTCTTTCCGCTTCTACGCATATTCTTGTATGCTTATCGTCTATATTCTCTATGTATTTTATATAGGGGCTTCCACTTTTTATTTCTATCCCTAAAGCTCCCTGTCCCACTGCAGGAACTAAATCATGTGGATTGAAATATTCTGCTATTACATGCTCCATTTGAAGTCTTTTAAGCCCTGCTGCTGCAAGTATAGTTCCATGAAGTCCTAACTTTTCTATTTTATCTATTCTAGTTTGAACATTTCCTCTTATAGGAACTATTTCTAAATCTGGCCTTAAAAGCTTAAGTTCTGAAGCTCTTCTACGGCTGCTTGTTCCTATCTTTGCTCCCTTAGGCAAGTCTTTAAACCTCATATTATCCCTGGATACTAAAACATCTCGTACATCTTCCCTTTCAGGAATTGCTCCTATTACAAAATCTAAAGGAAGCTCGTATGGCATATCTTTCATACTATGAACCGCAATGTGAGCCCTGTCTTTTAAAAGTGCCATTTCAATTTCCTTTATAAAAAGCCCTTTTCCCCCTATCTTGTCTAACGTTCTATCAAGTATCTTATCTCCAGTAGTTTCTATTAAAAGCTTTTCACATTTCACATTATGCTTTTGTTCTATGTCATTTATAACCAAATTTGTTTGAGTTTGTGCCAAAGCACTCTTTCTAGTAGCTACTATTATATTCATTAAAATCATCTCCAAAAAACATTTTAAGTATTAAATCTTGTTTATTTTTAGTATAAGAGAAATAAAAATCATCACTTGATATAAAGCTCAGTATTTCTTCTCTATTTTCATATATTTTTAATTTTTCTCTCAACCTACAAGAATATTCCATAAAATCATCATATTCCTTTAAGGTTTTTTCAAGCTTTTGTCCAATAAATCTAGTGGTTTTAGGGCTAGCCTTTATGGATTTCAGAGCAAAAGTCATATTCTTAGTACTTCTTTGATAAGGGAGCACTGCTATTCCTTCTCTAAAGTTATAAGAAGCTATGTACACTTTAAACTCTTCTTCACAATGTTTCTTTACTTCAATTGCAAATTCTTCTGGAACTGCAATAACTATTAAATGTTTATCTCGTATATATTCTCTTTTGTATGTATCTTTAATAAATTTAATATTGTTATATTCTTTTAAAGTTTTAAAGTCAGAGGAAAGCTCTGGAGATACTACTGTAACATTGCAGCCTCTTTCAGTAAGAGTTTTAGCTTTTATAAATCCCGCTCTTCCTCCTCCTACTATTAAAACATTTATCTTACAAGAAACAATAGATAAAAATACATCATTTATTCCGCCTGGTAAAATATCCTCTCTATTAGCTTCAAGCATTCCTCATACCTGCCTTTCAGCTTCTCTTCTTTTAATACTTCAATAGCTCTGTTTATATAAGCATCTGAAGTGCTTTTTAAAAGGACTTCAGCTAACTTTTCACTGTCTTTGGTATCCTTTTTATTTATAAAAGTTTCGAATCTACTTCTATATACTTTTTCACCTTGAGATTTAAGCTTTAAAATGTCTCCTGAAACTTCTTTAATGCTTCTCCACTCATAGAATTCCTGTTTATATTTATGGATTATATCCATATTAGATTTCATTATCTCTTCTCTTCTTTTGCAATTCTCATCGTTCATAGAACTTATTTTATCTATATCATAAAGCTTAATATTTTCCATATAATTCACTTCTTCATCCACATCTCTTGGCACTGCTAAATCATATATACTAAGAGACTTTAGTGGCAATTCTGAGCTATATACCACTGTATGAGGTGCAGAAGTGCAACTTATTATAGAATCTACATACTTATAGTAATCTGCTCTCTCATTAAAATTTATCACCTTCACCCTTGAATCATCTATATTTACAACTGAAGTATTTCTTACTGCAATATATAGCTTTTCAAAGCTGCCTGCCATAATGTATTTACATGCTAAACTTCCTACTTCACCATAGCCAAGCACCATAAAACTCTTAGCTCCATCTCTTCTTGCTTGACTTACAGAAATAGATGCTGAAGATACAGGCACTTTATAGAGTTCAGTTTTACACCTAAATTCCTTCCCACAGGTGATTGCCATTTGAAAAAGCTTTTGAAGATCTTTTTTTATGCTTTTATGTTCTAGTGCAATTTTATATGATTCTTTAACTTGTGCAAGTATTTGATCTTCTCCAAGTATTAAAGAATCAAATCCACATACAACCTGCATTATATGGTTTATTGCATTTTCTTCTTCATAATGAAATATGTACTTAAAATAATCTTCATGCCAGTTAAGCTTTTCAAATATCTTAAAAATTACTTCTTCATAACTTTTAGTTGAGTTATAATATATTTCCGTTCTATTGCAGGTGCTGAGTATTAGCACTTCTTCACAGACTTCCATTAAGCCTTCTAGGGCTCTTCCATAGTGCTTTGGTATTATAGAAAGTTTTTCTCTTATCTCCAATTTCACATTGGACTTTAAACCTATGACTCCTAACATTTAAGCTACCATCTCCATAAATTATTTAAAATAAAATGCTAATGTAATTAAAATTAAGTCGTAAATCATTACAAACATAAATCTCGGCATTGAAAAATGAAATTCCTTATAAATATACGGCATATATCCTCTATATCCTCTGCTATATATTCCCTCTTTTATATTTTTCCATCTCTCCATTGTATTCACAAATAAAAGCGCTGCTAGTTTTCCCGTACTCTTTATTTTTAAGCTAAAACTATCAAATCCTCCCCTAGATTTCATGGAGTTGTACATTATGTTGTACTCCTCATTTATTACTACAAGAAATCTTTCCATGGACTTAGCTATATCACATATATCCCTTAGGCTTTTTCTTTTAGATAAAACATAAAATATTTGATCTATGGGAGTTGTCAATGAAAAAAAAGAAAGACATAATCCTGCAGAAATACTTCTCAAAATTATTACTAATACAAAACTCCATCCATAATCAAGTACAAAAGTAATGGATGAAAACGCAGAAAATAAGGCAATTTCTAAAGAAAATTTCCTTACTACTTCCAAATTATTATTAGTTTTTATATGTAATATTATAAATACCAAAATATTTATAATTACAATAATGGGATTTTTAACAAATCCCATTATTATTATAGGAATTATTGCAAGACATGCCTTTTCCAAAGGATGTATATATGCAAGCTTACTCCTTCTGGCAAGAGCCATTATAAGCTTTAGCATTTTTCTTCTTTCCTATGTAATATCCCATAAATCCCGCTCCTATGGATGCCTGTGCTGCAAATAAAAGACTCTCTATTTCTCCTGAGGGTGGTGTCCATACACTTTCAAACCATGGAGTATAATTTGGATTTACTTCACTTATAACTTCCTCTATTTGTCCATCTGCTCCACCAAATTCTCCTCCTCTGGCAGTTCCAATAAGAAGAGATAATCCCATTATTGCAATACATAATGTAATTAAACCTAAAGTTCCTCTTTTCATTATCTTGCCCCTCCTAATATCTCTAATTCCTTAGAAGAATATTTAGTAATGAATTCAAACAATATAACTGTAACAATTCCTTCTATTATAGCTAAAGGTATTTGAGTTATTGAAAATATAGATACAAATTTTATAAAAGAGTGCATTAATCCTTCTGTTTGAGATGGAAAAGCTAATGCAAGCTGCACAGAAGTTACTAAATAAGTTGCTAAATCTCCAAAACATGCTGCAGTAAAAACTGCTACTTTCTTATTTTTATTTTTCAAAGCAGTATATAAAAGATAAGCAACTATCGGGCCCACAATTCCCATTGAAAAAGTATTAGCACCTAATGTAGTAATTCCTCCATGAGCTAGGAAAAGTGCTTGAAAAACAAGTACTACAAGTCCTACCACTGATGATATAAATGGTCCAAATATTATAGCTGAAAGACCTGTTCCTGTTGGATGGGAACAGCTTCCTGTAACGGATGGAATTTTCATAGCTGAAAGTATAAATGCATAGGCTGCAACAAGCCCTAAAAGCATTTTTAAATCTCCATTCTTTTCAGTTTGCTTTCTTATGTGTTTAAGTCCAATAACTATAAAAGGTATTGAAATTACGAAATAAATTCCCGCCCAAACTGGAGGCAAAAATCCTTCTGCTATGTGCATAGCATATGCATTAGGAGCAATTGTAACTATTATGCCAAGCGCTAGAAATAGCATAGTTTTAAAGTTATTTTTGAGAAATTTCATTTTAATACACCTCATCTATATTTAAATTTTTAATAGCTTCTATGAGAATATAATTGGTGCTTCTATCTTTTATTGCAAGTCTTACATATTCCTTGCCAAGTCCTTTATAATTATCACATTTTCTTATAACTACATTTTTCTCTAGGCACATATCGTAAAATTTATGGCAGCTTATGCTTTTTAATTTGCATAATATAAAATTACCATGAGTTTTATAAACTTTATCTATAAAAGAAATAGTTTTTAATTCTTTGCTTAAGTAATCTCGTTCTTCCTTTATCCAATTTAATGACCTTTGTATATACTCTTTATCTTTAAGCACATATTTTGCAGCTACTTCTGCAAAAGAATTTATATTCCATGGATTTTGCCTTGCTTTTATTTCTTTTAGAAATTCAACATCTCTACATAATCCAAAACCTAATCTTATTCCGGGCATTGCATAAAACTTAGTTAAAGCTCTTACTATAAATAAACATTTAAAGTTTTTAATTTGATCTACAAAACTTTGATTTGTATCTCCTACAAATTCTATAAAAGCTTCATCTATTACTACCTTTTTATTATTTTCCTCACAAAACTCAAGTATAGATTTAAACTTTTCTCTATTTATTATGGAACCGTTAGGATTATTGGGATTACCTATTATTAAAGCATCTATACTAGGAAGTTTTATCATTATATCTTCATAATTGTACTCCATATCTTCTGTAAGCTTGGAATATCTTATATTAAGTCCCCATTTCAGGGCATCTTCTTCATATTCCCCAAAAGATGGAGCCATAATTAATATACTCTTAAATTGGCTTATTACTAAATCAATTACTTCCGCTGCTCCATTCCCAACTACTATGTACTCTTCATTTACAAAATCCTGCTCTTTTTTATCATTAAAGAGAATGGGACTTTTATTTATATATTCCTTTAAGTTATATCTAAGCTCTCTATATTTAGCATCTGGATATCTGCCCAAATTTTTTACCGCTTCATCAATACGGTTTGTAAAACTTTCTGGTATTCCCAAAGGGTTTATATTAGAACTAAAATCTATAAGCTCCCTTCCTTTAAGAAGCCCTTCTGTATATATATCTCCGCCATGCTGCAATTCCATCACCTCAAATTAAGCATTATAAATGCATATAATATAATCATTAAAATTTCTGATGCATACATAAGCTTTATACTTCCAAATATATGAGTATAACTTAACTCATTTATCTTATCTCCAATAGTAGGCTTATATACTATCTCGCCAAAATACCTATTAATTCCCCCGATTTGTATTCTTAAAGCTCCTGCTGTAGCTGCTTCAGGATAGGCACAATTAGGACTTTTATGGTTTCTTCTATCTCTAATCATTATTTTAAAGCTATTTATTATATTTCCATTAACCACTGGTGCTGCAAGACACATTAGTATTCCTGAAATTCTTGCAGGTATCAAGTTAAATAAATCATCTACCTTAGCTGGAAAAAATCCTATATGTAAAAACTTTTCATTCATATATCCAAGCATTGAATCCATAGTATTTATTCCCTTATACATCATAGCTAATGGTGCGCCGCCTATCATTGCATAAAAAAGAGGGGCAATTATTCCATCAGAGGCATTTTCCGCCACAGTTTCTACATCTGCTCTGATTATTTCTTCTTCACTTAAATCATTGGTATCTCTGCCAACTATGTAGGAGAGTTTTAGCCTAGCATCCTTTATATCATCCATCTTCAATGAATCATACACCTTTTTTGCTTCATTACCTAAGGACTTACAAGCAAGTGTAGTCCATAATATAAATATATTTAAAATGTGATAAATCCAAAAATTATCTCTAACTATGTAAAGCATCAAAAATGGAATTATAAAACTAGTGCAAACTACAATTAAAACGATAATTCCTCCAAAGGTCTTCAACGCTTTATCGGTCTTGCATATCTTTCTTCCTTTGCTCTCCAAAGCCCTTATAAGTTTCCCTATATATATAACTGGATGAGGAAACCAATATGGGTCTCCTATTATCCAATCAATTATTACTGCCAAAGTTAAATCTATTAAATGTATCATTTAGAAACTCCTACTTCTTAAGTCCCATTATTTCATATATCTTATCCATATCAAGACTTCTTCTTACTATGTCTGCCAGCATATCTAAGTTCTTTTCTCTTATATTTTCATAGTCCTTAGATTTTTTAAGTTCAATTCCTTTTTTAGCTCTTAATTTATTTATAAGCTTTTCTCTAAACTCCACCCCATCAAATATGCCATGTATATAAGTTCCAAGTACATTTTCTTCTTTACTTACTGCTCCATCTAATCTTTCCTGAGCTTCCCCATTGCAATCATATATACTAAACATTGGCTTTGCATTTTCCCCATAAGTACAAATTCCCATGTGAATTTCATAACCATATATGTCACATTCATGTCCTTTAGCCTTAACTCTTGTAGTGACCTTTTCCTTTTCAAATACTGTATCTACATCTAAAAGTCCCATACCCTTTGTTTCTTCACAATTAGATTCTACTCCATAAGGATCTTTTAATATATTTCCAAGCATTTGGTATCCTCCACAGATACCCATAACCATTCCTTGTTTAGAATAGTTTTTTATCATTTCTTCAAGACCTGTTTTTCTTAATTTAAGCAAATCTTCTATAGTGTTTTTTGTTCCTGGAATTATTAAGAGGTCCGGATTTCCAAACTCTTCTTTGGAAGTTATGTATCTCACTGAAACATCTTCTTCAAGCTTTAACGCATCAAAATCTGTAAAATTTGAAATATGAGGAAGTTTTATAATTGCTATATCTATGTCATTAGTTTTTTCCTTGTTAAATGTTGTTGCACCATCTTCATCCTCTAAATCTAATGTAAAGTATGGTACAGTTCCAATACAAGGTTTATGTATTATATCTTCAAGCATATTGATACCTGGTTTTAATATATCTATGTCTCCGCGGAACTTGTTTATTATAGTTCCCTTGACTCTATTCTTCTCATCATCACTTAGTAAAAGAAGTGTTCCTGCCAGTGATGCAAACACACCACCCTTATCTATATCTCCTACCAGAAGCACTGGTGCATCTACCATCTCTGCAAGACCCATGTTTACTATATCTCTTTCTCTTAAATTTATTTCAGCTGGGCTTCCTGCTCCTTCAATTACTATTATATCAAATTGTTTTTCTATTTTTTCAAATTCTTCCTTTAACTTTTCTGCAAATTGAAGTTTCATATTATGGTATTCCATAGCAGTGCTATTTCCATATACCTTACCATTGAATACAATTTGACACTTTTTATCGCTGGATGGTTTTAAAAGTATAGGATTCATGTACACTTCTGGTTCCAATCCCGCTGCATAAGCCTGAAGTACCTGAGCTCTTCCCATTTCCTTACCATCATGAGTTATATATGAATTCAACGCCATATTTTGTGATTTGTAAGGACATACACTATATCCATCTTGCTTAAATATTCTACATAATGCTGTTACTAGTATACTTTTTCCGACAGTAGAGCCTGTCCCCTGTAACATTATCTTTGGCATAAAGCCACTTCCTTTCTATATATGTATTATCCATTATATATTATCTATTATGTATATTAAAATTTCAATTATTAATTTAAAATTATCAATGGTTAGATTTATGGACAAACTAACCATTGATAGTTTGATAGGAGATTTATTTTAAATTTCTAGGAGTCCTTATAAATAGTAAAAAACAGCAGACTTTCGCCTACTGTTATCAACAAATAAAAAAACCGGACAAAGCCGGATTTTATCAAACACATTTGTGATCTTTCCCGCCGAAAGCTCTTAAAAAATATCACAGGCAGGTTTCCTGGCTTATGAATCACTCTTACCTTTCCCTTCCCCTTTATTAAAGAGTGGATATGAAAGGCTCGTCATCACTTACAGTAGCGGGGGCTGCCGCGGAATTTAACCGCATTCCCTTTTCACCTACTTTTAAATAGGCACCTGAATACATAATATTCAATTGACAATATAATCTTACTACTATACATACTATATGTCAAGATAATAAACCTATAAATAATTAACTACAGTCATTATTAATATTGAAGTAATATAAGTTAAGTTTATTAATGCAAAATTTTTAACTGCTAAAACAAATGTCTTGCTTTTAACTGGCTGGCTATAAAATAATTTTATATTTTTATTTATTGGAATTAAAGTAAAGAGGGTCAATAAAGACGTTACTGGCAAAATACTTAGTATTACTAATATTATTATATCTAAATAGCTGATATAATATAAAACTTTGAATAATTTCAATGCAGATTTTTTCCCTATATAATATGGAAGTGTAAATCTTTTGTTTATAACATCTTCTTCAACGTCACAAATATTATTAGCAAGCATTATGTTTGCAATTCCATTTATAGATGGTATACAAACTAAAAATATATAAAACACTTCGAATATATTTGTGTTAATCTTTAATATATTGCTTTGATACATTATCGTTACAATATTTTCATTATATATATGAATATATATAGACAAAAATGTAATTAAAAATCCCATAAATATTCCTGAAAAAACTTCTCCTAAAGGCATTCGAGAAATCGGAATAGGACCAAATGTATATAAAATGCCTGCTATAAAGGAAACAATACCTATAAATAAAACAACAACATTTGTGTTAAGGGTCAATGTTATTCCAGCTGCAGTTGCAATTATTAATAAAGTAAATATTATAAATACTGCTGTAGATTGTCTTATATTGTATTTTTCAATTGCATTTTTTACTTTATAATCATATCCCTCATTTGTATGTGCTTTTTTATAGTCACAGTAATTATTAATGGCTGTGGTAGCCATATCAAATGTTATTAATGATATAAACATAGTTATAAAATTTTCAAAATTAAAAGTTTCATATCTATATAATGAATAAAGTGTTCCAAGTATAAATGGTATAACACTTGCAACCTTTGTTTGAATTTCAACAAATTTTAAAAACCCACTTAGTGACATTTCTCTTCCTCCTAGCTAGTTCATCATCTTAAATTCAGTATTTGTAAGTTTAAAGTTATTCTTTAATCCATCAGTTATATATACCTCTTTGTTTTTAGTTACAAAAATAGCTTCTATTCCTTTAGTTTCCCTAACAAACTTCATTCCGCCATTTAATCCTTTTGAAAATACAGTAGTGGAAAGTGCATCTCCATCTATGGATTTATCACTTACTATGGTTACCCCTGCAATTTCATTATTATATGGATACCCATTAAATGGGCTCAAAATATGATGATACCTTCTCCCATCTTTTTCTATAAATCTTTCATATATACCCGATGTAACAATAGATTTATTTTGAACATCAATGGTACCAATAATTTTCCCTCTTACTTCAAATGGATTTTGAATTCCTATTTTCCATGGCTGTCCGTCGATCTTACTGCCCAACGCAAATACATTTCCTCCCAAATCTATAACCGCGCTCTTTACTTCATTTTGTTTGAGTATCTCTACAACTTCGTCTGCAGTATATCCCTTTGCAATGCCACCTAAATCGATATTCATTCCTGGCTTTTCTAAAAAAATAGACTTATCTTCATTTATTTTAACATCTTTATACCCTACAAGTTTTAATTTATCACTTATTTCTGATTCAGTTGGCACCTTAGCTTCTGGGAGCCCAATACTCCAAAGTTTTACAATTGGGCCTATGGTTATGTCAAAGCTTCCCTGTGACAACTTAGAGTATTCCAACCCCTTTTTTATTATTAAATATGTATCATCTTTGACTTTTAGAGGAGATTTTCCAGCAAAACTATTTAACCTTTCAAGTTCTGTACCTTGTTTATTTATACTTACCTCATTCTCAATTTCTTTTATTCTGTCAAATGCCCTAGTAATTATACTTTCATCTTTTTTATCGTATAACGAAATTTTTACTACTGTACCCATGAAAAAATCAGTTTTACTTATAGGTGAACTGTATTTAGTGAAGCTTCCGCTACTGCATGCCGCGGTAGATATAGTAACTATAATCGATATTAATGTCAAATATAACTTTTTTATATTAAACATTTTATAATATCCTCCTTATATATTTTCTAAATAAAAGACCCTAGGTTTATTAACCTAAGGTCTTTATATATAATTATTTCATACATTTTATTATTTAGCAAAATTAACTTTTAATACTGCTGTATCACCTTTTTTTGCATTTTCAAGTAATTCTGTAGAAAGCTTTTTAAAATTTTCTACAGAGTGAGTTGCACCAGCCACAGTGTCAACTTTAGCAGGGTCTTGTTTTTCAACTAGCGCAGCAGCTAAATCTTTAGTATACTTAGCTGGACCTATTTTAACTTTTGCTTCCATATTCTTGTTATATTCTGCATCTTCACTCTTTAGCTTTCCATCTTTGTTAGTATAGTCAAATTTTGCTACAGAAATCTTTCCGTCTTTTACTTCCATTTCAACAAATGGCTTCCATCCCTTATCATCAAAATCTGAAGCTTCTGCCTTATATTTTCCATCCTTTAAAGTAACTGCTTTTTGTTCAGCCTCGAAAGTAACCTTTAATACTGAAGTATCACCTTTTTTAGCGTTTTCAAGTAATCCTGTAGAAAGTTTCTTAAAGTTTTCTACGGAATGAGTTGCACCAGCTATAGTATCAACTTTAGCAGGATCTTGTTTCTCAATTAATGCAGCAGCTAACTCTTTAGTGTATTTAGCTGGACCTGTTTTAACCTTAGCTTCCATGTTCTTGTTATATTCTGCATCTTCACTCTTTAATTTTCCATCTTTATTAGCATAGTCAAATTTAGCTACAGAAATTTTTCCATCCTTTACTTCTACTTCAACAAATGGCTTCCACCCTCTTTCATCAAAATCTGAAGCTTCTGCCTTATATTTTCCATCCTTTAAAGCCGCTTGAGTTTTTTCATTTGATGAAGCAGGTTTTGTTTCCTCTCTCTTTTGACATCCTACAAATAAACTTGTACATACGATACTTAAAGCAAGTACTCCTGATAACCATCTTCTCTTCATTCAATTCTTCCCCCTTAATAATTAAGTTAATACCTTCATGAAGTTTGTCAAATAACAAACCTACCATTAAAACCTTTACAATGAAATTATACACAAATATATAAGTTTTTGCTAGTATAATTTTCAATATTATGGCTATTTCTATTTATATTTACTGTTAAACCTAATTTACACATCCATAAATTCACATATGAACATATATTTACTCTTGATATTACATAACACATTATTGTATCATATATATGTAGTTAAGGATGTAGACATATTCTTAATTTAGATATAAAATTTATTTATAAGGGTAATTAATTATGAATATATTAAAGAGGTGATTAAATGTCGACCAATACAAAAATACTAATTTTAGGCGCTGGATATAGTGGCGTACATGTAGCAAAAAAACTAGCTAAAAAGTATAAAAAAGATAATTCTGTAGAAATAACATTAATTGATAAAAATCCTTTTCATACTTTAATGACAGAACTTCATGAAGTTGCAGGAGGAAGAGTTCATCCTGAATCAGTCCAAATTGAACTTAGTAAGATTTTTAGTAGGACAAAGGTTAATGTGGTTACAGATTATATAGAAAATGTAAATACTGATAAAAAAGTTGTAACTACTACTTATAGCAAATATGAGTATGATTATCTTGTAATAGGTACTGGTTCAGAACCTGCATTCTTTGGAGTACCAGGAGTAAAGGAAAATGGATTTACACTTTGGTCATTTGAAGACGCGATAAAAATAAGAAGCCATATCCAATCAATGTTTGAAAAAGCTTCAAAAGAAAGAAATGAAAAGAAAAGGCATGAAATGCTTACTTTTGTAGTAGCTGGTTCTGGATTTACTGGAATTGAAATGGCTGGAGAACTTCTTGAATGGAAAACTAAACTAGCTGAAGAATATAATGTTGATGAAAAGGAAGTTAAACTCTTAGTTGTAGAAGCAATGTCTACTATTTTAAACATGCTTGATAGACAGCAAGCAGATAAAGCTGAAAAGTATATGACTAAACATGGAATCGAACTTTTAAAGAACTCTCCAATAGTTGAAGTAGGTTCAAATAGTATAAGACTAAAAAATGGAAAGGAAATTCCAACTCAAACTCTTATTTGGACTTGCGGTATACAAGCTAATCAAGAATCAAAAGAATATGGATTAGAAAGTGGCCGTGCTGGCAGACTAGTTTCCAACGAATATTTGCAAGCAGCTAACAAAGAAAATGTATTTGTAGTTGGTGATATTGCTTATAATGAAGGGGGTTCCTGTGGTGTAAACCCTCAAATAGTTGAAGCAGCACTTCAAACTGGTGGTACAGTAGTTAATAATATAGTAGCATCAATAGAAAAGAAAGAAATGACAAAATACAATGGAAAATATCATGGTTTTATGGTTTCAATTGGTGGAAGATACTGCGTTGCCAATCTTTCAGGTATGAAATTAGCCGGATTCTTTGCAATGGTAATGAAACATCTAGTTAACCTTCACTATCTATGGGGGGTAAATAATATTAATGCTTGCTATCATTATTTAATTCATGAATTCTTCTCCATGGAAGATAAGAGAAGTATAATGAGAGGACATTTATCCTCAAAGGCAAATAGATTATGGCTTGTTCCACTAAGATTGTTTATGGGTTGTATTTGGTTACTTGAGGGCTTAAAGAAATTCATCGGTGAAGATACTTGGGCAAAAGAAGGATTTAAATCATTAATGTATGGACCAAATACAGACAGCTGGATTATGTCAGGGAATATAAAAATGCCTTTTGAATGGTTATACACATCAGCTAATTCTGGAGCTTCAGCAACTGCCGAAGGTAGTGCTGCCGCTATGCCAACACCAATATTAAGCAGTATGCCAAGCTTTTATGCTGCAGTTATGAAGGTTATGATCCCAAATCCTGAGATGGCTGTTTGGTTTCAGAGAATGGTTGTTCTTATTGAAGTAGGTGTTGGACTTGCTTTACTTGCTGGATTATTTACATTCTTAGCAAGTGCTGCATCAGCATTCATGGTTGTTAATTTTATCCTTTCAGCAATGGCTGGCTGGGATATACTTTGGTACTTCTTTGGTGCTATTGCACTAATGGGTGGAGCTGGTAGGACTTTCGGCTTAGATTACTGGGTAATTCCATGGATAAATAAAGTAGTGGGTAACTGGTGGCTTGGAAAAAGAGTACCTGTTTACAAACAAAAATAATGTGAAATAATATATAAAATAAATAATTAAAGCTAACAATAGGTAGAGTGAGTTTCACTCTACCTTCTAACTATTTATAAGTTATAAGTTGATATTTAATGTAGAGGACTGATTATATGGATAAAATCTGGAATGAATATGAAGAGATAAAAACCGAATTAGCTTCTGTAATTTCAATTATGGAGAAAAACACTAAATGCAAAAATAAAAAAATAGAAACTTCCATAAGAGATTTAATTCACTCTGGTGGAAAAATGCTGCGTCCAGCATTTGTGCTTATTTCTTCACATTTTGGTAACTATGATTCTAATAAAGCTACATCCTTAGCTGCTGTAATGGAAATGATGCACATGGCTACTTTAGTTCATGATGATATTGTAGATGATTCTAAAATCAGACGAGGTCAACCAACAATTCAATCAAAGTATGGTAAGGATTATGCAGTTTATATAGGTGACTTTTTATTTTGCGTTTGCTTTAAGATTTTAGCCTCAATGTCATCTCTTAAAAATATAAAAGTAGATAGTAATTCCATGTCAAGAATTTGCTTGGGCGAAATAGATCAATTGAGTTCAAGATTTGATACTGAGCTTTCCGTAAAAAGCTACTTAAGCAGAGTTTCTGGTAAAACCGCTGAACTATTTTCACTATCATTATATATCGGAGCTGCTGAAAGTGGTTGTAGCGATGCTCTTTCTAGGAAATTGTGGAAGATAGGACATAATATTGGAATGTCATTCCAAATTATAGATGATACTTTAGACTATGTCGGAACAGATGAATCAATAAAAAAATCTGCAGCAAATGATATAAAACAAGGAATATTTACATTACCACTTATTTATGCTGCATTAAATAATAAAGAGGACTTTGATCCCTATTTTAAAAAAGATTTCTTTTCAGATCAAGATATAAGGGATATATTTATGTTGGTAAATAAATATGACGGCGTAAATAAATCAATAGAACTTGCTGATAAATATACAAAAAAGGCCTTTAAATTAATAAATAGCCTTCCAGAAAATCCTTATAAGATAGTTTTAAAAGAACTTGCCGAAAAACTTCTTACAAGAGAATATTAATAAGCACTTAACCAAAAGGACAATATCCTTATTGAATATTGTCCTTTTTTTATACTTTTAAAATAGCGGTAAAGGCTATTAAAATTGCAATCTCCACAAATTCATTATTTGCCCCTAAGCAATCTCCAGTAATTCCTCCTATTTTATTATTACAAAGTTTTAAAAATAGCAAGGTGACTATAAAGGCTACAGGTATTACTATAATAGTACTTTTAACTCCTATAAATACTATTGAAAGTGCTATAGTAACAATGAAGCTTATTATAAAATGCCATATACTTACATTACCTATAAACAAATTACCTGTCCCATTTTTCTTAGCATTTTTACCTATTAAAAATAAAAATACTAATGTACATCTACTGATAACTGGCGCAATTATTATTACAAAATGCCACCCCTTAAGTATTATAAAATTTAGTGCTGCATATCTTGATAAAATGTCAAACATAAGTGCTACGGAGGCAAAGGTTCCTATACGGCTATCCTTCATTATTTCTATTATTTTATCTTTATCACCTTTAAATGAAAAGAAACCATCAAATATGTCTCCAAACCCATCCTGATGAAGGCATCCCATTATAAGCACCCCTACTGCTAAAGTTAAAACAGTAGTTACCTCTACAGTAAATAGCCTTATACATCCATAGTATACTATCCACTGTATTCCTCCAACTAATAATCCTACTAAAGGCAACATAGCTGCTCCATCTCTAAAATTTTTAGCCTCACAAGGAAGACTTCTTTTTACAGGAAGCCTTGTTAAAAACTGAACCATCAATAAAAAATCATATATATACTCTTTCATCCTATTCACCTGCAATATAAATTTAATTAATATTTATTCACTATTATCTATTACTTAATTTTTAATGGCTGCCCACAGCATACAAGATAAACCTCATCACTTAAGCTTCCTATGTATTGATTTATAAAACCTGCAGTATCTCTAAATATTCTCCCAAGCTTATATTCTGGAACTAAGCTCCATCCAACTTCATTTGTAACTAACACTAAAGTTCTATTCAACTCTCGTGATTTTTCTATTAATTTTTTAAATTCTTCCTTTAAACGTGCGGTTATTTTATCCACATCCTCCATAGATATAAAATCAAAGTTATTATCAAGTCCTATGGAAAGCAGCCCCTGTTCCTGATCAAATAATGTATTTGTAGTCATTACTGTCACACAATCTAAAAGCATGTATTTATTATCAAAATCTTCAATTTTCTCTGCAAGATTTTTATATCCCTCTAAAGTGCCCCACTTAGGATTTCTTCTTTCCTTATGCTTTATAACTCTATCCTGCATTTCTTCATCCGTTATAACTGATGTTGCAATGTATAACACGTCATCCTTATCTTTTAATAAGTTTTCTGCAAAGGTGCTTTTTCCACTTCTTGCTCCACCTGTAACTAATATTATTTTTCCCTGTTCCATACTAACTTCCTCCTAAACTTTATATATCTGCATGAATAATAGAATCTATGTATAAATTTTCATACTCATATTTCACTAATGTTAGATCACCATTTTTTGAACCAAATTTCCAAAATACATCTAAATTTTCTCCCATAACATAAGTAAGTATAGATCTGATTACCCCGCCATGGGTTACTAGAAGTATATTTTTATCTTCAAGTTTCAGTATTTCTTGAAAAAATTCTTTTACTCTTTCATAAAACTCTACATAGGTTTCGCCATCTGGAGGTGCATAATACTTCCAATCGTCTGACCACTTTTGAAATTCTATCGGATATTCCTTTTGTATATGCTCATAGCTCTTTCCTTCAAATACTCCTAGATTCATTTCATTTAATCTTTTATCTTTTATACACAGTATGTTCTTATCTTTTGATACAATACTTGCAGTAGATATTGCTCTTTTCATATTACTTACATATATTTTATCAAAGTCTATATTTCTAATTTCATTATTTATATACTCTATTTGTTTTATTCCCTTATCCGTAATATCAACATCTAAGTTACCATAGTAAAATCTTTTTGAATTTTGTTCTGTTTCTCCATGCCTTAAAAGATATATATTCAACACTTTCACCTCTAATATTACTTATAAATACAATTTAATATTATGAAACTAATAAAAATATAGCACTTATTGTAGTGCATTGCAAATAATGTCTTATAAAAATACATAGTTTTTTAATATTATATATGTTTAGATGAAGGATTTTTTGCACTTTTATAGAATACTTAAGTATATTTAGCGGATTTCGATTTATGAAGGGAGTCAATTATTCATGTTGAAGGTACAAATTTCTAAAAATAAGACACATTTAAATTCAAGTATGCCTTCCAATGATGATATTATAGAAGTAGTATCATCCAACTTTTTAATGGATAAATTTAATGCATCTCTTTTAGAATCACTTTTAACACATACAAATGTGGGCATTACTGTCATAGATGAAAATTTTAATATAGTTATTTGGAACAATACCATGAGTAAAATTACAGGAATGCATAGAAGAGATGTAGTAAACTCATCCCTTTTTAATGTTTTTCCTTTTTTGGAGAAAATTCCAGATATTGAATGCTTTATTCAAGATAAAACTATCAATAAATATTTACCTTCTGAATCTTATGATTCCACTCCTCTATGCTCTTTTTGCCATAAATTTATAAATAATCAAGGTAGCCTTAGAAAGGTTGAAATAGAATTTTGTCCATCTCAGAAAAAAAATGAACATTGGACTTTGATACTTGTGAAAGATGTAACAGATAAAGAACTTTTAAAGGAACTATCTGAAAAAATAGAGAAAGAAGATAAACTCCTTAAAAAGCTTCAAGAAATAGATAAAATGGAAACGGAATTTTTTGCAAATATATCTCACGAACTTAGAACTCCTATTAATGTAATATTAAGTGCTACACAACTTTTAACTATGGATTTGTACGGACAACTTTCAATGCATCATGATAAAAAAGAAACTTATTATAATAGCATAAAACAAAATTCATTTAGGCTTATTAAAATAATAAATAATTTAATAGATATAACTAAATTGGAAGCTGGTTATTATAAGCTATCTTGCTCCAATTATAATATCGTAAGTGTAGTTGAAAATATAACACTATCCATAGCTAGTTATGTGGAGGATAAATCCATTAACCTTATATTCGATACTGATGTAGAAGAAAAGATAATATCTTGTGATCCTGAAAAAATTGAGAGAATAGTATTAAACTTAATATCCAATGCATTAAAATTTACTAATCCTGGTGGCTGCATTATGGTAACCTTAAAGGATTTAGGAGATAAAGTTAAGTTATATGTTAAAGATACTGGAGTTGGAATTCCCGAAGATAAATTAGAGCTCATATTTGAAAGATTTTCTCAAGTTGATAGAACTTTAGAAAGAAATAAAGACGGCAGTGGCATAGGTCTTTCCCTAGTAAAATCTTTAGTCGAGCTTCATGGTGGGGAGATAGATGTTAAAAGCACATTTGGTGAAGGTTGCGAATTTATAATCACACTTCCTGCAATACTAACAAGTGAAAAAGTTAACATGTATGAAAATAATTTAAGTGATAACTTAGTTGAAAGAATAAGCATAGAATTTTCAGATATATATAAATAATCCTACAAGGAGCTATTTATGAGTGAGCTAAATTTAATAAACCACAATATTTATTATCTATTTTTATACTTCACTGTATATGCTTTTTTAGGTTGGGTTCTAGAAACCATATATGCTACTATTAAAAATGACTGTTTTATAAACAGGGGGTTCTTAAAGGGGCCCTTTTGTCCTATTTATGGCTTTGGAACTATATTTTTGATAATATTTCTAAAACCTTTTATTAATAATGTATTTGCGCTATTTATATTCTCTATTATACTTACTTCACTTTTAGAATACTTTACCGGGTATATTTTAGAAACCTTATTTCATAGTAGTTGGTGGGATTATAACAATAGAAAATATAATATAAAAGGTAGAATTTGCTTGGAATTCTCAATATATTGGGGATTACTTTCAGTTTTTATATTAAAAATAATTCATCCAACTGTAGACTTCATTATAAAGTGGATTCCTTTCCCAATTGGAACTTGGATTTTTTCTGCATTACTTGCATATTTTATTTCAGATTTTACAGCTAGTTTAATAGAAGTAATTCATATGCATTCATTATTTAAAGAGCTTCATAATATAAACTTAGAAATAAAAGAGAGGCTAGAAAACTTAAACTTTCATATAAAATCACTAAGAAGGAACAAACAAATTGATACTGACTCAGAGGATTTAATAGCTGAATTAAAAACTCGATATGAATATATAATATCTAAAGCCATTAAGAGATCTTCAAGAATCCGCAATGCCTTCCCTGAATTTAAATCTAAGAGATTTAATGGAGTGCTGAAGGATATAGTGGAGAAAATTCATGGAAAAAAATAATTCCTTCTAAATCCTAGCCTCTACGTTCGAATCACTAATCTCTATAAAAGTTGCACATTTTTTAATGTTGGATATAGTATGGAATTTACATCGTAAAAAACAGTAAACTGTCTTCCTATATGTAAATCCCATACTCCAAATTCTACATTAAGAATTTAGCTGTACTCAATTCTTACCTTACTTCCACCGGTTCCCGATACTGGAGGCTCTACTATAAGTTTTACAGGCACTCTATTTTTAAGCTCTTCCACATGGCTTATTATTCCTACACTTAATCTACTGCTTCTTAATCTTTCAAGAGATGTCATAACCACTTCTAAAAGTGTATTATCCAAAGTTCCAAATCCTTCATCTAAGAAGAAAAACTCAAGCGGCGTACTTCCCTTTAACTGAATCTGAGAAGATAATGCAAGCGCAAGGGCAAGCGAGGTAACGAATGTTTCTCCCCCTGAAAGTGTAGCTGTGCTTCTTATGCTCCCACCATTATTATCATCCCTTATAACAAAATTGCTATTCGGGTCAAGCTGAAGTGCATATCTATCTCCTGTTATTTCCTTAAGTCTCTTAGAGGATTCCAAGGCTATATACTTTAGATGATGCGTTGCTGCAAACTCCACAAATTTATTCCCTTCCACTAGCTTTTCTATGTCCTGAATAATACTTAATTTATGCTTTATTTTCTTTTGAACTTCTAATAAATCATCAACACTTTTTAGCGCTTTTTCCATGTCTTGAAGTTCTTTTTCCAAAGCAGCTATTTCCTTTATCTTTGAGGTTAAAAGTTTCGATTTTTCCTCTTTATTCTGTATAATTTGAAGCCATTTTTCTTCTTCAATACTTTCTCCATTTAGCCTTTCATTAACTCTCTCTATGTTATTTATGGTATTTTTAAACTCCTCCTCAAATGATTCAACAGCATTCTTTAGCCTTTCCATTTCCTTAACTTCCACCAAAGAATCTCTAGCATCTCCTATGGTTACAAATTCATTTTCTATAAGAGATTCATTTAATTTTAACTGATAGCTTTTTAAAGATCCATTAAGGCTTTCTCCTAACTGCTCTTCTCCCCATTTTCTTTCTTGAATAAACTGTTTTTCAGTCTTTTCTTTTTCAAGGGACTTCCTAAGCTCCTTTTCAGCTTTATTTATAAGCTCTATTTTGCTTTTTACTTCTTTTATATATTCCTCAATATTTCTTCCCTCAGAAAACCTATTTATTTCTGTCTCTTCAGCCTTTATAAAGTTTGTTTTTTCCACTCCACTTTGGGTTATAACTCCCATTGCATTTTTAATTTCATTTAACTTAACTTCTAACTCAGTCCTTTTAGCTTGAAAATTTTCTAATTTATTTCTTTCTTCTTTAAGTAAAACTTCTTTACTTTCTCTTTCTTTATCTTTTTTATTTATGTGTTCTAATTCCTTTATTAAGCTTTCTACATTTAATTCCTTTATAATATTGCTCCACTGCTCTTTTAGCTTTATATGCTTTTCCTGCAATCCAATAATTTCAGAGTTAATTTCATCTATAGAAAGTTTTGATGAGTTAATCTTTTCCTCCAATGTGATTATGGATTTTTCACTAGTTAACTTTTCTTCTTTTAGTCCATTTATTTTATTTTCTATTATTTCCTTTTTAGTTTTATATTCCTTAATAGATTTATCTAAACCTTGAGCTTCATCATTAAGCTTATTTAATTCCTGCTGAATTTCTTCAATTTTTATATCCTTTAAATTACTTATACATTCTCTTAACTGCTCATTTATATTGTCTTCATTAAGCTTAACCTGAAACAATTCTCCTTCAAGCTTTATTTTGTCATTTTGCAAAAGACTAACTATTTCTTTAAGCTCCTCCTCAGTATTAGCTAAATATTCTAATTTATCCAAGGAAGTGCTTCCTGCTAAAGATGGATGGTGAATAGAGCCGCATACTGGGCAGGCCTCTCCCTCTTCAATTTCTTCAGCTAAAATAGACGCCATGTTTTTCTTTTTATATTTTTCTATATCATTTTTATTTTTTTTAAGTTCATTCTCCTTTATATTAAGACTTGCCATAAGCTTTTCCAATTTACTTTCTAGTAAAGCTCTCTGTTCTATAAAAGGCTTCAATCTACCTTCCAGCTCACATTTCTTTCCTTGTTGTTTTAGCGTTTCCTCAAGTTTTTGGTTTTTTAAATATCTTTTTTCCTTTAAAGATAATAAAGCACTTTCATCTCCAGGATTTAAATTTTCAAGTTCCTGCATTTCCTTTTGAAATAACCTTAATGCTTGAAATAATTCTTCTTCCTTCTTCTTTGAAACATCATAATGCTTAGTAAGCTTTTTAAGCTCATCTTTTTTTAAATTTAACTTATCCTTTACATCTTGGAATCTTTTAGATAATTCCTTTAGTTCTCTCTCCTTTAAAGCTCCTTCTTGTACATTTTCCTTAAACTCACCTTGAACTTTTAAGCTGCTTATATCCTTTTCCAAACTTTCAATGTTTAATTTTATAAGCTCTGTATCTTTATTTGTCTTTTTTAGTTCATCTTCATTTAAACTTTTCTCAGCTCCTCGTTTTTTCCATTCTATTTGCAGCGCATCCCTATCTTTTATTATAATATTTAACTTCTCCCGCCTATCTTTAGCTATTAAAAGATCTGATTCCTTTTTAATTAAAATCGGAAGTTTACAATTTTTTTCATCTAGTGCATAATTATATTTATCTTCTAATTTCCTTAGCATTACTTCCTTTAAATTAAGTTGTGTACTTAAGCCTTCTATATTAACTTTATTCTTTTCCAGCTTTTCTTCTGTATCTATTACACTTTCAAGAAATGGCTTTACTTTAGAAGCCCTTATGCCCCTATCCCATTTATATTTTTTTAAATTTATTTCTTTCTCTTTTTCTTTAACAATTTGAAGCTTTTCTAAATACCCATTAAGCTCCTTTTGAAGCTCCCAAATTTTCTTATATTTTTCATAATGATTTTCAGCAGCTGATTTATCCAAGCTTAACCTTTTTTCTTCCACATGAAGCAAATCCATTTTTTCTTTTAAATAATGATATCTTTCCTTTGATATTCCTTCAAAACTTTTAAGTTGACCCTCAAGCTGTTGAAGCTTTGTATATGTCTTTACCCTAACCTTTTTTATCTTTTCAGAAAGATTTTTCCCGTAACTTTCAAGAAGGAATATTCTCTCAAGCATATCACGTCTTTCTCTTCCAGTAAGCTTTAAAAATTCACTAAACTTACCCTGGGGAAGAACCACAGAACGAGTAAAATCATCTAATGTAAGGCCTATTATGGATTTTATACTTTCTTCTACACTCCTAACCCCTTCTGCTACTATCTCCCTTTCATCATCTTTAATATATACCAATCTTGAGGATGAAGTTTTATATTTATTTCTATCCTTTTTCTCTCTTTTTATAATTCTCTCCACGCTGTAGGTTTTTCTTTCGCCTTCATTCAGCACCTGAAACTCATAATATACATACATATCTTCTGAAAAGCTGTTTATATACTCATTGCTTCCTCTAGCAATCGAACCATACAAAGATAAGGTTATAGCATCTAATATTGTGGATTTACCACTTCCTGTGGGTCCAAATATTCCAAAAAGCCCTCTTTCCACAAGCTGATCAAAATAGATATCCTGCTCTTCTATAAAGCTATTTAATCCCTTTATCTTAAGTCTTTTAGGCTTCATCTTCTTCATCTCCCTGTATTATACTTAAAAACAAATCCATAACTTCACTATCAGGCTCTACCCCTCTTTGGTTTATATAAAACTCCTTAAATATTTCATCCATGGATTTTTCCTTTAAGCTTTCAAATGCAATTTCATCTTCAACTTCACTTTTTATTTTAGGTTTTATTTCTACAATATCCCTTTTTAACTCTCTAAGAGTTTTTATATCTTCTTGGGATAAAAAAGTATCCATAGTTATTTCCAAGTATACCCAGACTTCTCTTAATGAATTTTCCTCACATTTCTTTATAGCTTCTTCTATTCCGCTGCACTTCCATATTTCAATTGGCTTGTATGTATTTATCATAATAGTTTCTATCTTTGCTTCTTTTTTAGGCTTTACATCCACTATATAAAGACATTTAGCATAGTTTATCTCACTTTTGCTATATTGAAGAGGAGAACCTGAGTAATATACAGGATAATCTACTCCTTTAACTCTTTGAGGCTTATGAAGATGTCCTAATGCTGCATATTGAGCATTTTTAGGAAACTTATTTATATCTACTGCTAAAGTTCCACCAAGCTCAATAGGCCTTTCAGAGTCACTTCCTTCTCCTCCCCTTATAAATAGATGAGAAACTATTATATTTATAGTATCGTCTCTGAACTTACAGGATAAGTCTTCTAAGATTTGCCCTACCTTTTCTGAGTAATCCCTTCTTCTAAGTTCATCTTCTTGATTATCAGAGATAATCTCATTTAATCTTTTTTCACTAGGGTAAGGAAGAGTTATAATAACTGCTTTTTCATCCTTTATCTTAATCTCTATACATCCCTCGCAGGAGTCTATCACTTCCATTTCACCGTAAGTTCCCACAGGTACTACACTTTTAGGAAGTCCAACCATTATAATTCCCTGTTCCTTAGCTAAAGGATTTGCAGCAACAAGCCTTTCCGGATTATCATGATTACCTGAAATTACAAGTATTCCTCTTTTCCCCCCTTGAGAAATTCTATTAAGTGCTCTATAAAATAAATTTTCTGCCCTAGCGGGAGGATTTGAATTATCATATATATCTCCTGCAATTATTACCAAATCTACTTCATTTTTTTCTACAACTTCTATAAAGTCCTCTAAAAACAACTCCTGCTCTTCTAAACGGCTATATCCTTCTAAACTTTTTCCCAGATGCCAATCTGATGTATGAAGTATTCGCAATCTTATCCCTTCCAATCTTAAGTATTTGAACATCTCTTTATTTCTACTTTTATGATTCTAATTCATATCTATATTCACATTGAATTCTCAAACTATTATTTATCCTAATTATACTAAACTTATATTTCTTTTTCTAGCGAACTATTGTAGTATCAAAGCTGCATGTATCTTCATATAATATAATAACCTTGGATAATAGCCTCGGTCTTTTAAAGAGGAGGTGAAATTTATGTGGTGCTGCTGGTGGATATGGTGCTTTATATGGTGGATTATAATTATTGCGATAATTTTTGCAATATTAAGATGCCTATTTAGTTGTTTTTCATGGTGTTAACTTAATATATTTAATATGATAATAAATACTTGCATAGATTTTTCAGGGATGCCCTTCACGGCATCCCTTTTTTAACCTCAAAAAATAAATAAAAAACTTCCATACAGTAATTAAGCTTGGAAGTTTTTTATTTATTTTTTGATAAACTATATTTTATCATATATTTAACCATGGGAGATTAACCTCCTATGGCTTTTACCCCTTCCTAAAAATTTTATTAGGCGCTTCTTTTATAAGCAGAGTTTTCTTCTTCTGGCTTTTCCATGCTTTCTTCTAAACATTCGTCTATAACGTCTTGTGTTAAGTTAAATATCTTTTCGTCTTTCATTCAATGTCACCTCTCTCTAATATTATGTTAACCTGTTTTAGTATATGTATTAGTATATCACGTTTATATTATATTGCAAGATATTTCGTATTACAGTTCATTACAAAACATTTTGTAAATATTAAGAATATCTAAAAATATTGTCAAATAAGAAAGAACAGGGGTTACCTGTTCTTTCTTATTTGACATTTCCACTAAGTAAATCTGAAAGTTCGAGCCCTGATAATTCATTTTTTTCATAATTTGCCCACTCGGGCTCCACGTCTTTACCAGGTTCTCTATCAATTTCATTATGAATTTCATTAATATTCTCTATAGGAAACGTTATTATAAATTCGCTTCCTTTTCCTAGTTCACTTTTTAGTTTAATATTTCCATTATGAAGTTCTACCATTGATTTCACTAAATAAAGTCCTAAACCGCTGCCTTTATCTTTACTATCTCTTGCCGCTCCTTCTATTTGCTTAAATCTATCAAATATTATTTTTTGTTTATCCTTTGCGATACCTATCCCCGTATCTTTAACACTAATTTCAACTTTATCTTTTCCTTGATAAACATTTACATATATTTTTCCATGCTTAGGAGTAAACTTAGCTGCATTAGACAATAAATTAAGCATTACCCTCTCAATTTTTTCAGGGTCACAATTCATATACATTTCCTCTACTTCTGTATCGAAAATGCACTCTATATTTCTACTTTCCACATATTCTATCATGGACAATACACTTTCTTCTACTACAGATACTATATTACAATTTTTAAGTTGTAATTCATAAAAACCCGAATTCATTTTCGTCATATCTATTAAGTTATTTATAAGTTTTAAAAGTCTTAATGAATTTTGCTTAATTACATCTATTTTTTTATGCAAACTTACGCCTTCTTCTTTTATCATTCCCTTTTGTATGTAAAGTTCTATGAGTTGTACACTGCTAAGCATTACATTTAAGGGAGTTCTAAGTTCATGTGATACATTGGTGAAAAACTCCGTTGTAATCTCATCCTGTACTCTAACTTCATCTAAAAGCTGTTGAGTTTTTATAAGCATTTTTTCAGCTTTTTTTCTTTTATATATATTAATTATAAGCATAATTATTGCAAAAATAAAAATTATAAACATTAAAACCGTATAAATATCCTGCTTGGCAAGCCAACCTTCTAAAGTTTCCATGATTTCAACTCCCTTTTGCTTTCATAGTTTAATATTAACATTGTTTTTTTACTTTTTCAACAAATTACAACATATTTTTTCAAAATAATTGTTATTTTTTACACTTAATACAAATAATAAAAAAAAGAAAAACATTAACCCTTCTATGATTAATGTTTTTCTAGAAATATAATTTTATTAAAATATTATAGGCTAGAGTTTAGTTGTTTTTTCTACTACCTTAAGTATTACTTCTACTGCCTTTTCCATAGATTCTACAGGTATAAATTCATATTTTCCATGAAAGTTATGTCCGCCTGTAAAAAAGTTTGGCGTAGGTAATCCCATAAAGGATAATCTAGCGCCATCTGTTCCTCCCCTTATAGGAGTTACCTTTGGAATTACTCCTGCCTCTATCATGGCTTCATGAGCAATGTCTACTATATATTTAGAAGGCTCAACTTTTTCCTTCATATTATAATACTGATCTCTTACTTTTAAAGATACAAGCTCTTTTCCATACTTTTCATTTATCTTATTTGCTATTTGTTGTATGAAATTTTTTCTTTTTTCAAAACTTTCTTTATCAAAATCTCTTATTATATAGCTAAGTTCAGTAGATTCTACATCTCCCTTTATAGAAGTTAAGTGATAAAATCCTTCATATCCTTCTGTGTTTTCTGGAACTTCATTTTGAGGAAGACCTCTCATAAATTCTGCAGCTATAAGGGCAGAATTTACCATAGCATTTTTAGCAGTGCCTGGATGAACATTTCTTCCTTTGATAGTTACCTTTGCTGAAGCAGCGTTAAAGTTTTCATACTCTAACTCCCCTATAGCTCCTCCATCCACAGTGTATGCAAAATGTGCATTGAATTTTTCCACATCAAAATGATTTGCACCCTCTCCAATTTCCTCATCTGGAGTAAAAGCCACTTTTATAGTACCATGTGGAATCTGAGGATTATCTATTAAATACCTCATGGCAGTAACTATTTCCGCAATTCCTGCCTTATCATCTGCGCCTAAAAGTGTTGTTCCATCAGTTGTAATTAATGTTTTACCTATATAGTTTTTAAGATCTGGAAATTCACTTGGCATTAGCACTATATTGTTTTCCTTATTTAAAACTATATCCCCCCCATCATAGTTTTCTACAAACTTAGGGTTTACATCTTTTCCACTCATATCCGGACTTGTATCCATGTGCGCTATAAATCCTACTACTGGAACCTGTTTATCTATATTTGAAGGAATTTCAGCCATTACATAAAAATTTTCATCCACTGTTACATTTGTAAATCCTAAACTTTCAAGCTCTCTGCCAAGTTCCTTTGCAAAAATCTTTTGGCCTTCTGAACTTGGAGTAACTCCCGATTCTTCATCTGATTTTGTATCAAACTTCACATATTTTAAAAATCTTTCTACTACTTCTTTCATTTATATTCACGCTCCTTATTTATAATTTCTAGTTAACATAAACCTATTTTACCAATTTAGCCAAATAAAATCAAAGAATCCTAAAATAAATTTACAGATTAATAATTTATAATTGAAACTTAACAATTTAATAAGCATATAAATATATTGATAGCATATTTAAGAGGAAGTGATGAAATGAAGTTTAACGCTGTTTTTGAAGGAGGAGGACTTCGAGCTATTGCCTTTGTCGGTGCTCTGTCATGTTTAGAAAAACAGGGACATATATGGGAAAATGCTGCTGGTACCTCTGCAGGTTCTTTAATAGCCTCTTTAGTTTGCTCAGGTTATACTTCTAAAGAATTAAAAGATTTACTTATAAATGTAAACTTTCTTAAATTTATAGATAGTGACACGCTTATAAAAAAAACTATGGTCACTAAAGCTATAAGCTTTTTTAAAGATAAGGGTATATATTCAGGAGATTATTTAGAAGAATGGATGGATAAGTTACTTAAAGAAAAAGGTATAACTACATTTGGGGATTTAAAAAGTAAGAATGGATGTATCTTAAAAATAATAGCTTCTGATATAACTAAAAAAAGGCTGATAATTTTACCTGATGATTTGCCTCAATACGGCATAGATCCCGACAGTTTTCCTATTGCTAAGGCTGTTAGAATGAGCTGCAGCATACCTTTTTATTTTAAACCTGTTGAACTGAACCATAAAGATGGAGTAAGTTTCATAGTAGATGGCTCACTTTGCTGTAATTACCCAATAACTATATTCGATAGTATGAATACTTCCATTTCCACATTAGGATTTAAATTCAAAATATCTAAGGTAAGTTATACGGCTCTAGGTAAAACTGACCCTCTTTCTCTTTTATTCGATATGGCTGACACCATCAGAAGTCAAAACATAGAAGATGACTGGGTAAAGGAGGAAAATCTTAAACGTTCCATTTTAATTCCTATAGAGGATGTAGACTCTAAAGAATTTGATATTACCAAAGAAAAAAGCCTAAACCTTTATCGGTCAGGCTATAGAAGTGCTCAAGAATTTCTCGAAATGAGAAATTCTTAGGGACTAGGGACTAGGGACTAGGGACTAGGGACTAGGGACTAGGGGATTATATTTTATTGATATTTCAATATCAATATGTTTAATAGAATTTTACTGCAGTAAAATTTCAACCTCTCCTAGTACCTAGCACCTACCTTATAACTGCTGGTAACTGGTTACTAGCTTACTGTCCAGTCAGCCCTAGTACCTAGCACCTTTACTTTACTGAAATTTTATTTCGCTAAGACTTTCCTTTAATACTGCTGAAGATTCTTTTAAGTTTCCTTTTTCTTCTTCATTTAAGTTTACTTCAAGTATCCTTTTTGCACCAGTATCTCCCACTACTGTAGGCACTCCCATATATACATCTTCAATACCATATTGCCCCTTTAGCAAGGTGGATACTGTAAGTATTGAGTTTTCATCTCTAAGTATTGCTTCCACTATTCTTACAACCGCTAACGCTACTGCATAAGAAGTATATCCTTTTCTATCTAGTATTTCATATGCTGCATTTCTTACTTGATCAAGAATACCCATCTTAAAGTTTCCGTCACAATTTTTGCATATGCATTTGCAATAGTTATCTACATCTATCCCTGCTATGTTAGTCAAACTCCAAGCAGCTATTTCAGAATCACCATGTTCTCCTAATATATAAGAATGAACATTTCTTACATCTACATTGAAATGCTTACTTAAGAGATATCTAAATCTTGAACTATCAAGTACAGTGCCTGAACCAATTACTCTTTCAGGTGGAAATCCTGAAAGCTTATAGGTTACATATGTTAAAATATCCACAGGGTTTGAAACCACAAGTAATATTGAGTTAGGACTATATTTTACTATTTCAGGTACCATTGATTTAAATATTTTATAATTCTTATCTATTAAATCAAGTCTTGTTTCTCCTGGCTTTGGTCCTGCTCCTGCTGTTATAATTACAATATCTGAGTCCTTTGTATCCTTATAGTCTCCTGCAAGTATATCCACAGGTTTTACAAAGGGAATTCCGTGAGCTAAGTCCATAACTTCCCCTACGGCCTTTTCTTTATTTATATCAACAATTACTATTTCTGAAGCTAATCCTTCCATCATCAATGCATATGCAGTAGTAGAACCAACGAAACCTGCACCTATTATAGAAACTTTTATAGTATTTTTTTTCATAATATTCACCTCTAGTTTATATTTTCTCTCTAAATTAGGTATATTATAACATGTTAATAATTATTATCCAGTAACATTTGTTACATTTTATAATTTTCTTCCCTGTGAAATGAATAAATATAAACTTCTTTAACTTTCTTTTCTGTTATTTTTTCCAAAGCTCTTTTATAATATTTTAACTGAAGGGAATATTTTTTCTTAAATTCTTCTACTTCTTCTACATAATCCGTCTTATAATCCAAAAGTACTAATTCATCTTCTTCCTCAAAGAATGCATCTATCACTCCTTGTATAAGTATCTTCTCATCCTTATATATATCAGAAGGAAGTTCTTTATAAAGCTCACTGCTTGGTATTTCTATATAAAAAGGAAGTTCTCTTTTTACTTTAGTAGACTTCTTCATTCTCTGTCCTAAATCACTTTTTAAAAATTCAAGTATTTTATAAATATTTATGGATTCTGCCTGCTCCTCGGTTAAAAACTCCTCCATTAACATTAAATTTATTTGCCTTCTTATATCTTCTATACCTTCAGTATTAGCTATATCTAGATGTTGCATTACAAGGTGCATAAAAGTTCCTTTTTCTGCTCCTGTAAATTTTTTTATCTTTTCTAGAAATAGTGGCTTTTTAAGTATAACTGATTTAAACATATCCTGAGAATTTTCCTCATCTAAAGGCGAAAATCTTCTTTTAATTTCTGATACTGAAAATTTTGCAGGTATAATGGAAGCCTCTTTATAAGGATACAAAAACTGGAGTCTTCGTTCTATTTCAGCTTTGAACTTACTTATTTCTTCAGTTCCTGAAAAAATCTCAAGTTCTTTTAATATGTCTCTTTCTTCTCTTTCTATTATTTCTTCTTTAAAATCTTCCTTGCTCCATATATTTATTTTCCAATGAGAATTATCCGTAAACCAATGACTTGAAGAAATATCAAGTCCTATTCTTTCTAATAAACACCTGCAATCACCATGACGAGTTAATGGTGGCACTATCCAATCCAAATAACTTTTGCCCTCCATTACTGCATAAGTAGGTATTTTTTCTCCTTCATCTTGGGCTTTATCAAACCATTTCACAAGAGTTTTATCTAAGTCCTTAACCATTCCAGTGATGATTAATTTCTCCTTAGCCCTTGTAAATGCAACATATAAAATTCTTAATTCTTCAGAAAGTGTTTCTAAATTAATTTTCTTTTTTATGACTTCCTTCATTATAGTATCATAGGATACTCTTTTTTCTAAATCCACATATTCTGGTCCAAATCCAAGCTGATGATGAAAAAGCATACTTTTTTTAGTATCTTGGAGATTAAATTGCTTACCAGAACCCGCCAGTATTACCACAGGAAATTCCAATCCCTTACTCTTATGAATACTCATAATCCTTACTACATCTTCATTTTCTCCAATTATTTTTGCACTTCCCATATCCCCACTGCTGTAGCGAAGTTTATTCATGAAACTTATAAAATTAAATAATCCTCTGTAACTTGTGCTCTCATATTGCTTTGCTCTTTCAAATAATACTCTTAAATTTGCTTGTCTTTGAATTCCTCCAGGCATTGCTCCGACATAACCATAGTAACCAGTTTCTGTGTATAGGGACCATATAAATTGATCTAAAGGATAATTTACAACTCTATCTCTCCATTTTTCAAGTTTTTTATGAAAATATTCTATCTTTTTAATAAGTTCTTTGTTTAAAGCTCTAATGTTATCTTTTTCCTCTATTGCCTCTATATCATCAACGCTAACTATGTTGTTTATTATTTCATAAAAACTTAATTCCTTATTTATAAGCCTTACGTCTATTATCTCTTCTGCTGAAAAAGAAAATATAGGACTTCTCAAAACTGCTAGTAAAGGAATATCCTGCCTTGGGTTATCTATAACTTGGAGAAGAGCAAGTATTGTTTTTACCTCTGATGTTTCAAAATAACCTGAAGTCGAATCTGCAAACACTGGTATCCCTGTATTATTCATTTCTTCTGTAAATGTTGGAGCATAGCTTTTAGTAGCTCTCATAAGTATTACTATATCTCTATATTGAAGTCTTCTATAACTATTTATATTTTTATCCCATACCATATACGGATTTTCACTTGAGCTCATAAGATTTTTTATTATTTTGCATACCATATTTGCTTCAAGCTTAATATTATCTGGAGCATCCTCTTCTGTTTCTTCTTCTACATCTTCTCCTTCTAGTGTACTTTGATTTTTAGGAGAGTTTTTTTCCATAAGATGAAGTTCTACCGCTCCTGCGTAATTCATATCTTCCTCAGGCTCTGGATAATATGCTCCTGGATTTAAAGCTTCCTCATCAGTATAGTCAAGCTCCCCTAGATTTTCGGACATTATTTGCTTAAATATGAAATTTACTCCATATATGACATTTTCCCTACTTCTAAAGTTTTTAAATAACTTTATCTTTCTATTTTCTCCTTCACCTTCGTTATAGGTATTATACTTTTCTAGAAAAAGCTCTGGTTTTGCTTGTCTAAAACGGTAGATACTTTGTTTTACATCGCCTACCATAAATAAATTTGGCACAGTTAATTTAGACTCTTGTAATTCCATATTAGGCTGCCGTGATACTGAATTTAATATAACCTCTTGAACCAAGTTACTATCTTGGTATTCATCAACTAGTACTTCTTCAAATTTCCTTCTATACTCAACGGCTATAGATGAGGGAATAATCCCATTATTTCCCGTAAATTGTGTAAGTATATAAAGGCAAAAATGTTCTATATCATTAAAATCTATTATATTTTTTTCTATCTTTTTTTCAGCATATCTCATACTAAAGTTTATTACTAATTTTTTCAAAACCTTCATTCTTGGGTACAAACCTTGAAGTTGACTTTTTATATCCTCATGTCCCAGGAAATAACTCTCTCTTATACCCTTTAGCTTGTCTTTTACATCATTTCTTACTTTAACAGCCTTTTCTTTTATTTCTTTTAAATATTCATCTAGCTTTTTACGAGGCAGCATTGAATGTGAATATAAAAATATCTTTTCGGACATACCTCCAAAACTTTCTTCCTTTATAAGATCTTCTACAAAATTTAAATCTTCGTTAATAATTTCTTTGTAAGGATTTAAGGATTTATCTTCTTCTAGCATATTAACTGCCTTTTTTAACCTGTTTTTAAGTCCCTCAAGCTCTATTTTTATATTTTCTACTAAGATATCTGCCCAAGTAGTGTTTTCAAGCTTGAAATCTTCTTCTACATTAAAAACTTCAACTGCCTCTTCAAGCCAGCTTTCAGGCCAAGGCATACTTTGAGAAAAATGATAAAGATTCTCTACCATTTCCATAACCTTTTTATCGTCTCTTCCACCATAAGATTCCACAAGACTTAAAAATTCAGAAGTTACCTTATCTTCTTCGTAACTTTCATCAAATATTTCATCTAATGCTTCCTGTTTTAGTAAAATTGTTTCTGTTTCATCTGCAACTCTAAAGGATGGGTCTATATCTAAAATATGAAAGTTATTTCTTATTACATTTAAACAAAAGGAATGTATTGTAGTTATATTAGCCTTACTTAAAAGCGTTAACTGTCTTTGAAGCACCTTAGAATCTGGATCTTTATCCAGTTCCTTTGTAATGGCCTCCCCTATTCTTTCCTTCATTTCCGCCGCTGCTGCATTTGTAAATGTAACAACTAAAAGTTTATCTATATCCATGGGATTTTCTTTATCCGTTATTTTTTTTATTATTCTTTCTACTAGCACCGCGGTTTTACCAGAACCCGCCGCTGCTGCAACCAAAAGATTACAACCCTTAGTGTATATGGCACTTTCCTGTTCTTTCGTCCACTTAGTTTCCCCCACTTTGTATCCTCCTCGTTTTATAGCTAATATTTAATATTTAAAACTTACCACTTAATGGTTAGTGATTATTGTATTTTGTTATGTTTATATTTTAACACAAAATGGGATATATATAACTTTGTACATATCAATAGTTTTATCCAAATACAATACATTAGTCATTAATTGCAATTTCCATAAAAACATAATTCATACTTTAAGAATGTATATTGACTTAAATCTCTCCCCATGTTAATATGAATACATACCAAGAGAATGTTAACAGAAAGGATGAAATAAAATGGCTCGTAACAAGTATCCAGAAGTAACCGTAAGCAAGATATTGGATGTTGCGTTAAAGCTATTTTTAGAAAAAGGCTATGAGCAAACAACAATTCAAGATATTGTGGATGAATTGGGAGGACTAACAAAAGGTGCTATATATCATCATTTTAAATCCAAAGAAGATATTATTACTGCGTTAGGAAAAAATATCTTTAACAACAATAATCCGTTTGAAAAAGTAAGAAATCACCAAACAATGAATGGATTAGAGAAACTTCGCACAGTATTAAAGCTATCAGTTACAGATACAGAAAAACATATGGTTGATACTGCTACAATTCCATTAGTAAAGAATCCAAGGTTTTTAGCCAATTTGTTAGATAACCAAATCAATATTGTAGCGCCTCTTTTAAAAGAGTTATTTGACGAGGGAATACAAGATGGTTCTATAAAGGCAAAGTATTCAAAGTCTCTATCCGAGATGTTTGTTTTACTGACAAATTTTTGGTTAACACCCTCGATTTTTCCCGCCACACAAGAAGAAATCTTAGAAAAAATAAACATTGTCAGAACCGTTTTTGACGGAATTGGTATACCGGTTTTTGATGACGAGTTATTGTCGCTCTGCAAAACAGCAGCAGTAGACTTCATAAAATAAAATTGCCTTATAAGTGGCAATTTTATTTTTAAACATATACATACCTTTGGAATGTATTTAAATTGCATCAAAATAAGATTCAATGTATAAAAGGAGGTATTTTGTATGAATTGTGCAAATGCAGTTCTTGTAAAAAACTTAGTAAAAACATTTAATCACCAAGAAGTAATTAAAAATTGTTCTATGACTATTCCCTATGGAAAAATTTACGGATTATTAGGGGCTAATGGAGCAGGTAAAACAACTTTAATGAAAGTCTTGATTGGATTATTAAAGCCTACTGCTGGAGAAATACAAGTATTAGGAGTTGATATATCTAGTGAGAACAAAGAATACTTATCGAAAATAGGTAGTCTTATTGAGACTCCCGTATTCTATTCTAATTTAACTGTAGAAGAAAATTTATCTGTGCATTGCAGTTATTTAAATAAAAATTATAAAGAAAAGATTTCTGAAACCTTGGATTTAGTTGGCGTCCCTGGCATTGAAAAAAGAAACATCAAAGAACTTTCATTAGGCATGAAGCAGCGTTTGGCAATCGGCAGGTCATTATTATGTGAACCAGAATTACTGATATTAGATGAACCAATCAATGGGGTTGATCCTAAGGGGATCATTGAAATCAGAAACCTTTTGTTTAAACTAAATCAAGAAAGGAATATCACGATTTTGATTAGTAGTCATATCATAAACGAAATTGAAAAAATCGCAGATGTGGTTGGAATTATGCAAGAAGGACAATTTATTGCTGAAATATCAAAAGAAGAATTCCAGCACACGGACTTTAACTTAGAAAACTACTTTGTTGAAGTTTTGCTGAAAAATAGTTTTGAAAGGAGACCTAAAAAATGAATTATAAACAACTGATACAAATCGAAATTAAAAAAATAGGGCCAAGAAATTTCTTTAAGCGAGTACTGCTTGCAAACTTTGGAATTGTACTCGTGGTACTTATGACGACACTTACTGTTTCCTTTTCAGATGGGCAAATGATACCTCAAATCATGACAGTTTCTGTTATTGATACTTTAGTAAAATCAGTCTTTACAGTATGGCAATCTGTACTTATTGCAATTTTGATTGTAGAAGAATTTAGAAGTAAAACGGTGCTTGTTTTATTTAGCTATCCTATAAAGCGCCAAATGATTCTATTAAGTAAATTGCTTTTGATTTTTGCACTTATCTCGAGTGCTATGATTTTTTCTCAAATACTGCAAAATGGTTTGTTTTGGTGGTTAAGCCAACTGATTCCATTTATCAAATACCAAATTTCTGCTTTAGAGATTTTACAAATTAGCATGACTACAATTACTGCCATCGCAATGGGAATGGCACCTTTGTATATTGGAATGTTAAATAAATCAACGGTTGCTACCGTAGTTAGTTCTATTGCAATTGTAAGCATAACTGTAAGCTCTGGTTTAAGTGATGGGACGAGAATGATTAACATATTACCGATTTCAATTCTACTTGGTCTTTCGGGTATTTTAACTGCGTATATATCAATTAAAAAGATATTAAAAGAAGATATCGTACTTTAGGAGGAACTAATATGAAAAACATTATAAATCAAATAAATAATATTCTACCTCAGGTTATATTTGTAGGCACAATTATGAGCATTTTCTTAAGTATCATATTAATTGTATTAGGCTTTTATTTTAAGAAGAAAGAAAAATCATGGTGGATTTTCTTGGTATTCCTTGGAGCAGTCACAATTATATCAAAAATAATACAATTACTATAATGCCAAAGGATTGCTATAATGAGCCAAAATTTATTTACAAAGAATTTTATTCTCTTAGTTTTAGGACAAAACTCATCATTATTTGGAAATTATATCTTGAAGTTTGCTTTATCAATGTTTATCTTGGAGCTTACAGGTTCCGCAACAATTTTTGCTTCGATTTTGGCAATTGCGATGATACCAACAATTTTACTCTCCCCATTTGGTGGGATTCTTGCTGACCGGGCAAATCGTAGAAATATTATGATTGCCCTGGACTTCATTTCGGGGGCAATCATACTTGTTGCAGCGTTTTTCTTCTCTGAACAAAATTCCATTCTAACGACTACATTTATACTGATTGCCCTTTCTATTCTTGGAGCATTTGAATCACCTACCGTTCAAGCCTGCGTTCCTCAGATACACACGGGCGATAATATCATCCGGGCCAACGCTGTTGTGAATCAAATTGCGGCTATTGCAAATTTGATTTCTCCAATCCTTAGCAGCATCCTGTATCCCCTGTTCGGATTGAAGCCTATCATGTTTGTGAGTATTGTAAGTTTCTTTCTCACTGCATTATTTGAATGCTTTATTAGTTTGAACTTTACCAGAAGAAACAATAAAGAAAGTATTCTACATATCATAAAATACGACTTTCTTGTTAGTATGCAGTTTATTTTCAACTTATTAAAAAATCCAATGCTACTTGTGCATAGTTCTAAACTCCAAGTGGAAAAGTATCTTCATCTACATAAAATGAATATAAAACAGGTATAGATATACTTTTTACAGAGGAGTATCCCTATACCTATCTTTCCTACATGACAAATCATAAGTCTATCCTATATAATAGTAACATACTAAAAATTTGTGGGAGAAGGTTAGGAATTAACATGAGAAGAATAAATGAAATTTTTAGTGATTATGAATCAGGGGGTAACATAAATACTGCACTTGTAGAAGCAGTAGTCCTAAAGAAAAATACTAAAACCTTAGAGATGAAAATCAGCTCAGATAAATATATTGAGATAAGAGAATTTGAATTCCTAAATAAGTTTATAAGAGAAAGATTTACATTGAACGATTCTAAAATCACTGTAACATATGTTGATGGAACAGAAAAAAAGCCTATAAAAGATGAATTGGAAAGTATCGTACTTTCACTGGCAGATAAATACCCTGCATTAAAGGCAGTGATAAATAATAGTGACTATGAAGTGGATAATGATACAATAAACTTTAATTTTAAAATTGCAGTGTCAGGCTTTCTAAAATCCATGGATTATGATAAAAAAATCCATAATGCCATCAAAAACCTATATGGCACAGCATATAAAATAAATTTTATCGATAAAGTAAGCAGCGAAGATTTGATAAGGGAGCAAGAGGATATACGTGAAAAGGAAATGCTGTTTATTCAAAAGCAAGTTGAGGCAACTTTAAATAATGTTATCCCTAACTTACCTAAGGAATCTTCAGAAAAAAAACAAGAATTAAAATCCGAAACTGATGTAAAAAAAGGTGATCCTTTCTTGATACTAGGCAGAAGCTCTAAAATTAAGGATACTATAATAAAAATTACTGATATTACACCAGATGAGGGAAAGATAGCTATACAGGGGGAAATATCCAATATAGAAGCAAAGGAATTAAAAAGTGGAAAAACATTAATTTCTTTTGACTTATATGATGGCTCAAGCTCTATGACTTGTAAATCCTTTATTAAGCCTGGTGAAGACGGTGAGATATTATCTAGACTTAAAAAGGCTAAAGGAGTTAGGCTTTCTGGAAATGCGGGCTATAGTAAGTTTTCCGGAGAAGTTGAACTTATTGCCAATACTATAATAGAAATAGAAGGTATGAGAAAAGTTAAGAGACAGGATAGATCGCAGGTAAAAAGAGTAGAACTGCATATGCATACACAAATGAGTCAGATGGATGCTATGAGCAGCGCTACTGATTTGATTAAAAGAGCCATGAGCTGGGGCATGAAATCTATTGCTATAACCGATCATGGAGTTGTTCAATCCTTTCCTGAGGCCCATAAGCTTTTGGGAAGAGATAATCCTGATATGAAGGTCATATATGGAGTAGAGGCCTATTTAGCACCGGATAAAAAACCTTCTGTAACAAATCTTAAGGGCCAGAGCATTGATACCACCTATTGTGTACTGGATTTGGAAACCACAGGCTTTTCACCAGTAACAGAAAAAATTACTGAGATAGGAATTATGAAACTTAAAGACGGAAAGGTAATAGAGGAATTTAGCTGCTTTGTAAATCCCGAAAAACCTATTCCTGCAAGGGTTATTGAAGTTACCAATATAACCGATGATATGGTAAAAGATGCAGAAACCATAGAAAATGTGCTCCCTAAAATGTTACAGTTTATACAGGGAAGCGTTTTGGTTGCCCATAATGCTGAATTCGATGTAGGCTTCTTAAAGCATAACGCTAAAGTCTTAGGGTATGACTTCGATTTTACATACTTGGATACCTTATCCTTAGCAAAAGAGCTCTTTCCTGATTTTAAAACCTATAAATTAGGAAGAATCGCTAAGAATCTTGGCATAAAGGTTGAGGTTGCTCATAGAGCCTTAGATGACGTGGCTACCACCGTTAAGGTCTTTAATATAATGCTTGAAAAGCTAAAGAAGAGAGGCGCAGAAACTCTTCAGGATATAGATATATACGGCTCCGATGAAGAAGCTAAGAGGGAGGAATATAAAAAGCTTAAAACCTATCATGCAATAATACTAGCAAAGGATTATGTAGGATTAAAGAATTTATATAAGCTGGTATCCTATTCCCATTTGGATTATTTTTATAAGAAACCTCGTATATTAAAAAGCCTTTATAAAAAATACTCTGAAGGTTTAATCCTTGGTAGTGCCTGTAGTGAAGGAGAACTTTACCAGTCGATTTTGCTTGGAAAATCAGATGAGGAAATTGAAACCATTGCAGAGGAATATGATTATTTAGAAATTCAACCCCTAAGGAATAATGATTATTTAGTAAGAACAGAGCAGGTACCTAATAGAGAATATCTAAAAGAAATCAATCGAAGAATTGTTGCTCTGGGTGAAAAATTAAATAAACCTGTAGTGGCAACAGGAGATGTTCACTTTATGGACCCTGAGGATGAGATATACAGGCGTATATTAGAAGCAGGACAGGGATTTAAAGACGCAGATAATCAGGCTCCTTTATATTTAAAAACAACTGAGGAAATGCTTGAAGAGTTTTCCTATCTAGGAAGCAAAAAGGCCTATGAGGTGGTAGTGGCAAACACCAATACGATATCTGATATGTGTGAACAGATTAGCCCTATTTCGCCACAAAAAGCTACACCACATATAGATGGATGTGAGCAAACCATTAAAGATATTACCTATGGTAAGGCTCATGAACTTTATGGAGACCCTCTTCCTGAAATTATTCAACAAAGGCTCGATAGAGAGCTGGATTCAATTATAAAAAACGGATTCTCCGTAATGTATATAATTGCTCAAAAGCTTGTATGGAAATCAAATGAAGATGGCTATTTGGTAGGTTCTAGAGGATCTGTTGGTTCCTCTGTTGTAGCATATATGACTGGTATAACTGAAGTAAATGCCCTGCCGCCTCATTACAGATGCCCTAGCTGTAAGCATTCGGACTTTACTGACTATGGCTATAAAATCGGTTTTGACTTACCAGATAAGATTTGCCCTGTTTGCGGAGAAGCTTTAGTTAAGGATGGCATAGATATCCCTTTTGAAACCTTCTTAGGTTTCAATGGAGATAAAGAACCGGATATAGACTTAAACTTTTCAGGAGAGTATCAGGGAAAGGCTCACAGATATACAGAGGTTATCTTTGGGAAAGGAACAACCTTTAAAGCAGGAACTATAGGTACCATAGCAGAAAAAACAGCTTTTGGATATGTAAAAAAGTATTTTGATGAAAAAGGTATATCAGTAAATAAGGCAGAAATTCTTAGGATCTCAAGAGGATGTACAGGTATAAAAAGAACCTCAGGACAGCATCCTGGGGGTATAATAGTTGTTCCCAAGGGAAGAGAAATATTTGAATTTTGCCCAGTACAGCATCCTGCAGATGATTCCAGCTCAGATATTATTACAACACATTTTGATTATCACTCCATTGATCAGAATTTATTGAAGCTTGATATACTAGGCCATGATGATCCAACAGTTATAAGAATGCTGCAGGATATTACAGGAGTAGACCCTAAGACGATACCTATGGATGATAAGGAGACCATGTCTATATTCTCATCCACACAAGCTCTGGGAGTAACTCCCCAGCAGATAAATTCTAAGGTAGGAACATTTGGAGTTCCTGAGTTTGGTACTAAATTCGTAAGAGGAATGCTTTTAGATACAATGCCAAAAACCTTTATGGACTTAATATGTATATCAGGACTTTCTCATGGTACTGATGTGTGGCTAGGAAATGCTAAGGATTTAATTGATTCAAAAATAGTTACCAGCATAAGTGAAGCTGTGTGTACCAGAGATGATATCATGGTTTATCTAATCAAAAAAGGTTTACCACCTAACACTGCCTTTAAAATAATGGAGCTAGTTCGTAAAGGAAAGGCATTAAAGGACCCTGAAAAATGGGCTGAATATGAAGCAATGATGAGAGAACATGATGTACCAGAATGGTATATAGATTCCTGCAGGAAAATAAAATATATGTTCCCTAAGGCCCATGCTGCAGCTTATGTTATGATGGCCTTCAGAATAGCTTGGTTTAAAGTTCATATACCCAAGGCCTATTATGCAGCATACTTCAGCATTAGAGCAAAGGCCTTTGATGCAGAATTTATGATATTTGGAAAAGAAAAAGTTAAAGAAAAGATGAAGGAAATTGATATGATGGGTAATCAAGCAGCTCCTAAGGATAAGGATATGTATGATGACTTAGAAATAGTTTTAGAAATGTATGAAAGGGACATTAAATTCCTTCCTATTGATTTATATAAATCCCATGCCTCTAAATTTCTAGTCGAAGAGGATGGTTTAAGACCTCCTATAAACAGCATATCCGGTATGGGAACGGTAGCTGCAGAAGGAATATATAATGCAATCCAAGAAGAACAGCCCATTAGCTCTGTAGAAGATCTAAAGAAACGTGCTAAGATTGGAAATTCTGCTATAGATTCACTCAGAAAATTTGGCTGCTTAATAGGTCTTCCAGAAAGTGATCAGCTTAGCTTTTTTGATGTGATTTAGCCAGTAAAAATCATTACTAATACGAACTAAAAGTTATAAAGATTTATCTATATACACTACCACCATCTTTATTTATAGAAAAAAAGCCTCAAGAATACTTCTTTATTCTTGAGGTTTTTTGTTATTATTTATTTTTATTTAAGAAATCTATTGCCACTTGTGCATAGCTTGCAGCCCCAAGTGGAAGTGCATCTTCATCTACATTGAAGAAATTTGAATGATGGGAATACTTACATCCCTTTTCTTCATTTCTTCCCCCTAGGAACATAAATGCTCCTGGTACCCTTTGTGCGTATTCTGAGAAATCCTCTGATCCCATCGCCTTATCTATAGCAATTATATTTTCCTGTCCTACTACTTTTGCTACAGATTCCCGAGCAAACTTTGTGGATTTTTCTTCATTTATAGTAGGGCTGCACATAAATTCATACTTATATTCATACTGGCAACCATGAGCTTCACAAGTATTTTTAACCATTTTTTCAATCCATTCAGGAAGCATTTTTCTAGAGTATTCAGTAAATGCTCTATTCATCCCTTGTATGGTTGCTTTTCCAGGTACTACGTTAAATCTTTCTCCAGAATGAAAGGTCCCTACATTTATAACTATAGGTTGTCTTGCATCATTTACTTTTGTTGCAATAGTATGAAGTCCTTGAACTACTGCTGTTGCACAAGTTAATGCATCAACCCCTTGCCATGGTGAAGAACCATGTGCGGACTTTCCTATTATAGTTAAATCAAAACAATCTGCTGATGCCATTACAGGTCCCGGCTGGAGGCCTACTTGTCCTGTAGGCACATCTGACCAAATATGCATTCCAAATATCATATCTACTTTAGGATTCTCTAGTACTCCACCTTCTATCATAGCCTTTGCCCCACCCGCTACTTCTTCTGCAGGCTGAAATATAAATTTTACTGTTCCTTGTAGTTCTTCTTTCATTCCTGATAAAATTTTTGCTGCTCCAAGTAATGTTGCAGCATGGCAGTCATGTCCACAAGCGTGCATTAATCCAGGTGTTTCTGAGCTGAATGAAAGCCCAGTTTGCTCATTTACAGATAGTGCATCTATGTCAGCACGTAAAGCTATAACCTTTCCTTCTTTCCCTCCTTTTAATAGCCCTACAACACCTGTTTTTGTTACCCTTAGAGTTTCTATTCCCATTTTCTTTAATTCTTCTTCGATTTTATCTGTAGTTCTAAATTCCTCGAAGGATGCCTCTGGATGCCTGTGAAAATCCCTTCTTAAATTTACCATCCATTCATAATTTTCTTTCGCAAAATCTAAAGTTTTCATATCCAAACCTCCCCGTATATTTAGTGCCCAGTTGCTAGTAATCAGTAACTAGTACCAGCTTGTAATTATTGATTCATTTTCTTGATCTTAGAATCCTTGGCCTAACTCCTAACTTACATCATTTTTACCATAAACCCTGCAAGTACTACAGAAGCTATGGTTACAGTTACAAATCCTGATATAAGCATCTTAGGAAGAACTTCATCTAATATTGCCTTCTTCTCCTCCTCAGTTTTTCCTTCTGCATTTGCAACTTCTTGAGAAATTATAAATGTTCCTGGAAAACCAAATAACGCAGTAATACCTATTGATAAAGACATCTGCCAACTATAGCCCAAAACCTTACCTACGGGTATGCTGGTAATGACAATACCTATAACCCCTAATGTTAAACTTACAACTAAAGGCCATAATAATGTTAATACCATTTGAGGAGTTGCGCTTACTAGATTTGAGAATATTACAACCATAAGTGCACCCATTGCTAATCCAAAAGAATTTGCTTTAGTCATGCTATCAGTTTCCAAAAATCCTAGTTCCTTTAACGCTACTCCGATAATTAAACATACAACATACTTATTTACTACATTTCCTGTAAGTGCAGATATTTTATAGCTTAGCACTGCTGCGAGTCCAAGCTTTGCTAAAAGTATTGAAGATGTTTGAAGTTCTTTTGGAAGAGCTGGTATTAAATATTTTTTTGGTTTATCTATATTTTCTGATGTGGCAGCCATTTCTGTAGCATCCCTCTTATCATTTATATTTAACTTGCCTTCTTTTAATTCCTTTGATAATCTTTTTGCTTCTTTTCTAAGACAAATTGAAGCTATTGGATATCCAAAAAAGCCTTGAACTACTACAAGTAATGTTGCAAAAACCATAATTGTTTCGAGTCCTTTTGCCTTGGCAACCTCACCCATCATAATACCTGCTACAACTCCTCCAGCTATTGGTGGTGCTGCAGCTACAGCGTAATCTTTTCCTAAAATTGGAGTACCTGCAAAATATACAAAAACACCGATTCCTATAATAGCAGCTAGTGCTATTACAACAGTTTTCCACTGTTGTACTAAATCCTTTATACTCATGAGTGTTCCCATATGGGTAATTAGTACTGCTATTAATATACTTCCCATAGCAAGTAAGGATGAATCCTTGAATATAGTTTTGGGAAGCCCCACCCAAAAACCAACCATTAGAATTACTGAAGATACAAACATAGTAGAACAAATAGCCTTTGTCTTTGATGATACAAAGTCACCAACACCAAAGATTAGAAGTAAAACCGAAAATGCAAGAAGTCCATCCATAATTTTTTTCCCCCTTTAATTTATATTAGTATATAAAAAACCTCTATATATCCTTCAGATATATAGAGGCGTATACTAACGCTGTACCACTCTACTTCACCACAAACTAAATGTATTTATGGCCTTTGACAGTTTCTATAAAACTCTTACATTATAACGGATGCTACCGTAAAAACTTACTTAGGTTTCAGTTTTTATGTTCAGGGTTGAGTATTGCCTATATCATTAGCACCAATTCTCAGCAGCCATTGGCTCTCTGTAACTAAATTTATATAGCTTTTTCCCATCATAACTATTTCCATGTATTTACTTTTTACCCAAATGTTATTTGGGATTATTGTTATTTATCTTATCATCTATAAAAAGGGGTGTCAACGGCATTTTTGTAAAAAGTTTGAATGTTTTACAATTACTTTTCTATGAATAATTACTTGCAAAACAAGCACCTTTTTTGAAAACGACTACTGAAATATATTAATTCACTTATACTAAACACTATAAAATTATAAAAACTCAAAGTACTATTTCCTACTACTTATTTTATTAACAGCTACATTATCGCTTCATAATTTTAATACTATGCAAGATAAAATTCTCATATTTTATTCGACTATAATTTCTTATTTTGTATTGTTTTTAATTTATTTAGAAAAATATTATAGTTTAGTATATAATTTCCCTAAATTTGGATAAGATAATATTTGTATGCTATTGTATGTGTAATGAAAAATCACAAACTAAATCTAAATTTACAAGGAAGGAGTTTTCCACTTATGAAAAAAACTATCATAATGGCTGTTACCATCGACGGAAGAGATGAACATGCTCCAAGGGTACAACAAATTTTAACTGAGCATGGCTGTATAATAAAAACACGAATAGGCTTACATGAAACTGAAGAAGATTCTTGTTCTCCAAAGGGACTTATACTTCTTCAAATATTTGCTGAAAAGCCTGATGTAGAAGCACTCGAAAATGAACTAATCTCTGTTGAAGGAGTTCATGTAAACAAAATGGATATTTAAAAAAGCTTGCATTATTGCAAGCTTTTTTATTTTAAATTAATTATTAATCATTTAACATCAAACATTAATTATTCAATAACTCCTCCACCAAGAACCATGTCTCCATCATAAAATACTACGGATTGACCCTTAGTTATAGCTCTTTGTTTTTCCTTAAAAGTAACCTTTATTTTATGTCCACCATCAATTGGCTCTATTAATGCTTTTTGGGGGTGTGCCGAATATCTTATTTTAGCTTCAACTTCCATTGGTGCCTCTAAAATATCCATGGAAATTAAGTTTATATCCTTTGCTACAAGTACTCTTGTAAATATATCTTCTTCATCTCCAAGTACAACCTCATTAGTCTTTGGTCTTATGTCTGTAACATATACAGGTTTACCCAAAGCTATTCCAAGTCCTTTTCTTTGTCCTATTGTATAGTATACAATTCCCTTATGCTTTCCAAGTATATTTCCATTTTTATCTATAAAATTTCCTTCTTTTACTTTTCCAGGATAGTTTCTATTTATATATCCGCCATGATCATTATCATATACAAAACATATTTCCTCACTATCCTTTTTATTGTGTACTCTAAGACCTATTTTTTTTGCTATTTCCCTTATTTGATCCTTTGTATATTCTCCGCAAGGCATAAGGGTTCTGCTTAATTGAAATTGAGTAAGATTATAAAGTGCATAAGTTTGATCTTTTCTTGAGTCATCAGATTTTCTAAGTGTATATCTATAGCCATTTTGACCTATTATTGCATAATGACCTGTAGCTACATAATCTATGCCCATTGCCATTGCTTTTTTTAGAAACAAGTCAAACTTTATGTGCTTATTACATGCTATACATGGGTTTGGAGTTCGACCTACAAGATATTCATCCACAAAATAATCTATTACCTTTTCTTTAAAGTCTTCTTTAAAATTCATTACATGAAAAGGAATATCTAGTGCTTGTGCAACTCTTCTAGCATCTGCTACAGCACTTAGTGAGCAGCATCCTCCATCCCTTTCCTCAAAATTATCATCATCCTGCCATATTTGCATTGTGACTCCAATTACATCATACCCCTGCTCTTTTAAAAGATAAGCTGCAACAGAGCTATCCACTCCTCCGCTCATACCAAGTAAAACTTTCTTCTTCAACTTAATACCTCCTATTAAACTTAATCCTAACACCTAATAGCTTCATGCATTTTTATGAGCTCGATATTAATGACTAATAACCTCTTAACTTTTGTACACAATCCCTAACCACATTAATAACCTTATCTACATGTTCCTTTGTAGTTTTATCTCCTAAACTAAATCTTATAGCTTCCTTGGCTTCTTTATTTGAAAGCCCTATAGCTTTAAGTACATGCGAAGGCTCTACAGCCCCAGCTTGACATGCACTACCTGAGGATACAAAAATACCTTCCCTATCCATCATCATAAGCATTAATTCTGCTTGGGCATCATTAAATGTTATGTTTACACTTCCAGGAAGTCTTTTCTCACCTTTAGCACCATTTAGCTTAGTCCCAGGTATTTGTAAAAGTTCATTTATAAGTATATCTCTCAAATAGATTAATCTTTCTCTATGCTCATTTAGATTATTTAAAGCAATTTCAGAAGCCTTTCCAAATCCAACAATAGAGGCTAAGTTTTCTGTACCTCCTCGTTTTCCTTTTTCCTGCTCTCCTCCATGAATTAAATTATCTATTTTAGTACCTTTTCTTATATATAGTGCACCAATTCCCTTTGGTCCATATATTTTATGAGAAGCAAAGCTTAATAAATCTATATTCATATTTTCTACATCTAAATGTATATTCCCCACTGCCTGCACTGCATCTGTGTGAAAAACTATATTTCTTTCCTTACAAACCTTTCCTATTTCACTTATAGGCTCTATAGTTCCTATTTCATTATTTGCAATCATTATTGAAACTAAAATAGTATCTTTTCTTATGCTATTTTTTAATTCTTGTAGATGTATAAGCCCATATTCATCCACAGGAAGATAAGTTATTTCAAAATCAAACTTCTTTAAATACTCACAGGCATTTAGAACTGCATGATGTTCAATGGAAGAAGTGATTATATGGCGTCCCTTATTCATATTTGCAAAGGCCACTCCTTTTATTGCCCAGTTGTCACTTTCAGTTCCCCCTGAAGTAAAATATATTTCACTACTCTTAGCATTTATTAAATTTGCTAACGCTTCTCTGCTTTCATCTATAATCATTTTTGCCCTATTGGAAAGAGAATATGCAGAAGAAGGATTTGCAAAATATTCTTTTATGTAAGGTTCCATTGCTTCTACTACTTCTGGTTTTACATAAGTAGTAGCGCTATAATCCATATATATTTTATCCAAATTATTCACCTCCGTACAACAATATAGTATAACACAAAGCACTAAGTTCTAGTATAAGGATTTATTAAATTTTACACCTTTTTTGTGAACTATCCAAGACTAGTAAGCAGTAAAAAAGTAACCAGTAACCAGTTATGGATGTTTTGCAAAGCAAAACCACATTTTACTGGCTACTGGTTACTGACTACTGGTTACTAATCAAATATTCCCATAGATAAATATCTTGATCCTGTATCAGGAAGAAGTACAACTATATTTTTATCTTTGTTTTCTTCTCTTTCCGCTATTATCTTTGCTGCATATAGTGCCGCTCCAGAAGATATTCCAACAAGCATTCCTTCTAGATGAGCTGCTTCTTTTGTAGTTTTAAGTGCATCTTCATTTGTAACTCTTACTATTTCATCAATTACTTCTGTGTTTAATATACTTGGAATAAATCCTGCACCTATCCCCTGAATTTTATGAGGGCCTGGTTTTTCCCCTGAAAGTACAGCTGAAGCTTCTGGTTCCACTGCCACTATTTTAACATTTGGATTTTTTTCTTTTAGGTATTCGGAAACTCCAGTTATAGTTCCTCCAGTTCCTACCCCTGCTATAAATATATCTACCTGGCCTTCAGTATCTTCCCATATTTCTTTTGCTGTAGTTAGTTTATGAATTTTAGGATTTGCTTTATTCTCAAACTGCTGAGGTATAAAAGAATTATTATTTTCAGCTGCTATTTCTTCTGCTTTTTTAATTGCACCTTTCATACCTTCTGCTCCAGGTGTTAATACAAGCTCTGCTCCATAAGCCTTTAGTAAATTTCTTCTTTCAACACTCATGGTATCAGGCATAGTTAGTATTAATTTATATCCTTTTACTGTAGCTGCAAAAGCAAGTCCCACGCCAGTATTTCCACTAGTTGGCTCTATAATTATAGAATCCTTATTTAAAAGTCCCTGTTTTTCAGCTTCTTCAAGCATTGCAAATGCAATTCTATCCTTTACACTTCCTGCTGGGTTAAAATATTCTACCTTTGCAATTATATTCCCCTTTAAATTGTATCTTTCCTTAAATTTATCAACTTTTACAAGTGGTGTGTTTCCTATTAATTCTGTTAAATTATTATATACCTTTTTCATATAACATCTCTCCTCTATTATACATATTTGTTTACTATGATTTTATTTAAAATTTTAGTTGGGATATATTTTTACAGAACTCTTAATATTCCTATAAACCGCGCATCCCAACTAAATAATATTTGTTTTATCAATTATCTGTAACTGAAATATAAATTGCACTTTATAAATAATTTCTAATTTTTATATATAATACATAGTTACATCATTATTATATTTCTTATAATCTTCTACAAGTTGTTCTAAAGTTATAGAATCTACAACTTGGTTTATATTTTCTCTTAAATTCCCCCAAACTCTATCTTCTATACATCTTTCTATCTTAGAGTTTTTTTCTTCTTCAGGAACATCTACTTGAAAAAGTTCTCCTTCTAAGGCCCTTAGTATTTCTCCTACTGTAATATCTTTAGGTTCCTTTACTAAAGTATATCCTCCTTGAGAGCCTTTTCTTCCCTTTACCAGTTCTCTTTTTCTTAAGAGAGAAAAAATTTGTTCTAAGTACCCTTCAGATATATTTTGTCTTTCCGATATACTTTTTAACGTAACCACATCATTAAATGAATTTGTAGCTAAATCTAGTATTGCTTTTAATCCATATATTCCTTTTGTAGATATCTTCACTTCAACAACTCCTACTAAACAAATAAGTTTTATATGTTATATTAATTATATTAATTTCCACTTAATTTGTCAACATTATTTTTAAGTTTTTTGACCTCTTCTCCAATTATTTTTATGCCTTTTTCTATATTGTCAAATGAAATCCTGGAAAAACTAAGTCGTAATTCATTATATCCTCCTTTGTTTACATAAAACATATCTCCTGGAGTGAATATTACGCCTCTATTAGAGCAGTTTTTTAAGAGTTCTCTTGAACTTATACCTTTAAGCTTTATATATACATATAAGCCTCCATCCCCTAATATATATTCATGAGGGATGTATTTCTTAATAAGTTCTTTTGTAAAATTATATTTTGATTTATATATATTCCTAGCCTTTTTTAAATATTTTTCAAAGCTTCCATTGTTCATATATTGATACAAAAGTGCTTGATCTAAAAATGAAGTGTGTATATTTCTGCTTCTTTTAACACTTTGAAGTATATCTATAAGTCTTCTATCTCCAAATATCCATCCAATTCTGAGACCTGGAAAAAGTATTTTTGATAGACTTCCTATATAAATTACTCCATTTCCATCGCCGCCTATACTAGCTATAGGTGCAATATGAGATCCTGAATGCTGTAATTCTTCATTAAATCCATCCTCTATTATAGGAACGTTATATTGCCTAAGTATATTATATACATTTTCTCTTTTTTTATAAGACATAACCATACCTGTAGGATTATGATATGATGGTATGAAAAAAGCAAACTTAAACTTATGGGTATTAAGTTCTTCTCTAAGCTTATCTTCGTCAATCCCTTCCTTGTTTACAGCTATTCCGTGAATATCAATTCCTTGAAGTTTCATTATTTTTATAGCTGTATTATGAGTAGGATCTTCACAAAGTATACTGTCTCCCTTGTTAGTTAATGTGCTTAAGATTATATCAAATCCCTCGGTAAAGCCATTAGTTATAAGTATATCATTATCTCTTGTACTAACTCCTTTTTTATTCATATAGTCCATAAGATAGTTTATTAAAGGCTTGTATCCCTGAGCATATCCGTAATTTAAAAGTTTTTCTCCCTCTATCGCCATTCTATCTAAAAAAGCTTTTTTAAATTCTTCTATGTCAAACAAACTTTCATCTGGAGCAATACTTTTAAAAGATATCATACCTTTTTTAAAAACAGCCTCATTTTTCATAACATCTAACTTCTCTGCCCTTTTAGCAAAAGAATTCACAGTTTCTTCCCAGTCTACATTCCAATCGTTAATCGTTATCTTTTTTATTTCACTTACAAAACTTCCCTTACCTTTTATAGTATATATGTATCCTTCAGCCTCTAAAATTTCATATGCTCTTACCACTGTATTTCTACTTATATTTAGGTTTTCGCTTATTTCTCTTGTAGAAGGAAGTTTACTAGAGGATGAAAGCATTCCATCCTCTAACATATTTTTTATATAATTATAAAGCTGTTCATATATAGGCTCTTTTTTATTAAAATTTATATTTCTAAACATATTAGCTCCTTATATACCAACTTAATTATATGAATCCGCTAAAATTGTTTTCCTGATAACTCTATTATTTTATCCAAAAGGCTTTTAAAGCTCATACCTGCTGCCTTAGCACTTTTAGGAAATAAGCTATTTTTAGTCATACCAGATAGAGTGTTTACCTCAAGTACATATACTTCTTCCCCTTTTATCATTATATCGATACGTGCATATACTCTTAAGTTTAAACCTTTCCAGCATTTTTTACAAATATCTTTAACTTTCTTATCAATATGATCAGGTAAATTTACCACAATTTCTTCTGCACCCTCGTCCTCATATTTCGATTTGTAATCGAAAAACTCATCTCTCTTAGGCTTTATAGATAGTATAGGTAATATTTGTCCATCAAGCATACAACAAGTTATCTCTTCGCCCTTTATATATTCTTCAATCATTACTTCTTTATCATGCTTTAGGGCTTCTTTTACAGCTTCTTTTAAGTTTTCTTTATTTTTAACTATAAATATTCCTATACTTGATCCACCACTGTTTGGTTTAACCACTATGGGATATTTCATTTCATCTACTTTCTCATAATTTATATCATCTTCATGTTTTACCATAATCCACTTAGGTGTAGGTATATTTTCTCCTAAAAATATTTTTTTACATATATTTTTATCCATGCACAATGCACTTTCTAGAACTCCACATCCTGAATATGGTACTTTAAGACTTTCAAGAATTGCTTGAATTTTACCATCCTCCCCAAACTTCCCATGGAGAGCAATAAATGCAAACTCTAAAGATTTTGCTCTGTCTATAAGTTCGTATTCTGTATTTATAGGTACAGGAAGCACCTCATACTTTTCTTTATCAAGATTTTCTATTATTTCATTTCCTGTGAGTATTGATATTTCTCTTTCATCAGAAACTCCACCCATTATAACGCCTACATGCATAATTTTTCTCCTCCGAAGAATTAATAACACCATTTGGTAATTATTATCTATATATTTAAACATCCTTACTTATATTATATATAATTTAATTTTTATAGAAAGCTCCACTTAATAAGTATTTTTTATTATTAGTGGTACTACGATAATAAGAAAGAGGATGAAACTTAAAAATGTCCTTGAAATAGGTTCCATTTAGTTCCATCCTCTTTTTTTATCTAGTTCTTGTTTCTTGTTCCCTGTTGTGCAGCATACTTGCTAGCATTCCCATTTTGCATATATCCATTATTTGCATTTCTACTGTCATTACTATTATCTATCATACTCTGATTTTGTGCTTTAATATTTTTGCTTTTTCCCATTTAAATCACTCTCCCTTCACTAAAATTTTCCCCAGGGTAAGAGTAATTTATTCTATGATAAAAGTTACTTAATTTCTAAAATGCTAATAAACTTCTATTTTTATATTATATTGCGAAAACATGTTATTAAGAAAAATCTCATTGTATTTTTTGTCCTTTAAATTCCTTGTATTCATTCCAAAGCTTCATAACAGGAGTTGATAACTTAAGTATATCAATACTGCTATTATTAGTTTCACATAATTTATCAACTAATTTACTTATAACTTTTCTATCTAAATTTTTAATATGAAAATCTAGCTGATCATTTGTTAAGTTTTCTAAAAATTTCCTTAACACAAGAGAGTTATTATAGTTTTCAAATAAAGGTTTAGTAAGTTCTTGATAACATCCCATTTTGCAAATATCATATGCTGCATATACTCCTGTTAAAATTGATGAAAATTGCCCAAATCCAAGACCTGGGGAAATGGTACCAAAACAATTTCCAACGAAATATGTATTATCAAATTTTGGCTTATCGCATATTCCCATCATATATCTTGTAATCTCAAATTTATCAGTTATTTTAAAATTTTGGTCAGAATCCTTGCAAGCTAAACTATAAAATCTGTCCCACATATCATTTATATTTAACTTTATATTGTCAGGATAATCAGGATAAGCAATAGATAAGTTTGCTTCTTTTTCAGAAAAAGGTATCAACCACGCATACCCCTTTGGTATTATATCATAATTAAACCATATATGAGGGTTACTTGTTATAAACTCCCCTTCGACAGTTACTCCTCTTATAGTACAAGTTAGATCACACCTATAATTACCTAAATGAGATGCATATTCTCCATCTCCGGTAGCTAATACTACATAATCGAAATTTTTACATAGTTCTTCATATTCGTAGTTTGAGTTAAAATTAATATTACATTTTATCTGCTTTGCTAATTGATTTTCATAGGAATTCTCATGTCTGCCTCTTATATTTGTATATCCAATTTTCTCTTCAATATTTCCAATCTCATTTTTAGAGTGTATTGATAACTTATTAATTTCATCTATAGGTTTTAAATTTATATTATAGTTCTCTGATATGTAAGATAAATTGTCTTTAATAGGTCTGTCGAGAATACTAAACATAGATTCTGCATTAATAAATCTATCCCCCACTTTATTTCTTTTTTCAAAAATAGTTGGCGTAATTCCTTGCTTCTCTAAAGTTATAGCACAAGAAAGCCCAGCTATTCCAGCTCCCATAATAGCTACTTTCATTTAATCACCTCCTATATAATGTATATCTTAACAATTTTTTTATACATTATTTAAAATTAAAATAGTAATTTATTATTGAACTTATATATTCTATATTCTAATAAAAATAGGATGCCTAGTAGCATCCTATTTTTATTATTTATTTTTTTGAATATTCTCTGTTTCCTTTACTTTTTCTACTGATTTTTTAGTTTCTTCTTTTAATTTTTTTTCTGCTTTTTCAGCTTCTTTCTCTTGTGATTCTTTTAATTTCTGTTCTGCTTTTTTAGCAGCTTCCTTAGCTCTCTCTTCTGCTTCTTTTAGCTTTTCTTCTGCCTTTTTAGCTTCTTCTTTAGCTTTTTCAGCCGCTTTCTTTTGTGATTCACTTAGTTTTTCTTCTGCCTTCTTAGCTTTTTCTTCAGTTTTCTCTTGAATCTTATTCTCTGATACCTGTATCTTTGCTTCTTGCTTTTTAGCTTTTTCTATAGCTTTCTGTTCTGTTTTATCTGCTTTCTCCTGAACTGTTTTTTCAGCATCTAAGGCTTTTTCTTCCACCCTTGTCATCTTCTCATTTGCTTTTTCTGTTTTTTTAATTCCTGCGTTTATTGCATTTTCTGTTTGTTCAGCAAGCTCTTTTATTTCTTCCTTTGATGCCTCAGCAGCATCTTTTAATCCTTCAAGTTCATCCTTTAAAGCTTCTGCTGCCTTTACCTTTTCTTCAGCAATTTTGATTGCCTCTGCGTCACCGCTCTGCTTTGCAACTTCAAGTTCTGCCTTTGCCTTTTTAAATTCTTCCTTAGCTGTAAAAAACGCTTTTTTTGCTGCATAGAAACTATTAACCGCAATTATTGTCTTATCCTGTTCATTTAACTCATTTTCAATAGCTAATCTAGTATCCTCTGGAAGCTTTTCAAGCATAGTCTTTAATATTTCTTGGCTCTTCTGATAATATTCATTAAGAACTGCAAGATTTTCCACCGCTTCATCCTTGGCTTCAATTGCCTTATTTATATGTTCTGTAGCTGAAGCTAGCATATTAATATATTCATCTGTTACCTTACTAGCAAGCGCTTCTTCTCCTTTGCTTGTCATGATAGCTGCTTCTGCAACTCTTTCCTCAGCAAATTTCGCCTTAAGTTCAGCTAACTTCTCTTCGCTTTGTGTAATTGCAATTTGAAGCTGTTCTATTCCTCGTTCAATGCTATAAAAAAGTGAATTAGGTAAAACACCTGCTGAATCCTCAACTTCCTCTTCATCTATTTTTACTTCATCTTGGGTTTTCTCTTCATTTTCCTCTCCTGTTGTAGGAGTTGCAGATATTACTTCTGTTGTTGTTTTAACTGTTCCTTCATTCATAGTTTCACTTGCTGTTTCAGTTGTTACCTGTTTTGTACCTATAACCCCATCTCCGCTTGCATATACAGTACCTGATATCCCTGTTAAATACGCCGCCAATGTCATTGCAATAATTTTTGTTTTCATAAATTGTACCTCCTAATCCATATTATACATATTTATACGTATTTTCCTTTTTATTTAAGGGGGTGCTTTGAAAATATTGGTATTTTTTTAATGTTATTATATATATAATTAAACTCACCTTGTTTTATATAATCGTTAAACATATTTATTTCTTTACTAGGTAAATTCTACCTAAATTTTCTCTGATATTTTTTATATTATCAAACTTGCCACTTGTCATGTGGGTGGCACTTTTATGCTATAATTAGCCTAATGAGGATATTATGGGGGGATGCATTATGAATAAAAAAATTAATACAATGTATTTTAGTGCTACTGGTACAACTAAGAAAATAGTATGCGGAATAGCAAGTAAACTTTTAGATAATACTAATGAGACATTGACTGTAAATACTATCGACTTTACATTACCGTCAGCTAGAGACAAATCAGTAGCTTTTACAGAGGATGATGTTATAATTGTAGGGGTTCCAGTATATGCCGGAAGAGTTCCTAATGTATTGCTAAAATATTTAAATTCTGCTAAAGGCAATGGCGCGTTAGCAGTTGCTGTGGTTGTTTATGGAAATAGAAATTACGATGATGCTTTGATAGAGTTAAGAGATATCCTTGAGTTGAATGATTTTAAGATTATTGGTGCTGCTGCATTCATAGGAGAGCATTCATTTTCTAAAATCCTTGCCAAGGATAGACCGGATGAAAAAGATATAAACATATTAAAAGACTTCGCCAATAAAATATATACAAAAATAATAACTGAAGATAAATTCGAATCTGTAGATGTTAATGGAAATAACCCCTATAAAAAATATTACATGCCTGAAAATAAAGAAGGCATACCTGTGGATATTAGGAAGGTTACTCCAAAAACAAATAGTAATTGTATTAATTGTAAACTTTGTGTTAGCATATGCCCTATGGGTTCTATTGATAATAACGATGTATCTAAATTAAATGGAATTTGCATTAAATGTGGTGCTTGTATTAAAAAGTGTCCTACTAATGCAAAATACTATGATGATAAAGATTATCTAAGACACAAAGAGGAATTAGAAATTGATTATGCTTACAGAAAGGAACCCGAGTTATTCTTATAAGCATTAATGTGAGTATAAGTCCGTAGTTATAGCTCCAGGTTTATACCTTTAAAAGAAAAAGTGCTTCATCCTTTAAAGATTAGCACCTTTTTCTTAATTAAATTTATACATCTACTTCCATTCTTTCATTAAATATACAGCAATAACTTTCTGTGTTTTAGAATCATATGGTACATGTAAAACTAGCCCTTTATAATCAAAGTTAATGTATGCCGATTCCTTATCCTCTAATACTGGTTTCCCAAAGATACTTTTAAACTTCTCTACATTTTCTCCAACCCTTGTTCCGTTAAAATCAATATCCTTGCTGTTCATAAAAACTTGATTTACGATTTTTGCATCTTCTCCAAACCAAACTCTGATGCCGACACTTGGAAACTCTAATCCACCTTCATCAACAAGCTTTGGCTTTTCATCCAGTTTCTTAATAATTTCATCCCTAGTTAAACCAATTAATTTTGTATACTCATTAACAGTGTTTTTTTCTTCCTTTTCAGCTAATTTTGTTTTTTGAGATATGTCTGATGTCTCTTTAGATACGTCTGAACTCAATCCAACCTGCTGCTTAGCTGTGCATCCTATCATAGATAAGCTTAATAGTAAAGCAGTACATATAGCCGTTATTTTTTTCATACTATCTCCCTCCTGATTATTATTACGATTTATTTATGGAAAAAGTTTCATATTAATTCCATTTATTTTAAAATAATCGAAAATAAAGCCCAACTAGATGTTATCTAGTTGGGCTTTATATAATATATCATTCATTTAAACTTGCCACTTGCCATGTGGGTGGCACTCTAAACTTTTCCTATATCTTTTCTATAGTACATTCCTTCAAAATTAACTTTTTTAATTTCATTATAGGCATTGCTTCTAGCTTCTTCTAAGGTATCCCCCGAAGCAGTGACACATAATACTCTGCCCCCAGAGGTTAAAAGAGCATTTTCTTCAAATTTTGCTCCAGCAATAAATACCTTACCTTCTGTATCGTTAACTCCATTTATTTCAAAACCTGTTTCATATTTAGCTGGATATCCTCCTGAAGCTGCAACTACGCAGCAAGAATGTTTATCTTTCCATGTTATTTTATAATTGTTAAGGCTTTTATTTAAAGCGCACATAATCAATTCCATAAAATCACTTTCCATTAATGGAAGTACAGCTTCTGTTTCTGGATCTCCCATTCTCACATTGTATTCTAGAAGATATACTCCCTTTTTAGTTATCATAATACCAAAGAACACAATCCCAATGTAATCCATGTTTTCCTCTGAGAACCCTTTTAAAGTTGGATTCATTATATTCTCTATAAAGCTTTCTAAAACTTCATTTGTACAATAAGGATTAGGGCTGATTACTCCCATACCACCTGTATTAGGACCTTTGTTATCTTCATAAATAGTCTTATGATCTTTTGCTGATAAAAACGGAATCATGGTCTCTCCATCTGTTATTGCAAGTATAGAAGCTTCAACCCCTTCTAAAAACTCTTCTATAACAACTTTGCTTCCTGCTCCCTCAAATACATCTTCAATCATAAAGCTTTCAATACACGTCTTTGCTTCCTCAAAGCTTTGGCAAATGGCAACCCCTTTTCCTGCTGCAAGTCCATCTGCTTTTATAACTATTGGATAGGAACAACTTTTTAAGTACTCAATGGAACCAGAAGCATTTTCAAAAACTTCATATGCTGCTGTTTTGATTCCATACTTTTTCATAAAATTCTTTGCATAAGCCTTGCTTCCTTCAAGAGCTGCAGCTTCTTTTGAAGGTCCAAAAATCTTAAGTGAAGCTTCTTTAAACATATCTACTATTCCATCAACTAATGGCACTTCTGGACCTACTATAGTAATATTTATATCATTTTCTTTAGCAAATTTTAAGATTTCTTCATTTTTATTTATATTTAAATTTATACATTTCTTTTCTAAAGCAGTTCCTCCATTTCCTGGAGCACAATATATTTTATGTACCAAAGGACTTTGAGCAATCTTCCAAGCTATAGCATGCTCACGTCCACCATTTCCTATTACTAATACCTTCATTTAATCAACCTCCAATTTGTTAGTAACCAGTAACCAGTGACCAGTAACCAGTTATGGAGGTTTTGCAAAGCAAAACCATTTTTCACTGATTACTGGCTACTATCTACTGGTTACTGGCTACCGTTTTCTAGTGCTTAAAATGTCTTATTCCCGTAAATATCATTGAAATTCCATATTTGTTGCATGCCTCAATAGATTCATTATCTCTTATTGAACCACCTGGTTGAATTATTGCTTTTATATTATACTTTGCTGCTTCCTCTACTACATCACCAAATGGGAAGTAAGCATCTGACGCCATCACTACTCCATCCTTTGCTCTGTCCAGTGCCTGTACAGCTGCCCAAATTCTATTAGTTTGACCTCCAGCAATTCCCTTTGCCATACCATTTTTAACTACTACAATAGCATTGGATTTAACATACTTACAAACCTTCATAGCAAATATTAAATCTGTCATTTGCTCTTCTGTTGGTTTGTTTTCTGTTATATAGTTTATATCTTCTATAAGTTTATTATCTCTTTCTTGTACAAGCATTCCGCCATCAACGGAAACAAGTTCAAATTTATTTTGCGGCTTACTTTCGCCCTTTATAACTCTTAAATTTTTCTTTGTTTTAAGAATTTCTAAAGCTTCTTCATCAAACTCTGGTGCTATAACTATTTCAAGGAATATCTTCACAAGTTCTTCTGCTGCACACTTATCTACTTTTTTATTAAAAGCTACTATACCTCCAAATATGGACATATCATCACAATTATATGCTTTTACATAAGCTTCCTTAACATTAGTACCTAATGCTACTCCACAAGGAGTATTGTGTTTCAATGCACAACATACAGTTTCTTCAAAGTCACATACAATCTTCCAAGCAACATCCATATCTTTTAAATTGTTGTAAGAAAGTTCTTTTCCATTTAACTGTACAAAGTTTTTCATAGCACCTTTACCTGTAGTTTGAGTATAGTAGGATGCACTTTGATGTGGATTTTCTCCATATCTTAGATTTATTTCTTTCTTATAGGAAATAGTTAAGTATTCTGGGTAATTCTCTTCTTCTAATAAGAAATTGCTAATAGCTGCATCGTAAGCTGACATGAGATTAAATACTTTTCCAGCTAATTTTTTTCTAGTTTCAAAGCTAACTTCATTATTTTCTCGAAGCTCACTTGTAACTGCTTCATAATCTGATGTATTTGTAAGAACAATTACATCTCTGAAGTTTTTAGCTGCTGCCCTTATCATTGTAGGACCACCAATATCTATAAATTCAACCTTTTCATCAAAGGATATGTTCTCTTCAACTTTATCAAAGAAAGGATACAGGTTAACTACTACCATATCAATAGGAGTTATTCCCTTTCTATTTATAGTTTCCATATGTTCACTGTTATTTCTTATAGCCAGTATTCCACCATGTATAATTGGATGAAGAGTTTTAACTCTTCCATCAAGGATTTCCTCAAAGCCTGTTACCTCTGAAACCTCTGTAACTGCTATTCCATTTTCTTTCAAAAATTTATAAGTTCCTCCAGTAGATAATATCTCTACATCCTTATTTATTAAAAACTCTGCTAGTGGCAATAAATTAGTTTTATCGTAAACGCTTATTAATGCTCTTTTTAACATAAATATATGCCTCCTAAAAATTTAAATTATGGTTATCTTTCTGCCATCCACCTTAACTCTTCCTTCGGATATTAGCTTGATAACCTCAGGAAGAGCTTTATGTTCTTCCACAAGAACTCTCTTTTGAAGGCTCTCTGCAGTATCTTCTGGATGAACAGGCACTACCTTTTGGCAAATAATAGCACCTGTATCTGTACCTTCATCTACAAAATGTACTGTACATCCTGAAAATTTAACTCCATAATCTATTGCTTTTTCATGAACTTTAATTCCATACATACTAGGTCCACAAAAGGAAGGGATAAGAGAAGGATGAATATTAATAATTTTATTTTTAAAGCTAGTTATTAATTCGCTATCTAAAATTGATAAGAATCCTGCTAAAACAATTAGATCTACTTTATTTTCAGTTAATCTAAGAACTTCTTTTGAAATTTCTTTTCCATATATCTTCTTATCTAAAACATAAGTCTTTATTCCCTTTTGTTTCGCTCTTTCAATTCCAAAAACTCCCTCTTTATCACTTATAACCATTTCTATACTACATTTTAATTCTTGAGCTTCAATACTGTCAATTATGGATTGAAGATTGCTTCCGCTTCCTGATACTAGTACTGCTATTTTAAGCAAACTCCTGCACCTCCAGCCTCCACATGTCCAATGTGGTATGCCCTTTCGCCTAGTTCTTCTAACGCCTTTAATATATTATCCTTATCTTCTTCCTTAACACAAAGAATTAGACCAAGTCCCATATTAAATGTGTTAAACATATGCTCTTCTTTAACCCCTAATGACATTAAATGTTTAAATATATCTGGAACTTCAAAGCTATTTTTATCAATTACTGCAGTTAAATCTTCCTTAAACATTCTAGGAATATTTTCAAAGAATCCTCCTCCAGTAATATGAGCCATGCCTTTTATTTCAAAGCTTTCTAAGAGTTTTAAAATTGGCTTTACATATATTTTTGTTGGAGTTAAAAGTACTTCTCCCATACTCTTTCCATTAAAGTCCTCATTTAAATCTGTTATTAGTTTTCTAACTAAAGAATAACCATTACTGTGTATTCCTGAGGACGCTATACCTATAAGAGCATCTCCTGCTTTAATATTGCTTCCATCAACAATTTTATCTTTATCAACTATTCCTACTCCAAAGCCTGCAATATCATATTCTCCATCTCTATAGAAGCCAGGCATTTCTGCTGTTTCTCCACCAATCAATGCACATCCTGCTTCTATGCAGCCTTCTGAAACACCTTTAACAAACTGCTCAGCAACTTCTGCTTCAAGCTTTCCACAAGCTAAATAATCTAAAAAGAAGAGTGGTTTTGCTCCATGACATAAAATATCATTAACAGACATGGCAACGCAATCTATACCTACAGTATCATATTTTTTTGTCTTAAAGGCTATCTCAAGCTTTGTGCCAACTCCATCTGTTCCTGAAACTAGTACAGGATTCTTGTATCCACTTCCTATTTCAAACATTCCTGCAAAACTTCCTATATTGTTTATAACTCCTGGAATAAAGGTTTTTTTAGCATGTTCCTTTATAAGACTTACTGATTTGTAACCTTCTTCAATATTTACTCCTGAATCCTTGTAAGTTATCATTTACTATCCTCCAAGACTATTTATTTTTCTAAACGATCTTTAGCTGATTCCATTGGAGCTGCAACTGGATAAACTCCATTAAAGCATCCTAAACAGAACTTATTTTTTCCTCCCAATGCTTTAAGCAGTCCTTCTATACTTAAATATCCTAGGCTATCTGCACCAATTTCTTCCCTTATGCTATCAATTTCTTTACAAGCACCAATTAATCCATTTCTATATGGTGTATCTATTCCAAAATAGCAAGGATACTTCACTACAGGTGAAGCTGATATAAAATGTACCTCCGTAGCTCCTGCTTTTCTTAGTGAATCTACAAGTTTTCTACTGGTGGTTCCTCTAACTATAGAGTCATCAATAAGTACTACTCTCTTTCCTGCCACATTAACCTTTAAAGGATTTAATTTTACAGCAACAGCTCTTTCCCTAAGTTCTTGAGAAGGAGAAATAAAAGTTCTTCCTACATACTTATTTTTTATAAATCCTGTATCATAAGGTATTCCTGATGCTTTAGCGTAGCCTATAGCAGCTTGTAATCCTGAGTCAGGAACTCCTATAACTATATCAGCTTCTACAGGGTGCTCTTTAAAAAGCTGCTTTCCTGCTTCTATTCTTGAAGTATACACGTTTATCCCATCTATAACACTGTCAGGTCTTGCAAAGTATATATACTCAAAAGCACAGGTCTCCGGCTTTATTCTTTCTCCAAAGCTTATAGATCTTAAGCCTTCCTTATCAATAATAACTATTTCGCCAGGGTCTACATCTCTAACAAATTCTGCTCCTACCGCATCCAGTGCACAACTCTCAGAGCAAAGTATATAACTTTCATTGATTTTCCCTATACAAAGAGGTCTTATACCAGCGGGATCTCTTACCCCGATTAGTTTATCTTCTGTTAAAAGAACTATAGCATAGGAACCCTTAACTGCTTGAATTGCATCTACTACAGCTCTTTCTATTCCTCTTTTTGCTCCCCTTGCTATAAGACTTAAAATAACTTCAGAGTCTATAGATGTTTGGAATATACATCCTCCATCTTCTAATAATTCTCTTATAACATCTGCATTAACTAGATTTCCGTTATGAGCTATAGCAATTGTTCCAAGCTTATATTTACTTACTATAGGTTGTGCATTATTTACATTACTTGATCCTGTAGTTGAATATCTAACATGACCTATTGCAATAGAACCTTTCATATCTCTAAGATTATCTTGATTGAATATATCTGCCACAAGTCCCATGTCCTTGTGGCATTTTATTTTTTTATTGTCTGATACTGCTATACCTGCACTTTCTTGTCCTCTATGTTGAAGAGCGTAAAGTCCATAGTAAGTTATAGAGGATACATCAAGGTCTTCATTTGCAAAAATTCCAAATACTCCACATTCCTCTTTAAACTTATCATCATCTTCGAATATCATCATATCCCTACTCTCCACATATTCTTTTTAACATTTCAGTATAAGCTTCTTTTACATTTCCTAAATCTCTTCTAAATCTATCCTTATCAAGCTTTTCATTTGTTTCTGCATCCCAGAATCTGCAAGTATCTGGAGAGATTTCATCTGCAAGAACTATTTCTCCATCTTTAGTCTTCCCGAATTCAAGCTTAAAATCTATAAGCTTAACATTTTGCTTTATAAAGAAATCTTTTAATATATTATTAATATTTGAGGTCATTACATATATAGCTTGAAGCTCTTCGAATGTTGTAGCCCCAATTGCCACTGCATGATAATCATTTATTAATGGATCTCCTAAATCATCATTTTTATAGCTAAGTTCAAAAACTGTAGTATTTAACTTAAATCCTTCTTCAAGACCTAATCTTTTTGCCATACTTCCAGCTGCTAAGTTTCTAACTATAACTTCAAGAGGTATTATATCTACCTTTTTGCAAAGCTGTTCTCTATCACTTAATTTTTCTATAAAGTGAGTCTTAACTCCTTTGCTTTCAAGAAGACTAAAAATTGTAGAAGTAATAGTATTATTGAAAACACCCTTATCTTCAATTTGTCCTTTTTTCTCTCCATTGAAAGCTGTTGCATCGTCTTTGTAATATATAACAACTTTATCTGCATCCTTTGTACTATATACCTTTTTTGCTTTTCCTTCATAAATCATTTCTAATTTTTCCATTATAATTCCACTCCTTCATTATTTTCATTTATAAATTTTTCTTTCATTGTTTTTCTATATTCTACTAAAGCTTCTTTTAAATCTGGATACTTAAGAGATAACATTTGTACCGCAAGCATTCCAGCATTATAACTATTATTTATTCCAACGGTTGCTACTGGTATGGATTTTGGCATCTGAACTATAGATAAAAGAGCATCTAATCCATTAATAGCAGCATTAATTGGCACTCCAATAACTGGTAATGTTGTATGAGAAGCTATTACTCCAGGCAAATGTGCAGCAAGTCCTGCTCCTGCTATAATACATTCGCAGCCATTTTTTTCAGCTTGTTCTAAAACTTCTGCAAGTTTTTCTGGCACTCTATGAGCAGAAAGCACAAAGGCTTTATAATCAATATTAAATTCCTTTAATGCTGTTGCTGCTCCCTTCATAACCTCTGTATCTGACTTACTTCCAAATATAATTGCAACTTTCATAAAAGTTCCTCCTTAGTTGGTATTTAAATTGTTATTTAAAATATTCAACTCCTGCTTTGAATATCTTCTGATCTTTCTCTCCTGGTATATTTTTATATAGCCATTCGCCAACTCTTTCGCTGTGGGCCATTTTACCAAATACTCTTCCATCTGGACTTGTTATACCTTCTACCCCATAGAAAGAGCCATTTGGATTATCTCCTACATATTGAGTAGCTATTTGTCCATTCTTAATTAATGTCTTTATTTCATCTTCACCGCACACAAATCTTCCTTCTCCATGAGATATTGGGATAGTGTGAATGTCACCAAGCTCTACATTGCTTAGCCACGGTGAAAGCTTTGATACTACCTTTGTGCTTACCATAGATGATATATGTCTTCCTATACTGTTATAAGTAAGTGTTGGACTGTTTTCATCTAAATCTCTTATTTCTCCATAAGGTACTAGTCCAAGCTTGATAAGTGCCTGGAAGCCGTTACATATACCAAGCATTAATCCATCTCTGTTATTTAAAAGTTCCATAACTGCATTCTTTATTCTTTCATTTCTAAATACAGTAGCTATGAACTTTCCTGAACCATCTGGTTCATCCCCTGCGCTAAATCCACCTGGAAGCATAATAATTTGTGAATTATTTATTTTCTTAACCATTTCATCTATAGATTCTTCAATAGCTTTACTTGATAAATTCTTAAATATAAAGCTGTGGGCTTCTCCACCAGCTCTTTCAAAAGCTCTTTGAGAATCATATTCACAGTTTGTACCTGGGAATGCTGGAATAAATATTCTTGGTTTAGCAGTATGAATTACAGGTGTCTTTGTATTTTTCTTATCAAAGCTTATATTTTCTACTACTTGGCTGTGATCTTTAGCTTTTGTAGGGAAAACTGCTTCTAATGGCTTTTCATATGTCTCATAAGCTTCTTCCAAGGTAATTTTTTCGCCGCAAACTTCAATTACGCCATTCTCATTTGTATGTCCTAATAATTTATATTGAACTTCACCAAAAGTTTCTTTTAAATCATCTACTTCATTTAATTCTAGAATAATTGAACCGTAATCTGGACTAAATAATTCTTTACTTTCTATATCTTTCTCAAAAATCATTCCTATTTTATTTCCAAAACACATTTTGCTAATAACTTCGGAAACTCCACCGCCTCTTACTGAGGAGGCTGATAAAACTCTGCTAGCACTTATAAGTTCTGTTATTTTATTAAAGTTTTTCTTTAAAATTTCAAAATCAGGAATTTCTTCATTATCTCTTACAGCAGATACTAAAACCACCTTACTGTTTGCTCTTTTAAATTCAGAAGTTACAATACTCTCTGCCTTACTTGTTGCAACTGCAAATGCTACTACTGTTGGAGGGACACTTAAATCCTTAAATGTTCCAGACATACTGTCTTTACCACCAATTGCAGGTATTGCAAATTCTCTTTGTGCATGCAATGCACCTAAAAGTGCTGCTAAAGGTTTTCCCCATTTTTCTGATTCCTTACCAAGCTTTTCAAAATATTCTTGAAGAGATAATCTTATCCTTGAGTAATCTCCACCCATAGCCACCATTTTAGTTACAGCTTCAACTATTGAGTATACAGCTCCGTGATATGGACTCCATTTCCCTACTTCAGGATTATATCCATAGGTCATCATTGAAACTGTATTTGTTTCTCCATTAAGTACTGGTATCTTTGCTACCATGCCTTCTGCAGGTGTTGCCTGATATTTTCCACCGAAAGGCATAACCACTGTGCCTGTTCCTATAGTGCTGTCAAATCTTCCACCCATTCCCTTTTGAGAACATACATTAAGCTTTTGTAAATTAGCAAGCCAAGCCCCTTTAATACTTAATTTATTTTGAACTTCTTTATTAAAGTAATTTTCTTCTATAGAAGGAGCTTTTATAACTGCTTCTGTAGTTTGTTTAACTCCATTGGTATTTAAGAAGTCTCTACTTACATTTACAATATCTTTTCCTCTCCAGGTCATTTTAAGCCTGTTGCTATCTGTTACTTCAGCAACCACTGTAGCTTCAACATTTTCATCTAGTGCTAAACTTATAAGCTTTTCTACATCTTCTTTAGCTACAACCACAGCCATACGTTCCTGTGATTCTGATATAGCAAGCTCCGTTCCATCTAATCCATCGTATTTTTTAGGAACTAAATCTAAATTTATATCAAGTCCATCTGTAAGCTCTCCTATAGCTACTGAAACTCCGCCAGCTCCAAAGTCATTGCATCTTTTAATCATTTTGCTTACTTTAGGATTTCTAAATAATCTTTGTATTTTTCTCTCAGTTACTGCATTTCCTTTTTGCACCTCAGCACCACAATTTAAAATTGATTCTTCATCATGTTCCTTTGAAGAACCTGTAGCACCACCTAAGCCATCTCTTCCTGTTCTTCCACCAATTAAAACTACTATGTCCCCACACTTAGGTTCTTCTCTTACTACGTTTTCCTTTGGTGCCGCAGCTATTACTGCTCCTACTTCCATTCTTTTAGCTACAAAGCCTTCATCGTAAACTTCCGAAACTTGTCCAGTTGCAAGACCAATTTGATTTCCATAAGAGCTATAGCCTTGTGCTGCCCCTATTGTTATCTTTCTTTGAGCAATTTTCCCTGGAAGAGTATCAGAAACCTTTGTTCTAGGGTCTCCACTTCCTGTGACTCTCATAGCTTGATAAACATATGCTCTTCCAGATAGTGGATCTCTTATAGCTCCTCCAAGACAAGTAGCTGCTCCTCCAAAAGGTTCAATTTCTGTAGGATGATTATGAGTTTCATTTTTAAACATTAAAAGCCACTTTTCATCATTACCATTCACATCTACATCAATTTCTATACTGCAGGCATTGATTTCATCTGAAACATCTAAATCTTCTAATTGGCCTTTTTTTCTAAGCTCTTTCATAGCTATAACAGCTATATCCATAAGGCATACATCTTTCTTTTTATCTTCATAAACATATTCTCTAGTCTTTAAATATTCTTCGTAGGCCTTCGTTATAGGTTTGGTAAACTCCCCTTTTTCTATGCATACATCCTCTATAGCAGTCATAAAAGTTGTATGTCTGCAGTGATCTGACCAATAAGTATCAATAACTTTTAATTCAGTTACAGTAGGATTTCTTCTTTCAGTTTCTTTGAAATACTTTTGGCAGAAGCATAAATCTTCAAAGCTCATAGCTAAGCCAAATTCATTTAAAAATTTCTTTAATTGTTCGTCATCATAATTTATAAAATCTTGTAAAATCGCTACATCTTCAGGAATTTTAGTTTCATTATAAATTCCATTTGGTTTTTCAAAAGAAGCTTCTCTAGAATCTACAGGGTTTATACAGTAATTTTTTATTTTAATAAAATCTTCTTCACTTAAATTCCCCTCTAGTATTATGACTTTTGCTGAAGCTACTTCTGCTACTTCCCCCTCCGTTAAGATTTGTATACATTGACAAGCTGAATCGGATCTTTGATCATATTGCCCAGGCAAATATTCCATTGCAAAAATCTTATTGTTTTCTTTAACTGGTAATTCTTCCTCATAAATTTTATCAACAGTTTTCTCTGAGAATATTAAATCCTTTGCTTTTTCATACGTACTTTTTAAAATACCATCTATATCATATCTATTTACAAGTCTTAATTCTTGAATTCCAGTCATTCCAAGATTATCTCTTAAATCACTTAACAAATGTTTTGCCTCAACATCAAAACCAGGCTTTTTCTCTACATAAAGTCTTATAACATTATTTTTCATATTTGACTTCTCCTTATTTTTATTTAAAAAAATAATCCACCCCAAGCCTTTAGGTAAGCCCAAGATAGATTTTTAAAGATGCCAAATACACTACACAAAATGCAGTTAAAAATCTGGACTTACCCATAGCCTGAAAATTTACGGTCTTCTAGTAGAAACTCTCGAACCATATTATCGAGATTATATGGGTAATTAATATTTAATTATCTTGTATTTATAGTAACACTTAATAAACTTTTTTTCAATACATTTTATTATTTTTTTATATAATTATTCGTATTATTCGAGATATTTTATTTAATTTATATTTCATTGTTCGTGTTACAAGAGTAAATTAACCAAAAATGTTAAGGTCCTACATCTAATTAAAAATGTAAGACCTTAAATCATGAACTTTTTATTCTATTATTATTAACCTATTATTTCCTTTACTTCTATACATCCAAAGCCTTGTGAATTTTTTAATCCTAATCCTGTGTCATAAGCAATTTGTAAGAGTTCTTGAGAACCTTCTAATAAAAATTCTCCATTCCATCCCTTTATTATGTGGCCTTGATAATTAATAGAACTAGACTTAGGTTTTTTTGTATCTAATATATTTATTTTAAAATCATTTCGTTCAGGCTTAAATCCATAAATTGCTTTATATTTATTTACCAGGTTTTCTTTTAATATTTCTTGAAATTCATCTTCATATGGACTATAGTATAAAGTTTTTCTTCTTTTATCATTATCTAATGTCTTATATGCAACTATAGGTGATTTTGTATATATTACTTCAGAACTTCCAAGCTGAGCATGAGAGTTTTCTATTTTCTTTATTTTTATATCATTCCATCCTATTTTAAAATTAGGATTTTTTAAAACTCTATTTATAAGATAGTTTAAAAATGTATAATCCGGACTGGATACCGTAAAATTTGCTCTATCGAAATATGTTATAGTGCTATTTTCTTTGTCCATCTCAAACTTTCCAAAAAGCTTTGAAAAGGTAAAAAGCTTGTAACTCCTATTTTTATACTCATACCTTTTATCATGAATTAAAGTTTCATATCCCTCTTTACCCATACAATTTAATATCATCTCGTGCAAAATGTAGTTGTAATCAATTGGTACTGTTAGTTCGTTGTTAAAACTCATCTCAATATTTGCTCTCATTTTTCATATCCCCTTTGTGCCATAAATTTTCTTGCGTCCTTTTCCATATAATGTATTCGACGCATGTAAAATTTTTCCTCCTTATATTATAATATTTTTTGATTTTATTAAAAAAGCAACTAAAAAAACAGGTAGTTTTTTCCCACCTGTTTAATTTTATTCACTAACTTGAAAAATGTGCATAAAATTTAAAAAAATTTTAACTTTCATTAGAAATATATTTAGAAACGCTTATAAGTATATGAACTAAAATATATACTACAAAGTTTAATGTACCAAAAAGCATTGCAAATTTTAAGGATTTAGTATTTATGTGATGACTAAACATGTTTATTATATTTATAGGATTTAATATTAAATCCCAACTATTCCATCTTAAGAATCTTCCTAAATATATAGCATATCCACTTATAAAGCTTATAGCTATAACAGTTATCCAGGAAAATACTTTGTTATATTTCTTTTCGATAAGGCTTTGGATTATATAAAGAGATAATACTCCCAAGCTTAGTCCTATAAAGACTCCTAATGATATGGATAAAAAATCATACCATATTGTTATATTATCACTAAAAAAATACATACTCTCATTCGTTGTATAGGGCTTATAGTTGGGGTTTATAACCATATAGGAATTTCCACTTATATGAATAAAGTCTGTAATTATATAAAAGCAATTAGGCAAAAATAATACCCAAAGTACTGCACACGAAATCAGTAAAAACTTAGATGACCCTTTTTTCTTTGAGTTATTCCTAAGAAAAAATAAAGATAATTCAAAGGGTATCCAGCAGAGTATTATATTCCATATCATATAAAACTCCTTAAATCTCCCTTTTCCTATAAGCCACATAAAATACATAAGATTTATTATCATGAATCCATTTCTTAATTTTCCCCAGGTGTCCTTTGTTTTTTTTACTTTCTTCATTTAAAGTAACTCCCCAAATTTAATATTTTTATAAAAATAATTTATATTAGTTATAAAATAAATTTTTCCATAATCTTCAATATTAAACACTCATCTTTTAAAACCCTCCAGCTCCCCCACCTCCTGAAGCACCGCCTCCTCCTGATGAAAATCCTCCTCCTTCTCCTGCCCCTGGTACTGTACTTTGGAGTGATGAGTTTAAAGAGCTGTTAAAGCTATTTCCCGAGGTACTATTAGCTAAATAATACCATGCAAAAAATCCTGTGCTATATGAAGTTCCTTGAGTTCTAATTTTAAAATTTTCTACATGTCTATGATTTAAACCCATTACTATAAAATAAGGTAAATAGTTTTCAAACAAATATACATCCCCTGCTTCATCCCTTTTCTTAACTCTTTTAAACAGTTGCTGCCATTTAGTATATTCTTCGTATCCAATGTCACTTTTGCGATAAAATAAGGTTATCCCCGTTATTAAACTCATAATTGAAATTATCATTAACAGTAATCCAATCATAGATTCATTTACTAATGCAGCTATGCTTACTCCTAAGAATATAAACGAAGTAACCATTAATGGCATTCCATATTTTTTCCCTCTTTTATCTATATAGTTATTCTCATCAAATTTACTCTTTACTATATTTTCCCATTTTCTGAATCGTTCTGCAAACTCTTTTTTATGGTTCTCTGCATATTCCTTCAATTTTTTTGTGGTTATGCAGTTATTATCTGATACTTCTCCAAATATCCAGTTCATAAAAAAAATCTCATGTTCTTCTAATTCTTCAGTATTTTCTTTTATCCTTTGTATTAAATAATCCTTTGTTTTTTCATCCACTTCTCCTATTTCATTAACTTCTACATACCTCTTTTTATTTAAATCTAAGAGAGTTGCAAGTATACTTTTAAAATCTAAAGTATTATAGTAAAATATACTAAGCATCGCTGGAGTAGAAATTTTAGGATGAATATTATATTCATCTGATAGGTCTACTTTATTTCTCTTTAATTTGTTAAATATATAAGCCAAAACAGCTAATATGGATATTGAAAGTATTATTGATATATTATTAAAGATGTTTTTAAAAGCATTTTTCCTTTCTAATTTCTTTTTTATATTTTCTGCAGACTTTAATTCTTCTTGTAAAATTTTCTTGAAGCTATCTTCTCTTTTAGTCTTAGGATATAAATTCTTATCTAAAAACTCTTTTGGAAATAAAATTCTTCCACTTACCAAGGTTTTTTTAGGCACATCTTTAACATTTAAATTTACTGTATTGTTATTTATAAACCTTACAGTTCCGTTTAAAGGGCCATGTGCGAATATCTTAACCTTATCCTTATCAAAATTATATAAAAATCCTATGTTGACATTAAAGTTTTCTATAGAAGTCTCATTTTCTCTACCCAAAAAATTATAATAAAGTTCTGCTGTATCATTATATCTAGTAGAAACCTTTGACATCATATAAACTAAATTAAAAGTCTTTTGTTCCTTGGACTTCGAAGGAGAAAATATCTTTATTTCAGCTGTATCTTTGTTAATGTCAACAGTATATACATCCTTATCTCCTTTAGATGCCTTATCAACTTTTTTATATTCTATATCCTTATAAGGAGATTTTTCATATATTTTTAAGTTACTTATTCCTTCTGTTCCTGTAAGTACTATACTTCTATATACGCCATTAAATTTATCATTAAACTTAAAGGTAATATATTCATTTATATTTAGCGAACCATCTTCCATCACATTAGAATTTACATTCCAGTTAGAAATGACTATCTTTTCCTCTGCCATTACAGTACTTTTCCCAAAAATTAAAGCAATTAGCATTATAAATAAACAAAAACTTAGTTGATGTCTTTTTAAATTTCTCATAATTTACCTCCTTTTACTAATAACTTTATTTTATATCAGTTAAGTTATTAAATCTATATAACCTTAACTTATTTTATTATAATTAAAAAAACTTAACTTATTTAATAAAATTTATTTAATACAAACACTTGTGTTTTATCAATGTATATAATATAATTTTAAAAATATACTTTCATTTGAATTTATTTATTATTTATTATTTATTTAATATTATATAAAAAGAGGGGGCAATTTAAATGAACGACATTAAAAAGATACTAGTTGTAGATAATATTGATCCAATGGGGCTTGAACTTTTAAAGAAAGAGAAAGATTTTCAATTAGATATAAAGATTGGCATTGAAAGAGAAGAACTTTTAAATATAATTGGAAATTATCACGCTCTTATGATCAGAAGTGATACTAAAGTTGACAGCGAACTTATGGATAAAGCTATTAACCTTAAAATTGTAGGAAGAGCTGGTAATGGAGTTGATAATATAGACATACCAGAAGCTACAAAGCGCGGAATAATTGTAGCAAATACTCCAGATAGTAATAGTATATCAGCTTGTGAACTTGCTATAGCACTTTTACTTGCTCAAAGCAGAAATGTATGCAGTGCTGATAAGTTTTTAAAAGAAGGCAATTGGGATAGAGATAGCTTTATGGGAAATGAGCTATATAACAAAACTCTTGGTATAATAGGTCTTGGAAGAATTGGAGCTTTAGTTGCTACTCGTATGCATGCCTTTGGCATGAACATAGTTGCATATGATCCTTACATTTCTGAGGAAAGATTTAAAAGATATAATGCAGCAAGAATGGAAACCTTAGATGAGCTTTTAATGCAATCTGACTATGTAACAATACACACTCCACGTACAGAAGAAACTATTGGTATGATTGGCGAAAGAGAACTAGGAATAATGAAGGATGGAGTTAGACTTGTAAATGCAGCAAGAGGAAAGCTTATGGATGAAAAAGCACTTCTCATGGGACTTGAGAGCGGCAAAATTGCAAGTGTTGGATTAGATGTACATGACAAAGAACCTAGATACAGTTCTCCTCTTTATCAATTCGATAACGTAGTTGTAACTCCTCATATTGGAGCAACTACTGTAGAAGCACAGCAAAATGTTGGAATGACTATAGCTGAACAGGTTATCAATGGACTTAAGGGTGGAATTGTTCCTAACGCAGTAAATCTTCCTGTTATACACAGAGATGAGTTAAAGGAAATAACTCCTTATATAGACTTGATGGAAAACCTAGGTAAAATATACTATCAACTTCACAAAGCTCCTATTGAACTAGTTGAAATAAACTACCGTGGAGAAATAGGAATTCAAGATACTGAAATTGTAACTATAGCCTTTTTAAAGGGACTTTTAGAGCCTGTTATGAAGGATAAGGTTAACTATATAAATTCAAGAGTAAAAGCTAATGATAGTGGAATTGCAGTTAATGTTAATAATACATCTGAAGCTTACGATGGATATTCAAATTTAATTACTGTAGAAATTAGAAGTAATAGAGGCTTCACTTTTACCCTTGCAGGTACGATTTCAACTAAGGGAGAGGGAAAATTAGTTGAAATTGCTGGCTATGAAGTAGATGTAAAACCTACAGAACACATGTTATTTATACAAAATAAGGATGTACCAGGGGTAATCGGCCAAGTTGGAACCTTTATTGGAGATCAAGATATAAATGTAGCTACTATGCAGGTTGGAAGAAAGCTTAAAGGTGACAAGGCCCTTATGATACTTACAATAGATGAAAGAATAGCTAAAGATGCCTTAACGGAACTTGAAAATATTCCTGATATAATATGGGCAAAAAACATAAATCTATAATATTAGTTAATAATTTTGTTGGAGTTTTGAATAAACAAAGCTCCTTCATATTTTTTAGAGAGGTGATATAACTTGTTGAACCCTATAGGTTACGCAGCTTGCTTAGGAGAAAAAAGCATATATGATATCATTGATTTTGCAATTTCAAGTGGCTTTAATGCAGTAGAACTAAACATGAATGTTCCAATGTTCTTTCCTGAAAATTATTCTAAAGAGGACAGACTTAACATTAAAAATTATACTTCACACAAAGGTATAGTTTTAACATTACACGCTCCTGAAGATATTTCTTTACTTCAACTTCAGGAAGATATAAGAGAAGCTGTAATAAATAGATTTAAGACCATAATACAATTTGGAATAGATATTGGAGCAAAGAATTTAACTCTGCATGTAGGACCTTCTGTATGCTTTACTTTGACAGATAGAAAAAGTTATATGGAAGAGTCTTACGAAAATGAATATAAAAACATTTTAAAAACTAACTTAAAAAAAATTGTAGATTTTGCTGGAAATAAAATTAAAATATGCGTAGAAAACTCTGGTAGGTTTCCAAAGAAGGTTGTTCAAGAAACTGTTCAAGAACTTTTAGACAGTGATAACTTATACCTAACTTGGGATATAGGTCATTCCCTTGAAAATAAGTATGCAGAAATTGAATTCTTCGTAAAAAATATAGATAAAATACACACTTGCCACATTCACGATAACAATGGTAAAAGCGACCATCAAATTCCAGGTACTGGGCTTATTGATTTTAAATGGCACTTTAACCTTATGAAAGATAAACCTATAATTTATATTATTGAAGTAAGGCCGAGGGAGAAGGCGGCTCAAAGCCTCATAGCTTTGCAAGAACTAGACCTAATTCACTAGAAAAATTGCTATGGCCTACATTCATAAACTTTCTTGAAATTAACTTTACACAAAAATAAAACCTAGCTAAGTAAAATTAGCTAGGTTTTATAAAATATATCTCAACTAAAAGCCCCTTTTTATCTATTATCCCTTAATTTAAATCTATAGATTTGTGATTTAATACTATAAATTATGCCCCAAGATATGCACTTTTTACGCTTTCATCATTTAAAAGTTCTGAAGCGTCTCCTTCCATTTCTACATATCCATTTTGTATTACATAAGCTCTATGGGCTACTTTAAGTGCCATAGAAGCATTTTGTTCTACAAGTAAAACTGTAGTACCGTTTTTGTTTATGTCCTCTATTATTGAAAATATTTGCTTAACTACTAACGGTGCAAGCCCCATGGAAGGTTCATCTAGAAGAAGCAATTTAGGTCTTGACATAAGAGCACGCCCTATAGCAAGCATCTGCTGCTCTCCTCCTGATAAAGTTCCTGCCATCTGATTTTTACGTTCTAATAATCTTGGAAATGTCTCGAATATTTTCCCATAATCCTTTTTTATCTCTGCCTTATCTTTTCTTGAAAACGCCCCCATTTCCAAGTTTTCCATAATCGACATGTTAGCAAAAATTCTTCTTCCCTCTGGTACATGAGCCATTCCTAGACTTACCATGTTGCTTGCATTAACTTTACTTAAGTCTTTTCCATCAAACGTAACCTTTCCAACTTTAGGTTTTAGCACTCCAGAAATTGTCTTAAGAGTTGTAGTTTTCCCAGCTCCATTTGCACCTATTAAAGTAACAATTTCGCCCTCATTTACTTTTAAACTTATACCTTTTAAAGCATGAACAGCTCCATAATATACATTAACATCAATCATTTCTAACATGCTTCATCTTCACCTCCAAGATATGCCTTAATAACTGCAGGATTATGTCTTATTTCTTCTGGCGTTCCATTTGCAATAAGCTTTCCATAATCAAGAACGTAAAGTCTATTACATACAGACATTACAAGTGACATATCATGCTCTATTAAAATTATAGTTATATCAAATTTATCCTTGATCCATCTTATAAGTTCCATAAGCTCATGTGTTTCATTTGGATTCATTCCTGCTGCTGGTTCATCAAGAAGTAAAACCTTTGGATTAGACGCAAGAGCTCTTGCTATTTCTAGTCTTCTTTGTTCCCCGTAGGATAAATTCTTAGAGAGTTCTTCTCTTTTTCCATCAAGGTTGAAGATTTTTAAAAGTTCCATAACCTTTTTATCCGCATTTTCTTCTTCTTTATAATAAGAGAGAGTTCTAAACAAGGAAGAAATAGCTTTATATTTAATGTTCTTATGAAATCCTACTCTGACATTTTCCTCCACTGTCATTTCACTAAAAAGTCTTATATTTTGAAATGTCCTGCCTATTCCTGCTGCAGCTATTTCATGAGGTTTCATTTTATTAGGATGAACATTTTTATCAAAATTATATATTATTTCACCTTCTGTTGGACTATATATGCCTGTAAGTAAATTAAAAAATGTGGTTTTGCCTGCCCCATTTGGTCCAATAAGCCCAATTATTTCCCCATGCTTTATTTTCATATTTACATTACTTACTGCCTTTACTCCACCAAAAGACATTGAAATATTATTTACCGTTAGCACTGACATTTTGAATACCTCCCCTCTTAAATAACCTAAATCTATAATTACCCATAATTCCTTGTGGTCTATAAACCATTATTAAGAAAAGTATAACTGAATATATAACCATTCTAAGTTCAGGGAATCCTTGAAGTAAAAGAGATATTACAGAAAGTGCTATTGCTCCAACTACTGAGCCCATAATGCTTCCCATACCTCCAAATACTACTATTACTAGAATATCAATAGATTTCATGAAACCAAAGGCATCTGGTTTTATAAAATAAAAATATCCTGAATATAATGCTCCTGCAATTCCTGCAAAGAAAGCACCTGTACCAAAAGCAAGTACCTTATAAAAAGTAGTGTTAACCCCCATAGATTCCGTTGCAATCTCATCTTCACGAATTGCAATACAAGCTCTTCCACTCTTTGAATTGATAAAGTTCTTTATTAAAACGATAGTGAGTGCAACCATTGCAAACATCCACGCCCAGTTTGTATATTGCGGTATATCATTTAGTCCACTAGCACCACCCAAGTATTCATTATTAAGAATTATTATTCTAACTATCTCCCCAAATCCTAATGTTGCTATAGCAAGGTAATCTCCTTTTAATCTCAATGTAGGAATTCCTATAGCAATTCCTGCAATTGCAGCAATTACTGCTCCTGCAATTATTCCTGCTCCAAATGGCAGGCTAAATTTAGCTGTAACTACAGCAGAAGCATATGCTCCAATGGACATAAAAGCTGCATGTCCTAGTGAAAATTGTCCTGTAAAACCTGTGATAAGATTTAAGCTTACAGCAAGTATTATATTAATACCTATTACTATTAAATTAAGTAAAATATAAGAATCAATGATACCAGCACTTATTAATATTTGTCCTAATACATATAGGAGAAGTACGAGAACCGCTGTTACTATATTATTTTTATTAAATACCTTCATACTATTCCCTCCTATACCTTTTCTTTTACATTCTTACCTAAAAGTCCATTAGGTCTTACTAAAAGTATTATAATTAATACTGCAAATGCTACGGCATCCTTATATAAAGATCCACCATTAGCACTAACTATAGTTTCTGTCATTCCAAGGAAGTATCCACCAAGAACCGCACCTGGTATAATTCCTATTCCTCCAATTACCGCAGCTACGAAAGCCTTAAGTCCGGGAAGAACTCCCATTAAAGGATTTATTGAGTTATAATATACTCCAACAAGTACACCTGCAACTCCTGCTAGTGCAGAACCAAGAGCAAAAGTAAAGGATATTGTTTGATCAATGCTTATTCCCATATATTGTGCTGCTTCTTTATCCATTGAAACAGCCCTCATAGCTTTACCCATTTTTGTTTTATGAATAATATACTGAAGCGCTATCATAAGCACAATAGTAATTGCTAATATATATATATCTGTAGTATTAAGTACTACCCCACCATTGAATAGTTTTATATTTTTACTTGCAAGCTCTTGTGGGAAAGTTCTCGTTTCCGCCTTAACAAAATACATTGTTCCATATTCTAAGAATAATGAAACTGCTATGGCAGTTATCAGTGCAGCAATTCTCGTAGAATTTCTAATAGGTTTGTATGCTACTTTTTCCACTATAATTCCTATAGCTGCACAAGAAACCATTGATATAATGATTGCTGGTATAAAACCAACATGTAGGAATGTGGTAACAGCAAAACCTATATAGGCTCCTAACATATATATATCACCATGAGCAAAATTTATAAGATTTATGATACCATAAACCATTGTATATCCTAACGCAATCAATGCATATATACTCCCAAGTGAAAGTCCATTAACTAACTGCTGTAAAGTTTGTTCCATCTTTTTCACATCCTTTTAAAATATATTAGAGAGCACAAAGCTTTTATTTAATTTCATATTGTATTCTTTGTACTCTCTAATCCTAGCTACTCTTTTAGTTTATTTATTATTGTGGATCTAGCTTCTTTAAGAAAGTCTGCTCTCCATTCTTCATTTCAAGAATTGTTATTGATTTTACTGGGTTATGATTTTCATCTATAGAAAACTTACCTGTTATTCCTTTGAAATCTTTAGTAGCTGCCATAGCCTCTTTAACTTTAACAGGATTAGCTTCTCCAGCTCTCTTTACTGCATCTGCAAAGAAATATCCTAAATCATATCCAAGAGCACTGAATCCATTTGGCTCTTTATTATATTTAGCTTTAAATGCCTTTTGGAAATTTACAACCTCAGCTGAAGTATCCTTTGAAGAATAATGATTTGTAAAATAAACTCCATTTAATGCAGTCTTTCCTGCAAGCTCTGTAAGTTTTGGTGACTCATAACCATCTCCCCCAACTATTGGAGCAGTAATTCCAAGATCTCTAGCTTGTTTTACTATCAAACCTACTTCTTCATAATAACCTGGAAGATATATTACATCTGGGTTTGAACCCTTAATTTTTGTAAGCACTGCTTTAAAGTCTGTTTCTTTTGCTTGATAGGCCTGTTCAGTTACAATTTTCCCGCCATGTTTTTCAAAGGTTTCTTTAAAGTTTTTTGAAAGACCTTTACTATAGTCACTAGTAGTATCTACAAGAATAGCTGCATTCTTTTTACCTAAATCCTTAGCTGCAAAGTCAGCTCCTATAACCCCCTGAAAAGAGTCACTAAAACAAGTTTTAAATATAAATTCTCTTACTTTACCATTGCTATCTACCGTAACATCATCTGCTGTAGCAGAAGCTGATACTAATGGAACTTTGTTTTGTACAGCAATTGGTGCTGCTGCCTTTGTATTACCAGAAGTTGCAGGTCCAAGTATTGCTACGACCTTATCTCTAGTTGCAAGCTTAGTTGCAACGTTAGCAGCTTCAGCAGTTTCAGACTTATTATCTACCTTTACAACTTCAATTTGTTTTCCTAAAACTCCACCTGCTTTATTAATTTCCTCAAGTGCAAGTTCAACACCTTCACTTAAACTTTGGCCATATGTAGCCACATTTCCAGATAACTCATAGTTAAGACCTACCTTTACGGTCTTAGCATCTGCAGATGTTTGTTTGCTTCCACATCCTACCAATGCTCCTGTGACAAACATTGTTGCAAATAATAATGATAATTTCTTTTTCATAAAATTGCCCCCTTTATTTTTTAAAATAGCCCCTATTTAAGGTTATAGGTTATAAAAAAACGCCTCTACATGTGCTTAACACATGTAGAGGCGATATTTAACGCTGTACCACTCTACTTCACTACTCTCATCATAAGAATAGTCTTTTTTCAGGTTCTATTAAACCTCAGCTTTTTAACGCAGCCCCGCGGTATAATCTACTTAATTTCGACTATACAACTCAGAAGTGAGTATTGCTATCCATTTAACCCGGTTCTCAGCTTATCCGGTTCTCTGTAGTTAACGTGATGATAGTTTTGTCTTCGTCATAATTTTTAAAATTTATATTCTATTGCAAACTAACTTAACATTCTTGATTTGTTATTAAAGATATTATCACGTTCTTAAACATGTGTCAACGTACCGAAAACATTTACATAAAAATTATTTTTATAAAATATAAAATCCGCTTTTTTAATGTAAAATTTAGTATTTAATCAAATTATTGAAAATTTTATTTCTGTTATGTGATATAATATCTATTGTCATTTTGATAAACATTAGGAGGTTATATTATGCAACTTATACAAATGACTATAGACTTTATATTACATATTGATACACATTTAAGTGCCATTGTGCAAAATTATGGAATGTGGTCCTATGCCGTACTATTTCTTATAGTATTTTGCGAGACAGGCCTTGTAGTACTTCCTTTCTTACCAGGAGATTCACTTATTTTTGCCGCTGGCGCCTTAGTTTCCGTAAGCTCCATGAATATTTTCACTTTACTTTTAGTACTTATGGCTGCTGCAATAGTTGGTGATACAGTAAATTATGAGATAGGAAAACTTTTAGGAAGAGGTCTTTATGAAAATCAAAATATCAAATTTATAAAAAAGGAATATTTAGATAAGACCAATAGTTTTTATGACAAACATGGTGGCAAAACTATAATACTTGCAAGATTTGCGCCAATAGTACGTACTTTTGCTCCTTTTGTTGCAGGTATGGGAAAAATGCATTACAGCAAATTTATATCTTATAATATTGTTGGAGGAATTACTTGGGTAGCCCTATTTACTTTAATGGGATATTTCTTCGGAAATCTACCAGCAGTGCAACATAACTTTACATTAGTTATATTTGCAATAATTCTTGTATCAGTTTTACCTGGAGCTTTTGCCTATCTAAAAAGCAAGCTGGGCAGCCGTGATACAGTTCTTTAAAATATAATTAAATACCAAGTATAAAAAATAGAAGTTTGCAGTTACAAACTTCTATTCTTCTCTCCCTACTCCCTTCCACTTGCACTCCTACTCAGTTTTGCTCTACGGTAATAGAATAGGTTGCTCTACTTGATAAAACTAAAAAATGTGAAAAATGAATAGGCTTATCTTCTTCATTATATATAATTTTTTCAACTAAAAATAGTGCCTCACCAGGTGAACAATTAAGTAGCTCGCTTTGCTCAACATTTGCTACAGTAACGCTAAATTCCTTATAAGCTTTTTTCATTACAACTCCATATTCTTCCCTCATAACTTTAAAAGTCGATACATGGTCGGAGATTTTATAAATTATATCTGGAAAAAGGTCAGTAGGGAAGTAAGCTATATCGATACTAAACGGTGACCCTTCATACATAATCATACGTTTTAATTCTAAAACCTTGGATCCCTCAGGTAAATTCAAAGATTTTAAAACCTTATTTGATGGTTCTATTATTGCTTTTGATAAAACTATTCTTTCAGGATTAATACCTTCTGAAGTTGCTAAGTCAGTGAAGCCATCTAAACTCAAAATCTTTGAATGTATCTTTGAAGATTCTACAAAAGTTCCCTTTCCCTGCCTAGATACCAATAATCCCTCATTTACTAATTCCTTTATTGCTCTTCTAACAGTTATTCGGCTTACACCATATCGCTCACCTAGTTCCGCTTCAGTTGGCATCTTTTGGCCTGGTTTGTAGGTTCTTTTTACAATATCGTCTTTAATCAGAAACTTTAATTGCTCATACAAAGATATTGAGCTATCAGCTACTAACATATATTATTTCTCCTTTATTTAATATTTAGTCATCAAATGAATGAGGATATCCAAATCCTCCATGGAATGTGCATGTTTTTGCTGCACAAGTAGCTGCAAAATCTAGCGCCTCTTGCATATTTTTATTTTGAGTATAACTTGTCAAAAATCCTGCAATAAAACTATCTCCTGCACCCATTGTATCAATAACTTCTGTTTTCTTTATGCCCTGCTCAAATAGTTCACCATTTTTAGAAAATAACGCCCCTTTTCCTCCTAGGGTTACTCCAACTATATCAGTTCCTAGCAAGTGACATGTGTTTATAAGATCCTTTACTTCTTGCAATATCAAATCTGAACCTGAGAAAAATGCGAACCTCACATTTGGACATACTCCTTTTAAATACTCTACATCTCTATTATCGGAAAAATCAAATGAAATATTACAACAATCTTTAATTTTTACAAGTTCTGCTTCAATATTCGAATAACAACTTGTATGACATACATCAAAATCTGAAATATAATTTAAGTCCTCTGGTGTTAAACGTAATCTAACAATATGCTGCACAGTATTCTTAGGCCCACCAACAAATACTCTATCTCCCTCAGAGGTTAAATTTACTCTTGGTTGTCCACTTATTCCTATCACATGACGGGATTTTTCATAATTTATTCCCTCTTGATTAAGTGCCCACATCAAATGTTCAGCTTTTTTATCAGTTCCAAATATCCCAATATAAGAACATTCATCAAATCCATATCGTTTACAATTAACTACAACGTTTACAGCATTCCCACCTGGATAATATAGGTTTTGATCTAAATAGCAATCAACTACATTATCTCCTACAGCTATCATTTTCATATTACATACCCTCCAATTTAAATATTAACCTTTTACAGATCCGGCTGCCATACCTCTTATAAAATATTTTTGCATACATATAAATAATATAATTATAGGTAGTGCAGAAATAACCATACCTGCAAGTAACACTCCCCAATCCGTTTGAAGTGCATCTCTAAAATTCATAAGTCCTGAAGGAATAGTTTTTAAGTTGTCTGAATCTATAAATATAATTGAAAATAAAAATTCATTCCAAGAATAATATGATGTAAGTATTACACTTGTAAGTAAAATTGGTTTTGAAATAGGCATAAATATCCTCCAGTAAATCCCAAAAGCACTGCATCCATCTATTCTTGCTGATTCTTCTAATTCCTTTGGAATTGCAAGAAAAAATGATCTAATAAGTAATACCGTTAAAGGTAATCTAAATGCTATATAAGGAAGAATCATTGCAAAACGAGTATTATGAATTCCTAGTTTTTGCAAAAGAACATAAAGTGGAACTACACATACCTGTGGATTTAACATCATTCCACCCATACAAATTATAAGCGCTATACTCATACCTCTAAACCTATATCTACTAAGTCCATATGCACATAATGAAGCAATTATAACTACCCCAGTAACTGTTGAGATTGTAACTATTAAGCTGTTTAAAAAGTATTTTGATATTCCCTTGTCCCATGCAATTGCATAATTAGAGAATTTCCAAACTGAAGGTAACCCCCATACATTTCCATAAATCTCTTTATAGCTTTTTAAAGAAGACATTACCATCCAAAATAGTGGATAGGCAATGCATACAACACCAATCAAAAGAACTGCCAAAACTAAAGTTTCACCTATACCAAATTTGTTACGGCGATAAGAGGAAGCTTTATATCTAGGCATCTTAGGAATTTTATTTTCAGTGCTTAATTGTATATCACTATAAGAAGAAACTTTATGTTTATCCATCTCTATTCCTCCTTTCCCGTTCTAAATAATAACATTTGAACCACAGCAAGTGATGCTGTTATAACAAATATTAGTACAGCTAAAGTAGCAGCGTATCCCATTTTATCTTTAAAAAAGCCTGACTGATACATATGAACTGCAATAGTCATAGAGCTTGTTCCAGGTCCTCCACCCTTTGTCAAAATATACGGCTCATTAAATACCGTAAATGCACCTGTAATTGTGATTAAGCTAGTTACAAAAAACATTTCTTTAACTTGTGGTAAAGTTATGCTTATAAAACGTCTAATTTTTCCCGCTCCATCTATCTCTGCTGCTTCGTATAACTCCTCTGGTATCTTTTGAATTGCAACAATGAATAGCATCATAATGTATCCCAAACTTTGCCACTGAGATACTGCAATTACTGCATATGGTGCAGTAGAAGGTAAACCTAGCCAAGGTTTTGCTAAACTGTCCAGTCCTATAATTCTAAGAAAGCTATTTAATAGCCCTGTCTGAGGATTGTATATAAAACTAAAAAGCAAACAAATTACTGTCATCGAAATTATAACCGGTAAAAAGTATATAGTTCGAATAGCAGGTGAAATTTTTCTAAAAACCTTATCTTCCAATACTGCTGCCACTACCAAACCCAAACATACCTGCCAAATTACAGATATTATTGCATAACGTACATTATTTATTAATGCTGTCACCACAACTTTATCAGATAGTAGTGTTTTATAATTTTGCAGTCCAATCATTTTTCTTATAGGAGATAATGTTGAAAATTCTTCAAAACTATAAAGAATATTTTGAGCTAGCGGAATATATATAAACACTGCTAACATAATAATGCATGGAGCTATAAATAAATATGGAGCTAATACAACTTTTGATTTTTTCATTACCACCACTCCTAGCAAAATAGATTACTATAAACTTATATAACACAAGAGGGGAAGCCCCCTCTTCTTAAATTTGTAATATTATTTTAAATTATTTTGCAGATTTACGTTCTTCAGCAGCTGCTTTTTGTACATCCTTCATTACATCCTGTGGAGTCTTTTGTCCTGCTGCTATAGATTGACCTCCACGCATATAAGCATCAGCTACACTGATTTTTACTGCATTGTCAAGCCATGGAGTAGTTTCAGAAGAATTCATAATTAAATCAACAGCTTCTAAAATTTCCTTTGATGCATTATCAGCTGAAACAGCTCCTTTTATTGCTGTAACCTGTCCATCTAATTTTGTAAACTTAGTAGCATTCTCCTTGGAAATTATAAACTTTAAAAGTTTTTCAGCTGCTTCTGGATTTTTACTTACATTACTTAACATAAAACCTTCTGGTGCTCCAGTAAGTGCTTCTGGACTTCCCTTTCCATCAGCAAATGTTGGGAAGTTAAAGAACCCAAATTTGATATCTCCGTTATCTTGAACTTTTTTAATTTCTGCAAGCTGCATGTACATAACAGGAACCTCACCACTTGCAAACATGTTACGTGCAGTTTCATGGTCAATTGCAGTTGCTGTTGTTCCCATATATTTTGTTAATGTTTTAAAGTGTTCTAAAACTTTTACATATGCTGGATCGGTAAATTCTCCAGTTTTTGCATTATAATCCTTCTTAAGAACTGCTGGCTCAAGCATACGCTGATTCATTGTTCCTAAGTAATGCGCTATAGTCCAAGGATCTGTCAATCCTTCAATAATTGGGGCCTTATATCCAAGAGTTTTTAGTTTTTCTAGTAACGCTATAAGTTCATCAAATGTCTTAGGTACACTAAGTCCATTCTTTTCAAATACATCTTTATTGTAAAAGAATGCTTTCCCATCAATTGTAAGAGGCATTCCATAAAGCTTACCATCAAATGTAAATGCGCCCTTTTGGGAATCCATAACTTGGCTAGCCCATTCCTTATCCTTTTCAACCATATCATTAAGTGGCTTTACTTTTCCTGATGCTACAAGATTTTCAGCAAATGAATCTGACCAGGATACAAATACATCTGGAACATTATCTGATGATACAAGTACACGAATTTTTTCTTTGTATGAGTCATTTAAAACTGCATCTGTCTCAACTTTAATATCTGGATTTTGTTTTTCAAATTCAGCAACCAATTCTTTAAAATATGAATTTCTAGGTTCGTTAGGCCATCTATGGAAAAATTTGATTACAGTTTTACCATCAGATGACTTTGTTGGTTGACCGGCAGTATCCTTAGATCCACCACCACAGCCTACTAAAGACATCACCATTACAGAACTTAACGCTACCGCAAGAATACGCTTTAACATTTTTACCCCCCCAATTAATATCTTAATATATATTTAATTAATATATATCCTATTATCAATATTCCATTTTCCACATATATCTTCTAACAGATAACGGATGTCCTCTATGTTCTGCAATACGGTCTGCATATTGACGAAGAACAACTCCAACAACAAGTGGTGCAAAGTATCCACGAAGGTCTTCATCAATTCCTTCCATATCAAATGTTTCAGCATCGATAAGAGTTATCTTATCACTATATTTCTTGCAAAATGCATGTGCACGTTCATCAAGCGGACGAGTTTCATCTAATCCTTTAATTATAATAAATGGCACATCATAATCTGTAACTTCAAATGGTCCATGAAAATATTCTCCTGAATGAATTGCACTAGAATTTATCCACTGCATTTCCATAAGTAAACAAATGGCAAAGGAATAAGCTACCCCATAACAACCACCACTTGCCATAGTATATATGAGCTTTTCACGCTTAAGTTCACTTCCAAATTTATCTGCAGCTTCGTAGGTGCTTGTCTTATTTGATTCAAATACTCTGTGTAAATTGTTAATGGATTTTACTGCACGAGTATATTTTTCATTAGGATTAACTACATTAAGCATACTAAATATAAGATTATATAACATTCCATTATTTAATTCTGATGCATCTGCTTCTGTTCCCCAATCATAATGTATTGTATATTCAGCCGCCTTCCAAAGTGGCGAATCCACAAGATGTGAGAATGCTATTGTTATTGCACCTTTTTCACGTGCAAATTCAGCAGCTCTTACTGTTTCTGGTGTATTACCTGAATGTGAACAAAGAACTACAACTGAACCTTGTCCTAAGCCTTTTGGTGAACGATGTACAAACTCATTTGATGAATAAACCGCTGATGGAATCTCTGTTTCCCTGTCCATTATATACTGTGCAGGTTCAAATATCGCCTTTGATCCACCACAAGCTACAAAGTAAAAATTTTTAACACTAACACCTTTAACTGCCTCAATTGCAGTCTCTAATTGTTTTACATGTTCTGGTTTCATAATAAATTCCCCCTTAAAATTTTTCTAACATCCCCATGTTGTTATACATTATATTATGTTGTTATATGTTGTTATATTCTCTATATGATTATATTAACTTAAATTACATTAATTGTCAATGGAATTTACTGATAATTCTCTCATATTTTTATAATCATATTTCATTGTAAAATATGTCTTTACTAATAAATCTTTTTCCAATATGGCTTTCTATTATTAAATGTAGTTATATACTTGAATCCTACTTCTTCACAAAGTTTCAAAGCATCTATAATATTTTTACCTACATCGCTTTTATTGTGTGAATCTGAGCCAATAGTTATTATTTCCCCACCTAAACTTTTATATAATTTTATCACATCAAGACCTGGCATCGTTTCTTTAGGAGCTTGTCTTAGCCCTGATGTATTAATTTCAATCCCCTTTCCATTTTCAATAATTTTTTTTAGTATATCTACTAGAAAATCATAGTATTTTATTAGCGTTATTCTTTGTTTATAGTAATTTGTACTATATCTTTTTATTAAATCAAGATGACCTACACAATCAAACTTTCCACATACCACCATTTGATCTAACTGCTGAAGATACTCTAAACATAAGTTATCTAGTGTAATAGTTGTCAAATCTAATTTGCCAAGATCTATATTATTAATCATCTTATGAAGAGAACCTATAATATAATCATAGTTGAAAGAACCTATCAGTTCTTCTGATTCTTTTAAATTACGATGTGGCTGTCCCAATTCTAATCCTGCCTTTATTTCAATTTTCCCCTTAAAATTTTCCCTAACCTCTAATATTTGATTTTTATATTTTTCCAAGTCGTAATATTGGGATGCCCAGTCTTTCCTGTGCATTTCACAATGTTCCGTTATAGCTATTTCCTTTAATCCTTTGTTTATGGCACTTTCACAAACCTGAATAATTGAATCTTTACCATCAGGGGAAATACTTGTATGAATATGATAATCAATTAGATAATACATACTTTTTAATCATCCTTTCTCACTCTATAATAAATGCTTTTTTTACAGTTTAACTTTTCAATATAAAAAATGCACCCCTTTTGAGGTGCAAAAGCTGGTTACTGGCTATTAGCCTTCTGGTTACTCATATTTAAATCTCTAGTGCCTTTAGCCTGCACACTATTTACTGGTTTCTTTTTTAATCATTTCCCACACTTCATCAGTACTCTTTTCTTGTATGTTTTTATATGAATTTCCATCTAGTGATGAATCAAATTGGCAAATTGGAGAATACTCACAAAAGCCACAAGGGGTTGACTCCTTCTTCTTATAGGGTTTTATTGAAATATTTCCTTCAAGCATCTCTTCACATAGATTTACTATTGTCTTTTTCACATAGGCTCTTAATATATCAAATTCTTCTTTCGTAGCAAGAGACCCCATTACATTTTTATAAAATTCACCCTTACTACTTAAAGCCACAGGTAAGATATCTGAATATTTATCAATTTGTCTATCCATAGCCTTAATTATATCTACATCTTCAAGTAAGAGTCCGTTCATCTTTAGTCTTGAAAGTATTTTCTTTTCTATTTCTTCATAAGTTTCCTTACCTGTTCCCTTTACTATAGGATCGTCTATTTTAAAGTAAAGTACTCCTGCTGGCAATGTATTGTTCTTTATTTCTTCTTCTAAATCAGTTAAAAGTGCATCTAAATATACTAAAAGTTGAAGCTGCAAACCATAGTATACATCTATCAAGCTAAACTTTTTGTTTCCTGATTTATAATCTATTATCCTTATATATGTGCCTTCTTCTTCCTTCAATGTATCTAATCTATCAACTCTACCTATTAAATTTACTTTTTCTCCTGAATGAAGTTCTACAGAAATAGGTGGAAAATCTCCATTAAAATTAAATGAAAGCTCCGATCCTTGCGGCTTGAAATCCCCTCTTTTTATTTGCTCTCCAATTACTTCTAGAGTCCTTATAAGAATTTTTTTTACTCCTTGTGTCATATGCTCATATCTAGGAGAACTATTAAAAATTGCCCCTGGAGTACTTTGTATTTTTTCATCTACCAAATTTCCAATTGCTGTTTCATATAAACTTTTATCTGCATTTTCCCAGGACAAATTTTTTTCCCCTAAGTATTTAGTGAAATTATCTAATATTTCATGCATAAAACTTCCTAGGTCCGGTGAGGTAAGCTTATATATCTTTCTATCCTTTGCATTAAGCCCATACTTTACAAAATATGCAAAAGGACAAGATGCATACTTTTCTAGGCGTGACACACTTATACTCATATTATGTCCATAAAGTTTTCTAACCTTTTGGGTATCTAGTATTTCTGCATCATTACTATAACTAAATCCCTGCAGTATAGTATTTAACTTTCTATTCCACTTATCCCTATCTCTATACCACCTATATACGTCAAGCCAGACCTTACTTAAATTTATTTCTTCACTGCTTCCTCTAAGCTCTGATATAAGTTCGTTAAATGTAGCCTTTGGAGTACTAACCATTTCTATATCTTCCTCTTCAGTGTGCTTAGCTATTATATTGCTTTTTTCACAAAGCTGTGGAAATATCTTTTTCATTCTTGATATCACAATAGACGGTCTTAAGCTCTTTCCTTCTAGACTTGCTATAGGATAGCTTAATCTTAAATATTTGCTCATAATAGTTAAGGTAATGTAAGTTAAAAATTGCTCTTCAAAAGCTAAACTCTTTGTATCCTTTGCAAGTTCCAAGCCATTTTCCCTTAAGCTCTCCCTTTCTAAATCTGTAAGTATTCCTTCATCTGCTATGGCTCCTGGGAAAACTCCATCATTCACTCCAACAATATAAAGCGCTTTTATATCATGGCTTCTAATTCTTTGAACACTACTTACAAGAATTTGGTCAATAGCTGGAGGAATTAATCCAAGCTCATACTCCTCAAATCCACTTTTAAGAATTCTACCAAATACTTCACTATCTATTTTATCTTCATTTATGACTTCAGCAATTTGATCCATTATATCTACAATAGTATCCCATATTTGCCTATACTCATTTACCTTATCTAGTAAGTTTTCTTCCTTAAACACTTCTATTAAACCTTGAGTTTTTTCTTCAATATTAAGCTTCATTAAAAAGTTATATAAAGCATGACACATTTCTTTACCTGTTTTTTTACCCTTTATATTTTCATGAAATTCCATCAAAGGCTTAGTTATTTTATATCTTAGTTGATTTATCTTATTTAAGCTTTCCTGTTCTGCCTCGCTTATTTCATCCCCAGAAAAGCTATATTTTATTCGATAACTCCAAGGTTCTTCTGTAGTCCACTTCTTCCCACGTATTCCATTTGCTAAAACATAGTTCTCTATAAGATCTATATCTTTTCTTGAAATATCAGTAAGTCCAGTTTTTAGGTATCTAAAAACAGCTTCATAGCTCCATCTTTTAACCATAACTTCAATGGATGATAATATTAAAACTATAAGTGGATTACTAACTATTTCTCTTTTTTTATCTATGAAATAAGGAATGGAATGTTCATCAAAAATCGCCCTTATTAAATTTTCATATCCATCTAAATCACCTGTAACTACAGCTATGTCCTTAAATCTATATCCCCTATCCCTTACTAATTTAAGTATATCCCTTGCAGTATCTTCTATTTCAGAATACTTGTTTAATGCTTTGAACATGCATATATCCTTTGTATCTCCTTTAAAAATCCTATAAGGATATGCAAATATATTTTGCTCCATATGGCTTAATTCTTTACTTTCCTTAAATCTATAGCAAGGAGAACAATTTAATGATATTGGTTTATCAAAGGATATATTATTTCTTTCAGCTATCTTTAAAATCTTATCTTCAGTGCTCTTTGTAAGATAAAAAAGATCTAAGTTATCTATTGCTCTTGTTTCATTTAAGCTATTTGTAGCTAATGTAATATTTACTCTCTTAGCTTGATTCATTATTTTTTCAAGTATATTATATTGCTGAGGAGTGTAGTCAAAAAATTCATCTATCCAAACCTCTGCATTATAAAACAGCTTTGATTTATCTAATCTTTCTACAAGTAATGTTAAGTCATCTTCTGAATCTATATATTTTTTATGTAAGTTTTCTTCAAACTGAGAATATACAAGCGCTATATCTTCCATCTTCCACTGCAGGTTTTGGTCCTGAATTGCATCATGAGTTTCATATAAAATTTCCGGACTTATGTTATATCTCTTAAATTCAGTTATAAGCTCAGACATTGTACTAATAAAACCTTCTCTTATTGCAGCTTTATTAAAAATTTTAAGCCTATTGGCATGTTCTTGCATTATTTTATATATAAGCATACTTTTTCCTGATTCATTTATATGTTTATGAATTATTCCGCCTACTTCATTAAATACCACTTGAGCAAGTCTTTTAAAACTCAATACTCTTGCCCTTTCCATGGCATTTTCTCCTATATAGTGAATTAGGTTTTTTTCTGTTTGAAATGAAAATTGTTCTGGAACTAAAAGTATTAGAGGATGTTCTTCACTTTTTTTTAATTTCTTTTGTATATCTTCAAAACAATAATAGCTTTTGCCGCTGCCTGATCTTCCATATATAAACCTTAAACTCATTTTTATCACCCTTTGTTAATTTCATTATTAACTTAATTTTATAGTAATAATTTATTATATCATAGTTTTCAAATCTTAATTATTCCTTTACATATTTTAACCATAATCTTATTTATCCATAATTTTATGTTATGTTCTATACACAATACACTAAAAGTAAAAAGTCGGCCTAAAAGACCGACTTTTTACCTTAATTGTTAATTATTCTTCCCTTACTGCATTCCCTTGTTTTGTCTTGACTGCTCATTTAGTTTTTTAGTTTCTTGTATTGCAGGATCAGAAGTGCTATTTGTAAAGTTCCCTGTAGCATTGCTTGAAAAGCTTCCAATTGCGCTGTTATTCATATTATACTGAGCATATCCTTGTGCTCCACTGTTCTGCCTTGACTGCTGATTTAGTTGTCTTGCTTCTTCTATTGCAGACTGGGAAGTACTATTTGAAAAATTGCTAGTTGTACTACTTGTCATTCCACTGTTCATACTATTGGTCATACTAGTTGCAGCATATCCTGGTTTACCTTTATTTTGTCTTGATTGCTCATTTAATCTTTTAGTTTCTTCAATAAAGTTATTATCCATTTTTATTTCCCCTTTCAAAATTCATATTTTGTACTTTATTTTTCAGTACAAAATATATTCTCTCCTTTAATCCTCAATATATGATGAAACATTATGGGGCATATTGATTTCAATAACTTTAAAGTATAATGTAGGATGTAATTCCAAAACTTTAAGGCTTCATTATTGCCTTTTAAACATAATAATTTATATTTTAAATATCAAATAGATATAATCAAGTTATGTAATAATCTTATTTCTTCCTGTTACGGCTCTATATATTACAATACTAAAAATATAATGGACTTTCTACAAAAACAATAACCAATATATGTTAAATATTAGATATTATTTAAGAATATATGCCTTCTCAAATCCCTCTCTTACTGCATCCGCTATTTTTCTTGGAGCCACCGCATCACCTATTAGATATACCTTATTAAAATTATTTTTCATTTTTTCATACAATTCATTATCTGATTTAACTCCTATGGATATTACAACCTTATCTATATCTAATTCAACTTCTCTATTTTCTTTTAAACTTTGAAGCTTAATAGACTTTCCAACTATACTATTTAATTTATAATTTGTAAGTATTTCTACATTTGCTACAAATAAATGCTGCATTAAATCAATCTTATTAATAAGCCCACTACCAGTACCTATTTCTGAAAGCATTTCTATAAGATAAACTGCATTCCCTTGATTTGCTATAAACTCAGCTGTTTCACTTCCGGTCATTCCTCCGCCAATTACAGCTACAGCTTCTCCTTCAAAGGTAACCTTTCCACTTAATACATCTTCTGAAGTATATACATTTTCCCTATCTATTCCTTCTATATTAGGCATGAAAGGTATTGCACCAGTTGCTACAATTACAGCATAAGGATTTTCAGCCTTTACATTTTCTAATTTTACTTCTGTATTTAACCTTATCTCTATCCCTAAGTTTTCGAGCTCATTTCTTTGATAATCTATAAGCCAATGAAGTTTTTCCTTTCCCTCTGGCTTATGACCATATTTTATTTGTCCGCCAAGTTCACTGTCCTTTTCAAATAAAACCACCTTAAAGTTTCTTTCTGCCAAAATTCTTGCAGCTTCAAGTCCTCCAGGACCTCCACCAATTACAGCAACTTTTCTCCCATCTCCTGATTTTTCTAGGTTTTTGAATTCTAATTCACGTCCTGCTCTAGCATTTATAGCACATTCCATGTGATGCCCTACAAAAGCACTATCCACACAATGAAGGCAAGATATACACTTTCTTATATCATTCCCTCTTCCTTCCTGCGCTTTATTGCACCAATCAGCATCTGTAATATGGCTTCTTCCTATGGCTACAAAATCAGCTTTACCTTCTTTTAATACACTTTCTGCAAACTCTGGCTCTCTTATAACCCCTACTGCTATAACAGGTATATTTACAACCTTCTTTACTTCCTCTGCTAAATAAACTCTCCACCCTTGTTCATAGGTTATTGGCTCCATAACTGTTGGCAGGCTTTCATAATTACCACAACTGGCATTTATAGCATCTACACCTATACTTTCCATGTACTTTGCTATTTTAAGTCCCTCTTCTTCAGTTATTCCTCCTTCCATAAACTCATCTATGCTAAGTCTTATGGTTACAGGATAGTTTTCTCCACAGGTCTTTTTTATTCCTTTAACAATTTCTTCTGCAAATCTCATTCTATTTTCAAAACTTCCACCGTACTCATCAGTTCTTCTGTTTGTAAATGGACTTAAAAATTGACATATTAAATATCCATGGGCACCATGAAGCTCCACTCCATCAATTCCCGCCATTTTACATCTTAAAGCACCTGTTACAAATCTATTTATTAAATCCTTTATTTCTTCTATAGTTAAAGCTCTTGGAGTTTCTCCTGTAATCTTACTTGCTACAGCACTTGGAGCAACTACTTGTTTTCCGCCTGTAAGCATAGAATTTCCTACTCCACCTGCATGATGAAGCTGCATAAACACCTTTGTATCGTATTTATGCAAAGTATCTGCTAATCTTTGAAGCATTGGTATGAATTTATTATCATCTACCCTTGGGTGGCAAGAGCCAGCCTTACCTAGCAAGTATTCCACAGAAGTAACCTCAGTTATTATAAGTCCAACTCCGCCTTTTGCTCTTTCTTCAAAATATGCAATTTGGTGGTCTGTTATTTCTCCATCTGCTGAGGCAAGCATAGTCCCCATTGCCGGCATTATAACTCTATTCTTTAATTTAAGTTTACCTATGTTTCCTTCTTTAAATAAATATTCGTACTTCATGTTCAATTCCTCCCTAGTTAACTCAACACTATAAATTTAAAATCTCTATTTAATGAATACATCTTAATATTTACTCTATTAAATTAAGAAATGTTTTTTATTTTAATAATAATATTTCTTATCTATACTTTTCCAAAACCCTTTAATTGTTTGTGATAAGTTGTAATCTATTACCCTCGTATACGGAAACCATTCCTGTGGAAACAACCTTTGATAACTTGAAGTTACAAATCTTTCATCGATTAAAAGTATAAGCCCTTTGTCTTCTTCTGAACGAATAACTCTTCCTGCTGCTTGAAGTACTTTATTCATTCCTGGATAGGTATAAGAATAATCGTATCCCTTACCGTTTTCCTCATTAAAATAATCCATTATTATATCTCGTTCAAAGCATATTTGAGGAAGCCCTACTCCAACTATAACTGCTCCGAGTAGCCTATCTCCTTTAAGGTCTACCCCTTCTGAAAATATACCTCCAAGTACTGCAAATCCAACTAGTGTTTCCTCTGCATCTTCTTTAAACTCAAGTAAAAACTCTTCTCTATCTTCTTCGTTCATATCCGTGCTTTGAGCTGTGGTGTTTATTTCACTGTACTTTTCTTCAAATACCTCTTTTACATTTTGCATATAAGTATAGGATGGGAAAAACACCATATAGTTTCCTATCTTTCCTGATATAAAAGTATTTATATAATCTGCTATTTTTTCATAGCTTTTTTCTCTAACTTTATATTTAGTAGATATATTTGAGCTAACCATTATTGTCCTATTTTCCTTGTTAAAAGGAGATTCAAGCCTCATTTGATAATCCCCTTCACTTCCTCCTAATACTTCCTTAAAATAATCCATAGGAGTAAGTGTCGCAGAAAATAAGACACCTGCTCGACCCATGCTTAAAGAATCCTTAAGTAAGGTTGATGGATCCAAGCAAAATAGCTTTAGTTTTACATCTCCATCCTTTGACTTTTCCACATAAGTCACAAAACCTTTTCTATAATATTCACTTATCCTTAAGAAAGCCATAACCTCAAAATACAAATCTAAAACCTCATCATAGCCTTCCCTATTTTCATTTTCTTTAAGCCATTCTTCACCCTCTTTTATGAAACTCCTTAGGTAAGGATACATTTCATCTGGCTCCTCCTCTTGAAGATAATATCCGTTTTCATCACACTCCTCTCCAAGCTGTAATATTTCTCTATTTATACTGGCTAAAGCTTTATATATTTTACTGGTACCCTTTTTAATTAACTCCTTACCCTTATTAAACTTGCTTTTATATAACTCAGCAGAATACATCTCTCTCCCTCTATCCACTAAATTATGAGCTTCATCTATTAAAAATACATAATCAGTTTTTCCTGTATCAAAAAATCTTTTAAGATAAACTCTAGGGTCAAACACATAATTATAATCACACACAACGCAATCTGCCCACAGTGTTAAATCCAATGCAAATTCAAAGGGACACACTTTGTATTCTTCAGCATATTTGACTAGAGACTCTCTTGTAATTATATTTTCGTTTTTCAATACATCCATTAGTGCTTGATTTATCCTGTTATAATGTCCCTTTGCATATTCACACTGCTCTGGATTACAGCTAGAATCCTTGCAAAAACAAAGCTTTTCCTTTGCAGTTATAAATACAACTTTAAGTTTAAGGCCTTGTTCTACCATTTTATTAAATGCTTCTAGTGCTACAGTGGAGGTTATAGTTTTAGCTGTTAAATAAAAAATCTTAGAGGTTAACCCCTCCCTCATAGCCTTAACCGTTGGGAAAATAGTAGACATAGTTTTACCTATACCTGTAGGTGCATTTATAAATATGTTCTTTCCATCTCTTATAGTTCCATAAACAGAAACTGCCATTTCTCTTTGCCCTTTTCTATAATTTTTAAAAGGAAAATTTACAGTTCCTATACTTTCATCTCTTTCATCAAGCCACTTTTTATTAAAGTCTGCCCACATAAAGTATTTATCTATAATTTCATAAAAAAACTCTTCAAGTTCTTCAATGGTATAAGTTTCAGCTATTTCTTTTGTTTCTTCTGTATCAACACTTGCATAGGTTAATTGCACATTTATATATTGTAATTTCTGCTGCTTCGCATATATGTAGGCATAACATTTTGCCTGAGCAAAGTGCAAAGGATTATATTCTTCATCTATATCCTCTAAGGGCATGGTAGTACTTTTTATTTCATCAATTGTAATTTCTCCATTTACATTTATTATTCCATCTGCTCTACCTTCTAGTGTCATTGTTATATCTCTATAATCAAAGGTGTATTTCAGAAACACTTCTGGGGAATATTCTTTGCCCTTAGACCTTTGTATTCTTTGATGAATTTTAGTACCTTCTATTGCTCTTCCGCTTCCTGTGAATCCTGCATTCAAGTCACCAGAACGCAGGATAAATTCAACTAAATTTCTAACTGAAATCCTTATTTCTTTATTATTACTCATAAAATCAATCCTTCAAGTAGATATTTTTACTTGGTTTTTATAAATAATTATATCATATTAGTATTAAAAACTTAGATATCAATTGAATTATTCAACCAATTTAAAATATTGGAACTACAAGCATAATTGGTATATACTATTAATATATACTTGTATTAGTTATAGATCTGATTATTCAGTTGTTGATAAGGAGAAATTATGGATTATATTCAATATATATTAAATTTCTTAGCTATTTTATTTATATATATAGTAATTACAAAAGTTTATATGACAGTGGCAAACTACGTAGGTAAACACTTGGGGTTTGGAAAACTTTTTATGCTTTTATTGGAAAGATTAAAAAAACAAGGTGTGATACACAAGAAACATAAAGGAGGATGAAAATATGAGAGGATATGAAGAAAAACTTAAAAACTATATAATTGAGAACAATATACAAGCAGAGCAGTTATTATTTAATGAATCCTGTCATTCTGTGGAAGAAGCAGCAAAGGCTGCTGGCACTTCCCCAGATCATTTTGTTAAAAACATATGTATGATAGATAACAACAATAACTTAATTGTAGCAATTGTAAAAGGTGAAAATAGGGCAAGTACTTCAAGAGTTGGTAAAGTTTTAAATATAGATACACCAAGAACTGCAAATGAAAATGAGATTCTTGAAAAAACAGGCTTTCCCTGTGGAGGTGTTCCTTCATTTGGATATAAGGCTATCTTTATAATAGATCCTAAAGTAATAGAAAAAGAGTTTATATATACTGGCGGCGGCTCCCCGTATTCATTAGTTAAAATATCAACTAAAGAACTGCAAAATATAAATAACGGTCTTATATTAAGAGTCCGAAAATAAACGTCATCCACTTTGGTTGACGTTTACTACTTTAAAAGTATGCGATAATATTTCTTTATACGTCTTAGTTATATTTCATAGATAAGGAGGTTCTTATATGCTTAAAAAACTTGACCTAACCAATATGAAAATAGCAGAATCTGTATTACAATTACAAATAGCCTCATACAAAATCGAGGCAGAACTTATAGATTTTTATGAAATTCCTCCTTTAAAAGACACCCTTGATAGTTTAACTAAATGTGATGAAATTTTTTATGGTTATTTTATAAATGATATCTTAGCAGGAATAATTTCTTATAAGATTAATGAAAATATTTTAGACATACATAGAGTTGCTGTACATCCATGCTTTTTTAAAAGAGGAATTGGTGAAAAAATGATAAGCTTTATAGAAAAAATTGAAGATATCATAAATAAAGTCGTTGTATGTACTGGTAAAGAAAATCTGCCTGCTGTCAACTTATATTTAAAAAATGGCTATCAGAAAGTAAAAGATATTGAAATTAGTAAAGGGATTTATTTAATAGAGTTTGAGAAAATATTTCAATAAAATTATTTTCATAAAAAGTACATTAAATATTTAGAAGATGATTTCTGCATTAATAGGAATCACCTTCTAAATATTTAAAAAGTTAAGCACTATATCTCACTAGATTATTTTAGCCTCCCATAAGAAAATCTAAAACATTCCATCCAGCAGATGACTGTGATTTGTACAATTCTGTATATCCACATCTTTTACAACTGATAGTAGTAAATTTCTTATTTTGCACATCAAATAATTTTGCTAGATTTCCTCCAGTTGCTTGAAATTGGTCAGCTTCATATTGGTTGTTACCACATTTCGGACAAACATACTGTTTCTTTTGCATTTTATCCCTCCTCATAATTACATTATACTTTAAATATAATTCTTTTAAAACAAACATATACCTCTATTTAATATTCATTATAATTTTATTCCACTTTTCAACATAATCACCAGTAGCCCATTCAGCCATTATAACAGAATCATTTTCATCAATTTTCACTTTTCCTATAGGCTCCTCTGACAATTGTTCATTTACGATAGAATATATATATATATAGTTCTTACTAACTATCAAAGCAATCTCCTTATTAGGCGAAGTAAAAACATCAACAGCTTCAGGGACTTCTGCTTTTACTTCACTCCAAGGCACATATAATTCATCATAATTAATAAGTGTTGATGGCGGAACTCCATATATGATAAAATCTTCAAAATTTTTATTATCACTAGAAGAAATATAATTTAACCTTCCCTTAAGCGTCCAATGTCCATTTCCTCTTGCCAATGTAAAATTATCTTTGCGCATTTGCTTTTCTAATTCATCAGCTTCATTCTTCGAAGCAAGAAAAACATTAACTGAGCGAGTTAGCGTATTATTAATCTCTTCTGACATTAAATCTGAAATATTAACTCCCTTTGCCATGGAAATATTATCAATAGGTAGAACCTGCAGCTGTCCATTTTCCTCAATTTCTGTACATATATAATCGTTGCCTATAAAAGTAATATTTCTTTTTAGATATTCTTGAAGAGTATTTGTATAATTTGGTAAAGAGCCTTCTTTAATAAATTCTATAACTGGATGTGCATATAGCTTTTGCATAAGTTTCCCGTTATTGGTTTCTTTATTTACGCCAACTTCCCAAAAGCCACTTTTTCTAGGAACTAAAATCTGAGAAAGCTCTATTGTATTTTGCAATTTTCTATTACGAGATGAAATCCATAATGTTTTATACTTGGATTTGCTATTATTTAAATTACTAGAACTCAATCCCAAAAGCACTCCAGATCTCAATAATTTATCTTCTTTAGACTGATTCTCCAGCTTCTTGTTAGTATTGTTAAAATTAAGTTTGTCTATATATTTATCAGTATCATCTGATATCTTATTCATTAATAGTAACCTCTGGTCTTTATATAAAGCCAGCTGATTATCACTTATTTTAATAAAATCATAAAAAAGCTGTTTGCTATCTGATGCAGAAATTATATCTATATTTTCTCCTTTTATTCCAATAATTTCATGATCTATATTATGTCTATATTCAAAAAAGTTGTTAGATGACACACTTTTAATCTTATACTGGGGATTTAAACAAATTTCCTTATCAACAGCAGTAATATTTTCATCGATAATTACTATTTTATCTATGTAATTTTTAAATCCTTCTTTATCCATTTCATTATTTAAAGACTTATATTTTTCAATCTTCCAAACACCTTTAACATGTAATTCTGAGTATTTAGGAGGTGTAATTTTATTCTCTACATTAATATCAATTTGGCTACATCCGTGCAGAAATATTGATATTAATACTATAGCAACTTTTGCAAACTTCATTTTTTTCTATCTCCTAATTTTATTATTAATTACAACTGGTATTTTAACTAAAACCGTAGTTCCTGCTCCCAGCTCGCTTTCTATGATTAACTCTCCATTATGCATACTTATTATCTCATCACAAATAGATAATCCTAATCCATTTTGAGCTTTACTATTTTTCCCTTTATAAAACTTATCTTTAACTCTAGGAAGATCTTCCTCGCTAATACCACACCCAGTATCTTTCACTAAGAAAATTATATATTTTTCTTGATGTAGTACTTCTAAAGAAACATTTCCTCCAATACAAGTAAACTTGAATGAATTATCAAGTAGGTTAATTAGCACCTGCTTAATTCTACTTAAATCAACTTCTACTAAAGGCAACCCTTCTTTAAGCTTAACCTGAAAGTTAATATTTTCTCTTTCTGCTCTAGGTTTCATATATTTTTCTATATATTCTATAGTATCTTCAATTCTCACCAATTCTTTATGAAGCGAAATTCTTCCTGAAATAAACTTGGAAAAATCCAAAAGTTCCTCCACCATTGCAGTTAATCTCTCACTTTCGTTTTCAATTATTTTTAAACCATCAGTAAGAATCTCCTTATCTGAACCTCCATCACTATTTAGTGTTATTGCCCATCCCTTAATAGCTGTAAGTGGAGTTCTTAATTCATGAGATACAGAAGATATAAACTCATTTTTTATGATCTCTCGTTTTTGAATCTCATCTGCCATATAATTAAAAGTTTTCCCAAGCCTGCCAAGTTCATCATTTCTCATCTCTTTTACACGTATATTTAAATTGCCATTTGCCATTTCCTCAGCGGCCTTCTTAAGCTCCTTAACTGGATGAATTATACTATAGGATAAAAATATACTTACAATACTGCCAATTATTATTACAGTTAAACCTATAAACAAAAATATAAAGTTAATCATATTTATAGTTTTATCTATTTCCTCTAGCGAAGTTGTAAATCTTAATACACCTACAATATTATTATTAGACATTAAGGGGTATGAAATAGCCATAATCCTTGGCCTATCATAACTGGGTTTCCCTATCCACTTCCCCTTTCCCCCTTTTAATGCTGCTTCAAAGCCAAAACCATCTATGTTTTTATCTGGTATAGCACCAGTTGAATTCATTAAGGTTTTTCCATTTAAATCAATAATTTCAACTTGAGCTGTGGTTTGCTTCCAAAATATATCTACATTATCTATTATGTTATCTTGAAGAGAGGTATTTGAAAAATATCTCTTATAAAAATCAGCTGATAGTTTTATTTGATTAGTTAAAATACCTTCTGCATTATTATAGAAATAGTATCGTGTAAACCCAATTAATAAAGCTTCAAATGCAATTACACTTATAAATATTACAAGCATAAAATTAACAAGCATTCTCCTTTTTATACTCTTAAATTGTTCTTCTTTATTTTCTTTCCCCTCCATGTTCCTTATTCCTTTCTCCAACGATACCCCGTTCCCCATACAGTTTCAATATACATTGGACTAGATGAAGAATCCTCAATTTTTGTCCTCAGCCTTCTAATATTAACATCGACAATTTTTGTATCACCAATAAACTCATATCCCCAAACTAAATCTAAAAGTTCATCTCTGGTAAATGCTTTACCTGGGCTTTTAATAAATATTTTCATAAGTATATATTCTTTAGGTGTTAAGTATAATTCAACGTCATCCTTATATACTATTTGGGAATAGGTATCTATCTTAAAAGGACCATTATTAAGTATTTGCTTATTATCATCCTTTTTTATTTCTTTCATACGTCTTAATATTGCTTTAGTTCTTAATAAAAGTTCAATAGGATTAAAGGGCTTTACTATATAATCATCAGCTCCAAATTCTAATCCCTTTATTTTATCCGTATCCTGTCCTCTTGCTGTAAGTATAATTATGCCTATGTGTGGGAACTCCTTTCTTATTAACTCACAAGCATTGAAACCATTCATACCTGGAAGCATTACATCTAATAAAACTATGTCTGGTTTTTCTAAGTTGATTATTCTCATTCCTTCTTCCGCTGAAGTAGCCTCCAATACCGTAAAGTTATCTCTTTGAAAATTCACTCTTATAAATCCTCTAATATTATCTTCATCCTCAATTATAATTGCTTTATTCTTCATAACTTCACCTCTACCTTAAAATATTAACCTTATCCTCTTCATTGTTCAAGTATTTCATTTAACTTAAAAAGTCAGCCTGAGCTGACTTTTATGAGTTTTCTATAAAAATAATCATTAAGTACTAACTACTTTTTCTGTTTCTTCCTTAACTATATCTTTAGCTGCTATTTTCTTTTTTCGTGATGTTTTGGAAACTTTTTTCGCCTTTTCAGTTTTGTAAGCTTTAGAAGTATCGTATTCTGTAGATTTATCTACTTTTACCTCCTGTAATTCTTGAAGTTTCTTTTTAAGTTCTCGTACTTTTTCCTTTTCTTTTTTTAGTTTTTCTTGTAACTTTTTTCTTTCTTCATCTTCCGGCCAGCTTGCCCAGATGCTTCCTTCAACTTCGCTTATTACAGTTTTATAAAGCTGTTCTGTGATTTTAGCACTATTGCACCATGAATATCTCTTATCTACTTCTTTCTTCCCACTTTTCTTAAACTTTTCTATTAGATTTTCATCATTTAAAAGCTCTACCAAATTGTCTCTTAAACTTTCTCTAACTCCACAAATAAACTTTAATCCGTTTTGTTTATGCTCCACTATTTCACTAAGTCCACCTATGTCAGAAGCTAGAACGGCACAATTAGCTGCCATTGCCTCTAATGCTGTTGTACCAAAATGCTCATATATAGATGGAACTACCGCTATATCTGATACTCTATAAAGTTTAATCTTTTCTTCTTCTTCTAAATATCCAGTAAAAATAACTTTGTGCTCTAAATTCATGCACCTTATTCTATCCTGGAGTTCTTCTGTCATAGGTCCTTTTCCTACTATTAAAAATTTAACTTTAGAATATGAAGAGACCACTTCTGGAATAGCCTCTATTAAAAGATGAATTCCCTTTTGATAAGAATGTTTTCCTAAAAATAATATAATCTTTTCCTCAGATGATGCATATTTGCTTCTAAATAGTTCCTCATCAAATGGCATATTAAACTTTTCCGTACTTATTCCATTTGGTATTATCCATATATTTTCCTCAGGAGTTTTGAACATTTCTACTAATTCGTTTTTCATATTTTCATTACATACTATGGTTTTCCATGACTCATAAGTTAAAAGCCATTCCACATTTGATATATATCGTTGCATTTCTGTTTTTATGCCATTATTTCTTCCTTGTTCTGTAGCATGCATGGTACATACAAGGGGATTGTTAAATGACCATTTCAAAGCTTTTGCAGCATATGTTGAAAGCCAATCATGAGCATGTATTATATCAAATCTCCCAACTTCCCTAATAAGTCTGGTAGCTTCTTCAATTATTGCAAAATTAAAATGCATTACCCACTTTGCAAAATCTGTGGTGTCAATATTATAAGGGGTAACCCTATGAACCCATACACCATTGTCTTTTTCATGTAATGCCGATGTATATTCTTCGCAGGTTATAACATGAACCTCATGTTTTAATTTGCTAAGTTCTTGACTCAAATTATATACATGCTTTGATAATCCCCCTATGTTATTAGGTGGGTACTCCCAGCTTAACATTAATATTCTCATTTTTGCCACTCCCATCCTATACAGTAAATATTTAGAAAATAAACCATAATAAAATTATAGAATTTTACCAGCATTATTTCAACGTTTATATTTAATTTTTCATAATTTTTCTTGAAGCTTTTGTTTATTAATTTAATAAAATCATCCATAAATTTGATTATTTTACCCTATAGTTCTATACTAAAGAAGGGATTATTTAAAGTTTTATAGAATAGGAGGCTAAAATATATGCAAAACTGTACTAAAAATGATACCTACTCAACTTTATCCCATTTTCAAAGCTTTAGACTTAAGCTTATGCTTGAAGGAATCTTTGTCGGTATTTTTTCAGGATTTTTAATTGTACTTTATAGAATTACACTGGAAAAAGCTGAAGAACTTAGACAAAAGCTTATCTTAAATTTCAATGGAAATATTAAACTTATAGCTATATGGTTTATATTTCTAATAATTTCTGCCTACTTTGTTGGAACACTTATAAAAAGCGAACCAATGATAAGTGGAAGCGGTATACCTCAAGTAGAAGGTATATTAATGAGAAAGCTTAGTATGAATTGGTTACCTGTAGTTATTAAAAAATTTATAGGCGGAGTTATATCAATAGGAGCTGGTTTATCCTTAGGACGTGAAGGTCCTTCCATACAACTTGGAGCTGCTATAGGACAAGGAGTTAGCAGGGTTTTTAGGAGAATTAAAATCGAAGAAAAATATTTAATCACTAGTGGTGCTAGTGCTGGACTAGCTGCTGCATTTAATGCTCCCTTAGCTGGAGTAATGTTTTCACTTGAAGAAGTTCATAAACATTTTTCTCCCTTAATATTATTATCTTCAATGTCAGCATCTTTAACTGCAGATTTTATTTCAAAGTACTTTTTTGGATTAAAACCTGTTTTTAACTTTGAAAATATTGTACCAATGCCTCTCAAAAGTTATGGATATATTATACTTCTCGGAGTTATCGTAGGGGTTTTTGGGGTTATATATAATTATACTTTATTAAAATCTCAAAACATTTATACAAAACAAAAATGGCTTTCTGTAAAATTTAGACCTATGATTCCTTTCTTAGTTGCAGGAGTACTTGCTTTAATTCTTCCTGAGGTTCTAGGTGGTGGTCACCCAATTATAGAGTCATTAATTCACGGCAGTTTTTCAATGAAAATGTTATTTATTATTCTACTAGGAAAGTTTGTATTTTCAATGATAAGTTATGGTTCAGGGGCTCCTGGTGGAATATTCTTTCCACTATTAGTCTTAGGGGCTTTAACTGGTGCCATTTATGGAAATATATTAGTAAATTTCTTTGGGTTTAATTCTGAGTTTGTTAGTAATTTCATAATACTTGCTATGGCAGGGTATTTTACTGCTATTGTACGAGCTCCTATTACAGGAAGCATATTGATTACAGAAATGACTGGTTCGTTTTCTCATCTGCTATCTTTAAGTGTTATATCTATAGTTGCCTATTTAGTAGCTGATTTATTAAAATCAGAACCTATATATGAATCACTATTGGATAGATTACTTAAAAATAATGAGAATTATCATGCTGTAGGAGATAGTAAAGATAAGTTAATCTTAGAAGTACCTGTTTGTTTAGACTGTGAGATGGATGGAAAAGAAATCAAAGATTTAGATTTACCATCGGATTGCTTGCTCGTCGGAATCAGACGTGGTGAAAAAGAAATTATCCCAAATGGATCCACTACAATACATTCAGGGGATTATTTACTTGTACTAGTAAATGAAAGTAAAGCAGCATTAACTAACGAAGAATTATTAAAAATAAGTGGACATCCTAGTATATAAGATATAATATAATAAATTATATTTAAAAAGGAGTATGGCTGTCTATAACACATACTCCTTTAAGTTTATCAAGTTTTATTTCTTATCCTTTAGCATTTCAGCAATTGCAGCTATACTTCCAAGTGAAGAAACTGCTTCGTTAGGTAATATAAGCTTGTTAGCTGGATTTTTAGCCATTTCTTGCAGCGCTTCAATTTGTTTTAAAGCAATAACTGTTTCATTTGTACCAGATTCTATTATTGCCTTATTAACCTTTTCTATAGCCTTTGCTTCAGCTTCTGCAATGGCTTCTATTGCCCTTGCTTTACCTTCAGCTTCAAGTAACTGAGATTCTTTAAGACCTTCTGCACGTCTAATATTTGCTTCTTTTTCTGCCTCTGCTTGTAAAATTTTAGCTTGTTTTTCTCCCTCAGCCCTTGCAATTTCAGATTGCTTATCTCCTTCTGCTTGAAGGATAGTTGCTCTTTTATCTCTTTCTGCTCTCATCTGTTTTTCCATCGCATTTTGAATTTCTGCTGGTGGAATTATATTTTTAATTTCAACAGATAATATCTTAATCCCATAAGCATCAGTTATTTCATCTATTACCTTTAAAAGTTCATTATTTATTTTATCTCTTCCTGATAAAACTTCATCTAAACTCATGTTACCAACTATATTTCTCATATTTGTAATAGTTGAGTAAACTATACCAGATTTATAATTTTCTATATTGTACACTGCATCTTTAGAATCCATAACCTTATAAAATATAACATTGTCTATGGATATTTTAACATTGTCACTGGTAATAACACTTTGTGGCTCAATGTCTAATATCTGCTGCTTAGTAGAAACCTTTTTTCTTACAAAGTCTACAAATGGAATTGTAAAATGCCATCCTGGCTCAAGTACCTTGAAAAATTGTCCAAACCTTTCAAGTATATAAACATATCCTGTGTTAACTACCTTTATGGATGAAATAACCATTGATAGTAAAATCACGAGTAAAATAATAAAAAATATTTTTCCAAATAACATAATTGTCCTCCTCTATATTTTCTTTATTATTAGCTTATTGCCCTCTGTTCCAGTTACTCTAATTTTGTCACCCTTAATTATAGGTTCTCCTTCATTTCTGACTGTCCAATAAACCCCGTCAACTTTAATCATAGCTCTTTCCATCACGTCATTATTAACCACAAATTCCCTTCCTATATATCCTGCTTCCATTGTTGGAATTTTATCTACGGACTTCTTCAGAATTTCTTTTGCAAGAGGATATCCTATAGCTAAAAATAACACACTAACAGCTATAAAAGCTATTACTTGTATTGTAAATGAATAACCTAGTATAAGTGCAAGTAATGCAGCTAGGCTTCCTACAGTAAACCATACGAATAGAAGACTACTGGTAGTCAAATCTACAGCTAGTGCTATTCCGCCTATAATTACCCACATTATTGCAGCTGTCGTGGTGAGCATGGCGACGCCCTCCTTTACCAATTATTTGTTTGCAGCAAATCCCTAAACTTTTTTGTTTTTAAAAATTTAGAAGTGAAACCTTATTTATGAAGTTTCACTAATACCATTATACATTAATTGACTAAAAATTGCGACCTTATTTTGACTTCCAGAGTTTAAATATACTATTTCATAAGTTCTTATTAATTTTAACATATGAATACATGCCTTACACTATATAAGAGGGAATAGGTAGCTAAAATGTTTCAAAATTTTATAAAAAAGTTTATATCTAATTGACAGTTTCTTTTTTCACTCTCCAAAGTGCTAATGCAAAGCTGATACTGCAAAGGCATATAAATAAGCCTGTTACAAGTAATAGGCTTTGCCAATCAATATAAGTTACAAAAATCAAGCTACGCAGGCAGTTTATAATATGGGTGAAAGGGTTTATCATCACAGCAATTTTTAACCATCCCGATATACTGTTCATGGGAAATAGTGATGTACTAGTAAAAAATATCGATAGTACAATCAAATTCATGATTGTTTCATAAATTGCTTCATTGGGTAAACAAAGACTAATAGCATATGATAGCCCTGACATAAAAAATGCTGTGAAGAAAATCAGTAGCATCATTAGCAACAATCCAGTAAATCCCGATGCAATACGTACTGATAAAAATATAGACAAAACAAGCATAATAGCTATTTCAGTGAATGAAACTAAAACTGATTCCAGCATTTGCCCTAGAACAACGGAGGTTCGTTTTACAGGTGCTATCAATATCCTGTAGAAGCTGCCTTTGGATTTCATAATAAAATTAATATATCCGCCGCTGCTGCAGCATGCAAGTGTAATAAGCACCATTATACCTGGTAGAATAAAGGTAGTATAGTTGCCGCCTGCTATGTTCTCCATGGACTGGTCTGCGATTGTACTGTACAATACAAGCCAAATGAGAGGCTGTATAATAGTAAGTAGAATTGAAATAGGATTATGAAAGCGCCATTTTATATTACGCAACAAAATATTCATTGTATCCATTTTGTTATCTCCTTTCCATACCAGTTAACTTCAAGAATACATCTTCAATGCTAGGCTGTACAATTTCAATAGCGTCAAAAGAAACATCCTTTCCTAGAAGCCACTTGTTAACATTTTCAAAAGTCTTTCGATCATCTCCAATATCGGCAAAAATTGAGTGTTCTCTAAGGTTTATTGACGTAAGCAAATGTGTTTGCGCAAGTATTTCTGCACAATCTTTGGTTTTTTTCATATCAGAAAAACCAATACGGAGTATATTTTGTCTAGTATATTGCTTCAAGCTTCCGGGAGTCCCCTGGATCAATTCGCGACCTTCTTTCATAATACAAATTGTATCGCTAAGTTCATCGGCTTCCTCAAGATAATGTGTTGTAAGAAAAATCGTTATTTCAAAATCATCCCTAATTTTTCGCATGATTTCCCACATGGCTTTTCGGGAAGCAATATCCATACCAACCGTAGGCTCGTCTAAAAAAAGTATTTTAGGCATGGATACCATATTCATAGCAATATCCAATCGACGCTTTACTCCTCCGGAATAGGAAGCAACCGGATATTTCAAATACTGCGACAACCCAAAATTGTCAATCAGTACATTAATCCTTTTTCTTGCCACAGCACTATCAACCTTGTATAGCCTGCTTTGAAATATCATATTCTCCATAAGTGACAAATGCTCATCAATAGAAACACACTGGGCAACACAGGCAATCTGTGTGCGGACCCAATCAGGTTCCTTGCATAAATCTTTACCTAACATGGTTACATCCCCGGATGTAGGATTGTAAAAGGTTGTAAGAATATTGATGAGTGAAGATTTACCTGCACCATTTGGCCCAAGCAAAGAGAAAATTTCTCCACGGTTTACTTTTAAACTTAAACCATCCAAGGCTCTGATTCCATTCTTATACTGCTTAACCAATTTATTAATTTCAATTTGATAATCCATTTATTTTTCACCTCGTTCTTTCTTAACTGCAATCCAAACTTCTATATAACCACCTTTTGATCCATCATCCTTTACAGGATAAACTTCTATATCCGGTAATTCAGCATATTCATAGCCTGAAAATGGAAGCCATTCTGTAAGAAACCGTTTGAATATGGTCTGAACTGACTCCTTAAAGTGACCATTACATTCAAAGATCACCCATGTAGCAGCAGGTATCTCAAACTCAACCATGCCTTTGGGCACAGGCTTATTAGTTGGAACAGCAATGTAATAATAAATATTCTGGGGATTTGTATATGCTGTAACACCAAAAATACAATTTAAATCTCTGTCTGTAAGTCTGCAAATTTCAGAAAGCAACGTACTTCCAAGCATTTTATTCCAAAACACTGGAACAATCTTCTGGTTTTGTTCCATATCCTCTTGTAATGCAATCCTTGCTCCAACAATTCTTATTGATTCTTTTGTCTCGATTCTATAGCTCACATTCTCATCTCCTGTAACTAAAATTGAAAAACTGATGGGGGGATAAGCTTTTAATAAAGTTCCCTGTACCCGTGCAACAGTTGGAGAGACACCATGAACACTTTGAAATGCACGATTAAAAGATGTGGGGGATTTATAGCCGTATTTTAAGCCTATATCCATCACTTTCATATCACTTCTCTGTAATTCAAAAGCTGCTGCTGTCATGCGCCTACGCCGTATATATTCAGATAATGGTATACCTGCAACGTAAGAAAACATACGTTGAAAATAATATGTTGAGCAGCAAGCAATTTTTGCAGCTTCATCATAGGAAATATCCCTAGTTAAATTACTTTCTATATAAATAATCGCTTGATTTAGTTGCTTCAGCCATTCCATCTTTCCACCTCCCTTTTTATGTAAAGTTTAGCACAATATAAATTATATATCCTCTCTTTTGATGTCCTCTTTTGTAAACTTATTTTATTAATATTGTTCATATAAACGTTAATAATTAGGCCTGTTTAAGGTTATCTGAACGTTAAACAAACAGATAAAAAAACGCAAATAAAAAAGCCCCTAAGGGCTTATCGTCATTAAGAATTATATTTTTCACATGGGGTATACTCAACATTCCTTGCTCTTGAGAGAAGATTATTACAGCAGGTAAAATAGTGAGCCAATGCAAGTTGAAATTATCTGCAAACACATTTCTAATTTCAAGTGAAGCACTTTTACCTGACCATAAAAATCCCAAACTCAGATAAACTGCACATGTAAATATAAATGGTACAATTGACGCTTTAATCATAAGTTGAATGTTTTTATAAATATTTGTTCCTGTTAGTTCGCTTACTAGCAATGCACTTGTTGACATTGGAGAACATCTATCGCCAAAATAGATGCCAGATAATATAGCCACTCCCACCAATATTTCGTTTGCACCTATGGCATTTGCCATCATCATGCAAATTACACCAATGGTAGCAGCTGTCCCAAATGCCGTCCCCGTAAGTACAGATATTTTAATACTTATAATATATCCAATTCCTTAATAAGGCATTTTTTAGATTCATCATTTAGATATCTTGTTGGTATTATTTGAGCGGTAAACCCACTTAGGTAAACAAGTATCATATCATCATAAACTCTTATAGTTTTTATACTTTTCTTTGATATTGTTTCAGATGTAAATTCACTAAAAACTTTCATATTATTCTCATCAATTAACATAGTCTTTTTACCAAATATAGATGAATTATCGCCTTCCTGCAATATTTTTTGAGTTTGTCTCTTTACTAATTTTTTATATTGTTTTGGATAGCTAATAATCCATACTACTACAAATAATATATCGATAACAATCCAATAACCACTTGGCTGTTTAAACAAACTTGTACCTATTGCATATATAGGTATTGAAAACAATACCGGCATTACATATCTTAACAAATTATATGTCCTTTTCTGTGATGGTGAATTTTCAACATGATATAAATTAAACTTAATATAATCATCTTCTGTTATTTCAAACTTAACTTCTATTTTAATCCCCTCCGCGAATTACTTTGACCAAATATTGTATTGCTTTTAAATTCAATTGTTATGACTCTTTTTAAATTTAGTTATAAATAAAGAAACTAATCCCAAAGCAATTCCAATGGATATTGGTATAAATTTACCATTAGTAAGATAAAATTGCTCTTTATTATTTTGAACTTCTTTTGTATTATCTACACTGACATTAGTAGAAGCACTTGATACTTTTTTATTTTCATCTATCCTCTTTTGTGCTTCAAAGTATTTTCCTTCATTGATATATTTTTCATAGCGAAGTACCATATCATACGGTTCGCTTACAAGTTTTAAAGTTCTATAGTCCTCAGATGTGCTTTTAAATACCCAAGTATCATCAATTTTATTCTCATCTAACAAAACTGCTACAATAAAGTCGCCAATCTTAGGTTTATTTCCTGTTCCATAATACTTATCAAACTTTTTGATTTGAAGCTCTGGCTGTTTTATACTTCCCATCATAATTGTAGAAGGGACAATGCTATATGTATCAGTATTAATAGCAGTTATTTTCCCTGTGAAGAGTGCATTTTGTTTACCTAACATAATTGACTCTGGTATATCCCCTGCATAAACATTTGTACTTATGAACAGTAGCAACATAAAAATAATAGCAGAAATCTTTTTTACCACTCAAATCCCTCCTATATAGATTTCACTTAACTTATTTCCCTTACTATTTTTTTCTTGTATCCATTTTCCCTTTTGTATCAATTATAATCTTCTCGCATTTTTCACAATAAAATACTTCTTCAACACTTTCACCCATCCCTGCGAGAATTATACCTCTTGAAAACCATTGTAATAACGATCCCCTGTCTTTGTCCTTTGGCACCCATTTAATTGAGTATCTATCTCCATGAATAACTCCGCTAAACATCTCTTCATTACAATAAGGGCACTGCATTATATCACATCCTCGCATTTTATTAATTTTTAAAATTCCTATTAATTTACAACTATTCATCAGTATATTCTGATATTTTTTTATTTATTGATGAGGTTTTGTTAATAACTGATCAGCAATTCTTATAGCATTTTCTTTTGTATCAGTTGGTGCTGATATTATTAATCCATTTTCATAATGCCAACTTTTAGAATCATTATTAATATCTTCTTCAGCTACTAATATAGTTAATTTATCGATGTTATCACTGATCATTATATATCCATAAGTTGTTAATGTATTACTTTTTTTATCATCATATCTAATTGGTGAGTTGTTAAATTTATCAAATTCTAATTTTACATTTTTCAATATATCATTGTTTATATATAAATCTCCTTCAAATACATCATATGAAAATGGTTTTTTTGTATATTTGCCATCAAGTTTTATTGTTACATTTTCTTTATAGGATTCATTATTAATACTACATCGTATACCTTCATAGGATTTTGAACATATACTAGGTTTTGTATAATAAAAATATATTACTCCCGCAAGTAATATAAGTAAAAATATATATAACTTTTTCATAAAATACCTCTAAAAATCAATTCATCTATATATTAATCAACCATCATTTATATGTTGATAAAAAATATAGCAAGATTTTTTATTCTCATTATTAAATGCCTGTTCAGCTTCCTCACCCGTTAAGCATTCTCTTTTCCTAGTATATCAATTAAATACAAATTATCCCCTCCCTATATACCTTTGATTGTTACACAATATTTTACGCTTGCGTAACATTGTAAGAATTATGCATATTTATCTGTCTCTTTATCCGATATTTTTAAAGAGGAATTTTCCAAAATAGACTTTTCCCAATATTGTCCTGTCCTTGTATCCAATATAACAATATTTTTTTCATCTATCTTAACCATTTGATATATACCAGTTTCATTATTTTCACCTATACCTATAATATATTTTCCAAGTATTATACTTCCAAATAATATAAACACACCTACTATTACTGCTGATATTATTATATACATATCTATATTACCCTCCCCCAATATTTACTCCTAGTTAATTATATAAATTATAGTAAGGTTCATATTTCTTTTAATATAGAATACATCTTATTATTCTGTTTACGAAATGTACGCTTATAGTGTGCTCCACTTTTCCAGTAGATAAAAAGGACAATCAGGAACGATACTGTCTGAGCAATAGAAATACGAATCACTTGTAATTCATGAGCATCTCATTTCCGCAAGCTTGATGAACATAGAAGCACCGAGCAGCAGTCCATATACTATATTTTTTCCCGCTGACTTGCCTATAAATCCTACCTCGGGCCACTTCAATGAGAAATGTCGTATTGCCAACACAAGTACAAGGGTACCGGCCAATTTATGTATAAATGCCTCTCCGAAAATGCTTTGATCAGTACGAATAAACATGTATTCAATTGCTCTAAACACAAAGCATATCAAGTAAATCAATATTATCGCTCTTATTGGATGCCACTGTTTATTTTCTTTCATACTAACACTCCTCACAGGTATTAATTACAATAGTAGATCTATTTACTTTTAACAACTCCATCCTCACCAAGTAGTTCAATCTGCGTACTATTAATACCATTATTCTAGAAATAACCTCAATATCCTTCAAGATATGGAAATTTAAATACTATAAAATTAAACACTCTAATCTCAGTTTAGAGCGTTTATAATTGAATCTGCTATATATTCTTCTGTAATTTTTACTTTCCATCTACTAAATCCATAACGTCTCTTCTCATGCTTTGAGGAAATTCTTGTGTAGGCTTACCCATACGTAAAAACATCTGAATGGTACTATCTTTGGGAGCGTAGTTACTATGAATTTTATTGTATTGCTCTTTCATTTCTGTATATTCTTCTAATACTTGGCTAGGAGGTTGCATAACAAAACCTAATGAATGCGCTGTTAGAATCAACCTGCTATAAAGCATTCCACTTTTAACTTGCTCAATGCGACTATTATCTTTGGTAATAATCATGACATAAGCAGGGGTGTTGTCTACTACCATTTGAGTGGATTTTACATATATATCAGCTGAATTTTTTTCGTTATTAATGGATGGAACCAATGTAATAAGTCCTTGCATAACATATTTCATGATTCCAGTTGTTCCTTGTCCTTCAACAGAAAAACCATATCTATATTTATTTTTTTTATACTCATTAGAGCGAAAAATATTTGACGATTCTTGATTTATACGATGAATACTTGATTCAATTTCTGCTCCTTTCACAGCATAGTTTCCTAACTTTTTAATGTTTTCTTTATCCTGAAAAATCTTTATTGTCATGTCTTTATCCGTATTGATAGCTATTAATTGCTTTATTTGATCTGAAGTTAATTGTGTTTTCTGATACGCTGCCCTATTAGTATCTGGTAAAAACATAAAATCATAAAGGACACTGTTTTTAGGCTCAACTTTTGTTAATGTTATTTTAGCCACTGGTTTATTATTCATGCTCCCAGCAAGATTTTGTTCATCATACTCTCCATCTGGGAAAAGCACTATATTGGTTTCATATCCTAACTTTTCTCCTGCAACTCTCACATATTCAAGAAAAGTGCCTTGAGTAATCATAGTCTGCCTTGCAAAAGGATCTACCTCTTTTGTCAAGTGTTCACTGTCTGCAAATAAATAAAAAACATCTTTATCAGCATCTAATTTAATCTTCCAAGGTTGCATATTATGACCATTTGCTGCTAAAATTCCATGAGCTGCAAGTTGTATTCTTGGATCATCAAATTTTTTTGAATAAGACTTCTTCCATGGCTCTACATATTTTGGATTTGAAAAAATACCACCTGCTATAAATACAATAGCAGAAGCTACTAATAATATAACAACAATACTTAGAAGTATAATTATCATTCTATTTTTCATTTTCCTTACCTCTATTTTCATTTTTTATGGACCTTATTAACATATCAAAACCTTCTAATAACAGTTCTTCAGAATTCCTATTATTATAATGATTAATATAGTTTATTTTTTTAGTTAATGTATTAAATAAACCAATAGTACATGACCATAAAACGATAGCTGTATTTACAATATCTAATTCACTTCGAATTACTCCTTCTTCAATACCATTTTTTAATGCTGAAGTTAAATAGCCAAACATTTTCTCTCCAAGTGCATAACATTCCTCTCTTGATTCATCAGGTATTCCATTGGCAAAATCCCGTTCACTATTTTCATACCCCATAATAGCGTTAAAATAGTCAGGATATTCATTGCTAAATTTATAAAGGGTTCTACCAATTTGTTTTATTTTATCTAATCCATTTCCACCTTCTACCTCTTTAATGGAAGCTTCCATCATCCAAATTAAAATTTTATATCCTCTCACCATTATTTCAAAGTATAGCTGTTCTTTACTATTAAAATAAACGTATACTGTCCTTTTGCTAAATTCCGCCTCCCTTGCAATGTCTTCCATGGTAGCTACATCATATCCTTTTGAAAAAAATACTTTTTCTGAAGCATCAATAATATCATTTCTTCGAATTTCTTTTTCTTTTTCTTTACGTTCATTTATCCCCATACCATTTCACTCTCTTTCACTTATATGAAGTAAAGTAAACTCATAGTTTACTTTAATTTATAATAATACATTTAACAATTTTTGTCAACCGCTTCATGTACAAATACTCTTTAGTACTGAATATTTGTTAAGTCTCCACACCTAAAAAAGTGTTGACCCTAACACCGCGTGATAGTTTAATATAAAAATAGAGCTTCACTATATTCACAAAAATACCCAGCCGGCTGAGTGCTAGATAGTATTAACAGCTCTAAAATCAAACTTGGAGGTGTAAAGTGAGAACAGTAAAACAAGTTTATGATTTAACAGGAATAAGTGTGCGCGCACTACATTACTACGATGAAATTGGATTATTAAAGCCAAGCGAAATCACAGACACAGGATACAGACTCTATGACGATGAGGCTCTTGAAACCTTGCAGCAAATTTTATTTTTTAAAGAACTTGAGCTGTATGACCTGTCTTGCGTATCGTAAGAATTGAGTACGTTCATTTGTCAAGGCAACTCCCTTACTGTTCCTTACAAATATGATAGTTTTGACTTCCTTTTCCAAGTCACGTATACAATTAGATAGACTTGGTTGAGAAATCAAATTGGGATAATAACGGATTTACTGCTACATGCATATTTATCAATTATAGCTTATTTTTTATCTCTTTATGTTAAATTTACCAACTATGAGTTATACTATATTTACTGGTTACTATTTAAGTTTGGAGGTTTATAAACATGAAAGATACAACTTATTCTCCTTCTAAGGATTTTATAAACGTTGCAGCTGCATGTCCTATTACAAATGTGGCTGATATAAGTTTTAATTTGAAAAATATAAAGGAATGTATAGATAAAGCATTAGATACGGAAGCAAAACTTATAGTATTTCCTGAACTTTCTATAACTTCTTATACCTGTGCAGATTTATTTTTAAATAGCAAATTATACAGCTCTTCCATGGAGGCTTTAAAGGAGTTATGTGATTTTTCAAAGCTTAAGGATATACTAATTGCAGTGGGTGCTCCTCTTATAATTAACAATTGCATGTATAACTGTGCTTTTATAATATTTAACGGTAAGGTCTTAGGAATTATTCCAAAGAGCTTTCTACCAAACTACTCTGAGTTTTATGAAAAGAGATGGTTTACTGAAGGACTTAATATAACAGATGAAATAGTAAATCTCTCATTTCAAAAGGATGTCCCCTTTGGAACAGATTTATTATTTTATTCAGGAATATTTAAATTTGGATTTGAAATCTGCGAAGATATTTGGGTTACCATCCCTCCAAGCAGCTATCTTGCATTAAATGGAGCAAATATAATTGGAAACCTTTCTGCTTCAAATGAAATAGTAAGTAAAGCTTCCTACAGAAGAAATCTTGTTAATTCTCAAAGTGCTAGATGCATGGCAGCTTATGTATACTCATCTTCTGGAGTATTTGAGTCCTCTACTGATTTATTATTTAGTGGGCATCTTTTAATTTCTGAAAATGGAGCTATGCTTAAGGAAAATGATAGATTTCAAAGGGAAAATGAAGTCATAGTATCTACTGTTGATGTAGAAAGACTTATGAATGATAGAATAAGAAATATGAGCTTTAGAGATGGCTCTAAAACTTCCATATCAAAGGTTCGTGAAATAGAATTTGAATTTTTATCTAATAAGGTTGTAAACTTTGAAAGATACATAAATAAACATCCTTTTGTTCCTTCTAATTTAAGTGAAAGAATGGATAGATGCAGGGAAATATTTAACATTCAATCTTCAGCTTTAGCTAAGAGAATTTGTCATACAGGACTTAAAAAATCTGTTGTAGGAATTTCAGGAGGACTAGATTCAACTCTTGCACTTTTAGTTGTGCTTAAAACCTATGATATGTTAAATATTGATAAGAAAAACATAGTTACAATAACCATGCCTGGATTTGGAACTACTGATAGAACTTATAATAACGCAGTGGATTTATGTAAAAAACTAGGCACTGATTTTAGAGAAATAAATATAGTTGAGGCCTCTCTTCAACATTTTGAGGATATTGGTCATGATGAGAATATCCATGATGTTACTTATGAAAATGTTCAAGCAAGGGAAAGAACTCAAATACTTATGGATATAGCAAATAAAGAAGACGGTCTTGTCATAGGTACAGGAGATTTATCAGAGCTCGCACTTGGCTGGGCAACTTATAATGGAGATCATATGTCAATGTACTCTGTAAACTGCTCTATACCAAAGACCTTGGTAAGATATTTAGTTAGATATGTGGCCGAAAATGAGGTTTCTGAAGATATTTCATCTATTCTTTTAGATATCTTAGATACTCCTGTAAGTCCTGAACTTCTTCCAAAGAATAACAAGGGTGAAATAGCACAAAAGACAGAGGATATAGTAGGACCATATGAACTTCATGATTTCTTCTTATATAATTTTATGAAGGGTGCTTCTCCTGAAAAAATATTATTTCTAGCGGAAAAAGCCTTTGAAAAAGATTATTCTAAGGATGAAATTAAAAAATGGCTTCAAATGTTTATTAAAAGATTTTTCTCTCAACAATTTAAACGTTCAGCATTGCCTGATGGCCCAAAGGTTGGAACTATAAGCCTATCCCCTAGAGGAGATTTAAGAATGCCATCAGACGCAAGTAGCAGCTCTTTTTTAACATAAAAAAATTTAGATTATGCAAATTTTCACCTTATAAATAAAGATATTAATATTATGGAAAACAGTTTAAGGCCTACAAAGGATATTATAATTATTAAAATAAAACTAATACCAGAGTTTCAATTGAAACTCTGGTATTAGTTCTTAAGCATATTTTTGCACTCTACGAATTCTTTTAGATGCAAGATAATTATGACCTTCAATCCAATAAGAAAGTACTTTTGGGTTATATCTTATTACATCTTTTAAAAATTTATCATAAAGATGCAATTTTAGTAACATTTTAATAATGTCTTTTGGATATGGCATGTTGATAGTAAAAGGTTCTCTTGGATCAATAACCTTTATCTTTCCACTAGAAGTAACAAATGTATGTGAATTTCTGACATTTAGCTTTTTGAAGTTTAGTCTTTTTAAATCTTCAATCAATTCAATAATTTCCATAGAAAGACTATAAGGCAATCCATTCTTCTTCATGTATTCGTACAGATTTTCACCATCGACATATTCCCTTATTAAAATATTACTAACTCTTAAAATGGTATTTGGAAAGAAAACACTGTCTTTAGCTATGTTAAGTATTTCTTCCTCACTTTTAGCTGCATTTAGATCCTTAAAACATTTAAGTGCATATCCTTCTTCTGTTAAATATACACTTCCTTCAGTTCCAGAACCAAGAAACGTACAATTTTGAATTTCTAATAAGTTGTTCATCTTTATCAACTTTACTTAGTGCTTTAAAATATTATATGCAAATAAAATTAATATGACATTAGTGTAGGGGGGTTTTATTCATATTGTTTATTTGGAATAGTGCTATAGAGAAATTTATATTCTTAAAATATGAATTAAGGGAACTCTTTTTTGAGTTCCCTTAGAAAATATATATTTCAATACTGCTTTAAAATGTTTCTATACAGTTTCAGGTTCCCCGTATTCTTCACCAAAAGTATCTACAGTTACTTCTTTCATAACCTGTGGTTCTAATGGTTTATCCATGTAATCTGCTGGAACTTTAACTATCATTTTTGCTAAGTCCATTCCTTCTATTAGCTTTCCAAAGGCTGCATAATCTCCATCTAAGTGCGGAGCTGCTGCTACCATTAAAAAGAACTGGCTTCCTGCTGAATCAGGGTGTCCTGCTCTTGCCATTGAAAGCACGCCTTCTGTATGTTTTAAATCATTTGCAAAACCATTTCTTTTAAATTCTCCCTTTATACCATATCCTGGGCCACCCATTCCAGTTCCCTGTGGGCATCCTCCCTGTATCATAAATCCAGGTATTATTCTGTGAAATGTAAGCCCATTATAAAAACCTTTTTTTACAAGGCTTATAAAGTTTTTCACTGTATTTGGTGCAACCTCTGGATATAGTTCAGCCTTCATAACATCTCCATTTTCCATAGTAAAAGTAACAATTGGATTCTTTTGCATTATGTATTCCTCCTTTATTTTCAAAGCCATATTTTATATAAAGCTTTCATTAGCAATTTAAGGCGATGTTTTAATTAAACATCGCCTATTTTATATGAATATGTTTTTTAATTTCAACAAGCGTGCACTAATAAGTCATCTACTTTGCAACAAAGTATGCTTGCTAAAACCACTATCTTTTGAAGACTGGGGTTTTTCTTATCTCCTCTCTCAAGTTCTTCAAGATAAGATTTAGATATGGACGTTTCAAACCTAGTATTTCTTGTAAGGATTTCCACATCTGCTGCAGTGTATCCAAGCCTTAGCCTATACTCTCTAACCTTTTTTCCATCCAACATATAAAGCCCCCCTTATATAACTCTAGTAACTATATAAGATCTTCTAAAGCAATTATATCATTTATTTTTGAAAAATCCTATGCTTTATATTTAATTGTATTTATTACCACGGGGTTTTATCACTTATTTTCATCTTTTAGCTAGTTTTTCCAAAACCTTGTGTCTAAATTCTTCTACTCCATTCTTTTCCTTTTCTATCTTTTCTTCTGTCATTTCTCCTCTTCCCAGTCTATCACAAAGAGAAAGAAGGGCTATTTCATCTAAATCAATTTCCTCAGACATCTTATTTATATCTGCAAACGGTAAATTTTTAGATACAAATAGTGGCTGCATATGCCATCTTACAAATGCTACTACCTTTTCTATAAACTCTTCATCGTCCGTAAAGCATCTTAAAAATTCCTCTGCAAGCTTTTTACCTTCCTTGTCATGATCATAAGATGTTATTCTGCCCTTCCTAAGTTTTGTAGTTGGGGGCTTACCTATATCATGTAGTAGTGCTCCCCACATAAATACTTCAGGATGCTCACTTAATTTTTTTTCTTTAGCTGCTGAATCCACTACCATCATTGTATGATTCCAAACAGAACCCTCTGGGTGATGAGTTGGGCTTTGCTCTGTTTTTGTCATAGCTTTAAGTAGCTTAAAAGGATATTGATTAAATGCTTCACTTTTTACAAGTTCATTTAAATATATAGAAGGTGTTTCATCCTCCATAAGATGCTTTGTAATTTCTAAAAAAACTTCATGAGTATTCATATATACACTCATCCTTTGTTATTTTTTTGTTTCTACAACCTGGTTTTGTTCATTATTATTTCTTTTCTTAACTCTCTTACCTGGCATGTTATCTGGTGCTGGTCTTGTCATACCTTTCTTTGCCATATAAATCACTCCTCTTAAATATAGTTAATTACTTTATTAATTTGCTTATATTTAAAAGAATTTATACTAGAATATTCAATTTACTCTCTAACAAAGCTTCCTGATTTTCCACCAGTTTTTTTTAAAAGCTTTACATCTGTTATTGTCATTTCTCTATCTATTGCCTTACACATATCATATATTGTAAGTGCTGCCACAGATGCTGCTGTCAGAGCCTCCATTTCCACACCAGTTTGACCTGTAGTCTTAGTATTTACATATATATCAACTTTACTATTTTCCTCATCTAAATTAAACTTCACATCGCAAGAAGATAAATTTATATTATGGCACATAGGTATAATACTCCATGTGTTTTTGCATGCCATTATTCCTCCCACTTGAGATACAGAAAGTACATCTCCCTTTTTTATGCTTCCTTCCTTTATTCTCATTAAAGTTTCACTTTTCATATAAATACATGCATAAGCGACTGCTTCTCTTTCAGTAATTTCCTTAGAACTTATATCAACCATCCTTGCTCTTCCTTGCTCATTTATATGTGTAAGTTTGTCCTTTCGCATATTTATCCTCCTATTTGAAACATCATTCTATGTGTATTTGTTTTATGTACTTCTTCAATATGATGCTCCTTTGGTTTTTCCATTATTGAATATCTTATTTTATCTAAAAGCTTTTCTTCATTATCTAAATATGTCATTATATCTATTTCCTCATCTGAATGAAGACAAGGTTTCATTTTCCCTTCTGATGTCAATCTTATCTTATTACAGCTATCACAAAATTTACAACTAAGTGGGCTTATAAAACCCACCTTTCCAATTGAATCTTTTAATTTATAAAGCTCTGCAGTAGAAATCTCATTTTCCCTTTCCCTTATAAGTTCAGGAAACCTTTCTAAAACTTCCTTTGAAGTCATGAAAAATTTATCATAATATTTAATACCCTCGCCTAATGGCATAAGCTCTATAAACCTTACATCAATTGGATATTTTTTAGTTAAGCTTATGAAATCTATTATTTCATCATCATTGATTCCCTTTAAAAGCACTGTATTTATTTTAACGGATTTAAGTCCCAGACTTAAGCACTTTTCTAAAGCTTTAAATACCTTATTTAATTCTCCACCACGAGTTATTTTTTTATATCTATCATTTTTTAATGTATCTAAACTTATATTTACTTTATTTAGTCCTGAAATCTTCAAATCATATATTGCATCCTCTAAAAATATTCCATTTGTAGTAATTGCTATATCCCTTATTTTAGCTTGCTTATGAGTTTCGTATATAAGTCTATCTATATTTTTCACAATAAGCGGTTCTCCACCCGTATACCTTATCTTTTCTATCCCAAGCTTTGAAGCACCATTTACAATCTTAATGACATCATTAATTTTCATCTGAGGGGGATTTTCTTCAGTTAATTTTGGACATATTTCAGGCATACAATATATACATCTTAAATTACACTTGTCAGTTAATGAAACTCTTAAATAATTTATCTTTCTTCCATGATTATCTATCATACATATCTCCCCTGCCTATTTATCACCTAGCACATTCACTTGCTTCACCCTTTAAAACTTCTATTCCATGCTTTAATGCTGGAAGCACTACCTGTAAATTTTCTGATGCACCCTTAGGGCTTCCTGGTAAGTTAATTATAAGAGTATTTCCCCTTATCCCTGCTACTCCTCTTGTAAGTATTGCTTTGGGAGTTATCTTAAAGCTGTCCATTCTCATGGCTTCTGGAATTCCTGGAACCTGTTTATCAATAACTTTTAATGTAGCCTCTGGAGTTACATCCCTTTTTGCAAAGCCTGTCCCTCCATTTGTTAAAAGTAAATCTATATCCATTTCATAACAACAATTTACTATTTCATTGCTTATTTGATCAATTTCATCTGGAACTATGCTATAATAACATAAATCATACTCTTCTTTAATAAGTATTTCTTTCAGAACTTTTCCCGTTATATCTTCCCTCTCACCTCTTGACCCCTTATCGCTTACAGTAATTATTGCGGCTCTCATGATTTATTCCCCCATTTCTTACTTTCCAAAGTGACAATTTGGATATGTACATTCTTTACACATTGGACAATAACCACCATGCCCTAATTCTACTATCTCTTCCCTCCTTATTTTTTCCCCTGCTAGTACTCTTGGGAGAAGAATATCTAAAGTAGTAGTTTTAAAGTACATTGCAGCTCCTGGTATTCCAAATATGGCACACTCTCCTCTATATGCCATCATAAGCATGTTTCCCGGAAGAGCAGGTACTCCATAGGATATCACTTCTGTTGCTGCATCTTCTATTGCCAAAGGGGTTACATCATCTGCATCTACAGACATTCCACCAGATACAAGCACTACCTCTGCTCCATTTTTAATTAACTTTTCTATTTCATTTTTTATTACTTCTCTATTATCCGGAGCATATACCAAATCAATAAGAGTGCATTCATAGTTCTTTACTTTATCAACTAATACTGGTGCAAATCTATCTTTAATCACTCCCTCAAATACTTCAGTTCCTGTAACTACAACTCCAACCTTCAAAGCTTTAATAGGCTTTATATTTATTATATCTTTGTTATTTAATCTTCCGATTTCTTCAACCTTTACTATCTTGTCCTCTTTTATTACAAGAGGAATAGTCCTTGTAGCTCCTACAGCTTGATCCTTTTGTACCAAAGTATTATTATGAAGGGTAGCTACTATTATCTGGTCTATATTATTTATTTCTTTTAATGCTTCTATGTTAACCTTTACTATGCCTCTGTTCTTAGCCTTTAGCTCAATTTTCCCTTCTCTAGGTTCGCTGTAATATAATTCTTCTCCTGCCACTGCATGTACTATTCTTTCTGCTGCTTCATTTTCATGAAGTTCTCCCTCATTTATTTCTACAACATTTATATGATTTTTACCCATGCTTTTCAACATGGGTATATCTTCTTTCCTAATTATATGCCCTTTTTTAAATGCGGCTCCTTTGAATTCTCCTGGTACAATTTTAGTCAAATCATGTCCAACTATCATTCCTATAGCATCTTCAACTTTGACTTGTTTCATATCCATACCCCCATATATATACGCATTTGTTACTTAATAGTATTATATCCTTTATAAAGAAATTTCTCAACTGAATTATCTGACTATTCTTGTACCACTTGTTTCATTCAATGCTTCCATTGCTTTGCTTAATGATGCTATTATAGCTATTTTATTCTTATCAAATTGCACGAATTTTTTAGCTGCCTCTACTTTAGGCAGCATACTTCCTGGTGCAAATTGACCTTCTTCTATATATTCATTTAATTCATCTATATTTATTCTTGAAATTTCCTTTTGATTAGGTTTATTATAATTTACATAAATCTTATCTACTGCAGTTAATATTAAAAGTATGTCTGCATCTATTACTTCAGCCAACTTTTCTGCTGCAAAATCCTTATCTATTACAGCAGCAATTCCTTCTATCTTGTCTTCTTCATATATTACAGGTATTCCCCCGCCCCCGCAGGATATTGTAATCATACCTGAACTTATCATAGTATGAATAATTTCTTTTTCAACTATATCAATTGGCTTTGGGGATGCAACAACCCTTCTCCATCCTCTACCTGCATCCTCTTTCATTACATATCCTTTTTCTTTCATAAGCTTTTCTGCTTCTTCTTTACTATAAAAAGAACCTATAGGTTTGGTTGGATTTTCAAAACCAGAATCCTCTTTATCTACTAGCATCTGGGTTATAACCGTTCCTACAGGCTTTTTTATTCCTCTTCTTTTCAATTCTTCTTCTATACCTTTTTGCAAGTGATATCCAATATATCCTTGAGAAAAGGCTCCACAAACATCAAAAGGCATAGCAGGAATTTGTGCCCCTGATGCTTTGTTTGCAGTTTCTAGCGTATTTATTATTTGTCCAACTTGTGGTCCATTGCCATGTACAATTGCTACAGTATGCCCTTCTTCAATTAAATCAACCAACGATTTAGCTGTTTCTCTACTTGCAAAAAGCTGTGCCTCTGATGTTAGATCCTTTGGGTTTGCCTGAAGTGCATTTCCACCAAGTGCTATAACAATTTTCATAAAGATCCCCCTTTATTTTAACTATACATCTAAATAAAGCTTTAATAATAATTTTTGTTTCAACCCCAGCCTTCAAAAATATTGTGAGTTCATTAGCTTATAATTATTGAAAATATTTATTATTCAAGAATTATAAGCTATAGGAACTCCACCATTCTTCAGGAATGTTAAATAAAATTACTACTAAAATTTAGTCCCTATTTTCCGCCCATTAAAAGTGTCATTACAGCCTTAGCTGTATGAATCCTGTTTTCTGCCTCATCATATATTACAGAGTGTGGTCCATCTATTACTGAATCCACAACTTCATTTTTTCTATCTGCTGGCAATGCGTGCATATATATACTAGTTGGTTTTGTAAGTGCCATCATTTCTTCTGTACATTTCCATGCTTTGTTTGCTTCAAGCAAGTCATCTATAACATCTTTACTTTGATTTGTTACCCAGTTTCCCCAGTTCTTTGGTATTACTACATCTGCATCCTTATATGCCTCTTCCATATTATGAGTAAGTGTCACACTTCCTCCATACTGCGCTGCGTAAACTTTTGCTTTTTCTATTACCCAATCTGGTAATTCATATCCCTTTGGATATGCAAGGGTCACGTCCATCCCAAACCTTGGGAACAGCAATACTTGGCTTACTGGTACAGATATTGGCTTTTTATGTGTTGTTGCATATGCCCAAATTATTGATACCTTTAGTTTTTTAGTATTTTTAAACTTTTCCTCCATGGTCATCAGATCTGCTAATGCCTGCATTGGATGATACAAATCACATTGTAAATTGAATATTGGAACTGATGAGTGCTTTGCCATTTCAGTTATATATTTATTTCCTTCTTCCCAGAAACAATTTCTACAAGCTATTCCATGACCAAATCTTGAAAGTATTACTGCTGTATCCTTTGAACTTTCTCCATGGGATACCTGCATTGTACTTGTATCTAAGTAATTTGCATGTCCTCCAAGTTGAGCTATTCCTGCTTCCATAGAATTTCTTGTTCTTGTAGATTGTTCAAAGAACATTAAAAACATTGTCTTATGTGGTAAATATGGAGTATCTATTCCCATTGCAAATTTTCTCTTTAAATCGTATGAAACATCTAGCATCGTTTCTATTTCCTCATTTGTGTAATCCTGTAGTGTTATAAAGTGTCTTCCCCTAAATACTGTTTGCATTTTTATATCCCCCAATCCTTTATTTAGCTATCTTCACTTCATCTCCGGCTTGTATGTAGCCTTCTTCTAATATCCTTGCAAAGATACCTTCCTTTGGCATTATGCACTTTCCTGTAATCTTACTTATTTGGCATCCACTATGACACTCTTTTCCTATTTGAGTGACTTCCATAACTACTTCACCCATTTTAAGTTTTGTGCCTATGGGTAATGTATAAAGAATTATTCCTTTTGTAGTTATGTTTTCTGCAAATACCCCAGGGGTCAGCTCACTTAGCCCTAGTTCTTTCATTTTATCTATACTTTCTTCAGCTAGAATACTTACCTGCCTGTGCCAATTTCCTCCATGGGCATCACCTTCTAGCCCAAAATCCTTTTTAAAAAAACCCTTCTCTATAGGATTTTTTATAACTCCTTTTTCTTCACTAATATTAATTGAAATAACTTTAGCCATAGAGCATCCCCCCGTCTTTTCACCTTTTATTTCTCTCAATTTTAACTATATCTTCTGCAATTTTATGTGCTTCTTTCTTTACATTTTTTGTATTCATAGTTAATAATTCGCCATCTTTTACAACTATCCTTCCATTCACCATGGTCATCTTCACTAAACTAGTATTTCCACAAGTAACTAGCCCTACTAGTGGATTATGGCATCCTGCATAGGCTACATCATCTAAATCATAAAGCACTATATCTGCAGCCTTTCCACCTTCAAGTATACCGATATCATGTCTTCCCAGTACCTCTGCTCCTCCTCTAGTTGCAAGCCTTAAGATGTTATAAGCATCTAATCCCTCTGTGCCATATTTTAAGTGATTTAAAAGATATGCACGTCTAACTTCTTCCCACATATTTGAACCATCATTTGAAGCACTTCCATCTACTGCTATGCTAACTTTTACTCCTGCTTTTAGTAAGTCTGTAGTAGAACATATTCCGCTGTTTAACTTCATATTTGAAGATGGACAATGAGCTACTCCTGCCCCCTTAAGCTTTTTCATTTCCTCTTCATTTACATGAATTACATGAGCAAACCATACATCTTCACCAAGCCATCCTACACTTTCCATAAGCTCCACTGGCTTTCTTCCGTACATTTCTAAGCAAAATCTTTCTTCATCCTTTGTTTCTGCTAAATGAGTATGAAGCATAACCCTATTTTTTCTTGCAAGTTCTTGAGATTTAATCATTAAATCTTCAGTTACAGAAAATGGTGAGCATGGTGCTAGTGCTATCCTTGTCATAGCTAAATCTTCTTTATCGTGGTACTTATTTATAAGTCTTTCACTGTCCTCAAGTATCCTATCTCCACTTTGAACTACACTATCTGGTGGTAATCCACCATTGCTTTTGCCTAAGGACATGGATCCCCTTGTAGCATGAAACCTTATCCCTATTTCCTTAGCTGCTCTTATCTGTTCATCTATTAAGGTAGCTGGTTTATTTTCTGGAAATACATAATGATGATCCATAGTTGTTGTGCATCCTGTCCTCAAAAGTTCACTAAATCCAACCATCCCTCCATAATATACAGCCTCTGGACCTATATGCTTCCAAAATTCATAAAGCCCAACAAGCCATGGGAAAAGGGGCTTTTCTTGAACTTCATCTATACCCCTAAATAAAGTTTGGTATAAATGATGATGGGTATTTACAAAACCAGGCATAGCAAGAAGTCCCCTACAATCTATAACCTCCATGTTCATCTCTGGCTTAATATCTTTATCTATCTTCTCAATTACCTTATCATTAACCAAAATGTCATAGCCATCAAAAATACTATCCTTATCATCAAAGGTTACAACCTTGCTCAAATTTTTCAAAAGCTTTTTCAAATAAAATCACCACCTATTTTCCGCCCATTAAAAGTGTCATTACAGCCTTAGCTGTATGAATCCTATTTTCTGCCTCATCATATATTACAGAGTGTGGTCCATCTATTACTGAATCCACAACTTCATTTTTTCTATCTGCTGGTAATGCGTGCATATATATACTAGTTGGTTTTGTAAGTGCCATCATTTCTTCTGTACATTTCCATGCTTTGTTTGCTTCAAGCAAGTCATCTATAACATCTTTACTTTGATTTGTTACCCAGTTTCCCCAGTTCTTTGGTATTACTACATCTGCATCCTTATATGCCTCTTCCATATTATGAGTAAGTGTCACACTTCCTCCATACTGCGCTGCGTAAACTTTTGCTTTTTCTATTACCCAATCTGGTAATTCATATCCCTTTGGATATGCAAGGGTCACGTCCATCCCAAACCTTGGGAACAGCAATACTTGGCTTACTGGTACAGATATTGGCTTTTTATGTGTTGTTGCATATGCCCAAATTATTGATACCTTTAGTTTTTTAGTATTTTTAAACTTTTCCTCCATGGTCATCAGATCTGCTAATGCCTGCATTGGATGATACAAATCACATTGTAAATTGAATATTGGAACTGATGAGTGCTTTGCCATTTCAGTTATATATTTATTTCCTTCTTCCCAGAAACAATTTCTACAAGCTATTCCATGACCAAATCTTGAAAGTATTACTGCTGTATCCTTTGCACTTTCTCCATGGGATACTTGCATTGTACTTGTATCTAAGTAATTTGCATGTCCTCCAAGTTGAGCTATTCCCGCTTCCATAGAATTTCTTGTTCTTGTAGATTGTTCAAAGAACATTAAAAACATTGTCTTATGTGGTAAGTATGGAGTATCTATTCCCATTGCAAATTTTCTCTTTAAATCATAGGATACATCTAGCATTGTTTCTATTTCTTCATTTGTGTAATCCTGTAATGTTATAAAGTGTCTTCCCCTAAATACTGTTTGCATTTTTATATCCCCCTCTTATTTACTTGCATGCTCTTTAACATATAATATCGGAATTATTGCATACATAGCTGCACATTTTACAAGTTCACTCTTCCAATTCTTCTCATTTGGTGCATGAGCTTGATCTTCATGTCCTGGACCAAATCCTATGCATGGTATTCCATATCTCCCCATAATAGATACTCCATTAGTTGAAAATGTCCATTTATCTACTAATGGTTCAGATCTAAATAACTTTTTATATCCTTCCACTAGTGTTTCACATACTGGGTGCTCTTCTGGTAATACCCAAGTTGGGAAATAGCACTCTGTTGGATATACAAGTCCTGTATAAGAAGCTCTGGCATAATCATACATTGAAACTTCGGCCTTAGCTGCCTTTACTGCTGGAAGGTTCCTTATTTCTTCTAAAGCACCTTGCCAGGTTTCCCCATCTGTTAATCTTCTATCTATTGAAACTGTACATCCATCTGCTACAGCACATCTAGATGGTGATGAGAAAAATACTTCTGATACTGTAAGCGATCCTTTTCCTAAGAACTCATCATAGTGTAAGTTTTCTGCTAAAGCTCTTAGTTCAATAAGTATTGGAGCCATTTTAAATATAGCGTTGTCTCCTCTTTCTGGTGCCGAGCCATGACAGCTTATCCCCTTAGTTGTAACCTTTATTTCCATTCTTCCTCTTTGTCCTCTATATATGTTGCATGAGGTTGGCTCAGTTGATACTACAAACTCAGGTCTTATGTTATCTTCATTTATAATATACTGCCAGCATAATCCATCACAGTCTTCTTCTTGAACTGTACCTGTAACAATTAATGTATAATCATCTTCGAGTCCTAAATCCTTTATTATCTTGCCTGCATAAACCATCGAAGCCATACCGCCTTCTTGATCTGTTGCACCTCTACCAACTATAATCTCTTCATCTTCATATCCTTCATATGGATTATAGTGCCAAAGATTTGGATCACCAATTCCCACTGTGTCTATATGTGCATCCATAGCTATTATGTGCTTTCCATGTCCAATATAGCCAAGTACATTTCCCATAGGATCTATTTCTACTTTATCAAAGCCTACCTTTTCCATTTCCTCTTTAATACGTAAAACTACTTCTCTTTCCTGTGTACTTTCACTTGGAATTGAAATCATATCTCTTAAAAATTTGCTCATATCTTGCTTGTATTCCTCAGCAAGCTTTAATATCTCCTCTGCTTTATAATCCTTTGACATATTCCATACCCCCTAATGTTTTTACATGATTTATAAAAATTTATAATTTTGTTGTAAATCATTACATCCCAATTTATTGGGATATTTCCCTAATAATAATTCTTTACTCTTTTTATAAATTCCCCATACCCCTTTTTGCCTACAAATTCATTGTCCTTTACTATTATTTCTCCTCTCGCTATGGTGTATATAGGATAGCCCTTAAGTTCAAATCCTTCATAAGCAGTGTAATCCACATTTTCGTGGAGCATATCCTTACTCAATTTCACTTCCTTATCGGGGTCTATAATTACTATGTCAGCATCTGAACCAACTTGTATTGCACCCTTTTTAGGATAAAGCCCAAATATCTTTGCAGGATTTGTTGAACATACTTCTACAAACTTATTTATGCTTATTCTTCCCTTCATAACTCCCTCTGAAAACATAAGTGGAATTCTTTCTTCAATTCCTGGAGCTCCATTGGGACACTTTGTAAAATCATCCTTTCCCCTTTGCTTATCTTTATTAAAACTAAATGGACAATGATCTGTAGCTACTACTTGTATACTTCCATCTCTTATGCCCTGCCACAATGCCCCTTGATTTCTTTTATCTCTAAGAGGAGGACTCATTATATATTTAAGTCCTTCATTATTTGGCCCATTATATCTATCTATATCTAACAAAAGATATTGTATACAAGTTTCTGAGAATACCTTTTGCCCTCTCCTTTGTGCCCTTTTTATATGCTTTAACCCATCTTTATTAGTTAAGTGGACTATATAAAGCGGTGCATCACCTGCCATATAGGCTAAATCAATCATTCTATTTATTGCCTCGGACTCGCACCTTTCAGGCCTGCTTAGTGCATGGTATATAGGAGCTACCTTTCCTTCGTTTATGAACTTTTCCCTAAAATAATTTACTATTTCGTGATTTTCAGGATGAACGGTAGTTATCCCTCCTAGCTCTTTAAGTGCTTCTAATACCTTAAACGCTTCCACATCGTTTACTCTATAATCATAGGTCATGTAAATTTTAAAGCTCGGTATTCCTTCTTCTTCAACTATAGTCTTCATTTCTTGTAATATACCTTCATCTACATGTTGAACAACCCCATGAAAGCTATAGTCAATTACTGCATTTTTATCTGCATATCCATGATATACATTTACTTGATCTTTTAAATCACATCCCTTTGGACCAAAGCCCATATGATCTACAATTGAAGTAGTTCCTCCACAAGCTGCAGCAACTGTACCTGTGTAAAAGTCATCATTTGCCCTTGCAAATCCTACATCTAGATTTAAGTGAGTATGAACATCTACGCCACCTGGAACTACATACTTACCTCCAGCATCAATAATTTCATCTGCTGTGTATTCTATATTGGTTGCTATTTCTTTAATGATTCCATTCTCAGAATATATATCGCCTTTATATATGTCACTAGCAGTTACTATAGTGCCATTCTTTATTAATAGTTTCATAAAATCACCTTATTCTTCAGGATAAGGATAGGCTCCATCCCATACTATTTTTCTATAATTATCTGGGTCTGTATCTCCTTCCGTACTTATTACAAGTATTGATGAATTTTGATCTATACTAAGAGCTTCTCTTATTTCCTTATATTTCTCATCTTTAAGTATGCAATACATAAATCCTGCAGGTGCTGCTCCAGACTCTCCAGATATTACTTTTCTATCATCTCCTAATGGATTGCCAAGAACTCTCATGCCCTCTGCTGCCACATAATCTTCACAGGATACAAACATATCAGTATATCTGTCAAGTATGTTCCATCCAATTGGATTTGGCTCTCCACAAGCAAGTCCTGCCATTATAGTAGGCATATCCCCTGTAACATTAGTCATTTTTCCATTTACAGCTGACCTATATATACAATCTGCTAAATTAGGCTCAACTATTGCAGTTATTGGCCTATCCTCACCATAATATGCAGTTAAAAATCCCTGAACTGCTCCAGCAAGTGCACCAACCCCTGCCTGTATGAATACATGAGTTGGTTTTTCGGTTCCTGCTTCCTTCATTTGCTCCACTGCTTCTACCATCATAGTTGCATAACCCTGCATAATCCAAAGTGGAATTTCTTCATATCCTTCCCAAGCAGTATCCTGAACTATTTCCCATCCGTATTTTTTAGCATTTTCAAGGGAAAGCCTTACTGCATCATCATAATTTAAATCAGTTATATAGGCCTCCGCTCCAGTTGCATTTATGTTATTTAATCTAGTTAGTGATGATCCTTTTGGCATATAAACAACAGCTTTTTGTCCAAGCTGCTGAGCTGCCCAAGCAACTCCTCTTCCATGGTTTCCATCTGTTGCAGTAGTTAAGGTAATTTGTCCTATCTTATCTTTAACTTCCTTACTTCTTAGATATTCAAAGCTTACATCTGAAATATCTACATCAAGTTTTTTTGCAAGAAGCTTTCCTATGGCATAGGAACCTCCTAGTACTTTAAATGCATTCAATCCAAATCTATAGGACTCATCCTTTACAAATATGTTTTTCACTCCTAAGCTTTTAGCCAAATTATCAAGTTTCGCTAGTGGAGTTTTATTATAAACTTCAAAGCTTTCATGAAATTTATTTACCTTTTTTATTTCATCCATTTCAAAGTCTTTTACCAAAGTTTTTTCAAAATTTTCACTTCGGCATTTGCCATTACTTTTATATTTTATGTCCATATTACCTTCCCCCTTTTTAGTAACAAGTTATTAGTGATAAGTTACCTACTTTAATCCCTAGTATCTGATATCATAATTTATTTAGAAGCATTAACCATGCCAATAATTTGTTGAATTGTTAGCTTTAACAATAAAATAAAAATTTTTGTGTAATTCTATTAAAAATATAAGCTTTTAAAAGCTTTGTAGTGTTTTATTTTTTACTTTATACTACCGTAATAGTTTTATATATCAAAAAATCATAAAAAATAGTTATCAATATGATAATACTTACCAAATTGATAACTAAAATTAAAGATTATAACATTAAAAAATTAGTATGAAAGAGGATTTGTTTATCACATTGATAATTATACATTAGTTAGAATTATCATAATGACCTTAAACTTTATTTGATTATTTTATCTAAAAAGCTATTAAGTAAGTTTAAACAAACAGCTTTTCTATAATGTTTAGTAGATCTTTGGTCATCAATTGGTCTTATAAGTTTGTCATATAGTTTTATTAATTCATTTCTATCTATCTCTTCACCATTTAATGATTGTGCAATAACTCTATTTTCTATTTCCTTAGATTTCACTATTGTTGGAGCTACTGCTCCAAATGAAATTCTTATATCATGAATTTTATTATCTTTAATTTCAGTTATACCAAGGAATGATAGCTTTGCAAGAGCTGTTGATTTACGAGTTCCTACTTTATGATAATCTGTAATACTAAAATCCTTTAAAGGTATCTCTATAGAAGTTATCAATTCTCCTTCCTTTAAATCATTTACTCCTGGTCCTAATATAAAATCTTTTATATCTACTTGTCTTTTTGAAGTTTCAGCTTGTAAATTTATTTTTGCTTCTAAGGCATATAATAAAGGAAGAGTATCTCCTACTGGAGAAGAATTACCTATATTTCCACCTATAGTTCCTATATTTCTTATTGCAGGGGACGCCACCTGCTTAAATATATTTTTCATATATTCAGGTATAAGTAGGCTTTCAATAAGTTCAGTATATGTCACAGCACTTCCTATTGTAAGTTTATCTTCGCTTCTTTCTATTTTCTTAAGCTCGTAAATATCTGCTATAAATACTATTGGTTCTTCAAATCTAGGTGTCATTCCTGACCATTGTTTTCTTTTAACCATAAGATCTGTTCCACCAGCAAATATTACTACTTGCTCTTTATTCAATATTTGAAGAACTTCTTTTAATGTTTTAGGTTTATATATTTCTACCATAGTCCGTCACCTCTTTTTGATGCCATTCGTACCGCCTCTATTATCATGTTATATCCTGTACATCTACATAGATTCCCTGAAAGGCCTTCTTTTATTTCACCTATTGTAGGCTTTGAATTGTTTCTTAATAGTACTTCTGTGGCCATTATCATACTAGGAGTACAAAAGCCACATTGTACTGCTCCTGCTTCTTCAAAACTCTCCTTTAAAACCTTATACCTATTTGTTTTTTGAAGTCCTTCAATGGTTAAAACTTCTTTTCCTTCTATTTTTCCAACAGGCATTAAACACGAGTTTATAAGCCTTCCATCTAATATAATGGAGCAAGCTCCACATTCTCCTTCTCCACAGCCTTCTTTATGCCCTGTTAAATTAAAATCTTCCCTTAGTACATCTATAAGTCTTTTTAATGGATGTGTATCTATTTCTACCTTTTCAAAATTTAAAGTAAAGCTAATTTTACTCATTTCCCATCACCCCCATTAAATGTTCAGGCCTCACTGGAATTTTATAAATATTTTTATCTATTGCATCTTGAATAGCTAGCGCATAAGCTGGTGCTGCACCTATAAGTGTTAACTCTCCAAGTCCCTTTGCTCCAAACGGGCCATTAAAGTAAGGCTCGCATATAAGTTCATTTTGGATTTCAGGAGCATCTTTAATAGTTGGAATTGTATAATCGCTGCTTGTCTTCTGCATTATACGTCCATTTTTACTTTCCATAACTTCTATGCCACCATAGCCTAACCCCTGAAGCATTCCACCTTCAATTTGTCCTCTGACTATTCTCTCATCTATAGCACAACCTATATCAAATACTGACCATACTCCTTTTATATCTGGTAAATAAGTTAGTGGATCAACTTCTACTTCCACTACGTTTACTCCCCAGGAATATGAGTTATATGCATCACCTATAAAATTATCTCCATCCCACGAATAAATCTCTGGGAATTTGTAATTTGCTTCCGTTTCTATTTGCCCTGCTTCGTTCCATCTTGCTCTAAGTTTTGAAGCTGCTTCTTCTAAGAGTTTTCCAACTACAACTGTAGTACGAGATGCAACTGTAGGTCCTGAATCAGGAACCCTATCTGTATCAGGGTTTTCATAAATTATAGTGTTTACTGGTACATTTAAAGTATGTGCTACTATTTTTCTAAGTGCTGTTTGAACCCCCTGTCCCATTTCTACATTAGCTATAAGTATTTCTACTTTATTATCAGGATATCTTACAAGTTTGACTTTAGCCTTTATATGATCTCTTTCTCCACTGCCAGTAAAGCCTCCACCGTGGAAAAATAGTGACATTCCAATTCCATTAAGCTTTCCATTTTCCTTATTACTTTTAAATAATTCCTTTTTATCCTTATATGATGACATTTGGATAGCTTTTTCGATCATTTCAGGCATTCTTATTTTATCTCTAAATATTCCTCCTGTTGATGACTTATCTCCTTGTTTCACCATATTCTTCATCTTAAATTCTAAGGAATCAATACCAAGTTTCTTTGCAATATGCTCCATATGCATTTCCTCTGCAAAGAAGGCCTGTGGTGCTCCAAATCCTCTAAAAGCTCCTGTAACCACAGTATTTGTGGCCATAACCCTTCCTTTAACATTTACATTTTCTACATTATAGACTCCAATTACAGCAAACATAGTTCTTTGAAGTACTACACTTGAAAGTCCTTCATAAGCTCCGCCATCTAAACTTATATCTGCCTCTCTACCAATTATCATGTAATTTTGATCTAGATAACTTTTAATTTTAATCTTACTTGGATGTCTCTTAGGCGTACATTCTAAGTCTTCATTTCTATCAAATATAAGTTGTACTGGTTTCTTAGTTTTTAATGCTGCAAAAGCAACATGACCTCCTATTAGTGAAGGATAATCTTCTTTTCCACCAAAAGCTCCACCTGTTGTAGCTTGCACAATTTGAACCTTATCTTCTTGGAATTTTAGAGCATCTATTAAGGCATTTTTAACATAATATGGACATTGAATAGAACCATATACAGTAACTTTTCCATCGTTATAAGTACCTATTACTCCTTGTGGCTCTAGATAAAGTTGCTCTTGATATCCTGTTTCATATTCTCCATCTATTACATACTTTGCATTTTTCTTTACTTCTTCTAAATTTCCCTTTGAATATTTAAATTCTACAAAGCAATTATTATCTTTATACATAGGCTCTTTTTTACATTCCAAGGATTCTTCTAAGGTTAAAATAGGATCTATAGCTTCATAATTTACCTTTGTATTTAAAATTATATCTGTAATTATACTTTTATCCTGTCCTACTATTAATGAAATAGGCTCTCCTATATAATTTACAACCTCCTTGGCAAAGAATGGTTCTTCATAAGTTATAATTTTTACCCCATTTTCTCCTGGAACATCATTTTTATCTACTACATAATATCCTTCAGGAAGCTTTGGATACTCTATGCTTTTTATTTTAGCCCTTGGCTCTGTAGATCTTAAGGTTTTTGCATAAAGCATATCTTGAAACTTATAATCCCCTATATATTTAGCGCTGCCTGCAATCTTATCTTCTGTGTCAAATCTTTTTATGGATTCACTGATGCATTTCATATAAAACTGCACCCCCTTAATCTTCCCCTAAATTTTTTAAAGCCTTCTCATAGTCCTCTATAGTATCTATGTCCATAAGTATTTCTTTATGATTCACCTCTATAAAACTTGGACTTTTGCTATTTATAAAATCTCTCAAGGTTTCATATCTGCCTTCTTCAAGTATTTCCTTTATAAACTTACTTTTTATAAGTATTGGGTGCCCCTTTCTACCCTTATATGTAGGGATTATTACATCCCCCTGTTCACTTATAATCTTTGAATATACATCTTTAGAAATAAGAGGGTAATCACCTGGAGTAAAGAAAAACTCATCTTCTCTCACAGCTTTAAGTCCGCATTTAACAGAGCTAAACATGCCTTCTTCATAGTTTTCATTAAATACTAGTTCTACATTTTTATATTTTTCAATAACAGGCTGTAAAAGCTCAATTTTATGTCCTCCTACAACTATTATCCTTTCTGAAAACTGAAGCATGTTATCTATGGTATTTTCAATAACGGTTTTACCCTTTAAAGATAAAAGCATTTTAAATGCCTTAGCTCTTGAGGACAAACCCGCTGCTAAAATTACTCCATCTCTACCCACTTAAAATTACCCCCTATCCTTAATACCTTACTTCTTATTTATAATCCCCATCAAAACATCCTCAGATGTTATTGGAAGCTTTTGAATTCTAACTCCTACTGCATTATATATAGCATTTGCTATAGCTGCTGGTGGAGTATCTATTCCTATTTCCCCTACAGATTTTGCCCCATGAGGTCCTGTAGGTTCAAAGCTGTCTATAAATTCTACAGTGAGTTTTCCTACATCTTTTCTTGTTGGAATATTATAAGTCATATAATTATTGGTCAAAAGCTTACCTTTTTCTGTATGCTTAACCTTTTCAAACATTGCCATTCCAATTCCTTGCATAAGTCCACCTTCTACCTGTATTCGGCAAAGATTTGGGTTTATTGTAGTTCCACAATCAACTACGGCTGTATAGTTAATGAGATCAACTTTACCTGTTTCAGTATCAACTTCAATTTCTGCAAATCCTGCCATAAATGGTGCTGGTGAAATTTCTCCTGAGAAAGACCCTGATGCTATTAACTGTTTGTGATGTTTATTATAATAAAGCTCTATCGAAAGCTGTTCTAAACTGATTTGTCTCTGCTCATCAAGAGTTTTAATATATTTACCATCAAATTCTACATTTACTGGGTTTACTTCTAAACTTTCTGCCCCAGCCTGAATAATCATATTTCTCATGTTTTCAGCAGCTCTTTTTACTGCATTACCTGAAACATAAGTAGTACTTGATGCATAAGCCCCTACATCATATGGAGTTAAATCTGTATCTGAAGAATAAACTACAATCTTTTCTGTTTCAATTCCTAGAGTTTCAGCTGCAATTTGAGCAAGTATAGTATCACTTCCAGTTCCTAAATCTGTAGCTCCAACTAAAAGATTGAAAAATCCCTTATCATTTAACTTTAATAGTGCCGATCCCATATCTATAGCTGGAATACCGGAACCCTGCATTGCAATAGCACAGCCCATTCCCCTAACTTTATTTGATGCAATCTGTTTTCTTGGATACTGCTCCTTCCAATTTGAAAGTTCTAATCCCCTTTCTATGCATTCAGGAAGTTTACAATTATCAATTATCATGTCAACTCCCTCTGTACCTTCTCCCATTATCTTAAATACAGGTGATCCTTCTCCTTGCCTTATCATATTTTTCTTTCTAAATTCCATAGGATCCATTCCTATAATTTCTGCCATTTTATCTACAGCAGATTCTAATGCAAAGTTACCTTGTATCGCTCCATATCCTCTATAGGCTCCTGCTGGGGTTAAATTAGTATATACTACTTTCCCCCCAAATTTACCTGCGAGAACTTTATTATATAAAGGAAGTGTCTTAGAACCAGCTACCATAAATACTGTAAGAGCATGCTCACCATAAGCTCCTGTATTTGATAAAATCTGCATATCTATAGCTTTTAAATTCCCTTCTTTATCAGAACCAAGTGTTACTTCAACCTTCATAGCATGCCTGCAGTAGGTTGCTTCAAATACCTCTTCCCTAGTATATATAAGCTTTGCAGGTCTTCCTGTTCTTAAAGCTACTAATGAAACTAGGAATTCTCCATGTAAACCTTGCTTTCCACCATAGCCACCGCCTATTCTAGGTTTTATAACACGAATTCTATCTATTGGCATATCTAACGCTCTTCCTACTAATCTTCTTGCATGATATGGTGTTTGAGTTGAAGATACAATGGTGAGTCTTCCATGTAAGTCTAAGTATGCAAAGGATGCATGTGTTTCCATTGCAGTGTGAGCTTGAGCTTGAGTATAATATGTCTCTTTCACTACATGCTCACAATTCTTTAATGTTTCATCAAAATCTCCAAAGCTCATATTATATGCAGCAGCTATATTTTTCTCAGGCTTAAATCCTATAGGAAACATTTCATGAGCTTCTTTTTCAGGATGTATTATAGAGGTATGTCCCTCTGCCTTTTCAAAATCCAGCACTGGCTCAAATACTTCATACTCCACTTCTATAAGTTTTAATGCTTCTAAAGCTATACTCTCATTTTCTGCAGCTATAGCTGCTACTTCATCTCCCACATATCTTACATACTCATCTAAAATATATTTGTCATGAGGTGATGGTTCTGGGAATCCTTGTCCTGCACGGGTAAATATATTTCTTGGTACATTTTTATAGGTTAAAACTAAACTTACTCCTGGTAGTGCTTCAGCTCTTTCTGTATTTATGCTCGTAATTTTTGCAAAAGCATGAGGGCTTCTTAAAACCTTAACTATAAGCGAGTTTACTGGCGCCAAATCATTGGTATAAGCTGGTCTTCCCTTTATAAGTCCCATACCTTCAAACTTTGGTATGGATCTTTTTACTTCCTTCATTTAGTCCACCCCCATAAACTTTTTAACTGCTCTTAAGTGTCCTTGATATCCTGAACATCTACATAAATTTCCTACTAAATAGCTCTTCATATCATCCACTGTGGGATTCTGTAATTCTCTCTTCATAGCTATTACTGTAAGTACAAATCCTGGGCTACAAAATCCACATTGTTCTGCTCCTTCTGCAGTTATAAGTTTTGCTATTTCTTCAGCTTCTTTTTCTACTCCTTCAATAGTAGTTACCTCATGACCTTCTGCCTTTACTGCAAGATAGGAGCAAGATGGAATAGGTTTTCCATCTAAAAGCACTGTACAAACTCCACAGTTTCCTGTATCACAAGCTTTTCTAACACTTGTAAATCCACATCTTCTTAAAACATCATGAAGCACTTCATGAGCTTCAATTTCAATTAATCGTAGAGCACCATTTATCTTTAAATTAATCTTCATTAAATCACCCCCATGATTCCTCTCTTAACTAGTGCCTTGCAGAGTTCTTTTCTATAGATTGCAGAAGCTCTTAAATCCTCTCCAAAACTTAAATGTTCTACAGCCAATTCCCCTGCCTTTTTAGCATTTTCTTCACTTAATTCTACTTTACTTATAAATTCCATAGCTTCTCTTGAAAGCTTTGCCCCAAATGGCCTTGCCCCTACAGCAATTTTAAATTCATTATCCTTTTTTGATACTGCTACATTTAGTATAGAAAAATCTGTGGTTGTATTTCTTAAACTTAAAAACTTTCCACGTTTCCCGTCCTTTTTTACGATTATTTTTACTAAGATATCCTCAAACTTAGATTTACTCTCTAGAAAATCTTCTAATGGAACTCTCCCCAAATTATAAAACTCTAGATAAGTATCCAGTGCCATTAACGGAGTTATAACATCTGAAAAACCATATCTTCCACAAATGCTTCCTCCTATAGTTGCCATATTTCTTATTTGAACTCCAACTATTTCAGAAACTGCATTTGATAGCATTCCATCAAATGCAGTTTTTAAGATCTTAGAACATTCTACTTCTCTTAGAGTTGTCATAGCTCCTACTTCTATTTCATCACCTTTTTCTTCTATAAAATTTAAATTTAAATTTGATAAATTAAGAGCCTTTTGTATTTCTCTCTCTCCAAGTCTTATAAATGCTCCTCCGGCAATTACAACAGCTTGTTCATTTTTCACAATATTATAAGCTTCTTGTAGACTTACTGGCTTTAAATACTCTTTTATTTTCAAATATCCTCACTCCTTTCTATAAAACCCCACTTATAGCATGTACAGCACACTTAGATTCACATAACCCGCATCCAAAACATTTATCATTATTTACTTCAACTATTTCTTTTACTTCTATTGCAAAATAAGGACATACCTTTTCACAAAGCTTACACTTTGTGCACTTATCTTCATCAATTACAGGATGATCTGGTTCATATTTAACTTCACCCTTTTGAAGGGATGTGTTTACAACTTCCTCTATGCTATTAAAGTTATACTTTCTCAAAATCTCCGGAAGATCTTTTATTATCTTTTCATATAAATCCTTACCTCTAAGCATTGCAGCTGATAACATTTGCACAGCATCTGCTCCTGCAAGTAAAAATTCAACTACATCTTCTGCTGTTGCTATACCGCCTACCCCTATTACTATAAAATCTGGCATAGCACTCTTTATTTTATTTACTATGGCAAGTGCTACAGGTTTTATAGCAGGTCCTGATGTCCAAACTTCTCCTTTTTCATTTCCAACTAAAACTTTTCTATTTTGAATATCTATTTTCATAGTAGGTCCAAGAGAATTTATAGCTACAACTCCACTTGCTCCGTTATCTCTAACCGCCTGCGCAAAGGCTACAGGATCTGGAATATGAGGACTCACTTTCATAAATACAGGTTTTTTTGTATTACTTCTTATTGTCTTTACAGTTTCCCCTATAACACTTAAATCCTTTCCCACATAGTGAGTTGAAACCTCAAAAGCATCTGCGTAAGGGTCTAATACCGGAATTAATTTTTCCATATCCTCTTTAGTGTATCCAACACTTATTATAAGAGGTACATTTAAATCTCTCTTTAAATTGGGAAGTATATATTCTAGCCAATGCTTAAGTGAATACTCAGACCAAAGCTCAGCATTCATTATGCTGTCCTTATTTCCATATATACATGGCCTTACAACTTCTGCTCCCTCAATAGATATTGTTTTTGTTACCATTCCACCAAGTCCAAAGCCTGCAAGCGCCATCATCTTTTCATAATCTCCAACTAATGGTCCCGAAGCTGGCATAACTGGATTCTTAAGCTCAATACCTGCTATAGTTGTTTTCAAATTCATATAAAAACCCCCTACTGATTTACTGTTTCCCATACCTTTTCTGCTACTTTCGCAGACTTTTCATATAAAGCTTCTGTATCATATTTAACCTGATAGTTTTCCATTAACATTTTCCCATCTACCCATACATCTTTAGGATGAAAACTTTCAAAAACTCCAAAGAAGATATGGCTTAAAACGTTATCATTATTTAATGGTGTTGATGGATCATAGGGAACAGTTATAAAGTCTGATTTGTATCCTTCTTCTATTTTTCCTATTTTTATATTTAGTATATTAGCTACATAATCATACCCATTTTGTATAAGTTCTAATAAATCATTCAAACCAAACTTTGTTGGGCTGCCCAATTTATTTTTCATAGCATATACTACATTTAAATAATCACGGGTTATATTTGCTCCCAGACCATCATTTCCTATCATGCATTTTATTTTGTTTTTCCTGAATACTTCATAATTTGCTATACCTACGGCATTGTTCATATTTGAAGTTGGATTTATAGCAATTCTACAGTTTCTGTCTCTAATTATTTTTGCCTCATCATCATCTATATGAACGCAATGAGCTAAGATAGATTCTTCATTTAAAAGATTAAACTTATCAAGTCTTTTTACTATTGACATGTTATGTTTTTCCATGCAATCTTTCACATCTTCTTGGCTTTCTGCCACATGAATGTGTATAGGTAGTCCGTTAAGTTCCTTTGATATGATGCTTAATGATTTATCACTTAAACTTAGAGATGCATGCATTCCGAATAGCCCTGCGAATTTTTCATCTTTTTTTCTTGAAAATTCTATGTTTTCTTTGATACATTCATAAATATTAAATCTATCACTAGTTTCAAAGCAAAATATTCCTCTTAATCCTAACTCATTTGAAATAGCTTTTTTAATTTCACTTAAAGAGTATATTATGTCAAGTCCACTAGCATGATGATCTATTATAGAAGTCACTCCGTTTTTTATGCAATCAATACCATAAACTAATGCGCTGTAATAATTAGCTTCGTTATCAAGTTTTGCATCAAGTTTCCACCAAAGCTGATCCAAAATATCTTGAAAGCTTTTTGGGTTAAATGGAACATTCATCCCTCTTGATAAGGTAGAATATATATGAGTATGACAATTTGTAAGTCCTGGCATTACTATGGATCCTTTAAGATTATATATTTCATTTATATCTTCATCATTAAAGTTTTTCATCTCTCCTATTTCTTCTATTTCTGAGTTAAACTTTATATAACAGTTTTTCCTTAATGAATGAAAATCATATATAGAGACATTTGTTAATACTTTCACCTTCATCCCCCCTCGTATTAAATTTTAATCTCCATTATTCATAGCATTATTTATGCCAATATAAGTTTTATTGTCATTTATAAAAAACTGTTATTCAAACTTCTCCACATTATTAATAATACAAATATTTTTATACCTATCGTTCATAAGGTTTATATTAGTAGTAGAGATTTCATTGATGTTTAACTAATTATTATTTCATGCATATTATCAAATTGATAAACTTTCTTATATTGATAATTAATGTTTAAAATGAAACATCTCAATGAATTGAGATGTGCTGATTTATAACAAAATTACAAATTTCTATAAATCATGCATGAAACATCTCAATGAATTAAGATGTGCTAATTTATAACAAAATCATAGATTTTTATAAATTGTTTAATTCATATTCATCTATCTTTCTATACAAAGTTGCAATTCCTATTCCAAGTTTTTTCGCAGCTAACTTTTTTCCTTGAGTTGTATCGCCAAATATATTAATCGCCTTCAATATTTCTCTTTTTTCAAGCTCCTTTAATGTCATTATTTCTTCCTTTCCCTTTCGAACCTTTCTTTGAGAATTTATTATACTCCTTGGAACCATATCTAATACTAAAACTCCACTGGTATCAACCATGTTTATCATGAATTCCACTGTATTTTCAAGCTCTCTTATATTTCCCGGCCAGCTATATGCGTAAAATAAATCCATAACTCCTTCGTGTATATCCATCTTAGTAAAATTCTTTCCAAGTATCTTCATATATTTATCTATAAAGTGTTTCACCAAAAACTCTATATCTTTTATTCTTTCTCTAAGTGGTGGAATATTAAAAGGTATGACATTTAATCTATAATAAAGATCCTCTCTGAATTTATCCTTTTCAATAAGGGCCATTAAATCCTTATTAGTCGCAGCAATTACTCTCACATCTATATCAACTGGAGTATTTGATCCTATTCTTATTATCCTTCTATCTTGAAGTACCCTTAAAATTTTTGTCTGAAGCGCTAATGGCATATCTCCAATTTCATCTAAAAATATTGTTCCATGATTCGCTAATTCAAATTTCCCAATCTTACCTGATGCAGATGCTCCAGTGAAAGCTCCCTTAACATAACCAAAAAGTTCACTTTCTAGTAATTCATAAGGAATAGCTGCACAATTTATAGCTATAAATGGTTCGCTTTTTCTTGCTCCCTCATTGTGAATTGCACGTGCAAACATTTCTTTACCTGTACCGCTTTCCCCTGTTATAAGTACCGTGGAACAGGAAGATGCTATTCTCTTTATATTATTTTTCAACTCATACATTGCAGGCGAGTCTCCTAGAATATCATTACATTGTATATCCATTTTTATATGCGATGTAATTTCTCCTTTAGTAATTTTTCCTTCCTGAAATATAAATAATTTATCAAATTGCTCTTCATTTAGTCCTATAGAATAAAATTGACCATAGACATTAAAAGTTTGCTTGTCTATAGTTAATTTATATTTGCTCATCTCTAATATACTTTCATCTATTTTTTCTATTTCTATGGTGTGCCTAAAGTTTCCATCTATAAACTTTAAAATTTCAATAGCTTTTTTATTAATATGAGTTACCTTATCTTGATTATTTAAAATGATAACTCCTCTATCCATCTTATCTATTACTAAATTTAATCCCTTAACTAAAGTGTTTTCTCTTAGTTTTTCCTTTCTTTCATATGCAGTAATACTTATAAACTCGGAAATTTGCTGCAAGAATTCCATATATGTATTAAAATCATTTAGAAGGTGATTTTTTTGTTCTTCTCCAAAACATATAAGTCCAATTACTCCTACAATTTGGCTACCAAGCTTTATTGGAGTGCATATTTCATATTTTTCACTGCATTTACCATATTTACTGCAAGGTATACATAGCTCACTTTCCCCGGGCTTATCTATTATTTGAGGCTGTCCAGTTTTTAATATGTGTTTATATATGTATCCTTCCTTTTCCATACTCCTATTTGTAAGGTTTCTATACATTCCTGTACCTGCAACCCTTACAAGGTTGCTATCAGCAATTTCAACATCTACTTTTAGAACTTTTGAAAGTATATCTGCATATCTTTTTATAGAAGGCTGTATTTCCATTAGAATAGATTTCATAGTTTACACCCTTTCTAAATTTTTTGAATTATTTGTATATCCATTATATAACAATTATGAGCAAAATACAAAAATGATTAAATAAAAAAACAGCCCATTTTAAAGACTGTTTTTGAATACTATTTATCATATATCAATTATTAGTTAAAATTATATGCCCTCTGAAATCTGAAACATTCATTTATAAACCCTTCGTAAATTAAATCCTTATCTTCAATTGAAAATAAATCATCTGGTTTCATTAATGCAGGGTTTTTGTCAGTATCATAAACCCCACTTTTAATTAAAACTTCTGAAACAAACTGAGTACAAAAATAATAATTTTTCCTTTTAACAGGTTGATTAAATAAAACTCCAAATAAGCCTAAAAAATTATATTTATATTCATCCTTTTTTTCTAAAAATCCTTCTATTTCATTTTTTAAGATATTATATTGTTCTTCTGTAACTTCTAATTTATATATCACACACTCACTTCTAGAGAATTTTTTATATACTCCATCATATAAACTTTCTTGAACAAATCCACCTGAAAAAGGATTGTCAGGGTTTGTCCTGCCAAAAGAATACATTTTAGTAAAACTACTATCAAAGCTAATAGAAGAATGTATATATTTGCCTTCAGTAAATAAGCTTATTAAATTTGAAAGCCAGGTGCCTGTCCTAGATAAAACCAGATAAATATTTTTTTGACTCATTTTTTATAATCAAACTCCTTAATATTACTCATATTTTCTAACTACTTGACCTATTATATCAGCTAATTCTTAAGAATTTCTTTATTTAATATTAAAATTTGATTAGAAATTTGTGTTTTATTAAGATATTAATGTATTTTTTGACGTTATAATTATTTAATATAGGCTTAAGAAATCACTTCTTAAGCCTATATTAAACTCGAATATTATTTTATTATTTTCCTATCTATACATTTATTTATATATAATAGGTAATGTTATACTTATCTTTGTACCTACATTAATTCTACTTTCAACAGTAATCCTTCCATTGTGGTTAAATATAATCCATTTTGCAATAGATAGGCCTAGTCCTGTGCCACCTGTTCGTTTTGTTCTTGATTTATCCGCTCTATAAAACCTATCGAAGATATGTGGTAAGTCTTCTTTTGAAATTCCTAAGCCCGTATCTTCAACAGAAATTAAAACTTCATTATCTTGAAGGATACAATTAACCTTTATTAATCCTCCTTCTGGAGTATACTTTATACTATTATCTATAAATACTCTTAGAGCTTCTTTAATCATCTTATAATCTGCATTAATCTTTGCTAAATCATTCTTTTCACTTTTTATTTCATGAGTATTATCGATAAGCTTTGTTTCTTTAACTATTTCATCAATTAATTCATTTAAATAAAACTCCACTTTTTCAACCTTTTGAGTATTCTTGTCCCCCCGTGCTAAGAATAAAAGCTTTTCTATAAGTAATTTCATGCTTTCAGATTCAGTTTTAATTGCAGAAATAGACTCCTCAAGAACGCTTTTATCGTCCTTTCCCCATCTGTCTAGCATGTTTACATATCCTTGAATAACTGAAATTGGAGTTCTTAATTCATGAGAAGCATCTGATACGAATTGGTTTTGCTGCTCATAAGACTCCTGTATTCTGTCAAGCATAGTATTAAAAGTTCTTGCCAAATCTTTAAGTTCATCTTGCGATCCTCTAATATTAAGTCTTGTATCTAATGCCTTAATAGTTATATTCTTAACTGTATTTGTCATTATTTCAATTGGTTTTAAAGTTTTTCTGCTAGCTCTTGTACCAGCAAGTAGAACTATGATTGTAACAACTATATCCATAAATAATAGTGTAGAAGTTAAAACTATTACACTAAATATTTCATTTATTAATCTATCTTTAACTTGAATGTAAATGTCCCTTGACTTCCAGTTCACTCTATTACTAAGCATCATTGCATATCCAAAATTATTATCATTATGGTTAAGATAATCCCAATCCACATAAACCTTATCTCTATTTTTTATAATTATATAGTTTTCATTAATAACTATACTTTGATTTTGTTTACTTTCATCACGGAAGATTATAGAATCTTCCCCATTTTCTGTTGTATATAATAAATTCTTATTTTCATCAAATATAGATATTGAAATATTATCAAGCCTAGAGATCCTATTTAACTTCTCTACTGGAATTTCGGTATTTTCTTTTAGGTAATCCGAAATTAACTGAAAGTCTTTTTGTAAATTATCTTCAGCATTCCATCCGGCATATATAGCAAATCCACCTATTATTGCACCACTTAACAGCATTAGAATAAGACTTATTATAAACATATACACTATTGTTATTTTAAAAGTTAAAGAAAACCGTAGTTTTTCAATAAATCTATTTTTAAATTTTTTTGCTAAACTTATTATTTTCTTAAGCAATAAAAAAGGAACTATGGATATGCATCTTATTATCTGTTTGATTAATTGCAAATATATTCCTTTATTTTTCATCTTTTAGTAGGTATCCCACCCCTCGAACAGTATGAATTATTTTTTTACTATATTTATCATCAATCTTGCATCTTATATATCTAACATATACATCAACTACATTAGTGTCACCCATATAATCATATCCCCATACTGTTTGAAGTATTTTATCTCTTGTAAGAACAATATTTTTATTTTCTAGGAAATACCTAAGTAGGTCAAATTCTCTTTTAGTAAGTTCTATTGCCTCATTATCATATGTTACTATATACTTATCTAAATCAACTTTTAATCCATCTAATTCAAGAATACTTGATGTCATTATTTGAGTTACTTTTCTTTTAAGCGCTGCTCTAATTCTTGCAAGTAATTCCTCAATTGCAAAAGGCTTAGTTACATAATCATTAGCGCCCATATCTAACCCTACAACTTTATCCATAATTTCATCTTTAGCTGTAAGCATGATTACAGGAACTTCAGAACCTTGCCTTAATCTCCTTAGCACTTCAATGCCATTCATTGAAGGAAGCATAATGTCTAATATAATCAAATCAAATTCTTGCTCAAGGGCCTTGTCAAGTCCTTCCCTTCCATCATGTGCTTGATCAACTTCGTATCCTTCATGTTTAAGCTCAAGTTCTAAAAACCTAGCTATTTTAATTTCATCTTCAATAATAAGAATCCTTTGATTATTCATAATGATAGTCCTCCACTTTAACCATAATCTAGACCAAACCTTAATTATTATTAAATCTAAATCACCAAAATATTGCAAGTAAAAAAATTGCACTGGTATAGATCCAATGCAATTTATATTTAACCTACTAAATCATTTTTAATTTCTTGTATTTCATTTTGTACTTTATCAAGAGTTTGGTTTATCTTTATATCTTCACCCTTATTAGTTTCAAACTTCACCCTAAACCCACATAATAAAGCTAGGATTAAACCAATAAAAGCTATATGAAACCCAAATACCACTATTAATATAGAAACGTTAAGAGATAAATTTAGAACTATTTTCTCTTTCTTTTTAATAACAAATCTAATATTGTTTCCCTTCTTTATAAGTGCTTTAATTTTGTCAAAGAAACATCCCTTTTTATCATCATTTTTTTCAGCCTTAACTTTATTGTTTTTTTCTAAATATATTATTGCTTCTAACATATCTCCATCACAGTTTTCTAAAGCTTCCTTTGCATCTTCATAACTTACATTAATTCTTTTTCTTAATTCATCAATTTGTTCTATTTTTATTGACATCTTAATCCCTCCAAAATTTATTAACTTAACTTATAATTTTATTATAGAGTAGATTAATTAGAGAACAATTAATGAAAGATTAGAATTAGATTAGAATATCTCAATATTATAAATAAAATAAGTGATAAAGATCTTCCCTTACCACTTATTTTATAATCTTATATTAACAAAACAAATCTATAAATCTATAATCCTTAAAATAAAATAGTCCTCTTGCAGTTATTTTCAACTCAGGTATTACAGGAAGTGCCATAAAACCTAAAGTTAAAAATATATCCTTATCTTCATATTTTTCATGAGCTTTTATGAAACTATTCATATTAGAAAGCTTATTTATAACATAACTTGGTTCTTTGTATGTCATTAGACCTGCTATTGGAAGTTCTAACTCTTCAATTACTTTTCCATTTGAAACTAAAACTATTCCCCCACCAATTTCTATAAGTCTATTTACAGCAATTGTCATGTCACTATCTAAGCTTCCAACTACTATTACATTATGCGAGTCATGTGCTATAGTTTGCGCTACAGAACATTCTGTAAGTCCTAATCCTTCAATATATCCTAATGAATATTTACCTGTATTTTTATGTCTTTCAAATACAGCTATTTTTAAAATATCTTCTCCCTTTACTCTGTTTACATATCCATTTTGGATTATAACTTCTCTTTCTTCTTTTTTGGTTTCAATTGAATTTTCTATAACCTTTATAATATTTATTTTAGATGATTTAGCCTTTATTTTAAAACTTTCCTCGGTAACAACATCCATATTTATAGAATTTTTTAAGTTAGGATTTATGCCTTTAAAATCAAACTTATAATTATAAACTCTTCCACTTTTTATAACTTTATCTATGGTAACCTTTTTTAAATCACTCAATATTACTAAATCCGCTTTATAACCTGGTGCTATAGCCCCTCTATCCTTTAAATTATAGCACTGCGCTGCATTATAGGATGCTATAGTATATGCTATGATTTCATTCAATCCATATTCTATTGAAATCTTTATATTCTCATTTATAGATCCCTTTTCTATAAGATCGCCTATGTCTTTATCATCAGTACAAAATAAAAATCTTGAGTAATTTTTTTCATTTACTGCTGGCAGTAAACTCAATAAATTTTTAGCAGCAGAGCCTTCCCTAATCATTACATACATGCCCTTTTTAACTTTTTCTAAAGCCTGCATAGCATCACTACATTCATGATCCGTTTTTACTCCCGCAGCTATATATGCATTTAACCATTCTTCACTTATTTGAGGACAATGTCCATCTATAGTTTTATCTTTGTACATATTTATCTTTTTTAATATCCATTCAGTGCAATTTATAACAGAAGGTACATCCATCACCTCTGCTAATCCAATTACATTTTCCCTATCTCTATAGGATTCTATATCTTCCGATCTAAGTAGCGCTCCATTATCCTCAAATTCAGTAGCTGGAACGCATGATGGTATCATATAAAATATATCCATCAAACTCTTCTTGCTATTTTCCATCATAAAGTCTAAGCCCTTTTCTCCCAAAACATTAGCTATTTCATGTGGATCTGTAATACAAGTAGTTACTCCATTTTGTAACAATACCTGAGAAAAAATCTCAGGTATTGATTTGGATGATTCTATATGAACATGAGCATCTATAAACCCAGGAGTTACAAAAAGGCCATCGCAATCTATTTCTTCTATTCCTTCATAGCTGCCAATACCTGCTATGATTCCATTATTCATAGCAATATCTCCTCTTTCAAACTCCCTAGTAAATACATTTAGGAAAAAAGCATTTTTTAATACCAAAGGGGCCTTTTCTCTACGGGCAGCAATTTTAATATTACTTTTCATACTTTCTAGCATATTTCATTTCCCCTTTATAATTAAAATATCTTACTTACATAAATATCATCTTTAATAAAAATAATAGCGCAAGTATATACATAGTTCCAGATATTTTTTCTTTTTTACCTGCAAGTACACTTAATATAACATAAGATACAACTCCAAACATAAGTCCAGTAGCTATACTATAAGTTAGCGGCATGAGTATTATTGTTAAAAATGCTGGTATTGCTTCTATATAGTTATAAAAATCTATTTGAACTACATTTTGCATCATAAATAATCCAACTACAATTAATGCTGGTGCTGTAGCACAGCTTGGAATTGACATAAATATAGGAGCAAATACTATTGCTACTAAAAATAATAGTCCTGTAACTACAGATGTTAGTCCCGTTCTTCCGCCCTCAGCAACTCCTGCAGAACTTTCTACATAAGTTGTAACTGTAGAAACTCCTATCATTGCACCAAAGGTTGTTCCTATAGCGTCACTTAAAAGTGCCTGTCTTGCTCTTATAACGTTTCCATCTTTGTCAAACATATTAGCTTTAGATGCAACGCCAACTAATGTTCCTACTGTATCAAAGAAATCTACAAATAAGAATGTTAGCATTACAGTTAAAAACGTGATAATACCCTGAGAATGAGTGAGCAAAGAAAAATCTAGTTTAAATGCAATTGGTGATATACTATGAAATGCAAAAATACCACTTGGAACAAATATTCCATAATTTTTAGCAGCTACATCTGGTCCTATTGCTAATGCATAGCCCCAAGCAGCTACAGAGCAAATAAGTATCCCCCACAGTATTGCACCCTTTATATTTTTATAAGTCATAATTGCTATAACTATTACACCAAGCATACATATAACTGCTCTTGGGTCTGTCATTTTTCCTAAAGTAATAAGTGTGGCATCATCATTTATAACTATTTTTGCATTTTCAAATCCAATTAAAGCTATAAATAATCCAATACCTGCACTAACTGCTATTTTAAGAGTGGTAGGTATTGAATTTACTACCATTTCTCTTACTTTTGTTAATGACAACACTATAAATATAATACCTTCGAAAAATACTGCTGTTAATGCAACTTGCCAAGGAACTTTCATCCCTATACAAACTGAAAAAGCAAAGAATGCATTAAGTCCCATACCAGATGCTAATGCAAATGGTAAATTAGCATATATACCCATTAGTATTGTAGTTAGTCCTGCTGCTATACATGTAGCTGTGAGTATTGCACCCTTATCCATTCCGGTGGCAGATAAAAATTCTGGATTTACAGCTATAATGTATGCCATAGTAAGAAATGTAGTAATACCTGCCATTACTTCTGTTTTGACTGTAGTCTTATTTTCTTGCAATTTAAAATACCTTTCAAGAAAGCTTACATCATTACTGCCTCTTAATTCTGTTTTCATACAACTCACCCCTTTTTTTATTTTTAATCATATACATAGCATTATTTGTGCCAACCTTTATACTTAATAATTAATGTTTTCTAACAAAAATCAGTCAGCTTATTTTTTCTAATTTGCCTGTTAGCTATTAACTACATATATTTAAATATATGATTTTCTCGTGTTAAAAATTAGTTAATTATACAATTAAATGGTTATCAATGTGATAAAAATTATCACATTGATAACCATTTAAAGTTATTCTTATATAAATGTATTGGATTAATTAAATTTTTATCTATTAGTAGCTTATTGTTTCTTTTCTTCCTTTACGTCTGGCTGTGGTACTATTACTTCATTATAATCACCTTTTTTAGCATTTTCTAAAGCTAGCTTAGCTAACTGCTTCATGTTATTTGTTGAATTAGTAGCTCCAGTGACAACATCAACTTTTTCTAAATCTTGTTTATCAACTAAAGCTTTTTCAAGCTGAGGACAATATTTATCTGGTGAAGTTCCAGATTTTGAAGCCATTGCGTTAATATAATCTTTATCTTCCGATTTTCTCTTATTGTCTTTATTTAAATAGTCAAAATCTACTGTTGCGATTTTTCCATCTTTAATTTCTATCTCAGTAAATGCATTCCATCCGTGAGTATCTAATCTATCAAAGCTTGCCCTATACTTCCCATCCTTATAGGCAGCTGCTTTGCTTGCATCTGTTGATTTAGAAGAACCTCTACAACCTGCTAATAATGATACTGATAATACTGAAACTAGAGCTAATCCTATAGACTTTTTCATTTTAAATTCCCCCTATATAATCATGCTTTGTTAAATTTTTGATTATATTTATGTTAATGCATTATATTATTTCTGTCAATCCAAAGTCCCCAAATATATGCTATAATTCATAAAAAAGAATAATATTATTCACAAAACAATTTTAACACAATATTTAATGTGCATATTGATGAACATATAAGTTTTCAATTGATTAATTTCATATATTTACTCCTCTTTTAGAAATTTATTTTTGATATCCATTTATATATTGACAAATAACTTTTAGCGGCATACAATTGTATTGTGCGCATATAGAAAACATGTGTTCTCATAAAGAGTACATAATATTTAGATTATTTTTAATTTAGGGGGGATAGCATTGATTAGAGATGGATTAAAAAAAATAGTATGCGACATTATTGATGAAAATGTAGATAAAATAAAGAACTTAGCTTTAGCTATAGAAAATGAACCAGAGCTGGGTTTTAAAGAAACAGAAACTTCTAATAAAGTATGTGATTTTTTTAAAGAGCTAAATATATCCTATGAAAATAATTTAGCTATTACAGGAGTGAAAGGAAAACTTAAGGCTTCTGGTAATGGACCTAATGTAGCAATTCTTGGAGAATTAGATGGAGTAATATGCTTTGATAGTGATAAGGCTAATAAAATAACTGGTGCTTCTCATACTTGTGGGCACAACTTACAAATAGCTTCAATGCTTGGGGCCGCACTCGGATTGAAACTTTCAAATATAGAAAATCAATTATGTGGAAATGTTACATTTATGGCAGTTCCTGCAGAAGAATACATAGAAATTTCTTATAGACAAAAGCTTAAAGAGGAAGGAAAACTTCACTTTTTATCAGGAAAACAAGAACTTATATATAGAGGGGCTTTTGATGATGTAGATATAGCTATGATGGTTCATGCTTTAAAAAATTCACCTGAGCCTACTGTAGCCATTGGAAAATCTAGTAATGGATTTGTTGGTAAAACTGTACAATATATAGGAAAGGCTGCTCATGCAGCAGAGGCACCTCATGAAGGAGTAAATGCACTAAATGCAGCTATGCTCGGAATCATGGGAATAAATGCTTTAAGAGAATCTTTTAGAGATGAAGATTCTATAAGAGTACATCCTGTTATAACAAAGGGCGGAGATACAGTAAACAGTGTTCCATCGGATGTAAGAATGGAGACCTATGTAAGAGCTAATTCTGTAGACGCTATTACAGTTACAAATGAAAAAGTTGATCGAGCTCTACTTGGTGGTGGATTTGCTATGGGGGCACAAACTATAATTGAGACAATTCCAGGTCATATGCCATTAAAAGCTTCTTTACCTTTAAATAGTATATTTAAAGAAAATGCACAGAAACTCTTACCTGAAGATAGAATTATAGATGCAGGACATTTTGCAGCCTCCACAGATATGGGGGATATATCAAACTTGATTCCATCCATTCATCCATTTATAGGGGGCGTATCTGGCGCACTACATACTAAGGATTTTAAAGTAGAAGATTTTAATGCAGCTGTTATTTTGCCTGCAAAACTTATGGCTATGACAATTATAGATTTACTTTATGGAGATGCTGAGGAAGCTAAATATTTAATGAATTGTTATACTCCAACATTTAAAAATAAAGAAGATTATATAAAGTTTTTAGAAGATCGTTTTGAAAGGAAGGTGCAATAAATGAAAAATTGGAAAAACCATGTTTTAGTTCTTATACTAGTTATAATTGCTGAAATGATAGGTGTTATGAAATTTAAATTTGGTCCTGGAACAATAGTTCTCTTACCTATGCTTTACGCATTAATAATGGGAATATTTCTAAGCCCTAAATTTTTGAAAGTATTAAATGATAAAGATATGTCTGATGCTGGTTCCCTTATTACTATATCTCTTATGCTTTTAATGGCTAAGTATGGTTCACAAATCGGACCTACTCTTCCTAAAATAATCAAGTCCAGTCCTGCTTTAATACTTCAAGAGTTTGGAAATATAGGTACTGTACTTTTAGGTGTCCCTATAGCAGTATTTTTAGGATTAAAACGTGAGTCTATAGGTGCTGCCCACTCAGTTTCTAGAGAACCAAATGTAGCTTTAATAAGCGATGTGTATGGCTTAGATGGTGATGAAGGAAAAGGTGTAATGGGTGTTTATATTTGTGGAACAGTACTTGGAACAGTATTCTTTGGAGTAATAGCAAGTTTATGCGCAGCTTATACTCCGCTCCATCCTTATGCACTGGCTATGGCATCTGGTGTTGGAAGTGCTAGTATGATGACTGCATCAGTTGGTTCATTAAGTGCAATGTTCCCTGAAATGGCAGACACTTTAGCAGCTTTTGGTGCGGCAAGTAATATGCTATCAGGTCTTGATGGATTATATATGTCACTTTGGATTGCATTACCTTTTGCTGAGTGGCTTTATAAAAAAAGCTATAAATTAAAATATGGGGTTCCTGCCCCTGAGGCAGAAAAATCTCAGTCTAAAATGGCAAAGGAGGTATAGTCTATGAAAATTAAAGATTCATTATTTATATTAATATTAATAGGATTACTTTCTCTTGTTGGAAACATGATAGGACCTAAACATAATATATTTGAAGCTCTTCCAGGTATGCTTATATTAATTGGAATATCCATTGCTGGAATAACACTAGGAAAAGTAATGCCAGGTAAAGTTCCAGCAGTAGCTTATATCGTAACACTTGCCTGTATATTAACTTACCCAAGTTTTCCTGGGGCGGCTCAAATGTCTAAATATATTGCAAAAGTAGATTTCTTAGCTTTAACTACTCCAATACTTGCTTATGTTGGACTTTCTATAGGCAAAGATCTAGATAGCTTTAAAAAATCTGGATGGAGACTTATCGTAGTTTCTTGCATAGTATTTGTAGGAACTTATATTGGCTCTGCAATAATTGCTCAATTCATTTTAAAAGCACTTGGACAAATATAAAGACGCAAATAATAAACAATAATTTTAAATAAAGGTCTCCCAAGGGAGACTTTTATTATTTAACCATAAAAAATCTAGCTCGCGCTAGATTTTCCACATTATTAATCATTATCTATTATTTGTTCTAAAGCAGGTTTATAAATATGCCTGCTATGATTACAGAAGTTATAGTAACCGTTACAAATCCTCCTACTATCATCTGTGGAAGCATCTGATCCATAAGATATTTCTTTTCATCTTCATCCTTAGCAAGCGCCTTAGAAGCTTCTTCTGTCAAAACATAGTTTGGAGGGAACCCATACAACGCTGTAAGTGAAGTCGCAAAAGCCATTTCTTTGGTCATTCCAAGGAATTTTCCTAAAAGCACTGACGTAATGGCCATTCCTATTACCCCTACAACTATAATTATTATCAAAGGCCAAGCTATTTGTACAAGCATAGCTGGAGTAGCTTTTGAAAGTGCTCCAAATACATATACCATAAGTACAAACATTAAAAATCCAAATGAATTAGAAACATGTAATATATCTCTTTCTATAAATCCTATTTCTTGAAGTATAATGCCAAAAACTAAACATAATACAAATGGTGAAACCTTATTATGAGTAAGTGCTGCTATTTGTACTGCTAAAAATGAACTAAAAGCCATTTTTGCAAACATTACTGAAGCAGTATTATACTTTGAAGGAAGTTTAGGTATGAATTTTTTCTTCTCTAACCTTGTTTCTTTCGCTGCTGAAGCTTGCTCTAATGCTTTAACCCCTTCGGCTCCTCCATTTGCATGGTATACTTTTAAAAGTCTTCTTCCTTCTTTCTTTAGACAAATTGCAGTAAGTGGATATCCAGCAAATCCCTGCATTACATACATTACTATTGCAAGAATTGAAGCAAGCTCTAGCCCCTTCTTAGCTGCACCTTCCTGCATCATGAGAGCAGCTACTATTCCTCCTGTGAGTGGTGGAAGTCCTGATACTACATATTCTCTTCCTACTAATGGAATACATATAAACCAACATGCAATTATCATTCCAGTAAGTCCAGCTAGAGTTACCGCAATCACTTTCCACTGTTTTATTAATTCTGAAATACTTATGATAGTTCCCATATGAGTAATACACATATACATAGCTATACTTGCAAAAGGCATTCCAAATCCAGGCAAATCAATTAAATTTTTAGGTAAAAAAGTCCAATAGCCTGCTAAAAATAATATCGCTACTACAAATACCGATGGTATCCATGCTTTTGTCTTTGTTCCTATAAAGTCTCCAAGTGCAAAAATAACTGCAATAATTAAAAGTGCCGTTACAGGAGCCATACATATCCTTCCTTTCTTCATAGAAATTTATATAACATATATATTCAACAAAAATATAATTATCCTTTTAATTTTGAAAAATATAAAACCATGCTTAAAACCCTCATAAAATGTAGATTTTGAACATGGTCACATAAGATAAATTATTATTACGTGCATATTTAATTGTAAGCTTAAATTTTTATACATAGCTAAACTTAAAACATACTAAATATATTTATTTATAAATATCTACTATAAGTCCTGAGATGTCATCTATAGTTTTTGCTATATTTAAATTCTCCTTTTCACTACTTAAAAGCATTTCAGTAAGTTCTTGTAATTTTTCATCAATAGTATCTACTGTAATAAAGTATTGAGTTTGCCAAAAGCTTATATCCTTTTTTACGCCATACATATATGATAATACAGAGTTTAAGTATTCTTTTATCATTTTTTTGTAGGCAAATACATCTGAGTAACATTTTGTTACAGCAAGCCTATTACCCTTTTTTTGTATCTCTTCTAGCATTTCTTTTAACTGCTGTTCATTTCTTCTTTCTCTTGCAAAACTAAAGTTCTGAGAAAAATCCTTTTTTTCACTTATAGCTTTATTATCGCTTTTATTTATTAAAGAAGAATTTCTAACTCTAGATATCTCCATGCTACTATCCCCTCACCTTTATCTAATTTATAAATTAAAGTTAAATATTCGTTATGTAAATGTATTTTATTATTTTATTATATATCAGGGTTATAGTTCAATACAATTAAAAATACTATAAAAGCTTCAATTGTACAACTTATCCAATTGTCTTGTCCAATATTTTGATGAAGTTTGCATTACAGGTCCAATTAGAAATACTGAAATAAATGTGCCAAATGCAACAGGTCCTCCAACTAACCATCCAATCGTTAAGGCTGTTACCTCAAGTAAAGTTCTAGAATAATTCCTACTATTTGAACCCATCTGCCTACAGATAAGTTAGTTAAATTAGCTAGTCCAATATGCAAAACATCCCATGTTGTTACTCCAAGACTGGCTCTAATCACAGTTGCAGCTCCTAAAGCTAAAATAAATATTCCAAAGTTTAATCTATATTTTTAATATCAAATATATAGAATGGGATTTGCATTGAATAAGCTGAAAAGCTTTTTTAAATGCAAATCCCATACTTGAGTTTCAATCTTATCTTAAAATGCACATTTTTTATTTAACTACTTCCCATGTAATTCCTTTATCTTGAGTTTTATATAATATACCTTCCAATATTAATAGCCCTGTATTTTTATCTATAAACTGTACCTTTCTTCCTCTAAGATTTATTTCAGTGGTTATTTCATTTACATTGCTATCATTATAAAAAATTCTATATATTTTATTTCCTCCCCCATCTACAATCCAGAGTATACCATCTTTATCTACTCCATAAATTATTTCTATGCCTCCTTGTGCCTCAACAGGAATTGAAGGATTCCAAGTTGCTCCTCCATCTATAGTTTTATAAAATATCATAGATGATTTGTCTTTAGATTTAAATTCTACTGGAAGATATCCTTGTTTATTATCCTTGCTAAACTTAGGTGGAAAGGTGTTTATACCATATTCATTATTTTTCAAGTATTCTTTAGGTACATTTAATTTTTGAACTTCCCAGGTTACACCTCCATCCTTTGTATTATATATAAATGGATATTTTGTTTTCTCACCCTTCATAGTATACCATCCCATATTACTACTAATGAATTTTATACCTGTTATCCCCTCTATATTATAAGAACTATCTTTATTGTTTAAACTGTCTATAACATTTTTAGTTACCTTTGACCAATGGTTGCCTGAGTCATCTGTTTTATATATTTCCATTCTTAAATTATTTGAGATTTTAGAGGATGTAACCATTACAAAAGTTTCTTTAGAATTTACAACATCTATATTAACTTCTATTGTTTCATTATTCCAACTCCTTTCTAGATTTAAAATAGTTTGTTCCCATTTTTGTCCTCCATTGAAAGTTTTAAATATACTTATCTTATTTTTATCTTTATAGGCTATAAACCCAATTTCTTTATCTAAAAATGTATGAAATAATGAATTATTATTTACACTCTTACTATTACTAGCTATATATTGTCTATCGCTTAAATTAATCCCTTTTGGGGTAATATTCTCCCAGGTAAATCCTCCATCTCCAGTTTTAAGTATTCCCTCTTTTGAAACTGCCCATCCATATGTGCTATCTATCATATTAAAATCTATAAAATTATATTTATCTGATCTTTGTACTTTAGATGCTGACTTTACTTCAACATTTCTACTATCATTTTTCTTTAAAATTTGAGTACAGGCTATAGTTGAAGTTATAAACGCTAGACCTATGAATATATAAAATACCCTTTTCATAATTTATCTCCTTTAGTCTTACTTTATTTCTATTATTGACTAAAAGATTAAATATTATAGCCTATGTATGGAACTTAATCCAATAATTAATTACTCCTTTACTCACTATATAAAAGAATAAGAGGTATTATCTTTTTAGATAATACCTCTTATTGTTATGCGTTGTCTCTTGCTCTTAGGAATATTTTAGCTATTTCATTTACCACAAGTGGAACTATTGAAAGTATTCCTACAAACATCCAATCCCTTCCATTCAAGTCCCAAACGTCGAATATATTAGCTAAGAATGGTACTGTTATTACAACATCTGTAAGGAATATTCCAAATAGCACAGATGCTAGTAAATACTTATTAGTAAATATTCCAACTTGGAATATAGACTTTCTTGGATTTCTTAAGTTAAATGAATGGAATAACTGTGATACACTTAACACAACAAATGCCATTGTTTGTGCGTGTCTTAAAGCTTCTTCTGATATATCACCATTAGGGAATAGCGGGAATAAGTTTGTATCTCCAGTATATACTTTGATTCCAACTATAAATGCAGCTAAAGTTAATATACCAATTAGTAATCCATTTAAGACTAAGAAGTAACCTGTTCCACCAGCAAATAAACTGGATTTAGGATCTCTTGGCTTCTCCTTCATAACGTCAGGGTCTCCTGGGTCTGCACCAAGGGATAATGCTGGTAAACTATCTGTAACTAAGTTAACCCATAATAAGTGTATTGGTCTTAATGGTGTTGCCCATCCAAATAGTATTGCAAAGAATAATGCTACAATTTCACCTATGTTACAAGAAAGTAAGAATACTATAGATTTCTTTATATTGTTAAATATATTTCTACCTTCTTTAATAGCAGCAACTATAGTTGAGAAGTTATCATCTGTAAGTACCATATCTGCTGCACCCTTTGCAACATCTGTACCTGTAATCCCCATAGCAACTCCTATGTCTGCCATCTTAAGTGATGGAGCATCATTAACACCGTCACCTGTCATAGAAACTATGTTTCCATTAGATTTAAAAGCTTTAACTATTCTAACTTTATGTTCAGGAGATACTCTAGCAAATACTCTTAAATCTTTAACTCTACGAGCAAGATCTTCGTCACTCATTTTATCAAGTTCTGATCCAAATATTGCTTGATCTTCTTTTTCTGCAATTCCAAGTTCCTTAGCTATTGCAAAAGCAGTATTTTTATGGTCACCAGTAATCATTATAGTTATAATCCCTGATTTTTTAGTTTCAGCTATAGAGTCTTTAACTTCTTCTCTTGGTGGGTCTATCATCCCAACAAGTCCTATAAATGTAAGATCACTTTCTAAGCTATTAATATTTACAGCTTCAGAGTCTAAAACTTTATATGCTGATCCTAAAACTCTTAAAGCATCATTTGACATACTTATAGAGGCCTTATTTATATTATCTTTAATTTCATCTGTTAATGGAACTATTTCTCCATTTATATATGCTTTATTACAAAGATTGATTAAATTATCTGTAGCTCCCTTTGTCATTACATAAAATTTATCATCATATTTATTTACTGTGGTCATAAGTTTTCTATCGGAATCAAAAGGAACTTCGTTTATTCTTTTATGATCTTCATTCAATCCCTTTTTAAACAAATCATACTTTACACCAGCCTCAAGTAAAGCTATTTCTGTTGGATCTCCTGTTTTTGATTCTTCACTGTAAGTTGCATCGTTACACAATACTATATTTTCTAATAACAACCTTTGAACTGGATTTTTTATATCTAAATCATTTATATTTCCTAGGACATTATCTCCATAAAACTTAGTTACAGTCATCTTATTTTGAGTAAGTGTACCTGTTTTATCGGAACATATTACATTGACTGCACCTAATGTTTCTACTGCTGGAAGTTTTCTTATTATAGCATTTTCCTTTATCATCTTTTGAACACCCATAGCTAAAACTATGGTAACTATAGCTGGAAGTCCTTCTGGTATTGCAGCTACTGCCAAACTTATAGCTGTTAAAAACATTTCAAAAAAGTCTCTCTTTTGAATTATAGCAACTATAAACATTACAATACATATTCCAAGAGCTCCAAAACCTAAAGTTTTACTAAGCTCTGCAAGTTTCTTTTGTAGCGGAGTTTGCTCATTCTCTTGCTCATCAAGCAATTTTGCTATTTTACCTATTTCAGTTGACATACCAGTTCCAACTGCTATCCCAACTCCTCTACCATAGGTTGCAAGAGTGGACATAAATGCCATATTCTTTTGATCCCCTAATGGTATTTCATTAGTATCAAATTTTAAATTAGCGTTCTTATCTACTGGAACTGACTCTCCTGTTAAAGCTGATTCCTCAATTTGAAGATTTGCTGTTTCTACAAGTCTTAAGTCACATGGAACATATCTACCTGCATCAAGTATTACTACATCTCCAGGTACTAATTCTTCAGAAGCTATTTCCTTTAATTCTCCATCTCTTTTTACTACAGCCTTAGGCGTAGACATTTTCTTTAAAGCGTCCAATGCTTTTTCAGCTTTAGATTCTTGTATGATTCCTATAACAGCATTAAGAATAATTACTACTGCAATTATAATTGCATCACTTATTTCTCCCATGAATCCAGAAATCAACGCTGCACCTAATAAGATAAAAATCATTGGATCGTTTAATTGTTCAAAGAACATTCTCATCATTGTTTTTGGCTTTTTACCTTCAAGCATATTTAGTCCATATTTTTCTTTTCTTTTCTCTACTTCCTGGGAAGTAAGACCGTTATGCTGATCTGTAGAAAGCTCTTTTAGTACCTCTTCATTGCTTTTTTCAAACCACATTCTTCTTCACCTCATACGTTATTATTTGTCTTTAAGGTTTTATTTATTAAAAAAATTAATAAAAAAAACCTTTGCTCTATTTTGTGCACAAATAGAGCAAAGGTCTTGCTAACTCTTTTGGAGAATAACTATCCGGGTAAATCTTACCGACATGACGAATAGTTAAATAATTGCTACTCCCCTTTGCAAGAGTAATTATATCACAGAGTTTTTCCACATACAAGAAATTTTTGTGAAGATTTTCTAATATAATATTACTCCTAATACTCCCGATACTACAATTACCATAATTGGATGTATCTTTTTAGATAATAGCATTACTAAAGTCAAGATGCCTATAATTACACTTTTTATATCAATATAAGATGTCTTAGCTAAAGATAAAAAGGCTGATAAAATAAGAGCTATAAGTGCCGGCCTCATTCCCATAAAAGCTGCTTTTATTGCCTTAGATTCTTTAAATTTCATTATGTAATGAGTTGCAATGGATACCAATATAAATGATATTGTAACCACTCCTATGGATGCTGCAGTACTTCCTAAAATTCCTCCTACCTTATATCCCACAAAGGTTGCAGAATTTATAGCAATAGGTCCTGGAGTCATTTGTGAAATACCTATTATATCTGTAAACTCTCTATAATTAATCCAATTATGATTTTTAACTATTTCCCTTTCAATAAGTGGAAGCATGGCATAGCCTCCACCAAAGCTAAAAGCTCCTATCTTTAAGAAGGATATAAAAAGCCTTAATATGATATTCACTCTTCCACCTTCTCTCTATAATAAATAACACCAAAAACCCCTGAGAGAATGATTACAACTACAGGATTAACATTTAAAACCTGAAGTAATATTAATGCAATTATAATTATTCCAAAGTTTAAGTAGCTCTTTTTTACGGATTTTGAAATACTTAATATTGCTATTAACACAAGTACTGGCACCGCACCATTTATACCTTTAAAGACCTGTTCAACATAGTAATTATTTCTAAACTGCATAAAAACTGAAGCTACTAAAAGTATTATTATGAAGGAAGGAAGAATTGTTCCAAGCAGCGCAATTATACCACCTATTGCACCATTTACTTTATATCCTATAAATATAGAAGTGTTTACTGCTAAGGCTCCAGGAAAGGATTGAGATATTACTAATATATCCACAAACTCCTCTTTTGCTATCCACTTTTTGTTATTAACTACTTCTTCTTCAATGAGCGGTATCATGGCATATCCCCCACCAAAGGTAAAAGCCCCTATTTTAAAGAAGCTAATAAACATTTGTAAAACTTTTTTCATATTTCCACCTCGATTTTATAAATAATACATATTAATTAATGTTTAAAGTCAGCCACAGGGCTGACTTTATTAGCTTGTCGAAATGTTTTATTCATGATTTGATTACAAATCACATCTCTTATTTATCTAAACTGTTTGATTTCTAAAATATACTGAACCACAAATAAAAGCTATAAGAATATTTTAACATATTTATTTACTAAAATACTAACACTATTAACTATTAAATGAAGTAATTGGAGGTTTGTCATGGATAGATATGTTATTGTTTGTTTACTTAATGGAGAGGCTCTAAATTTTCATGAGAAATTAGTAACAGATGTTTGTTCAAAATTCAATGTGAAAAGGCAGAAACTTCCTGGGCACTTTACCATAAAAGCTCCATTTGAAACTGATAGAATTAGCGAAGTTGAGTGTGTTATCGAAGATTTTGTAGCTAATAATAAAAAAGAACCTATGAAAATGCAGGGAATTAATCACTTTAGAACAGATACAATTTTTATGGATATAAATATGTCAGATGAAGGTTTAAAGGTTCATGATGCGTTTATAGATTCATTAAAAACTTTACCTTGGCTTGAGTGGAAAAGACATGATGGTAAAGGAAAAACTTTTCATGCTACTATAGTCACACGTATCCCTAGAGAAAAATATGATTCTATTTGGAATTATACCAATAGCTTTAACCCTGAATTTAATATTTATTTTGATAATATTACTATACTTAAATGGGAAAATTATAAATGGGAAACCTATAAGGAACACCAGTTAAAATAGGCACCCATGTAATGCTTATTAAAATAAAGAGAGGATTATACCTCTCTTTGAATACATATCTTTACCTTATTTATTCTTTTTTCTTTTACCTCTTCAATCTTAAACACAATATTATTATGCTCTATAACTTCTTGTTCTCCATTTTCAGGTATTTTTCCTAATTTATTAATATTGTATTAAATAAAAAGAAGCATTAGATTATAACTCTATTGCTTCTTTATACTTTATAACCTCAATAAACTCTCTTAATAATTGTGGGTCAAATTGAGTTCCTGAACATCTTATTAACTCTTCTATTGCCTCTTCTTTACTTATGCCCTTTTGATAAGGTCTATCACTAATCATAGTATCGTAGGCATCTATTATATTGAGTATCCTGCACTCTATTGGTATATCATTACCCTTTAACCCATTTGGATACCCTTTCCCATCCCAGCACTCATGATGATGAAGTATAAGCTCTGCCATATTTTCCAATTCCTTGCTTCGATGTGCAATTTCCCATCCTATTTTTACATGCTCTTTCATTCTTTTATATTCTTCTTCTGTTAATTTTCCTTTTTTAAACAGTATTTGGTCTGGAATACCTACCTTTCCCAAATCATGTACCTTAGCCAATACAATAAGATTTCTGCGTATATCATCATCTAATCCTACTTTATCAGCCATAATTTCACCCATCTTAGCTAATCTTTCCCCATGTCCACTAGCCATATAGTCACGTTCAGCTAAAGCTGCAACTAATAAATCTATAACTTTACTTTTAGGACTTGTTGCTTGAGCTAATTTATACTCATACATGTTATCATCTGCTCTTTTATAAACATCATACATACTTTCTGATCTTCTTGTGGTAGCTGTCCCAATAGACATACTTATAAGAGTTGATGGATTTTCTTTATTATGATTTTCTATAAGCTCTAAAATATCACTTCTTTTTTTTAGTGCAACTTTGTTATTAGATTTAGGAAGAATTATGCAAACCTCATCTCCTCCCACTCTAGCAATAACATCTGTTTTTCTAAAAGCTTTTGCTATTATATTTGCTGCAGCTTTTAAAAAATCATCCCCTGACTTATGGCCAAAGGTGTCATTCACAATTTTAAGGCCATCTAAATCTATAGATATGATACTTACTGGCGCATATTCAGTTATATTTTCTTCTATCATTATCATTTTCTCATCAAAATATGTACGGTTATAAAGGCCCGTCAAACTATCCTTATATGCTAATTTTTTAATAGATTCCTCCGCTTGGTTACGCTCAGTAATATCTTGGGCAGTACAAACCACATACTTAACTTCTCCACCTTCCCCTAGCTTTGGAGTTTTGGTGACTAACATTAAGCGTTTTTCACCTTCATAATTTGTAAGCCACTCTTCCTTTTTAACTTGTACTCTTTTTTCAAAAACTTCTTGCGTTCCTGCAATGCACATATCTGCTTCTTCCTTACTCCATGAACTATACATGCTTGCCCGTTCTAATTCACACTTTCTCTTATTAAAAAACTTTGCATGTGCTTCGTTAACTATAGCATATGTTTTAGGATCAGTTAAATACCATATATGTACATCAATATTATCAAGTAATAATTGTTGTTCTTCAGCTTTTTCTATTAGCTTTTTTCTACTTTCAATCAGAGCTTCTTGAGTTTCTTTACGTTTTAATATTTCATCTTCTAGATTTTTTTGCTTATTTCTAAAAATATCCATAACTCTACCTAATGAAAATCCTATAAAAAAGTAACTTGCTATTTCTAATATAAGATTACTTGTATAAATGTATGTATCGAACATCGCTCGTAATGCAAGTATACCAGCAGCCCCTGCAGCTAACCACTTACCACCTTTAGCTCCCCACTGCATAGCAGCAAAGATCACTATAACACTATTAAAAAGCCCCCTCGTCATACTATCTCCAAAACAAGTAATAACAATTATTACAACTGCATAAACGATACTATGTGTAATTATAGGTTTCTTATGCACCCAATCGCTCCTCCTTATTTCTATGGATAACAAGAACAATCTATCATTGATATGTTTAATACTTATTTATTATTCCAAGACCTAAATAATACTCCACAAATTTAATGTAGAAAAAAGTCTATTAGAGTCTTTTTGTGTTTGTGCTTATATTATATCATCTTATTTAATACTTAGATATTAGCTTTTTCTAAAATTCTTAATTTTTTACTATTTTGTAGCTATCTCTTACCGCAACTTTTAAGCACACTTCCACTTCAATAACCTCTTTGCTCATAAGACTATTCGCAGGCAGCATTATGGATAAAGTTGAAATACCTAAAAAAGCTTTAGCAGCTTCTAAATCAAATAAGAAATTCTCATTTTCAGATTCCTTTGAAAAAAAAGCTGCACTTCCTTCTTTACTATGTTTTCTTCTTATAATTACACAATGTGGAATTATGAGTTATATAATGTTATATGCTAAAGAACTTAAAATTTCTTCAATTTGGATTTATTTTGCTGGATATATAGCAATGATTTTAGTAACAAGACCTTTTATCGGAAAAATATTTGATAAGATGGGACATGCTGTAATGTAAATATTTCTTTCTACCCTTTAATGCAGTTATTAAAAATTTGTTCCCTATTTCTTATATGATGTTTCTAATTTCTCTAACCTTTTTAAAACATATTTCTTTCCACATAATGAGTATGAAGCAGTTCATGAGCCTTATGTCCATTTGGCTGTCCAAGAAATTCCTTATATAACTCATTTACATATGGATTTTCATGAGACTTTCTTACTATAAGACTTCTTTCTTCTTCATAAATTGCCTTTGCTCTCTCTTCTTTTATATTAATTTCTTCTCTTATTTTACTGCTTATTATTGGCTGTCCACCTCCAGTTACGCATCCCCCTGGGCATGCCATAACTTCGATAAAGTCATAATGTTTTTCTCCCTTTCTAACTTGCTCTACTACTTCCCTTGCATTTCCAAGGCCACTTATTATAACTGTATCTATAACATTTCCATTTGGAAGAATTATTTTAGCTTCCTTAATTCCTTTTATTCCACGAACTTCCTTAAATTCTATATTATCAAGTTTCTCCCCTGAAGTTGTTTCAAATACTGTTCTTAAAGCAGCTTCCGTTACTCCTCCTGTGACTCCAAAGATAGTTGCTGCACCGGATCCCATTCCGATGGGACTATCAAAGTCATCATCTTTAAGATTTACAAAGTCAATTGAGGATTGTCTTATCATCTTTGCAAGCTCTCTAGTAGAAAGAACATAATCTACATCTTTCATTCCATTCCTAGACAATTCATCCCTTTGCTCCTCAAACTTTTTAGCTATGCAGGGCATAATTGAAACCACTACTATTTTTGATGGATCAATTCCTTCCTTTTCTGCAAAGTAACTCTTTATTATTGCTCCTTCCATTTCATGAGGAGACTTACAAGTAGATAAATTATTTAACATGTCATGAAAATTGTGTTCAACGAACTTTACCCATCCTGGACAACACGACGTCATAAGAGGAAGGTTTTCTCCACTCTCCAATCTCTTTATAAGTTCTGTTCCCTCCTCTATTATTGTAAGATCCGCTGCAAAATCAGTGTCAAACACTCTATTAAACCCCATTCTTCTTAAAGCTGCAGTCATTTTTCCTGTAACTCTAGTTCCTATAGAAAGTCCAAATTCTTCCCCTAAAGCAACCCTTATTGCTGGAGCTGTTTGTACTACTACATACTTATCAGGATTATCTAATTCACGCCAAATATCCTCTATATTCTCTTTTTCAGTTAATGCTCCTGTAGGACAAGAAGTAACACATTGTCCACAGTTTACACAAACAGTATCTGCTAAAGCCCTATCATAAGCTGGCGCTACCTTTGTTGTAAAACCTCTCCCTGAAAAGTTTATAGCCCCTACTGTTTGAATATTTTTACACACACTTATACATCTTTCACAAAGTATGCATTTTTCAGCATTCCTTATAAGAGATGCTCCAGTTGTATCCATATCACAATGATTTTTTTCTCCTTCATACTCAATATCTGTAAGTGCTAAATCTTGTGATAATTTTTCAAGTTCACATTTTCCATTTCGTAGGCAGGTTGTACATTCTCTTTTATGATTTGATAAAAGCAGCTGAAGAATAGTTTTTCTGGCTTCTCTTACCTTTAGAGTATTGGTTCTAATTATCATGCCTTCCTCTACGGCCACTGTGCATGATGGCAAAAGCTTTTGACCAATCTCTACTAAACAAATTCTACAGCTTGAGACTTCATTTATATCCTTTAAAAAACATAAAGTAGGTATTTCTATCCCACTAGCTCTTGCTGCCTCTAGCACAGTAATTCCCTTATGGACTTCTACTTTCATATTATCTATAGTCAAATTAACTTTTTCCATTTTCCTCACCCCTCATAACTATTATTCTTTAACTATAGCATTGAATGCACATACCTGCCTGCAAACATCACACCTTATACATTTGTTTACATCTATAAAGTATCCTTCTCCTTCCTTAATAGATATTGCATTAGCACTACAGTTCTTTGCACATAGTCCACACTTTTTACATAAATCCAACTCAATCTTATATTCAACTAATTTCTTACAAGCCTTTGCTGTGCATTTTTTATCAACTGCATGAGAAATATATTCATCTTTAAAATACCTTAATGTCGATAAAATGGGATTTGGTGCCGTCTGTCCTAGTCCACACAGTGCAGTATTCCTTACCTGTATTGCTAATTTTTCTAATTTGTGAACATCTTCCATAGTACCTTCTCCACCAGTTATCTTTTCTAACATTTCCAGTAGCCTCTTAGTACCTATTCTACAAGAAGTACACTTACCACAGGACTCATCTTTAGTAAAGTCCAAAAAGAATCTAGCTATATCTACCATACAGTTATCTTCATCCATTACAATCATTCCACCAGAGCCCATCATAGATCCTAACTTAGTTAAGGTATCGTACTCTATAGGAACATTTAGCGCTCTAGCTGGGATGCATCCCCCTGATGGCCCCCCTGTTTGAACTGCTTTAAAGGCCTTATCATTAGGTATTCCACCACCTATATCAAAAATAATATCTCTTAAAGGGGTTCCCATAGCTATTTCTACTAACCCTGTATTTCTTATCTTTCCTCCTAAAGCAAAGACCTTAGTTCCTGGGCTTTTCTCTGTACCTATAGATTTAAACCAATCCGATCCCTTTAAAATTATCGGACATACATTAGCAAAGGTTTCCACATTATTTATTATGGTAGGTCTGCCCCAGAGTCCACTTACAGCTGGAAATGGTGGTTTAGTTACAGGCATTCCTCTTTTTCCTTCTATAGATTGCATCAGAGCAGTTTCCTCTCCACATACAAAAGCTCCTGCCCCAAGTCTTATTTCTATATCAAACTCAAAGCTTGAATCAAAAATCTTTTCTCCTAGAAGCCCATATTCTTTAGCTTGAGCTATAGCTATTTTAAGTCTTTCAACAGCTAAAGGATATTCAGCTCTTACATATATAAAGCCTTTATTAGCTCCTATAGCATATCCGCCTATTGCCATAGCTTCTAATACTGCATGAGGATCTCCTTCTAATACAGAACGATCCATAAATGCACCTGGATCTCCTTCATCTGCATTACAAATTATATATTTCTGATAATTTTTTTGTTTAGCTGCAAATTCCCACTTTGCACCTGTAGAAAAGCCTCCGCCCCCTCTACCTCTTAATCCTGACTTCTTAATTACATCAACTACTTCCTGAGGGCTCATTTCAGTTAGAACTTTTCCAAGAGCTTTATAACCGTCACGAGCAATATATTCCTCTATATCTTCTGGATTAATTATTCCACAATTTCTAAGTACAATTCTTTCTTGTCTTTTGTACATATCAAGCTTATCTAGTGAGCATATTCTTCCGTCTCCTGGCTTTAACTTATATAACAGCCTTTCTAGCTGTTTTCCTTTAATAAAATGCTCAACTACAAGTTCGTGAATATCACTTGGTTTTACATTAGCATATACAATTGAATCCGGATGAACTATAATACTTGGCCCTAAATTACATAATCCAACACATCCCGTTTTTATTACTTCTACATCTTTATCTAATCCATTTTGCTTAAGTTCTGCTTTTAGTAAACTTACAATTTTTTTAGCCCCTATAGAGTTACATCCTTCTCCATTACATACTTGAACTTGGAAACCCAATACTTCCATAATTGTCCCCCCAATTAACCATCTATTCTAGTGAAATCATTTAAAATTCTATTTTCAATAATATGAATAGTAAATTCTTCAACCACTTTTCCGTTAATTATATGTTGTTCAATAATATTTCTAACCTTATTGGGTGTTACTTTCACATATGTTACTTTCTCTTCCCCTGGCTTTATGATTTCTACAATTGGCTCTAGCCTACAAACTCCTATACAACCGGTTTTTACCAAGGTAATATCCTTTAGTCCCTGATTTTCAATTTCAGCTTCAAAGGTTTCATAAACTTGAACTGCACCTGCTGCTATACCACAAGTCCCCATACCAACAACTATTCTAATGTCTTGTCTATCCTTTCCTTGGTTCACTTTCTGAAAGTTTCTGTCCTTTATTTTTTCTAAATCTTCTAAAGTTATCTTCTTCATAAATAGACCTCCCCCCTACTTATATTCTTCTAAAATTTTTATAATATCATCTGGAGTTACTTTGCCGTAAACTCTATTATCAATCATCATTACAGGAGCTAGTCCACAACTACCAAGACATCTAGCTACTTCTAGAGTAAACTTACCATCTTGCGTAGTTTTTCCTACTTCCACATTTAGTACTGAATTTAATTTATCTACAATATTTTGTGCCCCTTTTACATAACACGCTGTACCCATACATACTCGTATGGTATGTTCTCCTTTAGGTTCCAATCTAAATAAGGAGTAAAAAGTTGACACACCATATATCTCAGACATACCAATTTTAAGTTCTTTTGCTACTATATGAAGTGCTTCTTCTGGCAAATATCCATATAAATCTTGTACTTCATGAAGAATTGGAATTAATGCTCCTTTCATATCTTTAAGTTCCTCAACTATTTGCTTAGTTTTTTCTAATTTGGGGTCAATACCTTTACATTTACAATTACATTGATTTTCTTTCACAATGTTCACTCTCCTTAACCCTAATTAAATTATTATTTCTCTATACTAATTTCTATACAATTACCTAATTACATCATATTTCCAAATAATTCATTTTAAATTACGTAAGAATATTGATTTTTTCTGCAAGATGATGTACCTTGAAAATATAAGAAAATATTTATTTCAAATAAATTTATTCATCTTGTCAACATCCATTTTATATAGAGTCCTTATTAAAAATATTACAAAAAGGAGATAATTATGAAAGTAAAATTAATATTACTTCTTACAATTTTAATTTCATTAGCATGTATATTATATGGGTGTAACAATTCTAAATTGAGTCAACCCTCTTCTAAAGAAAATAATACTGTTAAAAGTGAAATAACTTCAGAGACTAGCAAACCAATTGATGCTATAGACTTAACTTTCAAAAGCAAGTTAGGATTTGAAATGAAGTTTCCTTCTAATTGGAAAGATAAATATACAATTAAAGAAAATAATGATTCTGTATCCGTTTACTTTAAATCAATTGATCCAAAGACGCCTCCAAACTCCGGATTACTTTTCGTTATAATGAAAAATAATGATTCATTAAACAAAGATATGTATGATTCTATTGATGGTAACAAGTATCTTACTATAGGTAATACAACTTATTTTATAGGGAGTCCTACAGATGTAGCTTTAAATCCTGAAAATACTGATTTCAACACATTTTTATCTATGAATAAAGAACGTAAAAAAGTAATAGATACAATAAAAAGTTCAAATTAAACTCATAATATTAAAGGTGTAGAAGTTTATAACTCATCTAAAAATCAAATAAATTATAAACTTCTACATCTGAATAAAGTTACTTAATATCTTAAATTTTTCATGCTTAAATCTAAAATTTTAAAAGAATGAGTTAAAGCACCGGTTGATATATAATCTACACCGGTTTTCGCAATAGCCTCTATGTTGTCTAAATTAACGTTACCTGAAGCTTCTATTTCTGCTTTTCCATCTATGATTTTCACCGCTGCCTTAAGAGTTTCAATATCCATATTATCCAGCATTATTATATCAACATTGAATTTTAATGCTTCTTTAAGTTGTTCTAGAGTTTCAACCTCGATTTCTATTTTTCTAACAAAAGGAGCATTACTTCTAACCATTTCAATTGCTTGCTCAATTCCACCAGCAGCATCTATATGATTATCCTTTATAAGAACTCCATCATTTAGTCCAAATCTATGGTTAGTACCTCCTCCAATTTTCACTGCATATTTTTCAAACATTCTCATGTTAGGGGTGGTTTTTCTAGTATCTAGAAGTTTTACATTAGTCCCCTTTAGCTTTTCTGTAAACATTTTTGTAAGGGTAGCTATACCGCTCATTCTTTGTAAAAAGTTTAAAGCAACTCTCTCTCCACTTAATAAAGTTTTGGCACTTCCATAAACTTTTCCGATTTTTTCCCCTTTATGAATGCTGTCACCATCTTTTACATAAAACTCAGTTTCTGCATCTCCAAGAATTATAAAAACTCTTCTAAAAACTTCAAGACCTGCTACAATACCATCTTCCTTAGCTATCAAATCCACAGAGGCATTTTTATTATTAATCATTATAGACTCAGTAGTTATATCTCCATAATATAAGTCTTCATTAAGAGCTTTTTTTATAATATCATCCGCAAGTAACCAATTCATTTTTTATATCTCCCCTCAACTCAGCAATTGTGTCTAGTAATATCTTCTTGTTCATTTCCTGATAATACTCACAGTTATGATCAAGCTCAGAAACTTCACTATACATAATTTCAATATCATTTATAGATTTATTTATATTTTCTGCTCCTCTTTTGGGGAAAACCAATGCTTCTAAAAGTGAATTACTTGCAAGTCTATTTGCCCCATGAACTCCCGTACAGCTAACTTCACCAAAGGCATATAAGTTTTCCATGGAAGTTCTCCCATATAAATCCACCTCAATTCCTCCCATGAAATAATGCTGTGCTGGAGTAACCGGAATAGGCTGCTTAGAAATATCTATTCCATATTTCAAACATTCCTCATATATAGTAGGAAATCTTTTTTCTAAAAAATCTTTAGGCATAAAACTAACATCTAGATAAACGTTATTAGAATTTGTCTTCTTTTCTTCTTCTATTATACATTTACTAACCACATCTCTTGGAAGAAGCTCATCTACAAATCTTTCCCCTTTGTTGTTTATAAGCTTTCCTCCTTCACCTCTAAGAGACTCAGAGATTAAAAATCTTCTCTCATTATCACTGTTTTCTGAATAAAATGCTGTAGGATGAAACTGAATATAATTTATGTTTTTAACTTTAATATTATTTTTTATACCTACAGCAATACCGTCCCCAGTAATAATTCTCTCATTTGTTGAATTTTTGAAGACTCCTCCTATTCCACCTGTAGCTAATATAGTTACCTTAGAATATATATTAATTTGCTTATTATCTTTGATACATATACCACCTATACAAAGGTTATCTTTCTTTAGCATATCTACTAGACAACAATTTTTATAAAAGGTTATATTTTTTCTACTTTTTACATTATTTAAAAGAATTTCTTCTACTCTATTCCCAGTTTTATCCTTATAGTGCACTATTCTATTTATACTGTGCGCACCTTCACGAGTATAGTTGAGCTCATCTCCAGTTTTGTCAAAGTCTACGCCAAGCTTTATTAATGCATTTATATTTTCTATAGATTCCTTAGCAAGAACTTTAACTGCATTAATATCATTCTTATATTGACCAGCTTTTAAGGTATCCTGTACAAATAGCTCCACATCCTCATATCCTCTGGCTACAGATATTCCCCCTTGGGCCCAATTTGAATTACATTCATTTATTTCTCCCTTTGAAACCATAACAATTTTCAAATTTTCATCTAAGTTTAATGCTGTGTAAAGCCCTGCAACTCCAGTACCTATTATTAGAACGTCAGTTACAATATTCATTTTGCTACCTCCCAAGTTCATGCATCATAGCTAAAGAATTATAAGCTTTTTGTCTTATGCTTTCATCAATTTGGATGTCACATTCCATGTTAAGTAAACCATTGTAAACATTTTCCAAACGAGTCATTTTCATATTTATGCAAGTCATTCCGCCTCCTGGAACATACAGCAGCTTATCAGGACTTTTTAACCTAATTTGATGAAGTACTCCTGCTTCGGTAACAATAAGAAATTTTTTACCTGAATGATTAGTAACATAATCTATAATTTGCCCTGTGCTTCCAAGGAAATCGGCATTTTCTCTAACTGGTTTTTCACATTCAGGATGCGCAGCAATTACAATATCTTCATGAATTTTTCTAGCTGCCATTAGTTCTTCAACTCTAACTTTTTTATGAGTTATGCAAAAACCATCCCATAGAATAATATTTTTTTCAGGAACTTGCTTTTGAACATGTTCCCCTAAGTTTTTATCAGGTATAAATATTATTTCATCTTCTTTAATATTTTTAATTATTTTTACTGCATTAGAGGAAGTACAACATACATCCGATACTGCTTTTACTTCCGCTGTGGAATTTATATAACAAACAACTTTTGCATGAGGATGTTTAGCCTTTAATTCTTGAACACCCTCAGCATCCGCCATATCTGCCATTGGGCAGCCTGCATCTGCTTCAGGTAATAGTACAGTTTTTTCAGGGGAAAGGATTTTAGCACTTTCGGCCATGAACTTTACACCACAAAATACTATTACTTTTTCACTACAATCTTTAGCTACTTTGCTTAGATAGTAAGAATCTCCAACTGCATCAGCTATGTCTTGAATATCCTCTCTTTGATAATAGTGAGCTAAAATTATAGCTTGTCTATCTTTTTTTAACTTTAGTATTTCATTTTTTAAATTATTATTCATACAATCCCCTCCATATTTTCTAAATCAATTTTATATCTTTACACTTATATTTTACAACTGTATATACACTTATAAAATAAATATACCACTACGAGTATATTATTTCAACTTAGTTTTTATAAAATTTATTTACATTTAATTGACCATATAATACAATTCATATATGCCCTTTACTGTATAAATAAACTGTACTTTATGTTAATTGATCTTCATTTTTATTAAATTATTTTTTTATATTAAAATTAGAAAATTAAATAAAAAAACTATATACCGAATAACAAATAAAATAACGGGTAAATTAATTTTAAAATCATAAAATCATGTTAGGAGATTTTATTTTGGAAAACATTGTAAAAGATAAAAAATATGTACCGGTAATAGAATCAAGACTTAGAAAGAGAATTGTAGAGGTTCCAAAGGAAATATATGATGCAAGCGGTATCAATATTTTCGGAAAAAGAATAAAGTCGCTAATTTTTTCAACAGATGTTGCCATAATCAAGAATTGTAATGCAGATGGAGTAATTGCAGTTTACCCATTTACCCCTCAGCTTTCAATAACTCATGCTATTATAGAGGTATCTCCTAGCCCAGTTTTTGTAGGCGTAGGCGGAGGACTTACAACAGGGCAGAGATCTATTGATATAGCTCTCCATGCTGAACTACATGGAGCTTTTGGTGTTGTTTTAAATGCTCCTACGCCAAACGAGCTTATTGTGGAAATGAAAAAGAAAATCGATATTCCTATTGTTATTACTATAGTATCAGAAAAGGAATGTATTGAAGAAAGGATAAAAGCTGGAGTTTCTATATTTAATGTTTCAGGTGGCCCCAAAACAGCTGAGCTTGTTCAAAATATCAGAACAAGATTCCCTCACATTCCCATAATCGCTACAGGGGGACCTAGTGTAGAGAGTATTCGAAATACAATAAAAGCTGGTGCCAATGCAATTACATATACCCCTCCAAGCACTGCAAAAATGTTCTCTAATATAATGCACAACTACAGAGAAACTCTATAGTTAATATTATAACATTACAAGATTTTCTTTTTATATACCATATTCACATATATAAGAACTAAAAGCTAAAGGCTTATTACCTTTAGCTTCCTTTATTTCATAATAATTTATTGATAATACATATATGTACACATATATACATTTTTCTTACTTTTTACTCAATATATCTTTATACTGAAATATCATATTAATCGTTGATTTCTCTATTGTATATGCTTCTATCTAATAGCATATACTACTTTCGAAAAATGTAGCATATTGCATATAAAAAATTGAATTATAGTATAGAATTTAAAATAAGCTTACTATATAATATATTATATGGTTTAAATTCAAAACTATTGAAAATGAGGGATGGAGATAATGACCTTATATGATGAAAATAACATTAATATCATAAAAAACGATTTAAGATATTTGAAATTATTAAGTACGAAATATCCTACTATATCTTTAGCTAGTAGTGAAATAATTAACCTTCAATCTATATTAAATCTTCCTAAGGGTACAGAGCATTTTATTAGTGATATACACGGTGAATACGAGTCTTTTACCCATATGCTTAAAAATGCTTCTGGAGTTATTAAAAGAAAGCTTGATGAAATATTTGGAACTTCCTTAATGGAAAGAGAAAAAGCAGCTCTTGCTACTTTAATATATTATCCTGAAGAAAAAATGGAACTTCTTAAAAGAACAGAACAAGATTTAGAGGAATGGTACAAAATTACTTTATACAGGCTTATTCAAGTTTGTAAATCAGTATCCTCAAAGTATACAAGATCTAAAGTTAGAAAAGCTCTACCTGAGGATTTTTCATATATAATTGAAGAACTTTTAAATGAACAAGTTGATAGAATCAATAGGCAAGAATATTATACAGGCATAATAGATACCATAATAGACATTGGCTGTGCTAGTGAATTCGTGGTTGCTTTATCTAAAGTTATTCAAAGGCTTGTAGTAGATAGACTTCATATTATTGGTGATATATACGATAGAGGTCCTGGTGCAGAAATAATAATGGATGCTTTAATGAATCATCATTCTATAGATATCCAATGGGGAAATCACGACATTATTTGGATGGGAGCAGCTTCAGGCTCTAGAACTTGTGCTGCTAATGCCCTTAGGGTAAGCTTAAGATATGCAAACCTTAGCAGTATTGAAGATGGTTACGGCATAAATCTACTACCTCTTGCTACCTTTGCTCTAGAAATTTACGGTAATGATCCCTGTAAATATTTTATTCCAAAAACATTAACTAAAAAACTTCCAGAAAATGAAGTCTCACTTTTAGCTAAAATGCATAAAGCAATAGCAATTATTCAGTTTAAGTTAGAAGGACAAAAGGTTAAAAGACATCCTGAATTTGAAATGGATTATATGTTACTTTTGGATAAAATGGATTTAGAGAATAAAACTGTAACTGTAGATGGAAAAACTTATCCACTAAGGGATACTAATTTCCCTACATTATCTAAGGATGACCCATACAAACTTACTCCAGAAGAAGAAGAGTTAATAAACAAGCTTACTCACTCCTTTGTTAATAGTGAGAAACTTCAAAGACATATAAGATTTTTATACAGTAAAGGCAGCCTATATCTTGTATATAACTCAAATATATTATTTCATGGATGTATTCCTCTTGATGAAAATGGAGATTTTGAAACTGTTAACTTTGAAGGAAAAAGTTACAAGGGTAAATCCCTCCTAGATATGTTTGATCGTTATGCAAGAGAGGCATATTTTTATAAAAAAGATAAAAACATTAAAAACTATGCTATGGATATAATGTGGTACCTTTGGTGCGGGCAACATTCACCATTATTTGGTAAAAACAGAATAACCACCTTTGAAAGATACTTTATTGAAGATAAATTAACTCATATAGAAGAAAAAAATACTTACTATAAGTTGATAAATGATGAAGAGTTAAGTAATAGAATTTTTGAAGAATTCCATTTAGATAAAGATTGTTCTCACATTATAAATGGGCATATTCCTGTAAAAACAATACAAGGTGAAAGTCCAATAAAAGCAAATGGTAAGCTTTTAGTTATTGATGGAGGCTTTTGCAAGGCTTATCAGCCTGAAACAGGAATTGCAGGATATACTTTAATATATAATTCTTATGGTTTCCTCCTGACTTCTCATGAGCCCTTTGATTCTATTAAAAAAGCTATCGAGGAGGAAAAAGACATATTATCATCTACAATAATTGTCGAGCATGGCATGCAAAGGAAAAGAGTTGCAGATACTGATATAGGTGAGGAAATTACCTATCAAATAAAAGATTTAGAAAAGCTTTTAATAGCTTATAGAAAAGGACTTATTGATGAGATTTAAAAACGCCTAGTATTATAGTACTAAAAATAAAAGGAATTTTGCTAAAGCAAAATTCCTTTTATTTTTAGTACATAGAATATAACACAATTCCTATTCGAACTGTTTTTTAATTTTAATATTATTTCCTAAACCTTCATCTTGTACTTCTTCACCGATTATTTGTTCTTTTTTATTCTTTTCTTCCCTTTTAATATCCTTGTTTAAAACTTTTATGTCCCTATATAGGAAAATACCTGTGAGTGTTGCAGCAAGTATATCTGCTATAGGGGCACTTGCCCATACTCCATCCAACTTAAATATTGGAGGTATTATAAGTAGTATTGGTATAAGTATAAGAACCTGTCTAGATAAACTTAGAAGCATTGATATTTTTGCTTTCCCAATAGCCTGAAAGTAATTGGAACTTACTACTTGGAATCCTATTACAGGTAAAAATATCATATCTATTCTTATTCCTCTAGACCCTATTGCTATAAGCTCTGCATCATTTTTATTAAAGAGTCCTATAAGTTGTCTTGGGAAAGCCTGTATTACTATAAATCCTACTATAGATATAGCTACTGCTGCCATAATAGCAAGTTTTAAAGCCTGCTTTACTCTAGCATAATTTTTAGCTCCATAATTATAACCTATTATAGGCTGTACCCCTTGATTTATTCCAAATATAGGCATAAAAAATAACATTATTACACTGTTGATTATTCCCATTGCTCCTACAGCTAAGTTTCCACCATAGGTTAACAGGCTATTATTGTAAATTGTTGTAACTACACTTGCTGCAATTTGCATTGCAAATGGTGACATTCCTATAGCAAGTATATGCTTTATGGTTTCAAGTCTTAACTTAAAGTTTTCTTTATGAAACTTTAATGTACTTCTACCACTAATGAAATGTAAAAGCACCCAAATTGAAGAAATCCCTTGTGAAATTATAGTGGCAACGGCTGCTCCTCGAACTCCCATATCAAATATAAATATAAATATGGGATCAAGTATTGTATTTATGATAGCTCCTATTAGCATAGTAGCCATAGCAATACGAGGACTACCTTCTGAACGTATTATATTATTCATACCAAAACCTATATTTTGTAGTACTGCCCCTCCAATAATATATTTCATATAATCTCTTGCATATCCAATGGTTTCAGCGCTTGCTCCAAATATAATTAATAATTTATCTAAAAACATTAAGCTAAAAATTGTAAACACTAAAGATAATATTATATTTAATACTAAAGCATTTCCAAGTATTTTTTCTGCTGAATCTTTATCTTTCTCACCAAGTTTTATAGAAATCATAGCAGAAGATCCTATGCCAACCAGCATTCCAAATGCCATATTTATGATTGATAATGGGAATCCTGCTGCAAGTCCTGAAAGTGCTAATGAACCTACCCCTCTTCCTATAAATATCCTATCTACCATATTATAAAGTCCATTTACTAACATACCAATAATTGCAGGCAAGGAAAATTTAAATAAGAGCTTACCTATACTCTCTTCACCTAGTTGTTTTGAACGATCCATAACATTTCTCTCCCCTTTTCCAAACTTAGACACATAGTATACTATTATATAATAAACTAAGGTTTTTATCAAACTTTAATCTTGAAATAATACTTATTAAGCAATAATATAGGAAGCCTCTCAACGTATTGAGAGGCTGTAATTAGCCTATGTTAATAATTTTCATTAGTAATTTTACAGCATTCCTGCTAATATAAGCATTTCTTCATTATCTTCATATATTTGGTGAAATTGTGTTAATGGCAGAGGATTTTTCCCCCATCCTACTTCAATAGTATATCCTGGCCTTTTAAACTTATCTATAAACCAATCTTTGTAACCTGCATAGGAAGCAATACCTGTTACCTCTCCTAATTTATATCCACTTACCTCCGCAAAAATCTCTCCTATTGTTCTTGCTATTTGTGGGGTTGAATTTCCATACTGCCAGTATATTTCCTTACCCTGACTATGATATGCCATAACAAGCTTAAAATCTTCTTTCCGTGTGAAATCTGCTAAGGCCTTGGTTTCTGGCTCAGACTCAGGACATTCTCCAGAATAACGAGTAGGTCCTGGTCCTAATATACAATGCTCTTTTTCTGCTTCTTTAGAAAGGTCAAAGGAAGCATCATAATTATGATTTAAATCTACTCCTTTTGCGTTAGCTTGCCATACTTTTGAAAAATCTGTACTTCCATTATTCCACTTTAAAAGTTCGTTATAATAAGGATGGCTTTTGCTAAGTCCATTTATAGCTAGTTCTACACCATCAGGATTTACCATAGGAACTATATATATAGTAGACTTTTTTAATAACTCTCTTGCATCATACCCTTTTATATGTTTCCCACTTTTATAAGCTTTACAAACATTTTCTATAAATTTCATAAGCAGCAATGAAGTCATCCATTCAAGTCCATGATGAGCTCCATTATAAAACACTTTATTAGATCCATATCCAAGTTTAATGCAGTATAAACTTCTTCCACATACACTTTTTCCTATTTCCTCTACAGTTATAAATGAATATTTAATTTTTAAGTCTTTTAAATCTCTTTGCAGCAAATCATATGAATATTTTTTCTTTGTATTTACTATATGACTTTTAGATTTAATTTCACATCCACTCCTCATAAAATTTTCCTTTTCCATCGCTCCATTATCAGTTTATTTTGACATTATAAAATATATGAAAGAAAAAATAAGAAATCTAGTAATAAAGCTTTGCAAACCCTTTACATATTAATATTATTTTATTATATTAATTAATAGCGATACTTTTTTGTAACCACTTTGTATATTAATTATACTATAATATATAAGGTACCATTTTAGATTAAAAGTTTATAGAACTAAAGTAAATTATGCAAGGTATGCAACTTAAAATAAATTGTACTGGAGGTATATAACCTTGAAGAGAAGAAAAAAGAAATTTAACACTAAAAGATTTGCAATGTCACTTACTGTAATTGCATTATTATCTGGTGTTTTAACTGTATCCATAAAGAAATTTATAAATAAGGATACTCAAGCTTATACAACTATTCAAGAACAAAATAATAAAGAAGCAAAGGACGGAGCTAAGGACGAGAAGGAAAATGTGCAACTCCCTTCTTCTAATGCGGAAAATAAAGATACCCCATCAGATAAAAGTGGACAACCTTCTTCCAGTGCTCTAGCAGCTGGAAATGTAGTTAACACAAATGCAAATTCTTCTACTAATAATTCTTCAAATAATACAAATACTACAACTAGTAATTCAGCTTCATCTAGTAAAGAAGCTAATAAAGCTTATTTTAATATGTCAATGTTTTTAGGAGATTCGATTACAGAAGGAATGTGGTATTATGGAGCGTTAGATACAGCTCACGTTATTGCAAAAAAAGGACTTTCAGTATTTCATGCTACAAATGAAGTAGAAAAACTTACTGCCTCAAATCCTAAAGATATATATATATTACTTGGTAATAACGATTTAGTGGACAAGAACCTTACCCCTGAAAGATTTATAACTCAATATGGAGTTTTAATAGATTCTATAAAAAGTAAATCTCCAAATACTAGAATACATGTATTGTCTATTTTACCTGTAACCCCAGCCGCTGAAGCAAAAAATTCAGCTTTTGCCAATTCTCGTATTAATACGTTTAATGCTGCACTAGCAAACCTCTCATCTGAAAAGGGAGCTGACTATATAAATGCTAGATCAGTAGTTGACAGTAATCCAAGTTTACATGAACAAGATGGAATACATTACAAGGCTAATTTTTATAATGTGCTCCTAGATTATATAAGGCAACATACATTAAGCCAAGGTAACTAAACTTTACAAAGGAGAAGGATAAAAATGATACGAAATTCAAGAAAATCTAAGGTAACTTTATTAACTCTACTATTATTACTTATATTCTCTGTAGGAAGTCTTTATGGTTGTTCTTCTAAAAAAACTACTAAAAATCCATCTGTAGATGAAATTGTAACAAAGGTAAAGGGTTCTACTGATATTTCACAGATGCCGGAATTAGATGCAGAAAAATTAAAAATGTTATATGACATAGATGCTGCTGACTTAGAAGGTTTTAAAGTTTATATAGCCCCTTCTAATATAAAAGCTGATGAACTTGCTGTAATTAAAGTTAAAGATGCGAAAAAGGTAGATGAGGTAAAGAATAAGGTAGCTAAGAGAGTAGAAAATCAAGGAGCAAGCTTTAAGGATTATCTTCCTGAAGAATACTCTTTAATTGAAAATCACGTATTAAAAACTCAAGGAAATTACGTATTCTTAACCATTTCAAAGGATGCTGAAAAAATTGAAGCAGCCTTTAATGAATCTTTTAAATAACTTAAACTAACGTTTTAGGAGGAGACTATTTTGGTTTTTAGTAGTTTATTATTTATATTTGTATTTTTGCCAATAACACTTTTATCTTACTATTTAGTACCAAAACCTCTGAAGAACTTAGTAATACTTATATCAAGTCTTATATTCTATGCTTGGGGAGAACCTATTTATATTTTTTTAATGATGTTCTCCACAATCTTTAATTACATAATTGGATTAATAATAGATAAATATAAAACATGCAAGAGAGTTTCTCTTGCAGTTTTTATATTGTCTGTAGTTGTAAATTTATCCATCCTAGGCTTCTTTAAGTATTATGGCTTCTTCATAGATAATTTAAATGCATTATTAAATCTTAGTCTAGAAGCAAAAAAATTATCATTACCACTTGGAATTTCCTTTTATACTTTTCAAACTATGTCCTATGTAATTGATGTATATTGGGATAAAACTCCTGTTCAAAAGAATATTATATCCTTTGGAACATACATAACTATGTTCCCTCAACTTGTTGCAGGTCCTATCGTTAAATACGATGACATTGAAGAGCAACTTAGGAGTAGACGTGTTACCTTAGCCAAATTTGGTTCTGGCGCTGAGTTGTTTATTATAGGTCTTTCAAAGAAAGTTCTTTTAGCTAATAATATAGGAATACTTTGGCGAGCTATTAAAACTACTCCTATGGGGGAACTTCCTGTCCTTTCCGCTTGGCTTGGAATACTAGGCTTTACATTTCAAATATACTATGACTTTAGTGGATATTCTGATATGGCTATAGGTCTTGGTAGGATGTTTGGTTTTGAGCTTATGAAGAACTTTGATTATCCGTATATTTCAAAGAGTATTACTGAGTTTTGGAGAAGATGGCACATATCTTTAGGTTCTTGGTTTAGAGAATATGTGTACATACCTCTTGGAGGAAATAGAGTAAATGCTATAAAAAGATATAGAAATTTATTTTTAGTTTGGTTTTTAACGGGGTTTTGGCATGGAGCCAACTGGAATTTTATACTTTGGGGATTATACTTTGGGGTTATTTTAGCCTTAGAAAAGGCATTTATTTTAAAATGGCTCAAAAATAAACCAAAAATAATAGCACATACATATGCCTTTCTTCTTATAGTATTTGGATGGATATTGTTCGAATTTGAAAATATGAGCTTAGGATTAGAATTCATTAAAACATTATTTGGCTTTGGAAGTCGTACTTTTATGGATACAACTACCCTTTACTATATTTCAAATAATAGCATATTATTTATATTGCTTATACTTTGCTCAACTCCACTGCCATGGAAACTTATGCAAAGATTAAAAGGAAAAGTTAAATTTATTGGGGCTATAATTATTCCTCTTATTTATCTTTTACTTATATTTATTTGTACTTCATATTTAGTAAATGAAAGCTATAATCCATTCTTATACTTTAAATTTTAGGAGGTGATACTTTTGAAGAGATACAAGAATGTATATAAATGCGTACTGGGAGCCTTTGTGTTCTTATATATAGTTGTTATATTGGCAAGTAATATAGTAACAGCAGATAAAAACTTCTCTGATTCTGAAAATAGAACTCTTCAGCAAAAACCTAAGTTTTCTATGGATCGTTTAATAGAAGGAAAATATACATCTAACTATGAAAAATATATTTCTGATCAATTTGTGGGAAGGGATTTCTGGATAGGGGTGAAATCTACTACAGAAAAACTTCTAGGAAAAACAGAAAATAATGATGTGTACTTAGGAAAAGATGGGTATTTATTTCAAAAATTCGAAAAACCAAGCATTAAAAACTTAGAAAATAAATTAAATACAATAAATAACTTTGCTTCAAACAACAAAGATACTCATGTATACTTTATGCTTGCACCAAACTCTACTAAGATACTTGAGGATAGACTTCCTTCTTATGCTTCTCCTGCTGACCAGAGAGATTACATAAATCAAGTTAATCAAGGACTAGGTAAAGATATAAAATTTGTGGATGTATTTGATACTATGAATTCCAATAAGGATAAGTATATATACTATAGAACAGACCATCACTGGACTACAGAAGGCGCTTTTTATGCCTATGAAGATTTAGGTAAATATATGGGATACTTGCCTCTTAAAAAAGAGGATTTTAATATTAAAAAGCTTAGTGATGAGTTTTATGGAACCTTGTATTCAAGAAGCGGATTTAGAAATATAAAACCTGATACCATAGAAGTTTATACTCCTAAAGAAGAAACTCATTATAAAGTTTGGTACTCTGATGAAAAAAAAGAGCGTGATTCTTTCCTACACCTTGAAAATGCTAATAAAAAAGATAAATATACTGTTTTCTTTAATAGTAATCATCCACTTGTAAAAATAGAAACTAGAGTTAAAAATCATAAAAGACTTTTAGTTATAAAGGATTCCTACGCTAACAGTCTAGTACCATTTTTAACAAATCATTATAGCGAAATATATATGGTTGACCCAAGATATTATACAAATAGCATAACAGACCTTGCAAAAACTAACTCTGTAGATGATATACTTTTCCTATATAATGTAAATACATTTTTTGAAGATGCTTCAATAAATACCATAAGATAAAAGTGCCACCCACATGACAAGTGGCAAGTGAGAAAGTCACTTGCCACTTGTCATGTGGGTGGCACTAATGATATAATAGTAATTGGAATTATTTCCTATATAACCTTATATATTAATAAGTTACAAGAGGTGTAATTATGTCTGAAAAAATTATTACCGAAATAAGGGACAAAGCTAGAAGAACTAATGCAGATATTGCATTAGTAGCAGTGGTGGCTGGAATAATTCTTCAACCTCTATGGGAATACTCTTGGATACTTGCTATAACAGGAACTCTTTTTATAAAAGATAACAACCTATAAATAAAAGGGACTTAAAAACTTAAGTCCCTTTTATTTATATATAAATTTATTATACTACTTTTCCCATATTTGTTTACATGTCTTTAAATTAGCTCCATCTTTATATTTATTTTGGATTTTAGTGTATAAGTAAAATGGCACTCCTAAAAGCATCCATATGCAATTCTTCTGTACCTGAACCGTATATCGCCCATATAGAATATCCAGGTGCTATAAGAGATACTAAGGAGCTTTTTATAAACTTAGATTTATTTAAACCCATTCTTCTCTATATAAGAACAAAATATCTGCCAATGTTGTAGACACACATACTGGTAAATATGCTAATGCAGATAATAATGATCCAGTATAGTTCATAAATAAAAGTATATACGAGCAGTTGTTAAAAGCCATGCTGAACCATCTATAAAATGTGTATCAATTACTTTTTAACTCCTCTAAATTAATTTTTTCTAGTTCACTAGAAAGAATCTCTTGTACCTTCTCAAGACCTTTATGAATTGTACAAAATGAACGTCTATTTGCATTACATACTCCATCCTTTATTAGGCATCTATTTATAGCTATGGGGCCTTCCACTGCTTCTATAATATCTCTTAGATTTATATCCTTACTTCTTTTAGCTAGCGCATATCCTCCATTTACCCCCCTATAGGATTTTACCAAACCCGCATGTATAAGCTTTCTTAAAAGTTTTAATAGGAATCTTAATGGAATGCATCCTCTTTCTGCTATTGTTTTAGCATCAAGTTTAGCCTCGTCCCCTTCTTCTGATAAAATCAGCAATGCCCTTACTGCATAATCCGCTTCCTGAGTAATATTCATATATATCCACCCTTACTTTAAATTTCATACTTATTTAGTTGATTTTATATTATTATCTATTATTTTAATTGTCAATATATTATCAATGTAATTAGTAAATAATAATCAACATCAGTTATTATCTATTATTCATTTATTATTATTTACTATGCAATTATTATTATATGCAAATTTGAATTTGTATATAAATTGATGATTTTGATTGTTTTTCCTATATTACTAGTATTAAACTAAAAATTTGTATTAAAACTAGATGTTGTGTATATGATTATAATGTACTACAATATATATTGCTTGCATATTACATTTGTAAGATAATTACAAGCAATTTTGCTTGTTAATCCTATTGTATACTAAAACAGTCTTAATTAAAAGGGGGAATTTATATGCCGTTTTTAAAAGAAATTAATTCTTTAAAACACATAGTAAAAAGATATTATACAAAAACTCTAGAAAGTAGTGAAAACTTAACTGTTTATGATTTATTTAATTGGAAAAAAGTTGATGTATTTTTAAAAGATCATAAAACTTCAAAAGTACTAGTAGATATGAAGGATTTAGAGTTTCCTGAACATTATTCTCAAAATGCCTGTGATATTATTGCTTCTAAGTATTTTAGAAAAGCTGGTGTGCCAAACGAGTGTGGTTACGAAAATAGTATGAAAATGGTAGCCCATAGAATGGTGAACTTTTGGACAGAAGCTCTAATAAATGAAGGCCTTTTAAAAACTGAAGAAGAAAAATCTATATTTTATGATGAAATGGTGTATGGTTTACTTAATCAGATGTATGCCCCAAATTCTCCTCAATGGTTCAATACAGGACTTTCTCATTCCTATAATATAAAGGGTAGTAAACAAGGTACTTATTATTATGATGAAACCCTTGGAAAAATAGTTGAAAGTGAAGATAATTACACAAGAACTCAAGCTTCAGCTTGTTTTATACTTTCTGTAGAGGATAAACTTTTAGGACCTCATTCTATTTCAGAACAATATGTAACAGAAACTAAACTATTTAAGGGTGGTTCTGGTACAGGTAGCAATTTTTCAAGCATTAGAGCAAGAGGTGAGCATCTTTCTGGTGGAGGAGTATCTTCAGGTCTTATGAGCTTTTTAAAAGGCCTTGATCGTAACGCTGGTGCTATAAAATCTGGTGGTACTACAAGACGTGCTGCTAAAATGGTATGCCTTGATATAGACCATCCTGAAATAATGGATTTTATAACTTGGAAAGCTCATGAAGAAGAAAAGGTTAAAGCTCTAGGAAAAATGGGTTATGATATGGATATGGATGGCGAGGCTTACGAAACTGTCTCAGGGCAAAATAGTAATAATTCTGTGAGATTTTCTGATGAATTTATGAGCAAAGTAGAAGACTTACATAAAGACCCTGAAGCAATCATTGATCTTAAAGGACGAGTTGATGAAAATTTAGATAAAAATGTTAAAGTTAAAGCTTTATGGGATGCATTTAATAACTCCGCATGGGCTTGTGCAGACCCTGCTCCCCAATTTTTAGATACATTTAACGCTTGGCATACTTGTCCTGCTGGAGAAAATGGAATTTATGGTGCTCACTATAATAACATAAATTCAACTAACCCTTGTGGAGAATATGCTTTTTTAGATGATACATCTTGTAATTTAGCATCAATAAATCTTTACAAGTTTTATGATGACAAAAAGAAAAATATAGATTTAGAAGGATATGTTCATATTATAGGACTTACTCAACTTATACTTGAAGCTTCAATACACTGGGGACAGTTCCCTACAGAAGACATAGCAAGAAAAACATATATATTTAGAACCACAGGGCTTGGTGTAAGCAACCTTGCATCACTTCTTATGGTGATGGGATACCCATATGATTCTGAAGAAGGAAGAACACTTGCTGCTTCCCTAACAGGAATACTTACAGGCCATTCCTATTTTGTATCATCTTTAATGGCTAAGGAAATTGGAACCTTTGATAAATATGATATAAATAAATTATATATGCTTAAGGTCATAAGAAATCACTCAAGAGTTGCTGGTGCTATTAATACTGATGATACAGATATTAATTTAGATTATGAGGATTTAAAATATAATCCTATTAAAATTAATCATGATATACTCTCAAAGGAATGTTTGGAAAATGTAAGTTTACTACTTAAGGAGTGTTGGACTAATGCCCTTAAAAATGGTGAGCAGTATGGTTATAGAAACGCACAGGTATCTGTTATTGCACCTACAGGAACTATTTCTTTTGCCATGGATTCTGGAGCAACTTCAATTGAACCATTCTTTAGCCATATTGTTTATAAAAAGCTTGTTGGCGGCGGAATGATGACAGTTATAAATCCTGTTATAAAAACTTCACTTAAGAACTTAGGTTATAATGAAGTTCAAATTGGAGATATAATGGATTATATACTTAGAAAAGAGCATGATAAAGTAATAGATGGTAAAATCGAAGGTGCTCCTCATTTAAAAGATGAACACTTAGCCATATTTGATACTGCAAATCGCTGTGGTAGTGGTGAAAGATATATAAGTCCTATGGGCCATGTGAAGATGGTTGCTGCGCTTACCCCACTTATATCTGGAGCTATATCCAAAACAGTTAATCTTCCAAAAACTGCTACAGTGGAAGATTTTAAACAAGTTGTTTTAACTTCTTGGAAACTTGGAATTAAGGGTATTACTCTTTACAGAGATGGCTCTAAGGCAAGTCAGCCTTTAAATACAAGTTTAAATTCTGATACTGAAGTAAAACTTGAATCCTTGACTTATAATGCATTACTTGAAAAAGCAAGAGAACTTCAAAAGGGTGTTAAAGGACCAAGACGTGACAAAGCAGCAGGTATTAGGCGCGGCACTACTCACCCTGCTCAAATAAATGACGTTAAAATATATACTACAGTTAATAGACGTGAAAATGGAGAGATATCTGAAATATATATAACTACAGATAGAGAAGGAACTATAATTACTGGACTTTTAAATTCACTATCTAAGTCAATTTCAGTAATGCTTCAATACCATGTACCACCTCAGGACATTGCAAGAATGCTTAGAGGTCAAAAATACGAACCATATGGCTTTGTTCAAAAGCATCCTTATATTAAATATGTATCTTCTATATCCGATCTTATAAGTAAGATTATAGACATAGAACTTGATGATTATTCAAGATGTCAGGTAAGACCTGAAAGCTACGACTCAAATACAAATAAAACAAATATAATTTCAACTGAGGATATTATTGAAGATCAAAAGACTACCGATTGCTCTGAAATAACAGACATAGCTTCTTCATCGGCAACATTGGAAGTAAGCTTTACAACTTTTGGTGGTGAAAAAGTAGATGGGGAAAGAGTTTACGGCTCTACCTGCCCTCATTGTTCTAGCACAAGAATGGTTAGAAATGGAACTTGCATGGTTTGTTTAGACTGCGGCTCTACTACTGGATGCAGCTAAAAAGGATATTACTACGTTTTTAATGCTCCAGAGCATTAAAAAGTTCTTCATGTAAACTACTAAATTTCTAAAATATTTTAGGGCGGCAGCCTGTGGAGTTACAAAAACTTATAGGAAATAGATGAGGGAATTTCGTCAAAACGAAATTCCCTCATTTAGCATTTAGCATTAAAAATGTCGTACTATTTCTAAATTATTTTCCTATAAGTTTGTCATTTGAAAAAATATGCCCTGTCAACCAATCATTTAAAAGTTGTAATATGCTAATTATATATTCTTCTTGATTCTCATCAATCTTTGAGAAATTTACATCATTAATTCTTTTTATAAATGCATCATGCTCAACCTTTTGAGTAAACATTCTTTTATAACCAATACTTTTCATGTACTCTTCTTCAGCTGTAAAATGGAAAACAGTGTAGTCTTGAAGTTCTTTTATTAATGCTACTATTTTATCATATTTATCAATTGTAAATTCATTTTTTAATAAAGTATAAGTTTTTTCAGCTATTTCAAAGAGAACTTTATGTTGTTCATCTATGAAATCTATTCCCGTTTTATATTCTTCTTTAAATTCGTACATTAAGAATCCCCCTCTTTAACTATAATATATTACAATTATTATACATCTAATTTTAAAGCTTGGCTATAATAATTGTTAATTAATAATCACTGTTACACCTGTATCCATTTTAAGAATTTTTAAAAACATCATAGAAATAGTAGATCTGACTACAAGTAGATAACTACTATTTCTACAAAGAAAACCTATATCATTTATGGTTGAAGCCTTGTTCTATCCCTTGGGAAAAGAGATGTTTCTCTTACATTGCTCAGTCCAAGTATCATAGCTGTTAACCTTTCTAGTCCAATTGCAAGCCCTCCATGTGGAGGAATTCCATACTTGAAAGTATTTAAATAGTACTCATAATTGTTAGGATTTAGACCTTTGTAAAGCATATTATTTATAAGCATATTATAATCATGAATTCTTTGTCCTCCTGTGGTTATCTCTATACCCCTAAATAAAAGATCAAAGCTTTTAGTTTCTTCTTCGCCACTTGGCATGGTGTACATAGGTCTTTTTTCTCTTGGGTAGTGGGTTATAAATACAAAATCCGAATTATATTTTTCCTTTACATAACTACATATTAGCCTCTCTCCCTCTGGATCTAAATCTCCTGATAGAGTTTTCTTATACATTGTATTTAATATATTAATAGCATCATTAAATTTTATCTTTGGTATTTTATTCTCTATAACAGGAAGAGAAGCTCCTAAAAGTTCTATATATTTTGCGCCTCTTTCGTCTAAACTTAATAGCATGTGTTTTATAAATTTTTCTTCAATGTCCATAATATCTTCAAACCCATCTATAAAGCCCATTTCAAGGTCCATACTTACATATTCATTAAGATGTCTGTTTGTGTTGTGCTCCTCAGCCCTATAGGCATGCCCTATTTCAAAAACTCTCTCAAAGCCTGCACCCACCATCATTTGTTTATAAAATTGAGGACTTTGAGCCAAGTAGGCATTCTCCTCAAAATATTTAACTAAAAAAACCTCACTTCCTCCCTCTGCGCCTTCCGCAACTATTTTAGGAGTAAATATTTCTGTAAATCCCTCTCCTTTTAAAAATTCTCTGAATGCCTCTACTATTATATTTTGAACCTTAAATATAGCATTCTTCTTCTCATGCCTTAGACTTAATACCCTATTATTTAGCATCACATCAAGATTTACCTCAAGATCTTTTTTATTTATCTCTATAGGAAGTTCCTCTGTCACCTGACTTAATATCTCCATGCTTTTAATTTGTACTTCAAACGGATTATATGAGTTGTTCCCTTCAACAACACTACCTATAATTGAAACTACTGTTTCAAGCTTTATAGACCTAGCTTCCATAAATTCATTAGTAGCAATGCATTGCACCAAACCAGTCCTATCCCTTATTATTAAAAATGTAACTGATTTTAGCTTTCTTATTCTAGCAACCCATCCTTTAATCAAAACTTCTTCATCTATATGATTTTTTAACTGTTCTACAAGCACTCTTTTCATAACTTGATCCTCCTTATTATTTCTTAATAAAAAACAAAACCCCTTGGAAATATTCCAAGGGGCGAAACGTCGCGATGCCACCCTTATTAACCTAAACACAAATTAAGCCTTTCGGGCGGATCCATTCCCGATAAGGATATTATAAGATACACCAAAAACAAAAACTCTCACTCCTATATAAGGAGTGAGAGTAAATACTTCACGGTGCCATCCTACTTAACTTAGTAATTTAAGTTATCTCTATTCCATATAACGGTGGATACCGATTTACCCTACAACATGTTTTCAAGTAAACTCTTCCAGGATGTCCTTCAATACTAATCTTAACATGGAGCTTTCACCATCCTCCACTCGCTATAGTTGTTAATTAATATCTACTCTTCCCTTCTTCAAATTTATAAAATATAAATTTATATTATTATATTCCAATTACATTCATTTGTAAACAATATTTTTCTTAATTATGAAAATAAACAATTATTAGTTTTCTATATAAAAATAATATCCTTTATCTTATTAATGAATTGTACTATCTTTATATTCTTTAATTTGCGTATAATTTACAAAGACTTTTTATATTTCTTATAGTAATTTGAACTTATAACAATATAAAAAGCACCTAAAATTATAAAAAATACTGCAGAGTATTCCCTTTCTTGTTACATTTCTTACACCTATATATTTATCTATTTCTGATTCACAATCACTATAAATAGGTTTAGTCCCAGCTTGTGCTGAAAAAATATGCATTTGATTTCCTACAGAAACAACAAGTTTCCACCCTGCTTCCTTAAATATAGTAAAATATTCCTCATTTGCTTCTGAATTATATATTTGTCAAATGTTAATAATAGAGAAAGCCATAATGACTTTTAATGTCATTATGGCTTTATTTATATCTATACATACTACCATTTTTATTTGGTATCGATAACCTGATGTGCCATTTTAACTAGCTCATCTTGTGATACATTAGAATCAATTGCTAAAAAAGAATAGTAAATTCCATCTTGCATCCAATTTAAATATTGAACTTGAGAAATTTTTTCTTTATCAGAACCATAGCTAAATACATATTTACCAGACAATTCATCCTTCTTATCTTGTTCTGTCATTTTATAATCTGGTGGTACAAGCTTGTTAGCATATGAATGATAACATAAATTTATACCGTTATAAGTATCTACAACAGTCTCTTTATTTGATTTTTCACCCAGTATTTGATTATCCATAGAAAGGCTTAATTTATCATTGCCTTTTTTATAAGTAAAATCAAGTTCTTTTGTTTTTCCTACAGAGTTACCTTTCTCATCAAGCCCTTCATTATTTACAGTGCATCCATTTTCAAACACATATCCGTTATTAAATTCCTTAATCAATTTAGGATTAAATCCGAAATCCTTCTTTACTTGTTCTACTGTAGGAATGTTAGTATAAGTTGGTATGTTACTCCCATGTGAACTTATAAAGAATACTTTTCCAGCAGCAAATACAGTTGTTCCTATTATCATAGTAGCTGCTAATGTAATTATAACTTTTTTCTTAAATGATCCCATATTAAATATTTTTTTATTTTCCATTTCACCATTCTCCTTTTGATCTGGTAAGCAGTTTAATGTTTCACTTACCTTATTTTTAAAACTTTCAGGCGTATCCGGAAAGGCATTATTCCAATTATAATTGTCCATACATTGCCTCCATATTCTCTAACTTTATTTTTAATAGTTTTCGTCCTTTTGCCAATCTACTTTTTACAGTTCCTGCAGGTATTTTTAAAATTTGCTTAATTTCTTCTACCGAATATCCTTCTACATAATAAAGAACAATTGTAATACGGATACGCTCTGGTAATTTCTGAATAGCCAAATATAGTTCGCTATAATCCTTTTTATCATCAGCCTTGATAGACTCAAAGTATTCTTCATAAGATACCTGTGAATATTCTTTACGTTTTAAACTATAGCATTCATTTATAAGGATTCTAACCAACCATGTCTTAAAATATTGTTCCTTCTTTAATGTATCAAACTTATTATAAGCTTTTAAAATTGCCCCCTGAACTGCATCCTCACAATCTTCATCATGCATCAAAATTGATTTAGATACCCGATATAAAGTAGATTCAGCCTCAAGAACTTTATCTACAAATGCATCTCTATTCAATTGATTTCCTACCTTTCTTTGCAAACTGTAGCGCTACTTTTTTGCCTTACACTAATTAGATGCATACATTTACCAAATGGTTCATTTAATTTTCATTTAAATTTAAACTTTTTATAATATGTGAAACTAACTTTATTCCCATAATAATTCAATATTTATTTTATAACAATTAAAACATATGCTATATTTGTAATATACTTCAAAAGGAGATCGTTATGAAATTTAAAAAATATATGTTATATATCCTATATATTGTATTGATATATATTTTAGTTTTGTTTATTAATTGGTCTAATACTTTATCCAAAAACTATATTAATATGAATTTTGAAATTAATATTTTATATTCAATTCTCCCAATATTTATAGCCATAATATTAGGTGTATTCATGTCTATAGAATATTTGTTTAAGCAATTTAAGAAAAATGGTACCTGGAAAGTTAATGTAAATAAATTAATATTTATTGTAATACCTCTGCTACTATTATCTTTTAGCTTAAATATTTATTTTTTAAACATTTTTCCTAAATTATCTAAGATATTAATAAATTTAAACTCAAGTATTCCGTCTTATTTAATTTTTGGTGTTTTGTGCGGATATAATTTTGCAACAAGTTTTTATAGAACAAATTTTTAAGGAAAGCCATTTTGACTTTCCTTAATCTTAGTTGTACTTTTCTTTTTAGTTTATAGAAGGCACTTCTTAATTATAAATTTTCCATTACAAAATCTCTAAACTATAACTTTGCATCCTGTTTTTCTTTCACTCTTTTCTTTTACCCTTTGTAAAGCTTCTTCACTTCCATTTTCTACTTTTAAAGTTACTGTAAGTTCTACTTGGTTAAAGGAAGGTTTTTTCTTTAAAGCTATCCCCTCTTCTCTGCAGTATAAACAAACTATGTTTATTATTTCATTCATATTTGATGAATTTGATATGAATATATTCCATCCCGTTTTATGAGCAATCTCTTCTATCTTATTTTTATACTTAATACCTATAATAGGAGTTATAAAAGAAAGTTCAATATATTGTCCTAAGTGATTATTTTTAATTCCCTTTTTATAGGGTTTAAATTCTTCTTCTCTAAAGGCCTCATCTATATAGCTTAGTGATTGATTTTGCTCCATTTTAAAGCTACCGCTGCTTTCTTGTATATTCCCCTTTAAAGCTTCATTTATATTTTCAGTGCCCTTTGTTAAAATTTCTAAATTGCATCCTGTGATTTCTTTAAATTTCTCTTCTTCATTTGTGATATTATAACTAGAATTTAAAGTTACCGCAGCAGCATTTCCTCTAAAGGATATCTTTTTTATATCTGCATCTTTTAAAATTTCTCTTATCACTTGTTCTGCTTTGTTTGTGTTTAAGGCATTATTTATTTCTACCTTCCAGCTTGTTTCCTCTTCAAAGATTTCTATAGTCTTATTTATTTCACTTGATACAGCCCTTGGAAAATCAAAGTTTAATATGACCTTTTTTTCTGCATATATAAAGCCTGACTTTTTATAGTTATATTCCTTAAAATGTTTTTCCACTAACTCTGAAAGCTCATTAGGTTTTAATTCCTTTGGAGCTAAAGTTTCTAATACATCTTCTTCAGATTTCCCCTTAAATAAAAATAATCTTTTGTTATCCGTTTCAAAGTATGAGGATTTTAAAATAGTATCTTGAAGCTTTTCTAAAGAACTTACAGTATGCTTGTTACTTCCACTCCATAAATACATAAGCTCTTCTACAGTAAATAACTTTTCTCCATAATTTTCTCTTATAAATTTCCACAGGTCTTTTATGTTTTCTCCACATAATTCCACTTCCATTTTTAAAGCCTGTTGAAATTCTTTTTTCCACTGCTTTCTTGGGTTATTTATATTTATGTTATAACTATCTCCAAGCTTCGGAATAAATACATTTACCCTTATTTCTGGTATAAGTTCACGTCCCAAATTTTCTATAATTTCACCATTACCATGAACTAAGAACACATTTTTAGGTGCTAACATATTTATAAGTGCCTTTATCTCACTTTTATCCCCATGAGCTGAAAGTCCCACTCTTTCTATAGAACATTTTATAGGTATGCTTCTACTGTTTATTTCAAGAACTCTTTCATTGGGCACAGCTTCTAAAAGGTTTAAAAGTTTTCTACCTGGACTTTCTTCATCTTGATATCCTGTAATCACTATGTATCCATTTTCCATGGAAGCTATTTTTTCTGCATAGGCTAAGCTGGGCCCTCCCGTTAACATTCCTGAACTTGAAATTATAACAATTGGTTCATCCTTTTTAAATATCTCTTCCCTTTCATCCGGCTTTTCAATGGGTTTTATGTAATCATCATAAAAAGGCTCTATGCCCCTTAATATCTTTTTTCCTAAAGAATTTTTAAGATATAATGGATTAAATTTATATGCACTATTTATATTTCTTATCATTCCATCCACATATATATTTACCTTTTTTAATTGTCCCTTATTTATTGCCTTTTTAAGTATGAGTATTATTTCTTGAGCCCTTCCTAATGCAAAGGCTGGTATAAGCATTTTACCTTTATTTACAACGCACTGATTAACTATATTTATAAGCCTTTCCTCTTCCAGTTCCCTGTTTGAATGAAGCTTATCACCATAGGTTGCTTCAAATATAGCTGCATCCGGTCTAAGTTTTGGAACCTTTGCTCCTTCAACAGTTCTTTGAGAAAATAATGAAAAGTCCCCTGAGTAAAATAATGCCCCTTCCTTTGACTTAATGTATACCAAAGAAGCCCCTGCAATGTGCCCTGCATTATAAAATGTAATAGTTATGTTATCAAATATAGGAAATTCTACTTGATAATTTATAGTAAACACTCTATCCAGCATATTTTGTACATCTATTTCAGCATATAAAGGAATTTCTGCTTCACGATTATTCATAATCTTTAAACTGTCATAAAGCAACACCCTTACTAAATCTTTGGTCATGTTATTCATATAAATTTTAGCATTTGGATATTCCTTACTTATGATAGGAAGGGAGCCTGTATGATCCATGTGGGCATGGCTTATCATTATAGCATCTACTCCCCCCTTTTCTTGAATAGTTCTAAAATCAGGTAGTGGATCTTTTGCTGCTCCCTGCCTTATTCCTGAATCAAGCAAAATATTTTTACCGTTTATATTGATTAGGATAGAACTTGCCCCGACTTCATAAGCTCCACCTAAAAAACTAAGCTCCATAGCAAACCTCCGATAATATTAAATAATAATTATGCCGTATTCACTAGCTTTTCAATTAATATCCCAATTATTATAAATAATAATCCTATAAAAGAAGATACATATATTCTATCGCCTAATATAAAATGAGTATATATTAGTGATATAAAAGGAGTCAGAAAAATCATATTTGACATTTTAAACGTATCTCCATACTTTAAGGCCAAGAACCACAATACCGATGCAATTCCTCCTGAAAAAGCTCCAAGCCATATTAATCCTAAAAACTCCTTAAAATTTATTGCTGGTATATAATAAAATATACATAAATAAATGGCTATGTATACAAAAGTAAATGCATAGTAAAACATCATAGATAAAAATTTATCATAATTATGTTTTTTACCAAGTACCGAAAATACTCCATAACATACAGCTCCCATTAAAGCCATTACATATCCCTTCATATTTTCCATTTCTACAGCTATATTCATCTTTCCTTTACTTACTACAAGATATATTCCTATAAATCCCATACCTATAGCAACTGCCTTTTTAATATTAAATTTTTCCTTAATTAAAATACACGAGAATATTCCCACCCATACAGGCCATGTGTAATTCACTATAAAAACTTCTTGTGCTGGGGCATACATAAGCGCTCCATAAAAAAATATATCGTATAGAAACACTCCTATAAAACCCATATAGGCAAAATTAAAATAATCTCTTTTAGTATAACTTTTAACCTCTTTTACACTTCCCCTTTTCCATGAAATAATAAAAAGGCTAATAAAAGCTATAAATGAAATATAAAATAGTATTTGAAAGTTACTTAAGTTTTTTAACACAATTTTCCCAACCGTTGCCGATGACCCCCAGAGTAATGAAGTTAAAACAACCAATGTATATGCTAATTTTTCTTTAGAAGAAACTTTAACCTTTACATTTAAAATTTCCACTATCTCATCCATGAAAACTCCCCCTATTTTAACGCTATTACTATTATATAATAATTTTTACGTATCTTATATAATATTATAATTATAATAGTCTTTATAAATCAAAAAAATCAGCTAAATACTAGCTGACTTTTTTATAATTTATATTTATTATAAGGATATCTTTTTTATATATAGATTTTCATATTTTACTTATATATTAGATTACAATTGAATCTGGTAATAAGAACAAATTCAAATTATTAAGCTTATTTTTATAAGAAAGATTATTTGCTATAAGCTTTGCCTCATCTAAACTTCTGGCCTTAAATGTAAAATGTCCGCCTTCCTTATTATAAAATCCTCCCCCAATCAAATACTTCGCAGTATCTCCTTCGGAAATTCCTTTACCATTAACATTATAATATATCTTGACAAACAATTTATTATTCATACGTATACCCCCATTTATTCTTGCTTTTGTTATAAATCAACACCTCTTATTTCTTTAAGGTATTTTTCTATATAACAAATATATGAGTGAAGCTTATATATTATTCCTGTATTAACATTATTTATTATAAAGAACACATGTTCGTTTGTCAATAAAAATTATATTCCGACATTCAAAAAGGAAAATGTGACATTTTTTCTATAATTGTAGGTACCTTTTCAATTTATTAATATTAAGATAAGCTTTTTCTGCAAATTCCTTGGGGGTTATTTTCTTCTCATCTTCTCTTGTATAAAGCTCCATACCTAAAATCCCCTTATATGTGTCTAAAGGAAAATCTTTTTTTAATGTAGCCCAGTCTATGTTCCCGTTATAAGGTATCCAGTGCCTATCCTTTAATCCATCATTATCAGATATATGCGTTGCAAATAATCTATGTCCATGCTTTTCAAGTAAGTTTACTTTTTCTCCTTTTGAAATCACATTATGAGAGGTATCAAAACAAAATCCTAAATTAGGAGAGTCTATATTAGAAAGTATATAGTCCACAAATATATTGTAATCAGTATTTTCTATAGCAACCTTTACACCTAAATCCTCTGCTACCCTTACTATTTCTAAAAAACACTCTATTCCTAAGTAGTTTGGCTCTTCTACTTTAAAAAACTCCGATACATGCATAACTATTATAGGAATATTAAATTTGCTGCAATCTTTAATCCATCCTATATGCTGATTTACAAGAGCTTTTCTTGTAGTTAAATCACCTTCCCAAAAATCACTAGTGTTTGTGAAAGGGGCATGAATATTTTCTAAAATAAGTCCGTACTTCGAAACAATTTCAGGAATATTATCCTTTTTAAGAATTATACTATTCTGCGTATCCTGAAGCTCATCTTCCCACCAAATTGATACAGCATCAAATCCTGATTCCTTTACAATTTTTATCCTTTCTTCAAAAGGCATTATATATCCAAACCATGAAAAAATGCCCACTTTCAATTCTTTCATTCTAATCATCCTTTACTTTAGTGTATCTTTTATAACTCTTTCTATGTTTTTATAGCATATCTTTTCTATTTCATTCAGAGAAAACTTTTCCTTTTCAAGAGCATAAATAAGCTTATCCATTTGAGATGCATCTTCTATTTCAACTTTAGAATGTATACCATCAAAATCCGTTCCTAATGCTATGACATCTATTCCTCCAATATTTTTAATATGCTTTATATGTTTAATCATGTCTTCTATCTTACTTACACTGTCTTCAGTAAGAAATTCTGTACAAAAGTTTATTCCTGTAACTCCACCTTTGTTTGATAAAACTTTTATCATTTCATCAGTTAAATTTCTTTGATGATTTTGTACTGCCCTAGCATTAGAATGGGACGCTACAAATGGACTCTTTGAATATTTGTGCACATCATAAAATCCTCCATCTGAAAGGTGAGATACATCTATTATAATTCCGAGGTTATTCATTTGCTCTATAACTTCTATACCAAATGGAGTCAATCCTTTATGACTATTTATCCTATCATAAGCAGGATACCCTATTTCATTTTTAAAATTCCATGTAAGTGTTATCAATCTTACTCCTAAATCATAAAATCTTTTTAAATTATCAATGTTACCTTCTAATGCTCCCCCTTCTTCTATGGTTAAGAATGCTGAAAGTTTATCGCGCTCTTCATTATATTTAAGTTCTTTATAGTTTCTAGCCAAAGAGATACATTCCCTATTTTTCTCTATTTCCATGTGAAATCTATTAGCCATATCCATTGCTCTATTTAATCTATTTGGAGTTTCCCCTGCATCTATAAACAATGCAAAGAATTGCGCCTTATAATTTGTCTTCTTCATCTTTTGTATATCAATAGAAAACTTATTCTTGTATAATCCAAACTTTGAATCATCCATAAGTTTATATATAGTATCACAATGCATATCTATAAAATTCATTATTGTCGCCTCCTTACTTTATCTTATTATATAATTTATAGTATTAAAATATATACATAAAATTATAATTTTTTTATAACCCATATAAAGCTTTTGTATTTTCCTAAACTTTCTATGAGCATAATAGTTAAAAGAATACATAATTTTTCACAAAGTATAATCTACGCTATTCTCTCTATATTTTTAATTTTACATAGGAATTATATTAGGTATGTAGAATATATTGAAAATAAAGGAGGGATTTATATGAGTCCGTTTAACAATACTTTTGACAGTTTTTTATTTGCTTATTTTGCTCCCATTTTTATGATTATTGTTTTTTGCTTAGTTATTGGTGGTTTTATATTTACTATAGTTGGGTCAATCAAAACAACAAGATATAATAATTCACAACCTGTGCTTACCGTTTGGTCAAAGGTCGTAGCTAAAAGAACAAGTGTATCCAGTCATGTTCACAATAACAATGATAATATACATCATACAAGTCACTCAACTACTTATTATATTACTTTTGAAGTAGAAAGTGGAGATAGAATAGAGTTCAGAATTAATTCAGATGAATTTGGAATGCTAATTGAAGGGGATACTGGCAAGCTTACCTTTCAAGGTACTAGATATAAAGGATTTGAAAGAGAAAGATAGAAATTTCACTTTACAAAATTTCTATCTCCCTCAAATACTTAATTGTCATGAAATCCTCTGATTATCCTATAGCACCGTTTTGTATTTTTATTTATCTCTTTCTATCTACTTTATTTTTTCCCACCATGCTTCCATTGTAACAGCCTCTTTTAAGTCTAGTTTTTGTCCAATCAACGGATACAATAATGGCATGTTTTTTTTCTTGCTTTCTTCTATAACTTTAATTATAGGTTCATCCCAATCATGCATGGAAAGAGCAAACTTTGCCCAGTGTCCAGGCATTAGTTTTTTTGCTTTTAAATCTAGCGAAGCCTGAATTACCTCCTTAGGCATCATATGTGAATTTTTCCAATACTTACTATACTGTCCGCATTCCATAATAGCAAGGTCAAAAGGCCCATGAGTATTTCCTATGTCCTTAAAATGCGGACCATAACCTGTATCTCCACTGTAGAAAATTTTCATATTTGGCGTTTTAAACACAAAAGATCCCCATAAAGTTTGATTTGACTTCACTCCTCTACCAGAACGATGCCTTGATGGAGTTAAAGTTACCTCAAACATTTCATCTAAAACTATAGTCTCACCCCAATCTTCTTCTACTATAATATTATTATCATAGCCCCAATGTTCAAAATGAGATCCTACCCCAAGTGCTGTAATAATCTTTTTAATTTTAGGCTTCAGCTTTGTAACAGTCTCATAGTCCAAATGATCATAATGATCGTGAGAAATAAAAAGATAATCTATATTAGGTATGTCATCTGCAGTATATACACTACTACCCTTATAACTTTTATTAAAAAACTTTACAGGAGATGCATATTGACTTAAGACAGGGTCAATTAAAACTTTCTTTCCATCAACTTGTAAGAAGAAAGATGAATGTCCTAGCCAAACTATAATATTTTCATCTGATTTTAACTTTTTCAAATCGCTCTTTACTGATGGAATATCTGAAGAAGGTCTAATTCTTTTATTTTTATTAAAGAAAAATTCATTAAACATTTCATACATGCTAGTGTCTTCTCCTAAATCAGAAGTTTCTACAGCATACTGAAACTTTCCATTTTTATAATTAGGTGAATTTTTCACTCTTGATAATCGATCTCCTGTAGGATTATTACCAAACTGAGTCTGTTTCATAAATATATATCCTCCAATCATTATAAGAATGATAACTATAGCAGTTATTTGTACTACTTTCAATAGCTTGTTCTTGCAGCAGCTTTTAACTTTATTAGAGCTGCTATTAGTATGAGCTTCTTTCAACTTTATCCTGCCTCCTCTTACGATGAAGTTATACTTTCAATTATATGTAGAATACCCTACTATGTAAATTTATTACAACTAATTTTATAATAATATAAGTAAAATTAAAAAGCCAGCATTAAGCTGACTTTTTAGATAATACAATTATTTGAATTGGATTTGCTTGTGCAGGAATACTTTTTGTAGATATGCTATAAATTACTACAAGCTTTTTGTTTGTAAGCTTTCCTTTAAAAGGCTTTCCGTCTTGTGTAATAATCTTTGTATCATTAGAAATATTTAACTTCAAAGATTTGTCGGAGCTAATTAAATTCTTATCAAAGCTATCAACTTTAATATTTTGATTCTTATCAAAGATAGCAACAACTTCAGCGTTGTATTGAGGTGGATATATCATTATCATAGGTTTATCTGCATCATAGAATCCAGTTATAACAGATCCTATACCAATGTTTTCATTATTTATAATATGCGTATCTTTAGATAATATAATGTTTGCTTCTCTTCCTTCTGCATCTTCTACCAGAACATATTTTAAATCCTTTTTAGCTCCTTGAAAATCTGTTATTGTTTTAACTGTTCCAGTAAAAGATTTAAAATTATATAGTTTTTCTTCTTTTGCTTCACTACTTATTGGAGCAACCTTCCCAATTAATTTAATATAGTTAATTAGTTTTAAGTTATCCCTACTAGCTGCAAAGGCTGTAGATGTAGACGCTGCTAGTATGGCAATAGACAAAATCCCCGTAAATCCTCTTTTAAATTTCATAAATTCTCCTCCTTTAAATTCGCTCTATACTTGTTATACGTATAAAATTACCTAATGTCATACTTGTAGTATAAAAAATCCCTGAATCTTCCTAAATATAATAAGTGCTAAAGACTTTGGAACTTACAAACTGCCTAAATGATACATTAGCTTCTGTAAATTCTTAGTATTTAGCACTTATAAATTTTAGAAATTCTTAAATTACAAGTTAGGATAATAGAAAATAAAACGTTTATTCAAACTTTCCTATAAAGTCACTTAAATTTTCTATTTTACAATCATAAGCCTTGAGATCATGTCTTTTAAAAGCTGCAGTATATTTAAGGCCACTGCCAGTAACTATGCAAGTAACGGTATCTGTATCCTTTAAACATCCTTCAGCTACTAATTTTTTAATAGAAGCTAGTGGTACTGCAGACTCAGGCTGTCCAAAAATTCCTTCCTCAGCCATTTCTTTTTGTGCTGTAACTATTTCCTCATCAGTTACAGCAACACATATGCCCCCATTTTCTCTTATCTTTCTTAAAACTTCATTTCCACTTGGTGGGAATGGGTTTTCTATGCCATGAGCTATAGTTTCATGTTCTATTACTCTCTCGATATTTTCCTTGTCATCCCTAAAAGCATTAAATATTGGAGAGCATCCAGAAGCCTGAGCACATATCATCTTAGGTATTTTATCAATTAATCCGCATGCTTTAAATTCTTCAAATCCCTTAAGTATTCCTCTTATATTTCCCCCAGCACTAGTTGGAACTATAACATAGTCCGGAACCTCAAAATTTAGCTGTTCGCATATTTCAAAAGCTATAGTCTTAGATCCTTCAACTCTATATGTAACATCAGAGTTTATAAAGTATATTCCATACTTTTTACCTATTTCTAAGCTTTCGTAATATAAATTACCATAGTCTCCATCCACCTTAATTAGATTAGCTCCATATATAGCCACAGGATTTAATTTTTCTTCTGGGATATTTTTATCTACAAGTATAAATGTTTCAAACCCTGCCCTTTGTCCGTAAGCTGCAACAGATACGGCCATATTGCCTGTAGAAACTGCCCCTACCTTTTTATATCCTAAACTATATGCATGCTGTATTCCTGCTAAAGTTCCTCTATCTTTAAAGGACCAAGTAGGATTTTGGCTTTCAGTTTTAAAATAAACCTTTTTGACCCCTACCTTTTTTGCTATCTTAGGAGAAGGTACTAATGGAGTAAATCCTTCATGTAATGATAAATCATTATTTACTTCACCAAATGGGAAAAAGTCGCTGTATCTTTCAAGCATAGTTTGTCTTAGTGGATTTCCTTCTTTAATTTTTCCTTCTTTAACAAGTTGAACTTCTAATGGTTCATTACACTCTCCACATCTTGGATGAACATTTTGTATAGGATATTCCTTACCACATTTAGTGCAGTACATTTTTATATCTCTCATTTTTATTCCTCCCTTAATAAACAATCATATATACTAAATCCCTTGGAGTATGGTCCTAATGCTGGAGCTGAATTTTGCAATTTATAATTTTCTTTTTCATAGGTTTTAATCTATAATATTAATGTTAAGCAGAAAAAAGTTTATATATTCTGATTTCTCCTGCTACTTAAAATAGTATTCTATGTGCATTTCTTAAATCCTTCTTTGAAACTATCAATTTTTATACTCTTACAAATTATTCGTGGATAATTACCTGCTTATGATTTATAATATTATTGTTCTTAATAATGTTGGAGGTTTTAAATGAACTGGAATAAATGGCATCCTAAATATGTAACAAGAAATATTAAAAGGGAAATTACCGTTTTATATAAATGCTATAAAAATGAAAGTACACCTTGGTATGCTAAACTAGCAATATTATTAGTTGTTATATATGCCCTAAGTCCCATAGATTTAGTACCAGACTTTATACCTATTCTTGGTTACTTTGATGACTTAATACTGTTGCCCTTAGGAATATGGCTTGCTTATAAACTAATACCTGATGAAGTGATAAATATAGAGAAGATACTTACTGAAAACTTGATTCCAGAAAAAGAAGCTAAAAGCAAAAAAATTGTTGGTGCTATAGTAATAATTTTCATTTGGGTACTTATAGTTTGGGCTATAGTAAGACTTATTTCTAAATAAATCGGATATTAGTACTTATAGAAATCGCTTATGAATATTATTAATAATGAAATAATGCAATGTAAGCATATTAAAGGGGGGATTTAATTATGCTTAAAAATTATATAGAGATTGTAATTGATGAATTGTTACCTCATGTTCTTGACAAGTATTCTGATATATGTACATGTCCACGATGTGTTGAGGATATAAAAGCTATAGCTTTAAATAACCTAAAGCCTTTATATGTAGCTACTGAAACAGGATTTGTATATGCAAAGGTAAATGATTTAAGAACTCAATTTACTACTGATGTAATAAAAGAACTTATGAGTGCAATTGAAATTGTATCTAAAAACCCAAGACATTTTCAAAATTAGCAACTACTAAAAGTTAAGTATCCATCAATAAGAAAATAGAGAAAGAATGCTATCTACTGCATTTTTTCTCTATTTTTATCTACTTGTTATCCTTATTTTCCTTATCCTTCATTCTATTAGGTTTTGCTTTAGGCTTTATCTTTATATTATTCTTTTGACCTTTACTTGTATATCTTTCTTCATTAAATAAATCAAAAAACCATAAAAATAATATTACAAATATACCTGAAGGAATTAATCCCCATATAGTAGTATTGAAACCAGGTCTTATGATAGATGGACCTGTTAACGTTGCTATGGCTAAGCCAAATATTAACCATTTATTTGGTTTGAATTTTTGTAGTACATAAATTTTTAAAACATTATATATTATGATTACTACAAAGGAAAAAAGTACAAGTCTTAATATATATCCAAAATTACCTGACATCTGATGACCCCCTCTCATATTAAATGAACTATTATATATATTATTGTATATTTTTTCAAATATATCAATATTAATTTTAAAAAGTTCTTACACTAAATTATATATTGCTTTATTTTAAATATTAATAATAAAATCCTTAGTATAAAGTTAGTGAATTTGGAAAAGATATAGATGTAATAAAATCAAATATAAAGGAGATGTAATTATGAGGGGATTAGATGTTATTGCACTTATATTAGTAGTAATAGGAGCTATAAATTGGGGATTAATAGGTTTCTTTGACTTCAATCTAGTTTCAGCATTATTTGGAAGCATGACTACATTTAGCAGAGTAATTTACTCTCTTGTTGGTATAGCAGGTTTATATGCAATATCTTTCTTTGGTAGAAATAATGAAAGAGAACCTAGATAAGGCAAAAGTGCATTTTCAAAATTTGAAAATGCACTTTTAAATTTATTATATTTCTTGTATTGTTCTTTTATTGAACGCTTTTTCTACTTCTTCACTTTCAATTGGTTTTCCAAGTATATAGACTAAAAGTATAGTTGCTACTAAGGCTAATGGAAGTACTACAACTATTGGAAGACCAAATCCCGCTGGAATATATCCAAATAGTATTGTTATTACACCAACTGATAAAGAATACCACATTTGTGTTCTAACATGATCAAGATGATCACAAGCTGAACCCATAGACGATAATATTGTTGTATCAGATATTGGTGAACAATGATCTCCAAATATAGCTCCTGTTAAAACTGCACTGGTACTTAATATGATATATTGAGCATCCCCTGGTGCAATTCCATTTGCTAATGGTATTGTAAGTGGCATAAGTATTCCCATAGTTCCATAAGAAGTTCCAGTTGCAAAAGATATTATAGCTCCCATTATAAATATTATAGTTGGAAGTAAGAACTTTGGTAATGTGTCTGATAATATAGCAACTAAGAATCTAGCTGTTCCAAGTTCTTTTATAACTCCACTTAAAGACCATGCAAGTAGAAGTATTACCCCTGTTATAACTAATGATTTCATTCCTTCTACCCACGTATCAATAGCTTCGCCTAATGTAAATATCTTCTTTGATATACCTATCGCCATAGCAACAATACTTGCAAGCAATCCTGCTTGGAATAAAACAATGCTGGCATCAGATGCACTAAAGGTTTCCCTTATAGCTGCAAAAGATGATGGTGCTGAAGCTACTATAGCTTTTACAGCCTCATCTTCTCCACCCATTATTGAATTGTATCCATCTAAGTAAAACCCTCCAAAGGCTCCTATTAAAAGTACACCTATAGGAATTATGGCATTCCAAATACTTAATTTGATTCCTTCTCTTGGCTCAAGTCCTGTAGCTTCTGAAGATACCATAGGTTTTGCTGTATCTGATAACAATTTGCCTTCATATCTTGCTCTTCTTTCTGCTTTAAGCATTGGTCCAAATTCTCTTAAAGTAACTGCTGTTACTACTATAAATACTAATATTAGTATATTATAAAATCTGTATGGAATTGTTTCTAAAAATACTCCATAGGCATTTACACTTTGTCCTATTTGAGAATATCCATCCTTTATTAAACTTACTTCATATCCTATCCATGTGGATATTAAAGCAATACCTGCAATTGGTGCTGCTGTAGCATCTACTACAAAGGAAAGCTTCTCTCTTGAAATTTTCATTTTATCTGTAACTGGTCTCATTATAGGTCCAACTATAAGTGAATTTGCATAGTCATCAAAAAATACAAATATACCTAAAAGCCAAGTTATAATTTGCGCACTTACTGGAGTCTTCGCTTTTTTTGCAAGAGATTCTGCTACTGCTTTTGCTCCACCCATTTTCGAAACTATTGCTATAAGTCCACCTATAGACATACATTGTAAAATTATCCCTGCATTCCACGGATCCGCTAAGGAATCCCTAACTTTATTTATAAGATCTAGGAACCCATAAAATATTGCATATCCTATACTATGTCCTGAAAGCTTTATTAAGAATGTTCCCGAAAGAACTCCAAGTGTTAAGGAAAGTACTACGTTTTTAGTAACAAAGGCAAGTATAATTGCAACTAGTGGTGGTAATATTGTAAGTATTCCAAATTTATCCGCATTAATTTGTGCTGGATCTGGTTCAGCTGCAAATACTGTAGTAGTCAATACGAATAGAAATAAAATGGTAAGTGTTGAAATTAAAGTTTTCTTTTTCATAATCTTTCTCCTCCTCATTTTTTTATTAATTAAATCTAAGATTTAATTAATAGGTGAATACTCTAGGAGGAGAGTCCATCATAACAAAAAAGCCCTTGAAACTTTTCACTCAAGGACATCGATACACTTAAATACTAAAAGTGCATGCTCTTTGAATGATAGCTCTCCACAAATTACTTTGTGACAGTTTTACTCATATTATGAATAAAACCAGCTATATAGCCTTAAAGCTTTAGCTATACGCTTCGGCAATATTTCCTTTCACTATGTTTCCCATTGCTTATATCCACACAGATACTCTTAAACATCGCACCTCTATCGTCCGTCATATATTCACTTTTATTAAATTATAGCATTCACCTTATTATAATGCAATACTAATTGAGCATTTCAGCTTAGTAAATATATCCTTATATACTACTCTTTTAGAAATTGATTTGTATTTCCATATATTATATACTTAATAGTATCACCAAAAAATGGGGGAGGAATTATTTTATGGATTCAAAAGTTGAAGTTAAAAATTTTAACAAAAAACTACAATATAGATTTAATAACATATTTATAAACTTTAAAACTGATAGGGATTTTTCATTATTTCTTATCGTTGGTATATTGACTGGAATTGCTAGTGGTATAAATTCTACAGTATTTAATAACTTTTTAAGCGATTCATATAATTTATCAGCTTCGGCTAGAGGTATAGTAGAATTTCCACGAGAACTTCCTGGAGCACTAATTGTAGTAGTTCTAGGATTACTATCCTTTCTTGGAGATATAAGGATGTCTATAGTAGGTATGGTATTTGCGTCATTAGGAATGTTAGGCTTAGGTACACTTTCCCCTACTTTCGGAACAATGCTTATATGGATGATGATATTAAGTTTAGGAACTCATATTTTTCTACCTTTATCTGCAGGTATTGGAATGAGTCTTTCTGAAAAAGAAAGTTATGGCACCAGACTTGGTAGATATAGTGCATATAATTTATTTGCTACAATTATAGGATATACAGTAGTATGGTTTGGCTTTAAATATATTGGACTTACTTATAAAATTGCATTTATAATTGCCGCTTTTTTTTATATTTTTGCAGCTATATTTTTAGGACTTATGACTTCTAAAAAGCCTGAAGTCAAAAAGGTGAAATTTGTATTTAGAAAAAAATATACTTTATACTATATCCTTAGCTTTGTGAATGGGGCAAGAAAACAGATCTTTTTAACCTTTGCTCCTTGGGTGCTTATTCAGGTATACCACCTTGATCCACCTACATTCGCAATACTCGGATTAATAATTTCAGTGGTTAGTATTCTTACTAGAACAATTGTAGGAAATGCAATTGATATAAAAGGTGAACGCTTTGTTCTCTCCTTAGAGGCAGTAGTTCTTATAGTAATATGCCTTGGCTATTCTTTTGCTGCTGATATAGCTCCAACAGGAATTGCAGTTGTTATTATTGCATCCTGCTATGTAATTGATAACTCTCTAAGTGTTGTAGAAATGGCCAGATCAACTTATATAAAGAAGATAGCTGTTAATCCTGATGATGTAACCCCTACTTTATCTGCCGGCACAAGTTTTGATCACGTTATAGCTATGACCATCCCCTTTCTAGGAGGATTGTTGTGGGCAACTATGGGTTATAAATATGTTTTCATCGTTGCAGCTCTTATTTCACTTATTAATTTATTCTTATCTTTGAAAATAAAAATAATATAATTAATTTTAAGAGCTTGTGATTTATTCATAGGCTTTTAAAATTTTCTTTCTTATTTCCATAGTTTGGTACAGTTTTCTAACTAATGCATAAAATAATATTGTAGTTAATTTATTTAGGAGGAAACCATTTTGTACGATATGGATTCTAAGAAAAAACTTTCATTAGATAATCCTGCACTTCAAAGATGTCTAGAAATTATAAAGGAATCTGTACAAGGAGAAAAGAATGACGAATTATTTTATAACTATCTTATAAGTACAGCCCCTACAGATGAGGAAAAAATGATAATTACTAGTATACGAAATGATGAAATTAAACACAATAAAATGTTTAGGTCAATTTATAAATACTTTACTAATAAGGATATAACAGCTTCTGAAGACGAAACCTTTCAAAGACCTGCATCCTATATAGATGGGATTAGAGTTGCTTTATTTGGAGAATTAAGTGCCGTAGAAAGATATAGAGATATTAAAAAATGCCTTCCACTTGGGACCTTTAGAGATATGTTATTTGAAATAATTACTGATGAAATAAAACATGCCATAAAATACAATTATATTTTTACATTAAATAAAGAATGTGTTTGCAAGCCTACAGCTGTGTATCCTGCTGCAGAAACACAAACAAAGACTCAAACTAAAACTACTCCTATAGAAACTGCTCCTGTCACTGAAGCTCCTACGCAAGAAGCTCAAAATGATACCATGGGTAAAGCAGGAAAAATTATGGCTCCTATAGATATGGGAGTATCCCCTGAAACTACAGAAGTTCAACCTGTAGATTTAAAAGATGCAAAAGGCTAAAATCTAAAAAATCGCTAATCACTAGTCGCTAATTGCTAAGTAATATTAATTAATATAGCAATTGGAGATTAGTGATTGGCGATCTTTAATTTTTAAGCAGTAACTTTCTAGTTATATAAGTTAGTATTATAAATACTATCTTGATTATTTTATTATTTCTTGCTTAGTTCCTCTGTTTAATGTATTTTCATAATCTATAAAATTATAAACATCTTCTACAAATAATTCACTGAAGCCTTTAAGTTCATCAAGAGTTAGTTCTTCTATGGCTCTATTTTCTTTCTCACAATAAAGAACTATTTCACCTATTACTTTATGAGCATCCCTAAATGCCATTCCCTTACCTACCAAGTAATCTGCTGCTTCTGTAGCATTTAAGAATCCAGCTTTAACAGCCTTTATGGTATTTTCTTTCTTAACTTTTAAACTTCCAAGCATTCCATCCATTACTTTTATGCACGCAAGTACAGTATCTAATGCATCAAAAAATCCTTCTTTGTCTTCTTGCATATCTTTATTATAAGCAAGAGGAATTCCTTTCATTGTAGTTAAAATTCTAACTAAGCTTCCGTATACTCTTCCAGTTTTACCCCTTATAAGTTCTGCAGCATCAGGATTTTTCTTTTGAGGCATGATAGAACTTCCTGTGGAGAATTCATCACTGATTTGTATAAAGTTAAATTCCTTACTGCTCCAAAGTATAAGTTCTTCACTTAATCTACTTAAGTGCATCATTATTATAGAAAAAGCACTAGTAAGTTCTATTACAAAATCTCTGTCACTTACCCCATCCATAAAGTTATCGACTGGCTTATTAAAGCCTAATTCTTTTGCGGTAAATTCTCTATCTGTGCTATAGGTCGTTCCTGCTAATGCACAGCACCCAAGTGGGCTTTCGTTCATTATTTCTATTGCATTTTCTATTCTTTTCTTATCTCTTGAAAGCATTTGGTAATATGTCATTATGTGATATTTAAACGTTACTACTTGTGCTCTTTGAAGATGAGTATATCCAGGCATTATAACTTCATTTTCCTTACCCACTCTTAAAATAGTTTGTTGAAGAGATTCTATATACTTTATTACTTCCTTACTCTTTTTTATGCTATAAAGTCTTAAATCCACTGCTACCTGGTCATTTCTACTTCTTGCTGTATGAAGCTTCTTTCCAAATTCTCCTATGCGCTTTGTTAAATTCATTTCTACAAAGCTATGTATGTCTTCATAGTCACCTTCTATTATAAGCTTACTTTCTTCAATATCTGTAAGTATTGAAGAAAGCCCCTCTATAATTTTATCTCTTTCTTCTTCTGTCAATATATCACACTTAGCAAGCATTTTTACATGTGCTATACTTCCTGTTATATCCTCTTTATATAATCTTTTATCAAAACTCAGTGAGCTATTAAAGTCCTCCATAAGTTTACTTTCTTCTGTTTCAAATCTTCCGCCCCAAAGCTTCATATTTTTACTCCCTTCATCTTTTAAAGTAATTTTTATAGAATAAAGGAAGCTTGCAATGCAAACTTCCTAATTTTTATACATACTAATACATTTCATTCTCTAGTCGCTAAAAGCATTTACCATCACCTAGAGATTAGCAACTAACGACTATTATCAATACTGATTATTTATTACCGTTCTTAAGTGCTTTTATTCTATATGGTAATCCAAATAATCTTATAAATCCACCTGCATCTTTGTGGCTATATAAATCACTAGCCCCGAAGGAAGATATATTCATATCATATAATGCATAAGGAGAAGTTACTCCAGCATTTGTCACATTACCTTTGTAAAGTTTTAATTTTACATTTCCTGTAACATGTTCCTGAGTAGTATCTACAAAAGCATCTAAAGATTTTTTTAATGTAGTAAACCATAATCCATTATAAACAAGTTCTGCATACTTTTGAGAAACTAATTGCTTATAGTGATATGTTTCTTTATCTAAAGTAAGTCTTTCAAGTTCCTTATGTGCCTTGTAAAGTATAGTTCCAGCAGGAGTTTCGTATATACCTCTTGATTTCATTCCTACAAGTCTATTTTCTAAAATATCTACTACTCCTACTCCGTTTTCTCCACCAATCTTGTTTAACATAGTTACAATCTCTACAGGAGATACAGTTTCTCCATTTACTTTTACAGGGATACCTTTTTCAAAAGATATTTCAACATAAGTAGGTTCATCTTTTGCCTTTTCAGCTGAAGTAATCATATCATACATTTCTGACTTATGTTCATTTGCTGGATCTTCTAAATCTCCACCTTCATGACTTGTATGCCATATATTTTTATCTACAGAATATATTTTTGCCTTAGTTACAGGTACTTCTACATTATGAGCTGTAGCATAATCTATAGCATCTTCTCTAGATGCTATATCCCATATTCTCCAAGGTGCTATAATTTCTATAGATGGATCGAAGGATGCAATTGCAACTTCAAATCTAACCTGGTCATTACCTTTACCAGTACATCCATGACATATATATTTAGCTCCTTCTTTATGAGCAATTTCTACTAATTTTTTTGCCATTAAAGGTCTTGCAAATGAAGTTCCAAGTAAATAATCATCTTCATATACAGCCCCTGCTTTTAATGCTTTAAACACATAGTCTGAAACAAATTCTTCCTTTGCATCTTCAATATAAGCCTTTATTGCTCCTGTTCTTAAAGCCTTAGCTTCAACGTCTTCCATATTATCATCTTGACCTACGTTTATACATACTGCTATAACTTCTAGGTCATAATTTTCTTGAAGCCATGGAATTATTATTGAAGTATCTAATCCTCCTGAATATGCTAAAACAACTTTTTCCTTATTCATTTAAAAGCCCCCCAATTTATTTATTAATATTTAAAATTCGAAACTTAACAGAATTAATAACTATAAATTAAAAACATTTGCTATTAACTATAAAATTGTTACTTTGCCCCAATTATATTACTTTCTTTAAAAATTCACGAGTTCTATCTTCTGCCGGATTTGTAAACATTTCTCCTGGTGTTCCTTCCTCTACGATTTTTCCACCATCCATAAATATTACCCTATCCGCTACATCCTTTGCAAATCCCATTTCATGCGTTACAACTACCATAGTCATACCTTCTGACGCAAGTTCCTTCATAACATTTAAAACTTCTCCAACAAGTTCTGGGTCAAGTGCTGATGTAGGTTCATCAAATAGCATTATATCTGGTTCCATAGCAAGTGCTCTTGCTATAGCAACCCTTTGCTTTTGTCCACCGGATAATTTTGATGGATAATAATCCATCTTATCTGCAAGCCCAACCTTTGTTAAAAGTTTCTTGGCTCTTTCTTCTACAACCTTTTTGTCTTCCTTTTTCACTGTAATAGGTGCTTCCATTACATTTTGAATAGCTGTCATATGTGGGAAAAGATTAAAGTTCTGAAAAACCATTCCCATTTTTGTAGTTATTTTTCTTATAAGAGCCTTATCATTTTCCTTTAACTCTTCATCTTCAATTATTATCTTACCTTCATTTATTGTTTCTAAGTGATTTAAGCATCTTAAGAAGGTACTTTTCCCTGAACCTGAAGGTCCTATTATAACAAGCACTTCTCCCTTTGATACATTTACACTCAAATTTTCAAATACAGTTAAATCACCAAATCTTTTTGTGACATTTTTAGCTTCAATCATGTACATATAAGAGCCCTCCTATTAATATCTTGATAATTTCTTTTCCCAAACTGAGAATATTCCTGTAAATACAGTAGTTAATCCTAAATATATACATGCTGCAATAAAGAATGGCTCCATTGGTCTAAAGTTTGAAGAATAAATCTGTTGTGCAGATCTCATAAGTTCAACCATTGCTATAGTTGAGACCAAAGAAGTATCCTTAAGCATTGTTATAAATTCATTTCCTACTGGTGGTAATAATACTCTTATAGTCTGAGGTAAAATTACTCTTATCATGGTTTGGGCATAAGTAAATCCTAATGCCTTACATGCTTCAAATTGCCCTTTATCTACTGAAATTATACCACCTCTTATTATTTCTGCCATATATGCACCTGAGTTCAAGCTTAATCCAATTATCGCTGCACTCATCGGCTCTAGCTCAATTCCTACAAATGGTAATCCATAGTAAAAGAAGAACAATTGTAATAGCATTGGAGTTCCTCTTATAATCCATGTATAAAATGAAGCTATGACATTTATAAATGGATTTTTAGTTAGTTTCAATAATGCTACAATTATACCTATTAGTGTACCCAATACTACTGATATAACTGTCAATTCTATAGTTATACCTGTAGCTTTAACAAGTACGGGAAATATCTCCTTTAATAAATTAATTTCCAATGTTTTAGACCCCCTAATAAAATGTTATTTATATATATCTTCTCCAAACCACTTCTCTGATAACTTAGACATTGTTCCATCTGCCTTAAGTTCATTTACAGCCTTTTGAACTGCCTCTTGTAATTCTTTTTCACCCTTTTTAAATGCAATTCCAATTGGCTCTTGATCTAGTACAACAGCTACTTCAAATTTATCTTTTTCTTTTGATAAATAATATCTTCCAACAAACTCATCTACAACTACTGCACTAAGTCTTCCTATTTCAAGATCGTGGAATGGTTGAGTTGCTTTATCATAAGTTTTTATTTCTTTGATTCCCTCAACTTTTTTTGCCGCTTCTTCTCCAGTTGTTCCAAGCTGAGCGCCTACAACCTTACCCTTTAAATCATTAACACTTTTTATATCTGTAGTACCCTTTTTAACTACAATTACCTGACCACCTTTAACATATGGCTCGGAAAAATCAACTTCCTGTGCTCTTTTTTCTGTAATACTTATAGCTGAAATTCCCACATCAAATTTCCCTGCATTAAGTGCCATTGTAAGGCCGCCAAATTCGGTTAAAATAAAATCTGCTTCAACGCCCAATTTTTTTGCTATTTCTTTTGATAAGTCAATATCAAATCCAACTAATTCGTTTTTGCTATCTCTAAACTCTAATGGTGGATATGTGTCCTCAAGTCCTATTCTAAGTTTTTTTGCTGTCTTGACAGTTTCCAATGCATTTGCTGCTTTCTTTTCTTCAGTTTTTCCGCATCCAGCAAATATCGCTCCCGCCACTACCATACTTAAAACTAATGATAATATCTTTCTAGCTTTCATTTTATTCTCTCCTTTTTAATTTTTATTTAATTTTTATTTTATGTATTATTTCTAATATTACAACATATTTAAAACTTTGTTAATATTAATTGTTTAATAAACAGTCATTATTAACAAAGTTTTTTACAGTAGCTATCCCTGTGCATTGGAAACACAGGGATAACTTATATAATTATTATAAAAGGGGTCTGCTAATTTTTATATATATCAAATCCAAACCATTTTTCTGATAACTTAGACATTGTTCCATCTGCTTTTAATTCATCTAATGCTTTCTGTACTGCATCTCTAAGGTGAGTATCTTCTTTTCTAAAACCTATTCCTACAGGTTCCTGAGAAAGCTTAGCATCAAGTATAACTAGTTCGTCTCCCTTTTTCTTTAGGTAAAAACCGCCTACCTGACCATCTGCAATTACTGCATCTACTCTTCCTACAGTCAAGTCGTTAAAAGCCTCTGTTACTCCATCATATTTTTTAAGCTCTTTTATACCTTCTATTTTATTTGCTGCCATTTCTCCAGTAGTTCCTAATTGAACTCCTATTGTCTTACCTTTTAAGTCTTCAGCAGTTTTTATGCTAGTATTTCCATTTTTAACTACTATTCTTTGTCCACCTACTATATATGGCTCAGAGAAATTTATTTCCTGCTTTCTAGCATCTGTTATAGTCATACAAGAAAGAATCATATCAAACTTTTTAGACTTTAATGAAAGTATTATTCCCTTCCAATCATTTGTTTTAACTTCTACTTTCACGCCTAGCTTCTTTCCTATTTCTTGACCTAAATCAATATCAAAGCCAACTAATTTCTGACTTTCATCTCTAAACTCCATTGGCGGATATGTGTCATTAAGTCCCATAGTAAGTACTCCAGCCTTTTGAACTCTTTCTAATGAATTTAAGTTTTCAGCACTCTTTGCCCCTTGAGTACTTTGAGTTTTTTGGCATGCTGCAAGCACACCTCCTGCAAGAACGATAGTACATAAAAGACTTATAATTTTCTTAATTTTCATTGCCCCCAACTCCTTATTTGTATTGCCCTCTTATGATAAAGATTATACATTTATATTCATATTTATGCAATACCTTTTCTAAAAATTTAAAAATATTTTTTTTGGTTAGATAACTTATTTATTTGCCTCATATTCCTTTATCCCCAGTGGAGTCATTTACCTTTATGTTTACAGTATCCTAGATTTAATTTTTTGTGGCTTTTTCAAACTTTTCAGATAAATCATGAATATTTATACATACATGCATAAATAAAAACTCTCTACACAAAACAGTTTCTATAGAGAGCTTAACAATTTTTTATATTAAATTAATCCTTAGATATATTTATAACTTTAATATCAGCTTATTACTTGCTAAAATATAGTTTTGCTTTGATTAAATTACTTTCAATTCTAGTTACTACTATGCTATATGGATGCCCCTTCAAAAGGCTTTTTAAAGACTTACTCTTAAAACTTTCTATAGTTTTAAGTTCAGTACCATCCTTTAATGTTACAACTAAAAAATTTTCCCTTGTTTTTATATAAAGATTATCCCACTCTTTTACATTATAATTTTTATTTACTATAGAAAATATTAAACCATTCTTTAATATAACTTCTTTTAATCTAAAATATCTCTTATCTAATTCTTCATTTTCTTTTTGAAGTTTACTCATCTCAGTTTCTTTCTTTAATATATCAGCTTTCAAATCATTTATAGACTTTAAATACTTCTCTATATTTTTTTCACTATTTAAAATGGATTTCTCTTTCTTTTTACGTAAATGTTCTATTAATTTGTTCTCACTCATAACTTTCCCCTTGGTATATAATAATTTTTCCTATAAAATATATATATGAACATGAAATGAGGTATTTGTAATGAAAAAAAGATTGTATATAATTATAGACGTTATTTATAATTCTTTTCAAAAAGCTCAATATTTAATAAGAAAATCTTTAATGCAAATAGGAAATAAAATAAATACTTTTAGAAACAAAAGCGAACTAATAAATGCTAGCTACAATTCATTAATTGCAGAAAAACAAGCTATGGAAAAAAGTTTATTATCAGAGTTAAATTCCTTAAAGGAAACTGATAATAAACTTATACTACAAATTAAAGAATATAAATTTAAAAATGAAAATCTTAAAAAGGATATAGAAGTTCTTCAAGAAATGTTTTTTTCTAAATAGGCTTATTTTTATCTAAGCTTTCTTTAATTATTTCTTTAATTTTTTCTGATAAATTGTTTTGTTCTTCACGAGATAAAGTGCTTGGATTTATAGGCTTGTTTATTATTAAATTTACCTCTGCACTCTTTATTTTATTTTTAGGGTTGCCCTCCATGCATTTATAAGTTCCATCTATAGCTATTGGTACAATTGGAACTTCTGCCTTTATTCCAAGTTTCATACTGCCTTTTTTAAATTCCCCTAATGAAGGTCCCTTACTTCTAGTTCCTTCAGGAAATATAACCATTGAGTATCCGTTTTTTAAGTTTTCTATGCCTTCATTTATAGACTTTATTGACTCTCTTACATTACTTCTATCCATAAATACGCAATGAATTTCCTTCATCCAATCACTTATAATGGTATGTTTCTCCATCTCCTTTTTTGCAATGAATCCCATAGGCTTTTTTATTCCTGCAAGTATTAATGGAATATCTAAAAGACTTTGATGATTACCTACATATAAACAACTACCTTCCGGTAAGTTTTCTATTCCCTTTATATTTACTTTCATACCTACTTTATCAATTATAAATTTTGCCCAGTTAACAGCATAGTTATATACTAATTCTTCTGCTGCCTTTTCTCCTTTTTCCTTCTTTATTTTTTTTAAACTATTCCTTTTCAATAACAATCTTGCCATATATACTCCAAATTGAAGATATAGCCATAAATTTTTCATGTAATTTCACTCCTCTGTAAATATTGCAATTATCACATGACTACCCACCTTAGTAGCTCCATATAATTTAAGCTTCACTTTATATTATAACACAAAGTATTATATTTCTCCTATTGGTTATAATCATTAATAATACGAGGCATTATTAATACTTTAGATTCTATGGTAAGGAGCCCTACAAATGAAATCTTTTAAAAAATATAATCTAGTTATACTGCTATTAATTACTTTACTTTTAACTTCATGCAGTACAAGTATAAATACCTACAATAATGTTAATGACAATATACTAAAAGTACACTTTATAGATGTTGGTCAAGGTGATTCTATACTTCTTTCCTTTAATAATCATCATATGCTTATAGATTCAGGAACCTTGGAGTCAAGTGATAACTTAATAAAGTATCTAAAAAAAAATAACATAAAAAAATTTGATTATGTATTAGCTACTCATCCTCATGATGACCATATAGGAAGTATGAAATATATTATAAAAGATTTTAAAATAGAAAATTTCTACGCTCCTAAAGCCGTAACTGAGGAAAACTCCTTTAAAGACATGGTAATTTACCTAAGGATTAAAAATTTAAAAATCAAAATAGCTAAGGATGAAGTAAATTTTAATTTGGGAAATCAAGTACATTGTGAAATGCTTTCTCCTATAAGAAGTGCTTATGATAATTTAAATAATTATTCTGCCGTACTTAAAGTCCGTTATGGAGATGTATCATTCCTATTTATGGGAGACGCGGAACTTGAAAGTGAGTTAGATATTTTAAATAAAAAAGCCGATGTGAAATCTACTGTACTAAAGGTTGGTCACCATGGCAGCAATACTTCCACATCGGAATTATTTTTAAAAGAGGTTTCCCCTAGAATTGCTGTAATAAGCTGCGGGAAACATAACATGTTCAATCATCCTTCTAAAGATATATTAAAAAAGCTTATAAACCTTAATGTAAAAATCTATAGAACAGATATAGATGGAACTGTCGTACTTATTACAAATGGTAAAACTATATCAAAGTTATATTAATGCTTAAAGTTTTGTTTATTTCCTTTGAAAAGGATATATACTCCAAATAATACTAGTATTATAGGTACTAAGAACTTATTCATAACTGATTTAACATAATAATATATATCAAGTCCTACCAATGTTTTATCAAGTATAGCCATTATACCTATAATTATAAAAAGTATGCCTATAGCATTCCATAACTTTTTACTATTTGCTTGAAAATTATTAGATATTGTTCCATTGTTATTTGAAAATTTATCCATTATGAAACTTGAATCCATAATAATTTCTCCTCGGTCAATCCTATTTGCTAAATTAAAAGTATCTATAAATGTATAAAACCAAAATATTATTTTCAATATTCCTGCAAGCCCTAGCCCTATTATCCCAAATACCGGTTCAATAAGCAAATATATAGCTAATGCTTCTAGTCCCTTCTTCATAAGTCCCAAATACATATAGCCCACTCCAGGTATTAGAGCTGCCAAAAATGTTAACACACTACTCCTTCTCATTTTATATCCTCCCCAAAATTATCTTTTATAAAATTTTCTTTATAGTTAGATTGTATTATATTTGTCTTCAACTTAAGTTGAAGCTGTATATCCAAAATTTCTGACATTATATCCGTGTTATATATTACAAGCATAAGAATCCCTGCAAATATAAAACTTAATCCTGATGATATATTTTTTCCTAAATGAATACTTGGTGAATGATCTGCATAAAGCTTATTTAAAAGTCTTTCAGTATAATCCTTTGAAACTTTTACTTCATTAAAAGAATTCTTTATTATTTTTTCAAAATTCTTTTCCTCATTATTCAAACTCAAATCCTCCTTCTTTTAAATAGGCCTTTAGCCTTTTCTTTCCCCTGTATATTCGCCCTTCAACATTTTTAGGAGATATATCTAAAACACTACTTATTTCCTTTTGAGTAAGGCCTATAAAATAATAAAGCACTATACAAATCCTTAAATCTTCTGGAAGATTGGATACCGCTTCTCTTACTGCATCTTTATCATCCTTATCAAATTTATTTTCCATTTCTTTATTTATTTGAAATAGCCCGGTCAAAAATCCCTTTATATTTTTTCTCCTTTTATAATCTAAACATCTTGATACAGTGATCTTATATATATATGTGGATAATGAAGCTTCTTCTCTAAAGTTTTTTATTCCTTTATATATGCTTATAAAAACTTCTTGAGATATGTCTTCTGCTTCTGCATAGTCTTGAGTGTAGCTATAACATAGAGATATTATCTTATTTTTATAAAGTTCAACCAACTCTATAAAACTTTCTTCATTATTTTCTTTAAGAGCTCTAACAATCTCATCTTCCTTCACTCTACCACTCCTGACTAGTAGATACATTTATAGTCCCTGTACCCACCTTTATATCCACCTTTCCTGTCCCATTGCCTAATGTAGTCACTATACTTGAATTTACTCTTCCTCCACCATTAAGATTTACTCTTCCCTTGTTTAAATTTAAGTTTGCCTGAATATTATGGTCTATAGTTTTTACATTCACTGTTCCTCTTTCAAGTATCACTTTTATATTTTTGCATAACTTATTTTCTATATTTACTTTACCATTATCCATTTCTATAGTACTCTCTTCTACCTTATCTCCTTTAATGTTTACATTACCATTATTTCCATTAATCATAGAAGATTTTATATCACTACCATTCACATTGAGATTATCTATATCCATCTTTAATAACTTAAGACCTTTAAAATTAAAGGTTCCATTATCTCCACTTATATAAATTTCACTATTCATAAGTTCATCTTCTGTATTTAATTTGATGTTATCATTTTTGAACTTTATATTATATCCGTCTGGAATGTATATAACGCCACTTATTCCTTTTACATAGCTTTCATTTATATTTATCTTATAGCCATCAGAAACCTTTTGTTCTTTTATATCATAGTTATTTATATTACTTCCATTCTTTATATGGACATATATATCAAGTTTTATCTTATCATCGGTAGACTTTCTTATTTTCAGGTCACTATTATCTGTAATAAATTCTATTTTATTTCCTAATTTATCTAAGGTTTTATCTACCTTAATATTTTTACCGTCTCCTAAATCAAATATATTTTCTGAAATATTAAGGCCATTTTCAAGTATATTAAACTTTTTTCCTATTGGCTTTAATATGTTTACATATAAATTAGCAAATATAAAGGTTATAATTAAAGGAATCATTAAAAAGTTAAATCCTATTCTTTCTCCTTCTTTCTTATTATTAAATAAAAAAATTATTTCTAAGCCAAATAATATTATTAAAATTGGCCACCACTTAATCAATTGCTCTGCTAAATCTAAATTTACATTTCTAACAAGAAGCCATACTCCAAGAAATATAAAGCCTAGAGCAGAAGTGACAGTTCCTACTCTTTTCATATCTTTACCACCTTTCAAAAATTATCTTCTTATTAATATAGACGTATTGTAATATATATATCCCACAAACTTTTTATAAAAAATACAACTTAAAAAATATTATTTTTTAAGCACAAAAAAAATGAAGACTTCCAGTTAAGTAAGTCTTCAATATATCATATTCATTTATTCAAAAAATAAAAATGGCTCCGTGGAGAGGGCTCGAACCTCCAACCCTTCGGTTAACAGCCGAATGCTCTGCCATTGAGCTACCACGGAATAAACTTATCTGGCAACGACCTACTCTCCCACCGGGCCTCCCCGGCAGTACCATTGGCGCTTTGAAGCTTAACCTTCGTGTTCGGAATGGGTACGGGTGT
>NZ_JAFBDB010000005.1 GCF_016908015.1 Clostridium pascui
TTAGTCTTACTTCCATCATATAAACCATCTGAATCATACAGCTCTAAAGCCTTTGTTCCATAAAATCCGTCATTTACAACTCTAAGCTTTCCTGTTCCAGAGCCCATATCTCCTACAACCCATGAGGAAGTACTGTTTTCAAAGGAAGAGTTATTTTTCACTAAATTAGTGGTGCCTTCATATGCAGCTAAGGCTGTATCATAAGCATCATTCTTTTCAAAAACTGCATTTTCATCATAAGGGTTTATTCCCTTATCACCCATTAGGTTATTATTTAGAGAAAAGCTTTGAACCTTTGAATTATCTACCTTATATCTATCATAATATATATCCTTAAGCTTATTGTCTCTATCATATTGGTATTTTGTAGCATAAGGAACATTATTTATTTTTTCTGTAGCACTGTTTAAATTACTGTTTATATCAAAGCTGTATTCAGTGCTGTTTTTATTAGAATCCTCAACCTTTGTAAGCCTGTTTGCCATGTCATAGAAGTATCTATAACTTATACCGTTTTCTAGGTCTTCATGCTTTCCTAAATTTCCAAAAGCATCGTAGGAGTACTTAAATTTTTCTAATCCATTATATTTTCTGCCTGTAATTCTTCCTAAGTTGTCATAGATAATTGAGGTTATGTGTCCATTACCATATGTTGAATTAGTAAGATTTCCTGTTAGGTTATCAAAGGTATTGGTTATTAAACTTTGATCTCCTACCAAAACCTTATTATTATTACCAAAAACATCATACTCAAATTTATAATTGAATCCATTGTGAGTTATAGTTTCTAATTTGTCATCTTTATTGTAATCTTTATATTTATATACATTTTTAACTTCTTGTCCATCTACTTGTTTGAATACACTTTCTAGCTTATCTGAATCATAATAGGTGTAGGTAGTATCCGTACGTTTTCCATCTGTAACGGTTTTTAAGTTTCCTTTGACTTCATCATAATAAGTGTAGTCGACTTCGTTTCCAGATGCATCTGTGAGTTTAGAAATATAATTTCCACTAGGAGTATAGGTAGATTCAGAATTTATAAATAGGGAGTCATCTCCTATTTTTGCCTTTACAGGATTTCCGTTGGAATCATAATCAAAGGAATATATAACATTCTCACCAGAAGCTGCAGTCTTTATATTATGTTTTTCATCGTAGGTATATTTAAAATTTGACCCCTTTGGGTCTATGGCATTGACTAAATTATTATTGCCGTCGTACTTAAATTGGGATTTCTGTGCTGCTAAATTTTGTGTAGATGCTAAGTTACCCTTATCATCATAGCTGTAGCTTTGTGCAAATTCCTCTCTATAAAGCTGTATGTTATCAAAGCTTGCTGTATTTAAATTGCCGTAGTATAATCCATATACATTTACCTCAGAATAATCATCTTCTGCTAGAATAGCATCTGCTGCATACTGCCATTCAGATGAATCTGGATTGAAAGTTACAACTTTATACTGATATCCTCCACTATTCTTTTTTATTCCAATATCTAATGCAAAAAGTCTTTCCCCTTCTTCTGTTACAGGTACAGATTTTCCTATAGCCCATCCGCTAAGTACGAAGGTATCTCCCTTTTTACCTGAAACCTTTATGGTTTGATTTACGCTCTTTTTTAAAGCCGCTGAGCCCTTAATTTGAAAAGCTAATTTATTATCTGTGCTTACTACCTTGTCATTTGCATCACTATTAGCTTTATTCCAATAGGTTCCAGCTCCATTGTCAAGATTAAAATCAGAGTTTTCTACCAAGTTATATCTGTTGGAAATTTCCCCTTCTTCAAGTTGAAAACAGTCAAAGTAGGCTGTTCCTGTTCCCTCAATTATTCCTGCTTTCACTTCTACAGCAGCCGTTGCTGCATCTTGTCGAATTGCAAAGGTTGCCTCCACCTTCTGCCAATCGCTGTCCCCTCTTATAAAGTTGGATTGTGCTATTATCTGTCCTCCGCTTTCTACATATAAAACTGCACCCTTTTTGCTTGCACTTGAAATATCTTTGGCCCTTATATAACCAGAAAAAGTATAGGTTTTACCCTTTTGCAGAGTAACTGCCTGTTTATAAAAGTGCGCCCCTGTATTATTGGTTTTTGTTATCTTTAAGGCTTGATTTCCTATATATTTATGCTCTGTAGTGAAAGCTGCACTTCCCACTGAAGCTGAGTCGTTGCCTGCACTCCAGCTGTTATTTGTAATTTCTACATTATGATTTTTTAAATAATTTATAATAGTTTTTTGAAGCTTAGATTCAAGGGTTAATTTATTTTTGTCTGTACCTAAATTTCTTCCAAAGTTGTAAGATACTCCAGTAGCATCCTCATTGTCCTTTATGCTTATGGTATTTCCATAGTCATTAAATTGATATATATTTCTTCTTATACCAGGGTCTTCATTAACTATTTGAGTAAATATGGTGGAATTATTACCATAAACCAAATCTAAATTTGATCCTGGACTATTATCTGTTCCAAATTCTTGTACCTTATTTACTAAGTAAGGAGCACTAGAAGAATACCCATAATTTATTTTGTATCCATCGATATTTATTGCATCTGCTAAATTATTATTGCTGTCATAATTATAAGATACTTCTCTTTTGTCTGGATAAATTATCTTAGTGAGTTTTGTTCCAGTATAACCAAAAATGGTTTTTCTTTTACTTGGATCTATAATTTCAAGTAAATATCCCGCAGTTGATGAAATAAATTCTGTTGTTCTGTCCGTTTCATTTGTTGGGCCTTTTTCCGTTACGCTTTTTAGCTTTGTTCCATCATAAGAAAGTAACTGCGTATTTCCATTACTGTCTTGTATCTTTAATAGATATCCGCCATAATTAAAAATTAGCTTATTATTTTCTTTATCCTCTATAGTAAAACTTTCATCTGCATTTTTCTTTAAAGTTAAATCTATTCCTGATTCATCTTTATAAACTCCTGACTCTGAGCTTGGAGAAAAATAATGCAGCGTCCCATCTTCATCTATATACTCATACCAAGTTTCATTAAAAAATGTTTTAGGAGTTACTCTTTGATTTAAATTTAACCTCCATCCATTACCGTAGCCTATGCTGGATGCTCTATCATTGCTGTTATATACATGATTTATAGTAACTGGCATTTTGTTTCCACTCATGGATAAGTCGTTATGAACAAATACTAAATTCCCATTTGCACTATTTATATAGCCAGTACCTGCCCTGCCAGCACTTTGTGATTGATAAGTCCAATAACTTTCAAGTCCTGAATTGTTTACATATTGTATAATAATTTGAGGTCTGCCTATTTCATCCCCATAGTCTGACGAAAAAAATTCATTATATCCCGTACTTTCATTATCGTACTTCAGCATAACCCCATAATTTTTTCCGCTTTTTAGCCATTCTCTTACTATGGTAGTAATATCCCAATCAAACCAAGTTCCTAGTTCACCTTTTACATTTTCATAATCTTCCACATGAGAATAGTAATCAGGTTTATTACTCCAAGTTATTGTACTTGACTGCCAATCTCCTAAGACCTTATGTACATTTATTTGTCTGCTTTCCAGATTAGTTTTATATAGTGCTAAGTTAAGCTTTGCATTTACCACTACAGAACCTGGCTTATTTAAATCAGCTGGAAGCTGAAACTTTAAAAAGCTTCTTGTAGTTCCTGAGCCGCTTCCATTTCCTACTCCAAGGGATATAGCATTGCTATAATTGTTTCCAGCTACATTAGAGCCTACAAAACTATCTTGAATACTGGTAATACCCAAGTCTGTTCTAACTGGCGGATCAAGAACCACTGGAAATGCTCTATCAGGATTATTTATCCATTCCTTGTTTGGAATTATTGTTAAATTATAATCCTTTTTACTTTGTTCTAAAGTTATTTCTATATTTTCACTATGCTCGCCTTTAGCATCCACCATAAAAGGTGCATTCATCATAAATACTGCTTTATTACTATCCTTTTCATCATAAAATATTATGGTTTTATCCTTTTGAAGTTTTGGTATTAAGTTTTTTATGTATAAATTAAACTTAAATGTAGGATTTTCTATAGGCTTGTTTATAATTATGTTTTCTTTTACATTATCACTTAAAATATCATAGCTTAAGTCCACCCCTTCAAGAATTTCAGTAAACTTTACTGAAGATGAGGTGTTTTTAACAATTTTCTTCTTTTCATTTTCAATGGCGTTGTTTTTTATTTTTTCTTTTTCTGCTTGTGATTTCTTTTTTAATGCCTTGTTATTTTCTAAATCCTCTACTACTTCTTTCTCTGTATCTTCATTGAGCTTTTCTTCATCTAAAGCTTGTACCTCGGATTTAGACTTATTTCCACTTTCTATATTCCAAGATAATTCATATTTGTCCTTTTGAATTTTTACTAACTTTTTGGAGTTGGAATTTTTTGCTATCTTTACTTTGTAATCGTTTTCCTTGTTACCTAAAACATTACTGTTTTCTTCATCCTTTTCCTCTATCAAGCTGTTATCGATATCCTTCCATACTCCATTTTCTAAGTAATGCACTGGAGTGTTATAAATTGCAGCCTCATAGGTTCCATTGTCCTTAAAAAAGTATTTAACGTTTTTCTCTCTTTTTTCCTTTACCTCCCCAACTATTTTTGCTTCCAATTCTTCTGATTCTATATTTATGTTTTCTGAAATTTCCTGTGCAGTAGTAACTATGCCGTCTTCACCTGCTGCGAATATCCTGACAGGAAGCATTACAGTAATCATAAATACAATAAGCATTCTTGCTATACATTGTTGAAATAGTTTGTTCATAAATTCTCTCCTTTCGCCATTGCATGTTAATAATAATATGAACGATATATTAACAACAATAGTGGTTTGTTTGTAATTTATGAACTTAATTCCATATACAAGTACGTGTACGCGATTTAATTACATGTTTTCCATATAATATGGATTATGTTCCATTCATACCCTGATATAATTTAACAATATTTAACTTCAAAATCCATAAAAAAAGGATTTGCATTACAAAAGCAGTAAAACTTTTCTAAATGCAAATCCTATATTCACTCACTATGTTCTAAATATAACTTCTTCCTTGCTAAACATATATCTTGCAAAGAATATGGCTGCCATAATGTATACTAAAATCCATCCAAAGGTCATTAAAATATGAGATGTATTAAACACTCCTGCTAAAAACTCCTTAAGCAGACACACTGTATTTGCTACAGGTATATGGAAGTAAAAAGTATCTATATTTCTAGCATCCAGCATATAAGTTGTGTAAACTGGTACCAATGCTATTATATTAAGCGGTGCTAAATAGGTTTGTGCTTCCTTAAAGGAACGGGCATATATGCTTATAGAAAGTTCCAATGCTCCAAAGGTCATGTTTAAAAGTATTATCATTAAAAATATCAAAGCAAAGGTTGAAGCTCCTAAATTTAAACTGATAGCTCCTCCTTCAGTTCCAAGGGTTTCTCCAAATTTGGTTAAAGATATTAAAAGTCCCAGCATTGAAGCTCCTGTGGTCATAAGTCCTACTACAGCTATTGCAAAGAACTTCCCCCATAAAAGTGACATTCTTCCTGCCTGAGTGGTTAAAAGAGGCTCTAGTGTTCCTCTTTCCTTTTCTCCCGCTCCTAAATCCACCGCTGCACCCATAGGCCCTGTTATGCTGTATATAACAAGAAAAAGCGGCAGAAGCATAGAAAGCATTATTTTACCCATACTGTCCTTATCTGTGGTTGAGGTCTGATATTCTACATTCACTGGATTTAATATGGATATATCTATATTTCTCTTTTGAAGTCTGTGGGATACCACCTGCTTATTATAGTCTTCAATGGTTTTCTCTATCATACCTTGAGCCATAGATGACTGCTGGCTTGTATTGTCAAATATAATCTTAACAGAGGTACCTTTTTCTTCTTCTAAAAGCGCATCCACATTATCAGGAATTTCTATTCCAATTAATATATTTCCATTTTTAACATCTTCCTCAATGTTACTTGAAGGAGTGATTTTTAATTTAGGGTAATTTTCTATAATCCTCCTAAATTGTGTGCGTTCTCCTCCATTTATTGCTACTTTAAAGTTGTTTTCAACCTTTTTTACGTTATCAGCACCGGTTTTCCCCATAGCATAAAACATTATAGGAAATAGAATTAAAGGGATTAATACGCTTACTAAAAGTGTCTTTTTATCTCTAAATATATCCCTAAGCTCCTTTTTAAATACCGTAAATGCTATACTACTCATTTTTATCACCTACCAAACTTATAAATATCTCTTCCATATCGCAATTATTGTACTTTTTCTTTAATTCCTCTACAGTTCCTTCTTCTATTAACTTGCCTTTATGAATTATTATAATTCTATCGCAGAGCTTTTCCACTTCCCTCATACTGTGACTTGAAAATATTATGGACTTATTTTCTGCCTTGCAGCTTAATATAAAGTCCTGCACTATTTTTGATGCGGTAACATCTAGTCCTATGGTAGGCTCATCAAAGAGCATTACAGAAGGCTTATGAACTATGGATCTTGCTATGGCTACCTTTTGCTTCATTCCTCTGGAAAACTTGCCTACTCTTCTATCTATAAACTCCTCCATTTGAAGCATATTAATTAAATTTTCTATGCTTTCTTTAGCTTCTTCATCATTCATTCCATTAAGTCTTGCAAAGTACATCATATTTTCCCTTGCTGTAAGCCTGTCATATAATCCAACTTCTCCTCCAAAGAGTATACCTATTTCCCCTCTTACCTTTGAAGGCTCCTTTGTTATGCTGTAACCTTCAATTACTGCATCTCCTGAAGTAGGTTTTAGCATTGTGGCTATCATTCTAAGAGTAGTTGTCTTTCCTGCTCCATTTTCTCCAAGGAGTCCTAATATTTCACCTTTATTTACTTTAAAGTTTACATTATCAACTGCTTTTATATTTTTAAATTGTTTTGATAAGTTATTAACTTCTATCATAAAATCCTCCTAAGTATACTTTATACTAATATCATTTTAAATTATATTTGCAATTATGTAAAACCTATTTATTAAATTTTTGTATTATTTTTACAAATAACAAAGGAACATAAGTGCAATTATAATACACTAAATGTTCCCTAATGATTTTTAAATTAAATCTTTTAATAAAATTTATACATAAGTTATGCCCTTATCTATATTACAAACTATGTCCGTATCCTTTCCGTCTATGCGAGTCTTTAAAATCACCTTGTGTCCCCATAAGTCTACTATATACTTTAATGTTTCCACACCATAAATCAAGTCTAATTCTCTTCCATCAAAGGTGTGCTGTAATACAAGAGTCTTATTGTAAAGGCTCATATCTGTTACTGCAATGGCAGGTATACTTCCCATACCGCAGGAGCTGCAAATGGTATTTCTTATTTGTTTAAATCCATCTTCGTCGGATACTTCTTCTATTACATAATCTCTATCGTGTTTTCCAAACTGGAATAAATTCATTTCACTGCATAGCTCCTCTGTGAGGTATCTTCTTATAAAGGATGCATCTCTCTCAAGCTCTCTTACTTCAAATATTTTTTCTCTGCCATATTTTTTCTCTAAATCCTCAAATATTTTAAAGCCCATATAATAAGGATTTATTCTGCCCTCAAGAGGAGTTATTACATCATTATGCCTTTTTATAAATTCCAAGTGAAGGGAGGTAGGAAGTTCTAGTTCCTTTAATATATTGTAGTGCCAATAACTTGCCCATCCCTCATTCATAATCTTTGTTTCTATTTGAGGAAGGAAGTATTCTGTTTCCTGTCTTACTATATCTACAATGTCTTTTTGCCAAGAAGTAAGATCTCCATATCTTATTACAAATCCTAAAATGTCCTCATCAGGTTCTAGTGGTATTTTTTCTATATTATTTAAACTTTTCTTTTCCCAAGGTTTTAATACATCTGTAGTGTCTTCAGTTATATAATCCTTAATTATTCTCTGCTTTACTTCTTCATTGGACATCTTTTTTATTCCTATACTTCTCTCTCTTTGAAGCTTTACAGCATGAGCTGCATTTAACATCTTTTCTACTTCTTCATATCCAATACTTGGGTCATTTATATAGTCTCTTATTCTATCTGCATGGCTTTTAAACATTTCAATGGTGTAGGAAGCATCGGTTGCTGTTTTAAAAAGTCTATTATTCTTAAAAAAATCATTGTGTCCATATACATGAGCCATGGTTAGTATTTGCAAAAGAAGAGTATTATCCTTCATTAAATAAGCTAAGCATGGACTTGAGTTTATAACCATTTCATAGGGAAGCCCTGTAAGGTTATAGTTATACAATGTTCTCAGCTTATCATATGCCTTACCAAAGCTCCAGTGAGGATAGTGGGCAGGCATACCCACATATACCTCATAAGCCAGCATATCATTATGATCTATTATTTCAAACTCCTGAGGATAATAATTAAGTCCAAATTTTTTAACTACTTTTTCTATCTTTTCATTCCACTTTTCAAGTTCACTTATAGTATAATCCATGCTGCCACCCCCTTTATTCTGCAGATTGGCTCATTTCCGCCTTCAGCATATCCTTAATGGCATTCCATAAATCCTCTTTCTTTTGCATAGAAACCATTGCAAAATTATCTCTCTTTATATCTTGAGAGTATTTCTTCTTTATGGTACTGGAATATCCATAGGTCATTATTTCTGTATATCCAAATAAGTTACATACATCACATAATTCATTTACTGATTTTACAGCCCTTTCATTATCTTCACTCCAGTTATCTCCATCACTTGCATGGAAGGCATAAATATTATACTGAGATGGATTATACTTTTCGCGTATAAGCTCTAGTGCCTTTTGATATCCACTGGATACATAGGTTCCCCCTGACTCTACCTTATGAAAAAATTCATCTTCTGTTACGATTTTTCCTACTGTAGAGTGTGCTATAAATTCTACCTGTGCTTTTTCATATTTCATCCTTATAAAGCTATAAAGCATGAAGAAAAATGAGCGGGCAAGATATTTTTTGGTTTGATCCATGGATGCAGAAGTATCCATTATGCATATTACCACTGCGTTATACTCTTTTTTCATTCTAGGCTTTACTCTATAATATCTTATATCATCCTTCTTAAATGGGAATCTTTCTATTGATGGACTTTCATTATTTTCTCTTAATGCTCTTTTCATGCCCTGCTTTCTTTTTAGCTTTTCCACAACGGTTCTCTTCTTAGCAAGTCTTGGTGGAATTCCATTTCTTTGATATCCTGATTTCTTCTTGGAGCCTTCCATAAGGATTTCGGAGATCTTTTTCTTTTTTAAGTTTGGAAGTTCTAAGTCATCGAAAATATATTGAAAAATATCTTCTAGTGTGATTTCAGTTTCAAATATATCTTCTCCTTCCTCATTTCCTGCACCCTTGTTTCCCTTCCCCTTTGCATTGCCTTCCTTTTCGCTGCCAATTACATCTCCCCTTTTTTCAGACCCGTCTCCACTTCCAACTCCAGAAGTATTTTTACCATATACAAATTGATATTCCTTTATACCCTTTATAGGAATCTTTATTTTTTTCTGGGAGTTTTGGCCTATTAAGCTCTCTTCAGAAAGGATATCTACTAAATTTTTCTTTATGGAATCTTCCACAAGCTTTTGATGTCTTCTTCTATCCTCCGCTGTTCTATCGTGAGGGATAGGATTAAACTCTCTAAAGATTGCCATAATATCAATCCTTCCATAGGTTATTAGCTGCGTATTTAAGTATTACATCACAGCACTCATCACAATAGCCATTTCTCTTCATTTCTTCTACCATTGCATTGTATTTTTGATTTTGCTCTTTGTCTCTAACTCTAGACTTAGTTATAATTCTAGACATTTCTCTTACAGAATAGGTTAATTTCTTTTCTACAGCTTCTTTTAGTGGTTCGTAGGAAGTGTAATCTATCTTAGCTCCCTTTCTTACCAAATAGAACATATAAGAAGTTACATCGGATCTAAATCCCTTCGCTGAGCTATCTGAAATTCCTATTTGTTCTTCTATGGAGCGCATAAATTTTTCATCTGGCTCAAGCTGCTCTCCAGTTGCCTTATCCTTAATCTTTGTCTTGTTAACAAAAGCTTCAGCATGATCTAAGTAGTTATTAAATAAGCTTTCTGCCTGTTCTCTAAAGCTTTGGATAAATGCCTTAGTGATTTCCTTTTCTAAAATCTTATTGTATTCTTTCCTTATTGTATCTTGAAGCAGCGCTAGATATTTCTTTCTTTCGTCATCTGCTATATCTAAATCTTTAACGGATTTTATAATGCTTTCCATTACACTTAATGGGTTTATGCAGCCTTCCTTAGATTCGGATAATGCATTGTCTATTGCCTTAACTATAAATCTAGTTGAAATACCGCTCATACCTTCTCTAAGTCCTGCTTCTTCTCTAAGCTCTGTGATATCAATCTTTTTAGTGGTTCCCTTTTCTACAATTTCTTCTCCATTATAAATTTTAAGCTTAGTTAAGAGGTCAACTTTATTAGATGGCTGAAGCCTTGTAAGTATGGCAAACATAGCTGCTATATCTATAGTATGAGGTGCAATGTGAGCAGCAAAATTACTCTTACCAAGTATCTTTTTATAAATCTTTTTCTCTTCATTTAGCTCCATGCAATATGGTACTTCTATTTTTACTATTCTATCTAGTATTGCTTCGTTGGTATGATCTGATTTAAATTTAGTCCATTCTGCTTCATTTGAATGGGCAAGGATTACTCCATCAAAATATATCATAGAGCCTTTTCCTGGTGATGGTATAGATTTTTCCTGAGTAGCTGTTATTATAGTATGAAGGTATTCAACATCATTTTTGAATACTTCAATAAACTCTACAAGCCCTCTATTACCTACGTTAAAGGCTCCATTTAATGCAAATATTCTAGGGTCGTCTTCAGCATAAAGATCCATCTTTGAGATATCTACAGAACCAATGAGGACAGATGTGTCTTGATTATTTGGATCAACTGGCGGCACAACTCCTATGCCCTTCCTTGATCTGATTGAAAAGTCTACTTTTTCTACTGGGAATTTTTCATATTCTCCATTATATTCATGAAGTAATTTATATCTACATACTGGACATAAATCTCCCTCTATTTTAATTCCAAGCTCTTCTTCAAATTCTTTTCTTAAATGTTTAGGAATTAAATGAAGTGGTTCTTCTCTCATAGGACATCCCTTTAAGCCATATACTGATTCTGATGTTTCAAGTGCCTTTTTAAGAGATTCAACCAAAGAAGACTTTCCTGATCCTACAGGTCCTACAAGATATAATACCTGTCTTGATTCTTCACCTTTCATAGATGCTGAATAAAAATAATTAACAAGTTTCATTAAAGTTTTGTCTATTCCAAAGAAGTCATTTTTAAAAAACTTATAACTTTTAATTACTTGATTTCCATATATCTTTCTTATTCTTATATTTTCCTCTGGATCTAATACTTCTACGCCTTCACGAGTTATTATCTCATGCATTCTTTCATGAGCTAATTTATATACTTCAGGATTATTTTTCAATATTTCCAAATAGTCAAGGAAAGTTCCTTCAAATTTATCGCTTTTTCTTCTTTCTCTATCCTTCTCTATCAACTCTTTAAAATTCATAATTCCCTCCATACTAAATTGATTAATTATTCGCTTCTATTCTATTGTTGTATTTATTTATATTAGGAAAAACATATATTTAGAACCTCAATAATGTCGTAATCCACTGGTAAATATTATGAACATTTAAGTTTATTTAAAATTAATTTTAAGTTATAATAAAAATAAGACATTTTGTATTGGGGGTATTTGAATGAGTTTTATTGATTTGAGAAGTGATACAGTAACAAAGCCAACTGAAGAAATGAGAAAAGCTATGTATAATGCTGAAGTTGGCGATGATGTATATGAAGATGATTCTACTGTTAAGGAATTAGAAGAATATGCTGCAAAGTTAGTTAATAAAGAAGCTGCACTATTTGTTCCTACTGGCACCTTTGGAAATCAGCTTTCATTATTTACACACTGCCTTCGCGGCACTGAAGTTATACTGGAGGAAAACTGTCACATTCTTCAGCATGAAGTAGGCGCGCCTGCAATCATTGCTGGAGTTCAGATAAGGCCTTTAAAAAGCAATAAAGGAGAAATGAATCCCAGCGAAGTTGAAAAAACTATAAGAGGTGAAGATATACATTTTCCTGAAACCAGTTTAATATGTGTAGAAAACGCTCATTCTAATGGAAGAGTTATGTCTATTCAAAATATGAAAGAAATATATGAAGCAGCTAAAAAGCATAACTTACCTGTTCACTTAGATGGTGCAAGACTTTTTAATGCAGCTGCTTCTTTAGATGTGGAAGCCTCTGACATAACTAAATACTGTGATTCTGTTATGTTTTGTCTTTCAAAGGGTCTGTGTGCTCCTATAGGTTCCATGATTGCAGGTTCTAAAGAATTTATTGCAAAAGCACGTAAAAAGAGAAAGATTATGGGCGGCGGAATGAGACAAGCGGGAATACTAGCTGCAGCAGGATTGGTTGCCCTTAAAGATATGAGACAGCACTTAAAAGTTGATCATGAAAATGCTAGATTTTTAGGAGAAGAATTATCCAAAATTCCGGGTATTAATGTAAACCTTGACCAAATTCACATTAATATGGTATTCTTTAGCATAGAAGATTCCTCTATTGACGATAAACTTATAGTAGATGAATTTTATAAAAATGGCATTAAGATAAACCCACCTGAAAATGGTGAATTTAGATTTGTTACTAACTACTGGGTTAATAAAGAACATATTAATATATGTGTAAATATTTTAAAACAGTTATTAAATGGAAAATAGTTAGGACAAGCATTGCTTGTCCCTTACTTTTATCCTAAATTTTAATATTTATGCTATATTTTAATATTTATTTTTTATTTATACACCTATTTTCTAATATTTTTTGTATAATTAAAGTAATAATTAAATTAACTTAAGGAGGTATATTTATGAAGAACTTTAAAAAGATTTGTATATTGTTATGTTTGTCCTTTGTATTCCTCGCTTCTTGCAGCAAAAATAATACTGTAAATAATAATCCAACTGGAGATAAAACGCCAACAGATAATCCTACTGAGCAAACTACAAATTACACTATAAAAGATTATTATCCTTTTAAAGAAAATATAACACTAAAATATGAGGGAATTGGAAATGAATATGCTGAAAAAACTGTATACACAGATTTCATAAATGGAAATAAAATTCAGCTTAGGAGCATAAATGCTGGTACTACCTTAGCACAGGTATTACAGTATACAGATGGAGAGCTAAGACTCCTAGATTCTGTAGGAGAGTTTTATTATAGGGATAACTTAACTAATAATGAATATAGTAAGTACGAAATTCTGTTAAAAGAACCTTTGAAGAAAGGAACTTCATGGACACTATCTGATGGCAAAAAAAGATATATTTCTGCTGTGGATAAAGAAGTAACTACTCCTTCTGGGAGCTATAAAGCGCTAGAAGTAACTACAGAACATGGAGATTCTACAACTTATGATTATTATGCTTTAAATCAAGGCTTAGTAAAAAGCCTATTTAAATCAAATGGTATGGAAGTTACAACTTCACTAGAAAAAATAATTAAAGATGCTCCTGTAGTTCAAACAACTAAATTCTATTATCCTGATTATGCAAATGACAGAATGGTTTTTCACAAGATAGCTTTAAATTTCAAAACAAATGATGATACTAAGGCGGCCTTTGAAAAATATTTAAAAGAAAGTCCAAATAAAGATTTTAACCCGCTGATTGGACAAAAGGTAAAAATTAACAAGCTTTATTTAAATCAAAAATCTAATACAGTAATGGTAGATTTCACAGGAAACTTAGTTACTGAAATGAATGCTGGAAGCGGCTTAGAAGCAGCTATATTAAAAGGAATAACAAACACCCTTGGAGATTATTACAATACCACTAACGTAATAATAACTATGGATGGAAAGCCTTACAGCTCAGGACACATTCTTCTTGAAGAAGGCGAAGTTCTTAGAACTGATTATAAAAACATAATTGAATACAAGTAATTAAAAAAGGAAATTGCAACTGATGCAATTTCCTTTTTTAATTACTTAAGTTTTTATATTGCATAATCATATCCGTAATAGAAAATGCAAAAAACGTAAAATAAGCAATTTCCTTACCAGTTCCTGTATCCCTAGCATAAATGAGAAAAATCGGTAAAACTATTACACTGAGAACTTGAATAAATTTATCATTAGAATCATTATTTTTTGTATATATATCAGCTAGTATACCCTTTTTACCTAGAACATAAAAAACTACTAATACAATTCCCGATAAGATTAAACAAATAATAGTTATGAAATTGTTATGTTCCAGGAACCAATAACATGTGATTAAAGCTAACAGCCAAATAGTTAGATTTTCCCCTATCCACTGAGTTTTAATTTTATTATTAACCATTTCCCATTCATCCCCAATACTATTGCTTTCCAATACATCACTTATATGTCAATAACTATATATATAGTTGAAATTCAGTTCACTGAATTTCTTCCTTTAGTAAGTTTCTAGTAATATTTTTAATGTTGAACTATAGTATGGGATTTGCATTGTAGAAAGCATTGAATGAGCTTTAAAACGGCTTTATTTATAAATTAAAAATACCGTTAAGAGCCTTCTACTGTCTGAGCACAGCGAGTTTAGAAGGCTTAGGTATTTTAAATTTATAAATATTAGCCGTTTTTAGCGAAATGAACGCTTTCCTAAATGCAAATTCCATACTGTTAGTTCAACATTAACCCTTAAATATTAACCAATTCTACTATTTCTTCAATAGAGTCTATTACATAATCAGGCTTATGAGTAAGTATTTCATCTACAGAAAGAGCTGTATATTTCACAAGGCATGTTAAAGCTCCTGCATTTTTGCCGCAAAGAATATCATTGTGGCTGTCTCCTACCATTAAGGATTCTTTTGGAGACACATCCAGAATTTCGCAAGCCTTCAAAACGGGCTCTCCTTCTGGTTTATGTTTTAATGTGTCCTCTGGAGTTATAACCACATCCATAAACCTATCTAAATTAAATAATTTAAGTCCTCTTAAGGCTATAGCTCTTCTTTTAGAAGTAACTATTCCAAGCTTAAATCCCTTATGCTTTAAAGCGGTTAAACCTTCTTTAACTCCCTTTATTTCCTTTGTTAGCTCATCATGAATTGCTTCATTATATTTTATGTATGTATCATATAAGAATTTTGCTCTATCCTTACCATATCTCTCCATTACCCCCATTAAAGGCTCTCCAAAGGTTTTAACTATTTCTTCATCTTCTATAGTTAAATGCCCTAAATGAGTGTCAAAAACATGCCTAAAGGATTTTAATATTAAATCATTGGTATCTATAAGAGTTCCATCTAAGTCAAAAAGTATTGCCTTTATCATTGTCCCCTCCTATTACCTATTTAAGCGACTTTAAATAAAAATATCCCATTATGGTTTTATCATCTATTATTTCTCCGCTTGAAACCATGTTTTCAAATGTACTAAAATCTACCCATTTTCCTTCTAATACATCTTCATCTTGTATTTTACTTGTATCAAAGTCACCCTTATTTATATTTACTAAAAACATATTCATAGTACTTGCGCTAAATCCTAGTATAGGTTTATAGGAAACTATTTTCTTAACATCATCTCTTTTAACATTTAGTGCCGTTTCTTCTTGAAGTTCACGTATCAAGCAGTCTTCTATTGCTTCCCCTTCTACATCTAGGACTCCCGCTGGAATTTCATAGGTTTCTTTCATTACTGCAGGTCTAAATTGTCTTACTAAAAGTATTTCATTTTCTTCATTTAATACTACAGCTGAAACTGCATCATGATTTTTAACTATTTCATATTCCCTATCTTTAACTTCCCTTTTATAAAGTTTTAACCATCCATCATATATTAACTTATCCATGATTAATTCACCCCTTGCATAATTTATAGAAATCTTTGATTTCGTGATAAATCAGCACATCTCACTTTGGTGAGATGCTTCCTTTAAAAATCGTGCTCTATTCCTAGTTCATTTAAAAGCTTAACCTTTTGATTATATATTTCCTGTCTCTCTTTTATGATAGCATTCATTGGAGTATCATCACATATTTCATTATAAGATAGCTGCCACACTCTTAAAAATTCTATGGCTCTTGTAACAGCTCCCCCTTGAGTATAAAAAGTTTCTTTTCCTACTGCTTCTGTAAGCTTTTTCCCAAAATCAAATAAAAGCTCCTTTTCAATCTTTCCACCGCCTGCCCATACAAGCTTTGGAGTTAATGCACTATAAAGTTCTGAAGGGGTACCAACCCACGCATCTATAGCTTCTTTTCTATTTCCCTTTTTATTTGTTAAATCTTTTAAAGTATTATCCATGGATTCCTTTATTTCTCCATAAAATAAATTAAGTACTCCTCCTGTTTTCTTATAAACAGATTGGTATATAAAATCGGACTTATGTAATGGAAGCATTTTTTTATATTCATCCTGTATTGGTGATTTTTCAAGTTCCGGCATTACCTTTAATATTCCCGAAGCATCTTTATTTATAACTGTATATTCATAAAGTGTTTTTCCATCTAAAGCTTCAAACTTTTCATTTAAAGAACATTCTATTTGCGTTAAAAATAATTTTACTGCTGTAAGCTGATCTGGTAACCATATGTCATGAGTATTGTTATTTCCCATAGTATTATTCTCCTTTCAAGCTGGCTAACATTTGTCTTGCATTACTGTAATCTGGATTAATTGCCAGCACTTCATTTAATACAATTTCTGATTTTTCATCATCATTTTTCACTATAAGATAATGCTTAGCCATATTATAAAGTGCTTTAACTTTTAACTCTTCTCCATTAGGTGCCTCATCACTAAAGAAGCTTGATTTTTGATAGTTTTCTAAGGACTTATCAAACATTCCTAAAAGATTATATATATATCCTAAGTTATAGTATGACATTGAATCATTTTTCTTTAACTCAAGTGATTTTAAAAACCTTTCCTTACTTTCAAATATGTTTCCATAATATCTTAAGCCCATATCCGCTAATACATATTCGGTGTAATAATTATCAGCATATATTTTTAATCTTTTGCTGTAGTTTTCTACTGCTTCTACATCTTTCTTTTCTGAGGCTCTTATAAATAAGAACATTTCTAATGCCCATAAAACATCAAGCTTATCCTTATTTTCTTCTATGTACTGTTTAAAATAATTATGTAATGAAGTATTTTTTTCTACTTCCTTTAAAATTGACTCAATATAATTTTCTTCATTTATGTTTGTGTTATATTCCTCTTGTACCATCTGCTGAAACTTTTTTATGGTATGATAATTGCTTTGACTTTTCATAAAGTTCACTCCTTCTTAAAAGATTAACATTTCTATTATATATCTTCCCATAGTTAAAAATCTACCCTTTTAATACAAATGAATTAACTAATCCCCATAATATACTATAATTCATACAAATATAAATACATTTATGTTATAATAAATATGTTTTTATTTTTGACAATAAACGTAACAAAGGTGGGATAATATGAAGAAAAAAATACTAGCAGGTATAATTGCAGCTTTTTCTTTGTCTTTTATACTTAGTTCTTGTAGCAGCGATTCAAATAAAGAAGTAGTTAAGAAAAATTATCTTTTAGGAACAATTGTAGAAATCAAGGCCTATGGTAAAAGTGCTGAAAAAGCAACAGATGAAGCTATGAAAAAGATATCTGAAGTTGATGACAAGATGTCTACAACTAAACCTACAAGCGAAGTTTCCCTTATAAATAAAAATGCAGGTAAAGCTTATGTACAAGTTAGCGATGATACCTTTTATGTAATAAAAAAGTCCCTTGAATACAGTAAACTTTCGAATGGTGCCTTTGATATAACAATAGGGCCTTTAAGCAGTCTTTGGGGAATTGGGACGGATAAAGCTAATCTTCCTAAAGACAGTGATATTAAGGATAAACTAAAGCTTGTTAATTATAATGATGTGTTAATTAAGGAAGACACTAAAGAAGTTAAACTTAAAAACCCTAATCAAGCTATAGATTTAGGCGGGATAGCCAAAGGATATACTGCAGACTTAGTTAAAGATATTTTAGAAAACAATAACGTAAAAACAGCCTTTATTAACTTGGGCGGCAATGTACTAACCGTCGGTAACAAGTTAGATGGATCTCTTTGGAACATTGGTGTTCAAGACCCTTTAAAGGAAAGAGGCGAATATTTTGCTATAGCTAAAGTTGGCAGCAAATCTGTTGTAAGCTCAGGAAATTACGAAAGATTTTTTATAAAAGATGGTAAGAGATATCATCATATTTTAAACACTAAAACAGGGTATCCATCTGAAAGTGGAATAATAGGAACTACTATTATTTCTAATAAATCCGTTGACGGAGATGCACTTTCTACTAGTACCTTTGTACTTGGTGTAGATGAAGGAATGAAGCTTATAGAATCTCTAGATGGTGTAGAAGCAGTATTTGTAACAGCAGATAAAAAAGTATATTATACCTCTGGATTAAAGGATCATTTTAAAATAACAAACGAGGAGTATAAGTATGAAAAAAGGTGATAAAATATTATTTGTTATAGTAATAGCAGTTTTACTGATTATGAGTGCTGGAACCTATGCCTATAAATTAGCCTTTAAAGATAAAGATAAAGTAGCTGTAATTAAAGCAGACGGAAAGGTTGTTAAAACTATAAATCTTTCAAAATTAAAGAAACCTGAAAAATTTGATATTAAAGAAGGCGATCATTTTAATACCATTGTAGTAGAAAAGGATAAAATTAGTATAATAGATGCAGATTGTCCCGATAAAGTTTGTATAAAAACTGGATGGATTTCTGATGCAGGTGAGTCAATTGTCTGCCTTCCAAATAAACTTATAATAAGTATCGAGGGTGGAGAAACTTCTGATAAGCCTCCAACTGATATAGATGGTGCTTCATATTAAGAGCATTGAGGTGATTAAATGAAAAAAACACGAAAAATGGTTCTTTTGAGTCTTCTTACAGCCATTGCTCTTGTAGTATATGTGATAGAAGCTCAAATTCCGGTAATACTTCCTGGTATAAAACTTGGACTTGCTAATGCAATTTCACTTTTAGCCCTAATCATAATGGGGCCTAAAGAGGCACTGACTATAATGCTCTTAAGAACCTTGCTTGGAACTTTCCTTGGAGGAAACATGTCGGCATTTTTATATAGTATTTCTGGCGGAATACTTAGTAATATTGTAATGATAATACTTTATAAAAAGTTTAACGAAAGCTTTAGTCTTTGGAGCATAAGTATAGCTGGAGCAATATTTCATAATATAGGGCAGCTTTTTATAGCAGCACTAGTTGTACAGGATTTTAAAATATATTTTTACCTCCCTGTACTTATGATTTCAGCCATAGCAGCTGGATATTTTATAGGACTTGTTACTAATTTTTTAGCAAAGCATTTAGAAAAGATACCATTCTTAAAAGGAATATCTTAATGAATTTAAGATATTCCTTTTATAATAAAATCACAAAAAGGCATATAAAAAAGCATGTAGCTTATAAACTACATGCTTTTTATATTAAGCGTTTGCTGCTTTTGTTTCTAACTTTTCATTTAAGTTTGCAATAGCTTTTGTTGGGCATTTTGCCACACATACTGCACACTGAGTACACTTGTCATAATCTATAACTGGTAAGTTATTAACCATTGTTATAGCTTCACTTGGGCAGTTTCTTACGCATAGTCCACAAGAAATACATCCAGTAGAACATACATTTTTAACTTCTAATCCCTTGTCGTGAGAATTACATGCAATACGTACTTTTTTGGACATAGGCGCTAATTCAATAACACTCTTTGGACAAATATTTATACAAGCACCGCAAGCAACACAAGCTTCTTCATCTACTACAGCTATTCCATCTACTACATGGATAGCATCGAATGCACAAACTCCTACACAGCTTCCAAGTCCAAGACATCCATATTGACAAGACTTTGAACCGCCGCCTGGAGTATTAGCTGCATCTATACAACTAGTTGCACCATAGTACTCATATTTTTCTTTAGCTTTTCCACAAGAACCTTGACATTTTACATATGCCTTCTTTGGTTCTGAAGAATCAACTGTTACTCCCATTATTTCAGCAATTGCAGCTGAACATGCTGCTCCACCAACTGGACACTTATTTGCTGCTGCACCTTCATTAACAACTGCATCTGCATAAGCGTCGCAACCTGCAAATCCACAACCACCACAGTTAGCCCCTGGTAACGCTTCTCTAACTAGTGGCACTCTTTCATCAACTTCTACAGCAAACTTCTTTGAAGCATATCCTAAAAGAAGTCCAAATACTACACCTAATCCCCCTAAGCTTAAAACAGGGAATACTAAGCTATTCATTTCCATGCTAACACCTCCTAATTAGATTAAGCCCTGGAATCCTAAGAAAGCTATCGCCATTATACCTGCTGTTATTAAAGTTATTGGCAAGCCTCTTAATGGCTCAGGAATATATTCATTAGTTTCAAATTTTTCTCTTATACCTGCAAGTAAAACAAGTGCTAATGTAAATCCAAGTGCTGCTCCTACAGAGTTTACAATAGATTGTATAAATGTATATTGTTCTTGACTATTTATAAGAGCCATACCAAGTACTGCACAGTTTGTAGTTATAAGTGGTAAGAATATACCTAAACTCTTGTAAAGATCAGGGCTCATCTTCTTTATAACCATTTCAACAAACTGAACTAAAGATGCTATAACTAGTATAAATGCTAGTGTTGATAAATATGATAATCCTAGTGGTATTAATATAAATCTTTCAACTAAGAACGTCATCATTGCTGCTAATACCATAACGAAAGTAACCGCAGCTCCCATACCTGCTGATGTTTCTACCTTCTTAGAAACTCCAAGAAATGGACATATTCCTAAGAATCTAGATAAAACGAAGTTATTAACTAATAGTGCACTTATAAATATAGTAAATATACTCATTTTTCTTCCGACACCTTCCTTTTTTTAGAGTAAGGACTGAAGGCAAAGCTAAATTATTTAGCTTTTGCCTTCTTTAATTTTCTATTGTTTAATAGAGCCATAAGTATTCCAAGTGTAATAAATGCACCTGGCGCAAGTACCATTATTAAAGCAGGCTGAAACGCTGCAGGTGTAACTTGAACGTTAAATACCTTTCCTGTTCCAAGTAGCTCTCTTATTAATCCAAGTACAGTTAAGGATACTGTGAACCCAAGTCCCATACCTAATCCATCAAATAAAGCTGCTCCTACTCCGTTCTTAGAAGCATATGCTTCTGCTCTACCAAGTATAATACAGTTAACAACTATAAGTGGTATAAATATACCAAGTGATTTATTTAATGCTGGTAAATATGCCTGAAGTACAAATTGAAGTACTGTAACAAACGTAGCAATTACAGTTATAAAAGCTGGTATACGTATTTCTCCTGGAATTATCTTTCTAAGTGCAGAAATAGCCATATTAGTTCCTATTAAAACTGCAGTAGTAGAAAGTCCCATACCAAGTCCATTTATAGCACTGGATGTAACTGCTAGTGTCGGACACATACCAAGAACTTGCATGAAAGTTGCATTTTCTTTTATTATACCATTATATAATCTTTCACTCATTAATCCCACGATTAGTTTCCTCCTTTCAAGTTAGCATCAAAGAATTTAATAGCCTCATTAACTCCATCTGTAACTGCTCTTGAAGTTATTGTAGCACCAGTTATTGCTTCTATTTGATTGTCTGCTGATGGTGCTGCCTTTACAACTGTTAATTCTTTTGCTGGTTTTCCTGAAAATTGTCCAGAGAACTTTGGTTCTGGAGCAAGCGCACCAAGACCTGGAGTTTCTGCATGTTCTAATATCTTAATTCCGGAAACTTTTCCATCTGTAGTTATTCCAACCATTGTTTTAACAGCTCCCGCATATCCTTTAGGTGATACTGTTATAGTATATCCTTTTACATCTGCTCCTGATTTTCCTTCAGTTACAGCTGAAACTGTTCCTGTAAATTCAACTCCAGTTTTATCAACAAATTCTGTTGCTTCTGGAAGTATTGCTTTATTTGCTTCATCAACTGCTTTTTTAGCTTGAACAGCTATTGGTTCTTTAGTTACTTCACTTATACCACCAAGTATAAGTCCACATATTGCAGCTATAGCTAACAATACTAAACCTAATTTTAAACTGCTATTCTTCTTCATGTTATTTCTCCTTTCCAAAAGTTCTTGGAACTGTCCATCTCTCAATAAGTGGAACGAACAAGTTCATTACTAGTATTGAATAGGATACACCTTCTGGATATCCACCAAATATACGGATAAGACCAGTAATTACTCCACAACCAATACCAAATATTATTCTACCACGTGGTGTGATTGGAGAAGTTGCATAATCTGTTGCCATGAAGAATGCTCCAAGCATTAATCCACCCGCAAATAATTCATATACAGGGTTTGCAGATCTTCCTGCTATTGCAGTCATAATGAAAGTAGTAGCTATAAATGTAACTGGAGCTCTCCAATCAATTATTCTCTTAGCAAATAAGTAAGCTGCACCAAGAATTATTGCAAGGGCTGAAGTTTCACCAATACATCCCCCAACATTTCCTATAAATACATTCATTAAGCTAGGTGCTTGACCAGTTGCTTCAACTCCCTTTAAGAAAGCAAGTGGTGTAGCTGTAGTTGATCCATCTAGTGTCCAAGTAGTCATAGCTACTGGCCAAGATGCAAGCAAGAACGCTCTTGCAAGTAAAGCTGGGTTTACGATATTTTGACCTATTCCACCGAAAAATTGTTTACCTATTATAATTGCAACGAAGCCACCAATCACTGGCAACCAAAGTGGAACGGATGCTGGTAAGTTGAATGCTAATAATAATCCTGTTACAACGGCACTTAAATCACTTATAGTTACTTTTCTATGAGTAGCTTTTTGCCAAATATATTCAGCAGCTACACATGAAAGTACTGAAGCAAGTATTACTAAAAGTCCCTGAAGTTTAAAGAAGTATACTCCTGCAGCAGTCGCTGGAAGTAAAGCTATAACAACATCTCTCATTATGCTCTGAGTTGTATCTTTCGCACGTATGTGTGGAGATGAAGATACGGTATACATTGTTGTTTCGGACATTTATATTCACCTCTTATTTAAATTTTTAATTTATTTCTTTTTTGGAGTTTTACAAACGACCTTTTTACCGGAACGTATTCTTTGTAATAAATGACGTCTTGCTGGACAAGTAAATGAACAACAACCACATTCTATACAATCTCTTCCATCATATTGATCGAACATTTCATAGTTCTGCATGGAAGCTGATGCTGCAAGTGTTGTTGGCATTAAGTTCATAGGACAAACTTGTACACACTTTCCGCAATTTATACAGTTAGATTCTTCTTCTACAGTTGCTACTTTTTTAGTTAAGCAAAGTATTCCTGAGCTTCCCTTTGTTGCTGGAGCATCTAAAGTATACATTGCAATTCCCATCATAGGACCACCAGATATTATCTTAGTTGGTTCTTCTACAAATCCACCAGCAAATTCTACTAGTTCCTTCATTGAAGTTCCAATTTTAAATCTGATATTTTTTGGTTCTTTTACTGCATCACCAGTTACAGTTACAACTCTTGAAGTAAGCGGCTTGCCATTTACTACAGCATTGTATATTTCATAAATTGTGTCAACATTTTGTACAACACATCCTGCATCTGCTGGAAGTGCGCCTGATGGTACTTCTCTCTTTGTTAAAGCATAGATTAACTGTTTTTCAGCTCCTTGAGGATACTTAGTCTTAACAGCCTTTACTTCTATTCCTGTTCCCTGTGCTGCATCGCTCATAGCTTTTATAGCATTTGGCTTATTGTCTTCTATTCCTATATATCCTTTTGCACCTGGGAATAACTTTAGAACTATTTTTAATCCTTCGATTATTTCCTTAGTGTACTCAAGCATCATTCTGTGGTCACAAGTTAAATATGGTTCACATTCTGCAGCATTTACTACTATGAACTCTATTTTCTTGTCAGCAGGTGGCATAAGTTTTACATGAGTTGGGAATGTAGCTCCACCCATACCTACTATACCTGCTTCTTTAATGATTTCAATTATTTCTTCTTTTGATAACTTTGCATAATCAGCATTTGGTTTTATTGTATCTACTTCTTCATAAAGACCATCGTTTTCAATTACTACTGCTGAAATCTTAGCCCCATTAAAGTTTGATACTTGTACAATATTCTTAACAGTTCCAGATACACTGCTGTGAATATTTGCAGATACAAATCCTTTAGCTTCTCCTATTTTTTGTCCTACTAAAACCCTATCACCTTTTTTTACTAGTGGTTCAGCAGGTGCACCAATGTGCTGTGACATTGGTATAACAACGTCTCCCTTTGGTAAATACTCTTCTATTTGTTTGTTTTCTGTATAATGTTTACCATGAGGGGGATGTACTCCGTTTTTAAAAGTTAATAATTCCATAAAGACCCTCCATTCTTTAAATTCTATATGAAATACAATATAAACATTAAGTTTTTGAGCACACAAATACTCATTTATATACTAATTTGTTCCGCGAAATATGTCAATAGTTTTTGAACAACTTTTAAATTAGTTCATTGGATACATAGGCAATACTTCTCAGACATAATATTATTCTACAACAACGTGCAAATTCCTCTCTAAATAATCAAAATGAATAATTGCTTTTGTCGTTTCAAATGTTCGAATAGTAACTAACTTAAGATTATTTCGACAATTGCATAATACCAATTTATAGTTCAATATATTTTTCATCATATAGTACAGCTGATCCACCTATATAAGAAATACCTTCTTCTATTTTTACATCTACAATACCTGGTTTATCTAATATATATCCCTGCTCTACACTAAATACTTCTATTCCTTCATCATAAAACTTACTTAAATAAATTCCTAATGCACCTGCTGCCACCCCTGTAATTGGGTCTTCAGGTATCCCAAACAATGGATTAAACTGCCTTGCATGTATAAGGTTGTTTTTATCTAATGCATCAAAGGTAAAAGGATAAAATCCTTTAGAATTTGTTACACGTGAGATTTCCTTTAACTTTTCAAAGTCTGGTTTTATATTGAAAAGCATATCTCGATTTTTAAGAGGTATAATTATTTTAGGTGTTCCTACAGATACTACTTTAATAGGAAGGTTTTCCTCCTTATTTTCATAAGGTATATTAAGCGCTTCAAATATTATACTTTCTTCGATACAAATATCGTCTATAATAGGCCTTGATTGCTCCATATAAATTTTAGAGCCATTAATAAATACTTTTAATTTACCAGCCTTAGTATGCATATATACCTCTGATTCTTCTACTTCATTTAATACTTGCATACAGTGAAAAGCTGCTATGGTTCCATGACCGCATAAGTTGGTTTCAACTTCTGGAGTAAAATACTTAAGTTCAAAATTCCTGCAATCTATCTTGCTTATAAAAGTAGTTTCTGAGAATCCGACTTCTTTAGCTATACTTTGCATTTCTTCATCCTTAAGACCATTATTTATAACTACACCTGCAGGATTTCCTCCATTTTCAGATGATGTAAAAGACTTTACAAGAAAAACTTTTATCATTTGCCTCTACTCCCTTTTCTATGATTTTACATACTATTTTATTAATTCATAATTTTATTAATTAGTCAATATTTTTTGTGGTTTTTTATATTCTTTTTAAAGAATTATGCTATAATTGGATTGAATTTTATTATTAGGATGGCGATAAAATGGATATAAATAAGTTAGTACATTTAACTTCCTTTGCTGGTGAAATAATGCTGGAAAACGGGGCCGAAACTTACAGAGTAGAGGAAACTATAGAACGTATGTGCAGTGCCTATGGTGTACAAGAAGTTAATAGCTTTGTAACTCCTACAGGAATAATGATATCTATAACGGATGTAGATGGGAAAATCTATTCTAAAGTAAGTAGAGTTCGACATCGTAAAGTTGATTTGGATAAAATATCGAAAATAAATGATTTATCTAGACAAATATGCAGTAAAAATCTTCCCTTAAATATAGTAGAAGATAATTTAACAACTATAAATAGCGGACAAGACTACGAACGAAACCTAGTTATATTTTCTTCTTCCATATCTGCTGGTTTTTTTACTTTATTATATGGAGGGGATTTTAACGATTTTTGTATTTCTATGATTATTGGATTTACCATACAAATACTTTCTAGAACTCTAAGCAAAATTGGAACTAACTCCTTCTTTATAAATGCCATAGGTGGTGCTGCTGCTTCTTTTATTGCACTAGCAAGCACTTCATTACATATAGGAAATAATACGGATAAAATTGTAATAGGCTCTCTTATGTTATTAGTTCCAGGTCTTACAATAACCAATGCCATAAGGGATACTATAGCAGGAGATTTAGTGGCAGGAACTTCTAGAATTATAGAAGCATTTTTAATCGCCATTGCAATTGCTGTTGGAAGCGGACTCGTGTTCTCATTCTGGATATCTTATTTTGGAGGAGGATCTATATAAAATGAATTTATTTTTGCCTTCTTTTTATTCTTTCATTGCAACACTGGCATTTTCAGTTTTATTTAATATAAAAGGAAAAAACACTTGGCTAGCTGCCCTAGGAGGAGGACTAAGTTGGTTTTTTTATATTCTGTCATTAAAATATACTGTTTCTCAACCTCTAGCCTTCTTTTATGCTTCTGTAGCTGTAGCTATATATTCTGAAATAATGGCAAGAGTACGAAAATGCCCAGTTACTATATTTATAATCTGCGGCATACTTCCACTAGTTCCTGGAGGTGGAATGTATTATACTATGCTTGCTTCAGTAGAAGGAAATGTAACTAAATCCTTAAACACAGGACTTTCAACCCTTACAATAGCAGGAGCCATTGCAGTTGGAGTGATTTTAGTTTCATCATTAACTAGACTTATAACATTTTATTATAATAAAAAAAGCAATTGTGCTAAAGTGTAATTTAGCACAATTACTTCATAAACATTGTTAACGTACTTACTAAATCATCTACTGCATTTGCATCATTACTTAAAGCTTCGCAGTTTCCTAAACAATTCTTAGCATAGTTTTGAAGAACCATGGCTCCAGCCTTATTTATTGCAGATCTTACTGCTGCAATTTGTATTAATATTTCCTTACAACTGGCATCATTATCTATCATCTTTTCTATACCCTTTACTTGACCTTCTATTCTTTTAAGTCTATTTTGAATGTCCTTTTTAGCATTATCACTTGCCATTGTTATCACCTCATTTAAATACCCCTCCGGGTATTCACATTATATCATTTCTTATATGTACCTTCAACTAAATTTTCTGTTTTTAAAGTAATAAAACCTATTTTCATCTCATATGATGTTTAATGAAAACAAGGTAAAGGTGGCTTAAATGAAAAGAAAATTTTATTATATAATTTTGTCTATTATAATTATGTTTTTTGCTAGTTCCTGTTCCAAATACTATTATTACAAGGGTAAAGAAACTAACCGATATTATACAAATCTTTTATCTGAAGGAATTAATTTAAATACCTCTTACAGATGCACAATAACTGATACTTCTTTTTATAAGGAAAAGGAGCTATCTTCAGAAGATTTAAACGTAATACCTAATTTTATTTCAAGCCTTGATGAAAAATCCTTTATAGATAAGCCTAAAAATCTTCCTAACAAACCTTTATATAAGATATTCATTACCATTTCTAACGAAAAATATGTAATAAACGTATATAATAAAGATTTGGTTTCCATATACCCCTGGGATGGATTTTATGAAATGGATTTTATAAATATGAGTAAAGTACCTTATTCATACAACCTATACAATATATCTAATTATATGATTCCTAGAGATAATAATTAAGGAAACATCTCAATGAATCGAGATATGCTGATTTATATTAGAATATTCTGAATAATCGTATTGCATTTTAATATCTTTTATGTTATACTATATACAAGAAGAAGATAAAAATTCTTCTTGCAAATCCTAACTTACAAGGTTATGGTGAAACAAGGACAATCTGTTATCTCTCTAAATTATCAATGTTTTATAAGCTTAAGTTTACGCATAGTATAAAATATCCCAATTTTAACGCACGGTTTGTGTATCCCTATAAAATAGCTTATGAACATTTATAATTTACAAAATTAGTCTCCGATGTTAGTTACACTCTTAAAGTTAAAACCTCTATAGGAAAAGGTGATAAGAATTCAAATAGAATCAAGTTTTTTTAATAAGTTAGGATTTGCTTAACCACCAATTAGTGCCATTTAACTAATTGGTGGTTTTTATTTTTAAACTCTACTATTTACACCAAGCCTTTTATGCTTCTACAAGAAATGCATAGTATCCTCTCATAGCTTCATATATATCAGCTTTACTTGCTACTTCCCAAGGTGCGTGCATATTATGAAGTGCTACTCCACAATCTATTACTTCCATATTATACTCTGCAAGGATGTATGCTATAGTTCCGCCGCCGCCTTGATCTACCTTTCCAAGTTCTGAAGTCTGCCAAGATACGTTATGTTTATCCATTATATTTCTGATTTCTGCTACATATTCTGCATTAGCATCATTTGAGCCTGATTTTCCTCTAGCACCAGTGTATTTGTTAAACACTAATCCTTTTCCAAAATAAGCTGAATTCTTCTTTTCCATTACAGATGGGAAATTTGGATCAAATGCCGCACTCACATCTGAAGATAGCATTTTTGAATTATTAAGCGCACGTCTAACTTTTAATTCATTGTAATCTCCAGCTAAATTCATTATTTCCGCTACAACATTTTCAAAAAACTTAGATTTCATTCCTGTGGCTCCAACACTTCCTATTTCCTCTTTATCAACTAATAAAGTAACACATGTCTTTTTAGGATTTTCCATATCCATCATAGCTTCAAAGGATGTATATGAACATACCCTATCATCATGTCCATAAGCCATAACCATACTTCTGTCTAATCCATAATCTCTTGCTTTTCCTGCAGGAACTACTTCTAATTCTGCGGATACAAAATCTTCTTCTGTTATATCATATTTTTCATTTAAAAGTTTTAATATATTTCTCTTTACTCTATCCTTTACATCTTTACTTTCAATAGGCATGCTTCCTACAAGTATATTTAAATCTTCTCCATCTATTGCCTTGCCAAGCTTTTTCTCTAATTGTTCTCCAGACAAATGAATTAAAAGATCGGAAACCCCTATTACTGGATCATTATCATCTTCTCCTATAACCACATTTACTACTGTTCCATCCTTTTTAGCTATAACTCCATGAATAGCAAGCGGAAGAGTTACCCACTGATATTTCTTTATTCCACCATAATAATGAGTTTCAAACATTGCTAAATCAGTATCTTCATAAAGTGGATTTTGCTTTAAATCTAGTCTTGGAGAATCCACGTGAGCTCCTAATATATTCATACCCTTTTCTATAGGCTCACTTCCAATAATAAATAATGCTAAAGTTTTATCTTTATTATTAGCATATACCTTGTCTCCTGCTTTAAGACTTCCATTATTTTTTATAATATCTTCTAAGTTCTTATAGCCTTTCTCTTCTGCAAGTGTTGCAAGTTCTATTACACATTCTCTTTCAGTTTTACACTTAGACATAAATTTCTTATATCTTTCACTTAATGCAAATACCTTTTCTAAGTCTTCTTTACTATATTTATCCCAAGCATATTCATATTTTTTTACTAAATCTTTTTCCATAGTTTTTCTGCCCATAGGTAATTAAGAGCAGATCCACCTCCCTTTTCCTCTAATCTTTACTTTTTCCATTATATCATAATAGATAAATATTTTAAAATTTGAGGTTGAGTCAAAGCCACTTTTTTCTTTTAAATAAATATATAAGCAAAAGCGCTATCACAACCATCATTATAAGCAAATAATAAAACCCATAGTTTATAAGCATAAATGGTATATGTTTTACATTCATACCATATACACTTGTGATTAAGTTTAAAGGTAGAAATATTGTAGCTATTAAGGTAAATATTTTCATAAGTTCATTGGTTTTATTAGACATTTCAGATTCGAAGGCTTCCCTTGCTAAAGCTAAATCTTGAACCAAGCTCTCTAGTGACATCATAAGCTTATCTATTTTTGTATTTAAGCTTTGAAAGTATTTCATGTTCACATCTTTAATTATAGAATTATCATTACTTAGAAGCGAATCTCCTATATACCTTAATGGGCTTAAATACTTTCTGATTTTATATACTTGTCTTCTTAAATTTATAAGATCATTTAACTGTTTATGCTCTGGATTTTTAAGAATTCTTATTTCTACTTTGTCACTTTGCTCTTCTAATTTAGATATAACATTATAGTTTTTCACTATTATTCTATCTAAAATGTAATATAGTATAAGCTGAGGGTCAGAATTTTCTTTAAGTAACAAACAATTTTTATCTTTTCTTATGTCCTCTAAAAGAAGTTCTAAAATCTCTAGTTTTTCTTTAAAAGTAGTGATTATATAATTATCACTTAAAAAAATATATAGTTCTCTAGAATGTACGCCTTCATCATAATAATCAAATATATTAAGAACTATAAATATATAATCCTTAAAAAACTCTATTTTTGTCCCCTTATTAAAATCCTTGCATTCATTTATAGACTCTTCTTCTAAAGCAAATCTTTGTTTAATATCTAATAATTCATCTACATAACAATTTACCCATAAGTTAGAACTCGGACTATCTAACATTTTATTTTCTACTATTTTAAACTTATCCTCTATATTAAAAGTTATCATACTATTCACCTATTAGTTATTATTCCATCCACCTTGACATCCCATTCATTCATTGGTATATAATCTACTATTTGCATGGCATAAGCAATGGCAATTTTAGGAGTATCTCTTTTTATTTTTACTAAGAATCTATCGTAAAATCCTGCTCCATAGCCCATTCTGCCGCCGTTATTATCAAAGGCAACTCCAGGAATTAAAGCTAAGTCTATTTCCTCTTCCTTTATTTGATTTTCAAAACTTTCTGGTTCTAGTATTCCATACTTTCCTGATTTTAAATCATCAAATTTTTTTATTTCAATTGCATACATACCTTCACTTTTGGATAGAACTTTAGGTACACATACTCTTTTCCCTTTAGATAGTGCATCCTTTATTATTTCATGGGTATTTACTTCAGTTTTATAACTTACAAATATAAAAATACATTTTGCTTCATTATATAAGGGGTTGTTTATTATAGAATTAAATATATTCTCATCATATTTAATTCTTTCACTTAAATCTATATTATCTCTTTTTTCTAATATCATTTTTCTTAATTCTTTTTTATCTACCATTCTTATTCCTCCTCATTACTTCTTCATCCATTCTCATGCTTATAGTATCTACTGGAGTTATAGTACTACTTAAACTATATCTATGACTAACTGCCGCTGCTTCTATAATAACTGCAATATTTCTTCCCGGTCTTATAGGCAGTGTTATTTTCTTTACATCAGTGTTTAATATTTTTACACTTTCCCTATCTATTCCAAGCCTATCATAATTTTGCTCTGGCTTCCATTGCTCTAAGTGTATTATAAGCCCAACTGTTTTTGCCTCTAAAACTGAACTCAATCCATATAATGCAGGAATGTCTATTATACCTACCCCTCTAACTTCTATCATTCCAGATGTTATATATGGAGATGTACCTATAAGCTTACCTTCTATTTCTTTTATATCTACAGCATCATCTGCCACTAGCCTATGACCCCTTTTTATTAACTCAAGAGCTGTTTCACTTTTACCTATTCCGCTTTCTCCAGTAATTAATATTCCTATACCGTATACGTCTACAAGCACTCCATGAAGTCTGGTTTCTGGTGCCAATTTCCCATCTAAATACCCCATAAGATTGCTTATAAATCTAGTAGAAATACTATTTGTCTTAAGTGCCCATCTATTATATTCTTTTGCACCTTCTTTAAATTCATCATGAGGGTCTAACTCCCTAGTAAATATTGAGCAAGGAGTTTCAAATTGAAAAAACTTTTTAAGTCTTTTGTTTCTTAGCTCCGTGTTCATTACATCTAAAAAACTCCATTCCGCCTTACCTATAATTTGCACCCTATCATTTGCAAAATAGCTATAAAAACCTGAAAATTGAAGTCCTGGTCTATTTATATCACTAGTTGTTATTTCTATATTTTTTTTACCTTCATTTATTACTTCCAATTGCAAGTCCTTTATTAAATCCTCTACTGTAACTGGCATAACATTTCCTCCCTGGTATTTGATTTTAACTTAAATTATACCATAATAGGTTTATCCTGAATGTGATTTTAGACAAAAATTTAAGGAAACTTTGCATAGTGCAAAATTTCCTTAAATTGAGGCTATCTTTTTTAATTATAAACATTAAATATATAAATTACTTTTTGAAAGCTGGTGATGTGCTTCTATAAATCTTATAGTACCTGTTTTAGCTCTCATTACTACAGAATGAGTAGTAGCAAAGCTTTTCTTTGAATAAACTACTCCCTTTAATAAGTCGCAGTCTGTTATTCCAGTAGCTGCAAAATACACATCATCACTTTTTACTAAATCATCTATAAGGAGCACTTTATTTAGGTCAGAGATTCCCATATCTTTACATCTTTTCACTTCTTCTTCATTATATGCAACAAGCTTGGCCTGCATATCTCCACCCATACATTTTATAGCTGCTGCCGAAATAACTCCTTCAGGAGCTCCACCTGTACCCATCATTAAATCTATTCCTGTGTTTTCAAAACCGCAAGCAAGTACTGCTGCTATATCTCCATCTGAGAAAAGTTTAACTCTTGCGCCTAGCTCTCTTGCATCTTTTATTATATCTGAATGTCTTTCTCTTTCCTGCACCATGACTGTAAGTTCTGTTACATCTTTATTAAGTGCCATTGCCACATTTATTATATTTTCTTTATTAGATTTATCTATATCAATAACTCCCTTTGCTCCAGCCCCTACTGCAATTTTTTTCATATACATATCTGGAGCATGAAGTAAACTTCCCTTAGGTCCCATAGCTACTACTGCAATAGAATTTGGAAGACCTTTAGCTATAAGTGATGTCCCATCTAATGGATCAACAGCTATGTCCATCTCTGGCATAGTTTCATGTCCTATTCCAACCTCTTGTCCTATATATAGCATAGGCGCATTATCTAACTCTCCTTCTCCTATAACTACAGTACCTCTTATAGGCATAAGTCCAAATGCTTTTTCCATACCATCTACTGCTGCTTGATCTGCTGCAATCTTATCTCCTCTACCCATATATTTTGCTGATGCTAGTGCTGCAGCTTCAGTTACTCTTATAAGTCCCATTGCTATATCTTGATTCTTCACGTTAGTTCCTCCTATTTATATAAGTATTAATTCATCACTATATAGTATAGTACAATATCTATTTGATATACTTTATCTTATTTAAACACTTATTAAAAAACATTTAAGCTACACTTTATATAAATATTATAACACATATCTCAATTTACTCAACACTTATTTTGCTTTTTTGATTACATTTAAATTAATTTAATATAGCCGCAAAAAATAAAAAGCCAGAAGTTATATAACTTCTGGCTTATGAAAACTAAGTTTTATCCCAACATGCCGTTAAACTTACTCTTCACACCCGCCCTCTCGCAGGTGGGTCCTTTGCATCAACCTTCTGCCTACTACAATTTAGCTAATCTAATTATCAGCGTCAGCAGCTTGGCATTACTTTGAGTATTAAAGGTCCCTTTCAAATAATGTCGGTTGAACAACTAAGTCTCACGCGCATCTCAGGACTACAATATTATTATAGCATTATCTATAAAATTTTCAAGGATTTTTGCAAACGTTTTTATATTTTTTTATCATTAAATTTAGCAGCTTTCTCATAAACTTCCTCTAATAGCTTTTCATTATCCTTTACAGGAAGTTTATCAGTGCTTTCTACGTATATTTTTTCTTCTACTTTAGCATCCATGGCTGCCATAGCAAATAGGAGAGTTTCTTCTACAGGCCTAAACATATCAGGCCATGAGCTTCCTCCTGTTGCAAGTATTACTCCTCTTTTAGGTTTTATATCGAATCTGTCTTTTCTTATATATTTCTTGCTCCAATATACCTGAAGCCTATCTATAAGTGCCTTTAAAGGGGCTGTCACTCCGGAAAAATACATAGGAGTTGCTATTACAATTACATCACTCTTCTTTATTTTATCGTAAATTTCAATCATGTCATCCTTAATAGCACAATTTTCTACCTTATAGCAATACTTACAATCTATACAAGCACCTATTTTTTTATCATAAACTTCAATTATTTCCTTATTTCCCTCTAATCCCTCTAAAAACTTCTCCATAAGATTGTGAGTATTTCCCTTTTTATTAGGAGAAGCTGAAAAAACTAGTATATTCATATATTGTTCCTTTCTTTAGCATGTTCTCTATTATGTTTTATAGCTCTAATTCATCTAATACCTTTTCTATATCTACTTCTTTGTCTTCTGTAATAACTGCTATAAATTCTGTATATGCATCTTCTTCATCAATTTCTACATCATAGGATACAAACTGTACTTTAAAACCTTTCTCTTCCATAAGTCCTTCTATTATATCAGATACATTATCTACAGCTATTTCATTTAAGTAAGGCACATAATAGTCATAAAACTTTTCTTCATCCTCATCATCTTCACATTCTTCTTCTTCTGCATAAGCTTGTGCTGCAGATAATTCATCTTCATCAAAATCATAAAAAAATCTTAATACAAATATTTCATTATCATTATGCTCTATTTGTTCTACTTCACTTAATCCACTCACTAAAAGGTATTTAACTATATCATCTCTTTCCATTTGTAATACATCTCCTTTTTATTTAAAAATATAATTATATATGGTACTAAAGTTTATCAATAAATCTATCTACAAATTCATCTGCCATTTTGTATTCATCTTCATTTGGTACAAATTTAAATTTAAATCCCTCTACTACATTTAACTTCAATCCCTTCATTCTATCCATCATAAGCTGAACACCTTCTCCACTCCAACCATAAGAACCAAAGGCTGATGCAGCCTTTCCTCTGTTAGTTATTGCAGATACTTCAGACAATACATCCCAAACAGGTTTTACAGCATCTTGATTTATAGTAGGTGAACCAAATATAACTCCTTTTACACTTTCTATGGCCTTAATTGACTCATCAACTCCAAAGGTTGTTATTTCATGTAGTTCAGATTTAATTCCCTTTTCATTTAGTTTATCATTTATATATTTTGCCATAATTTCTGTGTTTCCATAAGCTGAAATATAAAGCACCACTGCAGTTTTATCCTTTGGCGCATCAGTAGATGCTAATTTTCTATAGGTTTCTATACTTCTAGAGATATCTTCTCCAGTATGTATAGGACCATGGCTAGTGCAAACCATATCTAAATCTAAATCTTTAATTTTATCAAGTCCAGCTAACACAAATTTTTTAAAAGGAGCCATTATAACCTCAAAGTAGTGTTCTACTTCTCCTTCATAATCTTCTTCATATCCTTCTATTACATTGTGTTTTGGACAATAATGACATCCTAAGAAGTCACAGCTAAATAACACCTTTTGCTCTTTTGCATAAGTAAAGAATGTATCTGGCCAGTGAAGATTAGGAGCTGATATAAACTTTAATGTTGTTTTACCAAGACTTAATTCTTCTGGAATTACCATTATGTCTAAATCTTTATTTATTATGTCCTTCAGATATACCGAACCTGCTCTGGATGCTATTATCTTAGCATCTGGATAAACTTCATGAAGCTTTGCTATTGTACCGCTGTGGTCTAATTCTGTATGCTGAGATATTATATAATCAACCTTTTTGTCCCCTATAATTTCTTTAACGTTTACCATGAATTCTTCAAAAAAACCTTCTTTTACAGCATCAATTATAGCAACCTTTTCATCATTTATTAAATAAGCATTATATGTAGTTCCATATTCAGTCTTCATTATTATATCGAATACTTCTAAATCTGGATCTTTTACACCTATCCAATAAATCTTTTCTTTTAAATTTATATAGTTCATTTCTTCATATCCTCCTTGACCCCTATGTTATATGCCCATGTATAATTTCAAGCAAATTTTCATTTAATATTATATATGGTTGGAAACCTACTTGAAATTCGTTCCTTAAAATTATTGTATCATATTTCCTCAAAAAATAAATAATTCTGGAAATTATTAATCAATATTTAATGTTATTTTGTGTATTTAAAAAAGTTTTATTCTACGGTATTTTTCAAAGCTTTAATATTCATAATTAATTAAATATATTATATAATAATAATTGATGTGTTTTTCAAAATTATAGAAAGAAGGGTTAATTTATGCTTTATAGAAGATTCGGAAGAGAAGACTTCATAGTATCTTCATTAGGCTTTGGATGTATGAGATTTCCAATAATAAATAATAGCGATGAGCTTATAGATGAAGAAAAAGCCATAGAAATGTTAAGATATGCAATAGATAACGGAGTCAATTATGTGGATACTGCCTATCCTTATCACAAAGGACAAAGCGAGATCCTTGTAGGAAAGGCCCTTAAAGATGGCTATAGAGAAAGAGTTAAACTTGCTACTAAATCCCCTGTTTGGCTTACAGAAAGCTATGAAGATTTTTATAAATATTTAAATGAGCAGCTTGAAAAACTTCAGACGAACTACATAGATATGTATTTATTACATGCTCTTAATAAAGAAAGATGGGAAGCCATTCTTAAATTAGATGTGTTAAAATTTTTAGATAAAGCTAAAGAAAAAGGACTTATAAAACATCCCGGGTTTTCCTTCCATGGAGATTTAGATACATTTAAACAAATTGTAGATTCCTACGACTGGAGCTTTTGCCAGATACAATACAATATACTAGATGTAGATTATCAAGCTGGAGTAGAAGGGCTAAAATATGCCTCATCTAAAGGGCTGGCAGTTATTATAATGGAACCTTTAAAAGGTGGCAAACTGGCGGTAACTCCTCCAGATGAGATTCAAAGCTTATGGAATAAATCTAAAATAAAGAGACCTAATGTTCACTGGGCGCTTAAATGGCTGTGGAATCAACCTGAAGTTACCCTTATATTAAGTGGTATGAGTTCATTAGAGCAAGTTATGGATAACATAAGCTATGCTGAGGATTCAGAAACAGGCTCACTTACAAATCAAGAGCTTAAAATAGTAGATGAAGTGCGTAATACCTATAATAACTTAATTAAAATAAACTGCACCAAATGCGGATACTGCATGCCTTGCCCTCAAGGTGTAGATATACCATTAAATTTTTCAATTTACAACGATAGACACATATATAATGACTTAAAAAGCTCACTAAAAAAATATAAGGATCTCCATGAAAATAAAAAAGCTTCTTCCTGCATAGAATGTGGAAAATGCCAGCCTCTATGTCCTCAAAATCTTCCAATAATTGATACGCTAAAAAAATTGCACGGCGAACTATCTCCAAATTAACAAATTATTAATGAATTCTTCATGGTATTTACCACTATGTTTCTACAAAATATGATATATTATATATAAGGTTTTAAATTATACCTAAAAGAAGGGGATGTAAATGGAATATTTTAATAAAGATTATGGAATGGAAAAAGGGTTAGTGAGGCTATTAAAAATTTTAGGATTTTTATTTTTAACTTATTTCATAATCCAAGGCTTATTTATATTAATTCCAGTGGGGATATTGATATACGCAGCCTATAAAGGAATAAAGTTCATACAGTCAAAATTTAAAGGATCTAAAAAGACAGAAAACATAAACGAAGAGATATTTGAAATATATAAAGACAGCAATGAATATGTATATAACACCGAAGTAATTGACGTGGAATACGAAGAAATAAATAAGTAAATAATAAGAATGGCAAGACATCTTGCCATTCTTATTATTTTAAAGAAACTCAAACTATATACGCTGAAAACAACTATATCGAACTATCTTTTTTTAAATACTATGTATGAAAGGCTTAAATATATGTTATGATTAATGTATATAACTAAGTTAGGAGAGATAATTTGAAAAAGGGATTTATACCAGTAATTATAATTACTATAATAGCAGCTGTTTTCCTAATATTATATGCTCTTGGCATTACTATAGGCCTTTTAGATAGCAACATGCCCTTTATAGCAGTAATATTTGTTGCAGTGGTATTTTTAATACTTTTTATAATGCTGACCTTAACTCTAATTGAAAGAATAAAAGAAATTAAAGGAGAAGATAAAGATGATATTAGTAAATACTGATTTTATAACTGGAAAAGATATAGAAACATTATCTATAGTAAAAGGATCTACAATTCAATCTAAACATTTAGGCAAAGACCTTATGAGCGGCTTTAAGACCCTAGTTGGTGGAGAATTAAAGGCTTATAGCGAAATGATGGATGAGGCAAGAGCTATTGCCACAAAAAGAATGGTTGAAGAAGCAGAGAACCTAGGAGCAGACGGAATAATAAATATACGATATGCCTCCAGTGCCGTAGTACAAGGAGCAGCAGAAGTTATAGTTTATGGAACAGCAGTAAAATTTAAATAGTAATATTGTTGATACACCAATAGGTGGGAGGACAATCCATGAACAAAGAAGAACAGGTAATGATGAATTTAAGGGAATTATTTAACAAAATGGCTTGGCTTAATAAATTGAAGATGGAAGAGAGCCTTAAGGGTTATAAGCCTTCTGAAGTACATTACATCGAATGTATTGGAAGAAATGTAGATTCCAACGTGACAAAACTTGCGGAGTCCCTTTATATGACTAGAGGAGCCATAAGCAAAATGACCAAGAAGCTCATAGAAAAAGACATTATCGAAAGCTACCAGAAGCCGGATAACAAGAAAGAAATTTATTTCCGTCTTACTGAGCAAGGACAAAGAATTTTTAAAGTCCATGAAAAGCTGCACAAAGAGTTTCAGGAGCGGGATAAAGCCGTATTTGAGCAGGTACCCGACGAGCAGTTTGACAGTATGCTCAGATTCGTAGAAAAGTATAGTAGGCATTTGGATGCAGAAATAAAGAAACTGGGTATAGATGTTAAGTCGGAATAAATTTGAATAGTGAAAATAAAACCATAGGCAGCCCAACTCTATTGAGAAAGGGCTGCATTTTTGTTGACAAGGAAACAAAACACTGACTTTTGGGAGGAGAATTTTAATGTTCAAATTTAGATCACACAATGAACAGAACACAGAAACAAACATAGATAAACATGCATTAATTTTTGGTCTTATCTCTGTATTTCTTTGCGGAATAGGCTTCACTATAATATCACCTGTCGTCCCCTTCTTAGTACAGCCTTATACAAGCAATCCAGGAGAACAAGCTATAGTTCTTACCCTTCTTACCTCTGTTTATGCAGTTTGCGTGTTTTTCGCAGCTCCTGGCCTTGGAGCTTTGAGCGACAAATATGGCCGTCGTCCAGTGCTATTAGTATGCCTTTTGGGTTCCGCAATGGGGTACCTTATCTTTGGCATAGGAGGATCTCTATGGATGCTATTTGCTGGGCGTGTAATAGATGGCATCACAGGAGGGACCATAAGCACTATCTTCTCATATTTCGCAGATATCATTCCTCCAGAGCAGAGAACCAAATACTTTGGATGGATGAGCGCAATTGTAGGTGTAGGCACCGTCATTGGCCCAACTCTAGGCGGATTACTTGCCAAGTTTGGTTATTCTGCACCCTTGTATTTTGGAGCAATAATAACTTTATTGAATGTCGTTTACGGATTCTTTTTTATGCCTGAAAGTCTTGACAAGAATAATAGACTGAAAGAAATTACTTTTGTAAAACTGAATCCATTTACACAGCTTGCCAGCATACTTTCCATGAAAAACTTACAAAAGCTGCTTGTCTCAGCATTCTTACTTTGGATACCAAATGAATCTTTACAGGCAGTTTTTTCACAATTTACAATAGACACTTTCAGTTGGAAGCATGCACTAATCGGACTTATGTTTTCAATTATGGGCGTCCAAGACATCGTTTCACAAGGTTTCATAATGCCAAAGCTTTTAATAAAACTTAGCGATAAACAGGTATCACTTCTTGGAATGGTTTCGGAAATTATAGGTTACAGTCTTATTGGGCTATCTGCTTTATTCTCACTCTATCCTCTTTTTATCGCTGGAATGTTTATATTTGCTTTTGGTGATTCCATCTTCGGGCCTTCATTCAATGGGATGCTCTCCAAGTCTGTGGATTCTAGTGAACAAGGAAGGATTCAAGGAGGCAGCCAATCTATTCAGGCTTTAGCAAAAATGATTGGTCCTATCATTGGAGGTCAAATTTATGTATCACTTGGTCATGCCGCACCCGCTTTTATGGGTATGGTCCTTATAGCAGCGGCAATACCAGTTTTATATAAGACAACGCATAATAACAGAGTTTCAGAACTTATCGACAATTTCTAACCCCCTATTTGTCTACAGTCTAAGGCGTACTAATAAGATTGCTACGCCTTTTGCCTTGAGAACGGCTAATATGTATAAATCTAAAACTAACCCGCCTAAACTCGCTGTCGCTCAGACAGTAGACGGCTCTTAACGGTATTTTAAATTTATAAATAAAGCCATTCTATAAAAAATTTCTTATAAAAAATAGAATAATTAATATCTTACGACCTATCGGTCTGCGGGCTTACCAGCCCTTTCATAAGTTCTAATTTATCAAAAGGAACTTTCGCCAAAACGAAATTCCTTCCTTTAGTACGGTAAGCATGAAGATATTTTTAATGTTAAATTTAGTATGGGTTCTGCATTGTAGAAAGCATTGAACAAGCAATTAGAAGCTCTTTATCTCTCAATTTAAATCACCGTAAAGAACTTTCTACTGTCTGAGCGGCAGCGAGTTTAGAAAGTTTAGGCGATTGAAATTGAGAGATATTAGAGCTTCTTTGCGTAGTGAACCCTTTCTTAAATGCAGAACCCATACGGAAGATTTAACATTAAAAATGTCGTAATATCCCTTTAATGGGTTGCTTTTACTGATGAGAAGTTTCCTGCTTTAGATAGTATCTTTACTACAGAAAATGCTATTACTCCATCTACTACATGGTGAAGTATTGTTCCTACTCCTACAGCTATAAGTATTTTTTCCATTGTAAACCCAAATGGAATAACTACTAAAGCTTCCAATATTCCATGAACTGGAGCTGTAATTGCTACAACTTTTGAGTATGAAACTCCTTTTTTAAGAAGATACGCTCCAAACATTCCTACAAATGTATGCATAAAAGCTCTTGATGCTACAACTGCACCTTTAGTAATTAAAAATCCTATTGCTGAGCCTATTCCAACCATAGCCGCTGGCACAGGTCCTAAAAACATAGCCAAAAACATTGGAACGTGGGATGCTAATGTAGCTGAAAATGGTCCTACAGTTACAGCAAGTACCCCAAAAGAAATTGGTATTACTATAGCAAGTGCAGTAAGTAGTGCTGCATAAACTAAATTTTTAAGATTCATATTAATCCCTCCGTTTGTATACTAATGTATATACATTAGTATACACTAGTAATATGTACTTGTAAATATCATCTTAGAAATTACTTATAAAAACATTTAATTTCCTATAGAGTAAAAAACAAATGGTTAGGTGAAAATTTCACCTAACCAAATAATTACATGTTATGTTCTTCTATGCTTTTAGCTCCAATATTGAAGAATCTCCAATTTCCGTCTTCTTCTTCATAGCCTTTACAATATATGCATCCTTCTTTAAAATCATAACCAACTTTATTAAGTTCTTCATGATTTTCACGAGTACTTCTTACATCATTTAAATCTTCCACTTTTATCTTTAACATATTTCCTTTATTAGTCTTTACTAATGCTTCGAATTGTGGAAGCGTTCCTTCTTCTTTAATGGAATATATATCAACTATTTTTAAATTAATACCCTCTTCTATAGTTAACTTATCTTTATACCTTCCCCAGCCTTCCGCTAATGTGGTATAATCTCCTATTTTAAAAATACTTTCCCCTATCATGCATGATTTAACCTTGTCTATAATCATGTGCAATCCCCCCTGCAATTAATTTGTTATGTAGTCTTATTATACAACTTTTGTTAAATAATTGTCAATAATTTTGTTGCAATTTTCTAAATATTTTTACTAAAATTAAAATTCTAACTTATTTTGAAGTTTACTATTATTATATTCTTCAAATACTAAATTTAGAATTTCTCATATAATATTTTTTCCAGACTAATATCTCTTATAATATTATAAAAATCATCGACAAAAAACACACATGATATTCTATAACATGTGTGTTTTTACAAATTGATATTGCCTTATAGTCCATTTTTTTCTTCCATCATAGTCTTTACCTTCATAAGTCTTGTTAAGTTACTTCTTTCATTTTCATCAAGTTTCATGCGTATATATTTAATGGTTTCATGTAAATCAGGTATAGTTCTATATTCTAGGGCATTAACCCTTCTTCTAGTCTTTTCTATTTCATCTGCCATAAGCTGACATGACTTTTCTACTTCTGCAAGCTCTAATAGTTTAGGAAGTATAGAATATAACTTTTCTATAGCTCCATCTAGCTCTGCAGATGTATTTGCAAAACCATAAGGATATATACTGCCTTCTTGATTTTCCATTTTGCGCTTAAATTTCATTACAGGTACATTAACACTCATAATATTTCTTTTACTTACTTCTAAAGAAATACTTTCCATAGGATAGGCTATTGCTTCCTCAAGGAATTCTGAAGACATAACAGCTCTTGCCATTACAAAATTCTTTAATGATTTTTGTAATTCTTCCTCCACACTTTTCCTTAGTTCGTTATTATATTTTATAAGGTCTATAAATCTCCTCATAAGCTCATCTTGCTTATCTTTTAAAAGTTTATGTCCTCTGGTTGCTGTTACCAATCTCTTTTTTAATGTAGTGAGCTCCATTCTAGTAGGATTGACATTTAATCTCATAAGTTATCATTCCTCTATTCTTCTACTTTATTTTCTTTGCTTGGCAAATACTTTTCAAGATATTCATCTCTAATTCTCTTAAGCTCACCTTTTGGAAGTATGGATAGCAGCTTCCATCCTAAATCTAATGTTTCTTCTATTGTTCTATTTGTATTAAATCCTTGAGATACATATTCCTTTTCAAATCCATCTGCAAACTTAGCAAATGACTTATCAGTATCTGAAAGGGCAGATTCACCAAGTATTACGGATAATTCTTTTGCTTGCTTACCTTGAGCATATGCAGAGAATAACTGGTTCATTGTATCTGCATGATCTTCTCTAGTTTTTCCCTTTCCAATTCCTTTATCTTTCAATCTTGAAAGGGATGGAAGCACATCTATTGGAGGCATAACTCCCTTTTTATAAAGTTCACGACTTAATATTATCTGTCCTTCTGTTATATATCCTGTTAAGTCAGGAATTGGATGTGTTTTATCATCTTCAGGCATAGTAAGAATAGGAATTTGTGTTATTGAACCTTCACTTCCTTTTATTCTACCTGCTCTTTCATATAGTGTTGCTAAGTCTGTATATAAGTATCCAGGATATCCACGTCTTCCTGGAACTTCTTTTCTTGCTGCAGAAACTTCTCGAAGAGCCTCACAGTAATTTGTTATATCTGTCATTATTACAAGTACATGCATTCCTTTTTCATATGCCAAGTATTCTGCAGTTGTAAGCGCCATTCTTGGTGTAGCAATTCTCTCAATTGCTGGGTCATTAGCTAAATTCATGAAAAGCACTGATCTATCTATAGCACCAGTCTTTGTAAATTCATCTACAAAGAACTGAGCTTCTTCAAATGTTATACCAATAGCTGCAAACACAACAGCAAACTTAGATTCAGAACCAAGTACCTTTGCCTGTCTTGCTATTTGTGCAGCTAGGTCTGCATGTGGAAGTCCAGATGCAGAAAACACTGGTAGTTTTTGTCCTCTTACCAAAGTATTTAATCCATCTATAGCAGATATACCCGTTTGAATAAACTCTGATGGATAATTTCTAGATACAGGGTTTATAGGTATTCCATTTATATCATTTCTTACTTCTGGTATTATCTTAGGACCATCATCTTTAGGCCTTCCAAGTCCATCAAAGACTCTACCAAGCATATCTTCAGATAGACCTATTTCTAGTGGCTTCCCTAAAAATCTTACCTTACTTCCCTTTAAGTTTATACCCGAAGAACCCTCAAATAACTGTACTAGAGCTTTATCTTGATTTATTTCTAGTACTTTACCTCTTCGCATTTCACCTGTATGCATTTGTATTTCTACTAATTCATCATAAGTTACATTTTCTACACCATCTACCAGCATCAAAGGTCCTACTACTTCTTTTACAGTTCTATATTCTCTAAGCATCTAAAATTCCTCCTTTGCTGATAAGTTCATCCATAACAGCTGTTAACTCTTTGGAAATAACATCGACTTTACCTAGGTTTTCTTCTGTTATATACTTAGATCTTGCTATTTTATCTCTAATTTCAAGATTTAATATATCTTTTAGATATACTCCTGCTTTTAGTGCTCTTTGTGCCTCATCACCAAATTGAAGTACTAACTTTAACATTTTATATTGCTTATCTAATGATGCATATGTATCTGCATCATGGAACGCATTTTGCTGTAAATAATCTTCCCTTATAGATCTTGCTGTTTCTAGTTTTAATCTATCAGATTCTGATAAAGCATCGATACCAACAAGTCTTACTATTTCCTCTAAGCTGGACTCTTCTTGAAGCAGTGCCATAGCTTTAATTCTTAACGATGTCCAATCTTCTGCAACATTCTCATTTAGCCATTCCCCAACTCTATCTGCATATAAGGAGTAAGAACTTAACCAATTTATAGCTGGGAAATGTCTTCTATATGCCAACTGGGAATCCAATCCCCAAAATACCTTAACTATTCTAAGTGTTGATTGTGTAACAGGTTCTGAAATATCTCCTCCTGGTGGAGATACTGCTCCTATAGCTGTAAGAGCTCCTTCTCTACCATCTTTACCTAGACAAATAACATTACCTGCTCTTTCATAGAATTCCGCAAGTCTTGAGCCTAAATAAGCTGGATATCCTTCATCACCTGGCATTTCTTCAAGTCTTCCTGACATTTCTCTTAGAGCTTCTGCCCACCTAGATGTAGAATCTGCCATTAAAGCTATGGAGTATCCCATATCTCTAAAGTATTCGCCTATGGTTATACCTGTATATATGGAAGCTTCTCTTGCAGCAACAGGCATATTAGATGTATTTGCAATAAGAACTGTTCTTTTCATCAATGGTTCTCCAGTTTTAGGATCCCTTAACTCTGGGAACTCATTTAAAACGTCTGTCATTTCATTTCCACGTTCTCCACAGCCTATATATACAACCATTTGTGCATCTGCCCATTTTGCTAATTGGTGTTGTACTACAGTTTTACCACTTCCGAAAGGACCTGGCACACAAGCTGTTCCACCTTTAGTCACAGGGAAAAAGGTGTCTATTACTCTTTGGCCTGTTATCATTGGAGCTGAAGGATTTAACTTTCTAGCATAGGGTCTCCCTTTTCTAACTGGCCATTTTTGCATCAAAGTTAAATCTACAATATCCTTTTCTGTTTGAATTTCACCTACTTTATCTACAACAGTGTAGTCTCCTTCATTTAAGAAAACTATTTTACCCTTAATTCCATAAGGTACCATTATTTTATGTTCTATTATAGAAGTTTCCTGCACAACTCCCACTATATCTCCTGCTTCTACTTCATCGCCAGCAGCTTTAACAGGCGTAAAGTGCCAAATCTTTTTTCTGTCTAATGCAAGTACTTCTACTCCTCTAGCTAAAAATGCTCCTGCTTGTTCTTCTATAGCATTAAGAGGTCTTTGTATTCCATCAAACATTGCCTCAATAAGACCTGGACCTAATTCAACACTTAAAGGAGCTCCTGTTGTAACTACTGGTGCACCTGGTCCTAGTCCTGAAGTTTCCTCATATACCTGAATAGACGCTTTATCGCCTCTCATTTCTATTATTTCACCTATAAGACGCTCATTTCCAACTCTAACCACGTCAAATAAGTTTGCTTCATCCATACCCTCAGCAAGAACTAAAGGTCCTGAAACTTTTACAACTCTTCCAGTCTTCAAGCCTACCTACCTACCTTCCTATAAAATATTCACTCCAACTGCTTTTTCAACATTATCGTTAATCCTCTGCATTCCAATATTTAAGGTACCTTGATTGTTAGGAATGAGGATAATGGCAGGAAGTAATTCTCTATTATATCTTTCTATAGTCTCATCTAAGTCCTTAGCTACCTGCTCCGTTATAAAAATAACTCCATATTTTTTAGCTGCTAATGTATCTACAATTTTTCTAGCTTCGTCTGAATCTAATACAGGAAAGACGTCTATTCCTAATGCTTTAAATGCAAGTATAGAATCTTTATCCCCTACTACTCCTATTTTATACATAGACATCACGCAGCCTTTCTCTTATAGTATCTGGTGCTATACTATTTAACTTTCCAACCATTATTATTCTTATAACTTTTATTTCCGTTTCTTTTGCATATATGTATGCAATTAATGGCTCTGCTCCAAAACTTACATATTTTGCATTCTTAACATAGTTCATAGTATAATTATCAACAAGTTTTTCAAATAAGTTAAAATCACCTGTATTTAAATAATCCTCTATTCCTAATCTCAATACATTATAGTAATCTGTGTAAGAAACCTTATTTATAAAACTCTCAATAGAATCATTGAAGTTATTTAAAAACACATCTTTGTCTAATTTACCATTTTCTATAAATACTTCATTAAAAAAGCTTCTATCTTTATTCTGCTTTTTTATTCTTAAGAAAGCTTTTAAGTTGGTTAAATCTATATTTGTTTTTATATAATCAATTATAGCTTTTTCACCTGTTTCTTTTCCTTTACTATACATGTCTTCATACATCAATTTGTCTGCTATAATATCTATTTTTTGAGGGTCTTCTGATTCTTCAAAAAGCTTCAGTGACTTTTCAAAAGTAGATCTCATAAATCCATTTAAATCTCTATAGTTAGACTCATCAGAGCATCTTTTTAAACTATCAGCATTAACTGTGCCAACTGGAATTAAAAGATAACTTAAATCTTTTCCAAGTAGTTTTCCCTTTATTAGCACCTTTATATTATGATAATCGTATCTTATACTCATAATATCAATAATTAATTTCTCTGGTGAAACTTCATACATTAGAGCATAAAGCCTTTTTAATTCTTCACTTAAAAGTATTTCATACTCTTCTGGTCTTTTGATATTTCCCATATGATTGCCGTACTGAGTTTCCTGCAGCAATTTTAAAGCTTCTTCAGGAGATGAACTATCAATAAGCCTATCAATTTTTGACTTATCAAGGAGTTTGGTTTCCAGTGCTCTGAGCCTTGACACCGCTTGTATAAACTTCATGTTATCCATATAACCATATCCTCCTTAATTTGATTTAAATAAAATATCTAAAATCTTATCCTCTAGCTCATCTCTTAATGAAGGTACTAGAGCTTCAAAAGTACAATTTATTTCTATGCCATTTTTACAAAGAATAAACCCACCTTTAATATCTCTATCTTCAGAACTTAGTTTAAGTTCTCCTTTTTTACCTTTAGCTCTTAATTCTCCATTGATAAAGTTTATAAGATTTTCATCTATTGTATTTTTGTAATTTGTTGATATCACTATCTCTTCATCACCCTCAATATCCAAGGATAATATAAAATTTCTAACAAACTTATTATATTCATCTTGAGATATTTCTTGCAACTCACTTTCTGCTCTATAAAACACACTTTCTATTAAATCTTGTTTAGCTTTTAACTTCTTATTTCTTATATCTAAATTAGCATTAGATATTATTCTTTCTTTTCTAGTGACAGATTCCATATGACTTTTATTTATTATTAGTTCCTTTTGTTTTTCAGCTTTACTTGTGAGACTGTCAACAGCTTCCTTTTCCTTTTCTTTAGCTTCATTTATAATTTCCTGTGCTTTGCTGTTGGCATCCTCTAATATCTTAGAAATTAAGTTATCTAAATTAGCCACGAAGAACCCTCCTTTACTGTTTATTTAGGCTCTAACTTAAAGTATATTAAACCTGTATCCCAACTATCATTATGATTGAAGTAACAAGTGCTATAACTGCATATGTTTCAACCATAGCTGCAAATAATACGCCTTTAAACATGTGCTCTGGCTTCTTCGCTAGTATTGATATACCTGATGCTGCAGTTTTACCCTGTGCTATAGCTGATTTCCAACCTGCTATTACTATTGGTAATGATGCTAAGAATATTAAGAAACCTGATCCTAATGATACTTGTGCTGCTGTTCCTCCAAGTAATCCTATTTTATTTAATATTATAAGTGTAGTAACGAAACCATAGAAACCTTGTGTTCCTGGTAAAACCTGTAGAATAAGTGCCTGACCAAACTTATCTGGGTCCTCTGTAATAAGCCCAGAAGCCGCTTCACCTACTATTCCAACTCCCTTTGCTGAACCAATACCTGGAAGTGCTGTAGCTAAGGCTGCACCTAATAGGGCAAATAATAAACCTCCGTTTTCAGTCATAAATTCTAAAAAAGTTGCAAAATTCATATTAAATTCCTCCTAATCCTTTATTATTCTTATATATTTATTTTTAGTTGTGAATGGCTTAAATTCTTTACCTCCACCACTATAGAACTTTCCAAAAAACTCCAAGTATTGAAGTCTACAGGCATGCACATATGCTCCTAATACATTTATTGCAAGATTAAATATATGTCCTCCTAAGAATATAACAGTTCCAAATATCCATGCAAATACACCATTACCTAAAAGACTTACCATTAAATTAAATGATGTTCCTATAAGTCCAGTAGCCAGACCAAGGGCTAAGAGCCTTGAATAAGATAAAATATCTCCTAAATATCCTGTTATCCCATATATTCCATAAAAACCGCCAGCTATTTTACCAACTATTCCCTTATTAGTTCTTCCCTGTGTAGCTACAAGTCCAATAAGTCCTACAATAGTCATATACTTGCCTATAGTTCCTAACACTGGAATTCCTATGGATGGTCCAATAAAGAGTAAAACTAATCCTGAAATAGTAAGATACCAAAATCCTACATCGAAAAGAGCATCTAATGCCTTACCTGACTTTATCAATTCATATGCCTTTATACCTAAACCTGTATACAAATGCACAAATCCCATTATTATTGCTAAAATCAATACAGACATAGGTTCTGAAGAAGGATCTAGCCAAAGAGGTTTTATCCCTCCAGAGATAATCATGGTTGTAGCATCGCCAAAATAACTTCCATATATAATTCCCCAGGCTATGGTAGAAATACTGATGCTTTGAAAGAGTTTCATAAATTTTTGAACCCCTTTGTCTAAAGGCAAGAGCTTCAATGCTAAAGTTGAGGCTATAAGCATTACTAAACCATAACCCGCGTCTGACAGCATCATTCCGAAAAACACAAAGAAGAATGGTGTCATTGCAGGTGTAGGGTCTACCTCTCTATAATTTGGCAGACTATACATGGAAGTAATAATTTCATAAGGCTCAACAAATTTATTATTTTTTAATAATATTGGCACATTATCCTCTGAGGATGGTTCTCTAAATTCAATAAAGTAATGTTCTCCACAGCAGATTTTTAAAATATCCTCAAACTCTGCTTTCTTTTCCTCAGGTGTCCAGCCTTCTATAACCAATACTTTATCGGTTTTTAGAAAATATTCCCCTGATTTTGCCTTGTTTTCTTCCATGCTGTAATATTCAAATGCTACTTCTAAATCCTCTATTTTATCACTATGTTTTTTTACTTCTTCCTCAATGCCTTTTGCTTCATTTTGAGCTGCTTCTATCTTTTTATTATTTTCTTTTATTATTTCCTTTGGAGTATTGCTATATTTAAAGTCAAACTTATTTAAATTGTATTTTTTTACTAAATCTTCTGTTAATTCAGCCTGTGATTTATGAAATAACACTAGTAAACTTACTTCATCCCTTGTTTCTCCTAACTTTTCAGTATAAGAATGAGAAATTTGACTATTTAACTCTTCAATAAATTTATCAGCTAAATTTTTATTTACAGTTCCAATAAAATAATTTGATGTTTTTAAGCTCTTCAAATCTGCAAAGGATACATCTAGATTAGTCCAGGGAGTAAGTTCTTCTATTTCACTCTTAAGTTTACTAATTTCATTTTTCAAATCATTTAACTTATTATCAAATTTTTTCAATGTTTCATAAGTTGAAAGCCAATTACTTTTTTCAGTAAGTTTTTTAATTTCATCGTATCTTAAGTGTTTCTTTCCCTTTTTTATGGCTTTAATACCTTTTTCTCTTGGTACATATTTATCCATAAAATCTAATGAAAATTTAACCTTTGCAAGTTCACTTTGGACTTCAGAAACCTTTATATTATCACTTGCTTCTTCCAGGAATGGCATTTCTTCTATTATTTTTTCCTCAAAACTCACAAACTGCACTCCTTGAAATTTTTGCAAGCCTTCTAAAATAGTTTCTTTTTGTGATTGAAAAGCCAATAATGTAAATTTATTCATTTTAACTATTGCCATTATTCATCACTATCCTCTCGACTACTAACTTAATAGCATTTTTTATTTTATCCTCGGATAAATTTATTATATCATCTATATCTTTTTGAGCTTTTTCTTTAATAATTACAGCTTCCTTTTCACCTTCTTTTATAGCTTCTGATATAATGCTATTTGCTGAAATATTAGCTTCACTAATTATTCTTTTATATTCCTCGTTGGCTTTTACTTCTGCACTTTTAATAATACTTTTACTCTCTAACTGAGCATTTTTTATAATTTCTTCTGCTTTTGATTCTGCATTTTTTATATTTTTTACAGCCTCTAATGCCAATCAAATCACCTCCTTAAGTTTATAATAAAAGTATTTTCAACTAAATCCCAAAATTTTCTATGTAGAATATTACCATAAGATATCCCCCTAGGGGGTATACTCGATAATAATATTCTACATCTATAATTATTTTAGTCAATAGTTTTTTTAGAATATTTATAAAATTTAGATATAAGAACATTTTATATACTTGTCTGTTTTTTTATATAATATCATATACTTAAAAAATAAACTATACCTTTTAGGTATATTTATTAGGATTTTTTTATTTTTTTCAAATATATTAAACTTTTTCAAAGATTTACTGCTGGATAAGACTTGTAACATCTTTAATCTTGCCATTTCTGTCATCAAACATTATATATGTTTCTTTATTATATATATTTCCTTCTTTTATCAGTGCTATTATATCAACATAAAATTTTTCAAGCCTAATATTATTCAATTCTCTGTTATTACTTACATAATCGGACTCTAATATTCTTCTCTTGAGTACTTTTTCTTCTTCTTTATCCAAATCCTTATTTAAGAAATCAGGTATCCATTTCTTTTTAGTATGATATAAAAACTCATATTTAACTATTTCCTTTAATACAAAACTGTCTGAATTCAGTATACTTTCATTATAATAAATCAAAACCCTATAGTAGTCAACAAATGATATATTTCTGTCAAAGTATCCCTTTAAATAGTAAAATTGACTAAGTGAATAATATAAGTCAAAAGGTTTCTCAAATTTTGATAAAAGATACTTTATAGATAGATTAAAATTACCTGAATTATAGTATCTATCCACCATTTCTTCTACCATTTTAAGCTTAATTAACTCCTCATAGGATATGTGATTAGTTTTCAAAATTTCATAGGGCGGAAACGGTGAATATACCATGCCCCATTTATCTGCTTCTTCTCTCATGGAGGATCCCTTTAAAAGCTTTAAAAATCCTAATTGAATTTGTTCTGGCTCAATGGAATACAAGTCATTAAATGATTTTTTAAATGAACTAAAATCTTCTTCAGGAAGCCCTATTATTAAATCTAAATGTTGATGTATATTTTTAATTTTTAAAAGCTCGCATACCTTTTCTTTGATATCTTCAAAATTTGCAGTTCTATTTATATTTTTAAGTACTTGATTATTTGTACTTTGAACTCCTACTTCAAATTGAAATCTATTTTTAGGAGCTTTAGATAATAATTCCATTTCATCCTTTGTTAATAAATCCGCAGATATTTCAAAATGGAAGGTGGTTTCTCCTTCTTCTTCTATCAAAAACTTCCATATTGAATACGCAAAGGTATGATCACAATTAAAAGTTCTATCCACAAATTTTACTAAATTAACTTTATTATCTATAAAATGCTTTAATTCATTTTTTACTCTTTCAAGGTTTAAAACCCTCACTCCATGAACAGTTGAGGATAGGCAGTATTTACAGTTAAAAGGGCATCCTCTTGATGCTTCATAATATACAATCTTATTCTTTAAATCCTCGTCTCTATCATATGGAAATACTATTTTATCCATTTCCATAAGTTCTCTTTTGCCTGTATAAATAACTTTCCCTTTATCTTTAAAGTATAGGCCTTTTACGTCTATTATTTGTCTATTATTTAATATACATTCTATAAACTCTTTATATGTTTCTTCACCTTCTCCTGCTATTATGTAGTCGCAATTATCTTCTTCTACATAAGAAGCTTCTTCATAGGAAACCTCAGGCCCTCCAAAAAAGATAGTTATATTTTTATCTATAAGCTTTAATAATTTAGAAATTCTCAGTACATATTCCATGTTCCATATATAACAAGAAAATCCAACCATGTCTGGTTTCTCTTTCATTATATTTTGCACTATTCTTTCTACTCTATCGTTTATAGAATATTCTTGTAAAATACATTCATAATTTAAATCTTTTGTGTATTTTTTTAAATATCTTATCGCTAAATTGCTATGAATATATTTAGAATTTACTGCTGCTAATATTACTTTCATTCTTTACTTTCCTTTCAAACCATTTATATTATTTCTTTTCTGCTTTTATATAGTATATATCTTCGTCTTGCATTTCCTCTATTATGTTAAAATATTCACTTAAAATCTTTAAAGTAGTCTTTTTATTAGAACTCAAAAATATTTTATTATCTTTAAATGTAATCTTTTTTTCTTTTGTCTTAGAAGAAATAATTTTTATATTGAAATTCACTAACCTATTATACCCCTTATTTACATCCCATATGTAAATTTTACCCTTTTCTTTTAGATATTTATTAATATTTTTTATAAGCTCCTTTCTGCTGCTTTCAAAATAAACTTGACTTAGAGTAAAAAGTAATACACAGTTATCATAATATTTTTCCTCTATTTTATCCTCTTCACATTTCCCATCTATATAATCTATAGTAGGATTAGCATTGAACTCCTTATATAAATTATATATTATTCCCGTATTAGACATACCAATATCCAATAGATTGCCGTTAAATAATTCATCTTCTAATTGCAACGTAATATTTTTCTCCATATATCCACCTCCTTCAAAGATGAATACCTCTTACTTCTAAGGCTTGTCAATTTTATATATAATATTTCTCTATAAAGATTAAAAATCCTCTAATAGAGGATTTTTAATCTGCCTTTTCTAAAAGTTCCTTATAGTCTTTTCTAATTTTTGCTATTTCGTCACAAAAATCCAACATAAATCCTGCAGTGGTTCTCTGTGCTTCCTTTAATGAAACAGATGCGATATTTCCGTACCTTTGTTCTCTATCTTTAATGTGAATATTTTTCAAATATGCGTTATTAGCAATAAATGCATTATTTTTTATATAGTCTTCTATATACTTGTATCTCACTACACCACTATCTGCTACGAAAATAAAGTCATTCATGAGCTTACTTATTATCCATAGTTCAAATTTTCTATGACTTTTTAAAAGTTTATTATTAACATGTTGAGGAACTGTAGTATCTTGTATCAAATGACAAGCTGCTCCAAAATAAAACATACCCTTTTCCATGTTTCCAACCTGAATATATTCTAAGGCGTTTGAATAATAACGTCTGCATTCTTCTAATGCATTAGAAAATCCGTATAGCCCCTTCCCTTTTCTGTAATCATAGAAATGATTGGAGCTTTTAAAATCCTGATCTGCCCACATAGCCCCTGCATTTATACTACTTATGTATTTCTTTAAGAATTCAAATTCTTCTTCATATCCATCATTTTTTAAAATATTTAGTGCCTGTATATCTATAAATTTATGAACAGTGCAATAAGTTTTCAGTACCTTTTTCTTCAAAGGATTTACAGCAAAAAATAATCCTCTTAGTGCACCCCCATAGGTTTTTTCAATTTTATTTCTCATATAATCTAACTACTCCTTCTATATTATTTATTATTTTCTTACATTAAAGTTCCATGTATAGGATTTCCAAAAGATTTTTAATTAAACCTATAAATTTAAAATTAATCAAAATATTCTCAAATATTTCTCTTGAATAAAATTATCTTCCATAATATATATTTTGTCAACGCATACTTCTAAAGTTTATAATGTAAAAGCAAATGAAATTTCGACCTTATTTTACTTGCATTTTTCGGTGTCTTCCTTTAAAATTATTTGAGGACATGTCTATAATATTAATATGTATTTATGTATTAGGAGGACTTATAAATGAGTACTAAAAAGAAAAGTATTTTTGCAAATTTAGGCGTTTTAATAATCATTGCTATGTTTGTGGGAATATTAACAGGTCTAATAATGGGAAAGTCAGCCCATATGTTTGCACCTTTAGGCGATATATTTATGTCGCTTATTAAAATGGTTGTTATACCGTTAGTGGCTTTTTCTATAATAACTGGTGCCGCTTCTATAGGTGATACTAAATCTGCTGGCAAAATAGGAATTGCAACTTTTTCCTATTATATGATTACCACTTTGGTTGCTGTTATTATAGGACTTGTGTTTGGTGAAATATTCAAGCCTGGTGCAGGTATTGATGTATCCTCACTTAGCTCCATGTTTTCTAATGAATTTGAAACCAAAGGAGATTTACCTGGCTTTTGGGATACTGTAAAAGGTATTATTCCAGAAAATCCAATTAAAGCTTTAGTAGAAGGAAACATACTACAAATTATCTTCTTCAGCTTATTTTTAGGTTTTGGAGTCTCTTCTTTAGAAAATGAGAAGAAAACATTTATCGTTAACACATTTACTTATATTACCGATGCTTTAATTTTTATAATTATGAAGGTAATGTATATAGCTCCACTTGGCGTATTTGCGCTAATGGCAGATGCTACTGGAACATTTGGATATGAAATATTAAAGAAGATAGTTTACTTATTCTTAATATATGTACTAGCTTTAATTATTCATAACTTTGGTTTTTACTCATTAAACATAAAACTATTTTCTTCAATATCCTTAAAAAGGTTTTGGTCATCTATGTACAAACCTCAATTAGTAGCACTTTCTACAGCTTCCTCTATGGCAACACTGCCTGTAAATATGGAAACCTGTGAACAGGAGCTTGGAGTATCAAAACAAACTTCTTCCTTTGTATTACCTTTAGGTGCTACGATAAATATGGACGGAAACGCAATTTACTATTCTTTAGCAACTTGTTTCTTTGCGCAGATGTTTAATATAGACCTTGGACCTTCTCAGTACATTGCAATAATGTTTACTGCTACTATAGGTTCAATAGGCCAAGCTGGTGTTCCTGGTCCAACTTTGCTAGTTGTTGCAGTATTACTTGCAGCTAATGTCCCTGTTATTGGACTGCCAATATTATTTGGTGTAGATAGAATATTTGATATGCTTAGAACAGCTGTTAATATAGCCGGAGATGCTTCTTGTGCCGTAATTGTAGATAGGTTTAGAGAATCCGGTGAATTAAATACTACAAATGAATAAAAGCCTTTTATACTGTATTATAAAATTTATAATACAGTATTTTTTATGTTCTTAGTAATTTCCTAAGCATTAAGAATATTTCTTGATACTTAGGAATAATTATTAATGTTAATAATATTGAGGTTATAAGGAATGAAAAAAGATACTTTTTATAGGGACACCCTTACTCTAACAGCAGCTAATATAGCAACTGGAATATTAGGATTTACATTTTCCATAATATTATCAAGTAAAATTGGTCCTGAAGGCATGGGGCTTTATGGACTAATAATGCCTATATATAATTTATTTATATGTATTATTTCTGGTGGTCTTATAACTGCTATTTCTAAGGTATCTGCAGTGTATTACAGTAAACGCGACTTCAAAAACTTAAATAAAACCATAGACACAACTCTATCTTTTGATGGTTTATGGGCACTTATAGTTGTGAGCATTGTATTTGTAAGTTCAAACTATATAAGTACCTATTTAATAAAAGACAGTCGAAGCTTATATGCTATAAAGGTTCTTTGTCCTGCAATGTTATTTATTGCATTTTCTTCAATACTTAAAGGATACTTTTATGGTATATCTAAAGTTAAAATCCCTGCATACATTGATGTATTTGAAAAGTTTATGCGAACAATAGTTATAATAATCGTATTTGGCACCTATGCGTTATCAACTGATATCTCCAGCAAAGTAACTTTTGCCTATGTTGCTTTAGCAATTGGTGAAGGGATAAGCACTGCTTTGCTCTATGTATCTTATAAAATACATAAAGTAAAGCCCTCTAATAATATGCAGTCTTCAGAAGGACGGGCTCAGCTGCTATTTAACGTACTTATTATTTCTATACCTTTGTGTTTAAATGCTTTTTCATCCACCGCACTATCCACTATCTCTACTTTAATAGTTCCTAGAAGATTAATTGCTACTGGAATGGATTATAGCACAGCACTATCCTTAATTGGTAAATTTACAGGAATGAGCTTAAGCATAATATTTTTCCCTATGGTTGTTATAAACTCTGTGTCTACAATACTTATTCCAGACATATCCAAAAGCATCAGTAATAAAGATTATTGGGGTACAGAAACTAGAGTTATGAGTGTACTTAAGATAGCATTTTTATTAGGATTATCTACCTTGATTATATGCAATACCATTCCAAACGAACTGGGAAACTTACTCTTTAAAAGACTAGATCTAGGGGATTTTATAGCTATTTCTTCTTTAATGGCACCCTTAGTTTATGTAAGTACCACAACTTATGGTATATTAAATGGATTAGGTAAACAAGGCATTTTACTTAGAAACTCTCTTATTATTTCTGTTATAGAACTTGCAAGTCTTTATATTTTTATAGGTATACCTTATATAAATATATATGGATTTGTAATAACCTTTGTAATAACCTCATCTATAACACTTATAATTAACATGTATGAAATTAAAAAACATCTTAATATTGAGTTTAATAAAAATAATTTTATAGTAAGTATATTGCTATGCGTATTGTTTTATTTTATATTAAATATTTTAAAAAACATTTTACCTGAAACCCTGCCTATGAAGTATGCAATGATAACTCTTACAGGTTTTCTGTTAATATTTTTCGATTTTAAACTCTCCAAAAAATAAAGTGAAATTACAATGTTTTCAAGGGAAGCCATTTGGCTTCCCTTGTTTTGCTTTATGCATAAATATATATTAACTTCATATAGCTCTTCTTTTTTTTATAATTTTTATTGTATAATACTTCGAATAATGTTATACTACACATATATTACGATAATCGTAATATACGACACGAGAAGAAGGTGATCTAATGGATGAAAATCAACTAATGCACAAACTCATAGATGTTTTTGAATATAAAAACTCTTATCAGCTTAAGAGTTCTAATATTCAGCCACAAGATATGTATGTACTGGAAAGGATATATTTCCTAGGAAAAGTCAAAATAAGGGATATATCAAAACAGTATGATATCCCCCCCTCCACTCTTACAGGAATTATTGACAGATTAGAATCTAAAAAGCATATAGAAAGAATCAGAAGTACTGAAGACAGACGGGCTATTGAGCTTGTTGTGACTGAGCTAGGAAAACAAGTTGTTAACGTACATGTTAAAGAAGATAAACTATTTTCATTAAATTTCTTTAATACTCTACATGATGATAAAAAACAGCTCTTTAAAGAGTTACTAACTGAACTGCTTACAAATCTAAAAAAGGAAAGTTTGTTCAATGAAAATAATATTTATTGATTGGAGGTATCATCTTGCCATTATTAGAATTTCAAAATGTATATTTTATTAATGATAATAAAGCTATATTAAAAAATATAACAATTCCTATTTATCAAGGAGATTATATTTCTGTTGTTGGGTCATCTGGCAGTGGTAAAAGTACATTTCTTAAACTATGCTGTCATTTGAAAAGTCCAACAGAAGGAAAAATCATATATAAAAACAAATCCATTATGGAACACAACCCTATGGAGTTAAGAAAAAACATTGCATATTGCTTCCAAACTCCATACATCTTTGGTGATACTGTTATGGACAATATTTCTTTCCCATACTCTATAAGGGGGAGCAAGGTGGATTTACAAAGAGTAGAGGAACTTTTTCTTCTCTTTAATCTTGATAAAGAATATTTAACACAAAATATAAAAAACCTGTCCGGAGGGGAAAAACAAAGAATTGCACTAATCAGGACATTATTATTTAAACCGGAGATTCTGCTTTTAGATGAAGTAACATCTGCACTTGATTCTAATAATACTCTCATTGTTGAAAATGTAATAAAATCATTGAACCAGAATGGTACAACCATTATCTGGGTAACTCATAACCCTGAACAAAGTAAAAGGACTGCAAATAAAATATTAACCATTGAACATGGCGAAATTAAGTCATTGGAGGTGCTAAAATGAGTAGCAGTTTGATGAATTCTTCTTCACTTTTAATTTCCTCATCACTTGTTATAGTGGCATTATTATTTTCCTACCTTCAGAAACTAAAACTTGAAAAGGAAATTATAATAAGTGTTATCAGAGCAATAATACAACTAGTCATTGTTGCATATTTACTTAATTATATTTTTGGACTTAAAAGTCCGATATTTACAACTCTCCTACTTTTGTTTATGACTTTTAATGCCGCTTATAATGCTGCTAAAAGAGGTAACGCAATAAAAAATGGACTTCTAATATCATTTATATCAATATCATTAGGAACTATAATTACCTTATCTATTCTTGTATTTTCTGGCGCCATCAGGTATGAGCCTTATCAAATTATTCCTGTAAGTGGAATGATTATAAGTAATGCTATGGTAGCCTTAGGCTTATGTTACAGACAATTAACCTCTGATTTTAAAAATAAAAGTGAAGAAATTGAAACAAAACTTTCCCTCGGAGCAGATATTTTGCCGTCATCTATAGAAATAATCAGAGACTCTATAAAGACTGGTATGATTCCCACAATTGATTCAGCAAAAACACTTGGAATTGTATCGCTGCCTGGTATGATGACAGGACTTATACTTGCTGGCACTTCACCTGTAGAGGCAATCAAATATCAGATTATGGTAACATTTATGCTGCTTTCAACAACCTCAATATCTTCTTTTGTAGCATGTTATTTATCCTATAAAAATTTCTTCAACAAAAGAAAGCAGTTAGCTTAATATAAACCCATATTGCAGATTACAATATGGGCTTATGCATATATATTTACTAATTAAAATATTATTCATTTAGCATTTCACATAAAGAAATTTTTAATGCTCTGGATCATAGAATTTTCATCGTCGTAGAAGACATTGAATGAGCCTTAGAACGGCTTTATTTATAAATTTAAAATACCGTTAAGAGCCGCCTACTGTCTGAGCGACAGCGAGTTTAGGTGGCTTATGGATTTTAAATTTATAAATATTAGATGCTCTAGGCAAAATGAACGTCTTCCTAGATGAAAATTCTATACGACCCAGAGCATTAAAAATGTTGTACTACTTTATTTTTTTGAGTAATACATTAGGTATAAGTTTCAAAGCCTTTCTAGGCAGTATATTAAAATCTTCCTTTGAAATTCCAACTGTAACAATTAATCCAAATAAATAAGAATACGCTCCAATTATTATTGAGATTATAGCACTTATTGATATTGCTAAATAATTATTTCCAAACAATTTAAAAATACTGTGAAAAGCAATGTATGCAACAAATACAACCGCACCCATAAACGAAGATGCTACCAATGGTTTTAGAGCCGGTTTTAAAAATTTGAATTTTAACCTCAAGGATTTTTGAAGCATATTGTGATTCAAAATTATAGGAATTATATATCCAATGATACTTCCATATATGGCACCCAAAATATTTATACTTGGTATAGATATTAAGAAATAATTCACTAAAATTTTAACTAATATCCCTATAAACGAATATAAGGTAGATGTATAAAGCTTACCTATGCTTTGAAGTATAGTGGTTTGAATTTGCATTATTGACATTAGAACAAGAACTACAGAACCATACGCCATTAAATAAGATCCTTGTCCAAATCTAAGCATTTCAAATATTTGTGTACTTAGCACAGAAAGCCCAAAGGCTGCTGGGATAGCTATTAAAAAGCACATTTTAAATGCGTATTTAATCTTACTTTTTACACCATCTCTATCTTCTACAGCCACTGCTCCAGATAAGGCTGGAAGTATTGCTGCTGCAAGAGATGATATAATAGCTATTGGTACATTTAAAAGCTGCTGATACTTAACTAAATATCCATATAGTGTGGACGCATAAGCTTCAGAAACTCCGCCAGCTAATAGCCTTGCTTTTGTATTTCCTAAATCAACTAAATTACCTGCATAAGTCATTCCTACACATACCGTAATTGGAAGTCCATAATGTATAATTTTTCTAAGTATGCTCTTAGAACTATATCTCTTTATATTTGCTTCTATATATCCTTTAGGAACCTTCATTTTCTTATGCCTTTCATAATACCATATAAGATAAGCTGCAGAAATAAATGCTCCAAGAGAAGTTCCTATTGTTGCTCCTGCACAAGCTGCTTCAATACCGTACTTTACAAAAAGCGCTGCAAACACCAATGAAAAAATAGTATTTATCACCTGCTCAATAACTTGAGATACTGCTGTAGGTGTCATATTATGTAATCCTTGAAAGTACCCTCTATACGCTGAGGCTATTGAAGTAAATAATATAGAAGGTGCTAAAGCAAGTATTGATAAATGAGCTTTTTGGAAATTCACTAAATTTGCTAAGGGTTTTGCTAATACTAGCATTAGTACTGCCATTATTATTCCTATTAAAAGTAATATAAATCTTGCTATCTTAAAACTTCTTACTGCATCCCTATAGTTTTTTACCGCAGTAAGTTCAGATATAAGCTTTGATATTGCAACTGGTATACCTGAATTAGTTAAAACGAATATGAATACATATACAGAATAAGCTGCTCCATACACTCCATATCCTTCATCTGTTATTATTACTCTTAAAAAAGGTATGTATAAAAGAGATATTACCTTTACCATCATTCCTGCTGCAGAGAGTATTGCAAACCCCTTAGCAGTAGATTGCTCTTTCATATTTTACTTCTCCTATCTTCTCTACTTAAAACTTAAATACATCATTTTTTATTTTTTTAAGTACTGGAGGTAGTGTTTCTGCTATAGTTTTATTTTCCATATAAGCAAGTTTATCCTTACAATTTTTAAAGATAACCTTATATGCATAAAGATATTGATAATTCAATCCATATTTGTTATTGAAAAAACTATTCAGTTTACTATCCTTATTATATTTCACATCTCCAATTATAGGATTGCCTAATTCACTTAAATGTGCTCTTAACTGATGACTTCTTCCTGTTATTAAATCTATTTCTATAAAGGAAAAAGTTCCGCAGCTTTGAATTGTCTTTACTTCCATAGCTATTTTCTTAGAATTTGGCACCTCTTTTGTATATACTTTAGATATATTACTATCTTCATTTTTTAATATATATCCTTCATATATTCCATCCTTTATTCTTCCTGCTACCAATGCCTCATAGTATTTCTTTATATCTCTTTCTCTTATCATTTCATTTAAGAGTTTAAGACTTTCATAATTTTTACCGAATATTACTATACCAGAAGTATTTCTATCCAGTCTATTGCACGGAGCTGGCGTAAAAGTAAGCTCTTTTTCTGGTATATAATCTCCCTTATCATATAAATAAGATAATATATAGTCAGTTAATGTAGCTTCTCCATTCTTTTTATCAGAATGAACAAGTATACCAGGCCACTTTTCTACAAGTATCATATTTTCATCTTCATAGGTAATCTTTAACTTACTGAATTTAGTAGCTTCTACCTTTTGAAAATTCAACTTCTTTTTAGTATCTGCGGATGATATATATGTTACTTCTACAATATCCCCTTCTTCTAAAGTATATTTTTCTTTAGCTTTTTTACCATTTACCTTCACGTCGCCTTTTCTTATTGCTTTGTATATAGCACTTAAAGGTACATCCTTTAACCATTTTCTTAAAAACTTATCCAATCTTTGCTGCGCTTCGTTAGATCCAATTTCTGCTTTCATATTTTTACTCCTTATCTATTGTGTTTAAGTAATCCCATGCAAATTTACTTTGAAGAGCAGCACCTAAGGCCAAGCTCTCCTCATCTAAATCAAATAAACTTCCATGTGCTGGGTGAATTATTCCTTTTGATTCGTTTCTTACACCTAAATTATAAAATACCCCTGGTCTCTCCATTGAAAAATATGCAAAACTTTCTACTCCCATACTTGGTGCGTCTAAGTCTAATATATCCTTCTTATCCATTACTTCTTCAGCACTTTTAAGAAAACTTTTAGCCATATTATCATTATTATAAAGACATGGATAACTTTCTTCCATTTCTATGGTACACTCTCCTCTTAATGATTTAACCATACCTTCTACAATTTCTTTAAATCTCTCTCTTACATAATGTCTATGCTCAGTTTTCATAGTTCTTATAGTCCCCTTGAAGTATACTTCCTCTGGAATTATATTATTGGCGGTTCCTCCCTGAATACATCCTACAGTTACAACTCCTGGTGAAGTAGGTGGTAATTCCCTACTTATTATGGATTGTAAATTTACAATAACACTACTTGCAATAAATATAGGATCTATAGTTGTATCAGGGCGAGCTCCATGTCCTCCCTTTCCTATTATCTTTACCTTAAATGAATCTGAAGCTGCATTTACCGCTCCCATTTTCACCCCTATTTTACCACAAGCAACATTCTCATCTACATGAAGTCCTACAACTCCATCAACATGCGGATTTTCCATTACTCCTTCTTTTATCATGAGTAATGCTCCTCCAGTTGTCTCTTCTGCAGGCTCAAAAAACAACTTAACATTACCTTGCAACTTATCCTTTAACTCATTTAATATTAATGCTGCTCCCATAAGAATCGCAGTGTGTGCATCATGTCCACAAGCATGCATTTTCCCTAATGTTTTTGATGCATAGGGCACTTCTTTTCTATCTTCTAATGGCAGTGCATCCATATCAGCCCTAAGAGCTATGGTTTTGTTTCCTTTCCCTCTTATAATTGCACATATCCCAGACTTTGCCACCTTATTATACTCTATACAATTTTGCTGTAAAAACTCTTCTATATATTTAGTAGTATTACAAAGATCATAATCTAGTTCAGGATTCATGTGGAAATTTCTTCTCCATTTTATAAGATCTTCTTTAATTTGTTCTGCTTTTTGCAAGAAATTTATATCTACCATATTAATTTTTACACCTACCTTTAGTTTATCTAATAATCTAAAAAATATAATATGTATAATGTTATAATTTCCTAAAATTACTTACTAGTTTTTGTGCATTTTAAAAGCTCATATTCATAGAATATGAGCTTAATTAAGATTATATAACATTATTTCCAATTATTCAACAAACTACTCTACTAATCTTATTACTTCGGCATTGTCTTTTATATATGGTAAATTCTTCATAACAGCATATACATATTTAAAAGATTCCCTAGGGCCATTAAAAATCTGATTTTTAGGCATTTCTTTAAAATATAGTATGTTACACCATACGTCTATAAAATCGTTTTTATTTACAAAACAATTTCCCTCTGAATGTCTTACCACAAATCCATCTGTATACTTTTCTATTATTTCTATGTCATTTATTTCTTCTCTTGTTATTAATCCTGATACATCTTCCCACATAGTTTTAAATGAAATCATAACTTTTCCTCCTGGATACTTTAAAAATATATACTTCATTTACTATACTATTCTCCATAATAGTATAACATATATTTTTTATATGTCAATTAATAATCCCCTTATAGGTTTATTTATATATCATAATTTAGATATAACATGTTAAGTTTAACCATTATTTATACATTTTTATGTTTTATTAGACTTAATATCTTATTTTCTACAACATTTTTAATGCTAATTTGTCTTTTTATGTTGTTTTTAAATAATATACTTATGAAGTTTTCATCTACCTTATCTATTATACCTTCTCCTAAATATATATGTTTTACATTTTCTCCGTCTTTATACACGGGATTATTACATATACTATTCTCTAACCCACATTCCCCTATAAATTTGGATGGATTACAATACTGTCCTTTATACACTTTAGGAATGCATAATGTCAAATATTTCTTTGCTCTTGTAACACCTACATAAAAAATTCTTCTCTCTTCCTCTAAATTTTCTCCGCTGCCATTTTTATGTGGAATATTGCCTTCAATACAATTCACTATAAGAACACACTCAAACTCCATTCCCTTTACTCCATGTATACTGCTTAAGGTAACAGCATTTGAACTTTCCTTAGGTAATTCATCTCTTCCCCTTTCTATATAATTTATAAACTCTTCTATATTCATAAAATCCTCAGATGAACTTTTAAGCATCTCTATAAAGTCCTTTAATTCCTCTTTATCTTTTTTAGTTTTTTTAATATAACTTTCAATATAATCTTCATAATTTAAGGAATGCACTACATACTCAATTGCATCAATTGGAGACATATTTTTCATCTTATTAATCTTCTTTTGCAAATCTCTTATAATTTTCAGCTTAAATATGGGCAATTTATAACCTGCAAGTATTTCAAAGCAACTTTCTCTTAAGGGATTTTTATTTAAGTTATGTATATCAACTTTACTTATATATCGAAGAGGTCTATTTATAATATTTATAAAACTTTCTCTATCGTAAGGATTTATAGCTAATTTCAGGTAAGAGATTATATCTTTGCACAAAAAATGATTAAAGATGTTATAATTTTTATCTAATAACTTAAATGGAATATCTTGTTTTAAAAAAACATCTATTAAGCTTAAACTCTCATTATTTGTTCTATATAATACTGCTATATTCTTATATTCAATCTTTTTATCCTTTATAAAATCTTTTATATCTTGAGCTACTTTTATTGATTCTTCTCTTTCATCCCTACAAGTAAGTACATTAATATCCCCTATATCTTCCCTAAAGGCCTCTATTATTTTTTCATTTCTTAATTTATTGTTCTTAATAAATGTTCTTGAAAAATCTACTACATTAAGTGCACTTCTATAATTTTTATGTAAGTATACCTTTTCTCCATTTTGAAAATACTTATCAAAATAAACCATACATCCTGGATTTGAACCTCTAAATCCATATATACATTGATCTTCATCACCTACTGCAAATATGGAATTATCTTTATTTAACATTTTTAAAATACTGAGCTGAATATTATCGCAATCCTGAAACTCATCTATAAGTATGTGTTTAAATTTATTTTTATAATAATTACACAGTACTCTATCTTGTCTAAGCAAATTTTCACACATAATCTGCAAATCTTCAAAATCTATTAGTCCCTTTTCCTTTTTATATTTTTCATACTCATTATAGCAATCATAAAAGACTTCTTTGTCTCCTGCGTACCTAAACTCATCTAAGTTCTTTCCACTGCTCTTATAAAGGTATATACTATTGATTATTCCTTTTAGCTTTTCCTCATTAATAGTTTGTGTGTATTTTCTTAATGTATAATCTATAATCTTTAGACACCGATCTCCAGTTATAATTTGCGGCTTATTTGAATTTTTATATAATATCCTATAAAATAAGCTGTGAAAGGTTCCAAAAAATGCGGGAACTTCTAGATTATTGTTGCTTACATATCTTAAATACATATTTTTTGCTGCCGCTTTTGTAAAAGTTATTACTATAATATTTTCTCCCTTTACCCCTTCAGATTTTATTAGATATTCTATCCTATTTATAATAACAGTGGTTTTTCCCGAACCTGGGGGTGCTACTATAAGTAAGTTTCTTTTTTTACTTTTCACTGCATCAAATTGCCACTTGTCTAAATTACAGCTGGACATTTTACTCACCTTCATTTTTATATAAGCATTTTTAACAATTACCTTGTAAAAAAATATTTCAAGGTATAAAATAGTAATAATTATTTATATTATTAACAAAAATATTAATTTATAACATATAAGGAGTTAACACTATGGAGTACATAAAAAACTTTAACGTTAGAAATGATAGAAACCTTACCATGTTAGTAGATTTCTATGAACTTACCATGGGCAATGCATACTTAGAAAATGATTTAGGAAATAAAATAGCTTATTTTGATATGTTTTTTAGAAGAGTACCTGATGGCGGTGGATATTGCATAATGGCAGGTATTCAGCAGCTAATAGAGTATCTTTCTAATTTATCCTTTACTCATGACGATATAGAGTATTTGAGAAGCAAAACTATTTTTTCCGAAGAGTTCTTAAACTATCTTGAAAATTTTAAATTTTCTTGTGATGTATGGGCTGTGCCAGAAGGCAACCCGGTATTCCCTAATGAGCCTTTAGTAACAGTCCGCGGCCCTATTCTGCAAGCTCAATTTGTAGAAACAATGATTTTACTTTCTATAAACCATCAAACACTAATTGCCACTAAAGCCAATAGAATATGCAGAGCTGCGGATGGCCGTACAGTTATGGAATTTGGTTCTCGTCGTGCTCAAGGATATGACGGAGCTATATATGGAGCTCGTGCAGCAATGATTGGTGGATGTAATTCTACCGCTTGTACAATAGCTGAGCAAATGTTTGGGGTTCCATCTTCTGGAACTATGGCTCACAGCTGGATACAGCTTTTCTCTACTGAATATGATGCTTTTAAAGCTTGGGCTAAGGTTTATCCAGACAACTGTACATTTTTAGTAGACACCTATAATGTATTGAAATCTGGTATTCCTAATGCAATTAAAGTTTTTGATGAAGTTTTAAAACCTCAAGGTTTTAGACCAAAAGGAATTAGAATAGATAGTGGAGATATAACTTATCTTACTAAAAATTGTAGAGAAATGCTTGATGAGGCTGGATATAGTGATGTAAAAATAATCGTATCCAATTCATTAGATGAATATATAATAGACTCAGTTTTACGTCAAGGTGCCCCTATAGATGGATTTGGCGTTGGTGAAAGACTTATAACAGCAAAATCCGAACCTGTATTTGGAGGAGTATATAAACTTGTAGCCATAGAGGATGGGGATAATATAGTTCCTAGAATTAAGATAAGTGAAAACGAAGAAAAAATAACAAATCCTGGATTCAAAAAAATATATAGGATATTTGATAAGGATACTGATAAAGCCATTGCTGACCTTATAACTCTTCATGATGAAAATATAGAAGATCAAGAATCCTTAATGTTATTTGACCCTGTTTATACTTGGAAAAAGAAAAAGATTACTAATTTTTACGCGAAAGATCTTATGGTGCAAATATTTGATAAAGGAAATCTTGTTTATGATTCTCCTTCCGTAACTGAAATTAAACAGATAGTAGATAAGGAGACTGAGAAGTTATGGCATGAAGTATTAAGATTTGAAAATCCTCATAACTACTATGTGGATTTGTCTACAAAGCTTTGGTCCTTAAAGCATAACCTTATTAATAAATACTCTAATATATATATGGAGAATAAATAAAAATAAAGAATAAAGGGAAGTTGGATTACTCCAGCCTCCCTTTATTTTATTTAATATCTGCTGATTATTACTCATTATCTTCATTAAATCATATATTCTTCTTGCATTTCTCTGTAATAATCTTTAATGAAGTCCAGCTCTCTTTCTTTAAAAAATATATCATCAAACTCTTCTATTGATTTAACTTTATAATTTGATAACGTTTTAAAAGGACATATGCCCTCATTTTCCTTTAAGTTATATAAAGCACAATCTTTAAAACATTCTTCTTTATTATCACAAGTTGATAAAAAAGCACATTCCCCCACTTTATTTTCCCCCTATTCCCACATTAATATAGTAATTAGATGCCAATTAATTGGAATCCTTATTGCTTAAATAAATTATACACCAATATTTAGAAAATTTAAATAATAAATTGATAATTCACAGAATTTTTTATTATTTTATCAAAAAAGTTGATACCGGGCACATAATTTTATAACAATAATATAAACTAATTGTAATACCTAGAATTAAGAGGTGATAATTATGAATTTTTCAACCATATCCTTATCTTATATATTCCTTGGAATATTTGTTATAGCTATTTTGTTTTATGTTTACTTCAAATTCGTACTTATAAAAAGTTCTGACAAAAGTCCTGATAAGGATAAAATAATTGGTACTATGAAAAAACCTGAGCTTTGGCATGAGAGAAACAAAAGAATGAGTTACATTGCTTTATTTTGGTCTGCAATTTCATTAGCAGTATTTGTATTTTTGAAATATTTATATAAGTCCCCTATTATACCTAGCTTTATGATTTTTATTTACTTAGGAGTTATAGTTTTATCCTCAGTACTTTTTCTCCCCAGAAAAACACGCTCGAAATAGCCACTAATCACTATTAAAAATAATGTTGAACACATGAATATTGGATTTGCATCGTAGAAAGCATTGAGTAAGCTTTAAACCGGCTTTATTTCTAAATTTAAAATACCGTATAGAGCCTTCTATTGTTTGAGTGAAACAAGTTTAGAAGGCTTAGGTATTTTAAATTTAGAAATATTAGCCGGTTTTGGCGTAATGAACGTTTTCTTAGATGCAAATTTCATATAACCTATTTAACTTTGTTTTATAATGTCAATGAATCTTTTTATTATAAGGGCTGTAAATCCCCAAATCACGTATTCATTATATTTATAAAAATATTGCTCTCGCTTTCCCTTTGAAAACTTGTAGTTTTTCCCTCCTACTATAAGATGATATGGGAAGTTATCAGGAAACTCTGGAATTATATTTATATCATATTTCTCAGGCTCATTACTTAAAAAGAAATCCACTGGAACTTTAAATATCTTATGTACTTCATCTTTACTCCACTGAAAATCACATTTCTTTAAGATTCCTACAAACGGATATATCACTTGATTATAAGGACTAACAAAATAATCCATAGCACCTATTACTTTCATATCCTCCTTACCTATATTCAACTCTTCCATAGTTTCCCTAATTGCTGCCACCATAGAGGATTCCCCAGGCTCTATTTTACCTCCAGGCAGCGATACATCTCCAGGCTGAGAAGTTAATGTTAAAGCTCTTACTTCAAATACTATACTAGGCGATTCTTCCTCTGTAATACATATCATCACTGCATACTTATTATAATTGCCTATTAAATCTACTTGCCTGTTTTTAAATATTGATTCTATATTTGATATCATAATTTGAACTCCTTCCTTATAGCTCACATAATTACTTATTAATATTATATACTAATTTAAGTTTGTCAAATACACCACTCCATGTTATACTTAATGGGTATTATACTTAATAATATACAGCAAAAAAACACTATAGAAAATGGAGAGATGTACGTTGAAAAAGAGATTTTCATTTGTTCTTTCATGTATTTTATCACTTTCTATAAGTACTCAGGTTTTTGCAGCTGCTAAGGATATGCCTTCAATATATGGTAAAGCTGCTATTACCATGGATGCTGATACTGGAGAAATAATATATGCAAAATCTGCAGATAACAAAATGTATCCAGCAAGTACTACAAAACTTTTGACAGCTTTACTATTAGCTGAACATAAAGATAAAGGTGATAATCTTACATATACCGAGTCTGCAAAAATACAACCTGAATATTCCCTTGATAAAAATATGCACCCTATCGCTGTTGGCGAAACTATGACTGGGGCCGATGCTATGGATGGACTTTTACTTTACTCAGGGAATGATGTTGCTTACATGATAGCAGACAACGTTGCAGGAAATGCTAAAAGTTTCGAAAATATGATGAATGAAGAAATAAAAAAATTAGGACTTAAAAATACATATTTTGTTACACCTAATGGTCTTCATGATGCAAATCATTATACCACTGCATATGACTTAACTGTTATAGCAAGAGCTGCCTACAAAAATCCATGGGTTAGAGAATCTATGGCAAAAAAGACAAGTACTATTCGTACTTCTGCGGGCACTGTGCTTATAATTGAAAATAGAAATAAAAATTTAGGTATTGATGGTAATGTAGGTGGAAAAACAGGTTATACTTCTCCTGCCGGAAGATGCTTAGTAGCTGTTTATGAAAGAGGCGGACGAAAACTTGTTGGTGTAATTATGAATTCAGTATATGATAGTCAAGACTCTTATGTGTTCCAGGATATGAAAAAAGTTATTGATTGGAGCTATGATGCAAAAAAGACTGTTATATATCCTAAAGGAACTGCATTAAAAACAGAAACTATTACATACAAACCTCTTGGTTTCTTTGGCCCAGAGAAAAAGATAGATGTTCCTCTTATCGTAAAAGAGGATGTAACAATATATGAAAACGAAGTAAACAAAAAGGATAACGAAAAAATATTCAAGTTGAACAAGTTAAATCCTTGGTCTTTAGATGAAGACACTAAACTTGGAACTCTTACTTTAAAACAAAGAGAAGCTTCAAAAGACTACAGCTTGTATACAAATGTGTCTAAAGGAACGTTACTTAAGCAAAACATTCTTTTATATACTTTTGCTTTAATAAGTGTAATAGCTGTTTTAGCATTAATTGCTGTTGTCATAAAGCTAATTTCCAATAAAAAAAGAAGAAAAAAACGTCCTAAATATTATTAAAGCTAAAAGAGAGTACTTTAACGTACTCTCTTTTTTTATAAATTATATTTCAAAAGTATGTCCTTTTTAAATTCTCCATTTTCGTAAAATAATTCTCCATCAGCGTATATTTTGCCGCCATTTCTCATATCACAAAGCATATCCCAATGAATAGTGGATTTATTTTTTCCACCAGCTTCAGGCATAGAATCTCCTAATGCCATATGAATAGTTCCCCCTATTTTTTCATCAAAGAGCATATTTCTTGTAAACTTCTTTATACCATAATTTGTTCCTATGGCAACTTCTCCAAAGAAAGACGAACCTTCATCAGTGTTTATAAGCTCCTTTAAAAGTTCTTCTCCTTTTTTAGCTGTTGCTTCTACAACTTTTCCTTGCTCTACTTTAAGTACTATTCCCTCTATTTCCTTTCCAGCATATATACCAGGAAAACTAAAGGTTATAACTCCATTTATTCCATTCTCCACTGGTGACGTAAATATTTCTCCATCGGGAAAATTTGCCTTTCCATCACAATTTATCCATTTTCTATTTTCTATATTTACCTTTATATCTGTTCCCTCAGAAATCATATGAAGCTCTTTTTTAGTATCTAAGTATCTTACCCATCTTTCCTGCTCTTTGCTTATCTTCTTCCATTCTGATACTGGATCATCATAATCTAAAAGTCCTGCGCCATATACAAAATCTTCATATTCAAAAATGTTCATGGAAGCCTCTTGAGCATCTGCATGGGTTGGAAATTGTGTTCCGCACCATCTAAGTGTTCCATCTCCACATCTTTCCGAATATATCCTTCTCCAGCTGGATGCACCCTTTGAAGAATACTTTATTTTTTCTGATGGAATATTAGAATTAGCCTTAGTATTTTGACTTCCCCAAGCAGTTAACCATACATCTGCCTTTTCTATAGCACATTTTTGTATGTAGTTTTCTTCCAGAAGCTGTTCATTTGATGCATGCTTAAGCTTTATATATTTTGTCTCCTGTGAGTCTATTAAAGTTTCTACATGAGCCCCTGCCTTTACAGCCTCCTTAACTACTTCTACCATCCATGGAGTTGCCACATCGTCACATTGCACTAGTACAAAATCTCCTGGCTTTACTTCTGTAGAATAATTCACTAAAAGCTTTGCTAATTTATTTAATCTTATATCTCCCATATTATTTCCTCCTAATTGAAATATTTCCCTATTATTTTATCATAAAAAAGATTTTCACACTATAAATATACAAGATTTAGGTAATACTATACTTTACCGGAAGTTTTAAGGAGGTTTTAATTTGAATATAGAGTTTTATGGAGCTGCTGGATGTGTTACAGGCTCCTCACATATATTGCATATTAATGATAAGAAAATATTGCTAGACTGCGGTATGTTTCAAGGAAAAGACGAAAAAGAACGAAATAATAATACATTTAGCTTCAACCCCCAGGATATAGACTTTGTAATATTAAGCCATGCCCATATAGATCACAGCGGAAGAATACCGATGCTTTATAAAGAAGGTTTTAAAGGAGAAATTTTATGCACTGAAGGCACAAAGGATTTGTGTAACATAATGCTCCAAGATAGCGGACACATTCAAGAAATGGAAACCGAATGGCTTAACAGAAAACGCAGACGTAAAGCTCTGCCAGAGGTCACTCCCCTTTATACCGCAATTGATGCTAAAAAATCCATAGAATTATTTAAAGGCTGCACTTATAATGAGTGGATTGAGTTATTTGATGGATTTAAAATCAAATTTACCGATGCAGGACATATTTTAGGATCGGCCATAACTGAAATGTTGATAAATGAAAATAAACATACAACTAAACTTGTTTACTCTGGTGATCTAGGAAATATAAATATACCTATTTTAAAAGACCCTACCTACATAGACAATGCAGATTATATTATTATGGAAACCACCTACGGAGATAAACTTCATGGAGATGTATCTTATGATTTAAAAGAATTAGTTAATATAATACATAACACTGTAAACCGAGGAGGAAATATTATAATCCCGTCCTTTGCAATAGGAAGGACTCAAGAAGTAATTTATGCATTAAATAACTATGTTGAGTCAGGAATTTTAAAAGGCATAAAGGTATATGTAGATAGCCCTTTAGCATCAGAATCTACAGAAGTATTTAAAAAGTATACAAATTATTTTGATACTGAGGCTTCAAAATTAGTTGACTCTGGTGATAATCCACTAGAATTTACTGGTCTTACATTTACTAAGTCTCCTCAGGAATCTATGGATATAAATAATATTCAAAGTGGTGCTGTAATAATTTCCTCCAGCGGTATGTGCGATGCAGGAAGAATAAAACATCATCTTAAACACAATTTGTGGAGAGAAGAATGCTCAGTGGTATTTGTAGGCTATCAAGCGGAAGGAACTCTTGGGAAACGTATATTAAATGGAGATGAATTAGTAAAAATACTTGGAGATGAAATCGCAGTAAAAGCACATATATATAATTTACAAGGCCTTTCAGGCCATGCAGATAAAAATGGACTTTTGAATTGGGTAAAAGGATTTAAAAATAAACCTAAGAATATATTTTTAGTTCATGGGGATGAAGAAGCACAGGAGAGTTTTTATAAAATACTTAATGAAGAAGGATTTAATTCTCATATAGTTAAATTAGGAGAAGATGTATATGTATAAACTCTCCATATTTTGCTAATAATATTACCACTAAAGTAACTTAATTCTTTATATTTACTTTAATACCACTTAATAAGTCATTATTCTTTCATTAGCTTGACAGGGAAATCATAGTATTATATGATAGAATTGACTTAAAACCTATCCCTTTCGTCCTTAATCTAAAGGATGAGAGGTTTTTGTTTTACTGAATTTTTAAGTCCTTTATGGATTAAAATATTTATACAATAGGGAGTTGAAAAACTATGGATGGAAAAAAAGTAAGAACTAGATTTGCTCCAAGTCCAACCGGATACATGCATGTTGGTAACCTTAGAACAGCACTTTATGCCTATCTAATTGCTAAACATGATGGAGGAGATTTTTTATTAAGAGTTGAGGATACGGATCAAGAAAGACAAGTAGAGGGTGCTCTAGAAGTAATTTATAACACATTAAATGTAACAGGTCTTCATCATGATGAAGGTCCAGATGTAGGCGGTCCTGTAGGTCCTTATATTCAAAGTGAAAGAAAACCTATTTACATGGAATATGCTAAAAAGCTTATAGATAAAGGCGATGCTTATTATTGCTTCTGTGACAAAGAAAGAATTGATATGCTTAGACAAAATTCAGAAGCTCTAAATAGACCTTTTAAATATGACAAACATTGTCTTCACCTATCAAAGGAAGAAATAGATGAAAAGATAAAGTCCGGCGTTCCATTTGTTATAAGACAAAATAATCCTTCCACTGGAACTACTACTTTTGAAGATGAGCTTTACGGAAAGGTTACAGTAGAAAACAATGAACTTGATGATATGATACTTTTAAAATCTGATGGTTTTCCAACTTATAACTTTGCTAATGTAGTAGATGATCATCTTATGAATATAACTCATGTAGTTAGAGGCACAGAATATTTATCTTCTTCCCCAAAATATAATCGTTTATATGATGCTTTTGGCTGGAATGTACCAAAATATATTCATTGTCCTCCAATAATGAGAGATGCCCACAATAAATTAAGTAAAAGAAAAGGAGATGCTTCCTTCGAAGATTTACTTGAACTAGGATACCTAAAAGATGCTATATTAAACTATATAGCCCTACTTGGTTGGAATCCAGGAACTACTCAAGAAATATTTAATTTAGAAGAACTTATAGAAAAGTTTGACTACACTCACATAAATAAAGCACCTGCAATATTTGATATTGTAAAACTTAGATGGATGAATTCAGAATATATAAAGATGCTTCCTGTAGAAGAATTCCATAAGATGGCTCTTCCATATTACAATCAAGTTATTAAAAAAGACTTAGATTTAATGAAGCTTAGTGAACTTTTACACACTAGAACAGAGGTGTTAAGCGAAATACCTGGCCAAATTGATTTCTTTGAAGAAATGCCAGATTATTCTCCAGAATTATATATTCATAAGAAGATGAAAACTAATTATGAAAATTCTCTAGTAAGTCTTGAAAAAGCCCTTCCTATATTAGAAGGACTAGATAACTGGGACTTAACTTCTATCCATGATTCCATGATGGATTTAGTTAAGCAATTAGAAGTTAAAAACGGAGTAGTTCTTTGGCCAATTAGAACTGCAGTTTCAGGAAAACAATTTACTCCTGGTGGAGCTTTTGAAATAGCTGAAATACTTGGCAAAGAAGAATCTTTAAGAAGAATTAGAATAGGAATCGAAAAGTTAAAAGAAGTTCAATAAAATGAAAAGCCTCCTTAATTTTTAAGGAGACTTTTTACTCTTTAGGGGAAACCTCGCTAGACACATACTTTTCCCAAGTAATATACATATAAAATAAGCTTACTACGTCCTGCTCATTATAAAGAAGTATCTTTTCCTTTTTCTCAGTTGGCATTCGATTTATATACTCTCTATCCTTTATTACTTTTCCAAAGGTTTTAGCAAGATTTTGCCCACTTATAAGCTCACTTTCTCTTTCTATATCAAATTCCTTTTCTAATGCCTTAAGACCTATATTTACACCTTTGCACTTTTCATATTCCTTTTGCAAATCTATATGAGTAAAATATTCTTCTAAATTAAGATTTAATTTATATTTATTCATAAGATAGTTTATTACAGTAAAATCATTGTTTCCTGAAAAAGTAACAATATATCTTTTCCCTTTATTTTCATATAAATTCACAAAATATTTTTTAGCTAACCTTAAAATTTCTAAGGAGTCAGCTTTATTTTCTATCATATATTGAGTAGTGTTTAAAACTTGCTTTTCTTCATCATAATAGCTGCATCCAAACACTCCTATACATATAGGTTTTTTATATACATAATGTTCTAAGTCAAAAAATACTGCTTTTTTAAATATGGATTCTTTTGCATTTATTTTTAAAGCCATATCTTCATTTATTTCTTCAACCTTTTGTGTATTTTCTCTTACAATCATAAACTCCACTCTTTCTAGATTATTTATCTTAACTTTTACATATTTAATATATCTAAGCAGTCAGTACTTATGTTATAAACACTGTCTTTTCTTTCAACTATTATCTTTATCTTGCTTCTTACCTCTTCATTACTCATAACCTTTTTTAATAGTTCTTTAGTTGGATTTACACAAATGGGATACTTTATCATTTGAAACATAGAAAAGTCTCCAGCTGTATCTCCATAGGCATAACTTGCATTTAAGTCTATATCATAAAGATCTTTCAACTCATTTATGGCTCTTTTTTTATTTACGCTGTCCCACATAGGTATAACTTCTCCGGTATATATTCCTTCTTCATTTAACTTATAAATTGTGCCTCTATAATCATCAAATCCATGTTTAACGCTCATTTCTTTTACAAGCTCAATAGGACTTCCCGAAACCGTTACAACCACATGACCTTGGCTTCTATGCCATTTTATTCTGTCACGAGTAAAAGTATATACTCTATCTCCCTTTTGTTCTATTACATTTTTAGCTATATATTCTACCTGATATTTTGGAAGACCTTTCACTGCTTCTATATAAATACTAGCCATTTTTAATAAATAATCATCATAATTTCCTTCTCTTTTATCCCACTTTACATATTCAGGCTTTACTTCTTTGTACCATCTATCTTGAGAAATTATTTCATATTTTATAAGTTTTTTAAATAGTTCTGTAATTAACCCTTCTCTATAAAGAGTACCATCTATATCAAAAAACGCTGCTACCTTCTTCATATTCATACCTCCCTGCAATCAATATTTTAATTATTATAGACAAGTTATTTTTACTTAAAAAGTATATATTTCCAATTTACTTTTTATTATACCCTTTACTAAAGTATTTGTAAAATATATAGATTTTAATACTTTAAATACATATTTTTTATGAAATGCTTTACTAAGATAAAATTTATATTGACATTCACCCCCTATGGTGGTATATTAAGGTTGAGAATGATAATAGTTATCAACGAGGAGTGGATAATATGTGTATTATAGATTTAAAACCTGGAGAAAAGGCTTGTATAGAAAATGTTTGTGGAAATGAAAAATTAGCAAAACGTCTTTTATCATTAGGTTGCATTGCAGGAACAGAAGTTTGTTTGAAAAACAAGGCACCATTTGGTGATCCTATAATTATAAATTTTAGAGGTTTTGATTTAGCAATAAGAAAAAATGATGCTAAAAATATACTTGTAAGAGGAATAGAATATAAGGAGGCAGTTTATGATAAATGCAGCATTGTTGGGTAATCCTAACGTAGGTAAGACTTCTCTCTTTAACGCACTAACTGGTTCCAATCAGTACGTAGGAAATTGGCCCGGAGTAACGGTTGAGAAAAAAGAGGGTTATTTAGATACTAATGTTAAAATAGTAGATCTTCCTGGTATATATGCCATGGATACCTATTCTAATGAGGAAAAAGTATCAAAGGAATTTCTTTTAAATGGTGATGTAGATGTAATATTAAACATTGTAGATGCTTCTAATTTACAAAGGAACTTATATCTTACCCTTCAATTAAAAGAATTTAACAAACCTATTGTATTGATATTAAATATGGTAGATATAATCAACGAAAGAGGAATAAAAATAAATTATGATGCTTTAGGCAAGGCATTAGGCGTACAAGTAATTCCAATATCAGCTTCTAAAAATATAGGTATAGATGAGTTGAAATTACTGCTAAAAAGCGGTACTTTTTTTAAAAGCAATAATGATAATGACTATCAGTTTCAGAACGAATCCCAAGCATATGCTTTTATTGATGAAGTGCTAAATAAAGTAACAGTATCTCCTAAAAAAAATAATCAAAATATCGGTAAAGCTATAGATAAGATTGTTTTAAATAAGTTTTTAGCTTATCCTATTTTTTTAGGGCTATTATATTTAATATTTGAATTCACATTTACTTGGGTAGGAAACCCCCTAGCTGATGTTCTAGATGGTCTTTTAAACGATAAATTTGTACCATTTGTAGAAATGGTACTTTCCAGTACAAGCCCTTGGTTCCAATCATTAATAATTGATGGAATAATTGGCGGTGTTGGTTCAGTAATAGTGTTCTTGCCAGTTATACTTGCTCTTTTCCTTGGAATTTCTTTCTTAGAAGACAGCGGATATATGGCTCGTGCAGCTTTTATAATGGACAAATTTATGAGAAGCATGGGACTTTCAGGAAAGGCGTTTATTCCCCTTATAGTTGGTTTTGGATGTTCAGTTCCTGCAATAATGACAGCTAGAACTTTAGAAAGCGAAAAGGATAGAAAACTTACAGCACTAATAGTCCCACTTATGTCCTGTAATGCAAGACTTCCTGTATATGGTCTTTTTGCAGCAGCATTTTTCCCTGGACATGAAAGCTTATTGGTATTTTCTTTATATCTTTTAGGCATATTTATAGCTTTTATTATAGGTATAATATTTAAAAATACATTATTTAAAAAAGATGAAGAACCATTTATACTTGAATTACCTGAGTATAAACTTCCTACACTTAAAAACTTAGCTCTGCATACTTGGGATAAAGGAAAAGGATTTTTAAGAAAAGCTGGTACTATAATATTTTCAATCTCAATTATAGTTTGGATATTATCTAATTTTAACATGCAAGGTATGACTGATATGAATAACAGTTTACTTGCTTCTATCGGTAAGTTTATAAGTCCTATTTTCAGCCCTCTAGGCTTTGGAAACTGGGAAGCTTCAGTTTCACTTCTTACAGGTTTTATGGCTAAAGAAGTTATAATTGGTTCCATGGGAGTAATATATGGCGGAGACTTAATGAGTATACTTCCTCAGCATTTTAACTTTGTAACTGCTTATACATTTTTAGTATTTGTTCTTCTTTACACTCCATGCGTTTCAGTTATAGCTACAATGAAGAAGGAATACGGGAATAAAATGGCTATCTTCTCCATGGTATATCAATTTGTTTTAGCTTGGATTATATCTTTTATAACATACCTAATTCTAAATGTTATATTTTAGGTGGTGAAAAGTATGATTATTCAATATATCATTACAGCAGCAATTGTGGGCTCTGCTGTGTATATACTTTATAAAAATATAAAAAATAAAGGTCAAGGAAAGTGCGACTGCGGTAGTTGCTCTTCCCACTGCCCTAGTTACAAAAAGAGGTAATAGTGATATTTCACTATTACCTCTTTTAATAACTATTTTTTATTATTGTCATCAATTCTTCTATATCTATATTTCCCCTTAGCAAGCAGTCAATAACCTTGCCTGCAGATTTTTTAGATATCTTTTGTACATCACAGGGAATTTCAATATTGTTTTTTTTAATCAAATACTGGAGATACTTGTACTGCTTTTCTGTTATAATATCATCTCTTCTTAAATCATCTTCATCAATCTTGGACACAATTTGAAACAGCTTGGGCAAATTTAGTACATCTTCAAAATTATGAAGCATGATTGTTTCTCTTAACTCTTCTCCGGGTTCTTGTAAATATTTATAATATAAATCGATGCTTATTCCGCCATCAATTAAATCTTTCCTTTGTATACCAATAAATTTTTCAACGGTTTTTAAATTACATCTCTCTATACCAAGCTTTTTATAGTAAGGTCGTATCATTCTATATAAATCCACATGGTTATCAGGCATTATATAATTTATATTATGTTTTGTAAGCTTTATCTTAATAAATGGTTCATCAAAAGCTTTCCCATTATAGGAGCACCATGTATTAAAACCTTCAATGTCTTTTTGGAATTGCATTAGTATATCTTTTTCTTCTTGCAAGTTTTCTGCAAAATATTGCTTAACATAAAAGGTGCTTTTTTCAGAAAACCATCCTAAAGAAATAAGCATAATGCAATCCTTTTCTTTGTCAAATCCCGTAGTCTCTATATCAAAGTAAGCCATATTTTCCATATCATATTTATAAAATATATCAGGTTTTAGATCAATTGTTTCTTCCCGAGTTCTTATATACATTACTCTCCTCCAAACCAAAGCAACCCTTACTTATACAAATGCATGTAGTACCCTCTTAATAAGTTAAGTACTACATGCACAATATTTATACTTACATCTCTTCTACTACATCTATTCCTAAAAGGTTCAATCCATTCTTTATAACTTGGCAAGTAGCTTCTACCAGCTTAATTCTTGCAACCTTAGTTTCCTCATCTTCTGCATTCACAATACTATGTGCATTATAGAACTTATTAAATCCTTTGGCTACATCTATAACATATCTTGTAACGATAGATGGTTCTAATTTATCTATAGAGTAAAGTATTGCTTCATTGAAAGAGGATAGTGTTTTTGCAAGCTCAAATTCTTCTTTTGAGGATAATTTTTTATAATTTATGCTTCCTTCTATATTGCCTGCTTTTCTTAATATGCTTTTACCTCTTGCATAACTATATTGAACATATGGTCCTGTTTCTCCATCAAAGCTCAACATTTCTTCCCAGTTAAATACTATATCTCTTTCCCTATTGTTTTTAAGATATGTAAATATAACTGCCCCAATTCCTACTTTTTTAGCTACTTCTTCCTTGTTTTCTAAATCAGGATTTTTTTCCTTTATTACTGCCGCTGTCTTTTCTATTGATTCATTTAAAAGCTCTTCAAGGAATATAACTTCACCCTTTCTGGTTGAAAGTTTTCTGTCTGCAAATCTCACAAGTCCAAAACCTACATGTTTGCAATAATCTGCCCATTCCTTCCCCATAAGTTTTAAAGTAGTAAATACTTGCTTAAAGTGCAATGATTGTTCAAGTCCTACCACATATATGCTCTTGTCAAAATCATATGTATTTTTTCTATATACGGCTGCTGCAAGGTCACGAGTAGCATATATAGTTGCTCCGTCGGATTTCTTTATTATACACGGAGGCATATTGTATTCTTCAAGCATTACTACCTTTGCTCCATTACTTTCTGTAAGTAGACCGCATTTACCTATTTCTTCTACTACAGCATCCATTTTATCTCCGTAGAAGCTTTCTCCCGCATAGGAGTCAAATTCTACATTTAACATTTCATATACTTTATTGAACTCTTTAAGACTTAAATCTCTAAATCTCTTCCAAAGTCTTACTTCTTCTTCTGATCCGTCTTCTAATTTTTTAAAGTGCATTCTTCCTTCTTCTTCTAAGGAAGGATCCTTTTCTGCTTCATCATGGAACTTTACATATATTCTAAGCAGCTCTTTAATCGGTTCCTTTTCTAATGCTTCTTCATCTACCCATCTTTTATAAGCAGAAATAAGCTTTCCAAATTGAGTTCCCCAGTCACCTAAGTGATTGATTCTAGTACAATTATATCCTTCAAAACTCAATATTTTATAAAGAGAATTTCCTATAGATGTACTAAATAAATGTCCTACGTGGAAAGGTTTTGCTATATTTGGAGATGAGTACTCCACTGCTACATTTTTACCTTCACCTGAATTTGTTTTACCATAGTTTTCTTTTTCACTTAATATCTTTTCTAAGGTATTTTCAGTGAATACTGATTTATCCACAAAGAAGTTTAAGTATGGACCCATAGTTTCTATTCTTTCAAATCCTTCTTTGTTTATATTAGTTTTTAACTCTTCAGCTATTAAATTTGGTGCCTTTCTTAATACCTTTGAAAGCTGAAAGCATGGGAATGCATAATCCCCCATTTCTGGTCTAGGTGGAATTTCTATTAATGCTTCTATTTTTTCTTCTGGCATATCTACATGTTCTTTAATTCTTTTTACTAAAGTATTTTTATAATCCATATATGTACTACCTCCATTTATTATTATTTTTACCACATATATCATTTATTATAATGCTATATCACAAAAACCCGTCCTGTAAAAAACAGAGACGGGTAAATTCCGCGGTACCACTCTAATTGACTAATGTCCACTCCAAATTTTAACGCAAAACTTGCGATTTATCTTACTTTCATAATTACTGATTTTAGATAAACTTCTCCAAGGCTCTCTTCCTTTTTATCTTCTTGTAGACTCTCACCATACTCTACTCGCTTTAAAGAACTTTATAAAAAGTACTTTCCTTTTCATAGAATTTATATTATTTCCTTTTAAGTTACATTTTATTATATTATCATTTTTCTTATATTGTCAATATCATATATTATAATTTATCTATAAAAAGCAAGTAACCACATAAGTATGCCCATAATTATAATTACATTCTTTTTATTGAAAAAGCACCGTAACCTTAGCTCATAATTTGATATTTTTTATAAAAATATAGTTTTTTATGTAGAAAAGTACTAAAATAAAGATTGTACATTTAATATAATTCTTAAAGAAAGAGGTGTTTTAGTGAAACTTTTAAGACAATTAGCTATTATTCTTATAATAGGCTATTTGGGAGAACTAATACATACCATTTTCCATTTGACGATTCCTGGAAATGTTATAGGTATGTCAATTTTATTTGCCTGTCTTTATAAAGGCATTATAAAAGTGACTATGATTGATAAAATCACAGACTTTTTATTGGACCATTTAGCCTTCTTTTTTATACCTGCCGGAGTAGGTATACTTACTTGTTTACCTTTATTAAAAAACAAATGGGCAAGTTTTATTATAATTTGTCTTATAACAACTGTGTTAATTATAGTTGTTACAGGTTGGACCATTCAATTGTACATAAGGAGGATTGAAAAAAATGACTGAACTTTTAAACTCTCCTATGACTGGAGTGCTCATATCATTAATATGCTTTGAGCTAGGCTTATATATATACCATAAGACTAAGATACCATTTTTTAATCCATTATTAATAGCAATTATTTTAGTTATATTTATAGTTAAACTTTTCAATATTAGTTTAGATTCCTTTAATATGGGAGGTAACCTCATAAGCTTCTTTTTAGGACCTGCAACAGTTGTACTTGCAGTACCACTATATCATAAGCTTGATCTTATTAAAAAGTACTTTGCTCCCATACTTTTAGGAGTAACAGTTGGATCAATTACAGCAATGTTTAGCATATATTATATATCTAAATTATTTGGCCTTAACGATGAGCTTACATTTTCATTAGTACCTAAATCCATAACAACACCTATTGGAATAGAGGTTTCTAAGGTAATAGGAGGAATCCCTGCTATTACTGTAGCTGCTATTATATTTACAGGTATTGTAGGAGCAGTTATCGCTCCTTTAGTTTGTAAAGTATTTAAAATTAAAAATAAAATTGCTATAGGAATATCTATAGGCACAGCATCCCATGCTATAGGTACTACTAAAGCAATTGAGATGGGCGAAACGGAAGGTGCAATGTCAAGCCTTGCCATAGGAATTGCTGGCATTATAACCTCTCTTTTGGCTCCAATTTTAATTAGCATATTGTAAATAATCACTACATTTTTAATGGGGAATGTTTCGTATGGCATTCCCCATTAAAAATGTAGTGATTTCAATAAATCAAATAAACAACTATAACGTATTTTAATTCTTTACTTCTATTTTAAATGAAAATGAAGACGTATGTGTTTCATCCCATTCGCTGTTAATTTCATAAACATATATCCCTGTTTCATTAGGTGCATAAAAAAATCCTTCTTTTGTTCCTTTCAATGTTTTTTCAGAAATTATTTTTCCATTTCTCCAAAGAATAAGTGAAATATTTTTGGGTTTTAAAAAAACATCAAAACTAAAACTTACTTTTCCATTGGATTCTATGATTACAGGCTGTATATTTTTTACGCCCTCTTCAGGAGGTAATCCTAGAACACTATTTCCACCTTTACCTTTATTAAACCATGCATATGTAGATGGAACAATTTTGATTTCTAAATTATTATATTTTATTAATGGAATAGGTACCTTTCTTGGCAACTTAAAAGTCTTGAAACATAAAATTGAAATTGCTAAAACAAAAATTATCCCTAAAATCATCAACAATTTTTTCAATATTTAAACCTTCTTATCATATAAATTTATTTTCAATAAAAATAGAAAAATCCCCTTGAAATCATAGCGATTCTATAACTCTAAGAAACTTAATAGAATTTCGCCAAAGCGAAATTCTTTCCTTCAGTCAGTGGTCTGAATAATATTTTTAATGTTGAACATGAGTATAGAATTTGCATTGTAGAAAGCATTGAACAAACAATTAAAAGCTCTTTATTTCTGATTTTAAGGCGCCGTATAGAGCCTTCTATTGTTTGAGCGATAGCGAGTTTAGAAGGCTTAGGCGCCTTAAAAGGAAGAAATATTAGAGCTTTTTTGCGAAGTGAGGCTTTCCTAAATGCAAATTCTATACGACCCGTTCAACATTAAAAACGCTTAGCATTTTTCTTATAATATGAGTATCTGTGGAAAATTATGTTTAGTGCTGACCAAAAGGCACCCGCTGACCATCCTGCCAGTACATCACTTAAATAATGTACTCTCAAGTATACTCTACTTAATCCTATAGCTATGGCTAATATTATTAATAAAGTGGCAAAAAACCATCTTATAGGCATCGCCTTTAAATGAATTAATATAAGGTAAGAAGCCATTATTGCCAGTGTCATAAAAATCATAGCATGTCCACTTGGCAAGCTATACCCGCGTACTTCTATAATTCTTATATCAGGCCTATTTCTTTTAAAAGATGCCTTTAAAGCCTCATTTAAAAGCCATACTCCTAAAATATTTAATGTTAAGAATCCTGCTTCATTTTTAAGGTTTTTATAAATCAAAAATAAAGCTGCAAGTATTGTAATTATTATTACAGCTAATGAGTTTCCAAGCATGGTTATTTTATATATTATTTTACTTAATAAAGGTGTTTCTATAGATTTTACAAAATTTATAGCTACCTTATCTATAGCATAATTACCTCCATTTTCAAAGTACTCTTGTATTATGCTTAAAAATGCAAATAAAGATATAAAGGATACTAAGATCCCCAGTACAAAGTATTTCCATCTTTCATCATGTTTTCTGTACTTAGAAAATGAGTCTTTAAATCTTACTAAAAAACTTTTCAATTGTTTGCCCCCTCCAGATCATTCTATAACTATAATACAAAAAATGCCATGTTCTTACAACATGACATTTAAAATTTCTCATCATATAATTTTCAGGAGTTTATAAAAGACTTCATTAACTCTCTACTTCTGAATATGCGTTGTATATAAAGTCATATACCTTATCATATACATTAGTTGTTCCTATAACCACTATGATATCTTCGTCTTTAAATACATAGTCAGGTCCTGGAGATACTACTATTTTCCCATTTCTTCTGTAAGCTAACAAAGTAGCACCAGTAGCCTGCCAAAATCTTAATTCATTTATTTTCTTATTTAATACTTTACAATCCTCTTTTATTTCAACCTCAATAAGAGTAAATGGGGTTATATTTTTAAATCTATCTACAAAATCTAACACTTTTTCAAAATTCACTTCTATTTCTTCATCCAATTTTCTTTTTTTATCTATAAGGTCAAATATATTTTCTTTAACAGTTGCTAAATACTCAGTATCCTTATTTTTTTCTATAAACTTTTCAGCTGCTTGGATTGACATTATTTCTACACCACTGCCCTTTGTAGATAAAACAACATTCATATCTTCTAATAATGCTATTGCTCTTCTTATAGTTTCTGGAGATACGTTATACATACTAGCCAGTGTCGATCTTCCGCTTATCTTTTCACTAGATTTAAGTTCTCCAAGTACTATCTTATTTGCTATGTCCAGAGCTATATTTTTATATACTGCCCCTCCATGTGGATTTTTCATCTATATTCCTCCAATTTTCATTAGAAATGCTTTTTTACATGCTTTCGTTATAAATCAGTACATCAAATATAATATATCAAAACCCACCAAATTTCTAGTGTTTTTCACATTTTTCAAAGTAATCTATAGTTCCTCTATAAATTGCTCTTACAAAATAATCATCACTATCTTCATTAAATTCTTCTCTACTTAATCTTATAAGCTTTTGAATTATAGGAATCAACTGAATTCCATAAAGCTTCATACATTCTTCTGCCTTTATTCCTGGCCATGCATTGCAGCTTACAACTGTTCTTCTAATTGAAGTATTTACTTCTTTTGGAATGTTTTTATATATTTCATCATTTTCATATATAACTGTTTTATCTAGTGTTCCTGTAGGTATTCCCTCTACAGCTTTTACCTGAATAGGATTTATATCAGTCAAATATGGATCAGCAGTTAAATCTAGTATAACAGCATGAGGTTTTAAATATCCTAGAAGTCCATTATCTATTATATATTGTGAAGGATTATCTCTAGTTGATGCATCAACCAATATATCTGTGTTCTTAAGTATTTTTATTAACTCTTCTTTATCATTTGTTATACTTCTAGGAAGCATACTTACTATTACCCCTTTAGTATTTAGCTTGTTCATCTTTTTATTTAACTCTATGTTACCATACTTTCCTGCTGCCTTTGCTGCATAAAGCCCTACCATTCCCATACCTATTATAGATACATTTATACATTCCCTATCTAAAGAATAAAAATCCGGCATTATCTTTGATAATTCATTAAAGGCCATTTCTACGCCATTTCCAGAAGTACCATTATAATTTACTACTATTCTTTCTAAAAAGTCATTTCTTAAGGAATCCATAGAAATTCCAAATATATTTTTCTCCTTAAGCTTTTTCACCCTAGTATCTCTAGTAGGATAATGAAGCATACTTACTAAGGTTGAATTATCATTCATAATATCTATTTCTTTAAATTCTGGCGATCTTAAAACTACTACTATATCTTTTTTGTAACATTCTTCATTACTCACAAATCTTATATTTGGATTTACTTTCAAGTAATCCTCTTCTGTTATTCCCATTTTACTCCCATACTCTTCTTCTAAGTAAAATATACATTCTTCATTTTTTAACATATTAAAAAATTCTGGCAAGAAATCTCTTTTTTCCTTTTCTTCTTTATGCATTCTTGGAAATCCTAAAGTTATCATATTTATCACCCTTTTCAAAATTTTTAAAAATATGCACTGAAATTTTTTGACAACCTAACACTTGTATTATATAATTAAGTTGTTAATATATACAACTTAATTATACTTGCCAAGTTGTAATTTTTCAATACATTTATTTACATAATGAGAATTTATGTTATATATTTTTTGAATTTTGTGCAAATTGTTCGAAAATGATAATTGTAAATCAATAATTGATATAGGGGGATATTTTTATGGGTTACATAAAAAACTTTTTTAAAAAAGATGGATTTGATTTCGCCTTATCCATAGACTCAGAAGGGACAAACTTCGATAAAAACTTAGAAAATAACGTTAAACACTTAGAGAGATTACTTAAGTTAAATACAGATAATGATGTGTATACCATCCTTTTTATCACACCTTATTTTGCAGACATGCTGCATAAACTTAACTTAGTCCAGGTAATAAAAAAATATAAAGTAATTTTTGGTCTTCATATTCATCCAGATAATTTACCTGAAGAAATAAGTGTGAACTGCCCCTTCTTGAAAGAAAATGAGGAAATTTTAACTTCATACAATTATGAAGAACAAAAAACCTTGATAAAATTATGTTTAGACTATTTACATTCTAAAGAAATTGCTCCTATTGAGATATTTAGAGGCGGTTATTTCTCAATGGATGATAATACCGCTAAAGCATTGATAGAAGTAACAGATATAAAATACGAGTCTCATAATATTTATCGCAGCCAATATAAAGTTACAAAAAATCTTTTAACTCCTATTCCTGTTTATGCCTATAATGATGCTGAAGAGCTTAGATTAGAATACTTTAATTTAGAAAAATTGAGTGAGCTTTTAGTTGATGCCATGGAAAATAATAAAAAAGCCTTAGCTATTACTCATAGTTATCTTCTAGATCCTGAAGACTTTCATTATAAGAGAGATAATATAACTCCAGATATATATACTCGTCTAAAAGGCTTATTGAAAATGATAAGAGTTTATAAGCAAACTATAGAACCAATTGAAGGTTCAGAATTTTAAAAGGAGGATGAATTGTATGACAAATTATAAAGATATAGAGCTATGGAAAGATGTAACAGAAGAGCAGTGGAATGATTGGAAATGGCAAGTAAAAAATAGAATTACCTCAGTAGAACAATTAAAAAAAGTTATAAATATTCTTCCTGAAGAAGAAAATGCTATAGATAAGTGCTTAAAAACTTTGAGAATGGGGATATCACCTTATTATGCAACTTTAATAAACCCAAATGATCCTCAAGATCCTGTGAGAAAACAAGCTGTACCTACAATACACGAGTTAAATTTTTCAACAGCTGATATGAATGACCCACTTCATGAGGATGCTTCTTCACCAGTGCCAGGACTTACTCATGCTTATCCAGATAGAGTATTACTTTTAGTAACAGATATGTGTTCTATGTATTGCAGGCACTGCACAAGAAGAAGGTTTGCAGGACATAAGGATGATTCCATGCCCCAAGATAGGATAGATAAAGCTATAGAATATATAAGAAATACTCCAGTGGTTAGAGATGTTCTACTTTCTGGCGGAGATGCTCTTATGATAAGTGATGAAAAACTTGAATATATATTAAAGAAGCTTAGAGAAATTCCTCATGTGGAAATCATAAGACTTGGCACGCGAACTCCTGTAGTTAATCCAATGAGAATCACTGATGATTTGGTTAACATACTAAAGAAATATCATCCAATTTGGATTAATACTCACTTTAATCATCCAAATGAGATAACAAAAGATTCAATAGAAGCCTGTGAAAAACTAGCTAATGTTGGAATTCCCCTAGGAAATCAGACAGTACTTTTAAGAGGCATAAATGATTGTATTCATATCCAAAAGGATTTAGTTCATAAACTTGTAAAAATGAGGGTTAGACCTTATTATCTTTATCAATGCGATTTGTCTCAAGGTATAGAACATTTTAGAACTAAAGTTTCTAAAGGAATAGAAATCATCGAAGGATTACGTGGTCATACCTCTGGCTATGCTGTTCCTACATTTGTTGTAGACGCTCCAGGAGGTGGAGGTAAAATACCTGTAATGCCTCAATACTTAATAAGTCAATCACCAAATAAAATTGTACTTAGAAATTATGAAGGTGTTATAACTACTTATACTGAGCCAAAACATTCAGAAGACTCTACTTGTCATTGTCCTGTATGTAGTACTTCTGAAGAAACAACTACCGATACTGGAGTATCTTCTTTATTCCATGGAAAGAAAATTAATTTAGAACCTAAATCCTTAGATAGGAAAAAGAGAATTACTGAATATAAAAAACACTCCCACCATAATTAAATAAAGAGCTCTATCTTTTGAAAGATAGAGCTTTTTTATTATTCTATTTTAAATTTCTTTATTTCACCTGAAAGCTTTTGAGCCATTCTATTAAGCTCTTCTGATAATGCACTTACTTCTTCCATTTCAGCATTTTGTTCTTCTGTTACTCCACATACACTTTGTGTTGCATCTGCTATACTACTGGACATTTCTGAAACATCTTCCACTACCTTGACAACCTTATTTCTGCTATCATCTACATTTTTTAAGCTTTCAGTTATATTATTTATTTTTTGAACTACATGTTCTATTGCTGTATTTATTTCCTTAAATGTTTCTTTTGTGTTTTTAACTGCGTGATCTTGCTCTGACACTACTGATTCAGCATGCTTCATAGTGCTCTTTGCACGCTCAATATCCTTTTGTATATTGTTTATTATATTTTTTACATTACCTGTTGATTGCGCAGTATTTTCAGATAGTTTTCTTACTTCCTCTGCAACTACGGAGAATCCTCTTCCAGCTTCCCCTGCCCTTGCAGCTTCAATTGCCGCATTTAAAGCAAGTAAGTTTGTTTGCTCTGAAATTGAAGTTATTGTTTCTACAATACTTCCTATGCTGTTTGCTTTTTCGCTAAGTGAATTTATAACTTCTACTATTTCTAAAGATACTTCGTTATTTTCTTTATTTTTTTCCTCTAGTTTTTCAATAGTTTCAAATCCCTTATTGGATATTTCATATACCCTATTTGAAGATCCTTTACTGTCCTCTATATGCTCTACTACTTCATCTAATTCTGCTGATAGCTCATTAGCTGCTTGTACACCATCCTGTGCATTTTGAGCTCCCTTATCAATACTAATTGTGACATCACTAATTGTTTTTGCTACTTCTGTAATTGAAGTAGTAGTTTGTTGAGTTGATGCAAGCAGAGATTCTGAGGAATTAGATACTACCTGTGAAGCTTCAAGTATATCTTGTATAAGTCCTTGCATATTTCCTATCATCAAATTAAAGCTATTGCTTAAAGTTCCAAATTCATCTTTTGATTTATAAATACTTTTAACTGTTAAGTCTCCCTCTGATGCTTTTTTAATTAAATCAACTAAGTATATAAGAGGCTTAGTGAATTTATTTGAAAGAATATAAGTAATTACTATTACAATTATAAGAATAATAAGTCCTAAGAATATATTTGTATTTCTTATACTTGTTATCATTGCAAAGGCATCTGATTTCTTTTCTACAGTAATAACTGCCCAGTTATCTGAACTTCCTGGAAGTTTTATTGTTTCATAGGCACTAATTACCTTATTCCCATCCTTATCCTTATATTCCTTAATTCCTGAATTACCTTGTAATGCCTGCAATGTTATTTCTTTAAGTTCTTCAGGAACTACTATATCTTCTTGGTCAGTTTTAGGTGCACCACTTGCATCCTTTACTACTTTTCCAGAAGCGTCTTTTAATTTTACAGTCTTAGTTAAATTTTTATAATTATAAATTTCTTGAACTTGGTTTTTCTCTGGATGGGCTATAACAGCACCTTCTCCATCTATTACGTAAGCATAAGCTTTATTTGTACTATATTTCTCTACCATTTTTTGAAGCTCGTCCAACTTCAAGTCTGCATCCATAACTCCAAGCATCTTGCCTTTATCATCTAGTATAGGAAATATAATAGAGTTAATTGCTTCGCTATCGTCATTTACAGTTAAATAAGATTTGCTCACGAACGGTTTTTGAGTGGAAACTGATTGTTTGAACCACCATCTATCTGCTCTATTAGCAAGATTTCCCTTAGTCCTAGAAGTTTGGTCTCCTTTCATGTCCTGTATACAGAACAAATCAAAATAAGGATTTCTCCTTATTGTATCCTTTATGGCCTTTGTTTGAGCCGGTCCATCAAATCCTTTTATTATGTCACTACTAATAACTTCTTCAGTAAGCACATAGGCTTTATTCATGTAATCCGTAACTCCATTAGCAATAGTTTTGCCAAGAGTTGTATGATCTCCATATACATGTTCTTCTAAACTTCTTTGCATGGAGATATTAAAAATCAAATTGGATACTAGCAAAGGAATTGCAGCTATTAAAACTGCCATAAATATTAATTTTTGCTTTATTGATTTCATTTGTTCCCCCTCTTCCTTGCACAATTTACAGAAATTTTAATTTTGTAAATTAGCACATATCAATTTTTATTGAGATACTTCCTACATAATTTTTATATTTTTAATTTTATTACAAATTAACCTATCTTAATAGTTACTGAAATATTTGCTTATAAGTGTATAATATATCAAATATTAACAAAGTTCAATTAAATTTAACAATTTTCTATAAAATATTATAACTTTCTCCAAGGTATACACTTTGATACATACAAAATTCACTATATTCAAAATTTTGTATCATTTTTGTAAATCCTTTACATATATTTTCGGCAAAGTTTTTCAAAACTTTAGTTTATTTATCTTGATAAGTTTATTATATCTTTAAGTCCTGCTGCCGCAGCTCCTAAAGGATTAGAAGCTCCTCCTAATACATATATTTCCCCCATAGTATCCGTACTAAATACTACTCCCTTGTTTGTATCTTCTACATAAGATAATATATCATTTTGATAAACTTCCATAGGTTTTACTTCAATATTAACCTTATCATTTTCTTTATAAGCATAGGCTAGAAGTTTTAATTTCGCATTTTTATTTTTAGCTCTTTTTATATCTTCTTGTTTGATCTCATCTATACCTTTTATGCTTATGTCTCTTAAACTATATTCCGAGTTCATAAGACTATTAGCTAAAATCAATATCTTAGTTGCACTGTCCGTCCCCTCTATATCCAATTTTGGATTTCTTTCTGCTATTCCTTTTTCTTGTGCTTCTATCAACGCTTCATTAAAAGAAATATTACTTTGATGCATTTTACTTAAAATATAATTGGTAGTTCCATTTAAAATTCCCTTAATAGAGTTAATTTTGCATCCTGCTAAACTATATTGTCCCACGTCCATAGTCGGAAGCGCAGCAGCGGTAGCTCCACTATATTTTATTTTTGCATCCTTTTCTTTTGCAGTATTCATTATAAAAGAAAAGTTTGAAACCAATGATCCTTTAGAAAGAAACACGATGTCCATTCCAGAGTTAATTGCGTTTATCGTATGCCCTAAACCTACTCCTCCATTTATATCACTTGGGGTGCAATCTACAAAAATATCTCCTTCATATATTGGATAGTTGTAAAAGGAATCACTATTTTTTTCTCCATATTCTATAAGTCCATCAGAACCGGTAGTGCATTCTAAAAGCATGTCCAAATTTAATCCATTATATTCAAATATACAACCCTTACTTCCTATAACTCCACTTAAAATTAAATTAACGTTATACTGTTCATATATTTCTGAATACTTATCTTTAATAAGCTTTATTAGTTTTTTTCCGACATTTCCATATCCGCATACTATTATTCTTTTATCCATTAATACAATCACCCCTTACAGAATACTGATTTATTATAATTATATCACAATTTTGACAAATATATAGCAAAAATAACAGTAAATAAGCAATAAAAGCTCATTTACTGTCATTTATAAAGATCCTTATATATAATTTTAAATACCTCTAGTGCTTCCTCTATTTTAATCTTCAAAAGTTCTTTTTTGTCATCAAATTCAACATAACCTGCTTCTGTAAGTGTATATATTTTTTGCATTCTATTTTGAGAATCATCCCACTTACCAACTATAAATTTTTCTTTCTCAAGTTTTTTCAAAAGAGGATATATACCTCCAGTACTTGGTATCCATAATCCTCTTGTTCTTTCCCCTATTTTATGTGCAATATCATTTCCATTAGTTGGCCCTAAACTGAGTACATAAAGAACATATAGAGGCAGCAGCCCTTTAGTAAATACCTGTCCTACCGCTTCCTTTTCCTTTTCTACTTTTTTTAATTCTAATAATTTCTTTTTATATTCTTCATATAGCCTTTTTTCTTCAAGCTTAGAGTCCTTGCCCATATTAGACATATATTATTACTCCTCTACTAAAATCAAGCCAACCAAACCTGGTCCACTGTGCACTCCTGCTACAGGACTTATTTGACCTCCAAAGAATCCTTCTACTACATTTTCATGTGTTGAAATCGAATCATATACCTTTTTTGATTCTTCTAAAGCATCTCCATGAACTATATACAACTTGCACTTCTTTTTGTCTAAGGTTTCTTTGGCAAGCTCTAAAAGCCTATTTAATGATTGCTTTCTTCCTCTTACCTTATCATAAGTATAATACTTCCCATCATTTATATCTACACCTATTATTGGTTTGATATTAAGAAGTTCTGCAATGGTTCCAGACACCTTTCCAATTCTTCCGCCTTTTTTTAGGTATTCTAATGTGCCTACTACAAAAAATAAATGTACTTTATCTCTTATTCTTGGTATCTCATTTACTATATCAGCAAAACTCATTCCCTTAGCTATCATTTCTCCACATTTTTGGGCTAAAATACCTTCTCCCATGGAAATAGAGCGTGAATCGTATACATGTATATTTAAATTAGGATGATTTTCGCTTACTAGCTTAACACTATTATATATACCTGAAAGTCCTGAAGAAAGTGTAATTATAATAGCATGAGTGTACCCTTCATTTTCTAACTTCGTTAACAAATCTTCTGTATCTTGCATAGAAGGCAGCGAGGATGTTGGTACTTCAATTTTAAAATTATCATAGACCTCTTGAGGAGTTATCTCTAATTTATCCTTATATTCTCTGTCACTATATATAATCCTAAATGGCAAAATCTCTATATTATATTTTTTTATAATATCTTCATGTAAATCAGCAGCTGTATCTGTGATTAAAGCTATTTTTTCCAATAGATATTCCTCCCTATCAATATATCTTCTTAATTAGTATTTCATATATTATATAAATTATATCATCTTTCAAACAATTATCAATACTGATATATATCAGTATTGATACCAATCACCATTGATACCGATATTACTAGTAATAGTTCATATTTTTATTTATTTTTATTAAATATTTAGCTATACTAGTACCGAGGTGCTGATGAATGGAAAATATAAATAATCTAAATGAACTACAAAGTTTTATAAATAACAATACTTTTGCATTTTTATATGTATCTTCTAAAAATTGTAGTGTATGCGCTCCCCTTTTTCTTAAGATAAAAGAAATGCTATCAGAATTCCCAAATATTAATTTAAGGAAAATGGATTTGGATGAACTTCCCGAAGTAGGTTCTACTTTATCCTTATTTACTGTTCCTATGATGATACTATTTATTGAAGGGCACGAAACGTTTAGGGAATCTAGATTTGTAAAAATAAATCAGTTTAAAGAAAACATAAAAAGAATTTATGAGATTTATTATAACTAAACTATAATGCTATACTATTGTATATTTAGGAGGAACATAATGAAGATAGTTTGCATCGGAGATAGCCTAACTTATGGGTATGGTGTACCTAAGGAAAATAGCTGGATACACTTAGCGTCTGAGATATCAAATAATACCTTTATAAATTCAGGTTTAAACGGTGATACAACCTCAGGTATGCTCTTTAGACTTGAAGAAGACTTAATAGCTTTGAACCCTGACAAAGCATTTATAATGGGTGGGACTAATGACTTTTTAATGGGATACAAATTACAAAACACAATTGAGAATATAGATCTTATAATTGATGAATGTATACACAATAATATAACCCCTTATCTAGGTATCCAAATGAAAATAGATAAAAAATCAGCTGAACTTTATTGGAGTTCTTATATAAATTATGATGAAGTTAATTTAAAAATTGAAGAGTATAGAACTCATTTGATAAAAAAGTTAAAAAGTCAAAATTTAGTTTACTTTGATTTTTATGAGGTATTTGAAAATAACCTCATAAAGAATTTATATACAGATGGAATACATCCAAGTATTTATGGTCATAAATTAATGAGTTCCATAATAGAATTTTAGTACATAAGAAATGTTAAAACTTTATTAAAAAAGTTAAAATATTTGAAAAATAAAAACTTTAATATTTTTTGATAATTTTTTAACATAGATATTTTACTTATCACAAAAACGTGATAAAATATTTTCGTCGGTATTCTTATGAAACTGAACAAATAAGTTTAATAAGAAAGTTCCGAATTATATCCTTATCAAGGAATAAGAACGGAGGTAAGATTTATGGAAAAAAATCTAAGAACTACTACCCACATTAACACTAGACAGCTTGCCGTAGTTGGTATGTTGTCCGCTATTTCCATCATACTTGGAGCTACTGGATTAGGATTTATACCTATTCCCCCTGCAAAGGCAACCATAATGCATATACCTGTAATTATAGGTGCTATTGTCGAGGGGCCTATGGTTGGCGCCCTAATCGGACTTATGTTTGGTGTATTTAGCGTAATACAGTCTGTTATAAATCCAACACCACTATCCCCTATATTTATGAATCCTTTAGTTTCAGTTTTACCAAGAGTTTTAATAGGTATAGTTTCTTATTATTGTTACATATCTATTAAAAATATTCCTTTTATAAAAAAATCAAATATGGTTAAAATAGGAATTACTGCAGCTATAGGTACTCTTACTAACACTGTAGGTGTACTTGGCATGATGTATGTCTTATACGTAGAGAAATATGCTCAAATCTTGCATATAAGCTCCTCTGCGGCTAAAAAAGGCATAATTGCCATAGGTGCTACTAATGGCTTACCTGAAATAACAGTATCAATACTTATAACCATACCAGTAGTAATGGCAGTAAAAAAACTTAAAAAGTAATTTATACTCCCGATTTTTCTAATCGGGAGTTTTTTGAATACAAGTATCTTTTTATATGATATATATTTAAAATAAAAAGCAAACATAAAAGTGAGGTTTTGAAAATGGAAGAAATAAAATTTATAGATATAGAAGGCATTAGTGTGGGTCACGCACAGGATATCGAAGGAGCTACAGGCTGCTCTGTTGTAATATGTAAGGATGGTGCTACAGCTGGAGTAGATGTACGTGGCGGCGCACCAGGAACTCGTGAAACTGATCTTTTAAATCCCGTGAATCTTGTTGATAAAATACATGCAGTAGTTTTATCTGGTGGAAGTGCCTTTGGTCTTGAAGCATCTAATGGCGTAATGCAATATCTAGAAGAACAAGATATTGGATTTGATGTAACTGTGGCTAAAGTTCCAATAGTATGTTCTGCAGTTCTTTTTGACTTAGTTATTGGCAATCCTAAGGTTCGTCCTGACAAGTCTATGGGATATAACGCTTGCTTAGATTCGGAAAAAAACAATAAAGACGTTCAGGGAAATATAGGAGCTGGAACTGGAGCTACCGTTGGAAAAATACTTGGTCCAGAACACTCTATGAAAGGCGGATTAGGCTCTTATTCAGTTAAAGTCGGTGATCTTGAAGTTGGAGCATTAATAGCTGTTAATTGTCTAGGAGATGTAGTAAACCCTGAAAATGGCAAAATAATGGCTGGAGCTATTGACGAAAACTTAAACTTTTTAAACACAGAAACCGTAATGATATCTCAATATAGCGAAAAGAAAAATTTATTTTCAGGAAATACCACTATTGGAGTTGTGGTAACTAATGCTAAACTTACAAAAGCTCAAGCAAGTAAGGTGGCTTCTATGGCACACAACGGATATGGAAGAACCATGCGTCCCGCTCATTCCATGGCTGATGGAGATACTATATTTACCATGGCTACAGGAACAGTTGATGCTGATATAAACGTAATAGGACTTTTAGCGGCGCGCGTTGTAGAAAAAGCTGTTATAAATGCCATAACTCATGCAGACTCACAGTATGGGCTTATGGCTTGGAGAGACCTTCCCCATGAGGTTTAACAACATTTTTAATGCTCTGGGTCGTATAGAATTTTCATCTAGGAAGACATTGAGTTATGGTAGCATCTCAGCAAACTGAGATGTACTGATTTATAACGAAATCATAGATTTCTATAAAGCATGCAAGAACAGCTAATATTTATAAATTTAAAATTCCTAAGCCGTCTAAACTCGCTGTCGCTCAGACAGTAGGCGGCTCTTAACGGTATTTTGAATTTATAAATAAAGCCGTTTTAGAACTTGTTTACTGCTTTCTATCTACTTATGAAGCACCATGCTTACATGAGGAATGCCTCCTTCATAAAATAATTCTCCATAAGGTGTAAAATTAAGCATCTCATAAAATCCTTCTGCATGCTTTTGTGCATGAATATGTATTTCATGAGCCCCTAATTCAAAAGACTTTTTTACTAAGTTTTCTACTAGCATCTTACCTATACTTTTACCTCTATATCCCTTTAATACTGCAATTCTTCCCAGCGAGCAGCTATCCCCTTTAAAAATTATCCTTCCAGTAGCTATAGGCACATTATCACTATAGAATATAATATGTTTAGAAGATACATCTAATTTATCCCTTTCAACTTCTTCTGGTACATTTTGTTCTTCAATAAATACCCTTTTCCGTATTTCATGTGCATCTCTTAAATCATCATCTCCTGCTTTCCATACCACTTTAAACACTTCAACATCTCCCTTCATGATTTTATTATATAAGAATTTTTTAAAATATTTAATAAAAAATCACACTTTTATCAATTCTACCAATAAATTCATTATAAATATGTACCAAAAATCTTTCATGTCCGATTCTTCATAAAATATACTAAGTATAAAATATCTTAAAAAGAGTAAATTAATTTATATATATTATATTTATTTAACATTGTATTTATTTAATAAAAATACTTACTAAAGCAAATAAGGGAGGAATAACAATGAGAATGCATAAGAAAAATGGATATGTATTAGGAGCTGCCATGGTAGCTGCTGCAGCTGGTGTAGGTACTTTAATATACAAAACAGTTAATAAAAAGTCCAATGATAATGAATTTGAAGATAAAGACGGAACTATAGAAATTGAAGAACTAGAAGATCTTCCAGGCAATGGCGAAATCTATGGAAATTTTAATAAAGTTGATAACATGAATACTTTTACCAATACTTCTACAAATACAAGTACTACTACAAATACTTTTTCAGATATAAATTATGGTGAAGATAATCAAATGAAAAACAATATAAATATAGATCAAAATGTAAGTAAAAGCTTCCAGGAAGAAGCTAAAAAAGATAGAGATGACCTAACCAACTTATGGAAAAGGGATTTTGATGCAACACTTAAAGGTGCTCCTAAAAATCCTGAAAAAGACTCTAATACTTTAGGAACAAATAATGCATTTACAAACACTGCTGATTTAAATACTACCACCGTCAACTCTTCACCAACTTTAAGCTATACTGTAGGAGAAGCGATGCATGATGCATTTAATAACAGTGTTAATTCAAATAATGATAATGATTATTCTTTCAATAAAAAAAATGCTGAAGCAATTAAAAATTATTATGATCAATATAAGAGAAATTAAAGGGATGCTATTTAGCATCCCTTTCAATTTTAATTTTTTCCAAGTATTTGATTTACTGTAGGATTTTCATTTAACTTATTCAAGTGATTTATATCAAGTACAGCTTCTGCAATATTTAATGAATGATCTCCTATTCTTTCAAAGTTACTTAATATATCAAGATATATCGCACTTACTCTTGCTTCACAAGTAGCACTACTAAGTCTCTTTATATCATTGTCCCTAAGTAACTCTTGAACTTCATCTATTTTTTCTTCTACTTCATATACAGACTTTGCAAGTTGTATATTATTTTTTTCAAAACTTCCTGATGCTCTTGTAAGAGCGTCTAAAGTATATCCATATAAGGATTGAAGCTCTTCCATAGCATCTTCTGAAAACACAAGTCTCTTGTTTATCTTTTCCTTTGATAAATCTGATATATTCTTAGCATGATCTCCTATACGCTCTATATCTTTTACTACATGGAACATAGAAGTAACTATATCAACTTGTTGTTTTGAAAGCTCTTCATTAGATAATTTTACTAAAAATTTAGTTATCTCTTCTTCTAGCAAATCTATAAGGTCTTCAGTTTCTCCAACTTTTTTAATTAAATCTTCATCACCTTTTTTTAGTGATTCTACTGACATCTCAAGACATTCTTTTGCCTTCTCTGCCATATGTACTATTTCTCTTTGACACTGTCCTACAGCTATAACAGGAGTTTGAAGTAGTCTATCATCTATGTACTGAACTCCAATATGTTCTTCTATTTCGTCCCCTGGAATAACTTTATTAGCAAAAGCTACTAAGTATTTAATAAACCAAATTTGTATTAAAACATTTGCTATATTAAAAAATGTATGCGCATTTGCAATTTGCTTTGCTATATTGCCTGGAGTTAACATTACAATAAGATTAGATACAGGTTTAAGCAAAATTAAAAATATAGTTGTACCAATAACATTAAAAGTAAAATGTATAAGTGCTGCCTTTCTAGCATTCTTATTTGTTCCTATACTTGATAAAAGTGCAGTTACACAAGTTCCTATATTATCTCCAAATAGTACTGGTAGTGCAACGGATATAGGTAATACTCCATTTTGTCCTAATGCTATAAGTATTCCTATAGTTGCAGAAGAACTTTGCACTATTGCTGTTAGTGCTAAACCAACTAATATTCCCAGAAATGGGTTAAATGATAAAGTAGCTATAAGACTTTTAAATCCCTCAGATTTAGCAAGTGGTTTCATAGAACCAGACATGGATTCCATACCTATAAATAATATACCAAATCCTAGTATTATATTTCCTATGTCTTTTGTTTTTCCACCCTTAGAAAAGAGAATTATAAGCGCACCAATCCCTACAAATATTGGCGCTATTGCTTTTAAATTCAAAGCTACAAGTTGCCCTGTAATAGTTGTACCGATATTGGCACCCATTATAACTCCTGCGGCTTGATATAAATTCATAAGCCCAGCATTAACAAAACCTACTACCATAACAGTAGTGGCACTACTGCTTTGAATTACTGCCGTAACTATTGTACCTGTAAGAACAGCTTTTATAGGATTAGATGCAATCTTTTCAAAAAATACCTTCAATCTATCTCCTGCTGCATTTTCTAGGCCATCTCCCATTACCTTCATTCCATAAAGAAATAAACCTAATCCTCCAAACAATCCAATCAACATTGATCCAATATTCATTTTCATGCTCCTTCCAAATTAATTATAAATAATACAAATCGATTACTCTAAGCATTTATACGCATGAGTTATAGATATTTTAGATTTACTATAAATCAATATACTTTTATTTTATCGATATGTTTCCCTTATAAATAATATATTAAATTTAACTAAAAAAAATAATTCTTAAATTTATTTAACACAATCTTAACAAAACATCCCTTCTGAATTACTTAAATGTATTTTTTTTACATAATAAACCCATAGTTTGTTAATTAAAAACGAATTTTGTAAAGTCTAATCATTAAAAAAATAAAGGGGCTGTCGTACTAATTTTTTTAGTGCAACAGCCTCTTTTAAATTTGATTTAAATTTATTTGTAGTTTTTAATATTTATTCCTCCAAAAGCTGCAACACATCTTACTTTTAAAACCGGTCTATCATTTAACGAATTTTCTTCATACTCTTTAGTTTTGTTGCTCCAACCTCCAAATATGGGAATCCCTGTAGCAATTACCTTCCAACCTTCTGGCACTAATATATCTATTCCTCCAAAGGCTACCGTTAAGTCAAGTACTGCTCCTTCTCTTGCTAATTCACTTTTCCTCAAATCTATATCTGCTCCTCCAAAAATTGCAGTTACTTTTCCTCCCTTAAAGTTTTTAGATATATTTTTATTTTCTATTCCTGAAAATAACGTAAAATAATCTATATATTCATCTGAAACTTCCTTTATTTCTTTACCTAGAAAATTCTTATCTGAACGAGAAAAAATTATCTTTATTCCTATTATTATAAATACTATAGGCCATAATAAAGATCCTAAACTTTGAGTTATAATACCCAGTTTTCTTAACTGAAAAAAAGCTCCTATTCCTATTATTATAAGTCCACTTGTATTAGAAATTGATTTATTTATAATTTGTATCAATCCAATAAAAATTATTATTAATGGCCACCAAAGAGAGACTATATCCCCAAAATTCCATATTCCAAGTTGATTAAACAAAGTTCCAATTCCTATAAATATAAATATTAATCCCAAGACAGATTTTTGTTTCATTTTTCCTATCCTCACTTAATTTATTGTTTTCTAAATTAATTATATACTATTATAAACTTATTTGTTACTAATAGAAGTCATTTTTATTACATTTCTATAAACCTTCCATAATGTTATTATAATTTTTATTTTAAATTAGGACAAAATAAAGGTGTACTAAAAACAAACCTTGAATGGAGGGTCTTAAATGGATAATAAAAAGTGTAGAGATATAGAAACTGAAAATAGAATAGAGGAATTGGTAAATGTGGTAGAAAATTATACACGTACAGAAAGACACTTAGAACAACATTCTGATATTGCCTCACCTGATCAATTATCTAACGCTAAACATATTCAACAAGTTAGAGAAGATAATATAGATAACTTAAAAGATAAAATAGTTTATGATGATGGCGGCCCAACAAAGGAAAAAGAAAATATCCGTAAAAATATAGAATTTGCTAATGGATATATTAAGAACAATAAGGATCATATGGACGAAAAACAATTAGAAAACATGTTAGAAAAACAAGAAAATCGTCACCAAAAATTAAATGAACTTCAATAAAAAATATGTAACATTTTTTAAGTATTAAAGAAAAGGTACTAGAAACTAGAATATACGGAATTTTATATAATAAACCCCAAATTTCCTAGTTTCTAGTGCCTTAGTTTATTTGTGTTTAATATTATTTAATATTTTATTCTATAGTTATTACTTCGTACCCTGCTTCTGCAACTACTCTTTTTATTTCATCATTGCTTACTTCATCATCAAATCTTCCTACAAGTGTTTTACTTTCAAGATTTCCCTCTAAATTTTCTCCACCTAATTCAAGTAATGCATTTTTAACATGACTAAGGCAATGCGCACAAGTCATTCCTTCAACTATAATTTTCTTTCTCATTTCTATTTCTCCCTTCTCTTTTTAAACTTTTTATTATATTATAACTTTAAGGTTTTTAACCTTAATGCGTTTAACAATACGGAAACAGAACTTAAACTCATTGCGGCTCCTGCAATCATAGGATTTAATAGTGGGCCTCCAAACACATGAAGTATACCCATTGCTACTGGTATCCCTATGGTATTATACCCAAATGCCCAAAATAAATTTTCCTTTATGTTTATTATTGTCCTCTTACTTAAAAGGATAGCTCTTGGTACATCCATTAAATCACTTCTCATAAGAACTATATCAGCAGATTCTATGGCCACATCCGTACCAGAACCTATAGCGATACCTATATCTGCCTGCGCTAAAGCAGGTGCATCATTTATTCCATCTCCTACCATAGCCACTTTCTTACCTTCTTTTTGAAGCTTTTTCACTTCATTAGCTTTATCTTGAGGCAATACTTCAGATAACACTCTATCTATTCCTACCTGTTTAGCAATAGCTTCTGCAGTTCTTTTGTTATCTCCAGTAATCATTGCAACTTCTATTCCAAGTTTATGCATTTCTTCAACTGCCGCTTTACTTGTTTCCTTTAATTTATCTGCCACTGCAATTATGCCTATTATTCTTTCAGACATAGCTACATACATAGGAGTCTTCCCATCTTCTGCAAGCTTTTCAGATATCTTTTCTATTTCCTTTGTTAAAAGATTTTTTTCATCCATTAGCTTCTTATTACCTAGAAAAATATCTTTCCCATCTATTTTAACTTCTATTCCTTTTCCTGGGATTGCCTTAAATTCTTTAGTTCCTTTAAATTCTAGATTTCTTTCTTCTGCATTCCTTACTATAGATTCTCCTAATGGATGCTCTGAATTTTTTTCTCCACTTGCCGCAAGTATTAATAATTCTTCTTCATTAAAATCAAAAGTAATTATATCTGTCACTTCAGGTTTACCCTGAGTTATAGTTCCTGTCTTATCTAAAACCACTGTCTTTATATGATGAGCACTTTCTAAAGCTTCTCCACTCTTTATAAGAATTCCATACTCTGCTCCCTTTCCTGTTCCTACCATTATGGCTGTAGGAGTTGCTAGTCCAAGAGCGCAAGGACAAGCTATTACTAGTACTGATATGAATATAGTTAAAGCAAATGTATTAGTTTCTCCATATACCTTCCAACCTATAGAAGAAAGTATTGCAAGCACTATTACTATAGGTACAAAATATCCAGATATAATATCTGCAAGTCTTGCAATAGGCGCCTTGCTTCCTTGAGCTTCCTCAACTAATTTTATAATTTGAGATAGCACTGTATCCTTTCCTACTTTAGTTGCTTCATATTTTACAGATCCATTTTTATTTATACTTCCACCTATTACTCTATCTCCTTTTGTTTTTTCCACTGGAATACTTTCCCCAGTAAGCATTGACTCATCTATAGAAGTAATGCCATCTACAATTACACCGTCTACAGGAACCTTCTCTCCTGGTTTTACTACAACTATACTTCCTACTTCTACTTCATCTATAGATATTTCAGACTCTACTCCATCATTTATAACTCGAGCTGTTTTAGGCGCAAGTCCCATTAGTTTTTTAATTGCTTCTGATGTTCTCCCTTTGCTTCTTGCTTCTAAATATTTACCTAAAGTTATTAATGTAAGAATAACTGCAGCTGATTCAAAATAAAGGTTGTGTGCTGCATGATGATTTCCTATAAATATTTTATACATAGAATACAAACTATATACAAAGGCAGCCAAAGTACCTATTGCTATTAGAGAGTCCATATTAGGCTCTTTCCTTATTAATGTTTTAAATCCTACCCTGTAAAACTTTGCCCCTAAAACTATAACAGGTATAGTTAAAGCAAGCTGAACTACTGAAAACACTTTAGGATTGATATCAGGGCTTATGAAGTCTGGTATAGGAATTCCTATCATAGGCCCCATAGCTATATATAAAAGAGGAACTGTAAGTATAGCAGATAGTATAAACCTCTTCCATAAATTATCCATTTCTTTTTCCTTTTTTTCTTGATGAACATCCTTAGTTTCTTCTTCTATCAATTTATATCCTGATTTCTCTACAGCTTTTTTAATTTCACTTATACTAGCGATTTCAGGGTCATAGGTAACTGTTAACTTTTCTAAGGCTAAATTAACATTAGCTTCACTTACACCCTCTACTTTCCTAGTAGCTCTTTCTACTGCTTTAGAACAAGATGCACACGTCATTCCTTCTACAGAAAACATTTTAGTTTGAGTTTCTGTAAAAGCTTTATATCCTGCTTTTTCAATAAAGACTTTTACTTCTTCTAAGTTCATCTTTTCGTCTTCAAAATCTATCATAAGTTTTTCTGTTGCAAAATTCACATTAGCTTCTTTTATTCCATCGACTTTTTTTGCAGCTCTTTCTACCGCCTTAGCGCAAGCCGAACAAGTCATTCCTTCTATTTTGAGAATTTTCCTCATTTTACTACCTCTCTTATAGTTATTTATTTTTACAACCATCTTTCTTATTTTTATCATTGTCACTATTTAATCCACAGCAATCCAATTTATTGTTTCCAAATGTTTTATTATTTTCTTGTGCAATTTTTGTTATAAATTTTTTAAAAAATGCTTTCATAATTATTTCTCCTTTAATCATTACTTTTGAATAAGCTTCTCTAAAACTCCTATAATCTCATCTACCTTTTCATCTCCATTATCATTCATAAAAGCATGCTTTACACAATGGTTTAAATGTTGTTTTAGTATAAGCATATTTGCTTTTTTCAATAAAGCTTGAGATGCTATTATTTGGTTAGATATATCTATGCAGTATCTGCCATCCTCTAACATTTTTATTATTCCTTCTATTTGTCCCTTACAAGTTTTTAAAGCTTGCATTGCTTTCTTTTGTTCTTCATTCAATTCCCATACCTCCCTCCCCCGGTGGGGGTCTGTTTTGTTTTATTATATACTCATTAAGTGCATTTTTCAAGTGTAAATTTTATCTTTTTTTAATTTTGCTATTATTTACTAATCTTAAGACTTTTATTAAAATAAGGAGCAGATAAACTTAAGAGTTTACCTGCTCCTTATTTTGCCCCATTCACTATCTAATATCCCATATACATACATATCATGCCATGTTCCATCTCTTCTGACTGCTTCCCTTAATATCCCTTCTTTTTTAAATCCCAGTTTTTCATATAACCCTATAGCTTCTTCATTATAACTTATTGTTTCAAGCTGAAGCCTATGTAAATTTAATTCTCTAAATGCAAAATCTATTACGAGAGATAGTCCTTCGGTACCATATCCCCTCCCGCGATAATTATTATTTCCTATTCCAAGCCCTAGCCATCCAAATCTATTGTTCCAATTTATTCTATCTATTTCTATATATCCTATAAATTCATTTTCTTCTTTAGTTCGAAGTGCAAAAAAATAGTTATTTGGATTATTCACTTCCCCTAAAAGCCATTCTTTTATTCTTCCTCTATACATTGGTGCAGCAGCATTAAAGTCAAATTTTCTTAAAAAATCCGTATCCTCATACCATTCCATCATTATATCTATATCTTGTTCTTTTAATGATGTTATTTTTAACTTTTCACTTTTTAACAAGTTATTTTTTAGCATTCATTATTCCTCCTATAAATACTTTCCAACTATTTATATAATTATAAATCATATAAATAGTTGCATCAATTATTCTTATTCATAAATAAATTTATACATATATTTATAAAAATGACCAAACTCAATCATTTTTATAAATATTAACATTTAGTTAAATTAATTAAATTTTCTGCGTTTTTGTGAAAATATTGTGTCTAGTTCTCAATTATGATAAACTTAAATTGTTGAATTTTTAACATATCTATTATTCAATTTATTCACTTATTGTAAAATTATCAAATATACAAATTCCGTACAAAATTATCGGCTATACATATATTTCATATAAATTTGTCTAACAAGGAGGAAATAGTATGTCAATAGAATTTTTAATGGATATAGTAGTTATACTACTAAGTACTAAATTATTTGGACTATTAGCTAAACGATTTCAAATGCCTCAAGTAGTTGGTGCACTTTTAGCTGGACTTATAATAGGCCCTGCTTTTTTAGGATTAGTTCATTCCAGCGACTTTTTATCAAAGCTTTCTAAATTAGGTGTACTTCTTTTAATGTTTACTGCCGGACTTGAAACCGATTTAGACGAACTTAAAAAGAGTGGTAAAGCTTCATTTATTATTGCACTTGCTGGAGTAATCGTGCCTTTGCTAGGCGGACTTGCTGTAGCTGGCTTCTTCAACAATAACGGAAAGCCTTTTAGTGGAGATCTACAAACTCTTTTGCAAAATATATTTATAGGTATAGTATTAACTGCTACATCTGTTAGTATTACGGTAGAAACTCTTCAAGAAATGGGAAAATTAAAAACTCCATCTGGTACGGCAATTCTTGGAGCAGCTATAATAGATGATATTTTAGGTATCGTACTTTTAACTATTGTTACAAGTGTTTCTAACCCATCTGTGGATATCAAAGTAGTTTTATTTAAAATTGTTGCATTCTTTGCTGTTTCTGCAGTATTTGGAATATTGTTTTATCATGGATTTAATAAATTATCTTCCGTAACAGTAGATAAGAAAAAACTTCCAATATACGCTTTAATCTTCTGCTTCGTGATGGCTTTTGATGCAGAACATTTCTTCGGAGTAGCAGATATTACAGGTGCTTATATTGCAGGTTTAGCTTTATCTAAAACAAGTGAAGCACATAATATAATGGAAACTGTAGAAACTGTTTCAACTACATTATTATCTCCTATATTCTTTGCTAATATTGGTATAGCTACTGTTATACATGGCATGAATATGAAAATGATAATATTTACCTTCTTATTATTAGCAGTTGCTATATTAAGCAAGGTAGTTGGATGTAAATTTGGCGCACAGGCTTGCGGGTATTCTAAACAAGAGGCTCTTCAAATTGGTACGGGAATGATATCTCGTGGAGAAGTTGCCTTAATAGTTGCAAACATCGGTGTATCTATGAACCTTATGAAGGAAGAATATTTTGCTCCACTTATATTAGTAGTTATAGTTACAACAATTATAACTCCAATACTTCTAAAAGTTGTTTACGGATATGAAGGACAACCTGAGACTGCAAAAGTTCGTAAATTAGAAGGCGCATAAAATATATTAAAAAATATAAAGACTCCGAGAAACTCATCTCAGAGTCTTTATTATATTTACAACTACTTATTCTTATTAGAAGTTTGTCTCATGTCCTATATAACAAGCAATTTCCCTATCTAAAAATAAATCTTGAATATATTCCATCTTATCCTGCGGAGTACCCTCCTCACTTTTATAAGCATATTCCTTTCCTAGCTGATTCCATTTAGAGTCTCCAAGTCTATGAAATGGCAATATGTTAATTTCAAATAATCCTAGAGAATTCATAAACTCTGCAGTTTGTATAATATTTTCATCACTATCATTAAAATCTCTTATTACTGGCATTCTTAAAACTAGCCTTCCATCCCAACTTGACTTTGAAAGCTCTGTTATGTTCTTTAATATCAAATCATTATATACTCCTGTTTTTTCCTTGTGCTTTTCTCTATCCATATGCTTTATATCTATAAATGCAAAATTTATAGATTTCATCACATCTAGAAAAGTTTCTGTATCCTTGTATGCTGTAGTTTCTATTGCAGTGTGTATATATTTTTCTTTGCATCTTTCTAAAACCTTAATTAAAAAATCTGATTGTAACAACGGTTCTCCCCCACTAAAGGTAACTCCCCCTGTACCTCCCCAATATTGTCTATCTCTATTTAATATATTTATAAGAGAATCTATATCATACCATTTCCCGCAAAGCTTTAAAGCTTCATAGTAGCACGCCTTAGTACATTCAAAAGTATTACAGCTTCTGCATTTTTCCCAATGAATATTCAGAGACTTATCCCGATTTATACTTATTGATTGCTTTTGACAAACATTTATGCACATTTCACATCCATTATTAGATTTACACTTGCTTTGGGCAAACATTAGCTTTTCTCCATAATACCAGCTTTCAGGGTTAGCACACCATTCACATTTTAGGGGACATCCAGACATAAAACAAATAGTCCTGCATCCAGGCCCATCATGTACTGAATAACTTTGTATATCAAAAATTAATCCTTTATTTTCTTGCAAAATCTACTCCCTCCCCCACAATTAATCAAGGACTTCGCTTTAAAGAATTATTAATGTTTAACTTCTCAAAGCAAAGCCTTTAATTAATCTTTGTTATTTGACTGCTTCTTTTTTATTATCAATAGACAATGGTAACGATAAAGCTGCTACAATAGATACTGCAAAAGAGCAAGTCGCAAATATTATAGAATAAAGATAGCTTCCAGATCTATCAAATAAGAATCCTCCCATGAAGCTTCCAATAGCTGGCCCTATACCCATAACAACTAAAGTTGCTGTTCCCCATATTTTACCAAGCGTTTTACCTCCATAAATAGTACCTGCATATCCTGCAACTCCACCTGGTTCAATTGCCCAGTAAATAGCAAATAATATACATGCGATTCCGCCTAGTATAATTGACTGTTTACTCATTAGAAGAAGTATACAAGCGATTACTCCCATAACTGGTGCAAAAATAAGCATTATTTTTCTGCCTTTTGTTTCATTTCCAACTTTTACAACAACCTTATCTGCTACAACTCCCATTAAAGGCATGGTGATTATTCCTGCAATACCTATCATTACATATAAATTAGTAGCTGTGCCTAAAGATAATTTAACATCTGTAGTCCAATAGGTAACAACTTGAGTCCAAATTAAAAATTCTGCTACCATACTAGTTAAAAAAGCAACTATCGCTCCCCAAATAGGAAATGTACCAAAGGCTTCTTTAACTGTCCACAGATGCTCATTGCCAGATGCCTTTTTACCTGGAGCAGTTCCAAATGCCTCTAGTCCGTAGTCCTGAGGATTTTTCTTTGCTACAATTGCTGCAATTATAAGAGCTATAAGCACTACTACTGAAAGCCCTCTCATTGCAAGCCTCCAGTCCATAGTAAGTAATATCTTTTTGACTCCTAAACTTAAAGCAACTTGAGCGACTGGCGCTCCCATAAAAGCAATACCCCACATAGTGGCATAGGATTTCCCTATATACCATTTACGAACAGATACTGTAGAAGAAACCCAAAGCATACCTGTACCTATACCTGCAAAAACTGCATAAGGAATTAAATATCCAAAATAAGTTTGAGCAAAACTTGTTACATAAAATCCTAAAGCGGCACATATAGAACCAATAGCATAAGCAGGCTTAGTTCCCCACTTATCTATTATCATACCACTGAAAAATGCCGTTACTGCATATACCATCATCATGATTGAATATCCAAGGGAGACCTTGGATACACTCCATCCAAGGTTTTTAGTCATTGGTCCTAAAAGTACAGAAAAGGTAGACCTGTATCCAAATAGACAAAATACTGCCAGCCAAGAAGCAAGTACAACCATGTGACCTAATTTACTTGCTCTTCTATCTTCCATAGACTTTCCCCCTAATTATTTTTTTTCATATCCTTCACAAGTTAATCCCATAAGCTCTCCATAAGTCCAATACTCTTTATCAAGCCCAGTACATATTCCCATATTATCTGCATTGGGATTTTTAAACTTGCTGCAATTTTTACATTTTGGTACTTCGTTAAAATTTCCACATACTTCAGAATCTATAAATATAATAGAATTTGTTTTTCTACATATTCCTTTAGCTACGTCTATAGATGCAAAATTTAAACAATCATTGTGTTTATTGTTATTTGTCATAATACTACACCCCTTCATATTCTGTTCTTGCAACTACTTCATCTTGAATTGGTTTTCCTATTTCACACCAATATTGAGTAAATCCAGCCACTCTTACCATTAAATCTCTATAATTTTCAGGTTTTTGTTGAGCATCTTTTAAAACCTTAGAATCTACTATATTATATTGAATATGATATCCACCCTTTCTCATATAAGCTCTTGTAAGATCAAGAAGCTTTTTAGCCCCTTCCTCACCTTTTATAGCACTTGGGTGAATCTTTAAGTTCATTTGAGAATTTTGTGATTTAGTATGATCCCAAATAGTTGCAGAGTTAAACAATGCATAAGCACCATTTTTATCTGTTCCAGGATATGCAGACATAGATCCATCTGAATAAGTTGTTCCTGCCAGTCTACCATCTGGGGTTGCAAGTGTTGCTGCTCCCTGAGCACCATGAGTTGATACAGAAATTTGACATGCATACATCTTCTTACCAAATAGTGATTCATAATTATGAGTCATTTCACAGAACCAATCTTCATAATCCTTTAGAATACTATCTGCATACGCATCATCATTTCCGTATTTAGGAGCAAGCAAACAATCTCCATATATTTTGTCATACTTAATTCCATCTTCTCTTTTTTCTTGATCTGCTAGTGAGTAACTTCCTACTTCTGATGCAGTCTTAAATCCAAAATTGTTAAGAATCGCTTCTTGTATTTCTTCCAAAGTATATTTCTTATCATCATATACAAGTTTCTTAATTGCTGCTAATGAGTTAACCATATTTATGGTTCCACAGCTCTCAACATTATAAGTCGCATTATATCTATATCCCATATTGCCGATGTGCTGTCCTTTATCCAGGCAATCTGGTTTAAGCATTGAGCTAAATACTGACATATTATTTTTTCTCCATATGTCATGCTGAATATTATTTGTTCTAGCAAGGCAATCGCAAGTTATATCATAATATTCTTTGTAGGTGTTCCAAAATTCTTCATAGGTTTCAAGTTTTTTATTGTGAGGAGGATATACTTGAATATTTGTTCTGTAGTCCCTACCATTTGTTACTACTAGTTCTAATATTTTAGGATTTGCTATAAAATGTACTCCTACGCTGGTTGGCTGTCCTGCTCCCCCTGGAATAAAGTATTTCTTTCCATTCAAAGTAAGCTCTTTCCATGCGCAAGGTGATGTTTCTAAACATCCTCCTATGGCAAAAGATCTAGCTTCCTCTACTGTCATACCTTCTTCTGCATATTGATTTAATATAAATTGCATACCACCTTGATTATTCATCCACGCTGGATATCCCGCTCCAGTTTTATCACATTCAATGCATTTCAGTAAAAATTCTTCTGGAAGCTTTTCATCATATAAAACTGATAATGTTGGTTGGGGAGATCCACAGGTAATTCCAGCTTCAACTATTAACATTTCAAGTTCATTAGCTGCAGATTTACCATCCTTAGTGAGACCACCTAAGCTTAAGTTATTAAATGTATTTCCTGAAAGCACTCCGCCTACAACTCCAGTGGATGCAAAGCAATCTATACATGTAAATTTAACTCTATGAAGCTCCAATAACTCTAAAGCTTCCTTTTTAGTAAGTTTTCCTGCTTCCAAATCCTGTTCAAACCAAGGATAAAGTACCTGCCCTACTCTTCCTGGTGAAAGCCCTGAAATGGCATCTTCATTTAAACAAGCAATGTGAACAGTATAAGTAAGCTGAAGTGCTTCTTTAAAGGTTCTTGGCTGATTGTGAGCTATCCATTCTAGACAATTTGCTATTTCTTCGTATTCTTCTCTTTGAACTTTGTCCTCTGTTATACCTATAAGTCTCCTGGCCTCCTTTACATAATTTAAAATCCAGTTTTGTATTCCTTCTACTACTAGCTTTACAGCTTCATAGAAGTATAGCCTGTCCATACCTATTACTCCATCTCCATCAGCATTTCCAGCTACTTCTCTCTTACATTCTTCAGCCATTTTTATTAACCCATCAAATCCATATTGGAGAGGATAATAATAATTTATAACTTCTCTTCCTTGTGGAAGTGTAAATCCTGAGTCAAACATACATATTAAACTTTTCATTATATTTTCTTTGATTTGATAACTTGGAACCATTTGCTCATACTTATGTCCTAAATCTTCTACAGATTTTCCTACCCATGACTTTGCTAGTGTTACCAATGCAGGAACTTCTTCTTTTCTAATCCCAAACTTTCCAGCTATAGACACTATATTTCCAAAGCTATTAGTAACATTTCCTCCGCCAGTACCAAATTTGCTTAACTCACCAGCGCTGGCACTTCCTCTTTTTAAAGCCTCTTTATAAAGTTCATCTTCCTTTGCTACAAAGAATCCTTCTGAAAGCCAAGGCATTGGAAATGACCCTCTGTAGTAGTTAGTTTTCTGCATTACAAGCTTTTCTCCTGGAAAAATGGTTGGAGTTAAATGTGAAAATGCACATTTTAATGCCTCAGCTCTTCTAATTACATTAACTTCTCCTTCTAATTCATTCCATCTTCTTGTGTACCAGTATGGAAATTCTGTATTGGTGGAGGATAATGTATTATAATATATATCTCTTAGTTTTTTTGCTCTTTCCGTAGGTTCTTTCTTTACTTCTCTATCTACTAGCTCCTCTGGAGCAGTTCCTCCCGCTTGAAAATTAATAGGTAATCCCTTAGCTGCTAATATGTCTGCTAGTTTTGTCTTTACTGACATTTTATCTCCTCCTAATGTCTCTAAAATTGTTTTACAACCTATAAATATGTTTATACCTATTTTTTTATTACTTTACAAAAAGTTCAAAAACTGCAGTAATAACCACTGCAGTTTCAAATTATCTATTTTTATTTATATTTTAATATCTTTTTTATTACTTTGAGCAAGTTGCTCCCATTTACGTTAGCTTTATCACAAAACTCCCCAATCTTACCTGTTTTACATCCTGCCTTTATTCCTGCCTCCACATCGGTATCCCTATCCCCTATCATCCAGCTTTCTTTAGCATTTATATTATATTTTTCTATAAGCCCAAGTAACATGGTAGGGTTAGGTTTTCTACAAGAAGCATTTCTATCATAAAACGGACAATATACTATTTCCTTTATTTCGCCATAAGGTTCTACTTCTTTTATAAGCTTTGTATGTATCTTTTCAAGTTCCTCTTCTGTTAATGTTCCTACTTCTATTCCTCCTTGATTTGTTACTACAAATATACTATATCCAGCCTCAGCTGCAATCTTAATCCCTTCCTTTGCCTCTTCAAATATTATCAAGTCTTCAGGAGTAAGTACATATTCTTTAAAATCATTTATTACCCCATCTCTATCTAAAAATATTGCTTTATTCAAATATGCTAACCTCCTATATAAAAACTCTTATTACATAAAATAAATAAAAAATAATTTTTATCACATAATAAACAAGTTCACGAAAAATTTTCATTATAAATATTAGTACTACATTTATAATTGTGTGCATAATAAACTATTTTGAATAATATAAATTATAGTTTATATAAGTATATAATAGTTTATTATAATTATATCCTTAATCCATAAAATTCTCAAATATGTTAAACTTTATCACATTTTTTATTGACTAATAGTTAATAAAAATATATCATATGAAAATACAGTAAATAAAGAGGAGGGATTTCCTTGAATATAGATAAAGAAAAAATTAAAGCTGACTTTCGACAAAATCTCATCAATTTATATTCCATAGATATTGATGAAGCTTCTTCATTTCAAAAATATGTTGCCTTAGGTTTCTTAATAAGATCCTATGTTGCCGAAAATTGGTTAGAAACTAATAAAAAATATACTAATAATAAAGATAAACAGGTATATTATTTTTCTATGGAATTCTTAATTGGTCGGCTTCTTGGTAACAATATGATGAATTTAGGAATCTACAGCATATGTAAAGAAGCGTTAAAAGAACTTAATATAAACATAAACGAACTTGAGGAAGTTGAAAGTGATGCTGGTCTTGGTAATGGCGGCCTTGGAAGACTCGCTGCCTGCTTTTTGGATTCCATGGCATCTCTTAATATTCCCGGTCATGGCAATGGTATAAGATATAATTATGGACTTTTTGAACAAAAGATAATCAATGGATATCAAGTAGAGGTACCTGATAAATGGTTAAAAGAAGGTAATGTTTGGGAAACTAGAAATGCAAATAAATCTGTTACTGTTGATTTTTACGGGACTGTAAAACATATATATGAAAATGGCAAAACAAAATTTATACAAGAAAATACAGAAACAATACTTGCTGTTCCCTACGATACTCCTGTTATAGGATATAATAATAAAACAGTAAATACTCTAAGACTTTGGAGCGCCGAGCCTATTGATAAGGATTTTGACTTAAATTTATTTAGCCAAGGAGAGTATTCTAAAGCAGTAGAATATAAGTCATCTATTGAGTCTATAACCAAAGTACTTTATCCAGACGACTCCACAGAAAAGGGAAGACTCCTTAGGTTAAAACAGCAATATTTCTTCGTAAGTGCTGGAATTCAAAGTATAATTCGAAGATATAAAAAGCTTAACAAACCGATAACTGATCTTCCTAAATATATTGCTATACAAATAAATGATACTCATCCAGCTGTTGCAGTACCTGAACTTATGAGAATATTAATAGATGTTGAAGGGCTTCATTGGGATGAGGCATGGAATGTAACTACAAATACTATAGCTTACACCAACCATACAATTCTTGCTGAAGCAATGGAAAAATGGCCTATAGATATATTCAAGGGGCTTCTTCCAAGGATTTACATGATAATAGAAGAAATAAACAGGCGATTCTGTATTGAGGTTATAGATAAATTCAATAATCAAAATAAACTAAAGGAAATGTCAATAATACAAGATGGATATATAAAGATGGCATTCCTTGCTATTGTTGGAGGGCATTCTGTAAACGGTGTTGCAAAGCTTCATACAGATCTTTTAAAAAAGCAAGAGCTATCTAATTTCAATGAATTTTATCCTGGTAAATTTAATAATAAAACCAATGGTATAACTCACAGACGATGGCTTTTAAAAGCTAATCCAAACCTAAGTAACCTCATAACTAAAAATATTGGAGAAGATTATATATACGAACCACTGGACCTAATAAAGCTAAAACCTTTTGCATATGATAGTGGGTTTAGAGAGGAATTTCACAAAATAAAAATTAATAATAAAATTGAATTTTGTAAGTTTGCTAAAGATAAATTTAATATGGACATAGATCCTAATTCAATATTTGATGTTCAAGTTAAAAGATTGCATGCTTATAAAAGGCAAATTTTAAATTTATTTAATATAATGGATTTATATTTTAGACTTAAGGATAATCCCGAAATTGATATTATACCTAGAACGTTTTTCTTTGGCGCTAAAGCTGCTCCCTCTTATCATCTTGCAAAACAAACTATAAAACTTATTAATACCGTGGGAGATATGATAAACAATGCCCCTTGTGTTAAAGGGAGAATAAAGGTGTATTTTCTACCTAACTATTCAGTATCCTTAGCAGAAAAAATAATTCCTTGTGCTAATGTCAGTGAACAGATTTCTACTGCTACCAAGGAAGCATCTGGTACTGGAAACATGAAATTTATGATGAATGGAGCCATTACCTTAGCTACCTTAGATGGTGCTAATATTGAAATAAAGGATGCTGTAGGCGAAGAAAATATAGTTATATTTGGACTAAACAAAGAAGAAGTTTTAAACTACCAAAAAAATCAGAATTATAACTCCTACGAGCTTTATAATTCTGATATGAGGATAAAAAGAATATTAGATTCACTTGTAGACGGCTCGTTAAATCCTAATAAAAATGAATTTAAGGATATATATGATTCTCTTTTAAGTGGAAATGATGAATATTTTGTTTTAAGAGACTTTGCAGCCTATGTAGATGCGCAAAATAAAATAGATACTCTTTATAGGGATAAAGATCTTTGGAACAAGATGTGTGTTATAAATATTGCTCATTCAGGAAGATTTTCTTCCGACAATACCATAAAAAGATATTGGGAAGACATTTGGAGCGTATAAAAAAGCACCACATTTTTAATATTGAATTTATGGTATAGAATTTACATTTAGGAAAGCGTTCGCTTCGCAAAAAAGGTCTAATATTTCTGCCCTTAAAATATCTAAACCTTGTAAACTCGCTTCGCTCAAACAGTAGAAGGTTCTTAACGATATTTTAAGTTCAGAAATAAAGACCTTTTAGTGCTTACTCAATGCTTTCTACAATGTAAATTCCATACTATTATTCAATATTAAAAATATTACTCAGGCATACTTTCTGAATGATAAACAAAGATATATCTGCAAATCTTGTAAATCATGTTATAATAGGCACAAAATAAAAATAGAATCTATTTACAATAATTAGATAAGACAAATTAAAATAGAATGAGTTTAAGGTGAAGGAAATGATTATTATAATAACAATTATAGCGTCTTTTTTGTGCGGTTCAATCCCAACAGGATACTTGCTTACTAAAAAAATGATTATTATAATAACAATTATAGCGTCTTTTTTGTGCGGTTCAATCCCAACAGGATACTTGCTTACTAAAAAGTTGTGTGAAATTGATATAAGAACTAAAGGGAGTGGCAATATAGGTTCAACAAATGTTAAAAGAATTGCAGGAACTAAAATATCTATTATTACTCAGATAATAGATATTTTAAAGGGAATAATTCCTGTAATTTTAGGGATGTATTTGGCGAATATTATAAAGTTACCAGTATCAACTAATACTTATATTTCTATTATTGCGATATCAGCAGTTTTGGGACATGATTATACTCCATTTCTTAAATTTAAGGGTGGTAAAGGAGTAAATACAACTCTTGGTGCATTTATTTTGGTTGCACCAATTCCAACGTTAATTGGAGTTGCAGTTCACTTTATATTGCGTTTATTTACAAGTATAGTTTCTATTAGGTCTATTGCAATAGGCTTAACAATACCTATTATGTGTATTGTTATGAAGTTACCCATTTCAATAGTAGTTTCTACTACAATAGCCTGTATTTTAATGGTAGTTAGGCATAAAGATAACTTAATAAGGATTATACATAACGAAGAAAAATAATACTTAAATTCATAAACTACATTATAAGGTTTATATAGTTTATGTCGGAACTTTCTTAGATTGATAATTATAGGTGGACAATCCCACTTATAATTTATTAGGCTATATTTCAACACTATATTAAAACATAGTCTTATGGAAAGAATCATACCCTTAATTCATATTTTAAGAATCCTGGGAATTTATGATACTGATTCTTTTGAACACTGTATTTTATTTATAGTATCCTCATTTATAGTTTGTTTTAATTCCTTCATATATTTTGAAAACTCCACTTCTTTTTCTCCATATGTCAGATTTAATTCATACTCAAGAGGAATCCATGTTGATATATCAGCCTCATTGTGTTGAATTAGTGTCTCCATCTTGTCAAGTGCCTTGTAAATCTTGGATTCGATAGTTTTTTGTGAATGCATTTCTAGAAATAGCACAGAAAGTTCTTTTTTATATGGGTCTGGCAGATTGTTAAGTAACTGGTGAACTTCTCTATTTTCTACAATCTCATCGCTTTTAGTTTTGTTAAATGAAGGTATATCACCTGTGATTGCTTCACCTAAATCATGACAAATACACATTAATATTACTTTGTTAATATCAACATCAGGAAATTCATCCTTGACCAAGTATGCCATTAAAGATAATCGCCAACTATGCTCTGCTACACTTTCATGTCGATTAGAAGAAGTCCATGAGTGTCTTGTATTATTCTTTAATTTTTCTGCAATAGACATAATTTCTATGAATTTTTTTATATTCATTTTCCCCACACCTCCGGTTACATTATCAAATTGTCTTGTTTTAGCATAACATAAACAAGAACATTACGCTTACTATAATGCAAATTATGAATCAAATTATACAACTGCATTATTAAATTTTCAATATCCAAATATACTTTGTGATTACTTCGTAATATCCTACGATTGTCCATTTATGTATAGTTTTTGCTGTTAATCGTATCTTTCTCTGTGATAAATATTTCTAACTATTTAAACCAGTACATATAGTTAGCAAGATATTTAGCTGTAACACCATTAACCCTATCCATTCACTTCCTTAGTTTGCTATGTAAAGCGTTAATGTGTTGTATATGATATATACCTTTTATTTATTGCTATATGTTTATGTAACCTTTCGGGCTGCCGCCCTAAAAGATATTTATGTACCAAGTCTTAAAATGATTATAAAAATTCAGTTCTCTGAATTTAAAGTATCGTAAAGAAATTTCTACTGTCTGAGCGGCAGCGAGTTTAGAAAGTTTAGGTGATTTAAATTCAGAGATAGTAGAGCTTCTTTGTGCAGTGAACGCTTTCCTAGATGCAAATCCCATACAGGATGGTCAACGTTAAAAATATGATACTATTTTTGACTGAAAAAATTTTTTACTTCGAGGATTTCTTCTCTTGATAAGTTGCCTTTTTCTAAAGTTTCATCATCTAATTTAAGCAAAGAATCATAAAATTCTAATGCAAAGGCTATAGATTCTGTATTCTTTTCTGTAACATCTAAAAGTTCATATAAATAGTCCTCTGCTGATGCAAAATCCCCTACTTCTTTATAGTAATTTACAATTCTTCTTGAAGTTTCTTCAGGAAGTACATAACCTGAAGTCTTTTCTATCATATTGGGTATATCTTTAAAATACTTATCAAGATCAGTATCTTTATCACATAAGAAAGCTTCAATAAATAGATTTAAAGCTTTTATGTATATGTAAAAACTTTCATTTTCTTTTCCTTGAATGTTTAATATGCAGGCTCTTTGCTCCAATAACTTTGATATTACGATAGCCTTATCTTTTTCAATTTCACCACCAACTTTTAATATATCAACTAAATTATCATTACTCATAGAATTAAAAAATAAGGAATTAAGCCTAAATAAATTACTAAATGTTCCATCAATAAGCTGTAAAGCTTTATCATAGTTTTTGTTTTTGGTTAAATTAAGGACTTCCTCAAAGCTTTCTTCAAATTGGTCTGTAAGTCTTTTAGAAAAGTTACTCTTAAGCATAAAACTATTCCTCCATTTTAGTTAAATAATATTAATGATACTAACAGCTAAATTATACCATGAATTAAACTTCCATAATACTTGCTTAAATTTCTTCATTATTAGTTTTATTAACTATATGTTATAATTTACATACATCATGAATTGAAATGTGAAATATATATAAGTATTTTAATAATTTAAATAAAATAAAAATTAATGAAGGGTAGTGAATAAACATGAGATATGAAGGAGTAGTATATAGACCTCCAAGTGAAGCATATAGTTTAATCGTGCAGGCAACCGTAGGGTGTGCCCATAATAAATGTACATTTTGCAGTATGTACAAAGATAAAAAATTTAAAATTAGATCTCTAGAAGATATATTTATAGATCTAGAAATGGGTCGTTCATACTATAAAAGAGTAGATAAAATTTTTCTAGCTGATGGTGATGCCTTGGTGCTTAAAACAGAAAATTTGAAATCTATTCTTAGTAAGATAAGGGATTTATTCCCCGAATGCACACGCGTTGGTATTTACGGAACACCAGGGGATATCTTAAGAAAAAGCATAGATGAATTAAAGGAACTTAAAAGTGAAGGTTTAGGAATTGTATATCTAGGAGTAGAAAGTGGCAGTAATTTAATACTTCAAAATATCAAAAAAGGAGTTACTTCTGAGGAAATAATACAGGCAGGTAAAAAGATTAAAGAGAGCGGATTAACTTTATCTGTAACCCTTATTTCAGGGTTAGGTGGAAAAGATAACTTAGAAGAACATGCTAAAGAGTCTGCAAAAGTCATAAGCGAAATTAATCCTGATTATCTAGGACTTCTAACTCTTATGTTTGAGTCAGAAACCCCTTTATATAAAGAAGTTCAAGAAGGAAAATTTAAGCTGTTACAACCAAGTGAAATAATGATGGAAACAAAGCTGTTAATAGAAAATTTAAAGGTTACAAACTGCGTATTTAGAAGTAATCATGCCTCAAACTATGTATCTCTTAAAGGCACTTTACCAGAGGATAGAGAAAATCTTCTAAATAAAATAAACTCCGTTCTTCAAGGAAATCAAGGTTATAAAAGCGAAGCCTTTAGAGCACTATAAAAGGATATTGCGACGTTTTTAATGCTCTGGGTTTCATAAAATTTTCATCTAGGAATACATTGAATAAGCAATTAAAAGCTCTTTATCTTCCAATTTAAATCGCCGGAAAGAACTTTCTAATGTCTGAGCGTCAGGGAGTTTAGAAAGTTTAGGCGATTTAAATTGGGAGATATTACAGCTTCTTTGCTTATTTAATCAAGTGTAATGCTCATATGTCGAAGTTAGAAAACAAAGCATTAAACATCGTCTTCATCAAATTTTTTCTCGATGACTTTAATACGTTTTTGCGTAACTTTATTTAAAATATAGTAAAACAAGTATGCTGCAAGAGTGGAAGAAAAGAATGCTACAATCAGCTCAGTAATAAAATTGTTAATATTATTAAATTCTTTATAATGCAAAAAAGTTATAACGCCGATAATAAAACTATTTACAATGGTTACGCTTTTTCTATTCTCTCCAAACAAGTTATTTCCGACACATATATTACGCACAATTATATATATACATCCACCAAAGAAAGCAATAAATTCCACGACATACTCATGAAATTCTAACCGAAAAACAAATTGCCTTACTAAAATTGATCCGAGCATTTAATAAAAAAATTATAGCAGACTATTCTCTAGTCTGCTATAGATTATTTATATTACTTTATTTTTTATTAGAGGTATATAACTGCTAAATGTCATCCTTCTTCTACGCTTCTGTACCTGCTTTATTTACATTTAATTTAACTATAACTTTTTTGGCTGCCATTAGGAAGCATGCTAAAGCTAAAATTGCTCCTATTATTCCTGCTGGCAATGCGATTCCCATTGATAATTTAAATCCTTCTGGTGCAACTATTATATAAGTTATGCATACTGCAGTCATAAATGTAGCTGGTACTGATGCCATCCAGTGACTTCTTCCTTTATAAACTAGGTACATAGCTGATGTCCAAAGAACTATTGTAGCTAATGTCTGGTTTGACCATCCAAAGTATCTCCACACTATTCCAAAGTCAATTTGTGTTAAAATAAATCCTACTATAAATAATGGTATACTAATCATTAATCTGTTTTTGATAGATTCCTGCTTAAAGTTTATAGAATCGGCTATTGTAAGCCTAGCACTTCTAAAAGCTGTATCTCCTGAAGTTATAGGACATGCTACAACACCAAGTATTGCAAGTATTCCACCAACTTTTCCTAGTAAACTATTACATATTATATTTACAACTGCACCTGCATTGTTACCATTTCCTGCCATGAATTTAGTAAGTCCATCAACCCCTCCAAAGAAGGTCATTGATGCTGCTGCCCATACTAGTGCAATTATTCCTTCTGCTATCATTGAACCATAAAATATCCTTCTACCTTGTCTTTCGCTAGTAATACATCTAGCCATTAGTGGTGATTGTGTTGAATGGAATCCTGAGATTGCTCCACATGCAATAGTTATAAACAACATTGGGAATAAAGGATAACTTTCTGGTTTAACGTGCATATTGTTAAGATTTCCTGCAATTTCTGGTATATTATATCCACCTATTATTAAAGCTCCACCTACTCCTATGCACATTATCAATAAACATAGTCCAAATAAAGGATAAACTTTTCCTATTAGCTTGTCTATCGGCACAAGAGTAGCTATTATATAGTATGCAAATATTATATATAGAAATGTTTTTAGGCCTACAGAAGGCACTAACCCATTTAATATTCCTGCTGGTCCACTTACAAATACAACTCCCGTAAGAACAAGCAATATAACAGAAAATACTCTCATAAAGTTTTTAAAACCTTTACCTAGATATTTTCCTACAACTTCTGGAATACTTGCTCCATCATGTCTTACTGATAGCATTCCTGAAAAATAATCATGTACTCCTCCTGCAAAAATGGATCCAAATACAATCCATAAAAATGCAGATGGTCCCCACATCGCTCCTGAAATTGCTCCAAATATAGGTCCAAGTCCTGCAATATTCAAGAACTGAATTAAAAATATCTTCCACTCCGGCATTGGAACAAAGTCAACACCATCTTCAAGTCTTATTGCTGGTGTTTTTATTTTGTCGTCCGCCCCGAAAAGCTTTTCAACAACTTTACCATAAATAAAATAACCAACTATTAACGCAACAATTGAAAGTATAAATGATATCATGCTTCTCCCCCCCATTTAAATTAAATTTTAAGCTATCACTTAACCTAAAGTTAATTCTATGACTAAATTATAATTAAATTTAATAGAATATTTTTATTTATTGCATCAAATAACAAAAAAAGCACATAAAGTGCATTTATATGCCCATTAAGTGCTTGAAAGAATTTATATTATTTCTGCTTACAGGTATTTCTCCTTCTATTCCTTTTAGTTTAATCATGTAGGTATTATTAAACCAAGGTATTATTTCTACTACTTTTTCTAAGTTTACTATATAGGACCTGTGGGTCTTAAAAAACATATCTTGAGGAAGTCTTTTATAAATTTCCGATATACTACAGTTTTCTATATATCTGTCATTTGTAGTATAAATTATAGTCTCTCTTTCCATTGCCTCACAATAACAAATATCACAAATATCTATGACTTTTAACTTACTATTCTTCTTTAATGTAATTTTACTGCCTATACATCGTATATTTTGTTTTTCTTCTGTATCTTCTAAAGCTTCTAATTGCCTTAATGTCCTTATGATCCGCTCTTCTGAATAAGGCTTTAAAATATAATCAAATGCTTTTATATCAAATGCATCTACAGCATGCTCTTTATATGCTGTTATGAAGACAACGAAGCCTTTCTTTTGAAAGTTATCAATTATCCTTGCCAAAGCAACTCCGTCTAATTTAGGCATGTTTATATCTAAAAATATTATATCTGGCTTATTTTTTTGAATGTATTCAAGCGCTTCTATAGAGTCTTCAAATTCACCCACAATGTCTATATTGCTAAATTCGCGTATAAAGTGCTTCAACTCTTCTCTTGCTGGATATTCGTCATCTACAACTATACACTTCATAAAATCATCCTTTCAATGTTTCCACTATAAAAGTAGTTCTAGTTCCTTTATCTAGCCTTTCCATTTGAAGTCCTTTCCCATAAAGATATTTTAATCTATTATTTACGTTGGATATTCCTATTTTATTTTCCTGCATATTATCATTATATACCTTCTCTATGACTTTCTCTGAAATTCCTACTCCATCATCTTCAATAATAACTTTAGCTTTATTATTCATTATTTTTTTTACATGAATTTTAACCGTCCCTTTTTTGTCTCCCTCTAGAATTCCATGCTTTACTGAATTTTCAACTATAGGTTGTATTATTAAACTTGGTATTTTTATATTTATATCTTCATCTATATCATAAACTACATTTAACTTATCTCCAAATCTGGCCTTTTCCACTTCTATGTAAGCTTTTACTTGTTCTAACTCTTTATAAATATCTACTAAATTATCTCCTATCTCTAAATTATATCTTAAATAAGTAGATAAATTAATAATAAGTTCCCTTGCTTTATCCGGATTTATACGTACAAATGAAATAATGGTATTTAAAGCATTAAATAAAAAATGAGGATTTATTTGAGTTTGCAGTGCTTTTATTTCAGCCTTAGTTGCCATTTCCTTAAGCTTCCCAAGCTTACTTATTTCAAGCTGTGTAGATATAATTTGCGAAAGTCCTATAGCCAAATTTATATTTCTAAAGGATATAGCATCTTCCTTACCATAATATATTTTTAATGTACCTATTATTTCATCTCCATCCTTTAATGGTGCTATAATGGCTGATTTTAATGGACACGTACCGCATGAACAATCTATTTGCTCTGCATTCGTTAAAATTAATATTTCACCCTTTTCAATTACTTTTTCTGTGGCACCAGTTAAAATATCATTCCCCTTAATATGATGATCCTCACCCATACCAACATGAGCTAGAACGTATCTTTTATCGGTTATAGCTACTGCATCTGCATCAATGGACTCCCTTATAATTTCACAAATATTTTCGAAAGAATTATTATGGATTTCTCTAAAGTATGGCAATGTTTTGTTAGCTATTTCTAGAGCTATTTTGGCTTGCTTTGCTGCAATTTGCTCTTTCTCTTCAAAAATATTTTGTATTAATAAAATTAATATTGATATGCCTACAGCATTTGTAAATACCATGGGAATATATATATTTTTAACTATATTTAAAGCTGTAGAGAATGGCTTCGACATAATAAGAATCAATATCATCTCTAAGCTTTGCATTAGAGCACCTCCAATAAGCCCATAAATCCACTTGTTCCTATTGTTTGAGTACTTATAAAAAATACTAGTTACAATTCCTGAAATGATCGTTGCAATGGCACATGGAATAGCTGTGATAGCTCCAATATTTATTACTAATCTATGCAAACCTGCAATAACTCCAGATGTAATTCCTACAAAAGGTCCACAAAGTAGTCCTCCAGCTATAACTCCAATAATTCTTGTATTTGCTATGGCACCATTTATATCTGTTCCTATGTAAGTTCCTAGTATGCCAAAACCACCAAATATTATAGAAAGAATAATTAAATCCTTCTTTTTAAATTTATCTTTTTGGATTATATTTTTGAAACTATTAGACCTTGATACTATAAATCCTACTAAAATCACATAACCCATATTATTTGTAAGATTTTTTATTAATTCTACCATTACTTACACCTCCTATGTTTAGGATAAAAACATATTTGCCATATTATCTTTTTGTATACACTAACATTTAGCTTATAATATATACAATTATAACATAGTAATTTAGATTTTATTTTAGAGAAATTTTGTAAGGCTATTGCATAATTATAAACACAATGCTATACTAACATCAATTTAAAATACAGTTAAGCATTACTGAACCATACCATAGAAGTGCTGTAATTAAAGGACTTATCATTTTAAAAGGAGATGTATTAAAATGAATGTAAGAGATATTATTTCAAATAAACTTCCTGAAATTAAGATTTTGAGAAAAAAATTGCATAAAAATGCAGAACTTGCTCATAAGGAATTTAAAACCCAAAAAATAATAATGGAAACACTTGAAGATTTAAATATAAAATCGGATTCTTGTGCTGGTACAGGCGTTGTAGGAGTATTAAATGCTGATGCGACTTGCATAGGTGTTCGAGCTGACATAGATGCGCTTCCTATAAATGGAGTATTTCACGGTTGTGGACATGACTATCACACAGCTATAGCTTTAGGAACTGCAATGGTACTAAAAGAGATGGGATTTGGTAAATGTGTTAAGTTCTTATTTCAGCCTGCTGAAGAATTAGATGGAGGAGCATATCCTATGATTCAAGAAGGCGCTTTAAAAAATCCTGAAGTTAAATGTATGATAGGGTTTCATGTTTGGCCTAATTTAGAAGTAGGAAAAATAGAAGCTCCTGATGGCCCTTCTATGGCTTCTGTAGATGACTTTTCTATAAGTTTCAAGGGTGTTGGTGGTCATGCTGCTATGCCTCATTTGTGTAAAAATCCTCTTTATCCTGCTATAGATTTTATACAAAGTATGAATAACAAAACTAAAATAGAAGTAAGCCCCTTGAATCCTCATGTATTAACTTTTTCATCAATTAACACAAATAACACTGCATCTAATGTAATACCTGAAGAAACAGAAATACTTGGAACTTTAAGAACTTTTGACACAGGTCTTGTTGAGAAAATAAAAAAGGACCTCTATGAAACCTGTGCTCTTTCAGCTGAAAAATACGATTGTGAATATGAATTAAATTTTCATGTTGCATATCCTCCTTTAACTAATGATAAGGATTTATGTAACAAATTTTATAAATCTGCTGTGAATACTTTAGGTGAAGAAAATGTACTAACTGCTGAAAAAACATTTGGTGCAGAGGATTTTGCTTTCTTTGCTCAAAAAGTACCCTCAGTACATTTTAGAGTAGGCATAAGTGATGATACTCAAGGATTACATCCCCTTCACTCTCCAGTGTTTGATGCAAATGATGATGCTATTTTTTACGCTATTTATACTATAGTAAACTTTATATTAGAAATTAACGACGAAATATAGAAATATTGCGACGTTTTTTAATGCTCTGGGTCGTATTGAATTTTCATCTAGGAAGACGTTCATTTCGCTAAAAACGGCTAATATTTATAAAATATTTTAGGAATAAGCACATAAAAATCTTTTAGGGCGATAGCCTGAGGAATTACAAGAACTTATACAAACTAAATGAGAAAATCTAATTTACAAGTTAAAGATATGATAATATAATGAAGGATTACTCATAAAAAATAGAATGATTAATATTTTACGACCTATCGGTCTTCGGGCTTATCAGCCCTTTGATAAGTGTCAATTTAAAGGAATTTCGTCAAAACGAAATTCCTTCCTTTAGCAGTGTGGATGAAGACATTTTTAATGCTAAATTTAGTATGGGTTCTGCATTGTAGAAAGCATTGAACAAGCAATTAGAAGCTCTTTATCTCTCAATTTAAATCACCGTAAAGAACTTTCTACTGTCTGAGCGGCAGCGAGTTTAGAAAGTTTAGGCGATTTAGATTGAGAGATATTAAAGCTTCTTTGCGTAGTGAGCGCTTTCTTAAATGCAGAACCCATACGGAAGATTTAACATTAAAAATGTCGCAATTTCATTTATTTATGAAACTTGATCAAACTGCATATTGTAAAGATTCATATATTCACCTTTTTTATTCATAAGTTCATCATGATTTCCTCTTTCTTTTACTCCTTCATCAGTAAGAACAATTATCTCATCTGCGTTCCTTATAGTACTTAATCTATGAGCAATTACAATAGTTGTACGATTCTTAGAAAGAAGTTCTAATGACTTTTGTATTAATCTCTCACTCTCATTGTCAAGAGCAGATGTAGCTTCGTCCAATATTAATATCTGAGGATTCTTTAAAAAAACTCTGGCTATTGATATTCTCTGCTTTTGTCCACCAGATAGCTTGACTCCTCTCTCTCCTACATAAGTATCATATCCTTCTTCAAGTCCCATTATAAACTCATGTGCATTTGCCATTTTAGCTGCTTCAATTATCTGTTCATCAGTAGCATTCGTATTGCCATACGCAATGTTTTCCTTAATTGTTCCTGCAAACATATATACATCTTGTTGAACAATACCTATATTACTTCTAAGAGATTTTATCTTAATATCTTTAATATCAATACCATCTATTTTTACTGCTCCTTCATCTACTTCATAAAATCTTGGTATTATACTGCAGAAAGTAGTTTTACCACTTCCCGAAGGACCTACAATGGCAACTGTTTTTCCTGCTTCCATAGATATATTAATATTTTTGAGAACTGAATTTCTGTTATCGTAGCTAAAGGATACATTTTCAAGAATAATTTCTCCTTTTGGATTCTCTAACTCTATAGCATCTTTTTTATCTATGATATCTGGATGTGTATTAATAACTTCTAAGAATCTTTCAAAGCCAGTTATTCCCTTCTGATACTGTTCTGTAAAGTTTACAAGCTTGTCTATAGGATTAAGGAAAATGTTTATATATAGAATATAAACCATAAGGTCTTTAGCTTGAAAGCTTCCATTACTTATAAATATACCTCCAAAAATCACTACTGAAAGATATAATATCCCTTGGAAAAATCCATTCATACTAAAGAATTTTCCCATAATAGTATAACTATTCTCTTTTGTTTGTAAAAAAGCATCATTTCCTATTTCAAATTTCTTATTTTCTATTTCTTCATTTGAGAAGGACTTTACAACCCTTATACCTGAAAGGCTGTCCTGAATTTGAGCATTTACATTTGCTATTTTTTCTCTATTACTCTTAAATACTGCTCTCATTTTTTTATTGTAAAAAAGTGAAGAATATATCATAAAGAGAGTTATAAATAATAATATAATTGTTATCCTTGCATCAATACTCATGAGTATCATAAAAGAACCCACAATTTTAAGCAAAGATATGAATAAATCCTCAGGCCCATGATGAGCAAGCTCTGATATATCAAATAAATCTGTAACTATTCTAGACATAAGTTTTCCTGTATTTGTGTTATCATAATAAGAGAATGATAGTCTTTGTAAGTGATTAAATATATCACTTCTCATATCAGCCTCCATTCTTGCACCCATAATATGTCCCCAAGAAGTTATATAGTATTGACAAAAATATCTCACTATATACATCAGGAGTAAGCCTGTACCGATTAAAGTTACATACTTTAATATCTCACTTCTTTCTTTTATATACACGTTATTTAGCATGAAGCTCACGATAATAGGGAACATTAAATCTATAAGTGATAACGTAAACGCACAAAGCATATCCATATAAAACATTTTTTTATATGGCTTATAGTAACTTATAAATTTTTTTAAAGTTTTCATTAATTATAATCTCCTTTCTTTACCTATAGTTTTATTCAAACATTACCATTGCTAAGGTTTATATAAAGAGTTTCTCTTATAATCAAACTCTACATGAACCTAATAATCAATTGATATACAAACTAAGATAACATTTTATCTGGTATTTATCAATATAAATATTATATATATTCTTCTATCTATAATTAAATTTTTTAATATTTAATACAAATAAATTTGTAGAATATTTACAAGCTTATATTCAGTATATTACTTTATATTAAAGGTAAAAATATAATTAGCCTATCTTTGCATGATTTATAAATATCTTTGATTTTGTTATAAATCAGCACATCTCAAATTTATTGAGATGTTTCCTTGTATAGCTTATAAAATCTTTGATGGAGAAAGGATGGTGAATCCTGATTATTTCAGGAGATACTATGGATAATAATAAAAGCCATTTAAAAACCGATGTTAAAACCAATGCAGAACTTAGAAAAATGTATCCACGAGATGGAGCTAAAATTGGTATAGAAAATGGAGAAAAAATTGGAGCTCATTCTATTGGTAAAAAATACACAAAACGCTCTAAACTTTCTCATAATAATTAATAAAATGGGTGGTGGAGATTGGGCTCCACTGCCCATTTTGTATTTATTTTATATTGAAATCACAATTTCTACATTTTCCATTAGATCTCAAGTCTTTAATTTCATATCCTTCTCTTTTAATTACTAGCTCATTACACTTAGGACAATAAGTATTATTATTTATACCATGCACATTTCCAATATACACATAATTTAAATATTTATCTCCTATTTCTTTTGCCTTTAAAACTCTTTCAACAGGAGTTGGCTCTTCTTTAAATTGATATGAAGGAAAATATCTAGAAAAATGTACTGGAATATTTTTATCAACAGATGCTATCCATTTACATAGCTCTTCAACTTCTTCTTCCGAATCATTATATCCATTTACAAGCAGTGTAGTTATTTCTACATGAGTTTTTTCACTGCAAAGCTTTATATTTTCTAGTACCTCTCTGATATCTCCCTTGCAAACATCCTTATAATACTCATCCTTAAATGCTTTAAGATCTATATTCATCGCAGATATATAAGGCAATAATTCCTTTAATGCTTCTTTGCTAATGTATCCATTACTTACAAGTACTATATCTATATTTTTATCTACAGCTTTCCTACTTACATCCCATATATACTCATACCATATTGAAGGTTCATTATAAGTAAAAGCGATTCCCACGTTGTTTTTCTGCTCAAGAGCTAAATTTATCAACTCTTCAGGATCTAGGTATCTAGTATCTACGTTATGTTGAGAAATACTATAGTTTTGACAAAATCCACATTTAAAATTACACCCGAAACTTCCTACAGAAAGTATATAACTTCCTGGTTTATAGTGATATAACGGCTTCTTTTCTATAGGATCTAGAGAAATGGAACTTATTTCTCCATAATTTGAATTGTATAGCTTTCCCTCATGAACCTTTCTAGGTCCACATAGTCCTCTCCCTCCATCTTCTATATGACAGTTATGAGGACACAAATTGCATACAACATAATCATTTATCTTTTCATAAAACATAGCTTCCTTAAGCACGTTTTCTGCCCCCTTTACCTTTGAAAAATTACCTATACCTTAATACTTCAAATCTTTGTAGGGAGTATTGTTCCCCAGAATTTATGCCCGCTTTTCTGAGTACCACATCTAATTGCTCTTCCACAGTATCTATTCCTTCAAGGTCTGGAAGTAATAAAGCTCCCTTATAGCCGCTGGTTACTATTACCCCATACTTCTTAGGATCTAAGTCTTCTCTCTTAGTATCCTCCGCAGGCATAAGCACATCAACAGAATATATAATTTCATCTAGTTCCTTCTCCTCTACAGGCGCAAATCTTGGATCTCCTACCGCTGCCTCCACTGCATTTTTTATTATCTCTTCTGCTACATTATTTGTTGTAGGGGCTGTTGTACCAATACATCCCCTAAGATCTCCATTTTTCTTTAGAGAAACAAATACTCCTCTTTTTTCTTTTAACATTTCCTCAGGTAAATCTTCAGCTATCTCAATATATTTCTTATTTCTTATATATCCTTCAATACTTTTTCTGGCAAGTTTTACATATTCGCTTTCTCTATCCCTTATTTTCTTTAATTTTTCTTCTTTTTTTGTTTCTAGTTCCTTTAAGATATCAGTTTCTTCATCTCCTACTGTTTCCATTTTCATTACTCCATATCCTATTCCAAAAGGCCCTTCATAAGAAAGAAGCTTTCCTTGTATTTTTTTATCATACAACGTTCCAAGTAAAATATAAAAGGACCTAAGTCCGCACTCCCCAGCAACTTCACACATATTGCCATTTAGGTTGAAAATTTCTTTTACATCTCCGCTTTCTAAGAGTGTTGTTATTTTATCATCAAATTCTGGTCCTTCCTTTGCATATCCATATGGACTCTCTTCGCTTAATTTATGAGATAAGTCACCTGAAGCTATTAAAACCACATCTATAGAAGAACTCTCTACAGTGCTTTTAATTATCTTACCTACTTTATAAAGTTCTTCTGAAGATAATAATCCATATGTTATATGCACTAACTTATAATTCTTATAATTTTTATTTATAAAATATAGTGGAACCATAACACCATGGTCTAATTCTAATTCTATATCATATAATCTAGAATTTGTTTCATCTATACCCACAGCCATTATATCCTCATGAGCTAAATTCTTTAATAGATTATTTGATATTTCTCCATCTATATTTAGTTGAAAGCTTACATTTGGCGCATTAAAATTCCTAAAATCCCCTTCTATCCTCTCTGAACTCATTATTGCCACAGCATCTCTAAAAAGTGGTCCATGAGGAGTAATTATTATTATAGTTTCAGGCTTTTTTTCTTCTATATCCTTTGAAATTTCAATGCAAGCATCTATGGTCTTTTGAATCTTTTTTTCTTCCCCTTTTCCTACCTCTGCTACAGCAATAGGTGGATGCGGCATTATATAATGCGATAAAATTTTACCCATTTATACTCTCTCCTTAATATAAAATTCACTATATAATAATATATTTCTCTAAACCATCCATATTTAAACACTATAATTTAATTCAAAAAAATATCTTAGAGAATTACATTGTATTAACAATCATAATTTAACCATTGTTTTTGTAAATCATGAATATTATACATACATAATAAATCTAATAAGACAAATGCTAACTATGAAGACTTAACTTTTGAGGTGATTAAATGAAAAAATCTTTATTTGTATTTTCTGTCTTAGTGCTAACTTTATTAAGTTTTATAATAAATATCATTTATCCTGTTAATGCTCATTCCGCAAAACTAAAATCAAACTCTATGTTTTTATATGATATAAATAATATAACGATAAGTACTACAAAAATAAATTACAAGGAAGATTATATTGAAGTGGATTTGAATATACCTACATTAAATAATTTAAAGGACAAAAATATTCAAGATAAAATAAATAAATATATATTAAATTCTATTTATGATCTTAAGAACAAAATAGAAAAACTTGCTAAAACTGATATGGACAACAACATCTTAACTAGCCCCTATAATGTTCAGACAAATTATGACGTTCATTATGCTAATGCCTCATTCTTAAGCCTTACTATTATGTATTACGAATATACCGGTGGTGCTCACGGCATTTCATATAAACTACCTTATAATTTGAACTTAAAGACTGGTGAAAATGTTACTTTAGAAAAATTATTTAAGCCAACCACAAATTACATTGACTTAATTAACAAGGAAATACAGCTTCAAATAGACAAAAAAAATTCTGTTCCTGGAGCCATTCCAATAACAGAATTTAAAACTATAAGCAATACTCAACCTTTTTATATTGATGGCAGTAACCTTGTAATTTACTTTCAACCTTATGAAATAGGTCCCTATGTACTAGGCATTCAAGAATTTACAATTCCTCTAAGGAAATTACGATATTTTTAATGTTGAACATAGAGTATGGGTTCTGCATTGTAGAAAGCATTGAGCAAGCATTAGAAGCTCTTTCTTAAATGCAGAATCCATACGGTACGTTCAACATTAAAATGCCGTCTTATTTCTAATATGCGTATACCATTTTACCTATTCTAGCTTTTACAGGCTTGGACAATAACCATTTACTTGTACAACTTGTATCATAGAAAAATAATGCTCCATTACTTGGATCTTCTCCATATAAAGCTTCTTGTACTGCCTTTTTGTTAGCAGCTGTTGCAGGTTTATTAATTTGTCCATTTTGTACTGGAGTAAATTGATTATTACTGTGTATAACTGCAGTTATAGTATTTGGAAACTTTGAGCTTTTAACTCTATTTATAACCACTGCTGCTACAGCCACCTGTGCACTATAAGATTCCCCCCCTGCTTCTGCTCTAACAAGTCTTGCAAGAAGATCTAACTCTTTTGCATTATATGATACAGCCGCTTTTAGGTTTCCTCTACTGGCAGCAGCTTTATTTGATGACTTTACCTTTGGCTGTGTTTTTGATACTGTGCTAACTTTTTTAACATCAGCATTTGTCTTATTTAAGCCACTTACATCTTGTCCCTTATTCTTGTCTACATTTTTAGCTTCATCTGAATTATTAAAGCTTACAGTTTTTAAATTCGAACTTTCCTTATCTTCATTAACTGCCTTATGCATGTCCTCTTCATTATTACCTAATGTCGCTATCTCTTGATTTTGATATTTCTTTTCCTGATTATTAACCATTTTAGCATTAGTATTATAAATCACAATACTTAATCCTAAAACTAAAATCATAGATAAAGCAAATACCTTTAATTTTTTCATAATTTTATACCTCCATTTTGCCTCCGAGGTTAGTTGACGGGTTCGGGTTAGAGGTACCCTACTTTAAAAGATTCACCCCATAGGATATCCCCCGTACTCCATAAAGGAGATTCGGCATCTTTGTAAGTTACATTTTATAGTCTATCATACAAGTTGTCTATATGAAATTACTGGCATATCTCCTTAATCCATTGATTTGACTGGTATTGTTTACAGTAGATTTTCCTAATAAAATATAGCAAAAAGCTTAAATTTTATATAAGTTTTTTCCTAAAATAAAAAGACATTTATATAAATGCCTATTTAAATTAATCATTCTTATTCAAAATATGATATGATATTTTGATAAAAAAGTTATAATAAAAACCCACTGTATAATCATAAGAGTCGGAAAACCATATCTGAACATATTATGTAAAGTTTTATGATGAAATACCTTCATTCCTAGATATGCTCCAGTAGCTCCAAATAAAAACGCCCATCCAAACAATACCTTTTCAGGCACTCTCCACTTATGCTTTCTTGCGCAGTGTTTATCCCACCCCATAAGTGAGCAGCTTATTATGTTTATAACTATAAAAATATAAATATAATACATATATATCTCCTTACATGATTTGAATATCTATTGGTAATCTTAAATTTTAGTATAGATTAGTAAACTATTAGAAAATTTCCTGTATCTATTTATCATTATATCACCTTTTATAAAAATATGTCTTGGTCCATTCAGAAGTTATCTAAATTTAAAATAATTTATAATTTTTTCTAAAAAAGTGACTGTCTCAAAATAAAATTTTGCGACAGTCACTTAGGAATTATGATAATTTTTCAATTTTTGATTTTAATCTACTATTGGATTGCTCCATTGAATTAATTATTTTATCAAAACTAGCTTTTACTTGTTTACCATCCTTTGAATCCACAGCCTTTTCAAAGTCTTTCCACATAGCTTTCTTTTCTTCTCTCATCTTATCATGCTCTTTTTTCATTTCTTCTCGTTTTTCTTTATTTTCTTCTCTGCAGTCTTTTTTATTTTCTGCATTATCTTTTACCATATTATCTTCCTTGTGCTTTTTAATTAAAGGCTTAAATTGTTCCATTAATTCTTTTCTTTCGTTTATAGTCTTATCCCATTGTGCCTTTGTTCCTGGAACTATTTCATCTGCTTTTTCTACAAGCTTAGATTGTTTTTCTAATCTTTTGTTTATTTTTTCTTCTCTCTTTTCAAAATCTTCCTTCTTATCTTGTTTCTTATCTTCCTTTTGGCTCTCTATTATATTATTAGGTGACTTTTGTTCATTTGAAGGTGTTGTTTGAGCTAAAGCTGCTGAAGGCATTATAGTTGCTGCAATAGTTAATGCAACTATTAACTTTTTTGATTTCATCATAATAAATTCTCCTTTCTATAATACTATTTTATGAGTATAATTTGCAGTCTTTAAAATACTACAATGTTAGTATTAGAAAAAAGCCTATGATAAATTCAGTAAATAAATTCCATTTTACTCATATCTCAATGCATCTATAGGATCCATTTGAGCTGCTTTTTTTGCAGGATATATTCCAAAAAAAATACCCACCGCTGAAGAAAACAATATTGTACTAGCCACAACTACCCAAGATACTTTTGGCACGATATTTGCAAAGGAACCTATTATATTTGCACCTATTACTCCTAAAATCATTCCTATCATTCCACCCACAACTGAAATTATTACAGATTCCGTCAAAAATTGAAGCAATATTGTACCTGTGGTTGCCCCTATTGCCTTCCTTATACCTATTTCTCTAGTTCTTTCAGTAACTGATACAAGCATAATATTCATAACGCCGATTCCTCCAACTATGAGAGAGATAGCAGCTACCGCACCTATAAATGCAGTAAATATTCCTATTATCTTATTTATTTGTTCCAATTGCTTCATAAGTGCTTCTGCTTTATATATGTCCCTTCCTTTATTGTTGTGTCTGCTTTCAAGTATATTTAGGGCACTATTCCCAGCTGTTTCACTTAACTCCTTAGAAGTTGCACTTACAAGTATTGAATCTATTAAATTATCACTACCATACAATTCTTGCACAAGTGTTACTGGTGCCATAACCATAGCGGGTATATTTTCATCATCTCCTCCAAACATCTCCATTTCACTTTTTATAACCCCTATGATTAAAGCTTGTTTAGGAGAATTTTTAGAGCCAACTTTTATTGTCTTGCCAACCACATCTTCATATCCAAAAAGTTTTCTAGCCGCCACTTGATCAACTACAATTACAGACTCCCCTTCTAAATACTCTCTTTCATTAAAAAATCTTCCATATATTATTTCCAAATTTCTAGCATACTGAAGTTCCTCATTACCTCCAGTGATATATGCTCTTTTAGATTTCTTATTTGATGTTACTACTCCCTGTTTTTGCAAAGTTGGTGTTATGTATTTTACAGAGGTTATTTTGTCTCTAATTTGATTTATATCTTCCATAGTTATATAATCACTTTTATTTGCCTTTTGAGTATCAACTCTTATACTTACAGATGTAGAACCGATCTTTTCAAATTCTCCTGTAATGGTACTTTGACCACCCTGGCCTAAAGAAACTATTGTAATTACGGAACTTATACCAATTATTATGCCAAGCATTGTTAAAAGTGACCTTAACTTATTAGCTCTTATGCTATCTAAAGCTATTTTAAAGTTTTCAATAAAAGTCATTTTATTCTCTCCTCAAATGGCGTTCACACTATAAGCCTATTTTTCACAACTTCATCAGCTACTATTTCCCCATCTCTAAATCTTACAATTCTTTTTGTATATTTAGCCACATCTGGCTCATGAGTAACCATTATTATGGTAGACCCTTCATTATTTAAATCTTGAAATATTTTAAGTATCTCAAAGGTAGATTTACTATCTAAATTTCCCGTAGGTTCATCTGCCATAATAACAGAAGGATTATTAACTATTGCCCTTGCTATTGCTACTCTTTGCTTTTGTCCTCCTGATATTTCAGTAGGTTTATGTATAATTCTATCAGATAGTCCTACCCTTTCTAATGCATCAAGTGCCTTTTTCCTTCTTTCCTTTTTAGCAATTCCTGCATACACCATTGGTAATTCTACATTTTCAAGTATTGTCATCCTCGGAAGAAGATTAAATGCCTGAAATACAAATCCTATTTCTGTATTTCTTATTTTAGCAAGTTCATTATCTTCTAAATGAGATATATTTTTATTATTTAATATATACATACCACTATCCATTTTATCAAGGCAGCCTAAAATATTCATAAAAGTTGACTTCCCAGAACCCGAAGACCCCATAATGGATGTAAATTCTCCCTTATCTATACTTAAATTTATTCCCTTTAAAGCTGTAAATTTAAGTGCTCCTGTATCATAGGTTTTATAGACATCCTTTACTTCAATTATCATATCGTTTCTCCTTATACTACCCTAACCTTAGTTCCAGTTTTAAAATTTCCAGATGGATTTAATACAACTTTCTCCCCTTGAGCTAATCCTGATTTTATTTCAGCTTCCATATCCGACTGAAGCCCTAGTCCTACTTCCTTTTCACTTAATACTCCATTTTCAACTGCATACACAAAGTTTTTTCCACTTTTATCTGTTCTTATAGCTTCTGTTGGTATCTTTAATACCCCTTTTACTTCTCCAAGCAGTATATCTACATCTGCATCAAAATCTATCTTTAAATCTTGTGGATTTCCTATAATATCTATATCACAATCCAAAGTTTTATCCACTGTATCTACTACGCCCACACCCATAACGTTTTGCCCCTTGCTTGCCGAAGGACTTATAAAAGAAACTTTGCCGTTATATATTTTATCTCCATTTTTAATTATTGCGCCTTGACCTAACTTAACCTTTAATACATCATATTTTCCTAAAGAAACTACTGCTTTTAGTGATTTTATGTTTTGGAGAGTTGATGCAGGCTGCGTTGGATTACCCATGGAACCTTGTGATACATTTAATGAAGTTATAACTCCATCAAAATCAGCTATTATTCCTTCTGAAGCAATACTGAGCTTACTATACGATGTATTAAGTGCAGTTTTAGCTAATGCAACCGAGTTATCTAAAAGCTGAAGCTGCTCATCAGATATGCTTTTAAAAGAATCCCTTTGCTGCTTAAGCGTTCCTAAAGTAATTTGATCCTGGGGGTTTTTACTTTCCTCTAGTCTTTCAATTTCCACTTCTATATCTTTACGCTTACTCTCCACCATCTCTCTTTGATTAACTGCATCTCTCTTTTGCAAAATAGCATTATCATATTGTATTTGTGCCTGCCTAACTTGAGCATTTATGTCAGTTATATCATAATCTAAAATTTTATCTCCCTTTTTTAAATTACTTCCTACTTTAACATAAAGTTTATTTATTTTAAGTTGAGCTGAATAATAATCCTTACTTTCTTTTGATTTAATTACTGCAGTAGTTGACAAATAAGACTTTATATCTCCCCGACTTACTGTAGCTGTTTTTACTTCCTTAATCTTTGATTTTGCAATTCTCTGTCCTTGGAAATATATTCCACCAACTAATAAAATTCCTATAATTAATAAAATAATTGCAGTTTTCTTCTTCATATTACTTCTCTCCTATATCAGCTCTGCATTTTGAAAATTTTATAATATAGTATTTGAAATAATAATAGAATTAATACCAATAAAAAAAAGTTGCAAAGCAACTTTTTAAGCAATAGTTTAAGATTAGAAATCAATTTTCTAAAAAGTCCACTGCAAACTGTGCATACAGTGCCGATCCTCTTTTTAAAACATCTTCATCTACCGTAAATTTATCACTATGATTAGAATATATAGCTCCTATATCTTCATTTCTACATCCTAAAAATCCGTATACTCCAGGAACTACATCCATAAAGTATGCAAAGTCTTCTGACCCCATAAGTCTATCCATTGATACTAGGCTTTCTTCTCCATATAGTTTTACTGATACTTTCTTTGCTATCTCAGCAAGTTTTTCATCATTTATTACCGGGGATGGGTAACATAAATATTCAAATTCCGCTTCTGCCTCTAAGGCCTTAGCTGTGTTTTCTATTATATTTCTTAAGTCCTTTTCTAGATATCCTCTGACCTCCTTTGAAAAAGTTCTTATAGTTCCTTCCATTTCAACTTTATCTGCAATAATGTTAAATCTATTTCCACCATGTATAGTTCCTATACTTATAACAAGAGGGTTTAATGGATTATTTTTTCTGCTCACATAAGTTTGAATATTCATTATTATTGAAGCTGCTGCAACTACTGCATCTTCTCCTAAATGTGGTGCAGAACCATGGGCTGCCTTCCCCCTTACAGTTATTTTAAAGTTATCACAGGAAGCCATGCGCCCGCCTGGCTCAAAATTTATCTTAGGAGCCTCTAATGTTCCCCATATATGCATTCCAAATATGGCATCCACTCCTTCAAGGATTCCTTGCTCCACATAATACTCTGCTGCATGGCAGGTTTCTTCTGCTGCCTGAAATATAAACTTTATATTTCCATTTAAATCATTTTTAATTTCTCCAAGTATTTTTACAGCTCCTAAAAGCATAGCAGTATGACAATCATGACCGCAAGCATGCATATTTTTATTAGTAGATTTAAAGGACAACTCTGTATGTTCTTCTATGGGAAGTGCATCTATATCTGCTCTTAGAGCTATGGTCTTTCCAGCTTTTCCACCTTCTAAGTATGCCACTACTCCGGTTTTACCCTCAAATCTTTCAGTCTTCAAACCCATATCCTTTAGTTCTTTTTCAATTCTATCAGTTGTCCACTCTTCCTCCCAGCTTAATTCTGGATGCTGATGAAATTCTCTTCTCATTCTTATAATATAATCATTATACTTTTCCGACAGCGCTTTAATATCCATAAAAAATCTCCTCTCAAATAAATAAAAATCCCTACTATCTATTTATATTAGATGTAGGGATTATTTTATCCTTTATACTAAATTATTTCTGCATATTTTATACTTCAATGGTCTCCTCGTGTTTAAAATATGAATTTCTTTCTACAAGTCCTGTTAGCATTAAAGTTATAGCTCCATCCCCTGTAACATTGCATGCTGTTCCGAAACTATCTTGTAGTGCAAATATAGTAAGAACTAACGCTACTGCAGAATCGTTAAATCCAAGTATGCTTGTAATCAATCCTAGTGAAGCCATTACTGTTCCTCCAGGAACTCCAGGGGCACCTATTGCAAATATTCCAAGAAGTATAATAAATTGAATCATAGAACTTAAAGGTGGTAATGTTCCATATACTACTTTGGATACCGTCATTACAAAGAATACCTCAGTTAAAACTGATCCGCAGAGATGAATATTTGCACAAAGTGGCACTGCAAAATCCACCATATCCTTTCTCAGAACCTTTGATTTATGAGCACATTTAAGAGATACAGGTAAAGTTGCCGCACTGGACATAGTTCCTACAGCTGTTAAATACGCTGGCCCATAGTGTTTTATAACTTCCATTGGATTTTTTTTAGATATAGCTCCACCTATAAGGTACAGCAATGTAAGCCAAATAAGATGTCCAACTATAACAATAAATATTACTATTAAAAATACTGGCAGTTGTTTTGTAATTCCACCTTCATAAGCAAGACATGCAAAGGTAGTTCCAACAAAAAAAGGTAATATCGGAATAACTACTCTGCTTACTATTGAAAGTGTAATATTTTGAAATTGATCAAATATTTTTTCTACTAAATCTGAATTTGTCCATGCTGTTGCAAGTCCAATTAATATCGCCGTAACTAAAGCCGTCATAACTGTCATTATTGGAGGAATATCCAGCTTAAATAGTATTTCTGGAAGTTCTTTTAGACCTTCTGTGTTATTTGATATTGATAAGTGTGGTATAATGCTATACCCAGATATCATGGAAAAAGCAGCTGCCCCTACAGATGATACATATGCAATAACCACTGCTGCACCTAACATCTTACTTGCATTACTCCTCATTTTAATAATTGCTGGTGCAATAAACCCTATAATAACTAAAGGAATACAGTAAAATATAATTTGCCCAAAAACATACTTTGCAGTTACAATAATAATAATAACTTGCTTAGAAGCTGCAAGGCCTATTATAAGACCTAGTACTACTCCTAAAAACAGCTTTACTATTAAGTTGTCCTTTAACTTACCCATTAACATATCCCCCTTGTTTCTAATTATTTTTATATAAAAGTAAATTATTAATGGACAATAAAATTTTATTTATTAAACACACTTCTTAACCATAACGTCTAATATAACACTATCAGTATGATCCATACCTTCATTAGAAACCCTGCCTAAATTTTGTATGGCTTTTTCTACTGATTCATCTAATATGCCATTATTTGAAGGTATAACTACATCGTTAAGTGCAAGTTCGCTGGCATCTAAGGCGGAAGATACAGATATAGCAAGCTTATAAGCACATCCAATTTTGGCTCCATCACATATCATTCCTGTAAGACCTGCAATCATGTTACTTATAGCACCCTCTATTTGTCTCGTGTTACCTCCTAAAAGATAAGTAAGTCCAGCGCTGCAGCCTACGCCTGCTGCCACTCCACATCCACATACTGGAGTTAGAGAACCTGTATAGCTTTTAACAAATATAGTAACTAAATGACTTAATGCAACCGCTCTTATTATCTTCTCTTCTTCCATTCCTTTTTCCTGCCCTATAAATGCAATTGGAAGTATTGCTACAAGTCCGTGATTTCCTGAACCTGCACTACTCATTACAGGAAGTGGATATCCAGACATTCTAGCTTCAGATGCTGCTGCTGTTAGTGACTTTGCCTTATTTTGAATTCCTTCTAATTTACTATAAAACTTTGCAATACCAATTCCAGTTTCTCCTTTAAGCCCGACATTCCCCATTGCCATGTTCATTTGAATGCCATCATTTATAAATTTTATTTTTTCATAATCTATTTCATTAACAAACATAATCAAATCTGAAATTGTAAATTCTCTTATCCTATCTCTCAAATTTGAAGTGTCTTCTTTTTTTTCTTCACTAATAGCTGGAATTTCTTCTTTTTCAAATAATATCTTTTCATTTCTTGATACGCTTACTAAATTCAAATGAGTATTTCTAATTTTTGATGTAGAAATATCATTTATGCCTCTTGCTATAATTTCTATATATAACCCTGAAGTACCTTCTTTAAGATTTAATTTTATTATCTTTTCATTAACTATTTTAAATGCCTTTTTTATATCTTCCTCAGATATTCCTTTAAGTGCTTCTAGCTTATATTCAGATTTTCCCATTACAAGCGAAAGTGCTGCTGCAAATATAATTCCTTTTTCCTTTGTTCCTGGTATTCCAACTTCCATACCATTTTTCAATATATTTTTATCTACTATAATTTCTAAAGATTTAACTTCTTCTCCAAGTGCTTCTTTAGCTACTGCCACAGCATAAGCTACCGCTCCTGGTTCAGTACATCCTAGAGCTGGTGTTACTTGATTTTTTAGTATATTTAATAATAATTCCTCATTCATAATACTTCCTCCTTTATTTCTATCACTATTTATTCTTATCAATATTTACAAGCAATAACCGTGCCAATAGCTAAGGTGCCGTCTTTTTATGTTTTATCTTGAATTTTCTTTTCATATTTCTCATATTTGATAAATATAAATATGTAAACGTATAAACACTTGTATTTATTCCTCATTTAATGTATTATCAGAAATGAGAACTATATTATCATTTCTGATAATATAGTTCTATTATACTTTAGTAATCTTTTTTCGATATTTGAATTATACTTGGAGTGAAATAAAGAGGAGATATATTATGTTAAATACCTTTCAAAAGGATCTGCAAGAAATTTGCGAAACCACTAAAGCCATAACTGGAATAGATATAACAATTGTAGATAAAAATCTTCAAAGAATATGTGGAACAGGAGAATTCAAAGAAAAAATAGGTGGATTTATTCCTCAAAATTCCGTTTATCATAAATCTCTTGAAACAGGAAAAAACTTTTTTATTACAGAGCCTACCAAAGATTCCTTATGTCAAGGCTGCTATGCTCAGGGTACCTGCAAGGAACAGGCCGAACTTTGTATGCCTATAATAGTTGATGAAAATATAGTTGGAATACTAGGAATGAGTATATTTAACCATGATATAAAAGGTCTATTTGTAAATAAAAAAGATGATTATGAAGCCTTCGAAAATAGACTTAGCAATCTTATAGCCTCTAAAATACACGAAAGACTTTTAGGAAGTATGGCTGAATATAAGTTATCTGAATTCAATACTTTAATAGATTCTATAAAAAACGAAGGGGTTATAACTATAAACAATGACGGAAAAATAATAACCGTCAATAAGTACCTTAAGGAGAAGTATTTGGATACCTTAAAAGATTCATCCGACATAACTTCTTTACTTCCTAAAAGCACCATAAAGAGTTTAAAAGAGCTAAATTTCAATGGTGAAATAGGCCCACTTCCTATAGGCAAAAATTATTTTATTATAAACTCTTCTCCTATACTTGTGAAAGATAAACGCGAAGGAGCGGTATTGTTATTTTCAGACTTTAATAAAATGCAGAAATCCGTTTTTAAAGTAACTGAAAATCCAAATATAACTACCTTTGAAGATATACTTGGAGAAAGCGAAAGCCTGCTTAAAGCAAAGCTTCAAGCTATGCAAGTTGCTGAAAGTGATGTATCAGTACTTCTTTTAGGGGAAAGCGGCACTGGAAAAGAAGTTTTTGCAAGAGCTATTCACTGCTCTAGTAAACGTCGTGAAGATATATTCATGCCTATAAATTGTGGAGCAATTCCTGAATCTTTAATTGAAAGCGAACTTTTTGGATATGAAAAAGGCTCCTTTACTGGCGGAAACCTTCAAGGAAAGCTTGGCAAGTTTGAAATAGCTAAAAATGGAACAGTATTTTTAGATGAACTTGGTGATCTTCCCCAAGACTCCCAAGTAAAACTTTTGAGAGTACTTGAAGAAAAAGAAATAATGAGAGTTGGCGGCCTCAAGACAATAAAAGTAAATCCAAGGATAATATCTGCCACAAATAAGGACTTACATAAATTAGTAAGTGAAGATATCTTTAGAGAAGATTTATTTTATAGAATAAATGTAATTCCTATAAGAATACCTCCACTACGTGAAAGAGGCTACGATATAATACTTTTGGCTAGATACTTTTTAAAAAAGTTTTGTACCATTTATGAAAAAGATATAAAAGGCTTTACAAACGAATGCGAGAAAGCCCTACTTTCATACTCTTTCCCAGGAAATATACGAGAGCTTAAAAATCTCATAGAATATGGAGTTAATTTTGCCACCGGTAGTAATATATCTTTAGATGTACTAGGAGCAAAACTCAAAAATAGGAACATAAAAGCACCTGAATCTTCCATGGATTTAAACCATATGGTAAAGAACTATCAAAAAGACTTAGTTTTAAATGCCCTAAATATTTACGGAAGTGACCTAAACGGAAAAAAAGCTGCTGCAAAGGCCCTAGGAATAAGCATGGCAACACTTTATAGAATAATTAATGGCTAGTAAATAATAGTTAAGGGGGACATTCAATTTACTCTGAATTTCCCCCTTAACTATTATTACCTATTTCCTTGCTACAGTAATTGGTAACTATTCATATATACAGGCATATTGAGATTATTAAGTACATTTTCTAAAAGTACGCCTTCTCTTTCTGGATAATCAAATCCATAACTTGCCTTTATTGCTGAATTTACAAATTGAACTGCCCTATCGATGGCTACAGGAATGCTTTCTCCATTTAAAAGACTTCCTACTATAACACTGCTGAATATATCCCCTGTTCCAGGATAATGTGCAGGTATAAAAGCACAGCTAACTTTCCAATACTTATCATGCCTTTTGTCATAAGCAATTACACTTGTGAATTTTTCATCCTTATCTTCAGGCATACTTGTTCCTATAACTACTTCCGGACCCATATCAGACAATTCTTTTAACCATAACTTTAGTTCTTCTGTACTTATATTTCTATTATACTCCTTGTCTAAAAGCAGCGCCATTTCAGTAAAATTTGGAGTTATTATTTGTGCTTTTTTAATAAGTTGCTTCATATTTTTTACCATCTCATCATTCATAGTGCTGTACAGTTCTCCATTATCTGCAAGCACTGGATCAACTACTACTAATGTATCCTGTTTCTTAAATTTATCTATAAAATCTGCCACAATTTCTATTTGCCTATTAGATCCCAAAAAACCACTGTATATTGAGTCAAATTCTAAATTTAAATCCTTCCAGTGTTTTATATATGTCTCCATGGTATCTGTTAAATCTACAAAAGTATAATTATCAAATCCTCCAGTATGGGTAGACAATATGGCTGTAGGAAGGGGACATACTTGAATTTTCATAGTAGATAATATAGGTATTATTGCTGTAAGAGAAGTTTTGCCAAAACCAGACATATCATGAATAGCTGCCACCCTTTTAATATGTTTTTCCATAGTATCCCGTCCTTTATATTAATCTAAAAGTTTTATACCCCTTATAATTAACTACTTCTATCTTACTATCTTCTTCTAATCTTTTTACCATATCATCTATATTTTCAGCATTCCTGTCAGTTAAAAAGCTAATAATTTCATGTTGATTCATCGGATGTCTTTTTATTATATCAAGTATTGCTTTATAATCATCCTTTTCTTCACTATAAAAACTTCCTTCAGTCAAGGTATCTATAGCAATACCATTAAGTATTTCTGAAGCTTTTATCATTGTCTCCTTAGATACTTGGGCCGCATATCCTTCAGCTGGAGGTCTTACAGGAGTGTTTATATATAATCTATCATACCTTAAACCTTCTAAAAGAGTTCTAAGCTTTCTTAAACTTCCTTCACTATCATTAAAGCCGCGCACGAGCATAACTTCTACCCACAATTGGCCCTTATATTCTCTACAAAACTGAGCTAATCCCTCATATATATCTTTAAAGTTAATTTTTTTAATTGGTCTATTTACCTTTATAAATTCTTCTTCATCGCAAGCATCAAAGGTAGGGAGTACTATATCTGCTTTCATTAAGTCTGCTCTAACTTCTTCTAAGTCAAAAAGACCTCCATTTGCTATAACTGCTACAGGTTTTTCAGTTAAGGCTTTAAGTTTATCAATAAGCTCTCCAAGTCTTGAATAGAGAGTAGGTTCTCCTTCTCCTACCACTGTCACCACATCAAAATTATCATTGTTTTTTATGTACTCTTTAAATTCTTCTACTATACCTTCAAGAGGGAAATATTCGCGTCTTTCATTGGTCATTTTATCCGTTCTACCTAATTGACAATATATACAGGAATAGTTACAAGTCTTTTTAGGTATAGGACTTACCCCTAATGATAATCCCATTCTTCTAGATGGTATGGGTCCAAATATATATTTATATTCTTTCATTAATTTAACCCCCGTGTTTCATGAATTAATTTTATATTAAAGTAATATCTATGTTTATTATTTCATATTTCTATAAATATGGCAATTGTATCGATACCTAATTACACAAAAACAATCTAACCTACATTTTTTTCTTTTGAGTTGAATTACCTTCTTTTGCATCAAAGTTAACTTGGAAGATATTTTTTATTAATTATCTTTTCATAGTCTATATCAGTAAAATAATCACAAAAATTAATTTCCACATAAATTAATCTGTTATTTTCTTTGTCAGCCAAAGCATAAATATAACCACTCTCGTCCGCATAAACTGTACTTATTGGATAGTTAGATCCAGTTGCACCATATAGTCAATTTGTACATACTATCGTATAAATTTTGAGAAAACATAGCAAAACCCTATGCAACGCATAGGGTTCTTCAACAACCTGATGGATAGTAAAATATCCTTCATACCTTATAAACTTCCATCATTATCTAGCTACACCGCCAACTTCTGATAACTCCTCATAGTAATCCACCACAACCTTACCATTTTCATATTTAAGCACTGCTTTCGTAGATGGATACTGTTCATCATACTCTGAGTAACCTGACCAAGTAATATATAATTTATTTCCTTGTACTTTCTTATCAATTATTTTGGATTTTGAAAGTTCAAAAGCCAATCCTGGCTGACCAATGACTATATAGTACTTACCATTTACTTTTTCATAATACAAACTATTTATTAATTTACTGCTGTATTCCTTGGAAAAGTTCTTATTGAGTAAATTTAAAAGCCCTTCTCTAGTTGAATACTCATCTTTAAGTTCATGATAGTAAGTATCATTTATTATTACTTCGTCATTATATTTTAAAATATCTTTATTAAGGCCTACAGCAGAGTTTATTATAAAATCCCATCCATTTTCCACATAGCTTCTTATTTCACTTTCACTTAAAGAAGCTAATATTTCTTGTGGTCTTGCCTTTTCCCCTATAGCATAGCTATATGCGTCTTCACTTACACCGCTTATGCCACCTAATATAGTTATTTCTTTTAATCCATCATTATTTACCTTTAAAAAATTATCTGTAGCTTTGCCTGGATTATCATTTAAAAGTACTAATGGAGTTTTATTTATAGCTGCAAGCATTGAACCCGAAAGTGCATCTGGGAAATTTTCTCCTGAAGCCACTATAGGATTAGATAAATCTAGTTCATCTTTAAAGTGATTTATTATATTTATATTGGTTTCATATCTAGTGTTACCATATAATCTTTCTGCATTTGGGAGTTTATTCTTAACAGTATCCGTTATTACACCGGGCCCTCCTATTAAGTATACCTTATCTATACTATGATTTCTTATGAATTCCTCTGTTTCCTTAGGAATGTTATTTTTATTTACTAAAAGTATAGGCATTGATTTCATGGCTGCAATAGGAGCTATGGATAATGCATCTGCAAATAATGAACTGGTTGTAACTACTACTTCATAGCTTTCATCCATTTTTTCTGCTATTTTTACTGAGGTTTCATACCTAGTTGTTCCACTAATTCTTTCTACTTCTATGTTTAAAGCTTTTATTTCATCCTCTACCTTTTTGCTAACTGAGCCATTTTCACCTATTATAAACACTTTTTTCACATTGAGCTTAATAAGCCTTTCCTTAACATTGGAATTTAATTCATTCTTACTTGTAAGCAATATCGGTGCATTATACTTCTTTGCTAAAGGAGAAGTACAAAGTGCATCCGGAAAATTTTCTCCTGATACTATAAATGCAACCTCAGTATTACTTGAAAATTCTTTATCACATATCTTTGCCGAAGTCTCATATCGATCTAATCCGAAAATTCTTTCCTTGTTAACATTTGAAGCCAATACCGCTGAGGTCAAAGAAAGGCTTAAGGCTAAAGTTAATGTACATACTGCTTTTTTGTTCATATAGATTCCCCCTAAATTTTTTCAGTAGTATCTATATGAATTTATGTCCAGTTTGTCTTTAAATATACCAAACAAATTTCATCAAATTAACTTATATTATAATAATCAACATATAATTTTATATCTATACGCTCATAAAATACCATAGGTTTCTTTCTTCTATACTATTTTGCTTCTTCTACTGGTCTTTCCTTATCACCCCATACATAATCAAGGGCATTTTGGCTTAATACAGCAGTTCCACCTAATATAAGCGTATCTTTTATGTTTTCTTTATTCTGACTAATAAACTCATCTGTAAGACTGCCTGGTTTTTCACTTAAAAGCATTAATGGTGCTTTATTCACCGCCGCAAGTATTGAACCTGAAAGAGCATCTGGAAAATTTGCTCCTGAAGCAATTACAAGTTTTGATAAATCTAATTCTTCTTTGAAATTATTTATTACATTTATATTTGTTTCATATCTTGTATTTCCATATAGTCTTGTAGCATTAGGTAGTTGTCCCTTTACATTGTCACTTATCACCCCAGGTCCACCTATTAAATATACTTTACTTATATCATGGGTTTTTATAAAATCAGCAGTTTCCTTAGGTATCTCATTCTTGTCCACTAGTAGTATAGGCATAGATTTCATTGCAGCAATAGGCGCAATGGATAATGCGTCTGCGAAGGCAGAGCTCGTTGTTACTACTATTTCATTACTTTCACTCATGTTTCCTGCTATTTTAGCTGAAGTTGCATATCTATTAAGCCCATATATTCTTTCAGGATATATGTTTAGATCTTGTATCTCTTCTACAACATCCTCAGATATAACCCCAGTTCCCCCTACTACAAAAACCTTTTTAGCATTAAGACTTTGGAGTCTTTCTTTAACTTTAGGATCAAGCTTATTTTTCCCACTTAAAAGTATTGGTGCATTATACTTTTTAGCTAAAGGTGCTGTACATAATGCATCTGGAAAGTTTTCTCCTGATACTATAAAAACAACCTCACTACCCTTTGTAAATCCCTTTTCACTTATAGCAGCTGAAGTCTCGTATCTATTTAAGCCAAAAATTCTCTCTGTACTTATAGTAGCTGCTGCTACTATAGAAGATATTGAAAAACTTACTGTCAAAGCTAATGCACATATTGCCTTTTTATTCATGTGTACTCCCGTCCTTTACTCATTTTATTCTAATACTTTTATATATTCTCTTTATACTATAAAATTCCTTGTAGTATTTGTAAAGGGATTTAAAAAAATCAAGAATATTTTCGGACTTTGTACTGTAATTACTATATGGTAAAATGTTCATAAAGAACAACTTTTACGGGATAATAAGTCAACATAAATGCTAAGTTTTGTGGCTAAAAAGGTACAGAAATATATACTGTAAGCTCGGATACTATATCCATAATTCGGTTAAAGGAGGTGTCAGGATGAAAAAGAAATTACTTGTTATATTACTGTTATTAATTAGTGTTTTTATGACATTTTGCTATAAGAATTCCATTTCATATAATGATATTAAAAACAATATAATTGAGTATCAAATACCCAAAATTAAATACTTATTTAAAAAACCTGTAAAAGTAGAAAAAGTGTCTGTAAATAGTGATAAAGATAATGATGCAAAATTAGATTTAGAAGATATAGTAGAAGGCGCAAGACTTGATGCTAAAAACAAACCTGTGTATAAAAGTGCTTATTATCAAGGTGGTTATCCTCCAAGTACCGAAGGAGTATGCACCGATGTGGTATGGAGGGCATTTAAAAATGCTGGATATAATTTAAAGGATATGGTAGATAAGGATATTACAAATAACTTAAACGCTTATCCTAGGTTAGACGGAAAGCCAGATCCTAATATTGATTTTAGACGTGTACCTAATTTACATGTGTTTTTTACAAGGCATGCTGAAATTTTAACTTTAGAGCTTAAGCCTGGGGATGTTGAAAATTTAAAACAATGGCAGGGTGGAGATATTATAACATTTGATAATCCTCAGCATATTGCTATAGTTTCAGATAAGAGAAGAAAAGACGGCGTTCCCTTTATAATCCATAATTCAAGTCCTTACACTGCTGAAGCTGATGTATTAGATTATTGGTATCCAAAAATCATTGGTCATTTTAGATATCCAAGTAATAAAAATAATAACAAATAATTTTTGCGTAGAAAGTTCTTTTAAGAAGCTTTCTACGCAAAAATTATTTGTTATTTAATGTTACCTTAATAAAATCTCTAAATAACGGATGAGGTTTATTAGGCCTTGATTTAAGTTCTGGATGAAATTGAGTTGCTACAAACCAAGGATGGTCTTTAACTTCTACAATTTCAACTAGCTTTTCATCTGGACTAACCCCTGTAACTTTAAGTCCTGCATCCGTAAGAATTTTTCTATATTCATTATTAAATTCATATCTATGTCTATGTCTTTCATAAATTACTGATTTACCATATGCCCTAAATGCATTAGAATCTTCTTCAAGCTTGCAAGGATACAATCCAAGTCTCATAGTTCCACCCTTCTCGTTTACATTCTTTTGATCTGGCATTAGATCAATTACTGGATGAGTAGTATTTTCGTATATTTCCGAACTATTAGCATCTGTATATCTTAATACATTTCTGGAAAACTCTATAACTGCACATTGCATTCCAAGGCATATTCCTAGAAAAGGCACATTATTTGTTCTTGCATACTTTATAGCTTCAATCTTTCCTTCTATCCCCCTATCTCCAAAGCCCCCTGGAACCAATATTCCACTTACATCTTTTAAATAACTATCTGCATTTTCAAAAGTAACATCTTCTGCATTGATCCATTTAATATTTACTTTAGAATTGTTAGCAAAACCTCCATGATTTAAAGCTTCTACAACTGAAATATATGCATCATGAAGCTCTACATATTTACCAACAAGTCCTATAGTTGTATTTTCCTTTAAATTTTTGATTTTATTAATCATGCTTATCCATTCTTCATTGCGAACCTCATTTTCACTACAATTTAAGCTTAATTTATCACAAACCAGTGTATCTAATCCTTCATTATGCAGCATAATAGGAACCTCATAAAGATGCTCTGCATCTAAATTTTGAATTACTGCACTAGCATCTACATTACAAAACAAACCTATCTTTTCTTTTACATCCTGTGAAAGTGGCTTTTCACTGCGGCATACTAGAATATCCGGCTGGATACCTATCCCCCTTAATTCTTTAACTGAATGCTGAGTTGGCTTAGTTTTAAGCTCTCCTGCCTTCCCTAAGTAAGGTATTAGCGTTACATGAATGAAACATACACTTTCACGTCCAACTTCGTACTTGATTTGTCTTATAGCTTCCAAAAAAGGTAATGATTCAATATCTCCAACAGTTCCACCTATTTCAGTTATAACCACATCTACATCTGTTTCTTTAGATATTCTATACACTCTATCCTTGAGTTCATTGGTTATATGAGGAATCACTTGAACTGTTCCACCTAGATAATCTCCACGTCTTTCTTTTTGTAAAACAGACCAATATACCCTGCCTGTTGTAACATTATTACTTTGACTTAAATTTTCATCTATAAATCTTTCATAATGACCTAAATCTAAATCTGTTTCTGCACCATCATCTGTAACAAAAACTTCTCCATGTTGATATGGACTCATGGTACCTGGATCTATATTTAAATATGGATCAAATTTTTGTATAGAAACCTTAAGCCCTCTGTTTTTTAATAACCTTCCAAGTGAAGCTGCTGTTATTCCCTTTCCTAATGAAGAAACAACTCCTCCAGTTATAAATACATATTTAGTACTCATAAAAATCCCCCCTTAATTTATGTATAAAACCTATTGACAAATAATGAAATTCTCATTATAATAGAAATTACCCTGTAAAATGGGTTATCTATATCATGATTTAAAACATACTTAGTATAATATCATATTTTCTCTAGTTATGCTAGAGCTTTTTTGACGTTGTTATCTTTTTTATAATTTTACAATATGATTTTTAGTTATTTTCTATTTTAATAGAAAAAGCACCCCACCTATTGGGATGCTTTTATAAATATTCATCATTATGTTTTACTTCAAAGTAGGGGTAGCCGGCAGACTTTCATCTAACCGGCATTGTGGGAAAGAAGATTTTTTATCTTCGTGAATATATAATTCTACACAAATTAATTTTTTCCTTCATACTTTGTATATTTTTTTATTTATTTTAATACTTTAAATTGATATTTTAATATTATTGTAAAGCACCGCTTCTTACTTTGCTAGATTTACTAAAGCTCTAACCGCTATCTTAATAATTTTCTTTTCAACTTCATTATAAAGCTTATCCTTTTCCTCTAAAGTAAGCTGATTTTTCTGAAGTATGTTAGAATCAGTACCTACTATAGCACCAACCTTAAACCCTCTTTTAGATCCTACAATAAACGCTGTGGCACATTCCATTTCAGATACAGCAACATCTGTATTTGATATCTTTTCATTCAACTCAGTGTCCTGCATATAATAAGCATCTCTTGTAAGGCTTGTGCCCATAAAAGTTTCTTCATTTAATTCTTTAGCCGCTTCTCTAAGGGCTAATGTCACATCAAAGTTTGCAATTGCAGGATATATTTCTGGAAGATACACCTTACTTGTTCCTTCAGCTCTTACTGCTGCATTTACTATAACAGAACTTCCTATTTTTAGATTTTCTCTTCTTCCTCCAGCGGAGCCTACTCTAATAAAAGTATGGCATCCAAGCTTTGCAAGTTCTTCCATTGCAATTGCCGTTGAAGGTCCGCCTATACCTGTGGAACATACAGTAAGCCTTACCCCATCTTTTTCACCTGTATAAACTACATATTCCCTGTTTTCTGCTATCTTTTCCATGGTATCAAAGGTCTCTGCAATTTTCTTTGCTCTGCCAGGGTCACCAGGAATTAATACATAAGGTGCCACATCTCCTTCTTTACATCTTATATGTTTTTGCAAAGTTATATCGTAATTCATATACTATTCCTCCACTATTAAGTTTACTATTTTTCCTTCCTTAACCTTTACAAGTCCCATATCTGTTATTTTAAGCTCAGGGCTAACAGGAAGGGAATTTGTACTCAAGGACATTACAGGATTGTAATGATTATATCCTAAATCCTTCATAGCTTTCTTGGCCTTTGAAAGTTCAAAGCCAACTTCTTCTACTGACTTTTCAGAGAGTATTCCTGCCACATTAAGCTTAACACTTGCTAGGATACTTTCATTTTCACAAACACAGTATCCCCCTTGATTTTCTATAATAAAGTTTGCAGCACATACTATATCTATCGGACTTTTTCCTATCACAAGCAAGTTATGATGATCATGAGCATAGGTTGTTGCAACTGCTCCTCTCTTAATGGTATCTCCTGAAGCTAAAGCTAAAGTTACATTGCCAGTTCCCTTGTGTCTCTCAAAAACACCTATAAGAGCATAGGGCGAACTTTCCCAGTCTACATATCCATTTACTACATCTAAATAATCAAATATCTCTTCTGTAAAAGTACTACCATTTTTTACATTTATAATTCTGCACTTAACTTTTCCAGTTTGTATATTTGCCTTTATTTTCAACTCTTCTTCATTTATCTTTGAAAGCTCAACACTGTTATAAAAGTCTTTTGGAAAATTATTTTCAGAAGGTGTATATTCATATTTTTTACCCTCTTCATAAACACATTCCCCATTTTTATATACTGAATTAATATTAAATTCATCCACATCATCTAATATTATAAAATCTGCTATTTTACCTGGAGCAACAGCTCCTCTATCCTTTAAATCCATCCTTAAAGCTGGATTTAATGTTCCAAAGGTTATTGCTCGTTCAGGTTTCATACCCAGCTTAATTGCCTTTTTAATTATGTTGTTTAAGTGTCCCTCATTTATAAAGTTATCTGCCATTACATCATCTGTTACAAAGCAAAAATTATTATAAATATCATTTTCTTCAATAAAACTTATATTTTCCCTTGTTAAAGACTTTTCTTGGATTTCTACAAACATCCCATTTAAAAATCTATCTTCTATAGTTTCTGGAGTATGCTGAGTATGATCTGAATCCACTCCATTAAATATAAACTTATATAAATCTTCTCCAACAACTCTAGGACAGTGGCCTTCTATAATAAGCTTTGGATAATTATTTTTTATGTAACTTAAAAACTTGTTTATCTTACTTTCTGGATTCTTAATTACTTCCACATAATTCATTACCTCTCCAAGGCATATTACCTTAGGATTTTTTATAAGCTCTTCAAATTCTTCTATGCCAATCTCCGCTCCCGATGTTTCTAATTCTGTTGAAGGCACAGAACTTGGAATCCCATAAAATATATCTGCAGTACAGTTTTCATCCCTTTTTATCATTTCCTTTATTCCAACAATTCCAAATACATTAGCTATTTCATGAGGTTCTGCAACCACTGTAGTCACACCATTTTTAATAAGCTCATGAGAAAAAGCTTCTGGCGTTACCATTGAGCTTTCTATATGAAGATGTATATCTATAAGGGAAGGAATTAAATACTTTCCTTCCCCTTCTATAACACTATTAGCCCTTATATTCTTTAAATCCTTCAACGTAGTGTATAAAAACTTTCCGTCCTTTATCACAATCGAAGACTTTATAAACTTTTTTGAATATACATTAAATACTTGTATATCCTTTATTATTAAATCCATCATATATTTAACCCTTCTTATTTTCCAGAGGATATTTCCTTATTCCAAGTGTCTATCCACTGTTTATTCACTTCATTTACATATTCCCAATTCACAGATTTTAATTTCTTAATCATTTCTTCTCCATAAGTTTGACCTTTAGCTTCTTCTTCAGTTAATTTTACATTCTTGTTTGCTGGTGCTTCTACTTTAGCTTTACCAGTTGCAGTTTGAACTTCTTCACTTAATGCAAAATCTATGAATTTTTCAGCAAGCTCTTTATTCTTTGATCCCTTAACTACATTTATTGTGTTAAGTCCTACATAGCTTCCTTCTGCAGGAGTTACAAATTTAGCCTGTGGACATGCTTTTAATATATTTCCATAAGCAAAGTCTTGAATAACTGCTACAGCTATTTCGCCTTGGTTAAACATATTTGCAAGCTCTGAGGATTTTCCATAATATTTAACAACACTTGGAGCAAGCTGTTTCATTTTATCAAAAGCTTTAGCTTCATTTCCCTTTATATCTACTCCAGCTTGATCACCTGCTACCATCATCATAAGTGGTCCTGCAGTTACCGTTATATCTGGAATTGCAATTTTCCCTTTAAGTTCTGGCTTCCAAAGATCTGCCCATGATGTTATAGGAGTTTTAATAACTTCTGGATCATATACTATTCCAAGACTATTTATAGTGTATGCTGGTCCATATCCTTCTCCTTGAGGAGCTTTTGCTAAATCATATACATTATTTAAGTTTGGAATATTTTCTGTATTTATCTTTTCAAATAATCCTTGTTTTATTCCCTGCATGGAATACAAATCTGCAAGATAAATTAAATCAATTCCTTCTTTCTTTTGCTTAAGTTTTGTAAGTCTTTCTCCGTTATTGCCTTTTTCTAAAACTATTTTTACATTGTATTTCTTTTCAAAAGGCTCATATACATTTTTCTTTAATAAATCCTCATTAAATCCCCAAGTGGAGATTGTGAGTGTTTTTGGTTCTTCCTTGGTATTTGTTGAAGCTTCTTTAGATCCACAACCTACTAAAAGTGTAGTTACAGTAAGTACTGATGCAAGTAAAATACTTAATTTTTTCATTGATGTTTCCCCCTTAAACTAATATTAATTTATCTTTATTAAATTTAATATTTACCTTTTCACCATTTTTAAAGTTATTTTCAAAACTTGTATTTACAATAAAATCACCAAGCTTAGTGCTTACTATATACTGAATTTGCTTTCCTAGGAATGTACTTATCCCAACAATTCCTTCTAGGGTATTTTCTGAATTTCTTCCATCAAATCTTTGAATTTCTATATCTTCTGGTCTTATGGTTCCTTTTACATCTGCTCCCTTTGTGTAGCTTGTATAAAACATTGTGCTATTCTTTGCTTTATAAACTCCTTGTCCATTTTCTTCACTTATAAGCTTTAAATCTATAAAGTTTTCAAATCCCACAAACTTTGCAGTAAATTCAGTTAGTGGATTATTATATATGTTAATCGGATTATCTAACTGCTCAATTATGCCACCATTCATTACTGCAACCTTGTCTGAAATAGAAAAACATTCTTCTTGATCATGGGTTACATATATTGCAGTAATTCCAAGTCTTTGTTGAATCTTTCTTATTTCAACTCTCATTTTCACTCTAAGTTTTGCATCTAAGTTACTTAAAGGTTCATCAAATAGTAATAATCCCGGTCTTATAACTAGTGCTCTAGCCAGAGCAACTCTTTGCTTTTGTCCACCTGAAAGTTCATCTGGAAATCTCTTTTCAAACCCTTTTAAATCTACTACTTCAAGCATTTCCATAACTCTTTTATTTATTTCTGAATTATCCATTTTTCTAAGCTTTAATCCAAATGCCACGTTATCAAATATACTTAAATGTGGAAACAATGCATAGTTTTGAAATACATATCCAAAGTTTCTTTTGTGTACAGGAACCTTAGTGTAATCTTCTCCATCAAATATAAATTGGCCCTCCCTGCTATTTAAAAAGCCCTGAACAAGCCTCAATGTTGTTGTCTTTCCGCATCCGCTTGGTCCCAAAAGAGAAACAAGTTCTCCCTTTTCCACTTGAAAATTAAAGTTTTTAAGTATCATGTTATCGCCATAACCTGCAGTTATATTTCTTAATTCAAGTAATGCCATATATTATCACTCCTATTTAGCAAAATAACTTAACCCTAAAGTCTTTTCTACAATTACCATTAAAACTATTGTAAATACCATAAGCACCACAGATAATGCTGCAATAGTTGGGTCATAATTGTACTCTACATAACTTAGCATTTGTATAGGTAATGTGCTTACCCCTGGTCCTGATAAAAATACTGAAAGAGGCACATTATTAAAGGAATTTATAAATGCAAGTATAAATGCTGCTATTACTCCTGATTTAATATTAGGAAGTACCACCTTAAAAAACGTCCTTCCTTTACTTAACCCCAAACTCATAGCTGCTTCCTCTATAGAATAATCAAAATTACTAAGACTTGAAGAAACCACCCTTATAGCATAAGGAAAAAGTATTATAGCATGTCCGATAAACAAACTTAAATAAACCGGAAAATCATTTTCTACCATTAAAAACTTTAATAACGCAAACCCTAAAACTATTCCTGGTATAAGTACAGGTGATACAAATATTCCATTGAGAATATTCTTACCCTTAAAGTTATATCTGTTTATAGCATAAGCTGCTGGAATTCCCATAATAAGTGCTATCATAGTAGCTAAAAAAGCAATTCCTAAACTAATTTTCAAAGTTTCCATAAACATTTCTACATTTAATATATTTTCAAACCATTTAAGAGAAAATCCCTTTGGAGGAAAAGTTAAAAAATTTTCACTGCTGAAAGAAGCTCCTATTATTATAAGCAGTGGTCCTAGCAAGAAAATATATACCATTAAAGTGAATATCACTAAAAATTTATTCTTTTTCACCTTGTCCTACCCCCTTTTATTTAAAGCTTTAGCTCCTCTATTCATGATGGAAGTAACTATAATTGTTGTAATTATCATTATAACGGCCACAACAGATGCACTATTCCAATCTGATAAAGTCATTGCATTTTGATATATCAATGTGGCTAAAACCCTTGTCTTAGTTCCTCCTAAAAGCTGTGGAGTGGTGTATGCAGTAAGGCATCCAGTAAATACAAGTATACTTCCTGTCATGAGTCCCGGCACACTTAATGGAAATACTACTTTTAAAAACGCCTTAAACTTAGAAGCTCCAAGACTTTCTGCCGCAAGCATGTAATCTTCTGTTATATTTTCCATTACCCCTATAAGAGAAAGTATCATTAAAGGTAGGAACAATTGCACAAATCCCACTACAATAGAAAATTCATTATATAACATACTAAGTGGACTATTGATTAAGTTGAGATTTAAAAGAATTGTATTTAAAAGTCCTTTCTTACCAAGTATTACAATCCAACAAAAAGAACGAACAACCGGAGATGTAAGCATAGGAAACACCGCTAGCGCTATGTATAATCCTCTTCTTTTAACACCTATTTTAGATATGTAATATGCTGTAGGTAGTCCTAAAATCGCACATATTATAGTACTTATTAAACTTAGTTTCATAGTTCTTATAAATACATGTTGAAAAAAAGAATCCATAAGTATGTTGGTATAGACTCCTATAGATAATGCACCTTCAACTTGAAATGTAGAAATACATATTTTAAACACTGGAATTATAGCAAACAAAGTCAAAAATATTGCAGCAGGTATCATTAAATAAAATCCAGTTCTTTTTTTCATATTTGTCACCTCCTAAATTTTACACATTAACTACGATAATTCTTTATTTTATAATTGCATAGAACCCGGAATATAACGAACTAAATATTCATTTTTTAAACCATTATTCGTGTTTACAAAGTAATCATATTATATTTTGGAAATATAGTCAATAGTTTATAAATAATAAATGGTGGTATAATAATATGTATCACTGAATATGGAGGTGTTTTTATGCAAACGTTAAATTTTTTAGGAAGAGGTTCTGCTTTTAATACAGAAGAGGGAAATACTTCAGCTTATATAAAACATGGTGATAAACTTCTCTTAATAGACTGTGGAGAAAGTATATTTGAGAGAATGAAAAGAAAAAGGCTATTAGAAAATTCTAAACAGATAACAATACTAATTACTCATTTACATTCTGACCATGTAGGAAGCCTTAGCAGCCTTATTTTTTACTGTTACTATATGCTCAATAAAAAGGTTTCTATAATATACCCCTCCTCTTACGCATTAAAATCTCTTTTTAGCATAATGAACAACAAAGATAATATGTATAACCTAATAGAAAGCAATGAAAATGTTCGTATTTCTTTAGACGATATAGAGGTTGTGCCCGTAAAAGCTTCCCATTCTAAAGAAATGTACTGCTATGGTTATTTTATATATTATGATAATAAAACAATTTACTATAGTGGTGATTCTAATACTATTGAGGAAAACACATTGAATCTCTTTAAGAACGGAAAAATTGATGAGTTATATCAAGATACCTGCTACCCTGACTATACGGGAAGTGGTCATTTATCCATTAGTAAAATGTCTAATTTGATTCCTGAAAATCTAAGAAAAAAAGTTTATTGTATGCATATAGATGGAAATGAACTTATGGAAGAGGCAACAAAGCTTGGCTTTAATATAGTAGAAGCCAATCATTCATAATCATCATAAAAGGAAATTGTGATATTTTTAATGGTGAATCTCCCGTATGAGATTTATATCTAGGAAGGCGTTCATTTCTCTAAAAACGGCTAATATTTATAAATTTAAAATATCTAAGCCTTCTAAACTCGCTTTAGCTCAGACAGTAGAAGACTCTATACGATATTTGAAATTTATAAACAAAGCCGTTTTAAAGCTCATTCAATGCCTTCTACGATATAAATCCCATACTGCATTCACCATTAAAAATGTCTTTGTTTCAGGTTTAATACATAAAATATTTTACAGCGGTAGTCTGGAAAGTTCAAGAGCTTATAAAAACAAATGGGATGAATAGATAAATTAAGAATAATATGAATTAGTTTATTTTATTTTTCTAATATTATTGAATACATATCATTATTTAATTGAAAATTGTCTTTTACTGTTTTTAGTCCACAATCTCTTAATCTACTAATAAATTCATCATGTTTGAATGGAGTAAAATCCAATTTAAAAGGAATACATTTTGTTTCTTTATCATTGGTAATTTCAATGAATAAGATTTCAACATTACTACGTTCATCAAAGCTATTCAGATTCCAAATATATGTAAATACATACTTTTTGTCAATGTATTTTTTTACATCACTTGTAGTAAATCTTATATTCTCTTTTATTACTTTATCCCAGTTCCTTGTATCAATAACAATCTTGCCACCATTTTTAGTTACTCTATATAATGACTTTATATTGTTTAGCATGTCCTCTTTATCAATACTATGACAAATTGAATTTCCACAACAAAAAACAATATCAAAATCATCTCCAAAGTTATTAGGCAATTGTTGCCAACTTAATTGTTTAGTAGGAAAAAGCAAGTTATTATCTTTTGAATATTGTTGAGTTAAATTTATCATTTCTTCACTAATATCTGTACCAATAACATTAATACCATTTCTCTTTAGTGCTGTTGCTTGAATACCGTTTCCACATGAACTATCTAATACTTTTCCGTTTACCGGAAGGCTGTTTAGTAAATCCTCATATTCATTAATAAAAGTATTTTCATACTCTTTCATATCACATCCAGAATATAAAACATTATAAAAATGTGACATGGAATTATATTGTTTTTCTACATTGTTGTTATCCATAAATAATCCCCCTTTGCTTCATATAGGTTTACTATTATTTATTATATTATAGTTTAATTTCATTTATTTATAAGTTTAAATTATATAACTATAGCTATTCTTTTCTTATAATTCTTAATCTTTGTATCTACAAAAGGTATCGTACTATGTATTAATATATTTTTAGTTGTAATTATTTCTTTATCATCATTAAAGCATAGAAGCCATTTATACCAATATTTTTAATGTTGAGCACAAGTATGGAATTTGCATTGTAGAAAGCATTGAACAAGTAACTAAAAGCTCTTTATTTCTGATTTTAAGATGCCGTTAAGAGTCTTCTACTATTTGAGCGATAGCGAGTTTAGAAGGCTTAGGCGTCTTAAAAAGAAGAAATATTAGAGCTTTTTTGCGCAGCGAAGCTTTCCTAAATGCAAATTTCATACGACGCGTTCAACATTAAAAATGTCGTCTTATTTCTATATTTTCTTCAAAATGTTATTTATGCCTTCGCTTGTTTTTAAACGTTGTTCTTGAATCCATTCCTCGTCAAATTCCAGATCAAACAACTTTGAAAAAGAGTAATATAAATTTAATTTTTGATAGTAAATCTCTAATTCATATAAGTCATTAAACCTATAGGAGGGTTTTGAAAGTTTTTCTTTTTTTGCTACAAATAGTTCATCTACATAAGTTAAAAATGTGTGCATAAGATCTTTATCACTTACATCAAAAGGTACTTTTAAAAGCTTCCATTGAATTGATTCATCTAACTTATAAAACTTTAAGTTATCAAGTATAATTATATATTCATTTATATCCATCTTTCTGTAAAAAGGTACTTTTTCTTCCCTAGTGCTCCATAGTGCTAATTTTTCTCTTAAAGGTAAACTTTTTACCTTTAATATTGCATCACTGGGACCTATTACTCCTTCATTTATATCTCTATCCTTTACCATAATCATTTCATCTATAAAGTCTTGAGTATGTCCATGAGACGCTACATATCCTATATCATATATTCCCTTTCTTCCCGCCCTTCCAGCAATTTGTTTTACCTCTTGAGAAGTTAAATACCTTACTTCATTGCCATCAAACTTTTTAACATCCATAAATACTATTCTCTTTATAGGCAAATTTACTCCCATACCAATTGCATCAGTAGTTATAAGTATAGAGGTTTCTTTATTTATAAATTGTTCATACTGCTTTCTCCTAACTTCTGGAGGTAAATCTCCATATATAAGACTTGCTTTTATACCCAAATCGGCATAATGATACGCAAGATTTAAAACTCTCTTTTTAGAAAATACAACTAATGCATCTCCCTCTTGAATGTCTTTATATCCAAAAGGATTTTCTTGTATCTCTAAAGGTATATCCCTTATGTATTCTCTAAATTCGTATTCATCTTCACAATCCTCTATTATTTCTATTAAAAGTTCTTTTGTATTTAATGCACCACATACATGAATTTCTTTACAATTTAATGCCAGCATGGCTCTTGTCCATGCAGCTCCTCTTTGATCATCATTTATCATCTGCACTTCATCTATTATTGCTAGATCATAGTTTTCTCCTATATTCAGCTTTTCTATAGTACAAGAAGTATGAGTTGCACCTTCTATAATTATCTCTTCTTCTCCTGTAAGTAAGTTACACTTTACTCCTTCACTGTTTAGTCTTTCAAAATTTTCTAATGCTAGTATTCTCAAAGGTGATAAATATATTCCTTTGGTAACTTCTTTCAATCTTTGCATAGCATTATAAGTTTTTCCAGTATTCGTTTCTCCTAAGTGAAGATAAAACTTTCTTTTAAGTCTTCGTGCATCTTCATATTCATCCTTTGGATTTCTAGGAAATATTGTTTCAAATTCATGATATATAAGCTTTGGAATATGCTTAGTTATAAGCACACTCATAGCACCTGATTTTAAATAAGCACTATAATTCCCCTTCACTATTTCGTCAAATCTATAACTTGTATGATTTTTTCTATTATAATCTTCTATGAGTTTTTTAGATATGTACTCTAAAATTTCTGAATATCTTTCGTGAACTACTCTAAACTCTTTATTATCAAGACCTTCAAACTCTTTTAATTGCTTTATTTTTTTACGAACTGACGCCTCGTGCTCCCAAAGCATATGTGGTTTAGTATGCCTTACTATTTGTTCTATTTGATTTATTTGACTTTTTATTTTTCTAAAGTTTCTGTCTAATGTGCTTTTACTGTTACCTCTTCCCATAGTAAAACTCCTTACATATGATATTTATAATTTACTATTATATCATTATTTTCCATTAAAAATGCCTCTCTTAGTAAAGCTTATATTTAGCTTTACCAGAGAGGAAAATTAAATGCTATATTTTATTAATATTATTATTTTTTATTCTACTTCTATTCCATCTTTAGTTACATATGGTCCTGTTTCTGGCATATTTTCAGCTATACTTGTATCCGCTTCGTATAATGAACCATCAGCTGTTGATGATACTAGAGACATAATAGCTTCTACAAAAGTTTTTGTTAGATATCCTGAAGATTTTTGTCCAAGACTCTGCATTTGTCCACGCATTTCAATTAAAACACTTCCAGCTCCAGCTATACCGTAGGAATTTCTTGCTATTCCTTCATAAGCTCCGCCATCATATCTACTTACTTCTGCAAATCCAAAATGTTCTAGATCATTATATATAACTGAGCACATTTTCTTTGACAACTCTACTGCTTCAGGTTTCGCTTTTGGATCCGTAGGCCAAAGTATTGAAGTTTTAATCATGTCTCCATCTTCTTCATTAAGATATGTTCCCTGATGATGCAAATCAATTATCCATTCAGGCTGTATAGCTTTAAATGCATTTAATACCGCTACTGATTCCTTAACCGGATTAGTTGGGAATGTCTTTCCATTATCCATTTTATAATATGGGCTGTCCTCCCAATTCTGCCAATGCCAACGATTCATATCATATCCTATGCCAGCACTTGAATAGCTAACCTTTGGTGCTGTCGGATCATCTGTATATCTTTGTTTCTTTTCTGTTCCATCAACATTTACTCTTGGCACAATATATAAAGTAACTTTACTTAATATATCCTCAACTTTACTGTTATCTGTACTTAAATATTTTAATACATTAAGTGCTGCCTCTGTTCCTAATGGTTCATTCCCATGCTGTTGACTGATTACCATAACTTTTTTAGGGCCTGTCCCTATTTTTGTCAGATATATATCTCTACCTTGATTAGATTTTCCTATAGTTGAAAGCTCCATTTTGCCCTGAGATGATTTCTCAATTTGCTTCAACGTTTTTGATAATTCCTCATAGTCATGTAAACCGCTTAAGCTTATGTTTTGAGTTTCAGTTACCCATGGACCGCTTGGCTTTAAACTAGTACCACCTGCATAAATCGTTGATGATGCAGTAATTACTGATGCTAAAGCCAATGCTAAAGCAAGTGCACGTGATTTTCTCATAACATTCTCCTCCTATAAGTTTATTATTCTTTAATCATTTAAGTTTATTGCTTAACCTATTTTTATTATATACCTCCCAAATACCATTTTATGTCATAACATAGCATACGTGCGCAAGATATTTCCAACGATTTTACAACTTTTTTTCATATTTTCTTTTTTCTTTGCTAATGTTTTTATTTTTAAAATATTTATAAACTAATTAAAGCCTTGATTAAAGAAAAAAATATAGGATAAATTAAAGAATTATGTAATTATTTTCACTAAAAAACTGCAATCAAAGTATATATGTTTAATAAAATAATAAAGTTCATTAAAGCGAAAGAAAAAAGCTTATTGAAATAAAACAATAAGCCTTTTCTTAGATTTATTACTATAGAAATTATAAAAAGTATACAATGATTTAAATCACTGTATACTTTTTAATAACAAAACTAAAATTCACTGTCATCCACACTTAAAAGCTCTTTTTTTATTTTATCTACTACTTCCCTTACAATCCCATCTTCAAAAGGTGATTTAAGTCCTGCTTCGAATGCAAGATTTAAGAAGGACTTACTTCCACCAAGCTTACATAACTTCACATAGGACTCCCATGCCTTTTCTCTATTTTCCATGGACCATACATAGTATTGAAAAGCACATAACTGAGCTAAAGTATAATCTATATAATAAAAAGGTGATTCATAAATATGTCTTTGTTGCTGCCAATATCCACCTTTCTCAAGAAAATCATTTCCCCCATATTTTTTATGAGGAAGATACTTCTTTTCAATACCTCTCCAAGTATTTTTTCGCTCTTCAGGAGTCATATCAGGATTTTCATAAATTTTCTCCTGAAACTCATCTACAGATACTCCATAAGGTATAAATAAAAGCGCATCTGCCAAATGAGAAAATTTATATTTTTCTGTTTCCTCTTCAAAGAATAAATTCATCCAAGGGTAAGTAAAGAATTCCATACTCATGGAATGAATTTCACAAGCTTCATAGGTTGGAAATTGGTATTCTGGTATTTCATAATCTCTACTGCTGTAAACTTGGAAGGCATGCCCTGCTTCATGAGTTAAAACATCTACATCGCCTGAAGTTCCATTAAAATTTGAGAATATAAATGGAGCCTTATACTCGCTTATATAAGTACAGTATCCCCCACTTGCTTTTCCCTTTTTAGCTACTAAATCCAAAAGCTCTCCCCTTACCATAAAGTCAAAAAATTCTCCTGTTTCCTTGGAAAGTTCATTATACATGTTCTTTGCATTATTCACCATAAAATTTGCATCGCCATGTGGTTTTGCATTCCCAGTTTTAAATTTAAAATCCAAATCATAATAACTCATATTAGATAGGCCAAGTCTTTTCCTTTGCTTTTCTACAAGTTCTTGGCATACAGGTACTATACTTTCCTCTACCTGTTTTCTAAAATTCTTAACCATATCCTTATTATAGTCGGTTCTAAGCATTCTGTCATAAGCAAGCTCCACAAAGTTGTTATAGCCCAGAGCTTTAGCTATTCTTGTTCTTATCTTCACAAGCCTATCATATATATTATCAAATTCTTTTTCATGTTCCTCAAAGAACTTATACTTCGCCTCTGATGCCTTTTTTCTTACTTCCCTATCCTTCGATTGCATAAATGGAGCCATCTGAGCTAAATTTCTCTCTTCTCCTTCAAAAATTATCTTTGCTGATGCAAGAAGCTTTGTATATTCACTAGAAACCTTATTTTCTTCTTGAAGATCTGAAATTACTTCAGTAGAAAAAGTCTTAATTGAAAGCTCCGCCATATCAAATAGCTGTATCCCCCATTTTGCTTCAAGCTCTTCCTTAAACTTAGAGGATTTAAGAGCTTTGTAATAATCTGATATAACCTCTTCATATAATGGCATATTGGTATCCAAGAAGTCCTGCTCCTCTTCATAAAACTTATCTGTAGTATTAATGGTATGTCTTATTTCAGCTATCTGAGCCATGGATTCAAATTCACTTCTTAATTTATTTATATTCTCCATGATTTTATTTTGTTTCTCAAAGGTATTACTGTTTTTAAATTCTTCAAGAAGAATATTAAACTTTCCCTTAATTTCTTTTATATTAGGTCTTTCATATTTAAATTCACTAAACTTCATAGTAATCCATCCCTTCAATGTGTATTATTTTCTTAGTATTATCACTTTTACATGCAATTATATGCACCATAATTCACATAAACCAATAGTATTATACCATATTAAGGGTTAATTTATATATTTTCGCAAATACATTTTTCAGCAATTCCATTAACCTTCAAGCTAATATAATTATTAAAATCCAAGACCTGATGTCCCTACCTATACACTTGACAATTAACTATTATAATTGAATAATATTAATTATTAATATTATTTTAAAATGAAATTATTTGATACTCATATAACATAATTCAAGAAAGTTGGTGCTTTATTATGGATAAATTATTATTTGGAATATCTGGCTTGCCTATAGGCGAAGAAGGTATGAAATTTACTTATAAAACCGGCATAGAATACTTAAAAAATATAGGAATTGATGCTATGGAACTTCCATTCGTGCGTTCTGTAAATATCACAGATAAAAATAAAGATGAAGTTTTAAATTCAAAACTTTTAAATGACTTTTACCTTTCAGCACATGGCTCTTATTATATAAATTTAAATGCTGATGAAGATGAAAAACAAGAAAAGTCCCTTGAAAGAATAATAAAAGGTGCTGAAGCTCTTTTAAAGGTACAAGGAAGAAGTCTAGTATTTCATCCTGGATTTTATTTAAAGGACAGTAAAGAAGAAACCTTTAACACCATTAAAGAAAACTTATTAAAACTTCCTGACCTTGGAGTGGATTATAGACTTGAGACCACCGGAAAAGGCACCCAATTTGGAAGTCTTGAAGAAAATGTAGCTCTTTGTAAAGATGTTAAAACCTGTAAGCCTTGCATTGATTTTTCTCATTTACACGCCAGATATAATGGCAGCTTAAAAACCTATGATGACTTTGCAAAGGTACTTCAACATATAAAAGATGAGCTTGGATATGAAGCGTTAGAAGATATGCATATACATATATCGGGTATAAACTACGGAGAAAAAGGCGAAAAAAATCACCTTCCATTTTTAGAAAGTGATTTTAAATTTCAAGAATGCTTAAAAGCCTTTAAAACCTTTGATATTAAGGGCTGCGTGGTTTGTGAAAGCCCTATGCTTGAAAAGGATGCACTGCTTCTAAAGAACTTTTATGAAAGCCTTTAGAAATATTACGACATTTTTAATGTTAAATCTTCCGTATAGGTTCTGCAATGCAGAACCTATACTAAATTTAACATTAAAAATATCTTCATCCACACTGATGAAGGATGAAATTTCGCTTTTGCGAAAGTTTCTTTTAAATTGACGATTATCAAAGGGCTGGTAAACCCGAAGACCGGCAGGTCGGAAATTATTAATCATCCTATTTTTTTACTAAGAACCTTTTATAATATTATCTTATCTTTAATTTATGAATTAAATTTTCTGCTGCTTTTGTTATATTTTCCTTACCAAGTATTGCAGATATAACAGCCACTCCATCTATATTAGCTGGCTTTAACTTTGTTATATTATTTTCGCTTATTCCTCCAATAGCTACTACAGGAATATTTAAGCCCTTCTTTATATTTGAAAGTTCTTCTATAGTTACGCTGTCTGCATCATCCTTTGTAGTAGTTGGAAATACTGCCCCAACTCCTACGTAATCTGCTCCATCTTCTTGTGCCTTTAGAGCTTCTTCAACATTAGATGTTGAAACCCCTATAATTTTTTCTGCACCTAATATGCTTCTTACTATACTGCAAGGTAAATCGCTTTGTCCAACATGAACACCATCAGCATCTATAGCTAATGCAATATCAACTCTATCGTTTATTATTAAAGGAACGTCGTACTTTTTACATACTCCCTTTACCTTCAAAGCTTCTTTATAAAAATCTAATGAATCTACATCTTTTTCTCTTATTTGTACTAATGTTGCTCCACCAAGTATTGCTTCCTCTACAGCTTTATCTAAAGATTTATCTTTTATGAAACTTCTATCTGTTACAAGATACAAAGTATAATTTACATTTTTCTTATTCATAACTCTTCTCCTTATTTTTCACTTATATTTATATATTCATAAATTATTTCAGGAGTAATGGTAGACACACTGTCAATTATAGCTGTTCTAAAACTTCCAGTGCCGAAATCCTTATCTATTACAGCTTTGTATGCTCTTTCCCCGCTTATACTCATTGTTAAAACTCCAAGTACTGCCGCAATATGCTTATCTTCCTTAGTTCCTAAAAATGTACCTATAAGAGAGGAGCACATGCAGCCAGTTCCCGTAACTTGTGATAACATAGGGTGTCCATTATATATTAGGTATGTTTTATCGTTATAGCTTATAGAATCTACTTTTCCAGTTATAGCTATTACAGAATTTAGCTTTTTAGATAGTTCTTCTCCCAGCTTCTTTCTTCCTTCTATTTCATCTTTTTCTTCTATATCTACATCTACACCTCTAGTCTTTGAGCTTAGTCCTGCTAAAACTTTTATTTCTGAAAGGTTTCCTCTTATAACATCAAATTGTATATTTTCTAAAAGAAGCTTTGCAGTTTTTGTTCTAAGACTTGTTGCACCAACTCCTACAGGGTCAAGTATTACAGGAATATTTAGTTCATTTCCTTTTTTCCCTGCAAGCATCATAGAATTTATAGTTCTACTGTTTAATGTACCAATATTTATTACCAGTGCTGAGGCAATAGATACCATTTCCTCCACTTCAGCTTCATCATCTGCCATCACAGGACTTCCACCTAGTGCAAGTACAATATTGGCACAATCGTTTACTGTAACGTAATTTGTTATGTGATGTACAAGAGGTGTCTTTTCCTTGACTTGTAAAAGAATACGCTTAAGCTTTTCATCAATTTTCATAATAGTTTCCTCCAAATTTATATATAGATTTTTATCTCTATAGCATACCTGCCTTTTTATACATTGTGTAAAAATGATTAGTAGGACCTACACCATGACCAATATCTAATGAGTGCTTAATTGCCTCTGTAATATATTCCTTAGCTTTCTTTATTGACTCTACTAAAGTGCAGTCTAATGCTAAATTAGAACATATGGCAGAAGATAAGGTACATCCTGTTCCATGAGTATTTTTAGTATGTATTCTTTCTCCTTCAAAATAATGAAATTCTTTTCCATCATATAATATATCTACGGCGTCATCCGCTAAATGTCCTCCCTTTAAAAGTACATTAGGAGCTCCTATTAAATGAATTATCTTTGCTGCCATTTCCATTTGTTCTCTTGTTTCTATAGTAGTTAGTGTTTCCGCTTCTTTTAACAATTCACTATACTCCTCATTATCCTTATACATGTGTTTATAAGTTTCTATTATAGCCAAAGCTTCAGGTATATTAGGAGTTATAATAGAGCTTAAAGGTATAAGATTTTCTATAAGTGCCTTTTTAGATTCAGGCCTTAGTAAATCAAATCCGCTTTTTGAAATCATTACAGGATCTAAAACCACATTCTGAGGCTTATATTCATTTAATTTTTTACTAATTGCATCTATAGTTTCTATTTTTGAAACCATTCCTATTTTTACTCCATTCACTTCTATATCCTTGAATATTGCATCTATTTGAGCTTCTATAATTGAAGATGATAAATCTTCTACTGCCCATACTCCTTGAGTATTTTGAGCTGTAATAGCAGTTATAACACTCATCCCAAAGGTTCCATTTGCAGAAAAGGTCTTTAAATCAGCCTGAATACCTGCTCCTCCTGAGCTATCAGAACCTGCAATAGTTAATACTTTTTTCATTTCTAAAACCTCCTCGGTTAGTTTTTGGTTAATGATTAGTACTTAAAATTTAGTGTTTGATATTTTGACATATAATTATCATTAGCTTCAGTCTTATTATTTATAAATTGCAGCTATTATGTTTTTCTTTAATATTATGCTTAAAACTACATAAGCTATTAGCGCTCCACCTACACTACTTATAGAAAAAGGTATTACATAAAATAGTGCTGCAACATCTTTCCCAAGTATTAATTTAGAAATTGGATAACAAAGAAGTGCTGCAATTACTCCTGTACCTATAACTTCTCCTAAAAAAGCATATATTAGTTTTTTCCCTTTTTTATAAAATAGTACCGCCAAAAATGCTCCTATCATACTTCCTGGGAAAGCCATTATAGAACCTGTGCCTAAAACATTTCTTATAATTGATATACAAAAGGCAATGCCTACTCCTATGTATGAATTAAACATTACTGCAGAAAGCACATTAATTAAATGCTGTATAGGAAAACATTTTGAAGTTCCTATAGGAATATAAATTAAATTTGAGAGTAAAACTCCCATAGCTATAAGTAATGCTGAGAAAGTTAATTTTTTTGTACTCATAAAATCACTCCTAAATTTAAATAATATAAACTTTTAATACTATCCGATAGAAAATTAGAAGTATTTTAACAGCAGTATGTTTTAATTTTTTACAAAAAAAATTTAAAAGACACAAACTCCTACGAAGTTTGTGCCTTAAATATCAAAACAATATCTACATCTAACTCCCTACGCCGGCATTATCCAGATCAGGTTTAAGGGTCTAAGAATAGGATTCTTACTCTCAGCTGGCCATTACCAACTCCCCTGTGTGGTTACCTATATTATTAATTTTCATTAACATCATACTATATATAAAAAATTAAGTCAATTGATCTATATAAAGTTCCTAAGAATTCAAATTAAAACTGCACATAGAAATAAAGTATTTATGGAACTGAAGATTTTCTGTAAGTTCAGGATGGAAAGATGTTACAAGGATATTATTTTGTTTAGCTGCTACTATGTTTCCATTTAACTCATGAAGAACTTCCACATCATTTCCCACAGTAACAATAAAAGGCGCTCTAATGAATACAAGTGAAATAGGCTTATCTGATACGCACTTAACAATATCTTCGGTACTAAAACTATCTATTTGCCTTCCATATGCATTCCTTCTAACTTTTATGTCCATTACAGAAAGATGTGTTATGCTGCTATTTTCAATTTCTTGTGCAAGTAGTATCATACCTGCACAAGTTCCCCATACTGGTAATCCTGATAGTATCTTATCTCTAAGGAAAGTAAGCATTCCTGTTTCCCTTAAAATTTTACCAATAGCAGTACTTTCTCCCCCTGGTAGAATTAATCCGCTAATATCTTCAATATCCTTTAAAGTTTTAACTTCTACTGCATCAAATCCTAATGCATTTATGCTTTTTATATGTTCTATAACTCCACCTTGAAGCGATAAAACTCCAATCTTCATATTACCAGCCTCTTTCTGCATATCTGTTAGTTAAATCTCTTAAGTCTATTCCACTCATCGGCTCCCCTAATTCTTCTGAAACCTCGGCAAGTCTCTTAGGATCATTATAATAAGTAGTTGCAAGTACTATTGCCTTTGCTCGTTTTTCTGGACTATCTGACTTAAATATTCCAGAGCCAACAAACACCCCTTCGGAGCCAAGCTGCATCATAAGTGCGGCATCTGCTGGTGTTGCAATTCCACCTGCTGCAAAATTCACCACAGGAAGTTTGCCTTCCTTCCAAACAAATTTTATTAATTCGTATGGAGCTGACATTTCCTTTGCAATTGTCATAAGCTCTTGTTCTGGAGCATTTTTTATTTTTCTTATTTCATCCATCATACATCTCATATGTCTTACAGCTTCAACAACGTTTCCTGTACCAGCTTCTCCCTTTGTTCTAATCATAGAAGCTCCCTCACCTATTCTTCTTAAAGCTTCTCCAAGATTTTTAGCACCACAAACAAATGGAACTTTGAAATCCCTTTTATTTATATGATAAGCTTCATCTGCAGGAGTTAAAACTTCACTTTCATCAATATAGTCGATTTCCAAAGCTTGAAGTATTTGAGCTTCTACAAAGTGGCCTATTCTAACTTTAGCCATAACTGGGATTGAAACCGCTGATTTTATTTCTTTAATCATTTTAGGATCGGACATTCTAGCAACCCCGCCTTGCTTCCTTATATCGGAAGGTACTCTTTCAAGAGCCATTACAGCACAAGCTCCAGCCTTTTCCGCTATTTCAGCTTCCTTTGGATTAACAACATCCATGATTACTCCGCCTTTTAACATTTGAGCAAGGTTTTTGTTTAATTCATAATTGTTCATAAAAACATTCCCCCAATAAAATTTAAATTTTCTTACATCCATATTATAAAACAATAATGTATTAGTACAAAATGTACCGATACAAATTGTATCGGTACCTATTAACTGTAGATTTATAGATTTTTTAAAACACTTTAGTAATAAGGGTTGAACAATTACAACTTAATCATTTCTACAAACTAAATTTGTTGATTTATCCGATGGCAACCATCCTCTTATGTGGAATATATTGGAACTATTTGACTTCAGTCGGTTAGAGTTCTTACGCTGTGCATAACGACTGATATGCTCCTGGATAAGTTCTTCTGAGACTCACTTGATAATTTGTATTGTAGGAAAGTTTAATACTTTATTTATTACACTAGAAATTTTCTCACTTGTTACTTCACTTAAAATTCCAGGCATTTTATATATAATATCATTAGACTCATACATTATCTCATTACAAGCTAAATCCTTAGCTAATTGCACTGATTTTTCTGACCTCAATGCTCTTTTAAGTTCAATATTTTTTATAAGCTTTTTAATTAATTCATCATCAAAAACCATAGAAGCATCTTGTTTAATTTTTTCTATAGAGCTATCTATAAGTTTTAATGCTTTTTCAATATTTTCTTCTGATGTTCCCATAGAAATTTTAAATAGCTTTATTCCCTTTTCTTCTTTTATGGTACTTTCAATTTCGTAAGCTAGTCCATTTTTGGTTCTAATTGTATCATATAAAATACTTGAAGTACCTTCTCCAAAGTAGTTATTAAATATCTTTAAACAAGCAAGTTCTTTTAGGGATAAATTATTTATTGGATAAGCGTATTGTATTTTCGCGCCACTTATGCCTTCTTTTATCTTTATAAATATACCAGCATTGTTATTTTCGTAGAGATGATTATCCCTTATGTCATTTACATCAAAATACTTATCTCCTAAATCACAGGACTTATTATTTTTTAAATCATCTACATTTTCTTTAACCTTAAAGTCATCAAAATATTTTTTAACTACACTTATAGTCTCTTCCTTTGAAAACCCTGTAACCACAGTTACCACCATATTTGAAGGTACATAGTACTTATTATAAAAATCCTTTAGTACCTCCAATGTAATTTTAGATATACTTTTATGAGTTCCTATTATTAAATTTTTAATTCTTCTGTACTCAAAAGCATTATAAAGCAATTCATCTTCACAAAATTGCTGTAAATCCTCAGACCATTCAATAAGCTCTTGCTTAATTATATCCATTTCCGTTACATAAAACTTATAAAAAGTTATAAATACCTTTAAGTTTATTTCCTTATTCAACGTGTCCTATTTCGGATAAATCCTACTTTAGTTTGTATGACACTCTAAAGGCGTAAATTCGGGTGTAACTCACCCTACACAGTATCATAATTCTTTTAGTGTTTATGATACTTCATATCTAGACAAATTAATGCTTGCATTTTTATCTCTATCTATCACAGCTCCACAACATTCACAGATAAAGGTTCTTTCAGATAATGATAATTTAGATTTTACATATCCACATTTTGAGCAAGTTTTACTTGATGGATACCATTCATCTGCCTCTATAAACTTAATACCATTTTTCTCACATTTATATTTCATCAAAGCTTTGAATTCATAAAAACCTTGCTTAGACACTGACTGTGATAAATGTTTATTTTTTAGCATTTGAGTTACATCAAGCTTTTCCATAACTACTCTAAATGGTTTGGTTTTCACTATTTCAGTAGTTACTTTATGCCTATAATCTAAATGAATATTATTTAATCTTTTATGCAGTATATTAATTTTGGTTTCAAGTTTTATGATGTTATTTGTTTTAATATACTTATCTCCTTGCTTATTCATTTCATATTTTCTTGAAACCCGTCTTTGAAATCTTTTTAATCGCTTTTCTAATTTTTTAACTCGTAGAGTTTTATTAATGTTTTTAAAAGGTTTATCTATATTGCTGACTATAGCTAAGTTTTTAAGTCCTAAATCGATATCTATGCTTTCATCACTTAATTTTGCTTTTATGTTTTCTACTTCAACACCTACGGATATATACCATTGTAATTCATCAAAGGTTACGCGAGGATTACAGTATTTAATACTTTCTCCAAAAGGTATTCTGTATTTTTCAGATAACTTTATCCAGTTAAGTTTTTGCTTATTTTTCTTTGTACTATTTGCAAATGCTTCTAAATTTAATATGGTCTGAAGTAAATTGTATTTTTAATGGGTCTACATAAAAGCTAGGTTTTGATTTTTTTCTACTTTTAAACTTGGGAAACTTACTTAATCCTTTGAAGAATTTAATATAGGCATCACAGGCATCTTTAACGGCTTGTTTTGCTACATTATTGCTTACAGCATTTAACCAGCTATATTCACTAGTCTTCTTTAACCTTGTTAATTCTTTTCTTAATTCTCCATTTTTTATAAACTTCCCGCCAGTTTTATAATTTTCTTGCTCTTTTGCTAAAGTCCAATTATAGATAAATCTTGCAGTTCCTGAATACTGAAACAATTTAGTGATTTGTTTATTATTTGGTTCTAATCTTACTTTAAAACTCTGGAGCATTTTCTCACTTCCCACAATATTACTATAACACTTTTTGTATTTATTATACGAAGTGAGGTAAATTAGATACTGCGATTAAAATTTTACTAAAATAAACTTAAAGATATTTTGATCTTTATAAGTTCTATCACTTTTACCTATGAACGCTACTTCATAGATGTAGTTTCGCTCACGCTAACTACCACTTCCTTTCGGAACGTGCGAAGACTATTTCTTCACCCTCAGCATAACCTGTTAGGGGCAACCCATTTCCACTACCAAAAGCTTGTAGTGTACTCCCTTGCGAGATAGTCGTTGAAGGTTCTCCTGTTCGGAGCTTCCCTGCATGAACAGCCATTATAACAGATACTTAGGATTTAACCATATATCCATCCTTACGTTGTTTCTACTTTCGTACCATCATATACAGCTTATTTCATCCATATATTGTGGTGTAAGACTTTAGGCATTACCTGCAATTAAAGTTGTGTCCTATGCAGATTTCTCTACATACGAGGCTCTGTTAAGAAAAACTTAAAGCTATAAAATACTAATAATTTATAACTTTTTGTAAGTTTTCTTTAACAGTTAGTTACCTCTTTAAAGCCGTTTTCAGGGAAAGTAGGCTTTAAAACTATATCAGAAAAAAGCTCTAGCCCATTTTGAAAATCTTCATTTAAAAGGCTACCATAATAAACTACATAGGGGTAATTTGTCATAGCATTTTGAAATCCAAATAATTCATCACATAGCTCATTTATTTCTTTTTCATTTTTATTTACAGTTCCTTTAAATACCATATGCTCTACAGCATGAGCTGTACCTAGCGGAAATCCATTCTCTCTTATAGCTCCTGCATCCACTCCTATACAAAAGGATGTTATATTTCCTGGGACGTATTTATATATAATTTTTAATCCATTTTTTAAAACTTCCTCTATCAAAATTACACACTCCCTGTAGATCCAAATCCATTTTCCATTCTATCAGAATCATTTACTTCCTCTACTTCAATAACTTTAACTTTTATCACAGGTTTTATTACCATTTGAGCAATTCTCATACCCTTTTCTACTTTAAAATCACATTTTCCGTGATTTATAAGTATTACTCCTATCTCTCCCCTGTAGCCTTCATCCACAGTTCCCGGTGAATTAAGAACAGTAATAGAATTTTTAAGTGCTAAACCGCTTCTTGGTCTGACTTGTGCTTCCGTATCCTTTGGAAGTTCTATTACTATACCTGTTTTTATCAAAACCGTTTCACTAGGTTTTATTACCATTTCTTCCACTGAGCAAAGATCCATTCCTGCATCGCTCTCATGAGCATATCTTGGCAGTACTGCATCCTTATGTATTCTTTTTATTTTAAGCTCCATTCATTATTCCTCCTTATCATTACCTCTATTTTATATTCTAAGTAAGTATTTAACAATACTATTATTCCATTTGCGTTTTTTGTCGTATGTGCTATAATATTAATTGAAATGTTATATCCGAGTATTTTACTTGGAAATAAGTGAAGAGGTGAAATTAATGAATCAGGTAGGATATGTTACACGTGTTAATGGTAATTCAGCTAATGTAATGTTTAAAAGAATGTCTGGCTGTGGTGATAACTGTGCATCTTGTGGGGGAAGCTGTGAGGTTCCACCTATGCTTTTAGAAATGGAAAATACAGCTGCTGCAAACCCTGGAGATTCTGTAGAAGTACTTATTGAAGATAATACTTTTTTTAAGCTTACTTTTTTTGCTTATGTATTACCTCTTATATTTATGCTATCAGGAATCGGAATTGGACATGTAGCTTTTAAAGATGATCTTATTTCAATATTTATGGGCTTTGGCTTTTTAGCAGTATCTTACGGAATACTTAGATTAGTTAATAACCATCATGTAAAAAATAATAAGCCTTCAGTATCTATGGTAAGAATACTATCAGAGGAAGAGCTTGAAAAAATAGAACTTTTAAGAAAGCAGGAAAGCTTCTAAGGAAATTGCGTGGCAATTTCCTTTTGTTTTGCCTATTCCATGGATTTATTATTTACTTTATGTCATCCATTATATGTTAATCATTTTATAATCCACCTAAGCCATTTTACCAAGTTTTAATCCATCTAAGACTTTTATAATTTCCTTTAAGCTTTTATCCATGCTTATTTCCACCGCACCGGTTATAGCCCCCTCTACTAAAGCTGTATCTATTATCTTAACTTTATCCTTTTTATCTTCTGATAAAAATTCTAGTGCCATTTCTGCATTCATTAGTGCACTTCCAAGATCAAATAATATTACAACTCCGTCCTCTGAATATACCTTATTTATTCCTTCAGATATAATATCTATATCTGTTCCAATACTCCCATCTTTAGTTCCACCTGATGCTGATATGGATACCTCTGGAGCCATTTGTAGTGCCAATTCTCTAACCCCTTCAGCAATTTTTTTACTGTGAGATATTATAACCATTCCTACCATATATAACACTCCTGTCTTTTAAATAACAACTAATAAAACAAATAATAATTTCTACAAAATCTTATTTTATTAAGAAATGAAATTCAATCTTACTCATTATCTATTGCTTATTTATTATTATTTATAAAGTATTTGTATATTTCATTTAGCATCAAATAACTTGAAGTTGCTCCTGGATCTTGATGTCCTATGCTTCTTTCTCCTAAATATGCCGCTCTTCCCTTAGTTGCAATTATAGATTTTGTATGTTCTAATCCTTTAAGTGCTTCATCCTTCATATTTTCTAGAGCTTTTTCGTCAATTAATCCATCATCCTTTGATTTTACAAGTGCATTTAATGCAGGTTCTATGACGTCTATCATGGTCTTTTCCCCTGCCTGAGACTTTCCTCTAACCTTAATTCCTTCTAATGCAGCTTGTAACATGTTTATAAGATCATAAATATCCATATAATCCTTATCTATAGCCATAGAAGCTTTCATAAATGCAGTACCATATAAAGGACCAGATGCTCCCCCTACATTTGAAACTAGTGTCATACCTGTGATTTTTAAAATCTCCGATATACTTTCAGTATTTGTTTCATTTAATTTTTTTATTACTGCCTTAAAGCCTTTACACATATTTATACCATGATCTGCATCACCAATATTTGCATCAAGTTCTGTTAGAAATTCCTTATTTTCTGCCATTACTTTAGCGATGTTTTTTATAGTTTCTTTGACTTCATTTGCCCCTATCTTCAAGCCATTCACTCCCCTTTAAGTAACTCTGCTTATAATATAATTCTTGCTTCCTAATTACCTGATTTTAATGTCTAATTTTTAGTAGCTCACTTATCTTTACAAACTATTACTTAAAAGCAACAGTATTGGCTGGAGCATCCAATAGTTTTTTAAGTTCATCATCAAGCTTTAGCAGTGTTATAGAGCATCCTGCCATTTCTAATGATGTCATAAACTCTCCTACATATGTCTTATATATATTTATCCCCTTTTCATTTAGTATTTTCTGAACTTTATTATTCACTATATACAATTCCATAAGTGGTGTTGCGCCAAGGCCATTTATCATCACTGCAACTTCTTCTCCTAAAGAAACTTTTAAATTACCAAGTATTTTATGGAGTAATTCTTCTGTTATTTTATCAGAGGTTTTCAAAGTTTCCCTATAAATACCTGGCTCACCATGTATCCCAACCCCTATTTCCATTTCATCGTCTTTTAATGTAAATGTAGGCTTTTTGACTTCAGGAACTATACAAGATGTAAGTGCAACTCCCATACTGCCCAAGTTTTTTATAACTTTTTTTGCAATATTTTTTACTTCCTTGAGACTTGCCCCTTCTTCTGCTTTTGCTCCTGCTATTTTATGCACAAATACCGTTCCCGCAATCCCTCTTTTTCCTATAGTATAAGTGCTATTCTCCACTGCTACATCATCATCTACTATGACACTTTCAACTTTAATACCTTCCATTTCTGCCATATCCTTGGCCATTTCAAAATTCATTACGTCTCCACTATAGTTTTTTATTATAAGTAAAACTCCCTTATCAGATTTCACAGCTTTTATGGCTTCATAAACCTTGTCTGGTGTTGGTGATGTAAATACCGAACCGCATACAGCAGCATCTAACATTCCATATCCCACATATCCTGCATGAGCTGGTTCATGTCCACTTCCACCTCCACTTACTAAGGAAACCTTTTCATTGCCAATTATATTATATCTTATTATAATGTTTTCTCCATCTATTCTTTTAATATCTTTTGAATGAGCGGCTACCATTCCATTTATCATTTCTTCTACAACCTGCTCTGAATTGTTTATTAACTTTTTCATATTTCCCCTCCCATATTCCAAAACGAATTTATGATTTTATATTATGAAATTTCAACTCCATAATAAGATATCCTTTATTTTTACTATGTATTACTAAAATTTTATAATACGTGTGTAACACTTTCCATTTACTGATACTATACTATACATGGAAAATAAATTATACAAATTTGAATTAATTTTTTTAAATTAGTTTGATATTTCCCTAATTTAACTTTATTATACTCTTGTAATTTCTGAAATAAGTAACATACTAATAGTAAGTATAATTCTTATATGTTGAATTAAGAATATTTTTAATTATATAAATTTGTTAAAAAACCTTATATTCTTTGTTAATATGTTATATAATTCATAATCGAACTATAAATTTATTAAAGTAAAGGGGGTTATTTATTTGGACATTAATTTGATTGGTGTACCACTATTTTATGGCTGCGATAAAAAAGGCGTAGAATTTGGTCCTAAAAAATTAAGAGAAAAAAATATAGCATCTGTATTAAACAAATATCATAACGTATACGATTTAGGCGATTTATATGTGCCGCAGGTATTGGAAGCTGCGAAGTACGAACATCATCCTAAAATGAAATATTTAAAACCTATTATCGAAGTAAATACTAATCTTGCACAACAGGTATATGCATCTTTAAGTTCCGGAAGTTTCCCCCTTGTTATTGGTGGTGACCATTCATTAGGACTTGGAAGCATATCAGGTGTTAGTAAATATTACAAAAATTTTGGTGTTATATGGGTAGACGCGCACGGAGATATAAATTCTTATTTAACTTCTCCTTCAGGTAATATTCATGGAATGCCTCTTGCAGCTGCAATGGGAGAAGGTTTTGATGAACTAACCAATTTATATTTTCATGGAACAAAAGTTAAGCCTGAAAATGTATTTATAATTGGTGCAAGAGATTTAGATAAAGGTGAATGTGAACTTATTGAAAAGCTAAACTTAAATGTGTATTCTACTTCTAGAGTTCGCGAAGAGGGTATGAATTTCATAATTCAAGATATTTTAGCTAAGCTAAAATCCCAAAACGTGGAAAATGTTCATTTAAGTTTTGATATAGATTGTATTGATTCTTTACTTGTGCCTGGGACAGGTACTCCAGTTGGAGATGGTATGACCATAGGCGAAGCTAAAACTGTATTAAAATGTCTTGGAGAAAGTAGATTAATAAAATCAATGGATTTTGTAGAATTAAATCCAGAACTTGATAAAAATGATGCTACTGCAAATTTAAGTATAGATTTATTAAATTGGGCGTTTAAATATATTAGATAGAAATTATAAAACAATTTTTATAATTTCTAGTCACTAATCGCTAATTTCTAGTATTTAAAGTTGTACTTATAAAGCTTCTAGAGATTAGCGATTATAAATAAAACTCAATTTAATTTTACTACAAAATCCTTTTCAAATTACATACTACAAATTTTGAATATAATTATTGCTTCCCTCATATAAATAACTTCCAAGCACAGCGCCTGCATCTATATTCCCTATAGACTTATCTCCATAAAAGGCTGCTCTTCCATGTACTGATTTCATAATTTTTGTATTTTCCACACCTTCCCTTGAAGCCTTATATGCCTCATTAAAAGCTTCTTGCAGGTTTTTTCCTCTATTTTTACTTTCTATCAATGCATCTAAAGCCGGAAATAAGGAATCTAATATCGTTTTATTACCTCTTTTTGATTTTCCTCTTTCCATCATTCCATTTAATGCTGATTTATTTGCTTCTATTATATCTTCTAAATCAATTTCCTTTTTACCCTTTAAAGCTTTTCCACCTTTAATCATTCCAGTAGCCACTAATGTCCCAAGGGTTGAAGGAGCTTCATCCGCCATAATCATTCCAGCCTTCATAATGAACATCCCAATGTCTTCTATATTTAAATTATCTAAAGCCTCAGTAATTTTGTTAAAACCAAAGCTCATGGTTATGCCTAAGTCTCCATCTCCCATTATTCCATCTAGTTCTATAAGATATGCCTTATTTAAATCCACCACATCTCTTATAGATTTAAATATACTCTTTATGTCATTTCCATTTAATTTATCCATAATGTACCCTCCTCAGATATTAACCTTGTTGAAAAAATGGCGAATATGCGGGAGCATCTAATAATTTCTTTAATTCACCATCTAATTTTAGTATGGATACAGACATACCTGCCATTTCCATAGAAGTTGCAAACTCTCCTATATATGGTCTATGAATATTTATTCCTCTACCTTTTAGACTTTCATAAATCTTTCTATATATTATATATAGCTCTTCTTTGGGAGTTGCACCAAGCCCATTAACTAAAACAGAAATATCGTCCTCAGGCTTTAGCTCAATATCTTCTGTAATTTTATCTATTATTAAAGCAGCTATTTCATCTGCGTTCATCATTTTGGTCCTATTTATTCCTGGCTCACCATGTATGCCCATACCTATTTCCATCTCATCTTCTGCAATAGAAAAAGTAGGTTTCCCTGCCTCTGGAACAATGCATGGAGTTAAAGCTACACCTAGAGTTCTTGTATTTTCTATAGCTTTATCTGCTGCTGCCTTAACCTCTTCAAGGCTTGCCATTTCTTCTGCTTTAGCACCTGCTATTTTATAAGCATAAAATAGTCCTGCAACCCCCCTTCTTCTATTTTCTTCTCCCTTTGGAGCTGAAGCTACATCATCACAGACAATAGACTGACAAACTTTTATTTCTTCCACTTCAGCCATTTCTTGAGCCATTTCAAAATTCATAGTATCTCCACCATAGTTTCCATAAAGGCATAAAACTCCGCTTCCTTTGTCTACAGCTTCTATAACATTTAACATCTTTTGCGCACTAGGGGATGCAAATACATTACCTACTGCCACTCCATCTAAAAGTCCCTTTCCTACATATCCTAAAAACACTGGTAAGTGCCCTGAGCCTCCTCCGGTCACTATTCCCACCTTACCATCTTGAACCTTATCATTTCTAACTAAGCACCTTAAATCTCCATTTACAGCCTTTAAATCCTCACCATGAGCACAAAGTATTCCTTCTATAGTTTCATCCACAAAATTTTTAGCTTCATTTATTATTTTCTTCATTTTATAATCCCCCTGATATTATTGATTTCTAACAAACTAGCTTCTAGCTACTTCTTTGTTATAACCATGTGACAGCAGTCATCTCCATGAGATAATAATTCTGGAAATTCTAGTTTAAGCTCTTGGAAACAACTTACAATTCCAAAGTCTCCATAACTAGCTAATTTGCAAAGTGTTTTTATTTCTTCTGATGAACATCCAAGTTTTTTCCAAGCTTCTACAAGTGCACAATGCCTAAACTTTAATTCTCCTACTTTCTCTTCACTTTTTACTCTTTCCATAGCAAAAGCATGGAAGCCTGGACCTTCAGAAATCTTATTTACAAGTTCCCCCGCATTTTTAGCATCAGCCATTCTTTTACCCTTCATCTTACCGAACTCTGTTATAGCATCATAGGCCATTTTTTCTGTATCTATTCCCTGTTTCTCCGCAGCTTTAAGTAAGAGATAAAACCAAGTAGCTCTATCTTGTATAGCTGCTCTCACAGCTTCAGTTAATTCGCTTTGAGTATATAACTTTTCTTCCATAATAAACCCCACCTTTATTTTATTAAAATTTTATTTTTATATAATTTTTTATTTATATCTTTAATATAGAATTATATTTAACTGTTAGTTTCTGATACCTTTAGTCTTATTCTTAACACGAAACCTCTCCAAGGTATGCTTGTCTTACCATATCACTATCTAATAGATTCTTTGCTGTATCTGATAAAGCTATTTTACCTGTCTCAAGTACATATCCCCTGTCTGCAATCATAAGTGCCATTCTTGCATTTTGCTCAACCAACAAAATAGTTGTTCCCATTTTATTTATTGCTTTTATTAGCTCAAATATATTTTGAACAATTATTGGCGCTAGTCCTAAAGATGGTTCATCTAAAAGAAGCAGCTGCGGCTTCGCCATCATAGCTCTTCCTATAGCAAGCATTTGCTGCTCTCCACCAGATAACGTTCCGGCTATTTGCTTTGTTCTTTCCTTTAATCTTGGAAAAAGAGTAAATACCTTTTCAAGCCCTTCTTTTTCTTCTTCTTTAGTCCTTATAAAGCTGCCCATTTCAAGATTTTCTAAAACAGTCATCCTAGGAAAAACTTGTCTCCCTTCTGGTGACATACTGATTCCCATTTTCACAATGTGATTTGTATTTTTATTTGTTATATTTTCACTTTTAAATTGAATTTTCCCTTCAGTTGGTTTAATTAAGCCACATATTGTTTTCATGGTAGTCGTTTTTCCAGCTCCGTTACTTCCTATTAAAGTTACTATTTCTCCCTTTTCTATATATAAATTAATTCCTTTTACTGCTTTTATATTTCCATAACTTACATGAACATTATTAAGCTCTAAAATAGGCATATTTAAACCCCCTTTCCTAGGTAGGCTTCTATAACCTTTTCATTGCATTGAATATCCTTTGGGAATCCTTCAGCAATTTTTCGTCCATGATCTATAACATAAATTCTTTCGCATATATTCATAACAAGTTTCATATCATGTTCAATTAAAAGCACTGTATTTCCTAGCTTTTTAAGCCTCCTTATAAATTTTTTTAACTCTTCAGTTTCATTTTCATTCATCCCTGCAGCTGGCTCATCTAAAAGTAAAATCCCTGGATTGCTAGCTAGTGCCCTTGCTATTTCAAGCTTTCTTTGCTCACCATAGGGTAAATTTTTAGAGAGCTCCTCACTTTTATTATTTAAATCAACCATTTCTAATATTTCTAAAGCCTTTTTTATATTTTCTTTTTCTTCTACCTTATACCTTTTAGTTCTTAATATAGCATCAAAAGTGTTACTTTTGCATCTACTGTGAAGACCAACAAGTACATTTTCTATTACAGTCATTTTCCCAAACAACCTTATGTTTTGAAAAGTTCTAGCAAGTCCACATTTAGTAATTGTATAAGGTTTTAGTCCTGTTATATGATTTCCCTCGTAGATAACTTCACCAGTAGTTGGAGTATACATTCCTGTAAGAATATTAAATAATGTAGTCTTTCCTGCTCCGTTAGGTCCTATAAGCCCTATTATTTCATTATTATCTATATACATATCGATATTTTCTACTGCAACTAATCCGCCAAATTTTTTAGTTATATTATTAATCTCTAATTTATGCATTCTTCTCTACCTCCTCTTCTTTATCATTTTTATTGGAGGTCATCTTATTTAATATCTTAGTAAAATTTATATCCCCAAATAATCCTTGAGGCCTTACAAGCATCATGACAACTAGCACTATACCATAAAGCACCATCCTATATTCCTGAACACTTCTAAGTATTTCAGGTATAGATACTAATACCAATGCTCCTATTATAGTTCCTGGTATGCTTCCCATTCCTCCAAGTATAACCATGCTTAATATTTGAATTGATTCATCAAACGTAAAGCTTTGTGGGTCAATAAAAGTTACATAGTGCGCATAAAAGCTTCCTGCAAGCCCAGCAAAGAAAGCTGATATAGTAAAGGCTAAAAGTTTATATTTAAATATGTTTATCCCCATAGCCTCTGCTGCTATATCATCTTCTCTAATAGCTATCATTGCCCTACCTGTTTTTGAGTTTATAATATTTTTCATAATAAATATTGTAATTACAATTAAAACCACAATTAAATAATAATAATCTCTATCCTTTTCTATTATAAATCCAAAAATCCTAGGACTTGGTATTCCTGGAAGTCCTAAAGGCCCACGTGTTAAACCCATCCAATTTAATTCTATGATTCTTGCAATTTCACAAAATCCTAAGGTTACTATTGAAAGATAAGAACCTTGAAGTTTTAATGTAGGAGATCCTAATAAAACTCCAAATATAGCAGCCATAATTCCCCCGCAAGTTGCTGTTATTAAAAATGAATACCCAAACTTTAAAGAAAGTAGTGCTGATGTATATGCACCTATTCCATAAAAAGCAGCATGTCCTAGAGAAACCTGTCCTGTAAAACCAGTAAGTAAATTTAAACTAAGTGCTAGTACTATATATATTCCACCTAATATAAGTATCCTCATAATATAGGAAGAAAAATTAAGCAGCGGTATTGAAACTACTAATAATATAAATAAAATCATACAAAACTTTTTATATTTTAAAATACGTTCCATAATTTTTCCCAAAGTAGATTTCACATTTCTCACCTACACTTTCTTTGGAGCCTGTTTGCCCATGAGTCCAGTTGGTCTTATGATAAGAACTATTATAAGGATTGCAAAAGCTATGGCATCTCTATATCCTGCATGAACATAAGCCGCTGCTAAGGTTTCAATAACTCCAATTATAATGCCTCCAAGCATTGCTCCTGGAAGTACCCCTATACCTCCTAAAACTGCTGCCGCAAAGGCTTTCATTCCTACCATAAATCCCATCATAGGATCCACTGTTTGATAGTACATTCCAACCATTGTTCCAGCCACTGATGCAAGAGCTGAACCTATAAAAAATGTTAAGGATATTATCACATTTACATTAATGCCCATAAGCATTGAAGTTTCTGTATTTTGAGCAGTTGCTCTCATGGCCTTACCTATTTTAGTTTTATTTACAATAAACTGTAGGGCAGTCATTAAGAATATGCAAATACAAAATATAATTATTTGAAGGTAGGTGAGTTTTGCATTTCCTAAATTTATTCCCCCTAAATCTAAAATCATAGGAAAATTTTTTGTTTCAGACCCCCATATCATCATGATAAAGTTCTGTAAAAATATAGATACACCTATGGTACTTATTAATGACGTAACCTTTGGTGCATCTTTTTTTCTTAGAGGATATAACGCTATTTTATCAATTATTATTCCAAGTATTCCTGTAAGAAGTATACTTAATGTAAAGCTTAGAAAGAAATTCATATGAACTGAAGTTAAAAGCATTAGAGTTATAAATGCACCTGTCATATAAACAGAACCATGGGAAAAGTTAACTAATTCAAGTATTCCGAATACCATTGTGTATCCTATTGCAACTAGTGCATAGGTACTTCCTATTGTAAGTCCATTGATTAATTGTTGAAGTATCATCTACACTCCCCCATCACTTAGTGCTATCGCATAAGAAGATACCAGGAATTAGGTACAAGGAAGTACATAGATTTGCACAAGCAAAATTACATCCATTTCTAGCTCCTAACTCCTTTATCCTATTTCCTAATTTTTAAGTTATTTTTTAGTATCAACTAGATTAAACTTTCCATCTTTTACTTGTAAAAGCACCATAGTCTTTATTACATCTCTATTTTCATTGAAGTTAGTAATACCAGTAATTCCATCATAGTCTTTTATATTTTGAAGAGCATCTCTTAATTTTGCTCTGTCCGATCCTGATACTTTTAAAGATTCAGAAATCATTCCTAGTGAGTCGTATGCTTGCGCTGCAAACTGATCTGCATCTGATCCATAAGTAGTTTTAAACTTTGTTAAGAAACCCTTAACCTTTTCACTTGGATCTCCTGGGAAGAAATTACTTGTAAGATACATTCCTTCTACTGATTTTCCTGCAAGCTTTATTAGTTGTTCGTTGTTTAATGAGCTTGTTCCAATCATCTGAATATCATAATTAAGTTGTTTTATTTGTTGAGTTATCATACCTGCTTCTGAATACATAGCTGCTAAAAATAATATATCTGGGTTTGTTCCTCTAATTTTAGTTATAGTAGGTGTAAAGTCCTTTGTTTGTCCCCCTATAAATGTTTCTTCTGCAACTATCTTGCCGCCAAACTTTTCAACCCCTTGTTTAAAGTAATCCTTTGCAGTAATTCCCCAGTCATTGTTTATATATATTATTGCTACATTCTTTTTACCTAAGAATTTCACAGCATATTCTGCAGCAATAGGGCCTTCAATTTCTTGGGTATTTACATTTCTAAACATGTAAGTTCCTTGTTTGGTAAATTGAGGATGTGAAGATGTAGGAGACAGCTGAACTATTCCAGCCTTTTGATATATTGGTGCTCCTGCTAGGCATGCGGTACTTGCAAAGTTACCTACGACAGCTAAATAATCCTTATTAGAAGCTATCTTTTGAGCAATATTTGCAGCCTCCTTAGGATCATTCTTGTCATCTAACATTTCTAGTTTTATTTTTACCCCATTAACTCCACCTGCATCATTAATTTCTTTAGCTTTCATTTCAGTTCCTCTTTTGAAAGCTTCCCCATACTGTGCATAATCACCTGTCATTGGGCCTACTACAGCTATTTTATACTCTGACACCTTAGACTCTTGCTTTCCACCTTGATCCTTATTTCCTCCACATCCCGTAAGCACTACTGAGGTTATAATCGTCATCGCTGCAGCAATAGCTAATATTCTTTTAGTTCTTTTCATAAATACCCTCACTTTCCTTATTAATTATTTTTCTAAAACTACAATTAAATATAAAAACTATTTCTCTCTATCTTTTTCGTGCACCCCCTAAATATAAACCCTATTTAAAAAATAATATGAAACTTTATATAATTTTATGATTACTACATTAATTCTTGCTTGTTTTATCTACCCTATTTTTAAATTTATATATAATTAGTAATCTTTTATTATATTAAAAACCACTATAAGCATACTATATAAAAAATAGACTATTAATAAAGTAATAAAATATTTAAGAAGAAGGGAGAAGATTTAATATGATAATTGGATTACCTAAAGAAATAAAAAATAATGAAAATAGAGTTGCACTAACACCTTCTGGTGTAGGCATATTAGTTAAGAATGGTCATACTGTTTTAGTAGAGACCTCTGCTGGTGTAGGCAGTGGTTTTGAAGATGACCATTATATCTCATCAGGTGCTGAAATACTATGTGATAAAAAACAACTGTTTGATAACTCAGATATCATTGTTAAAGTAAAAGAACCACTTGATAGCGAATATAACCTTTTTAAAGAAGGCCAAAGTCTTTTCACCTATCTTCACTTAGCTCCAAATCCAATACTTACAAAAGCTTTATTAGATAAAAAAATTACAGGCATAGCTTATGAAACCGTTCAGTTAAGCAATGGCTTTTTACCTCTTCTAGTTCCTATGAGTGAGGTAGCAGGAAGGATGTCAATTCAGATAGGAGCGAATTTACTTCAAAAATATAATGGTGGAATGGGAATACTTCTTGGTGGTACAACAGGAGTAGCTCCTGCGGAAATAGTTATAATTGGTGGTGGAGTTGTGGGAACTAATGCCGCAAAGATGGCCATAGGTATTGGTGCCAGAGTAACAGTTCTTGATATAAACAGCCACCGCTTATCTTACCTTAGTGATATATTTGGCAGCAGAATTACTACTTTAATGTTTAATGAATACAATTTAGCCAATGTAATAAAGAATGCAGATCTATTGATAGGTGCAGTTCTTGTCGCTGGAGCCAGTGCGCCAAAAACAGTAACAGAAGAACTGGTAAAAGCCATGAAGAATGGCTCTGTAATTGTAGATGTGGCCATAGATCAAGGAGGTTCCATTGAAACAATTGATAGAGTCACTACACACGATAATCCTTCTTATGAAAAACATGGTGTTATTCATTATTCTGTAGCTAATATGCCTGGAGCCGTTCCTAGAACATCTACCTTAGCGCTGGAGTCCGCAACTCTTCCTTATTTAGTTCAGATAGCAAATAAAGGATTAAAAAAGAGTTTATTAGAAGATTCCTCTTTATTATTAGGCTTAAATACTTATAATGGATATATAACAAGTAAACCAGTAGCAGATAGTCTTAAAATGAAATATACAGATCCATTGTCATTATTATAATTTTAAAAGCCATGTATTTTATAGATACATGGCTTTATAATTAATCTGAAAAATTTATATATTAAATTACCGAGTTTTAACGTATGAAAGTAAATTTTCTTTTTATCAACTAGTCAAAGCTTTACTCACAGCTTTTTAAAGTATCTCCCATAACAAGCAGCATGATATTATTTCCCCTACCTGCTCTATTTTGCGGTTTTGTAGAGGCTATATCTAATTTCGTTTCATTTTCATGCTTAGATATTAATTGTAATTCCTGCAACTCGTCATCTATCACAGCTCCAAATAAAACTTCATCATCATCTTTTAAACTTATACCTGTAACTCCAGAAGCAACTCTCCCCATAGGGCTTACAGATTCTTTATCAAATCTTATACACATAGCTCTTTTAGTTATTATTATAATATCATTTTTTTCATCAGAACTAGCAAAATCTATAGCTAATAGTGCATCATCTTCTGACTTAAATTTATATGTAGTAGTTATGCTATAATCTTGGTTAAACTCCTGCAAAGAAGTTTTCTTTATTAGCCCATTTTTAGTAAAGAAGAAGACCTCATCAAACTTTGTTTTTGAACTTAGAGCTATCACATTTAAAATATTTACCTCTTTCAAATTAATCTGCATCATTTCAAGCAGGTTTATGGATTTATCTGGTATATTTTCAAGCATAAAAGCTGGTATTCTGATAACTTCTCCATTACTTAAAAATAAAAGAATTTTATCTAAAGAGTTAGTACTTATTTTAAAATCATACTTTTTAATTCCATTCTTAAACTCTCTTAAATTACCATCCTTACCTAACAGCAATTGGAAACTTTTAAATTCATAGTTTTCTACAACTTCTATTTCAACTACTTCATCTTGAGGACTTAAGTTAAACATTTGCTGAGGCAGTATATTTCTATCCACTTCCTCAAGCTTTGGCTCTTCTAATGTAAAGTTAAGCCCTAAGCTGGTTTTGACATGGATAAACTGTTCTTCCCTATATCTATCTATTAAGTACGTCTTAATTAATTTGTCCTCATTTTTAAGTTTAAGCGCCATAAGTTTAGTGTAATTTGTACTAAATTTATCTAATGGAGTCTTTTTAATTCCTCCTGTAGAAGTGATAAACATTATATCCTTTTGATAAGCAAAATTATCTATTCCATAAGCATCGATTATCTTTTCTTCTTCTAAATTTATTCCCTTTATGATGTCATCTATCTTTTCACCTTTTTCTTTCCACTTCATTTCAGGAAGAGCTATAGTTCTTATTTGATACATATTTCCTTTATCCGTAAACACTATAAGAGTATCCCTTGTATTCACAAATATTAAGAACTTATTATAATCTCCTTCTCTATACTCAATTTCATCCACATCAGTATTTGAACGATTATAGGTTTTAAGGGGAACTCTTTTTATAAAACCTTCATTAGATAAGGTAATTACTACGTCTTCTTCTACTATTATTTCTTCTATATCAATTTTGGCCTCTTCATCATCTTCTACTAAACTTGTTTTTCTATCATTTCCATACTTATCTCTTATTTCAATAAGCTCTTCTTTTACTACACTTAAAAGTTCTTTTTCACTTTCTAGTATTTTCTTTAACTTTTTAATTTTTTTGTCAAGCTCTTTATATTCTTTTTCAAAAGCTGTTATTTCAAGCCCTGTAAGTCTATAAAGCATAAGTTCAAGTATAGCTTCAGCTTGAATATCTGTGAACTGAAATTTATCTATAAGATTTTTTTGTGCATCTTTTTTAGACTTGGATGCTCTTATAGTCTCAATAATTTGATCCATTATACCTATTGCTTTAATAAAACCTTCTACTATATGAAACCTTTTTTCCGCTATTTCAAGTTCTCTCTTAGTTCTTCTTGTTATTACATCCTTTTGGTGGTTTACATAGTGATTTATTATACTTTTAAGCCCTAATGTTTCTGGCTTTCCATTTGCTAATGCTACCATATTAAAACTTAAATTACTTTGCATATCTGTTTTTTTATAAAGATATTTTAGAACCTTTTCTGCCATATCTTCATCTATAGATTTCTTAAATTCTATAACAGATCTTATTCCTGTTCTATCTGACTCATCCCTTATATCACTAATAGGCTCTAGTGCCTTTGAATGTCTTTTATCAGCAGTCATAATAGATATGGTTTCCAAAAGCTTTGCTTTATTTTTTCTATATGGAAACTCTGTTATAACTATTCCAAGTCTTCCATTTTCAAGTCTTTCAATTTTTGCCTTTACTCTTAAAGTTACCTTTCCAGTACCTGTTTCATATGCACTTTCTAATGAATTTTTACCTATTAGTATACCGCCAGTAGGCAAATCTGGTCCTTTTATATACTTCATAAGCCCTTTAGTATCTATATTTGTATCATCTATGTAAGCTAAAGTACCATCTATAACTTCTTTTAAATTATGAGGTGGAATGTTAGTTGCAAGTCCTACAGCTATTCCAAAGGTTCCATTTACAAGAAGGTTTGGATATCTTGCTGGAAGCACTTCTGGTTCTTTTTCTGAATTCGAATAGTTATCCACCATGTTTACTACATCTTTATCTATATCTTTTATCATTTCCATGGCAATACTTGTCATTCTTGCCTCAGTGTATCTCATTGCCGCTGCACTGTCTCCATCTTGAGATCCCCAATTACCATGTCCATCAATTAGTGGTTCTCTTGTTGCAAAATCTTGAGCAAGGATAACCATAGCATCATAAACTGAGGTGTCTCCATGCGGGTGATACTTACCTAAAATATCTCCAACAATTCTTGCTGATTTATAATAAGGCTTATCAGGGAATGCTGAAAGCTTGTATGCCCCATATATTATTCTTCTATGTACAGGCTTCAATCCATCACGCACGTCAGGCAATGCTCTATCCTTTGCAACTTCCACAGCATAAGGAAGGTAGTTATCTGGCATAGCTTCTTCAAGCGGCGCATTAATTATATTATTATCCTTAGGAATATCTATCTTTTTTGCCATACTCATCCCTCCTAAAATTCTGCGTACTTATACATATAATTTTTTCTAGGTTCTACCACATCCCCCATAAGTAAAGACACCATTTTTTCAGCCTTTGCAGCATCTTCTATGGTAATTCTTTGAAGCGTTCTTGTTTCAGGGTTTAATGTAGTCTCCCAAAGCTGATCTGGGTTCATTTCTCCAAGTCCCTTATATCTTTGAAGTAAATATCCCTTTCCAACTTCTTTTTTAACTTGTTCCAGTTCTTCATTACTATATGCATATTTTACTATGCTTTTCCCCCTGCTTTCCTTATATACCTTATACAACGGTGGCATAGCCATATAAAGATGTCCATTTGCAATTAAAGGCTTCATGTATCTATATATATATGTCATCCATAGTGTTCGAATATGATACCCGTCCACATCCGCATCTGACATTATTATTATCTTGTTATACTTTAAATCTTCTTCTTTGTAATTATCTAGTACACCTGTACCTATAGCTATATTAAACATTTTAAGCTCTTCACTACTTAATACATTTTCAAGCTTTTGCTTTTCTGTATTCATTATTTTACCCTTAGAGGGCATGATAGTTTGAAATCTCCTATCCCTGGCTTGCTTTGCAGATCCTCCTGCTGAGTCTCCCTCAACCACTATAAATTCTGTAAAAGAAGGATCCTTTAAAGTGCATACAGCAACTTTACCTGCCAGTGGTGCTGTACCTCTTCCTATCTTTTTCTTCTCTGCTTCATTTATTTTTTTAATTTTTTCTCTTCTAGATGCTGCTTCTATAGCATTATTTATCATAATAGATGCAACATCTTTATTATCCTCTATCCACTCGGAAAATTTAGTATAGGTTAAATCGTTCATCATGGTATAGGCTTCATTATTACCTAATTTAGTTTTAGTTTGCCCTTCAAACACAGGATTTGAAATTTTTATTCTTATAATCGCAGTCATTCCTTCTCTTAGGTCGTCTCCCTCAAATTCCTTATCCTTTTCTTTAAGTAAATTAAGCTTTTTAGCCCATTCTTTAAATGCTCTTGTCATGCCTGTTTTAAATCCAGTCTCATGGGTTCCTGCTTCTGTAGTTGGAATGTTATTTACGTAACTTGCTATGTTTTCTGTAGTAGAATCCGTAAATTGAATGCACACTTCCCCATACATATTAAGGCCATTTACTTCCCTTTCGCCTTCAAATAATATAGGTGGATTGTGAAGGACAGTTTTACTTTCATTTAGGTAATCCATAAAATCCAAAAGTCCTCTTTCAGAGTGATATACCTTTTCTATTACTTCTTCTTTCCTATTATCGACGAATTTTAAAGTTATTCCTTTATTTTGAAAAGCTAACTCTTGAAGCCTTTGATCTATTACATCAAACTTAAATTCTGTAGTTGAAAACACTTCTTTATCTGCTAAGAATGTAATTTTAGTACCTGTTTCCTTCGTACTTCCTATTACTTCAAGCTTGGTTACAGCTGTTCCTGGCATTTTTCTTTTTGATTGTTTGTCATAAGCATATTCAAATCTTTGTTTATATATATTTCCATTTTGTTTCACTTCAACTTCAAGCCACTCTGAAAGCGCATTTACTACGGATGCTCCAACACCATGAAGTCCTCCTGAAGTTTTATATATAGAATTATTAAATTTACCTCCTGTATGAAGCTCCGTAAATACCATTTCCACTCCAGACTTCTTCTTAACAGGGTGAATTCCTGTAGGTATTCCTCTTCCATTATCCAGAACACTAACAGTTTTATCTTTATTTAAAGTAATTATTGCTGTATCTCCATACCCATTTGATATTTCATCAATGGCATTATCTAAAATTTCCCATATGCAATGATGTAATCCCTTTGTTCCTGTAGATCCTATATACATTCCTGGTCTCACACGAACAGGCTCTAGTTTTTCAAGTGAGGTAAGGGCTGTGACATCATATACTGAAGTATTTTCTATATTTTTTTCCACGTTAATTCCCCCTTGTCACGTCTCAAGTTTAGATTATATCAAAATTTTAAAAATAAAACAAACGTTCCCATTAAAAATGCAAAGCATTTTCTAGTTATCAGTCACCAGAATCCAGCAATCAGTTTGCTAATAGCCAGTAACCAATAAAATTTGATTTTGTTATGTAAAATCTTCATAACTGGCTGCTGGCTACTGCATACTAGTTACTGACTAATTATCACTAAAATTGTTGTGTAACTTTAACAGTTAATATTTCTTCTTACTCTATATCCATAGGCAATTTTTAATATTTCTGCATTTTCCAAGAGATAAGATATATCTTCTGATGCTGCAAATTTCACTCTATTTACCTCATAAATCTCATCATCTTCTCTTTGCTCATCCAGAGCAACTCCAAGACTTGGACCTCCTCAGCCATAGCCTGAAATTTTAATTCTCACCACTTCACTGTTTGATTTTTCTAAGTCTAGTTTAAGTGCATTTAAAACTTCTTCTGATGCCGATATTTTCATAATCTCACCCCAACTTTGTAGTTAGTATCTAATAATTAATATTTAAAACTATACTAATATTTTAAGTTTTATTTGAGTTTTTATACTTTATTTAAAAACAGTAACTAGAACTGACGGCGTAAAATACTAATTGATAAACTTTATAACTATTTTTCATATCAAATGAAATTTATTATTTAGGGTCGTCCTTCTATTTTCACAATTACTTAAAATTTGCATATAAAAATACTAGGGAACTTAATTATTTCCTAGTAAGGAAAGGAGGCGAAATTTATGTCAAGTATCGTTCTTCAATATGTTCTTATAGTATTTCTTGTAGTTGGAATAGCTTACCTGGTATATATATTAAAAGACAAAGGATTAGGTATCAAAGATGACTACTTTGGCATAGCATCCTTTATACTCTCTACCCTATCACAAGATGAAGCTACTCCTGAAAATGTAAAAAAGATAATTCGTGCTGTAGGAAAAGCTGTTGAATATGTAGAGGTTAATTATAAAGATGAAGATAATGCTATGAAAGAAGATACAGCAATGGAACTTTCAAAAGAATCACTTGCTGCATTAAATTTAACAAACCCACTGCCTGAGGATTCTATACGCTATATAGTTCGTTTAGCTGCAGCATTACTTCCTAAAAAGTAATTCACTTTAAGATAATGTTGAACTGACAGTATAAGATTTGCATATTTAATGATACATCTCAGTAGCTTGAGATGTGCTGATTTATAAGGAAATCACAGATTTCTATAAATCATGCAAGCGTTCACTACGCAAAAAAGCTCTAATATTTCTGAATTTAAAACACCTAAGCCTTCTAAACTCGCTTTGCTCAGACAGTAGAAGTCTCTATACGGTGTTTTAAATTTAGAAATAAAGACCTTTTAATGCTTGTTCAATGCTTTCTACAATGCAAATCTTATACTGTATATACAACATTAAAAATATCATTAGAGCCTGCTATAGAAAGAAATTCAGCAAACTGAATTTCAACACTACAATGTTAACTATTTAGTATTAATCATTGGCAAAAAAGAACTCTTTAATTGGTCTAAGTTCCTTATCTCTTTTTACATATTCTATAAATTTAGGATAAATCCTAATTCCCTTTCTCATGTCTTCTTCTGCTTCTTCTAATCTTCCAACATTACAAAGAATACACGCTCTATTATAATATAATGAGCACTCTTCTGGATTATGTTTAATGCCATTACTTAATATTTCTATAGCTTTTTCATATTCTTTTTCAATTTTATATAAAAGCGCTAAGTTCAAATAACTATATCCATAAAATGGTTCTGACTCTATAGATTTTTCGTAATACTCCTTAGCTTCTGAAAGATTTCCAAGTTTTTTATTTATAACTCCTGCATTAAATAATGCTAAATAATTATTACTATTTATGATTAAGGCCGTTTCTATTTCCTCTAGCGCTTCTTCATTATTATTAAGCTCTTCATATATGGACGCTAAATTTACATGTGCCCAAAAATCCATTGGTTGTATTTCTATAGCTTTAAGATAATTTTCTATTGCTACTTCCTTTTCTCCAAGCTCATCATAGGCATTTGCCATAAAAAAGTAGGCTTTCTCATAATCATGATCTATTTCAATGGCCTTTTTATATAAATTTATAGCTTCTGTTAAATCACCCATGTTATCCTTAACCGTTCCAAGACCATAATATGCTCTTGCTTCTTTAGGATTTAAAATTATTGCTTGATTATACATATTTTCTGATTTATCTAATTCATCTACTTCATCATATAAAAGTGCCAGCTTTATCAAAAGTTCTATATCCTTTTTCCCAAAAGATTCATTATAAGCTTTTTCATAAAAACTTATAGATTTTAGGGTTTCCCCTTTTTCTTCAAACATAGATGCTATGTTTTTATAACTCCTATACTTATAATCATTAATCATTTTCTCAACTCCTAGTACATTTTATCTGGCACCTGTTAACTACTATTCTTTAAGTTCTGGTACAACATTTAAAAGTTCTCTTACTTCTTTCGATGTTCTTAATTCATCTAATTTGTTAGCCAATTCCCTACATTTTTCAAACTTTAAATTATTTATTTCTTTTCTGACTTCTAGTATTGAAGACGCATTCATGCTAAACTCTCTTAGTCCCATTCCTATAAGAAGTGGAATAAGTTCCTTTTTCCCGGCCATTTCACCGCACATCCCAACATATTTTCCCTTTTGACTTGCATTTCTTACTATAATATTAATAAGTCTCAGCACTGCTGGATTATAAAAGTCATATAAATATGATACCTTTTCATTCATTCTATCTACAGCTAATGTATACTGCATCAAGTCATTAGTTCCTATACTTAAAAAATCTACCTCTTCAGCTAAAATATCAGAAATTATTGCTGCCGAAGGCACTTCTATCATTATTCCTACTTGTACCTTATCGTCATATTCTATATTTTCTCTTTTAAGTTCTTCTTTGCATTCTTCTAAAAGCTTTTTTGCTTCTCTTATCTCCTCAAGGTTACATATCATAGGAAACATTATTTTTAAATTCCCGTAGTTCGATGCTTTAAGTAGTGCTCTAAGTTGAACTTTAAATATATATTTTGCGCCTAAACATAATCTTATAGCTCTATATCCAAGGAAAGGATTTAATTCATTGTCAATCTTTAAATATGAAAGCTCTTTATCCCCCCCTATGTCCAAAGTTCTTATTATTACAGATTTTTTATTCATATTTTCTAATACTTCTTTATATACATTAAACTGCTCGTCTTCAGTTGGGAGTTTATCTTTAGACATATATAAAAACTCTGTTCTAAAAAGCCCTATGCCTTCAGCCCCATTCTCTAGTGCTGCATTTAAGTCTTCTATAGAACCTATATTACAAGACACCTCTACTTTTATTCCATCCATTGTTTTTGTATCAATATTTTTATATTTAATAAGCTCTTCCTTCAAAATCTGTTGATACCTTATCTTTTCTTTATAATCTTTTAGTATACTTTCATCCGGATTTATTATTATCAATCCTTCATTTCCATCTAAAATTATCAAATCATTATCTTTTGTATTAAGCAAAACCTTCTCCAATCCAACTACTGCCGGCACTCCTATAGTTCTTGCAATGATTGCTGAATGGGATGTAACTCCTCCAATTTCCGTGATAAATCCCAGCACTTTTTCTTTATCTATTTGCGCCGTATTTGATGGAGTAAGGTCATGAGCTATTAAAATACACTTATCCTGTATATTACTAATGGAAATCGTTTTAATCTCCATTAGTATATTTATAAGTCTAATGCTTACATCTCTTACATCAGCAGCTCTTTCCTTCATATACCTATCATCTAAAGTTTCAAATATAGCTGCTATATCTTCTGAAGTAACCTTTACTGCATACTCAGCATTTACATTTTCATATAAAATTTTAGATATTATAACTCCTATAAATTCAGGATCGTCAAGCATAAGTAAATGTGCTTCAAATATTTCCACCTTTTCTTTCCCAAGCTTTTTTTCTGCATTTTCAATAGTTATTTTGAGCTCTTCTTTTGCCTTTGTTACAGCATTCTCTAACCTTTGCTTTTCTTTTTTACTATCATTTACTATTTTTTTAAGTATTTCATATTTATTCTCCTTCAGTAGCAACGCTCTCCCAATTGCAATGCCTGGTGATGCACTTATTCCCCTAAACAAGATATCCCCCCTAAATTAGGTTTTCAACTAATCTTTTATCAATTCTACTTCATATAAATTTGCCAAATTAAGTTTTTAATAATTTTATTATATACATATTTCAGTGAATCTTTCAAATATTTAGTTCATCTATAATCGTTACAAAAGGTTTTTATCAAGAAGACTATGATATCTTATTATTCATTATTAACGACATTTGTTTTTGTATGAAGTACGCAAACTCTATTTGTACGTAATAGAGAGATAATATTAAATTTTCCCATTATTTACTCTTATTTTACTTGAAATTTGTGATTCATGCAGTTTTACCATAAATTGTAACCATGATATTATATATGTATAGGATAAGAAAAACTAATATATATAATTATTTGAAAATTCCAACTAATGTTACAATTTTTCAATCCTTTTACAATTCTGCAACTTATTATATTGTTTGCTATTTGGATTTAATAAATCCAGCAAAATATAATTATATTAAAAGGAGATTAATCAATGAAAAAAGTAGGTCTTATTCCAAAACTAATTATTGCCATTGTACTTGGCATACTTATCGGTGCTTATGCTCCAACAATAATCGTAAGCATACTAGCAACCTTCAACTCCATCTTTGGTAACTTTCTTGGATTTGTAATACCTCTAATCATACTTGGATTCGTTGTGGCCGGTATTGCTGATCTTGGTGATGGAGCTGGAAAGCTTCTTGGAATTACAACTGCTTTAGCTTATGGCTCAACTTTAATAGCAGGATTTATCGCATACCTTACAGCAACCTCACTATTTCCAAGCTTTATTCACTCATCTAAAACTTTAGAAAATGCAGTTAATCCAGAAGAAAAATTACTTGCTCCACTTTTTAAAATAGCTATGCCGCCAGTAATGGATGTTATGACAGCACTTATACTAGCATTTATTTTAGGACTTGGAATTGCTGCAATTAAAAACGAAAAACTTGGAGATACTTTATATAAGATGGCATTTGAATTCCAAAAGATAATTGAAAAAGTTATTTCAGGCATAGTCATTCCACTTCTTCCTATTCACGTTGGCGGTATATTTGCTAACATGACACATGCTGGAGAAGTTTCAAGAGTTCTTTCAGTATTTTGGAAAGTATTTTTAGTAGTTATTGTATTACACTTAATAATAATTTCATTGCAATTTACAATTTCATGTACCCTTGGAAACAAAAACATATTTGATTGCTTGAAAAATCAAATACCTGGTTATTTAACAGCTATTGGAACTCAATCATCCGCAGCTACTATACCTGTTAATTTAAAATGCGCTGAAAATAATGGGGTTTCAAAGGCCATTAGAGAATTTGTTGTACCACTATGCGCAACTATTCATCTTTCAGGAAGTACAATAACATTAACCTGCTGCTCCATAGCAGTTATGCTTCTTAACAATGTATCCTTCACATTTGCACAAATGCTTGGATTCATAATGATGCTTGGCGTTACAATGGTTGCTGCGCCTGGAGTTCCTGGAGGAGCTGTTATGGCGGCACTTGGAATACTTCAATCAATGCTTGGATTCACAGAAGCACAACTTGGTCTTATGATTGCTCTTTACATTACACAAGATAGCTTTGGAACAGCTTGCAATGTATCAGGAGACAATGCCATAGCTATTTTAGTTGATAAAATTTATAGTAAAGATATAAAACAACCTACTGATATAAATTACTCAAAATAATATAAATTGCTCAAAGGAGGAAACAGATAATGCAACTTAGATTAAATTTTGACATGATTAAAAAGGCACAAGAAAATATTAAAGGAGTTGCAAGAAAAACACCCCTTTTCTACTCGAGTACCTTTTCAAATATCACTGGATATAATATTTACTTAAAATGTGAAGATAAACAAAAAACTGGTTCATTTAAGTTAAGAGGTGCATATAACAAAGTATGCTGCTTAACAGAAGAGGAAAAAAAATGTGGAGTTATTGCATCATCTGCTGGAAATCACGCACAAGGTGTTGCATATGCTGCAACTGCATTTGGAGTAAAATCAACTATATTTATGCCCATAACTGCACCAATGGCAAAAGTTAATGCAACTAGAGGATATGGAGCTGAAGTTGTTCAATTTGGAGAAGTTTATGATGACTGCTACAACAAAGCTATTGAAATGCAAAAAACTACTGGTGCAACATTTCTTCATCCATTTAATGATGATGAAGTTATGGCCGGACAAGGCACTATAGCACTTGAAGTGTTTGAAGAACTTCCAGAGGTTGATACAATCATTGCTCCAATTGGAGGAGGCGGACTTATATCTGGCATAGCGGTTGCTGCAAAAGCCCTTAAACCATCAATTAAAATAATTGGAGTTCAAGCTGAAATAATAGCGTCCACAAAGGCTTCACTTGAAGCTGGAAAGGTTACTACAGTTCCTGGAGCCAAGTCACTTGCTGATGGGATATCAGTTATGACTCCTGGTGACAAAACTTTTGAATACATGAAAAGATATGTAGATGAAGTTATAACTGTTACAGAAGATGAAATAGCATTTGCTATGTTTTCATTAATGGATAGATCAAAGCTTATTGCTGAAGGCGCAGGTGCTACCTCACTTGCAGCACTTCTTGCTGGAAAGATCAAGAATGCTGGAAAAAATGTTGTTTCAATAATAAGTGGAGGGAATATTGATATAGCTATGGCTTCTAAGATAATTGAAAGAGAACTTACTAGACTTAATAGAAGAATTTCCTTCGATGTTCAACTTATTGATAGAGTTGGACAGCTCGGTTCACTTATAACACTTATAGGCAAACTTGGCGGAAACATCATAAAAGTAAGACAGGAAGAAAACTGGGATGAAGCTGGTCTTGACTATGCTAATGTGAAACTAGTAATAGCAACTGAATCAAAGGATCACTCAGATAACATTCTAGAGGGTATTAAGAAAAATGGCTATAAATTAATATAAACCAACTTAATCTTTTCTCCCCTTTCTAATTAAGGGGATTTTTTTTATTTAAATTTCTGAAAAATTTCATTTAATAATGTTGACAACAGTGTATATAATGCATATACTGTTATTGTAGTATATATACAGTATATACTACATATACACTTTAAAGGAGTATACTAAATGAATATAATAATTTCCAATACTTCAGGAGAACCAATTTATGAACAAATAGTAAAACAAATAAAAAAACTTATATTTTCAGGAGAACTAAGTGAAGGTGACGCACTACCCTCCATAAGAAACTTGGCTCAAGAACTTAGAATAAGTGTAATTACTACAAAAAGAGCTTATGAAGAACTTGAAAATGAGGGTTATATTGTTACCATGCAGGGTAAAGGCTCCTTTGTAGCTAGTCAAAACAAGGAACTTTTAAAAGAAAAAAGGCTTAGATTAATTGAAGAAAAGCTAGGTGAAGCAGTTAAGGAAAGCAGGGTTATAAACCTATCTTTAGAAGAATTAATCGACATGCTCAGTATCTTATACAATGAAACATATCAAATAGATTAACAAATTTAGGAGGATAATTTTATGAATAATATTTTAGAAGTTAGAGGCTTACGAAAAAACTATAGTGATTTTACATTAAAAGATATAAACTTTTCTTTAGAAAGGGGCTATATTATGGGTTTTATAGGGCCTAACGGTGCTGGAAAAAGTACAACTATAAAACTAATTATGAATCTTATAAAAAAAAACAATGGAGAAATTAAAATATTTGGATTAGATAATGTAGCTCATGAAAAGGATATAAAGCAAAAGATAGGCTTTGTATATGATGAAAATTATTATTATGAGGAGCTTACCATAAATGAAATGAAAAAAATAATTTCTCCATTTTATAAAAATTGGGATGAAAAAAGCTTTCAAAGTTATATTAAACAGTTTGATTTAAACCCTAAGAAAAAAATCAAGGAACTTTCTAAAGGAACGAAGATGAAGTTTTCACTGGCCGTTGCCCTATCTCATGGTGCAGAACTTATAATAATGGACGAGCCGACCTCTGGACTTGATCCTGTTTTTAGAAGAGAAATACTAGATATTTTATACAGTTTAATTCAAGATGAAAATAAGAGTATATTTTTTTCCACTCATATAACCACAGATTTAGAAAAAGTTGCAGATTATATAACTTTTATAAACAAAGGAGAAATAGTGTTTTCTATGCCAAAAGATAATATCCTTGATAAGTATGCCATTGTTAAAGGCAGTAAAAAGCTTTTAGATTTAGATACAAAAAAAGAATTTTTAAATATTAGCGAAAATTCTTTTGGTTTTGAAGCCCTCACAGATAATACTACAAAAATACGAAGTTTATTTAAAGACAATGTTATTATAGAAAGACCTTCTTTAGAAGACATTATGGTTCATACAGTAAAAAAAGTAATATGAGGTGAAATATTATGATTAATCTTATAAAAAAAGATATATTAATTCAAAAAAAAATGCTTCCACTTGTATGTATATTTGTAATTATATTTGCACTAAATAGTCAAGTTAATTCTCGAGGATCTATATATATCCTTGGAGTCACAATAGGATATATATTAACCATTGGAGCTTTAGCATATGATGAAACTTATAAAGGACACATATTAATAAACAGTTTGCCCTTAACCCGTAAAAATGTAGTGATTTCTAAATACCTGTCAATATTTTTCTTCACTGCATTCTCTCTTATTTTTTTAACTTTTATAGCATTAATATTTAATTTTATAGGTATTTCAGGACTTTCAATTAAGTATATATCTTTTGCAGATATAAAGACAATAACAGCAACTGTAATTATATTAAGCAGTATAATGATTCCTTTATTTTTGAAATTTGGAACTAAACTAGGTAAACTTTTTAATTTTATAATTTTCTTTATGTTTTTTAGCATTAGTAATTTTATTATGCAAAATAAAGATGAAACACTTATTAAAGACATATTAAATTTTATTATAAATAATAATGGTGTAAATCTTACTATTATAAGTATTATAATTTTAACTTGTATTTATATTTTATCCATGTATTTTTCTTTTAAAATATATGCTAATAAGGATTTTTAAAGTGGGTGTATTTATGATTAATTTAATTATCAAAGATTTAAAGCTTCAAAAGAAAATTTGTATTATTGGTATAACTTTTTATATATTCATGATATTTTCCATTGGTTCTACTAGTAAAGACATGCCTTCGGAATTTAGCACATTGGTATTCAACGGTTGTTATGCACTCATGGCAGTTTACATGGTATGTCTTTCAGTACTATATTCAGATGCCTATGATGAAAAGAATAAGTCTCACATTATATTGAATAGTTTGCCTATAAATAGAGGAACAATAGTTATATCAAAATATATATCTTTATTTATTTATCTGATGATTTACCTTATTTCAATATTGATATTTTCAAATGTCTTAAAATTTGTATCTCCTGCTTTAAATTCCTTAAACATTGTAGGAATATTATTATCCTTCATATTTATTGGATTAAACTTCTCAATGTACTATCCTTTATACTTTAAAATAGGGCAAAAAATGTTTGGAGTATATAGAGTCCTCATATGGTGCTCAATAGTAATATTTCCTACTATACTTAGTAAAACAATAAAAAAAGTACCTCTATCAGCGGTACAAAATATATTAAATAATATAGAAGTTAATTATAAACTTTATCTTACTTCATTATCTATAATTACCATTTGCCTTGTTACATTATCTTGTATGTTGTCAATAAAATTATATACTGCTAGGGATTTAGATTAATAGCTAATATAAATCTTAAAATTATGATTTGTATTATAAAAAACTTTGGAATTCCAAGGTTTTTTATAATTTTTATTTAAAATATATCATTTCATATTTTAAATTATGATATTCATTACTCTGCAGCAGCACCTATGAATATTGAATCAACTTTATCTCTTTCAAAGTGAAATATTGTTCCATTATAAATTGATCCTAAAACCACTATATCTTGATTTCCAAAGCTATGTTCTTCATTTATTCTATCTTTATATTTATTAAGTACTTCTCTTCTAGTACTACCTATCCCAATATCTTCTCTTGTTTTATAATTACATGGACTTGTTATTTTTATACTCCATACTTGTTGCTCCTCTTTATTTCTTATCATACCCACTTCAATACCCTTATTCTCATATTTCCATGTTTGGTGTTCTAGTCCGTCTGATACCCATATAACTTCTTCAGATTTTAGTTCGGGTTGTCCTATGTTTTTCATTAACACCTTATCACTAGTGCCTAAATCTAAAAATCCAATAGTCCCCTGCGTCTGAGTTCCATTTAATATACATTGAGCATATTGGTTTATACTACTTTGCTCTCGAATTAAAATAAAACTGGAAATTCCCAATATTAAAATTAAAATAATAATTACACATGTACTTGATTTTTTCATAAAAATGATAGCTTCCTTTCATAACTCCGCTGATATCATTTTAAGTATATTTTATTAGGGTTTTTATGTCAATATTTTACACAAGCTGAATACTTCTATATATAAACTTATATTAGAATAAAAACAACTTAGCTATGTTTTACGATAAAAAATAGGAAAGTGCTAGAGAAAGATGTAACATTGAAAATAAAAGTTACATTTATTAACTCTTAGCACATTAACCCTAATTCTAAATTTTCTATTCTATTATTTGCATGGTTTCCTCATCAAAAATCCAATTAGGGCAATATCTAGCATAGGATTTGTCCTTTTTAATCTCTGTTCCCATCACACCTTTGCCACTTTTAATGCCTTTAATTCCATAATGCATTTTATATTCCTCAAGTCTTTTATTTACTACATTCCAATTTATGTTTTGAAGAAAAACGTCTATATATTTGCCCCTTCCAGTTGTAAAATCATAAAAATATGCATGTTCATATACATCCAGTACAAGCAATGGGTGGCTTTGCCATACGGCACCTACATCATGAGCATCTGATCCTATGATGTGAAGCTTCCCATCCAAGTGATCTATGGTAACTATTGCCCATCCCCTCATGCTTTGCCCAACTTTTTTTAAATAACTTAAAAAGTTATCATAACTTATAAGATCTCTCTTTATAAGTTGTAGCATTTCTGATGAAGGTCTTGCCTTATCTATACCTGTTATATTTTCAAAATAAAGCTCATGAAGTTTTACTCCATCTAGTGCATAAGTTTCCCCTAGTTTTAAACTTCTCATAGAACTATAAGTAGTATTTGGATCTTCAAATTCATCCGCATCTTTTGTTATATTCCATATTTCATTTAATTTATTTACGTATCCTTCATATAATTTATAGTGTTCTTCAAGCTGCTTTTGACTTATTCCCTTTACTGTTGAAAAATCAAATTTTTCCGCTATTACCATAGCAATCTCCTTAAAATTTTTCTACCTATATATTATATGCAGGTAAGCTTCTTTTGTTGAATGATTAAGATTTCAAATAAAATAAAACTAGAGTTTTAACTCTAATTTTACTTTTTAATATTGAAATTTCTTACTATGAATTATATGAATTGATTAGTAGTTTCATTATAATGGAATCCAATGCTTTCAAGTTTGTGTTTTATTTCACTCTCTTTAATATCATAAGTCTTGCATAAATCATCTAAATTTAAAAATTCATCTCTAAGCTTCATATTTATAACACTATATAATATATACGAGTCCATGTTTAAAAGCTTATCTTTATCTAAATCCATAATACTATCTCTCCTTACATCATTTGTATCATATATCTAATAGTAAACTTTTATTTATTATTTATTTTTTATCATCTTTATCCTTTTTATCCTTGTTGTCTTTTTTGTCATCCTTTCCTTTTTTATCGTTTTTATCACTTTTGTCTTTTTTACTATCCTTACTACTATTACCACTTTTATTATCGTCATTATTATAATTCTTATCTTCTTCAGGCCATTTTATAAGTATTATTGGTATAATTTGATTAGATGAAACCAAAAGTATTCCTTTGCTTATCCTATCTTCAATGTCATCAATTCCCCTTGCTCTTATATACATTTGAATTACATCTTTGTCTCTAGTACTTCTTGCTTCTATAGATCCTCTCGAATCCAAATAATAAATAGCTGCAAGTATTTGTGATTTATTACATCCTATAATTTTATAAAATTGTTTTTGAATATCTGCGTAATTTTCCACTTTGAACAAATCATTATAAAGCTGAAATAGTATATTAAGCCTTAAAAGTTCATTTTGAGCAGGAATCATTTGAATCCTCCTTCTATTTGTTAACCCCTAAGCCATTTGTCAAATGTTAGAGGAGACCATCCTGAAGGTGGTCTAGGTGGTCTTCCAGGCCTTAAAGGTTCATCTGCAATAAGTGGCTTTTCTGGCCGGAGAGGTCTTGGTTGAAATAATGGCTCTTCCTTATAAAAGCTTCCTCCACCTAAAGAACTTATTGGAAATCTTGGATTCCAAGCCACTACTCTCCCTTGTCTATCAAAAAGTGTTAAATTGTTTATAGCTCCAATCCACTGTTCATTCACATTCCATACATATCCATTAGCTATGTAAGCTACCCATCTTAAGTTTACATCGAATATATATTGATTGTTTACTACCCATGCAACTAAGTTTCTGTATCTATCATACAGAGGTTCATAAGGTTCCATTAAGTACTCCTCCTGCATTTAGCTCAATTTGGCTCACTTACTCGTTCTAAAAGATTTCCATATAATTGAGATAAGAATAATTCTCCACCTTCAGAAAGTAAATCTTCTACTACATCTATGCCCGACCCTCGTATATAAGCTGATACGGTTTTATCCTTTTCAATATTAAAAAATATCCACCTTCTCTCAAACAGATAATAAAGTGCTGCTATTATTTCTATCCTATTACATTCTGGAACATTATAATCTATACTTATGCAAAATTCATATCCATAGGTAAAGAAATCCTTGTATAGTTGTACAAGCAAACTATTTCTTAATAAATTTCTTCCTGCTAGAAATAACATATGCTCTCCAATTCTTAAAATACTTACTATAATATAATATTCTTAATAGATTTTTAGTGCATATCTTACTAATAATATTTTTATTATTCTTTTATAGAAATATCAGTTTTAATTAACACTTTTTCTATAATCTTCATACTATATTATTGGTAATCTTAAATAAGGAGAGTAAATCATGTATATTGATGATTTTGAAGATTTCTATAGGGCAGATGAAAGTGAATTTCCAGAAGAATTTGATAGTAGAGATAATCTTGAGGAAGACGATACTTTCGAGGAATTTGAAGAGTTAGATGATTTTAGAAATGCCAATATCCTTAGAGATTTTGATGATACTGATGAAATTAATGAGTTTGACGAAATGAATGATCTTGATAATATCAAATTTACACGTCAAGGGATTTGTCCTTTTTATAGACAATTTCCATTTTTCCCTCCAACATCTGGACCTGATGGGCCAAGTGGACCAGGCGGACCAGGTAGACCGGGTAGACCAGGTAGACCTGATGGTCCTGGGCAAGGCAATAGACCTCCAAGCGGCCCTCCTCCATCTATAGCTCCACAACAGCAACTATCTGCAGGCGGCCCTCAACTTTATGCAGTAGATCCAGGCTCCATACGAGGATGCAGATTTAGATTTGTGTATATTTGGCCTAGACGCGGCAGAGGTTTTTGGATGTGGTTAACCTTTGTAGGAAGAAGATCTATAGCTGGCTGGCGCTGGAATGGATTTACATGGTATTACTTTGGAATGGACTTAAGAAGAATAGAAAGTTTTAGATGTTATTAATAACTTTTTGATGTTCGCTTTAAATTATTGATATTTTTTAGTTTTATTTTAAATAATGAAGTTTTCAGTTAACACTTTTCCTCCAATCTTCATATTATATTATTGTTAATCTTAAAAAGGAGAATAAATTATGTATATTAACGATTTTGAAAATTTCTATAGGGCAGACGAAAGTGAATTTCCAGAAGATTTTGATACTCGAAACGAATTTGATGAAGATGATGATTTTGAAGTATTTGAAGAATTCACTGCATTTGAAGACTTAGATGATTTTAAAGATGATGATACTTTTAGAGGGTTTGATGATACTGATGATATTAATGAATTTGACGAAACATATGATCTAAATGATAATTCATTCATGTGTCCAGTAATGTGTCCGTTTTATAGACAGTTTTACAGGCAAATGCCACCTCCTGGATATGGAGGAGCTAGACAAATGGATAGACCCCCAAGTGGGCCACCTCCATCTAGCACACCTGCAGAACCATTTTCAGCAGCAGGTGGTCCTCAGACCTTTGTAGATTCTGGTTCTATAAGAATGTGCAGATTTAAATTTGCATATATTTGGCCTAGACGAGGAAGCAGCTTCTGGATGTGGATAACTTATGTAGGCCGCAGATCCATAGCTGGCTGGAGATGGGACGGCAGAAGATGGTTCCGTTTTGGAATGGATTTAAGAGACATAAGAAGCTTTAGATGCTAATATAGAAATAAGACGACACGGTTTTAATGTTGAACGGGTCGTATGGGTTCTGCATTTAAGAAAGCGATTCGCCGTGCAAAGAAGCTCTAATATTTCAGAATTTAAATCACCTAAACTTTTTAAACTCGCTGTCGCTCAGACAGTAAAAAGTTCTTAACGGTGATTTGAATTCTGAAACAAAGAGCTTCCAATGCTTGCTCAGTGCTTTCTACAATACAGAACCCATACTCTATTTTCAACATTAAAAATATCATTTAGGCTTACCTGACTATAGGAAGAAATTTTGCTTTGGCGAAATGAACGCCTTCCTAGATGAAAATTCTATACGACACAGAGCATTAAAAACGTCGCAATATCCTTTTTATATGGTATAATATTTTCGGTGATTATATGAATTTAATAGAAAAGGCGAATGCACTCCCCCATCATCCTGGAGTGTATATTATGAAAGATTCCTCGAATATAATAATATATGTAGGAAAATCTAAAAACCTAAAAAATAGGGTAAAACAATATTTCTATAATGGAAAGAAACCTTCCAATAAAGTTGAAAAATTAGTTAAGAACATAAAAAATTTTGAGTTCATATTATGCGATACTGAATTTGAAGCACTGCTTTTAGAAAATAAATTAATAAAAAAGTACAAGCCTCATTATAATCGACTGCTTAAAAATTATGAAAAATATGGCTATATAAAAATTACTAAAGAAAATTTCCCTAAATTAGATGTATGTCTTAACATAGAAGATGATTCTCTTTACTTTGGTCCATATGCAAATTATTATACTGCTTTAGATGCAGTTAATGCTATAAATGATAATATTCTAATACGTTCTTGCAAAGATAAAACATTTACTAAATCTTTTGAAGGGTGTTTGAATTACCATTTAGGCAAATGCTTGGCTCCTTGTAGAAAAAATATCTCCAAAGATACATATGAAAAAGAACTATTTAAGGCTATAAACTTTTTATATAGTAAAGACGAATCTATCTTAAAAAGCATAAAAAAAACCATGGAAGAGGCATCCTTAGATTTAGATTTTGATAAGGCTATAAAATTTAGAGATGACTTAAAAGCCTTAAATGTTATTTTAAGAGAAACTTCCTTTATTATAAACACTTTAAAGCTCCAAAAAAAGGTACTTGTTGAAAAGCTTGAAAATGGATACAAGCTATTCTTTATAATAGGTTATAAGGTGATACATAAAGAAATTGTAAGTTTAGAATTTGATATAATTAAATACTATATAGAAGAAAAATGGAAAACTCTATCTTGTGATGACTTGGATATTAAAGACTATATTCTTAAGGAAGAATTAGATGAAGCAGAAATAGTTCAATGTTACTTAAATAGAGAAGATAAGTCTGTATTTTAGTTTTAATGATAATTTAAGAAGTATGCTAATTTAGTAATTTTAGCATACTCTTTTACATACTATTACCTCTTTAATCTTAGTCATTTTTTTCCCTATTTTTTAACCTCACGGCTTATATAATGCTTGAATTTTAGATATTATTTTATTATATATTTTCTTCATATGCGGTTCATTTGAGTATGTATCTATTTCTTCTATAGGTATCCATTGAACGCCGCTATTTTCATCAGGTTTAATAACAAGAGGTTCGTTCTCATCAGCCTCAACTAAATAAGCAATTGATATATGTAAATGTGGTGATACATACTTCCCCTTTTTTATATGTCCTGGTACATGTATAATATCCAATGATACAATATCCTCGCTAACGGGACAAATATTTTTTACTCCTGCCTCTTCCTTAAGCTCTTTAATTGCAACAAACAATAAATCCTCCTCTCCATCTGCATGTCCTCCTGTCCAAGACCAAGAATTAAATATATTATGATGTACCATTAAAGTTTTATCTCTATTTTTATTTACTACAAATGCAGAGCTTGTCATATGTACTAACTCATTATCCCTTGTTAAGATATCATCAAACATCTCTATACCTTTTATAGTTATTTCTTTGTCCTTTTTTTCTTGATCATTGCACGCAGTATATTTTTTTATTGATTCAATCCAATTCAATTTAAGCCATACCTCACTTTCTAAAACATATGACAAATCCCAATTTTTTTATAATCTTTTTATTAGGCTTCATAAAGTATTCTATTATTTTATATTTACTTATTATTAATTATTGATTTAATCATAGCCCTATTATTTATCTCAAAAGCACGTTCTGGTTGAAGAGATCTAGCTTCTTCATCTTGAAAATTCTTTTTATATTCTTCAAAAATTTTATCTTCATCATACCCTTCTTGAAATAATTCAAGTACAAAATTTCTTGTATTATTTGCAGCTTCCATAGACTTTTCCCAATATGTAGGAAATTCATCTTCACTTACGAAACCCAAATGAGGTGATACAATATATTTTGCATTTGCTCTCTGGCATTTTTTAATAGAGTCTATTGTTTGATAATAACTGATTATAAATGAAGGATAATTTTTTCCTGACTTACTCATAACTCCAGATGTTTCACTTGGAAAAATAACCTCATTATTAACTAAAAATGATAATGAACATTTAGTATGTCCAGGGGTTTCTAGTACAGTGATTATTGTACCTCCCAAATCCAGCAAATCACATTCTGAGACTTTTTCATCTACTCTTATTAAGCTATCATCATAATCTAACAATTGACCTTCTCCATAAAGTACAGCAGCTCCATTGCCAAGTTCTCTAATGGTTTTTAATGCACTTTCCTTAGTTAAAACATTTTTTGCGTATTCTGCTGCCATCACTTTAACATCAGGCCACACCTCTCTTAAATATGGAACAGCTCCCATATGATCGTAATGAGAATGACTAAGAAGTATATAATCTAACTTTCTTCCATTATCAAGTACTTGCTGAATATTTTTAATAAGATCAGAGGCACAGTAGGCCATTCCACAATCAATTAATGCTGTTTTATCTTCTCCAATTATCAAAAATGCGGTACTGCTGCCTTCTCCACCTGTTACATTTATTATGTTCTCCATCAATTAACCACCCTTTCAAAGAAAATATCTTACTATTATAATTTAAAGATTGATTTCTAATGATATAAATATATTATCATCTTCTGTAATAATATTCAAAACTGATAATTCAATATATTTTAAAATAAATATTAAAAATAAAACTAGAGTAAAAACACCCTAGTTAATGAACAATTAAGTAATTCAAATTTATTCCCAAGTCATTATATTATCAATACCATTCAATTCTTCAACTGCCCATTCCACGGCATCTCTGCTGCTTATAAATTCCTCATTTGTACTACTTACATAGGAATAACCCTCTTTATCGTCTACAGTTTGAATAAACAATTCTTTTGTTCCATCGTTGAAACTTATTTCACCCTTTGCTTCAAGTGTATCTATTAATTTGTCAATTATTATTTTTCCTTCCATTATGATAGCCACCCTTCTATTTTATTTATAGAATTATGATTTATCAAATTACATTATTTTATAACCTATTTTCGAAATATAATAATTCTTCCAAATGATGATTACAAAAATACAAGTGGAGGTTAAAGTTCCACTTGTTTCTGTAGTATTCGTTCTTTTTCTTTTATAGTTCTATTTTGCTTTAAAAGTATATACAGAAAATAAGAAGTGAGTATAACTCCCTTTAGTATACTACTTATGCTTATACTCCACCACACTCCATTAAGTCCTAACATATTCGGCTGTGATAGCCATATTGCACCAGGTATTCTAAGGGCTGTAAACACTATCCCCACTACAGCTGGCGGAATGGTTTTCCCTAATCCATTAAATGCTCCAGCTGTAGTTATTTCATAACACATTAGAAGCTGAGAAAATCCCAAAATTCTTAAATAATCTGCTCCATATGGAATAACATCTGCTTCAGGTATAAATACTGCAAATAACGCCCTTCCCCCTAGTATTAAAAGTAGTGAAGTAACTATACCTACAGCGCTTATTCCAATCATAGCTGTAGTATACCCCTTGTTTATTCTATTCCATTTCTTTGCTCCAAAGTTTTGCCCTACAAAAGCACCCATGGCCGTTGCAAATCCCTCTGCAGTCATCCAAGACAACGCTTCAATTTGAGACCCCACCTTTTGCACTGCAATTGCAGTATCCCCAAAAGAAGCTACTATTCTTGCAATAAACATAGCAAATACTGTAAACAGAACATTTTGTAATGCTACAGGTAGCCCAAAATGAAATATCTTTTTCAAAAATTTCAAGTCAGGTTTATTAAAAATGTGTACCTCATTGAATAAGTCTGTTTTCTTAAATATATTATATAAAAATATGATTGTTACTACAAATTGTCCCATCACTGTACCTATAGCTGCTCCTACTACTCCAAGGGCTGGAAAAGGCCCTATACCAAATATTATAAATGGATCTACAACTATATTTATTAAAAGTCCTATGGTATTTATTTTAAAAGGCGTCTTACTATCCCCATATCCATTAAATATTCCTGTAAATACAGGATTTATAAAATAAAAGCTCATACCTAAAGAAATAACTGTAAGATATGTTTCTGCCATATGGATTATGTTTTTATCTCCTAAATTAAAAAATCCTATAAGCTGCTTTCTGAATATTATAAGTACTAAGGCATATATGATTCCTAAGATTATATCAAGCTGTAGTGTATTTTGTACATATTTCTTTGCATCTTGTATCTTTTCTCTTCCCATGGATTGAGATACACCAATTTCTGCCCCAGCTCTAGGTACAAATATAATACCTGTTGCAAGCCATGTGAAAAAACCTGCTGTTCCAACTGCTGCTACAGAGCTGCTGCTGAGTCTTCCTAAATACAACATATTAATAAGATTGCAAGACATTTGAATAAATGACGTCCCCATAATGGGTAATGATAATTTTATAAGTATATTTAGTATCTTTCCCTCTGTTAAATTTAATTTATTATCCATAACATTACCTCTCGATTCCCGAAAATTAAGCCTGTACAATTATATCACTTATAAATATAATATAGAAGATATGTTCTAAGTTATTTTAATAAAACTTTAATGACTTTATTCCTTGCAACTATGTATAATTATATAAAATATCCTTTATAATATTTTTAGAGGTGATTATAAATGCTTGATGTATGTTTATTAGGATGCGGCGGCAGTATGCCTACCCCTTATAGATATCTTTCTTCATTACTCTTATCTTATAAAGGTCATAAAGTACTTATAGACTGTGGAGAAGGTACCCAAGTTTCTATGAAACTTTTAGGCTGGGGATTTAAGGATATAGATGTTATATGTTTAACTCATTTCCACGCAGATCATGTTATAGGACTTCCTGGACTGTTGCTTACCATTGCAAATTCAGGCAGAGAAACTCCTTTGACTATAATAGGCCCCGAAGGCTTATCTAAGGTGATAGATGGTCTTACGGTAGTATCCCCTTATTTACCATATTCTCTTGACCTTGTAGAACTTCCCTTTGATAAAAGTTATTATGAAGATAAATTATTTGAATTAGGAGATTTAGATATTTATGCCCTTCCACTTCAGCATACTTCCCCATGCTTAGGGTACAGTATAACTGTAAATAGAAAGAATAAATTTAATAAAGAAAAAGCCATCCAAAATAATGTTCCATTAAAGCTTTGGAATACTTTGCAAAGAGGAGAAGACATAAAATTTGAAGGAAAAATATATACACCAGATATGATACTTGGAGAAAGTAGAAAGGGCATAAAGATAAGTTATTTAACAGATAGTCGTCCTGTACCTTCTATTATACCCTTTGTAAAAAATTCAGATTTATTTATATGTGAGGGAATGTATGGTGAAGATGATAAGCTTTCAAAGGCAGAGGAAAATAACCATATGCTTTTTTCAGAAGCAGCTACCTTATCCAAAGATGCAGAAGTAAAAGAGCTTTGGCTTACTCACTTTAGCCCTTCACTTATGGATCCTAAAAGCTTTTTAGATAATGCCAAAAATATATTTAAAAACACCTCTATTGGAGAGGATAGAAAGACTGTAACATTAAAATTTCAAGATTAGCTATTTCTTTTTTAATTTGCATACAAAAAAGCCTTCCATCTCTTCATTTGGTATTACCCTAAGGGCTTTTTTAAGATTATCATTATATTTTTTATCCTTATATACATTTAACCCTTGTATGGAATTTTTTACATTTATACTTAAATTCATAACTCTTAAGTTTGGATATTTATTTAGAACATAGTCAATTACTTCTTCATTTTCCTCTGGTGAAATAGTGCAGGTGGAATAAATAAGTATCCCTCCCTTTTTTAATGCCTTAATTCCACTTTCTAAAAGCTTTTTTTGGAGCTTTGAATTTTCACGTATAAATTTAGTACTCCATCCTTTATAGCTTTCACGTCTTTTAATCTCAATTGTGCCCTCTCCTGAACAAGGTGCATCTAAAAGAACTCTATCAAATCTTTCTTCAAATGTATCTCCAAGTACTTTGCCATCCATACCTATTACCTCTATACAACTTGCTCCTTGTTTTTGTATATTGTATTTTAGCCTTTCTCGCCTTATAGTGTTTATTTCATTTGCTGTAACTTCTCCTTGATTATCTATAATTGATGCAATTTCAGTAGTTTTACCGCCTGGAGCTGCACACATATCTAATATAGTTTGTCCCATTTCCAAATCTAGGAGCAGTGGTGGAATCATACTTGAAAGATTTTGAAGATATATACTACCTGTATTATAGCAGTTAAGTTTTGTAATCTGTGGTTCCTTTACTTTATTTAATATGAAAGCTTCCTTTAACAAACTGCTATTGGAAAAACTTATGCTATTTTCACGAAGTTCTTTTTGAATTTCCATAATACTTGTCTTTAATTTATTTGCCCTTAATGTAGTTTTCCTTCCTTCTATAAAACTTTTGAGTATACCATCAACAGTAACAGGAGAATAAATACTATAAAGCATTCCTAAAAATTCCTTAGGAAGTTTATAGGCAGCATTTTTTATTTCCATGTGAACTCCCCCCATTTTGTGGTGTGTAATACTACATTTTATTAATGTGTCCTATTTTTTATACATAAAAGCTTGTATGTATCAAAATACCTTTTTAATATACTATTTAAATGGTATAATTAGGGTAAAACTATTTTAACATACTTGTTAAAATTAAGATTTATCATTTGAGGTGGCCAATGAAACATATATTTATAGTAAATCCTACTTCTGGTAAAGGCTATGCCAAAAAATTAATTCCCATTATATACAAGATATGTATTCAAGAAAATATAAATTATATTATTGAGCCCACCGAATATCCTGGACATGCTACTGAAATTGCAAAAAAACACTGTTTAGAAGAAGATGTTAGATTATATGCCGTAGGTGGAGATGGAACCCTAAATGAAGTATTAAATGGAATGGTATACAGTTCCTGCTCGCTAGCAGTAATTCCAGCTGGCTCTGGCAACGACTTTATAAAAACTGTATATAGTTCTTTAAATGCAGATAAGCTTATAACAAGTTTAATAAATGGTAAAACAAAACTTATTAATATTGGTAAAGTAAACAATAAATATTTTATAAATATATCTTCTGTTGGAATTGATGCAGAAATAGCATATAATGCAAAGATATTTAAAAGAAATCCACTAATTCCATCAAAACTATCCTATTTCCTTAGCATATTTACTACCTTAATTAACTATTCATCCTACAATATTGAAATTCATATAGACGGCACTTGTATAAATGACAAAGTTTTACTAATAGCTATAGGCAATGGTAAGTACTATGGAGGGGGTATGAAGGTATTACCCTACGCTAATCCATTTAATAATAACTTTGATATATGCATTGTAAAAAATATGAGTAAATTAAATATACTAAGGTTGTTTCCAGTTTTAATTAAAGGAAATCATGAAACCTTAAAAGATTATGTTACCTTTTACAAAGGTTCTAACATACAAATTTATTCTAAACAAAATATGAAAATAAATATAGATGGTGAAATATTTGAAAATGAAAACGTAAAATTTGAGATGGTTATAAAAAAAGTAAACTTTGTATTTATTAATACATAAGAGGTGTAAAACATGAGTACTATTGAGTCTTATGAGAATTTAAAACACGATTATGAAACCTATCAAACTTTTGCTGAAGGAGTTATACAAAAATTAAGCAGCAAAAATATATTGCTGGAAAAAAAGCTAGACTGCCTAGTTAATATAGTTGAAATTAGTAAGTATATTAATTCTAATATATATAATAAAAATTTAATGCAAATGATTAATGATATGATGATAGGAATACTGGGCGTAACTTATTCCACTATTCTCACTAAAGAAAATGATGAATTTATTATTAAATCAACTAATATATACACAAGTCAATCACTAGAAGAATTATACTTCTATCCATTATTGCCAAAGGAGAAATTTTTTCGTTTAAATTGTAATTGGCCTTTATCATATAAAAACTTTGAAGGTCAAATTATTCATTCTATTATAGGTGTCCCTATTTACTTTAATAATACTTTTATAGGCTATATTATAGCAGGACATACCTATCGTGATTTTTTTACAGGCGAACTTATATCTTTCATTACTTCTATCGCAAATCAAATTGGAATTGCTTTAGAAAATGCTTCTTTATATAACAAACTTTTAGAATCCTCAAACAAAGATCCATTGCTTAATATTTATAATAGAAAATACTTTTTTGATACTTTAAATGAAAAACTAAGGAAATCTCAGGAGCCCTTTGCTACTGTAATAATTGACATAGATAATTTTAAAAAGGTAAACGATACTCATGGGCACTCTTTTGGAGATGAAGTATTAATTAAAACTTCTAACTTATTAAAAAAGTCTTTAAAAGGCAATATTTTAGCAAGGTATGGTGGAGAAGAATTTATAGCTTGTGTGCATAAAGAAGATATATCAAATATATATAATCAAATAGAAGATATTCGTAATAAGATTACTAAAAATGTAATCAAATTGAATAGTAAATTAATAAAAATTACTTGTAGTTTTGGAATTAGTTATTATCCTAACGATGGACAAACTGTAAGAGATCTTTTAGACAAAGCTGATTATAGATTATACTTAGCTAAAAATACAGGAAAAAATAAAGTCATAGATGCATAACATCATTTTAGTATCTCGTCAATGACTCTATACAAAATTACAAAAGGAGATGTTAAAGAATGTATTTAGTAAGTTCATGTTTAGCTGGAATTAATTGCAGATATGATGGCAACAACAATGAAAATGAAGTTATATTAAAATTAGTTAAAGAAGGTAAAGCTATAGCAATATGTCCAGAGCAATTAGCAGGATTACCTACTCCAAGGGTGCCTTGTGAAATTGTTGTAGGTAAAAACGGTAATAAACAAATAGTTAATAAAGATGGAGAAGATTTAACTGAAAAATTTATGACTGGTGCAGAAAAGACTTTAGCAGTTGCAAAAGCTATAGGCATTAAAAAGGCGATATTAAAATCTAAAAGTCCTTCCTGTGGTTGTGGCTTTATATACGATGGTACATTTTCAGGTAAATTAATAAAAGGAAATGGTTTTACCACAGAGCTTTTAATTAAAAACGGAGTGGAAGTGTATACAGAAAATGATTTAGAAACTGCAGCATTGTAGAAGTCATAATTGCATTACACAACCTTATTCATAATTAAAGGACATTGCTACATTTTTAATGTTAAATCTTTCGTCTGGGTTCTGCATTTAAGAAAGCGTTCACTACGCAAAGAAGCTCCAATATCTCTCAATTTAAATCGCCTAAACTTTCTAAACTCGCTGACGCTCAGACAGTAGAAAGTTCTTTACAGTGATTTAAATTGAGAGATAAAGAGCTTCTAATTGCTTGTTCAATGCTTTCTACAATGCAGAACCTATACTAAATTTCTTCATTTATTTCGTATCAGCTCTTGTAACGTCCGAGCTGCCGCCCTAAAAGATCTTTGTGTACTAATTCCTAAAATATTTTACAAATTCAATTGGCTTAATTTCTTCCTTCAACAGGTGTAGGTGATATTTCTAATTTATGCTCCTACCTTATCAGATTCTAAAGTAGTCTTTTCTTCAACATTCTTATTGCTAAAGCTTCCAAAAACAAATCCTACTAAAGCGCCAACTAATGCTGGAACTATCCAACCAAGTCCCTTCGAATAAAGAGGTAAGCTGTTAAGTACATCAAACTTTAATCCAAATTGTCCTAATGCATCTAAAATGCTAACAACGGAAGTAAATATCATAGTAAATAAATACACATAAGTACTTCCATTAAAAAAGTCATTAGTAAATGCAAGTACCATAAGAACAATTGCCATTGGATATATCGCTGTTAATGCTGGAACTGAAAACTTAAGTATTTGTGTAAGTCCTACATTTGCAAACATCATACTGGATACTGATAATATCGTAACCCAAGTTTTATATGAAACTCTTGGCATTAATTTTGTAAAGTATTGACTACAAGATGTTAAAAGTCCTACTGATGTTGTTAAGCAAGCAAGTGAAAATATTAATCCCAACACAACTGATCCATTTTGTCCAAATAAGTAAAATACTACATTTGTAAGTGTTTGAGCTCCATTTTCAGTTGCTCCAAATCTTGTCTGTGAAACAGCTCCTAAATACGCAAGCATTCCATATATTATTGTTAAAAACAGCCCCGCTATTGCTCCTGCCTTTATTGTATTTGATACAATAGCTCTTTCTTCTTTTACTCCCATTTGTTGAAGAGCTATAGAAATTACTATACCAAAATTAAGTGCTGCTATAGCATCCATTGTCATATATCCATCTAAAAATCCCTTAAGTAAAGGAAAATGTGCATAGTCACCACTTGGTGCTGCAAATGTACCAATAGGTTTAAATAAACCGAATACAAATATACTTGCTATCAAAATCAATAATGTAGGTGTTAAAACTTTTCCAAATCTATCTACAAGTTTCGATGGTGACATACATAACCAAAATGCTATTCCAAAGTAAAATAAAGTATATATAAATAATGGCAACTTACTGGTAGTTAATGTACTTGATAAAAATGGTGAAATTCCCATTTCAAATGCTAAACTAGCTGCTCTAGGTATTCCTAAGAATGGTCCTATTGATAAATAAATTAATATGGTAAATGCAAGTGCAAAAGTCGGATGTACACGACTTGCTAGTATATGAAGTCCACCTGCTTTAGCAACTACAGCAATTGCAAGTATTGGAAGTCCTACTGCTGAAATTAAAAACCCTCCCATTGATACCAGCATATTTGTTCCTGATAATTGTCCTAATTGTGGTGGGAATATTAAATTACCTGCTCCAAAAAACATTGAAAATATCATTAAACTTACAAATAATAAATTCTTTCTATCCATTTTTTCCATTTTAAAAACCCCCGATTTATATTTTTTAATTTATGATTACAGATTATAATATCAATATCACTTTCCATAATCATCCCCCCTTTATTTCTTATTTTAAAAAAATAAAAAACTCGTCCCTATATAAGGGACGAGTTATACTCGCGCTACCACCCTAGTTCCATAAATTAATATACAACAATTAATTCATAACACTCATCAACGTACATTATAATACGTGTTCCTTTTAACGGTGGACTACCTGCATCGCTTACTAAATATCCTTCAGCTTTGCTTCTCAGAGATGATTTTCAACTATTCTTTGAACATTGGCTTTCAGCAAAATGCCAACTCTCTGTGGAACAATAAAATAGATTACTTTTTCTCTTCATAGAATTTACATGTGTATTTAATTGACTTACATATTTTATATCATATATACTAAACTCTGTCAATAATTAATTTTGTTAAAATAAAAACTTACTAATATCATTATTCACCTCAATCTCTGAAAAAGCGATATTAGTTATTGTTATCGCATATGATGATATTTCATCAATAAATTCTTCTATTTCACTTAAAGTTTTAACAGATAGCTTGATTAAAAAACAACTATCCCCAGCAATTCTATAACACCATTCACTTCTTTTATACTCTTTTATAAATGCCTTAAATCTTTCATATTCCCCGTTTTTCATAGTAACTTTTATTATACAATCAATAGTTAATCCAAGTTTTTTCTTATTTATTTTAATTGTATATTCTTCAATTACCCCATAATCCTCAAGTCTTTTCACCCTTTCAGTAACAGATGGCGGTGAAAGATTAATTCGTTTTGACAATTCTCTAATTGATAATCTACTATTTTTCTGTAATTCTGATAAGATTAACATATCAATTTCATCAAATTTCATTTGTAATCATTCCTTCTTATAATCGTTTCAATTGGTATATATACTTCTATATTATATATCATATGAAATACAATACAAATTTTATTTTATATATAATATATTATACAAAATAAGATTTGTATTAATAAAGGAGATTTAATATGGCAAGAATAGTTTTCTCACATGAAGGTTTTACACCATTTCAACAATTACTAGGTCATAACAAAGATATATTAGAAAAATGGACTGATCTCGAAAATAGCATATTCAACTCCAATACTTTTAGTGCCGAGCTAAAAGAAGAGGTCCGTCGTACTCTTGCATTTAATAATGGTTGTCAATATTGTATGGCAAAAGGTAGACCATCTAACAATATTTCTAATTTAAAAGTTTTAACAGCTGTTAAATTTGCAGATATGTCCTCTAAAAATATATCTTTTGATAATATACATTTTAGTGCATTAAAAGAAGAGTTTGATGACAAAGAAATCTCTGAGCTTTTTGCATTAATATGTTTTATTACAGCTTGTCAAAAATTTGGAGCATTACTTGATTTACAGCCAAATTGTTCAATATAGAAATATTACAACATTTTTAATGTTAAATCTTCCGTATGGGTTCTGCATTTAAGAAAGCGTTCACTGCGCAAAGAAGCTCTAATATCTCTCAATTTAAATCACCTAAACTTTCTAAACTCGCTGTAGCTCAGACAGTAGAAAGTTCTTTACGGTGATTTAAATTGAGAGATAAAGAGCTTATAATTGCTTGTTTAATGCTTTCTACAATGCAGAACCCATACTAAATTTAACATTAAAAATGTCTTTAAATTGATACTTATCAAAGGGCTAATAAGCCCGAAGACCGATAGGTGGAAAAATAATAATACAATTTTTTATTAAGAACCTTTTATCATATTCCCATATCTTTAATTTACAAATTAAATTTTTCCATTTATTCCGTACAAGTTCTTGTAACCTAAAGGGCTTCCGCCCTAAAAGATCTTTATGTGCTAATTTCTAAAATATTTTAGAAATTCAGTTGGCTGAATTTCTTCCTTCAGCAGTTTACATGAAGAACTTTTTAATGCTCTGGGAGCATAGAATTTTCATCGTAGAAGGCATTGAATAAGCTTTAAAACAGCTTTATTCATAAATTGAAAATTCCGTTAAGAACCTCCTACTGTCTGAGCGACAGCGAGTTTAGGAGGCTTAGGGATTTTAAATTTATAAATATTAGCCGCTCTTGGCGAAATGAACCGCCTTCTTAGATGAAAATTCTATGCAAACCTGAGCATTGAAAACGTCGCAATATCCTACTTAAATGTTATCAAATTCACAACTGATTTATCATTGATTGCAAATCCATTTTTAACTTCTACTTTATCTGTGTTAAAAAATAAAATTTTCTTGCTATCCTGTGACCACTGTACAACATTAGACAAAGAGCTTGCTAAATTTATATCCTTTTTTATAAGGACTCTGCTTGTGAAGGAATTACCATTTATCTTAGCTGCATAAAGATTCCAAACCTCTTTTCCATTTTCATTTGCTCTATTCATATATGCAACCTTAGTTTTATCAGGAGATAAGTAACAAGGTGATGAAAATGATCCCTCTTTAGAGTCTATATGAGTTATAGCCGTATGAAATTCTTTCTTTTCCACATCATAAATATAAGTACCATCTACATCATCTAAAATCCCCTCAAATAATATCCTCTTTCCCTCATCTAATACATAATACTCAACTGAAGGTATGCAGTTTTCTTTATAATTTGATTTCCCAAATTTATTACTAGTTCTATCTACATAAGGAAGTATCATAACATCTTGAATTTTACCTGTATTTGAATTTACCTTATATATTCCTTGCCTTCTTGGATCACCTTTGCCAAAACTCTTTTGTTTTTCTTCCCCTATAAAATATATTTCTTCCCCATTTTCACTATAAAAGCTTGGAATTGCGCTTATATACAAGTTATCGCTTTTTACTTTTACTATTTTAGTTGTTCTCGTTTCAATATTGTAAAGTTCTAAGTCTCCATCCTTATAGCCTATAAAATACTTTGAATCCTGAGACCAATTGCCATGTTCTTCTTCTTCTGCTATATTTACATCTTTTACAATCTGAAAATTATCTCTTGTTAAATTATAATTATATACTTTAGATAAATCATGAAAGTTAAATTTTGTTCTATCTGGTGAAAGCCCTGCCATTACTAACCTATTAGATATTAATTTGTTATTTACCTTTATAGGAGTTTTTTCAAGAGTGTCTAATTTAATTTTGTATATTTTACCATACATATCTTCATAAGCATTATCATTTTCTTCCCTTGTCATTTTATTAGAATCTTTTGTATACTTTTTATAAAACTCTTCCTTGTTTAACCCTATTCCTACTAAAATTTCATTGTTACTTATAAATCCATAATTTTCTGACATACCTTGTATGTTTCCATAGGATTTTTTATCTACAATTTCTAAAGGCTTATCATCTACTATTGAAATTTGAGAATTATTTTCTGAAATAACCTTTATACTATTTGTAAAATTTTCTGCTTTATCATTAAACATATGCTCTAAAACAAACGCTCCTCCTATCAATGCTACCGGTATTGCTATTTTTAAAATAGTTCCTGTGAGATTTCCTTTCATTGTTAATTCCTCCCTATTCTTTTGGCAATTTCATTGCTGTTATATATATCATATATACTTCTTTTTTCCAAACCGTTTACTAGTTATTGCTAAGTTGTAAACAAATACTAAATCTTACTACATTTCAGAGGAATTTTTATAATAACTTCAGTTCCTTCGTTTAATTTGCTATTAATATCTATAGTTCCATGATGTTTATCCACTATATCTTTAACTATGGCAAGTCCCAATCCATTTCCTTCTCTATTTTTTGGCATATTTTTATTTGCTCTATAAAAAGGCTGAAATATTTTATTCAACTCTTCTTTAGGTATTCCTTTACCCCTGTCTTTTATACTTACTAAAGCTTGACCGTTAGCTTTAGTAAGTAATACTTGAACACATGATTTTAATGCACCATATTTTATGGAATTGTCTAAAATATTTATTATCATTCTTCTAATTTCATCAGTACTCCCATAAACGTATATATCTCTTCCCAAGTTACTTTCAATTTTAATATCATACTTAGATGCTTTTAGTTTCATATCTTCACATACACTACCCATAAGAACTGATAAATTTATATTTTCATCATAGGAAATACTAGATTGAATTTTAGACATATCTAAAAGTTCTACTACCATACTGTGCATATTATCTGCTTCCTTCTTTATTCGCATTGTTGTTTTCTTAAATATTTTCTCATCTTCTCTTCCCTCATCCATAAGCATTTGTGTATATCCGCTTATTATTGTTAGAGGAGTTTTCATTTCATGAGTTGCATTATCAAAAAAATACTTTCTATGCTTTTGTAGCTTTAATAAATTGTCCCTATCCTTTTCTATTGTTTTTATTTGCTGTTTTATTTTGTCTTGCATGAAGTTAAAATTTTGAGAAAGTTCTCCTACTTCATCTGTTGTATTTATGTGAATTGGTGAATAATTCCCTAAAGCTATTTCCTTTGTTCTTTCACTTAATTTTTTTATTGGATTTATTATGCTACTTGCAAGAACAATGGAAAGTAAAAAAGTTACTATAAAAACTACTATCATAAATAGTTTTATATTGTTTAGAAGCTCCCTGCTCCAATTAAAAAGATTAGTGTAATCCTTTGAAAAGCTTATTATCCCTATAAACTTATTATCTAAATATAAACTTCCAACAAACACAGCCTTATACTTGTCCCCATCCTTTATAATACCGTACAGGGACTTATTTTTTTTAGCAGTTTTAATAAGTTTATCTACTTCCTCTGTATATGCATCATTTGACTTTTCCTCTCCATATTCCGTATCAAATAAAAACTCTCCTTTAGAATCATATATGCTTACTCTGCTTTCCAATTTAGAGGATACCTGTAGTGCCATGCTTTGAGCTTGTATCTTTATATTATCTTCCTTTACATCTAATTTATTTAGCTTAATATAACTTATAAGATAAAAATATATATCTCTTTGTTTATCATAAAGCTCCGCTGCTATAACTTTTTCATTATTTTTAAAGGATGCTTCATTTAAAAAGAAACTTAATAAATTAAAACTTATACAAAATATTATTAAAAGTCCAATTAAAAGTTTATACTTTATAGAAAACTTCATTAGGCTATCTCCTTTATTTCATGTTCTATTAACCTTTACTAAAGCATTTTATATCCTAATCCAAAAACTGTTTCTATTAAAGCATCTCCCTTTTCAATACCAAGCTTTTTTCTAATTCTTTGAATATGTACGTCCACAGTTCTACTTTCCCCCTCAAAATCAAATCCCCATACCTTTTCTAAAAGCTTGTTACGTGTAAATACTACTTTTCTGTTTTCTGCAAGTATCAAAAGTAATTGAAATTCCTTAGGTTTTAATTTTATAAGATTGCAATCTTTATAAACTTCTCTACTATTTATAAAAATCTCTATATCATATGGAAGTTTAATGGTCTCCTCATCCTTGTTCTCTATTCTGATTAAATCTTCCATTCGTCTCAATGCAACTTTTATTCTAACTAGCACTTCTCTTATATCAAAGGGTTTTGTAATATAATCATCTGCTCCAAGTTCCAGCCCTAGTATTTTATCAACTATATCATTTTTAGCAGTAAGCATTATTATAGGAATTTTATGTTTACTTGATATGCTCCTGCACACATCATATCCACCTATATCGGGAAGCATTAAATCTAGTAAAACTAAATCCATTCTTTTATCATTTATTAATTCAAGTGCCATTTCTCCACACTCTGCTTCAAAAACTTCGTACCCTTCCTTCTTCAAATAATGAGTCAATATGTCTCTTATTGCTTCTTCGTCTTCTACAACAAGTATCTTTTCTCTCATTTTCTCTACCTCTTATCCTATATTAAATATCACTTTCTATATTATCAATTATTTATTGCCAAGTTGTAAACATAGATATATGATTCCATAAAATAACTATGCTAATATAATGAGATGATTTTTATTGGTATATTTACCACATAAAAAGTAAAAAATACATTTATGTTAATATACCTTTGGAGGTTTTAATTATGGCTGATTTATATTTTAGTGATAATCATTTTAATAAAACACATAAAAAAAGAAGAAGAAAATTTATATTTTTGCTTTCACTGGCACTTGTTATAAGCTCTTTAGCATTTTTTACTTTTTCATGCTCACCTAATTTACTTTCTAATAATAAAAATAATGATAATAATATAAGCGCTCAGCAGCCTCCATCTTCCTCTACTAATCCACCAAACTTTGCTGAACCAAAGGAAGCCCTATCTATTCCCGAAGTAGTTAAAAAAGTAAGTCCTGCAGTAGTTAGTGTCTCTACAAAAAGCATCGTACGTCAGTGGGGCCGAGATTTTGGAGTTCAAGAAGGTATAGGCTCAGGATTTATAATAAATAACGAGGGATACATACTTACAAATTATCATGTAATTTCAGGTGCTCAAGAAGTTCGAATTATATTTAATGATAGCAAAGTAGTAAATGCTAAAATAATTAATTACGATTCAGTTCAAGATATAGCTGTGGTAAAAGTAGATGGAAATATAAAAGTTCCTGGAGTTGTTGAGCTGGGAGATTCGGACAAAGTAGAAGTTGGAGAAAGTGTAGTTGCTATAGGCAATCCTTTGGGCAAGGAATTTATAGGCACTGTAACTCGTGGAATAATAAGTGCTATAAATCGTGGTGTTGAAGTTGAAAAAGGAAGAACTCAAAGTTTTCTCCAAACAGATGCTGCTATAAATCCTGGCAACAGTGGTGGCCCTCTTATAAATACCCTGGGTCAAGTTATTGGAATAAACACTGCAAAAATTACTGAACAAGGTGTAGAAGGAATAGGCTTTTCCATACCTATAAACACAGTAAAACAAAGGCTTACAGCTTTAACTAAACCAGTACTTAGAATAGGGATTGGCGCCATAGGTATAACAAATGAAATTTCAAAAAGTGAAGGCATTCCTACGGGAGTTTACGTTAAAGAAGTATATCCCGAGAGCCCTGCATCTAAAGCAGGTATTGCAGTAAATGATTTAATTACTAAATTTGATGGAAAAACCGTCACATCTATAGAAGAAATAAATTCCATAAAGGCAACTCATAAAGCTGGCGATGTAATTAAAGTTGAGATTTTTCGAAATAAAAAAAATATAACGGCAAACCTTACTTTAATTGAGTAAGTATTAAAAGAAAAAAGTTGGCATTTAGCCAACTTTTTAAATTAGTATTGAACTTCTTTTAATGTTAGTCCTTTAGCTGGTGCTTTCTGACCTGATTTTTCTCTACTTTTTTCCATCAATATAGTTTCTACATCCTCTGCCATAAGTTTTCCTTCACCAACTTCTATAAGTGTTCCTGCTATAATTCTTACCATATTTAATAAAAAACTGTTTCCGTTTACTTCTATTTCTATTAATCCATCATTTTTATTTATGTTTATGTAATTTATTGTTCTAAGCGTTGATTTATTATACTTAGCTTTTAAACTCGTAAAGCTTTTAAAATCATGAGTTCCTATTAAGTACTCAGCTGCTTTCTTCATACTTTCTATATCTAGCTCATTAGGTATATGATTTGTAAAATCCCTAGTAAATACATTATTATATCTATTGTTATCAATTTTATAAACATAGGTTTTTGCTTTAACATTGTATCTTGCATGGAATCTATCTTTGGCAATCTTTAGTTCCTTTATTACAATATCTTTTGGCAAATATTCTTCTAAGTATTTCTCCATTTCATATATTGGAAGCATACAATCAGTAAAAAAATTAGCTATATAATTTTCCGCGTGAACTCCTGAATCAGTTCTTCCACAACCGATAACATTTATTTCTTCTCCTGTCATCTTACTTAAAACATTTTCTATCTTTCCTTGTATAGTTTTAGCAGTGCTATCCTTTTGATTTTGCTTCTGCCACCCATTATATCTTGTTCCATCATACTGAATTGTCATTTTTATATTTCTCATACTAATCTCCTTTTTCGCTTTTCGCAACATTATTATATCTACTATTCTGTCTCAATGCAAAATATCTTTTTCTTTCATAGCTAAAGTATACTATTAGATGAGTTTAAAAGCCACTTATTAAATTTTATCTGCTTAATTTCAATAAAAAACCTTGATACCATACAGCTCAAGGTTTAAATAATAAATCCTATGCCATTTTAGTAATCGACTCTTCTTACATAATCAATAATATTAACTCCATTTTCTCCTACTAAGTATTAATCTTTCCAAGGTCTTTTTTTTCCTAGCCACCCATGACTTTCCCAATGCTTAACGTCTGGTTCATTAAACCTAAACTTCCTCTGCATAAAACGCATTATATAAAACAATCCCTTTACTTTCAGGCTTGGTGTAACCTTTTTACTTTTTCCCTTAATTTTTACCGCTAATTTTTCTACCTTATTTTGAATTTGTATTTTCTTTTTATTACTAACCTGATCCCAATCTATAGCCGCTACATTTACACCATATTTATGAATTCTCGCCACTCCCCAAAAATTAAAACTATCTACAATATCTTTCATTGTGGATTTAGTTCCTGCACCTGCTGCTGTTGAAATAATTAATGCTTGTTTTCTAAACATTGTCTCATTTGGTTGATGTGCCATCCACTGAAATCCAAAATGATCTAGAAAAGCTTTCATCTGTCCTGTAACATGGTATACATATACAGGAGATGTAAAAATAATAAGCTCTGCTTCTTGCATAGATTCTAAAATACGTTTTATATATTGGTAATCTGGGCACTTTGCATTATCCGTAAAACATTGAAAACATCCCCGACAAAAATTAGGTGAATCCTTAGGCAAAAAAAATTCTTTTATATCATTTTCACCATCACATAATTTTTCTAAAAACCGTTGTGTAATGTGATAAGTACTCCCTTTTCGTTGTGTTCCATAAATAACTAAAACCCTCATAAATCCCCCATATTTATATAATATATTTTAAATTCATTATATCATAATATTATTTCTAGGTACTTCATATAACTTTTATCTCTAAACTGCATTAAAGTATTAGGTCAATAAATTGGATAACCTTTTATTATTAACTTCTTGTTTTTTAATAGTTGACAATAGTTATTATTATACTTATAATTATAGATAAATAAAGTCTTTAATATCTATTAAGGAGGTTTTACTTTGAAATATACAAAAGCTACAAACTACGCACTACATATAATTGCATATATGATTAGATATAATAAAAATGATAATTTGAGTTTACAACCACTAGCAAATCACTTCAATATCTCTCCTACTTATCTTTCTAAGATTTTAACGCAGTTAGTAAAGGCTGGTTTAATTCAATCAACTCCAGGTGTAAATGGTGGTTATATTTTGAGTAAAAAGAAAGAAGAAATTTCATTTATGGATGTAATCAGAGCAACCGAGGGAACTGGGGCATTATTTAATTGCGGCCTAGAAGAAGAAGGTGAGTGTTGTATTCATAAAGTAATGGCAGAAGCAGAAACTGTGATGGAGACATATCTGCAGAATAAAAAGCTCTATGAAGTAGTTAAAAATTCATCAAATTATGAAATAAATAAGGAATAATTCTTTCACCTATTAAGCTATATTATATGGCTTTCAACGCCTTAATTATAGATATTAAATATCTGTAATACATGTAATCTAAAGATTTTGATTAGTTCTTTTAAGGAAACAGTGTATATTCTCAAAACTAACATTAACAATATTCTAGCGAGCCATAAAATAAAACATAAAGGAGAGGTATATATGGGAGAATTTTGGGAAGCAAGTTTTATAGAAAAGCAAATGATGTGGGGACTTGACCCTGCAGATTCTGCAATCTTGGCAAAGGATCTTTTTCTCGAGAAAAAAGTTAAGGATATATTGATTCCAGGTATTGGATACGGCAGAAATACAAAGATCTTTATTGACAACGGAATTAATGTAACAGGTATTGAGATATCACAAACAGCCATTGATTTAGCAAAACAAAATGGGCTTGACAGTAAAATATATCATGGTTCAGTAACTGATATGCCTTTTGATGACAAACTTTATGACGGTATATTTTGCTATGCACTTATTCACTTATTGGATATTAATGAAAGAGAAAAATTAATTAAGGATTGTTATAATCAGCTAAAGCCAAATGGATATATGATTTTCACTGCAATTTCCAAGAAATCACCAATGTTTGGAAAAGGTAAACAACTTAGTAAAGATCGCTTTGAGATAATGGACGGTGTAAAAATGTTCTTTTATGATTGTGATTCAGTAAAGCAGGAATTTGGCAAATATGGGTTAGTGGAATCTTCAGAAATCGACGAACCTAGTAAGAATATGAAAAATAAGCCTCCATTGAAATTTACAATTATAAAATGTAAAAAAAAACACTAAAGGTACGTTAACTTCAAATATTTATTGTTTTGACATAAAAAGAGCAGATATTGTTACAATATAATATCCAAAACGTAAATAGATTTTGTACAATATCTGTTGATGTTCTCTAGTTTCCACATTCTAATAAATATTTCATCTTTCATCGTCTATATTATTAGCAAATATCTTTGAATTTTTTTAAGTCTTTCCAATTTGGCTCTAGTCCATATTGTCTGCATACTTGTAAGTATTTTTCTAAAATTTTAATACTCATCGAATCTCCTCCTTGATAAACATTGATAATCCTTTCGAGGAATGCTCCAATATACTTGGGAAGTATACTGGGGGCATGCGTTAATGGATGTTTTTTTACTTTTTTATTCTTTCTTATATGTAAACTCTTTGCTGTTATTTTACATGAAACGATTTATTTATGTAACTCATGTACTAATATTATATCAATATTTACATTATATGTAAATATATGGAACCAATTGTCGAACGATATTTTATGTATATCATTTTTATATTTTGTAAAATTAAAGAGTATTATAATTAATATGTAATACTAAAAATGACTTTAGGTTATAGGAAGCCAAAAAAACTGTTTCTTGACTATCCTATAACCTTTTTATTCTCAAATAGAATATTGATTTATATTTGAGTTGCTTGTATAAGCACTAAAAGAAACTACATTTAAAAACATCTAGTTATATAAAGGTATTATTGGGTTATTATCTTCGATATATTTTTTTAGTGAAACATGCAATTCTTTTTTCATATTTATCGAAGCAAAAAAGACATCTTCTACGCTATTTATACTAAGGTTAGATAAGTGTTCTCTTAACCAATTCTCCGATAAATTAAGCTTTATTAGAGTATCATTATATAATATTCCATCAACTATTATTGGATAGGATAAAGAAGACTCTTTTTTATTTAAATTCATATCTTCAATAGTTACTTCAGCTTTATTGGGTTTTTTAAGTATTGAAATATTGCCATTAGCTTCTACAATTCCTAAGTACACCTCACTTATATCGAACACTTCTTTTTCTCTCAGCATTTGAAGAATATTATCTATTGAATACCGTATCTTAGTGAGGTTTGATACTAAAAACTTACCATCTTGTATAACAATCGTAGGTTCAAATGTAATTATATGTCCAAACCTTCTATATTTTATTTTCAGCCTAGATATAACCTTCTGAAAAATCCCCATTAAAACAATGGCAACAGCAGTATGTATGTGTTCAATATTTGGGTCTGCTATATCCGCTCCAACAACTGCACCTAATATTACTATAACTAAGAAATCAAATACGGGAAGTTCTCCGATAGAGCGTTTCCCCATGTATAGTGTTATTGCAAGCATAAGAGGAAATATAGTAACAATTCTTCCAAAAAGAATAGCGAACTCTTTAATCATTTCCATAAGTCTTTTTCCTTTCCTACTTTTACTTTAATATTATAGCTAAACTAACTATTATTATGTGCTAAATTAAATACTAGTTGTATAATGGAAAAATACTGTCTTTATTAGCTACATCCTTCTTTAGTGAAACATGAAGTTCCTTTTCTGTATTAACAGATGCAAAAAATACTTCATCTGAACTTCCAATATTAAGGTTATTTAATTCCTTTTGTAGCCAGATATCTGAAAGGCCAAGTTTTGCCAATACATTCTTGTATACCTCCCCATCCATTACCACCGGGTAAGATAATGAAGACCCCTTTTTTGATATATTCAAGTCCTCTATTGTAATTAAGGCTTTGTTATCTTGCTTTAATATAGATAGCTTACCGCTAGCTTCAACAATACCAATCTTTATATCCTTTACATCAAACACTCCTTCTTCTCTCAGCATTTGAAGAATATTATCTATAGAATAACGTAATCTTTTAAGATTATTTGGAATAAACTTACCATCCTGAATAACTATAGTAGGCTCAAATGTAATAATATGACCTAATTTTCTATGTTTAATTATTAGTCTTGAGACTAATCGTTGCAAAAATCCAATTAGCACAATTGCCACCGCAGTATGGATATGAGGTATTTCAGGATCTGCTATATCTGCTCCTACTACTGCACCTAAAGTGATAATTACTAAAAAATCAAAAACAGGAAGTTCACCTATAGAACGTTTTCCCATGTATAAAGTTATAATTAGCATTAAAGGCAAAATACTTATAATTCTGCCGCTAACTATTAAAAGTTCCTTCATTAAATGCATATGAAAACATCTCCCTTAACTATATACTTTATAACATTAATATTCCCAATTATCATAAGAAACTTTTAAGAGTTTCTTATTCACACTAAATATATATTTGTCATAATATATTATTCCATTTTCATAACGTTCTAAACAATTATATATCTATTGTAACTAATAAATGTGCATGTGAATTCCATTGCAAATCTCTTCCAAAGGTATGTATAACTGCTATTATTCCAAGCGTAAAGCCTTCCTTTAAACCAGCTCATAATTACTTGTGAGCCACATTTAGGTTATAATTATAGTCTTTTTAAAATTTCACCAATATATTTTTCTCCTTCTTTAACAATATTAAATTCTGAATTTGAAAAACACCATGAAGCCATAAGCCCTCTCACAAAACTTTCTAGGTACAAAAATATTTCTTCCACTGTTTGATTCGTCTCAAATATCCTTTGATTAATTCCTTCTAAAATTAACTTCTTTAATTCTCTGGTAAAATCTCTTCTTTCATAATGTTTACTACTTTCAGATATACATTCGGTTAGATTAATCACATAAGCTCGACATGTCATCGTATATCCAACATGGTTCGCAAACATAAGCTCTGATATAAGGAATTTTCCTATTTTATCCTTGATATTCATATTCTTATCTTTTGAGATTAAAATATTATATTGTTTTAAAACAAACTCGCTCATATCAGAATAGTAACTTTCTTTTACTATATCTTCTTTAGATTTATAATGAACATAAAAAGTACCCTTTGCTACTCCTGCTTTTTCACATATCTGACTTACAGTAACATCTTCATATCCTTTTTCTCTAATTAGTTCTATAGCAGCCTCAAACACCTTATTTTTGGTTAGAATAGCTTTTTCTTTTCTTGACATATTTATCCCTTTCTTGACTTCTTTTATTATTAGTGTATAATAATGACCATAGTCACTGACTACGGTCATTATTATACTAAACTATTTAAAGGAGAAAATCAATATGTTTATACTGAACCTTACCTATATCAAACCTATTGATGAGGTAGAAAAATATTTGCCTGCTCACATATCATTCCTAGATAAATACTATAGCGCCGAAAAATTTATTTGCTCTGGAAGAAAAAAGCCACGTAAAGGTGGAATAATACTTTGCAATGCCGAAAATATTAATGAAGTTAATGTTATATTAAATGAAGACCCCTTTTACAAAGAAAAAATAGCTAGTTATGAAATTATTGAATTTATTCCTACCAAATATTCATCCAATTTTAAATCTTTTATCTAATATAAACAATTAAAATCCCCAGCTTTATGATTAGACTAGGGATTTTAATAATATTTATATTTATCTATATCTTTATTTTTTATCATTTAAATGCTACATATTGCCCTTGATACTCTGCTAACATAACTTGTTCATCAGAGCAAGTTACTTTAAGCTTTATTCTAGCTTTATTATGTTTATTATACGTCTTAAAAAAAAGTTCCCTACTCACTTCATCTGATAAAGCACATTCTGCAATAAAATCCTTATCAATGGGTGCTAAATAGTTAATATTACTTTTTTGAACTACAATATGGGCTTCTTTATCAATTTCTTTAATATTTGCATATACCATTGCCCAGCCACAAACAGTCATCAAACTATTTATACTTCCACCAAATGCTGTGCATTTATGATTTAAATTAGGCTCTAATTTTGCACATATCCTTACTTTTGCTGGTGTAAATTCTATAACACTTATTCCCATGTCTTTTGTAATTGGTATTTGTTTGTGTAGAAATTGTTCAAATTCATGTTCATTCATGGTCAATTCTCCTTACTTTCGTTTATTCTTCTATTCCAAATAAAAAACTTGTAATAGATATTCTCTTAAAAATTTCATATTGGAACATTTTTCATGCACACTAATATTATATTTTAATTATATTACAAGTACAAATTTATGGAAGTAAATAAAAAACAGCAAAAATATTCGTTGATATTAATGCTGCTTTTATGTTATTATTCATAACAATTTATTTTATGAAATTTATTCTTATATTACACTATTTTAGTTGTCCAATCTTCACAATTCCATATTTCTGTAACTATATCTCTATAAAATTCAGGTTCGTGAGATACTAGTAAAATTGATCCCTTGTATTCTTTTAAGGCTCTCTTTAATTCATCCTTTGCGTCTACATCTAAGTGATTTGTAGGTTCGTCTAGAATTAAAATATTAGTTTCAGTATTTAATATCTTGCATAGTCTAACCTTTGCAGCTTCTCCTCCAGATAGAACCATTATCTTTGATTCTAATTGCTTAGTTGTTAATCCACACTTTGCTAGAGCTGCTCTTATTTCATATTGAGTTTTGCTTGGGAACTCATTCCATACTTCTTCTATACAAGTATTTGTGTTCCCTGATCTATCTTCTTGTTCAAAGTATCCAATATGTTGATAATCTCCAAGTTCTACTTCACCAGATAGTGGCTTAACTTTTCCCAAAAGACTCTTTAATAATGTTGATTTACCAAGACCATTAGCTCCAACTAATGCTATCTTCTGTCCTCTTTCCATATAAAGATTTAATGGTTTAGTTAAAGGACTATCATACCCTATTACTAAATCCCTAGTTTCAAATATCATCTTCCCTGAAGTTCTTGCAGTTTTAAAATTAAATTCTGGCTTTGGTTTTTCTTTTACTAGCTCTATAACTTCCATTTTATCTAATTTCTTTTGTCTTGATTTAGCCATATTTGCAGTGGCAACATTTGCCTTATTTCTTGCAACGAAGTCTTCAAGTCTTTCAATCTCCTTTTGTTGTTTTTCAAAAGCTGCTTCTAGTCTCTTTTTATTTGCTTCATATAATCTCATAAATTCGTCATAGTCTCCAACATATCTTGTAAGCTTTCTTTCTTCTACATGATATATTAAGTTAACTACTGAATTTAAAAATGGTATATCGTGAGATATTAGTATAAAAGCATTTTCATATTTATTTAAATATTTCTTAAGCCATTCTATATGTTCTTCATCTAGGTAGTTAGTAGGCTCATCCAACAGTAATATATCTGGATTTTGAAGTAAAAGCTTTCCAAGCAAAATCTTTGTTCTTTGTCCTCCTGATAAATCTTCTACATCTCTATCTAATCCTAAATCTAAAAGTCCTAACCCCTTTGCAACTTCCTCTACTTTAGCATCTATTGTATAAAATCCATTATTATCCAATAAATCTTGAATTAATGCTGTTCGCTCAAGCATTTTTTCTAATTCTTCTGGTTCCACCTCACCCATTTTTTCATATAAAGAATTCATTTCCTTTTCTAAATCAAATAGGTAACTAAAAGCGTCTCTTAGCGCATCTCTAATACTTTGACCCTTAGTTAATGCTGCATGTTGATCCATATATCCAACCCTAACATTATTTGACCAAATAACCTTGCCTTCATCTGGCATAAGCTTATTTGTTACTATATTCATAAATGTTGATTTACCTTCTCCATTAGCACCAATTAGTCCAACGTGCTCCCCTTTTAATAATCTAAAAGACACATCTTCAAATATAGCTCTATCACCAAAACCATGGTTTATATTTTTAACTGTTAATATACTCATAATTTGCTCCTTTACTGTAAAAAATTCATCATATTTAGTCTAATGGGCAGAGTATTTGATGTCAAGAAGAAAATAATGCTGAAATTCCTAGAAGCTATAAACTTTATTCTTTTAATATTAACATTAGTTTTATATAATAAATAAATAACGATATTTTTATGGAGGATATATGTTTTTAATAATAGATAATTATGATTCATTTGTGTATAACCTTGCTAGATATTTTGAAGAACTTAATGAAGAAATTATAGTTGTTAGAAATGATAAAATAACTATAGATGAAATAAAAAATCTTAATCCAGATGGAATTATCATTTCACCAGGACCTAAATCTCCAGAAGATTCTGGCACATGTCTTGATATCATAGATAATTTTAAAGATTCTATACCAATACTCGGCGTATGTTTAGGTCATCAATGTATAGGACATTATTTTGGAGCAAAGATTACTAAAGGCAAAGAGCCCGTTCACGGAAAAGTATTTTTAATCAAACATAATGGGCAAGGCTTATTTAGTAACTTAAAAAGCCCCTTAAACGTAACAAGATATCACTCATTGATTGTTGATAAAGATAGTTTACCTAGTACTTTACAAATAACATCAGAAACAGAAGATGGAGTAATTATGGGTATTAGACATAAGGAATATTTAATTGAAGGCGTTCAATTTCATCCTGAAGCAGAGCTTACTGAATATGGCCATGAAATGCTTAAAAATTTTATAAAGCAATCAAGAACTTAATTGCAAGAGGAGCGTTATAATGAATTTTTTTATAAAAGAAATAAATACTAAATTAGATCCCTTTGATGTATTTACAATATTTAAAGACACCAAAAATGCGATAATATTAGATAGTTCTAAAAAAAATAATGGTTTAGGAGAATATTCTTTTATAGGTATAAATACCTTTTTAACATTTAAAGCTACAGGCAGCAAATGTAGTATAAACGACGAAGAATTTAACGGAGATGGTTTTACAGAACTAGAAAATTTACTTAAAAGATATAAGATAGATAAGAATACTCACCTACCTTTTAGTGGAGGATGCATAGGTTATTTTTCTTATGATGCATCTAGAAGCTTAGAAAAGCTACCAGAAACCGCAAAAAAAGACATAGCTATTCCTGATATTTATTTTAATTTTTATGATAACTTAATAATATTTGATCATATAAACAATAAGACTTATATATCTGCTTCCGGTATTATAAAAAATAGCAATGAAAGTATAAAGGAAATTGAAGCTTTAATTGCTAATGGAAAAAAGATCGAGTATTTTGATTTAATAGAAAGTGATACTAAGTTTTATTCTAATTTTGATAAAAGTGAATATATAGAAACTGTTGGAAAAGTTAGAGAATATATAAGAAGCGGAGATGTTTACATAGCAAATTTAACTCAAAGATTTTGGTGCTATAATGAAAAATCTCCTTATGAAATATATAAGAATTTAAGATATATAAATCCAGCTCCCTTTTCAGCATACCTAAACTTAGATGATTTCGAAATCATAAGTTCCTCACCTGAGAGGTTTATAAAAATAAGAAATGGCAAAGTAGAAACTCGTCCAATAAAAGGAACAAGACCTAGAGGCACAAATGAAGAAGAAGATAAAAAGAATAAGAAAGAATTGATAAATAGTGAAAAAGATAAATCGGAACTTTTAATGATTGTAGATTTAGAAAGAAATGATTTAAGTAAAGTTTGTAAGCCTTTTAGTGTTAAAGTTACAGAGCTTTTTAAGTTAGAGGAATATAGTACGGTATTTCATCTAGTATCTTCAGTAGAGGGAGAACTGAAAGAAGAAGTATCTTCAGTAGAGTGCATACGCGAATGCTTTCCAGGTGGATCTATAACGGGAGCACCAAAGATAAGATCTATGGAGATAATTGAGGAGTTAGAAGGGATACAAAGAAATATTTATACCGGTATCATAGGGTATTTTGATTTTAGCGGAAATGCTGACTTTAATATAGTTATAAGAACTATATTAAATAAAAATGGCAAAGCCTATTTCGGAGTAGGTGGAGGAATCACTTGGGATTCTAATGAAAAAGACGAGTATTTTGAGACATTGGATAAAGCCAAAGCTTTGATGAGGGTGTTATAGTATGATTATAGTAAATGAAGTTTTAACGGAAACTCCACAGATTGTTTTAGATGAAGGATTTATGTTTGGGCGAGGAATATTTGAAACATTACTAGTAAAAGAAAAGCCTATATTCTTAAAAGAACATATGGATAGGATGAATGAAGCATTAAGTATTCTTAATATAAACAAAAAAATAGATAAAAATTATATTGAGACTATAGTAGATAAATATAATTTAAATAATTGTGTATTGAAAATAGTAGTAAGTGATAAAAACACCGTAATTTCAACAAGAAGTATAAATTATCATAGCGAAGATTATAAAAAAGGTTTTAAGGTTAGGATAAGTAAATCACGAAGAAATGCATATTCCACTATCCCTTATATTAAATCAATAAATTATATAGAAAATATATTGGAAAAGCAACACGCAATTGAAGAAGGATTTAATGAAACCTTATTCTTAAATACTGACGGGTATATAGCAGAAAGCAGTTCGGGTAATATTTTCTTAATTAAAGATGACAAACTATATACTCCAAGTGTTAACTGCGGATTATTAAATGGTATCCTACGACAGTGGGTTTTAAATAATTTTCATGTTATTGAAGGAAATTTTACTTTAGAAGATATTTTTAATTCACAAGGAGCTTTTCTAACTAATAGTATTATGGGAATAATGAAAATTGTGGATATAGATGGAGCGAACTTAAGATATCATCATTTAATTGAAGAAATATCTACATGTTATAAAAAAGAAATTTTTAAGTATTAGCTAAATTAAAGGGACTGTCTCAAAATATTTTTTTAAAACAGTCCCTTGAGTAAATATTAATTATTTAATATTTACTTATAAATCTTATATCTTAATTTATTCTATTTCTCTTAAAAGATTAGCCATTTCAATTGCAGTTACTGCTGCATCATAGCCCTTATTTCCTGCTTTAGTTCCTGCTCTTTCAATTGCCTGCTCAATTGAATCTGTAGTTAAAACTCCAAATATAACTGGAAGCTCTGCATTTAATCCTACCTGTGCTACTCCCTTTGTAACTTCAGAAGAAACGTAGTCAAAGTGTGGTGTATTTCCTCTAATAACTGCTCCTAAGCATATTACTGCATCATATTTTTTGGACTTTGCCATTTTATTTGCAACTAAAGGAATTTCAAAAGCTCCTGGTACCCAAGCAATTTCTATTTCATTTTCTTCTGCTCCATGTCTTTTAAGCGCATCTATAGCTCCTCCTAAAAGTTTAGATCCTATAAATTCATTAAATCTTCCTACAACTATACCAAATTTTAACCCTTTAGCTATTAAATTTCCTTCATATGTTCTCATTTTTTATTCCTCCAACTTTCTTTAATATATTTTATAATTCATGTTAATGATAATTTTATTTACCTTATTAAACTAACTAGTTTTTTAATTACTGGTAACCAGTCTAAAAATCACTTGATAAGCTATCAATTATAGATCATTAAGCATATGACCCATCTTTTCTTTCTTGGTTCTTAAGTAAAATTCGTTTCTTTCATTATGATTCATTTGAATAGATACTCTCTCACATACTTCAATGCCATATCCTGAAAGCCCTGAAAGTTTCTTGGGATTATTTGTCATAAGGTTTATCTTAGTTACTCCTAAATCAGCAAGTATCTGTGCTCCTATTCCGTAATCTCTCATATCTGCTGGGAATCCTAAAGCTATGTTAGCCTCTACTGTATCCATTCCTTGGTCCTGAAGTGCATAGGCCTTTAGCTTATTTATAAGTCCTATTCCACGTCCTTCTTGTCTCATGTATAAAAGAATTCCTCTTCCTTCTTCAGCTATTTTTTTCATAGCTGCTGCGTACTGCTCTCCACAATCACATCTTTTAGAGCCTAGCGCATCCCCTGTCAAGCACTCTGAGTGAACCCTTACAAGTACTGGTTCCTCTCCACTTATATCTCCTTTAACTAGAGCTACATGATGTTCTCCATTTAATTTATTTATATATCCATATATCTCAAAGTCACCATATTTGGTTGGCATTTTAGTTTTAACTACTCTTTCTATAAGCTTTTCACTATGCCTTCTATAGGCAATTAAATCTGCAATAGTAATTATCTTTAGGCTATGTGTTTTTGCAAATTCCATAAGTTCAGGAGTTCTTGCCATGGTTCCATCTTCATTCATTATTTCACAAATAACTCCTGCTCCTCTAAGTCCAGCAAGTTTTGCAAGATCCACTGCTGCTTCAGTATGACCTGTTCTTTTTAATACCCCGCCTTGTCTAGAAGCTAATGGAAAGATGTGTCCAGGTCTTCTAAAGTCTGATGCTTTAGCTTTAGGATCTAGTGTCTTCTCTATAGTTAAAGCTCTTTCATAAGCTGAAATTCCTGTAGTAGTTTCCATTGCATCTATTGAAACCGTGAAAGCTGTTTCATGATTATCTGTATTATTTTTAACCATTGGGTGTATGTTTAATTCATTTAATCTTTCTTCTTCCATCGGCATACATATAAGTCCTCTACCGTATTTAGCCATAAAGTTTATAGCCTCTCCTGTAACCTTTTCTGCTGCCATAAGAAGATCCCCTTCATTTTCACGATCTTCATCATCTATAACTATTATGATTTTTCCCTCTCTAATATCCTCTATCGCTTCTTCTATACTATTAAATTTATACATATTTTAAATCCTCCTTAAAATCCATTTTCTCTTAGAAACTCTAAGGTTATGGATGATTTTTTATTATTTTCTTCTTTATCCCTTATACCTAGTAGCTTTTCTACATATTTTCCTAACACGTCACATTCTAAGTTCACTATATCTCCTGGTGATTTTTTTAAAAGTATAGTTTCTTCTCCAGTATGTGGAATTATGGACACTTTAAATACTCCTTCGTCCACATAAGCCACAGTTAAGCTAACTCCATCTATTGCAATCGAGCCTTTATGAACTATATACCTTAATATATCCTCGTTTGCCTTAATGGTAATCCAAAATGCATTATCCTCTTTCTCAAAATTCTCGATAATTCCTGTTCCATCTATGTGGCCGCTTACTATGTGTCCCCCAAATCTTCCATTAGCTTTTAATGCTCTTTCTAAGTTTACATAGCTTCCCCTTTTTAAACTTCCAAGACTACTGCTTCTTAAAGTTTCAGCCATAACGTCCACTGTAAATGATGATGATGAGTACTCAGTAACAGTTAAACAAACACCATTGGTACTTATGCTATCACCAAGTTGTACTTCTTCTAATATCTTACTAGCTTTTATAGTAAGCCTAGCTGACTTTGTTCCTCTTTGAATATCCTGTATTATCCCTATTTCTTCAACTAATCCAGTAAACATACTTACCCTCCTAACTCCTAGTCCCCTTTGTGTAATATTTATTTCACGTATCCTTCAATTAAAATATCTTCATCAAAGGTTTTAAATATGACATTTTGAAGGATTATACTTTCGCTCATTAATGCTTTTCCTTCTCCACCAATTGGAGTTTTGGCACTTTCTCCTCCAATAATTTTAGGAGCTATATACGCCTGCACTTTGTCAACTATTCCCTGCTCTATTGCTGAATAATTTAAAGTGCTGCCTCCTTCTAAAAGTATGCTATCTATACCCATTTCTCCAAGTTTTTTTATCAAGGCTTGTAAATTTACTCTGCCATCCATATCTTCAACTATTAAAACTTCTACTCCCTTATCTTTTAAAAGCTGTATGTTTTCCTCTGAGACTTTCTTAGTAGTTGCAACTATAGTTAAAGTTTCATCTTTTATGTTTAATACGCTTGAATTTAAAGGTATTCTTAAATTACTATCTACAATTATTCTCTTTGGACTTATACCTCCCTGCATTCTACAAGTAAGGCTTGGGTTATCTTGAAGTACCGTACCTATTCCCACCATAATTCCTGAAACCTTATTTCTTAATTTATGTACTTCCTTTCTTGCCGCCTCTCCTGTTATCCATTTAGAATCTCCAGTAAAAGCTGCTATTTTACCATCCAATGTCATAGCATATTTCATGATTACAAAAGGAAGTTTAGTTCCTATATATTTTATAAATATCTCATTTAAATTTTTACATTCTTCCTCTAGAACTCCTGTTATTACCTCAATACCATGCTCTCTTAGAATTTCTACGCCTTTCCCTGCAACCCTTGGGTTAGGATCAAGCATTCCTACTATAACTTTTTTTATATTATTTTTGATTATTGCATTTACACACGGAGGAGTTTTTCCATAGTGACAGCAGGGTTCTAGCGTCACATACATGGTACTTCCTTCAACATTTTCCTTTGCGCTTGAAAATGCATTTATCTCTGCGTGAGGGCCACCATAATATCCATGATATCCTTCACCAATTATTTTATTGTCCTTTACTATAACTGCCCCAACTAGTGGATTGGGATTTACTCTTCCCTCACCTTTTTTAGCAAGTTCAAGAGCAAGCTTCATGTACTTTTCATTCACAATATCACCTTCTCTGCATAATCTATATAATTTTTTGATTTCCTTACATTATTTATGCATCATTTTCAAAAGTCTTTTATTTTATTACAAACAAAAAACCCCAAGCTTTCACTCAGGGCTGACAATCAAATAAATCTTTTAATTTATATCTAACAACAAAAGCTCTGAAACATAAGTTTCAGAGCTGGTAGACACTAAATTAATTTACACTATAAAAATTGTAACTTTTATAGTACAACATGCCTATCTTCTTTCATCCAGACTTTACTGTCGGCCTCGGAATTTCACCGAATCATGCCTTACGGCTCGCGGGCTTTACCGCCGGTAGGGATTCACACCCTGCCCTGAAGATAATTTATTAAGTTTTACAAGTTCATTGTAAACCAGTACATTATATATGTCAATACTAAATTAATTATTTCTTTACCTTATCTAATATAGTAATACAACATTCCTCTAAGTTAGTATTGCTCACTTCACAATAAAAATTTCTATCTTTAAAGTTGTACATAGGATCATAATAAGTAATCATTAATTCGCTAATTACCTCATCATATTCATCTTTTAAAATCTTACCTGTAAACTTTTCTATTCTAGATGCAGATATATATTTATTCATATTTTTTAAAGCTTCTATTATCTCATATTTACTGCTTTCATTTATTAGATAATCATCTTTTATATTTTTTATACGATATTCTAAAGGAGCTGTAACATTAATTTGTGTTCCATTTTCGATTGCATTAAACATATACTCTGGCATAACTATTTTATCTATTCTTTTACTTTCTCCTTCAGTAAACACTAAGTTTGTCTTTCTCTTTGATAACTCTTCAAATACTAAGGATTCAAACATTTTTTGAGAGTTTCCTGAACCTAGCCCTACTGATCCAAGTAATGATCCTCTATGATTTGCTGCCGCTTCTAAATCTAAAGTGTCATAGCCCATTTCTTTTAATTTACTTAATAAATGAGTCTTACCTGTACCTGTATTTCCATATAACACAACAAATTTAATTTCTTCAAATAACCTAGGAAGGTTATAATTTATATATTCTCTGTAACCTTTATATCCCTTTGTAACTTTTACAATGTCCATACCCAGTGCAGTAAGCAATGATGCTATAGATGAGCTTCTCATACCACCTCTAGCACAAAATATAGCTATCTTTTTCTTTTGATCATCAATTGCCTTATAACTCTCATACATTTGGGGCAACTTATTTGAAACAATTTCTATTCCAAGCTTCTTTGCCTTATCTTGCGAATCTTTCACATAAATTGTCCCTATTTCTTCTCTTTCTGCATCAGTAAATAAGGGTATATTTACAGCTCCTGGTATGGTAGCTTCTTTAAATTCCTTTGGACTGCGTACGTCCACAAAAACCACTGGCTTTTTATTTTCTTTAATTATTTCTTCATATTCTAATGATCTTAACATTTTCATCATCCCAACAATTAGTTTATATTTATTAAATACTTGCCATATATATATAATTTAATCCATATACACTTTATATTATCACAAATAAATAAAACATATCAAATTTACTAATTGTGTAGAAAATACTTAAACTTCAGCAACTACATCTATCTCAACTAAAAACTTATCTAATAATCCGCTGCCTATTGTTGTTCTTACAGGATACGGATCTTTAAAAAATTCAGCATAAACCTTATTAAACTTTTCGAAGTATTTTAAATTTGACAAATGTACCGTAACTTTAACTACATCATCCATAGTCGCGCCACCGCATTTTAAAATAGCTTGTATATTTTTTAAAACTTGCCTTGTTTGTTCCTCAATACCCTTAAGAGTCTTTCCTGTTATAACATCTACTCCTACTTGTCCAGATACATATATATTGTTTCCAACTATCAAGCCTTGTGAATATGGACCAACTGGTTTAGGTGCCAATGAAGTTTCAATTTTCTTTTTCACTTTTAATCCCCCAATATATTAATTAACTTTACTTAATAAATATGAAATATATTTTATATTATGAGAATTATAAGTTAAATAATGAAACATCTTGCAAGCTGAGATGTACTAATTTCTGCCGAAATTATTATTCTCCGTAAATTGCAAAAGGTGATGTCATAAAATATTGAAATTTAATTTCAACATTTACAACACCACCTTATAATATTAGAAAGCTAGTTTATGCTATAGATTTCGTTACCATAATCCAAATCTTTTTACGTGTTCCATTTTGTCATCTCTATGCTGAACCATTTCTATTGACCCTAAAACTATATGTGCGAGTCCAAATCCCAAAATACCAGCGCCAATTGCTGTAGCTGCTTTTTTCTTAACCATTGTAGCACCTGCTCCAGTTACTGCTGCACCTAAAACTGTAGGTATCATTCCCTCACGCATAACTCATTCCTCCTCTTTTATCCTAGTTTTTATTTAAAGAACATAATTATTATTCCACCTATGAACTTATTTATCCTTAATAAAAATAGAAGAAAGGAGTAATTGTATGGTAACTACTTCATTTGTCTTTTTGTGTTTCTTCACCTTCTTCCTTAAAAAATCCATCAAAATAATATTTTTCCCCTTCTTTTACAATCAATATATCGTACATAACATTATTATCATAATCTATATTAGCCGAGATAACTCCATCAAATACTCTCACTTCAAAAGGCTTATTTTCATATGGTTTCATGTTTTTATAGACTTCTTGCGTTATAATTTCATCTAAGTTATCTTTTATCTTGGAGCTACTTACTTTTTTTATTGTCTCCTTGTCACCTCTACTTAATGCCTTCGCAAAGGTTTCTGCAAGTTCTTTTATAGTACTATTTTTCACACCAATATCGTTAATTAATATATAATTAGAAAGTATATTATTTCTACCTTCCTTGTCTACAAGTTCATAATTACTAGGTACAAAGCTGTCAAAATAATACTTACCATTTTCATCCTTCATCTTTAACGCTACATACTTAGGTTCATTACTATTATTTGTATTAACTTCTATATAAATAATAGTACTTACATTTACATGAGTAAAATCATAAGCAAAATCATCATTATCTTTTCCCTTAAAATATTTTTCACTAATATCTAAAAGAACTTTGGTACTAAATATGTCTTTATTATGATTTATTACACTTAAAACCTTTTCATTGCCAGATACTAAAGCATCAATTAATGTGAATGTAGCTTCTTCTGCAGTATTATTTTTTATGTTTGCTGTTGATAAATAATTCATATTTATATTTCCTTTTGAAGTAGAGTTAGAGCACCCTAAAAAACTCAAAACCATACCTACTATTAATCCTATTAAGATAAACTTTTTCATTTAATTCCCCCCCTTTGTATAATTTGCAAGCTACTTATCTATGTCTTTGTTATAAATAGTCGCTTGATATTTCTGGTGCTTTATAGTAATCCTTACATTAAAAATTATTTTTTTAATTTTTCATACAATACTGGTGGAAATAGATATAAAAAAGATGATATTATATATTTATATAACACATGGGGAGGTTGGCAAAAGATGTTTAGTACAAACTATAAAATTGCAGATCAATCAGTTTGGCAGGGAAGAATTGATAGTGATACAAATTTTGATGCATTTAGATGGCATCAATGGGTTGAATTAATAGATTTAAAGAATGAGCATTTAATTCCTTTCGATGGACAATTAGGTTTTGCCTTCATTGGATTTTGTTGTGATGAAGGAATTAATAGAAATAAAGGTAGAACTGGTGCTTCTAAAGGTCCCGAAAGTATTAGAAAGGAGCTTGCACATCTTCCTTGTTGCTTTACACAAGAAGTCAAACTTTTTGATGCTGGAGACATACTTTGTGAAAACATTTCTTTAGAAGAAAGTCAAGAGTTACTTTCAAAAGCAGTAGACAAGATCTTAAGCTTAAACTTATTTCCCATAGTCTTAGGTGGAGGACACGAGACAGCTTGGGGACATTATAATGGTATTTTAAATAATTTATCTAAAAATAATCCTAACCCTAATATCGGTATAATAAATTTTGATGCTCATTTTGATATTAGACCTTATCCAAATGGCAGTCATTCAGGTTCTATGTTTAGGCAAATAGCTGATATTTGTGAAGAGAAAAACTTAGAATATTCCTACATGTGTCTTGGAATTCAAAAACACAGTAATACTGTAGATTTGTTTAAAACTGCTGACAAATTAGGAGTAGATTATATTTTAGCAAAGGATATCTTAAGCAGTGATGATTGGAATGTATTTGAAAGGTTAGATGAGTTTATAAAACTTAGGGATCATATTTACATAACTATATGTTCAGATGTATTTTCTTCGGCATTTGCACCAGGAGTTAGTGCATCTCAACCGCTGGGACTTGACCCTGAAAAAGTAATAAAGTTTATTAAATATATTTTAAAATCCAATAAAGTTGTAAGCTTTGATATTGCTGAAGTTTCTCCAAGGTTTGACCTAGATAACACCACAGCAAACTTAGCCTCAGTAATTATTTTTTCAGTAATCAATACAATGGCTCATATATGTAATTTATCACTATAGAAATATTACGACGGTTTTTAACGCTCTGGGTTGCATAGAATTTTCATCTAGGAAGACGTTCATTTCGCTAAAAACGGCTAATATTTATAAATTAAAAATTTCTAAATAAAGCGGTTTTAAAGCTTATTCAATGTCTTCTACGATGAAAATTCTATAACCCCAGAGCATTAAAAAGTTCTTCATGTGAACTACTGAGGGAAGAAATTCAGCTAACTGAATTTCTAAGATATTCTAGGGCGGCAGTCCTTAACGTTCCAAGAACTTACACTAAATAAATAAAAAAATTTACAAGTTAAATATACGGTAGTACAATAAAAGATTTCTGATAAAAAATAGAATACTTAATATCTTACGACCTATCGGTCTTCGGGCTTATCAGCCCTTTGATAAGTGTCAATTTAAAGGAATTTCGTCAAAACGAAATTCTTTCCTTCAGCAGTGTGGATGAAGACATTTTTAATGTTAAATTTAGTATGAGATTTGCATTATAGAAGGCTTTGAACAAGCAATTAGAAGCTCTTTATTTATGAATTTAAAACACCGTAAAGAACTTTTTACTGTCTGAGTGACAGCGAGTTTAAAAAGTTTAGGTGATTTAAATTCGTAAATATTAGAGCTTCTTTGCGCAGTGAACGCCTTCTTAAATGCAAATCCCATACGATAGGTTCAACATTAAATATGTCGTAATATCCTTTTTATATGAATAACTGCATATTAGAATTTAATGCATCTCTCATATAATCTTGAGCTGTTATGATTGTAAATCCTTCAATAAACTCTTCTTCCTTAAACCCCATTACTTCTACAGACATTTTGCAGCCGTAGAATTTAACTCCCTTTTTTATTGCACCATTTAAAAATTTTGTTAAAGTAGGTGTTTCTGTATCTTCCATCATCTTTTGAAGCATTGCCTTTCCAACTCCAGCCATATTCATTTTTGACAGCGGAAGCTGCTCAGGTCCTACAGGAGTTACAGAATCAAACATTTTTTCATAGGCTGTTTTATCTTCTAAAGTCATTCTTTCAGGATCTCTTACTAAAAATAGTCCCCAAAAGGCACAAAATATACTCACATCTACTCCAATATCTCTTGCTGCATTTGCAATAGTAAGAGCAGCCAAAGCTTTATCATAATCACCACTAAAAAGGACTAAGTTTAATTTCTTGTTGTCTACGTTATTATCCAAATTACTTACCTCCTACATTTATAGTATTTATCAAACACTTAAATCTTTATATTTTTCTTAATAAAACTAACTAACTTAATATTTTACATATTATTCAAATCAGTATAAATGCTGCAACTAATGTAGTCATAATTCCTACTATTACTGGAATCATATTTTTTCTAGCTAAATCAAAAGGCTTAACATCACAAATTGCTGCAACAGATACAACACTCCATGGTATGGCAGTTCCTCCTATCCAAATTGAAAGCACTTGGCCAAAAGCTGCAACCTTTGATGTATCAGTTCCAATAGCTGTATTAAAAGCATGTGCTAATGTTCCCATAAGAGGAAGTCCTCCAAAGGCAGAACCGCTTATTCCAAGTATAACAGCTACAAACCCTTGAATTGCAATCACTGAAAAACTAGATAATGCTATTTTACTAGATATATACATTGCTATATCTGTTAAAATGCCTGTGGCACTCTCACCCAAAATTTCCTTTGCTGTGTTCTCACTTCCTAAAAAGAAAAAAGCACCTATAACTATAACTGGAGCAAAAACTTTTATTCCAAATACAAAGCCATCCTTTATGTATCTTGTTACTTCTCCTAATGATTTTACTATTCCATAATTTAAAATCGATGTGAATATTAAAATTAAAATAGCAGTTCCTCCAATTAAAGCTGTAGCCCCTTGACCCTTTAGCTTGAATATGTAGATAAGAATTACATCTATTAGAAATACGATAGGAGTAACTATTGCTAAGAGCTTTGGATTATGCAGCGGCGGATCTTTATCAATTACAACCTCTTGGATATGTTGCTTCTCATTATAATCTATAATTTTATTTGTTTCTTTTCTCATAATAAAAAATGCAGTTCCCACAGCGAATATACTCATAACAATCCAAAACGGTACACTTTGTTTTACTATTATAAATGTATCATCTATACCTGCAGTTTTAGCAGTTATTGCAGGTGCCCCTTGAATAAAAAAATCACTGGATAGTGCTATTCCCTTGCCGAATAAAGATAAAGCAACTGCTGCCCAAATTTTGGGAAGACCAGCTTTTACAGCAGCAGGCACCATTATTGCGCCAATAAATACTATTGCAGGAGTTGGCCATATAAACCAAGAAGTTATAGTTACAGTGAAACCTAAAACAAAAAAAGCTACTATCTTGTTTATCATAAATTTTCTTAAGGGATTTACAATAAGTTCATCTGCACCTATATCACTTAGAGACTTTGACATAGCATTTACCATAGAAATTATAAGCACAATTTCTATAAACTCTCTGCCAGATACTAATATAGCCCTATAAATAATTTGCACTGACTCCAAAATATTCGAAGTTTTTATTAATCCAATTATACCTATCCCTAATATACAGGGTATTACAACATCCTTTTTTAAAAATATAATTCCAATAACTAAAATAATTATTGTTAAATATATATAGTGTATCAATCCTAATGTAATCATAGCTCTCTCCTGCCTTCTTATATTGAAAATACAATATATAAAACTATGTTTTGTTTAAATCTCAAATATTATTCCAATTAGCCAATATTATTTTATCGAATGTTTTGTTTTAATTGCATTGACAACAAAGTTTTATTATTGTAAACTTAATTTAAATATTAGGTTTACAATGACTTTAGGAGGTTATCTTAATGAAAATTACTACAAGAGATATGATTCTCGTTTCCTTATTTACATCCTTAACTGCTATTGGAACGTTTATAAAAATCCCTCTAGAACCTGCGCCAATTAATCTTCAATTTTTATTTACAGCACTTGCAGGTATACTACTTGGCTCTAGATTAGGTGCATTATCTCAAATTGTATATGTAACACTAGGATTATTAGGTCTTCCTGTATTTACAAAACCCGGTGGTTTATCTTATATTTTTCAACCTACTTTTGGTTATTTAATAGGGTATATTATTGCAGCTTATATTATAGGTAAACTATCTGAATCCAAAAATAAGCCAAGCTTCTTAAAACTTTTAACTGCCTGTATTTCAGGAATACTTACCGTTTACATTATTGGAGTTCCTTATTTATACATTATATTAAAATATGTATCCTCAACTCCTATAACTATTCCTTCTGCATTAAAAGCTGGCTGTGTAATATTTCTCCCAGGTGATTTGATTAAGTGCATATTAACTGCATTTCTTGGAGTTAGGATTATCCCTGTTATAAAACGTTATGGATTAGCTAATTCTTAAACATATATAATATAACAAAAGTTCCTATAGAGTAAAAAATCAGGGAATACTCCCTGATTTTTTATACATATCCATAAAGTCCCCTTACAGAAACTTCTCCTGATATTACTTCATGAACACTTCCATCATCATATTTTACAATAAGTTTTCCATCATCACTTAAATCTATTGCTTGTGCTTGAATTTCATTATTTCTATTGATTATTCTAATAGACTTCCCAATTAATATTGAGTTTTCCCTACAAATATTTATAGAAGTTTTTATGTCTTCGTTCTTTATAAATTCCTCATATAATTCTTCTAAGTTATTTAAAATGCCTGCGACCAAAGTTTTTCTTTTTATACTTTTACCCTCTTCAATTTTTAACGAAGTTGCAATTTCCTCAATTTCCTTTGGGATATCTTCCTTATCAATATTAACATTTATTCCTATTCCCATAGCTATATAGTTTACTTTATTTATTTCTCCGCTCATTTCAGTAAGTATTCCACATACTTTTTTATTATTTATTACTATGTCATTAGGCCATTTTATATAAGCATTTATCCCTTGCTCTTTTAGGGCTCTTAAAACAGCTGCAGCTCCAACTTGTGTAATTTTTGCCACATTCATTGGGTCAATATCAGGTCTTAATATAACAGACATCCATATTCCCTTAAATTTAGGAGAAATCCAACTGCGGCCAAGCCTTCCTCTTCCCATAGTTTGTTCTTCACTTATTATTACTGCTCCTTCTGGGCATCCGCTGCTTGCTAACTTTTTAGCTTCGTTATTAGTAGAGTCAATTGAATTAAAGTAAATTATTTGTTTACCAATGTGGTTGGTATTTAAATATGAATTTATTTCCTCAAAAGTAAGTAAATCTGGGGATGAAATTAACTTATATCCTTTTCTAGATACGGACTCTATATTATATCCATCTTCTTTTATTACCTTCATATATTTCCATACAGCAGCTCTTGAAATCCCCAAAATACTGCTAATGTCCTCTCCAGATATAAATTCATTCTTATTTTTCTTGAGTAAACTGATTATTTCTTCTTTCAACATGCCGCCTCCTGTTTACGATAAGATTCAATTACTCTATTTTAAACTTATTGACGCCATTCTGCAACTTTTCAGCTAAATTTTGCAGCTGTTCTGTATACTTTGTAACTTCATGCATTGTCGCATTGATTTCTTCCGCTGATGCTGTAACCTCTTCCGTAGCAGAAGCTGTCTCCTCAGAAATTGATGATATGCTTTCAATCTTTTCTACTACTATATCTTTGCTTGAATTTATGCTAAATATAGACTTATTAATATCTTTCACCTTATTCCCAAGTATTAATATTGCTCTTATAATTTCATCAAAAATTTGCTTTGTTTCACTTACGATATCGTCTTGTTCCTTAACAATACTTTCAGTTTCTTCAATAGCATTTACTGCTATTTGAGATTTCCCTTGTATTGTCTCAATAATCTTTTTAATTTCAACTGTAGAATTTCTTGACTCATCTGCTAATTTTCTAATCTCATCTGCAACAACAGCAAAGCCCCTTCCTGCTTCTCCTGCTCTAGCTGCTTCAATAGATGCATTCAGTGATAATAAGTTAGTTTGCTCAGTGATTTCAGATATGGTATTAGAAATCACACTAATTTGCTCTGTACTTCTACTCATATCTAAAATAACTTTACTTATTTTTACAGTAGACTCTTTTGTTTTATCAGACTTTTGTGAAAGCGTCTTGACTATAACTAACCCCTTAGATCCTAGATTTTCAGCATCATTAGATATACTGTCCATTTCCTGTGTCACTACTTCTATCCCCTCTAATTCTACAGCTAATTCGCCAACATTTAAAGCTCCTTCTTGTGAAGTTTGTGATTGATTTGTAGCTCCTTGTGAAATCTCCTCAATAGCTTTTGACACTTCACTTATAGATGCTGTTGTTTCCTCTGACATGCTTGCAAGACTAGTAGCTGATTCAAGTACAGTTAACGAGGAATATTTTACATCTGATAATAATTTAGATATACTTGCCATCATCAAATTAAAATCTCTTCCAAGTTGCCCAAGCTCATCCTTTGATTTAATGTCTATCTTAATTGTTAAATTCCCTTCTGAAGCCTTTTTAAATACTTCCTTTAATTTAGCTATGTTTTTAGCTATACCTCCGCTTAGGAAGATTGAGATTAAAGTTGCTATTACTATAACAATTAAAATCATAATTATAGTAACATTTTTTATTTTATTAATATCGCTAGTTAATTCAGATTCATTTAGCGTAGCTAAAAGTTTCCACCCGGTTATTTTACTTGTATCATAAGAAGCATACTTTTTTTTACCTTCAAATATATACTCTGTAAAGCCTTTTTCATTAACTGCAACATCCTTCCATAAACTTAACTTTGTTACTGTATCAGTACCTAATAGTTTCTGATCAGGATGCGATATAATAATTCCATCCGAATCGGTAATACATAAATATCCTGTTTCCCCAACCCTTGATTTTGAAAAAATATTAGTTATTGCTTTAAGAGAAATATCTATTCCTACAACGCCAATTGAACTTCCATTGTCTTCAACAGTTCTTGATACAGTTACTACAAATTCTCCTGTAACTGCATCCTTATACGGCTTAGTTGCAATTGTAGTTCCTTTATTTTCTAAAGCTAAGTTATACCAATCTTTAGTTTTAAAATTATAGTCCTTTGAAAGCTCTGCTTGTGGAGATATTAAAAACTTTCCTGATTCTGTTCCATAAAATACATTTAGAATATCTGAACTACTTCCTTTTATATCATCCAAATATCCTTTTATATCTTTTATTGTTTCCTTATCATCCTTATCTACTGTTTTAAAATTCAAATTATTTGAAGCCATTTTTAATTGAACAGAAATGCCTTCAAAATAATTATTTAAAGAATTATTTATTTGCGATAACATTTGCTTGCTTGTAACCTCTAGTTTATTACTAAGAATTAATTTTGATTGTCTATAAGACATAATTCCTAAGAATATTAACGGAATTATGCAGATAGAAATAAAGCTAGTCATGAGTTTCGCACGAATACCAGTAAATTCAACACCTTTTAACATAAGTAATCCCTCCGTTATTGTTTTAATACTTTTTCCTACATCATCTAGTATCATATTTTTACTCCGAACATTATTAATTGGTAACTGCATGTAATATATTTCGGAATAAGTTTATATTTATTTAGACAAAATTCGCTAGCAAATGATACCAAAATACTATCTCAAATTCTGGTCTTATTGCCTTGGTATATCTAAACTTTACTGTTATTTGATATAATATTAATTAATACTATAAACTATTAGATTTATAGTAAATATAATTCAATAACAAGGAGGTATTCTTATGAAATTACTATTTATTTCTGATATTCATGGTTCTTTGTATTATTTAAATAAAATTCTTGAGATATGCCAAGAAGAAAATCCAAATTACATAGTAGTGCTTGGTGATGAATTGTATCACGGAGCAAGAAATCCACTCCCAAAAGAATATAACCCAAAAGTTGTAACTGAACTACTGAATTCCTATAAAGATAAGATTATTGCTGTGCGTGGAAATTGCGATAGCGAAGTTGACCAGATGGTTTTGGAATATCCAATGCTTAGTGATTACTCCATAATTCTTTATAATGGTAAAAGGCTGTTTTTAACTCATGGTCATATTTATAATAGTAATAATTTGCCTAATTTAAGTAACGGTGATGTATTAATTTATGGCCATACTCATGTACCCTTAGCTGAAAAACATAATGATATATTTATATTAAACCCTGGCTCCATAACCTTTCCAAAAGAAAACACACCTAATTCTTATGGTGTGCTTGAAAACCAAATGTTTAAAATTAAAACTTTAGATGGCGACATTTATAAGGAAATCGAGCTAAGATAAATAAACTATTCCAAAATGTATAGTGACCCCCGAGGTGGCTCCACAAACTAGGACGATTTCGGGGTTGAATCCATAAATTTAACATGGGGTGATTTTACAAAAACAATATCCCCACACCCATAATAGTAATTATTGATCCAACTATTTCCCTTGAAGTAACCTTTTCCTTTAATATTCTAATTGCAGGCGGAATGATTAAAACAGGAGTTATGGATGTAATTGTTGCAGCAACTCCAGCTGTAGTATGCTGAATTGCTAACAATGAAAATGACACTCCTAAAAATGGCCCAAAAATCGCTCCAATAGAGATTCTTTTTAAGGCATAGACATCTTTAAAAGCTATACTTAAATTTCTCCACTTCTTCATTATAGTAATCAATATAGTAAATCCAATAATTCCGGCAATTATACGTATTTGCGTAGCTGCAAAAGGATTATAATTTCCCATTCCCACTTTACTTAATATAACGCCACACGCTTGCCCTAAAGATCCCAAAAATGCAAAAGCTAGTCCCTTTGCAGGATGAGCAAATTCAACCTTATTCTCCTCTAAATCCTTCTTAAAAACTACTATTGCAATTCCTATTATTGTAATTGCCATTCCTATAATACTTATTTTACTTAATCTCTCACCAAAAACTATATAGCTTATTATTGCAGTAATTGGGGGTGAAGTTGCCATTACAAGCATAGCAACTCTCGAGCCCACTTCAACATAAGCTTGAAATAAAAATAAATCTCCCAAAACAAATCCTATAATTCCTGAGATTAATAGCCATAGCCATGTACTTCCAGCGGCATCTATAGGTAAAAATAAACCTCTAGTTATAAATGTATATATGCCTATTAATACAAAACCTATCAAAAGTCTTATAAGATTTACAGATAATGATCCAACCTTTTTACCTGCTGATTCAAATGCCAGCGCTGTAACAGTCCAAAACATTGCTGTTAGTAATGCTGCAAATTCACCAAAATGTGACTGTAACATAAAATCCCCTCCACAAAACATGTTCTTCCTAATTTTACTAAGTTATATTATACCATAGTTATATCTTTATTATATTTAAACTATAATAACTTTCATATTTATTTTTATAAAGCTATTTAATATTCCTTCTGTTTATAATATATATTATTTCTTAATTATTCATATGAAAAAGTTTATATTTTGTTTATAATTAGTTTATGAAAAATAGAGATATACATTTTAAAATAAACTTATGAAGGACCTTCATGAAAAGAAACTTAAAGGAGATGTTATTAAAAATGAAATTAAAGAAAAAAACAGCTATGTTTTTAAGCTTTGCTCTGGGAACTGTAATGTTCGCTTCTACAGCTATGGCTGAAGTAATGTCTAAAAGTGGATATGATCAATTAAAGGATTCTATGAAATACACAGCTGAAAGTCTTACCTCAGATGTTTCAAGTTATACTTTAGATATGTCTTTTGCTCTAAAGGATAATGGTACTGTTATTTCATCCGAAACTTCACTTAATAAATATGATGTTTCAAAACAAGCTATGGAAAACGTATCAACAAATATTGATGGTAAAGTTAAAAGAGATAATTATTACTACGCTGATAAAAATGGCTATATAAATAAAAATAGTGATCAAAATGTCTATTATGTAAGTGAGTATACAAGTCCCCGTGAAGTAAATTCTTTTAAAAATCCGTTTAAAGAAAAAGAAGCTAGTGATGTTGAAAAAATAGCAGATGCTCTTGTAGGTAATTTAAAAGACTCTGTTATTGTCACAGAAAATACAGATGGAAGCAAGGTATTATCTGGTTCTCTAAAAGAATCCCAAATACCAGCATTAATTAATGCTATAGTATCACTTCAATCTAAAAATGAGTTTGGAAATAGAAATAATAATGAAAATTATATGCCAAAAATCACAAAAGATATTTTTGTTAAAGAAATCTCTGGTAAAATGGTAGTAAACAAAGATGGATTAATCCAAAGTATTCTTGGAACTGGCGTACTTTCTGGTAAAGATGACAGTGGAAAAGAGCATATACTAACTTTGGAATTATTAGGAAAAGTAACAAATGTCAATTCAACTATTGTTAAGAAACCTGATCTTTCTGGTAAAACTGTAGAAAAAAATACAGAAAGAGATTATAATAAGCTAACTAATCCAGAAAAATATGTTGGACAATATAAAACTGATATTTTAATAGAAAAAGATAATAAATTTGAAAAAATAGGTGAAAAGTTTATTGATATTACTAAGGCAACTGAAACTAGTATTAGCGGAAGATATCACGAAGAATATTTAAAGGGTTATGAAAACTATGCGACTAATAAGAAAGACTTTGAATTTACTGCAAAATTTGAAGAAAATAATCTTAATGGACCTTTTACTGCTACCTCTGCTTCTGGTGATGCTATTAAAGGTGATGTATCTGTCAATCCATATTCAGCAAAAATATATTTTAATATAAATGAAAATATAAGAGGAAATATGATATTTGATAGCGAGTACAGCAGAGTATTTGATTAATAGTATCTAAGATAGCTTGCCGGTATTACCATGCCGGCAGATTCTTTTTTAAACTTTATTATAATAAGTTTTGGAGGTATTTAAATGGACAAAGTTATAGAAATTCAAAACCTTTCCAAAGTGTATAAAAATGGACGAGGTATAACTGACATTAATCTTGATATATATAAGGGTGATATTTTTGGATTTTTAGGACCAAATGGTGCTGGTAAAACCACTGCCATGAAAATCATGGCCGGCCTCATAAAACCTGATAATGGTGATGTTAAAATTTTAGGTCATAGTATCTTAAATGATTTTGAGGCAGCTATAGCAAAGGTTGGATGTATTATAGAAACTGCTGAATCCTATCCATATTTAACAGCTTTTGAAAACTTAAAACAATTTTCAAGATATTATAAAAATGTTGATTCTAAAAGAATCGAAGAAGTTTTAGAACTTACTGGTCTTTTAAGATACAAAAATGAAAAGCCAAGAAAATTCTCTCTTGGAATGAAACAAAGACTTGGAATTGCTGCTGCAATTTTATCAAGACCTGAGGTAGTTATATTAGATGAGCCTTTAAATGGTCTTGATGTAGAAGGCATGATTGATATGCGAAACATTATAAAAGATCTTGCAGAAAAAGAAAATACTACATTCTTTATATCAAGCCATCTCATCCATGATGTAGAACTTACTTGTACCCGTATTGGAGTTTTATATAACGGGAAAATGCTTAATGTAGATACAACAAAAAATATATTAAATAACTATGCTTCCCTTGAAAATTATTTTATTAGTGAGGTAGAACGAAATGGTAGGATTTAAAGCAGCTTTAATAAATGAACTTGAAAAACTATATAAAAAGAAAAAAGTTTTAGTGGCAGCTATAATGTCACTTATTTTCATTATATTTGGTCAATTTTCTATCATTGGCCTTAGAAGCGGTTTTGGAGTCCGCGGAGCTTCTGGGGTTGACTTCCCTCTACTTGTGCTTTCTGTTGTTGTTAATACAATTCTCCCTCTATTTACAGCACTTGTAACTATAGATAGCTTTTCTGGAGAATTTGCTCAAAACACTATGAAAATTGCACTTACAAGACCGATTACAAGATTAAAGTTTTTTGCATCAAAACTCACTGCTGTAATAATATTTGTACTAGTTAATCTTATGTTTGTAATGATTTTTTCAACTATAACTGGTATGATTTTTAATTTGAGTTCATTTACCCTACAAGGAATTGTTAAAATATTTATTTCTTATTTAGTGACATTATTTCCTATGATAGTATTGTCATTAGTAATTATACTTTTTACAAATATACTTAAAAGCGGAATTAGTGTATTTTTTATCTCTATCCTTATTTTTATAGTTTTTAAGGCCTTAGGAATTGTTTTTTCAAGTTATTCTGCCTTGTTTTTTACAAGTATGATGGATTGGTACAAACTATGGATTATGAATGACATTTCCTTTTTAAAAATTCTTCGACAGTTTATGATGATGTTTAGTTATGCTATACTATTATTTACAGGTGCCTATTATTTATTTGATAAAAAAGATTTTTAGGCAAATATATATTCTATAAGGTGAACAAAATGGATATAAAAAGACGTCTACTTATTTCTAATACTATAACTGTTATAACTCCATTTATAATTGCAGTTTTATCAGCTTTTATATTTATACTTGTATCTTCAAAAGTTTTTAATAGAGACGTTACTTATGATAAATTTACAAAATTAATGGTTGCAAGATATCAGCTTATTAATGCGGTAAAAGATGTGTCAAAATCTAATCCTGAAACTATTGAAGACAGTAAATTTCAAAAATATTTATATGATAGACTTTCAGATATTAAGGGAGAAATTATAATAACTAAAAATAACAATATTATATTTTCATCAAAAAATATAACTAAAATTGATATAGAAAAATCTTTAGAAGTAATAAAAACTAACTCTTTAGAAAACACAGTGAAAATTAACGATGGTTCTTATATAGTTGATGGAACTACACTTGCATTCAAAGATAAATCCATCGGGAATATAATACTACTTTCACCAATTGAAAAAGATGCCGAGGTTTTTAAAGAATTCATTATTACCATTATAAGTATATTTTCTATATCATTTGTAGGAATTAACATCTTTATGTCTTATCTTCTTTCAAAGCGAATATTAACCCCTATTTCACTACTAAAAAAGGCTACAGCTGAAATTAGTAGAGGTGATTTAAGCTTTGAAATTATAGAAGGTGGTGATAGAGAAATTAAAGAGTTATGTGCTGATTTTGAGGCCATGAGAGTGCAGCTAAAGGATTCTATTAGAATGAAAATGAAATATGATGATAACAGAAAAATGCTAGTTTCTAGTATATCTCATGATTTGAAAACTCCTATAACTTCTATAAAAGGATATGTAGAAGGAATTTTAGATGGTGTGGCAAATACTCCTGAAAAAGTGGAACGTTATTTAAAAACTATTTATTCAAAATCTGAACAAGTAGATGTTATGATTGATGATTTACTTTTATATTCTAAATTAGATTTGAATCAAATTCCTTTTAATTATGAAAAAACGGACATTGTTGAATACTTTAATTATTGCATTTTAGAAAGCTCACCAGAACTGGAAAAATATAATATACATATTGATTTCCAAAATAATCTAACTGACCTTCACTATGTTATGCTTGATAGGGCCAGAATGAAGCGGGTTATAGTTAATATTATTGATAACTCTCGCAAGTATATGGATAAAGAACATGGATTAATTACAATAATGCTTAGAGAAACTAACTCTAGTATTATTATAGAAATAAAGGATAATGGGTCTGGTATTGCTAAAAATGATGTAAACAAAATATTTGATAGATTTTATAGATCGGATTTAGCAAGAAGTGATGCAAAAGGCAGCGGATTAGGGCTTGCAATTGCAAAACAAATTGTAGAAGGCCACAAGGGTAAAATATGGGCAATAAGCCATGAAGATGAAGGTACCAGTATAATAATTTCACTGGCAAAAACTATTTAAAAATGGAGAGAGCATTATGAAGAAAATTTTAATTATTGAAGATGATTTAAGTATTGCAGAACTTCAAAAGGATTATTTAGAACTTAACAACTTTGAAGTTACTATATGTACAGATGGTGTGGAAGGTTTAAATACCTTAAAAGAGGATAACTTTGATCTATTAATACTGGATATTATGATTCCTAAAATTGATGGATTAAGTATTTTGCGTAGTATTCAAGACTCTAAGGAGATTCCTGTTTTACTTGTTTCTGCAAAAAAAGACGAAATTGATAAAATTAAAGGATTAAGTCTTGGGGCAGATGATTATATTACAAAACCATTTAGCCCAGGTGAATTAGTTGCTAGAGTTAAATCTCATATTCAAAATTATGAGAGGATACGAAGCAGGTTCTCTTCAAAAGTTAAAAATGACGTTATAACAATAAGAGGTTTAGAAATAATTAAAAGTTCAAGACAAGCATTTATAAATGGTAATGAAGTAAGCTTAGCTCAAAAAGAATTCGATTTACTTCTTTGTTTATCTGAAAATCCAAACAGAGTATTTAATAGAGAAGAATTATTTGAACGAATTTGGGGGCTTGATGCCCTTGGAGATACTGCTACTGTAACTGTTCATATTAGAAGGATAAGAGAAAAAATAGAATCTTCTCCTTCCAATCCTCAATATATTGAAACTGTCTGGGGAGCTGGATACAAGCTTAGAGTTTAAAAAGGAACTTTCGCCAAAGCGAAAGTTCCTTTTTAGATTTCTTTTTCACTTATATATCTGATTGCTATAAATCCTACTACAAAAGCTATTAAAGAAGTTACAATACTAATCCCCTTTGGAACACCTGGAAATACAGGTATAATAGAGCCTATAACAAAACCTAAAATCAACAAATATGTTTTGCTCGGATATCTTTTAAGTAAGTTTTCTATAGCTCTAGTAGTTGCTAAAACACCTATAACAACTCCTATGCCTAAAGGTATCAGAAAAACTACATTTCTATTATTTACAGCATTTAGCGTTACATCATATAAATTTAATGTAAGCAGCATAAAAGATGCGCTTATTCCAGGCAAAATCAAGGCTATGGAAACTACCACACCTGCAATTAAAAGAAATACTATACTTATAATTCCTTGTGATGTTGCCAGTGTAGTAGTTGCTGCGGGATCTGAACCCATTAAAAGAACTATTACAAAGCCAATCAATAGAAATAATAAATCTCCTTTATTTTTCTTACCTGATGTTGATTTCTTGTATAGTACTGGTATTCCTCCACAAATAACTCCTATAAATAAAAATCTCATCACAAACGGCTGACTCTGTAAAGCTGATTCTAATATTTTACTGAATAAAACAAGCGCTGTAAGCCCACCTAATCCAATCTCCAGTAATAGCATAGTATGTGCTTTTATATCCTCAAAAAAATGACCAATTGAATGAAGCAAATCATCATAAATTCCAAGTATTATTGCCATTGTTCCACCGCTAACTCCAGGAACTAATGTGGCTATGCCAATAACTATTCCCTTTAAAAAATTTTTAATGAATTTCATATCATCCTCCACTAATTAATTATGTAAGTTATTTTTTATTTATTATATCATACATTCAAATACTTTTTAGTTCCTAAGTTCTTAATTTATTCTTACATTTTTATGCGAGGACATATGATTAAAGAAAATATTCCAGTTTATGTTACTGCTAGTATTAGAACGCAAACTAGAATCTAAAGTTTGTTAATATTCTTCTATATCAGCGTTCATGGCTAATGTAATATTTAGGTTACCATTTCTACATCTAAGTGAATCTAAGAATTCTTTTTGACTTATATTATTATCCATTGTTATTGTATAAACAAGCTGAAATAGACTCCCTAAATCAGTAGTTTTAACCTTTTTAAGTTCATAATTTCTTGTATATCTTTCAAATATTTCATCAAAGGCTCCTTCATAATCTAAGTCTTCTGGAATAGTTATTTTAAGAATCTTTTGTGATGTTTTATTTGCACCAAAATTAAACATATTAACCATGAACATAAGTAAGCAAAGGAACACTGTAAAGATAGCTGCATATCCAAATGCCCCGACTCCACAAGCAAGTCCTGCTGCCATTGTAAATAATATATAAGAAATTGCCTTTGGATCTCCTGGTTCACTTCTAAATTTAATAATTGAGAAAGCACCTGCTAAGCTGAATGCCCTTGCAAGATTGCTTCCTATTAAAAGCACAATTATAGAAATAACTACAGGTAAAATAACTAATGTAACTGAAAAATTTTGAGAATACCCTCTTTTACTTGAAGTCTTCATATAAGTAAGACTTATAATTCCTCCTAAAATGAAAGCAGCAATTATTGTAAATACCGAATCCATTAAAGGTATTGTTGTGCTAGTTGTGGCTGTGTTAGATGCTGCACTAAACATTGTTTCGAACATAAATTCATTTCTCCTCTCAAATTCATATTATTTAATAACATTTTTTCATACTCTTTTCCATACTTTGAGAAACTTGTTTTAAAGATTTTATATTCTGAAAGCATTTGTGATAACCATAATGGCATGCTGCTTCCAACTTTTATCTCCATTAGCCATTTATCATCATCTACTAGACTTTCTCCATGATCTCCACCTTCAAGTCTTAGGTCATATCTTCTTGTCCTTATATTTGTATCAAAAGTTATTCTTATATCTCTATTTTCTTTACAAAATAGTGCTTTTCTTTCATAGGCTACATAAACTTTAGGCTCTAGATCATACATCTTTAGCATATATTGAATTTCATTTATAACCTGTTTATTCATATAATCCTTTATTTTAGGCTTTTCTTTAGTGGTTATAAATCTATAAGCTTCATCTAATTTTAATCTTGTTCTTCTTTTGACCCCAACCCCAGCAACTTTTTTCTTAATCTCAAAATATATCTTTTCATCGATATTAGGTACTCCATATGCCCTAAATCTAACCTTTTCTTTATATCTTGGCTTTGACAAAGAAGTTCTTATTAAATGATTATCTTTTGTATCTAAGTAAATATTGCTTATGGTGTATAACTCGTGGTTTCTATTATATTCATCCAACTCCATATATTCTAAAAGTCTTCCTTGAATTTCTTCATATATTGGTTTATCAATTAAATACTTAACTTCATGTCTTTTAAAAACCTCAATAGCCATTATGATTCTCCTTTCATTAATTCGTTCCCATTTCCTTTGTTGATTTAATTATATAAAATGAACCTTAAATAAATCTTAAATAACTTATATAAATTTACTGCTTAAGCTTTTCATTATATTTAAGAAAAAAAATAATCCCTCTCATACAGGAGGAATTATATAAATTTAAAAAGACGCTTTTAATTAGATTTTCATTATTTCAAATCTTTCAAACCCAACTTAGTAAAAACTTCAAGATGTGCATTTGATTCTGCTGAAATGTCTGAAATCTTTATAAAGCTTCGAATTTTTCTTTTATTGAGTACACAACGAAAAGCTCTGTGCACCCACACCACAGGCAGTAGAATAGGCCTACCATCTAAATAGTTATAATATGACTTATCGTTCATTGTTTCATAATCAGGAAAGCAAAACTTTATATAAGCTTTTAATAGTGATAATCCTCCTATAGCACCTGTTTTTTCTTCAAATTGTTTACTAATTTGTACTGAAAAAATGTTTCTTTCATGAAAACCAAAAGTTCCCGCAGATACAATATATTCACTTAAAACCTCATAAAAGTTTTCATCTGAGTTCTCTAATTTATCGAAACATTCTATATCGAACCATTTATTACATAATTTCCGAATATTATCAAAGAACACTTCTAGCTCTAGCCTTTGAAGCTCTTCTTTTATATAATTCCAATTAAGACTATCTTTAAAATAAATAAGATACATTGCAATGTCCATAATCATACGAATGCCTACACCATGTGAATCAAAATGTTTAGCTATGTGCGCCAATAAGTATAAAAAGTGATACTCCTTGTTTAATTCATAAGTATATCCCTCATATTTTTTATTAGCATGATTCCATGAGTCTAAGAAATATGTAAAATAGTCCACATCATTACCAATATTACGGCTCATTATGTTAGTATGCACTTCAAGATGAACTGTCCCTTTAGTATAATCCCATACTTCTCCGTTTGTAAATCCACTCTCATATCCAAGCTCTAACATAAGCTTATGCGTCTTCTCTCTATCCTCTTTTTTTATCAAGAAGTCAATGTCTCCCATAGTCCTCATTTCTTTTACGGGATAATAGTTTTTCATCACAAAACCCTTGGTAAAGATGTGAGACACCTCTGACTTATTAAGCTCAGCAATGACTTTTTCCATCTCATAATCTTGTGCTGCAGAATATACAAGGGTTTCTTTGAAATCTTTTTTTAACTTTTCAAATACTATTTCATTCGGTCTGTATTCTTTATATAACTTCTTTGCCATTAAGTAAACTATTCCACTAATGGAATGGATTCTAGAAAGCTTATAAACCTGATTCCAATCTATATCTTTTCCTTTCGGGGTATCTTTTTTATTTATAAATGCAGAAATTAAAGATATAAGATACTTCGAGTTATTATCCATATATATTAGCCTCCGTAAATTTTTTATTTTTTATCTCTATGACTCTATCACAACTATTGATTGCAGCAAGTTTATGAGAAATACAAATAACAGTTTTAGTACTAAGTGCTCTTATATTATTTAATACTTCTGCTTCTGTTCTTTCATCTAAAGCTGAAGTACATTCGTCAAGAAGTAAGATTGGTGAATCACTAAGAATGGCTCTTGCAATTGCAAGTCTTTGAGCCTGCCCCTCTGACAATCCTATGCCCCGTTCACCTACCATAGTATCAAATCCATCAGGGAGGCTACTAATAAAATCATATATACATGCTATTTTAGCAGCATACATTAATTTATCCTCACTAGTATTAGAATTAGAAAATGTTACATTTTCTCGAATTGTTCCCGATATAATCATATTTCCCTGTGGCACATAAGCAAAAAGACTTCTGGAACCTGCATCAATAAATCTATTTCTGCTTCCGGTCTCAAAATACACACTGCCTTTTTCTGCACTTATAAGCCCCAATAGAAGTCTTATTACTGTACTCTTTCCCGCCCCTGATTTTCCTACTAAGGCTATTATTTCGCCTTTACTAATAACTAAGTTTGCCTCTTTAAGGACATGATTCTTTTCATATAAAAAAGAAACATCTTCAAATACAATGTTTTTTAAATTACTATAAAATTCTTCGCTGCTTATATCTTCTTCCACTATAACTTCATCTTCCATAAATTCAAGTTCCATAAGCCGTTCTGCTGAAGCTATCATTGAGTAATATTTCGGTATTAATCCTGACATGTTTTTAAAAGGTGCCTTTATCTGCTCAATTATCTGTAGAAACGCAGTTAACGTTCCAAATGTCATATTACCTGCTGATATTTGAAAAGCACCCCATGCCAATACTAAAAAATAACCTGAGGTCATCATTACGTAAGATGCAGTATTAGCTATATTACTTATTGCATTAAGCTTAACTCTAAAGTTGTAGTTTACTTTCTGATACTCATCTAGCTTCTGCCTAATTGTGCTCTCATTCATAAAGGCTTTTATGACCACTATATTTTCAACACTCTCCTGCATAAAGGAACGAGTCTTTCCATCGGTTTTTTGAACTTCTTTATGAAGATACTTGAAGTGCTTTCTATAAAATCTGCTAGCTAAATACATAAAACCACCTAGACTTGTTATGAAAAAAGCAAATAAAAAATTTATTTTGGCCAATACAAAAATCCCAGCAAAAACCTTAGTTCCCATAGATATAGCCTGTGGAATAATTGTTAATATTCCATCTACCACAATCTTTGTATCACTTGTGAGCCTGTTTAACACTTCACCGGAGTGCATTTTTGTTATCTCCAAGTATTGTTTTTTTATTAAAGCCGTGAACACACCACTCTTTATCTTTATTTCAATTTTTCCGTATACCCTTACCCATATGTTACTATAAAGGATATTTAAAACTGCCTGCATAAAAATCAGGGCAAATAAAAAAAGACATTGTACATATGCGCTGCCTGCTGTTTTTCCTGTGGCTATATCTAAAAGCTTACTTGAAACAAGAGCAAGAAGGATAAAACCAAAGGCAATTATACCTCCCACTGCCGCCAAAAGTACAACATACAACATATAGTTCTTGGCATAAGCATATATCCATTTAATCGTTTTATCCTTCAACAAATACACCACTCATTCTATTATATAATCCAAGAATTATTTTTCTTAGGGGCCTGAGAGTAATCCACACATTGCTATAAGTAATGTACACTAAATCTTTACAGGAGTATTTTTTACCTTTCCTATCGAAAGCTTTTACTACTGCAATAACTTTTTCCTTTGGAACACTTCTCTCAAGCTGCATTTGTGCATCACCGCACATGGTGTAGGTATCCTTTTTTACAGCTACAATCCTGTGCAATACATATTGCCCTGTACATCTTTGGTAAAGTGGAATATCTCCCTTTTTTAGATTATATTTATCACCTTTAGTAAGAACTACGGTATCCCGTTTATGTTTCCACAAAGGTGACATGCTGTTTCCTGTTACCGTTAACGTTACATCTATACCTTCCTCAAGCATTGCTAAAAGGATAGGCGACAGTTCCTCTAAAGATTTTGGTTTCTTTTTAACTTCCATAGATTACTCCAAAATATTAGCATCTCTTAAATTTTTTAAAAACTTACTGATATCGCTCTTTGCTGTAGCCTCATCTATTTCATACTCTTCCAGCATAGCCTTAACTAGTTCTTCTTCTGTTTTTTCATGTTGAAGCTGCTGCCATAAAAAAGCCCCGCTATCATTTAAAGTTATCATTGCATTAAAGCTGATACTTTTAGCCCCAACTGGAACAACAATATTTTCACCTGCAATATTTCTTAAACTAAAACCTTTTGATATTTTCATATTATTCCCCTCCATATAATTCATTTAATACAGTAGTTACTGCTTCCTGACTAATGCTGCAGTTTAGCCTGTAAATTGGCACAGTTTTAATAATTTTATCTATCATATCCAATGTCTTCTCCCCTATTTCGGTGTCATAATAAGGTCTGAAGATTTGCGCTGTAAGATTAAAAATGCTCTCTCTCACATTAAGCATTTCTATACTATTACTTTCTGAACGTTGAATAAAGACTATTGCTTTTAAAGGGACACATATATTTGTGTTTAGATCCGTTTTCCCGCTCCAAGGTGTTCCAAACATATATGGAACATTGTCATAAAATCTGATAGCGGGCTTATCATCATTAACTATAGTCACTTGATCCTTAAATCGTTCTTTCCATAACCCGGTATGAGTAGATTTACCTACTCCGCTGTTAGCTGAGAAGATTACTCCTTTTCCTTGATAAGCTATTGAGGACCCATGCAATACAACTCCTCCTATTTCAGTAAGTCTGTCAGCAAATGCAGCACCTGTATAGATATACTCAAAGTCAGTCAAATCGAAAACTTGGTGTTTCCTATCTTTAAGTAATTTAATTTCAACCTCTGAATAGTCCTTATTGTAGCAAATTACACTTACTATTTGTCCATTTTCCCTGTCTTCTATATATCGGCATCTTTTATTTTCACCTAAATCCATTATTGTACATAAATTGACTCTATCTATAATTTTACCCTGAGGTACTAATATATTATCCATAATGGTTGTTTTCAAAATCATATCTTTTTTATTAAAGTTTAAGTTTTCATAATTCTTAAATCGCGCTTGAAGAAATTGCTTATCTGCTGCTGATAATTCTATATTGAGGTTTGCAATTGTTATCTTTTTCATCACAATTTCACCTGTCATCTTTCATGAGTAATTTTAATATTATATTTGAATTTAATATATTTTTAAAAACAGGCAGTATAATCTGCCTGTTTTCTTACAAATATTAAAGTTTTTAATGATTAAAAGTCTTCTCCTGTATCAACACCGCCTGATGTAGAAATAATATTGCTGATTTCGTATTCTTCTATCTCAACTACTGGTGCTTCATATTCTTTTTTCATAAGTTTCACCTCCTCTAAAAATTATGGCATAGTACCATTTACCATGTCACTATAAATTGTATTTAAGTTTCCTGAACTATCTTTATATACAAGATATGCTTTAGCATACCAAGTTTCTCCAGGTTGTACATTTGCCTTATTCATCATGAACTGTCCTGCAGAAGTTTGAGTACTTGATTTTGCTCTTACTACTCCAGTAGTATAGAAATCTAAGCTGGAAGGTATTATATCAGATTTAAGCGCTACTACCCCGCATTCTATCTTTGTAAAACCTGATGGTACATTAATCTGTCCTAAAAAGGACATCTTCCCTGTACTTGGATTTGCTACAACATCGGGGTCTATTGTTACTGACGGAACCTTAATAGCCGCTGCTTCTGAATATACTGCAGTAACTGTAGTATCATTTAATATATTGAAGCTATACATTGGTTCATAGCTTACTACTGCTCCATTAATTTCCCAGTGTGAAAACTGTTGACCATTCGGTGCAGAATCTGCCTTCACTGTTACTTTAGAATCAAAATTGTAGCTTGTGATTCCGCTAGGTATAGTTCCTCCAATAACAGTTAATGTATAAGTTTTAATAACAGAATATAAAGGTTTTACAATCAAGTCACTTTGTACATTGGTAAAATCTTTATCCCATCCTGTAAAGTTATATCCTGGTTTTGATGGAATTGCTGCTGGAGCTGCTGCGTCCTCTCCCTGTGCTACCTTCTGTATTGAAAGTACCTGGCCGCTTTCGCTTAAAAACTTTACAGTAAATTCACTTTGATTTACTTCCTTATAATTAGCTGTTAAACTTGTAGCCTTTGTTACTATAAAGCTATAAATTGGATTTAAACTAACTACCTTACCTGTATCGGTATCTGCCCAGCTCTCAAAAATATATCCACTATTTGGTACTGCTGTTAACTGTGCAGTATCTCCATAGCCATAGCTTGATTGATTTCCTGTAACATCTCCATTTAACGAAGTTATATTTACTGTTATTCCTTTTTTGATATCCCATTTAGCATACAAAGTTATATCTGAACTTACAGCTGAATTAAAATCAAAAGGATTTGTTAAAGCAGCATCTGTGTACCAGCCAATGAAATCATATCCTTCTCTATACATACCATCTGGTAATGATGCTTTTTCTCCAGATTTCACGCTTTGATTACCAACCTGTGTGCCCCCATTTGATACAAAATTTACTGTATATGTTGGCAGTGGCTGTACGGTCATAGTACCATTTACCATACCACTATAAATTGTAGTTAAGTTTCCTAAGCTATCTTTATATACAAGATACGCCTTAGCATACCAAGTTTCTCCAGGTTGTACATTTGCCTTATTCAGCATAAACTGTCCTGCAGAAGTTTGAGTGCTTGATTTTGCTCTTACCACTCCTGAAGTATAAAAATCTAAGCTGGAAGGCACCGTATCAGATTTAAGCGCTACTACTCCACATTCTATCTTTGTAAAATCTGACGGTACATTAATTTGTCCTAAAAAGGATATCTTTCCTGTACTTGAATTTACCACAACATCAGGGTCTATTGTTACTGACGGAACTTTAACAGCTGCTACTTCCGAATATACTGCAGTAACTGTAGTATCATTTAATATATTAAAGGTATAAGTTGATTCATAACTTACTACCGCTCCATTAATCTCCCAGTGAGAAAACTGCTGACCATTTGGTGCAGAATCTGCCTTCACTGTTACTTTAGAATCAAAATTGTAGCTTGTAATCCCGCTAGGTATAGTTCCTCCAATAACAGTTAACGTATAGCTTTTAATAGCAGAATATAAAGGTTTTATAATCAAATCACTTTGTACATTGGTAAAGTTTTTATCCCATCCAGTAAAATTGTATCCTGGTTTTGATGGAATTGCTGCTGGAGCCACTGCATCCTCTCCCTGTGCTACCTTCTGTATGGAAAGTACTTGACCGCTTTCGCTTAAAAACTTTACAGTAAATTGACTTTGATTTACTTCCTTATAATTAGCTGTTAATCTTGTATCATTTGTTACTATGAAGCTATAAGTTGGATTTAAACTAACTACTTTACCTGTATCGGTATCTGTCCAGCTCTCAAAAATATATCCATTATTCGGTACTGCTGTTAATTGCGCAGTATCTCCATAGCTATAGCTGGATTCATTTCCTGTAACATCTCCATTTAACGAAGTTATATTTACTGTTATTCCTTTTTTGATATCCCATTTAGCATACAAAGTTATATCTGAGTTTATAGGCGAACTAAAGTCGAAAGGACTTGTTAAAGCAGCATCTGTGTACCAGCCAATAAAATCATATCCTTCTCTATGCACGCCCTCTGGTAATGATGCTTTTTCTCCAGATTTTACGCTTTGATTACCAACCTGTGTACCTCCATTTGGTACAAAAGTTACTGTATATGTTGGCAGTGGTGTAACTTCAAGTGAACCTAGATTAATTACTAAATTTTCATAGTGTACTGGCGTTCTTTCTGTATCACCCTTAATAAGTACACTAGAGGTTTCAATACCAAATCCATAAGTACCAGTTGCTGTGTCACTAATCTTAAAAGTTAAATTAGCTAATGTCCCATTAGTTTTAATAGCATTATCATTAGGGGATACATATAGTACTGCCACATACCCAGGCCTTTGTGTTAAAAAGTTTACATCTGAATGAAACCCTTCTGGGTACTGTATTATTTCCCCTGCTGTGACTTTTGTCAATGTAAGTTTTGTATTATCATATCCAACTAATATGCCTGTTGCACCTATTCCAGAAGCAGGCACATTTGATAAGCTTACAGGTACTGTTACAGTTTCACCAGGACGACCGGTAACCTGCCCAATTGTTATTCCAATAGGTTGTTCAACAGTCAAAGTAGCAGTACTGCTGGTAACGCTTCCACCCGAACCTGTTACTGTGACACTGTAGTCTCCTGAATCATCGACTTGAGCATTTGTTATAGTAAGAGTGGATGAATTAGCTCCACTAACACTTCCTCCATCAACTAAAGGAGTCCCATTTTTACTCCACTGATAAGTCAGTGGAGCATCTCCACTTGCAGTTACAGTGAAGGTTGCTGTTTGTCCAACAGTTCTAGTTTTACTTACAGGCTGCGTATTGATAATCGGTGCTTCGCTAGTAATTAGCTGAGCAACCCTAATTTGAGGCATATTCCCATCCATCCAAGTTACATATAACTTATTATTATTCACTGCAAAAGTTGGGGCACTCCCGCGCTCACCTATACTTAGTCCCGTTCCTCCGTCAGCACTTTTCCAAGAAGTACCGTCATATACCTTCGCTCTTACTCGCGGTCCATTATAAGTGTTTTCTTCCCAGCAGACATACAACTTACCTTGAAAAACCTGCGCTCTTGGAATTAATGATCCTAGATCCCCTTCATAGCTTATTCCAGATATATTGTTTCCATCCACAAATGTCCATGAATTCCCATCATATTCCTTGACTCTTATCCTGCCATTATAATTACTATCGAATTCATACCAAACTGCGCACAACCTTCCATTATATTCTACTAAATTTGGCCTGAAACCATTTCTTGTTCCATCAAAATTTAATCCGGCAGTTCCGTTTCCATCAGCAGATACCCATGAGGTGCCATTATATTTCTTTACCCTTAATTGAGACTGGCCACTGTCATTCGGTTCAAACCATGCAGCATATAACTCGTTATTATATACTCCTAATGCAGGGTCATCCGCATATCTAATGGTATAAGTTAGACCATCTTCTCCACCTACATTTGTCCATGACGAACCATTATACTTATATACTTTTATTCTATTAATTCGATCAGTTCTTTCAGTGAATATAGCATATAATTCATCATTATACACTGCTAAACTAGGACGCATTGCATCAGAAAAATATCCTTTAGGAAGCCCTTCAACTCCACTGCCTTCTGCAAAAGTCCAACTAGTTCCATCATACTTTTTTACTCTTACTAACCAATGTGTGTTAGTCCAGGAATCGTCTTTTTTTTCTGCCCATATGGCATATAGTTCTCCTCTATACACTATGGCTTTTACCGAATCTATATAAGCTGGCGAAATATTATTTAATCCACCCTCATCAATAACTGTCCAGGCATTACCATCATATTTTTTCGCCCTAACTAAGCTGCCTTGTCTACTCCACTCCTGCCAGAATGCATATAGCTCGTTGTTGTAAGACACTAAATCTGGATAATAGGCAGCTTGTGCTGCATCTACATTTAAACCATTTGTCCCACCGCCATCTACAAATATGACTTTGTTACTAGCTGCATATACGTTTACATTGGTAACGCATCCAATAATCATCTGAAAAATCATACAAAATACTATTATAGGTATAATCCTTTTTCTAGCCCCTTTGTGCATAAAAACTCTCCTTCATTATGAGATAATTCATTAACAACTTGATTACAGGCCCTTAATTTACCCTTCCAGACAAGGGTACGCAGACAAATTTACCTGTAAATTATGTACGTCATGAAATTTATTATAATACATTTTTTTCAATTTTTCTACATTTTTTTGTAATTTTTTGAACAATTTATTAACATTTTTGTCGATTATTTAATAGTACATGTAATGTGCAACAAATGCTTGCAAGCAGTTCTGAATTTTCATTGTATATTTTTTCTACCGATAGCTAAAAGCCTTTTTGAACCATCAGTATAGTCGGTGGTATTCAATTTATTTAGCATAAGATCTCGTAAAATGTCGGGATTACGACCTATGGGTCTGAGGGCTTATCAGTCCTTTGATAAGTGTAAATTTAAAGGAATTTCGCAAAAACGAAATTCCCTTCTTCAGCAGTATAGATGAAGACATTTTTAACAGTCGCTGCAGCTTACACAATCTTCACATGCAATTTCTGCTGTTTCCATATTAAAAATATGTTCTCCCGCTGCATCAATATTTTTAACTTCTTTTATAATTTCTTCTAAACACTTAAATATTTTAAAAGATATTTCCTCAGCTTGTCTATAATAGTTATGCGCATTTTCGTAATTTTCACTTTGAATTGCATCCATTACTTTTTTACCACAGTTATGAAAATCTATATGAACTTTCTCTATTGCCTTCCAGTTAGAGGTAAGCTTTGGATGCTCAACATTAATTGCATAATAGAAATGACCAAATCCACATCTGCTTCCATCTAATTGAAGAGGATATACTTTCATTGTATTTACAGCTCTTTTTAAATTAGATAGCCACTCTTCATGAGATCTTTTAGCTTTCTCCATATACAGAATGAAATCTTTATTATTTATTGAATTTGAGCTATTTTTTAAATGAGATAACATTTTTCTTACTATATCTGATAACTCAGAATCAATTTTGGAAATTTTTGTTGCTTCACTGGAACTCTCAATAGCACTTTTATGAATTTCCTCTGTCATATTAGTAAGCTTTTCTGCATCAGAAGTTGATATTTCCATAGCTTTATTAATTTCATCTGCTGAAACACTAATTCCATTCATGGATTCATTAAGTACTTCTATATCTTTAACTGTAGAGTTTAATAAATGAACATTTTCTTGAATAGTAACTTTAACCGTATCAATTTTTTCACTCATTTTACTTGTTACATTTATTGTCTTATCCATACTGCTTTTGCCGTCTGCTGCAGCTTGATGAATATTTGTCATAATAGATTTCATGCCAGAAAGATTTACTTTTGTATCATCTGCAAGTTTTCTAATTTCTTCAGCTACTACTGCAAATCCTTTTCCATGTTCTCCCGCTCTTGCTGCTTCTATGGAAGCATTTAGCGCTAATAAATTTGTTTTTCCTGCTATCGCTTCTACAGTTTTCACAATATCACTAACTTTATTAGCCATTTCAACTAGATAATCAATCTTACTACTCATTACATTTGCATTGCTTACAACATCTTCTTTAATGTTACCGATTTCATGCATTTGATCAAGAGCTTCAATATTGCTTTTCATAAGATTTTGTGATGAGTCTGATACACTATTAAGAGTTTTTGTTGCAACAAAAATGGTGTCATTAACTCCATTCATGCTAGCAGTAGTTTGTTCAACAATAGCTAAATTAGACTGACTTACATCTGACATTTCTTTAGCAAAATCAATTAACATATTGGATATATATCTCATCTCAGAATCAAAACTGCTTATACTAGCCCCTATGTCAATGATTTTTTTAGCAGATTCAGCTAAACTTTCTTCGCTCTCAAAAAGTTTATCAAAATAATTAGCTATTTTTATATGTCTGTTATACTGAACAACAGGTTTTTTAATTATTATACCTCTCATACGATTATGAACATATTCCATAATATCGTCTGCTTCATAACATGGTGTTCTTCTCGATTTAAAAAACATAAAATCCTCCCCTTATAAATTTTTTATTTAGTTTTGATACTTTTCACCGTTATTTGTACTCTTTAATATTCTTAGCTTATTTTATCGGTTAAAATTACAAAAATATTCACTATGCTATATAAATTTAACATTTTGTTTACATCATTATAAATAAAAAAGGCATCCCTATTTTAGAGATGACTTTTACTATACACGTAAATTTCTACAATTATTAACTTTATGCTTCTTCATTCAATTTTTTCAATAGATTAAAAAAATCTTCTTCAGTTTTTCTGTCCAAATATATATTCAGCAGTGATTGAGTCGACATTTTACTAAAACCCTTACACCCATTACTTAGTATATCTGTAAGAATGTTCATAAAGTTTTCGTTATTTTTGTCTATATCCTTAAGCATTCTGTTTGCCATGTCGGTTACTAACTCTTCTTCTATACTATCTCTAAGTCTTTCAGTATATTCTTTCATAAATTTCTGAGTTTCTTCAGGATATGCAGAAAAATCTCCTGATAGCAGTTCTTCAATTTTAATCATATTTTCACTCCTTTTGTAAGTAAACAGCTTCCTTTTATTATACTTTGCATATTAGTTTATCTCAAGAATTTATATATTTAACTGAATGTAATCAGTAACTCGTTGATTTAATAAGTGCACATTGGTGAGGAAATTCTCAAACTTTACACTCCATTTTGATATAATTTTTATTAATAATTATTATTTTTTAAAAAAACCTTGACTTATATCATTAAGTACACTATACTTAACCTACAGCTTAAGGAAAACCTTAGTTGATAATATCGCGGGATGGAGCAGTTGGTAGCTCGTCGGGCTCATAACCCGAAGGTCGTAGGTTCAAGTCCTGCTCCCGCAACCATAGAAAAAACATCCTAAATAATTTAGGATGTTTTTTAGATTTAATATCCATTATTTATCTTTTATATGTTTAAGATTTTACTCTGTTTAGTGTTATTTTCCTAAACTATTCCAACGTTCATATACCTCGCTCAATTCAGAAAATGAACTTACTTTATCTTTTCCCTTAATTGCACCTCGAAGACGTGCCAAAGTAAAACTAAATCCATTAATCTCATCTCTTTCTAAGCTAAATTGAACTCTCCTAACAATTTTATTCCATGCTTGATCTAATCTTTCGATAGTGCTATTAGCTTCTTCCCATTTTTCATCACTAATATTTTTATTTAAAACTTGAATAAGCTGTGGTACATTGTCATTTTGACTAAAAGAATTCTTAAGATAGTTTCCACTTAGCATTATTAGTATAAAACAAATTATTGTAACTATTGGTATTGAAACTATAAAAAATTTTCTCATTTTATTTCACCTTTCTTAGTAAGGTCCTTTGTAATCCCCTATATCAGTAACTTTTTTAATATGATCTTTGTACTTATCAATATATAAATTTCCTCCTGGGTCTAAAGTTAAAAGAAACACCTCTAACGGATCATTTATTCCATATTTTTTTAGTTCCTTTAGTAGCCATTTTGTGTCCTTATTAAGTTGTCTCAAATTTTCTTCTATAATCATTCCTTCATAAATTATTTCTGTGCCTATGCCAGGTGTTTTTGCCTTAATATTAATATCTTTTAACGTTAAAGGTAAATACTCCGGCTTCTTAAGAATTGAAATATCTCCATTGGGCTCTATTATGGCATAGGCCACTTCATTAAGATTAAACACTTCTTTGTTTCTGAGTAATTCTAAAATCTCTGCTGCCGTATACCTCATTTTTTTCAAAACATCTTCCATTATCTTCCCATCCATTATTACAATAGCTGGTTCTCCTTCCAAGTACTTAGCTGCATACCTCCACTTTAAACTTAAAAGCTCCATTAAATATCCTAGTACAACCCAAGTTACAAGTCCTACCCAGTGCGGCCATGCCCTACTTGATAAATCTGTAGTCAGTGTAGCTGCAATAGATCCAATTGTAATACCTAGAATGTAATCAAAAAATGTCAACTGACTTATTTGCTCTTTTCCTAAAATTCTTGCAAAGATAAGCAGTGAAAAAAAACCTATAATTGCTCTAACAAAAACAACTAATCCTTCATTCAAAGTATTACCTCCTTATTTCCTACTCTCTATTTAAACTATTCTACATAACTTCTTTGCCATATTGTTCATCAACATATTTTCCCATTTACCTGTATAGTATCTCCTCTTAATATAAAATTTATATAGCATAAATATAAATAAGACTATAAAAAGGAGAGCATATATAGATCTTTATACAAATCTATATATGCTCTCTTATTACTTACTTAATATACTATTTGCTCATTCCTGTATAAATGAAAATTGCATCTCTTAAGAACTCTGCTACTCCAGGTCGCTCCTTATCATAGTAAGCTTTAAATCTTTCATCATCAACATACATTTGAGCAAGACCAGCATGTGCTTCCTTGCTGTACTCACTCCAAAAATAAGTAAGCCATTTCTTGTGTAAATCAGCTGCCTTTTGAGCTATATCACTAGATGGATCACCACTTTCAAAAGCTTCCGCTAAGGCTTTCTTCACTTGATTTTCAAGACTTGTCACCTCATTATATTGTTCCTCTGTCATGTTCATTACCTTTGCATTTGACTTTTCAATAGTATCATTACCATACTTTTCTCTTATTTCCTTACCATATTTATCCTCGTTGTCATCAACCATCCTTTGTTTAAATCCTTCAAATTTTTCTCTATCACTCATAGTAATTCTCCCTTCCGTTAAGGCAATTGTTTTATCAACATTTGAAATCAATAAATCTAATTGATTTCTCTTTTCAAGAAGCTGGGCGCGATGTTCTTTCAGTGCTTTTGCTCCATCAAAGGATGGTGCAGTTACTATATTTTTTATACTTTCTAAACTTACACCTAATTCCCTGTAAAATAATATTTGCTGCAATCTATCAACTTCCGCTTGACCATATATACGATATCCTGATGAATTAATTCTTGCCGGCTTAAGAATTCCTATTTCATCATAATATCTAAGTGTTCTGGTACTTACACCTGCTATTTTACTTAGTTTTTGCACTGTATATTCCACGTGCTTTCACCTCCTGACAAAATAAATATACACCTTTACGTAACGTTAATGTCAATAACCTTTTTTAAATATTTTACTTCTTTTTAGTGATAAAAATAATGAATAAGGGTATGATACTACAAATGTATCATACCCTTGTTTATTTTTGTTAGTTACTTATTAAACACAGGATCATACCCAACCACAGTCCATATTCCTGTGCTATCTTGTCTTACAAGTCTTTGTAGATACACCCTTCTAATAGGAGCTGTATCTCCTAGCACTTCTACAATTGCTTCCTTCTCAGTGTTTTTTACTATTTTAAGATTTTCATATTTAATAGGATAATCCCCTTGAATACCTTCTGGAGAAATCTTTAAGCTTACAAAAACTTGAGTTACAAATACTGGGTCTAACTTCCATGGTGAATGCCCTGCATCAACGCTCTTTTGATTATTTTTTTCCCTCTCTAAATCAACAGGAACTTTAACTTGTGGGTTATCTGCAAATTCACCTACTGATGATTGATCTGCTATGCTACTAGTTAGAGTCTTTATACTCTCTACTGCGTATGCAATATTAGTTTTTCCTATAGGCACTATAGTATTTAATATAATACTTAATGTAGATATCACTGCAACGTAAGATATTCCATAAAACCACTTTTTTCTTAATTTATTCTCTCTATCACTCATAGGCCTATTCCTCCATTATTTAATAATCTCTTTTTAGTATTTTCAAGGTTTTTATTATAAATTCTTAGGATATCTTGTAAATATCTAAAAGGGTTTTTATTTTATTATTTATTTTATTAATATCTACAGAATTTATTATTTCATCCTTCAAGTTGTACTTTTGTTTTAGTTTCAATATTCTATAAACACTTTCGTCTATTCTTCCTTCTGATATTTCCCCATTTGATACTGCACCTTTCAAAGCATTAATTACTCCTATTTCATTATTATAACCATGCCCAACTAATATAATATCAGTTCCAGCATTTACTGACTTTACCGCAGCCTCTCCAAGATTATAGTTTTTAATTATTGCACCCATAGTCATCTCATCGGTAATTACAACACCATCAAATCTAAGACTATTTCTTAATATATCTGTAATAATAGTTTTTGACATAGACGAAGGATTTTCACTATCAATCTTAGGTAAAAGTATATGTGCAATCATTACCATATCAGCACCATTTTCTATAGCTTTATTAAAAGGTATCAGTTCAAAGCTTTGTAATCTATCTAAATCATTATTTACAGTTGGAAGTCCTACATGTGAATCTACTGAAGTATCACCATGTCCTGGGAAATGCTTCACTACAGGGATAATATTTTCTGATTGGATTCCTTTCATGGTTTCAACACCTAAACTGCTTACAATATCAGGGTTTACTCCAAAGGATCTACTACCTATAACTGGATTTTTAGGATTACTGTTAACATCTAAAACTGGTGCAAAGTTCATATTAAACCCAAAGGACTTTATTTCATTAGCAATAGTTCTGCCAATCTTATTTGAAAAATCTTTATCATTTATTTGACCAATTGCTTTATTAGTGGGAAATCTTTTAAACTCCTTAGGCATCCTTGTTACTTTTCCTCCTTCTTCATCCAGAGAAAAAAATAGCGGAATTTTGTTATCTGCATTTTCCTTTTTCAATGAGTTAACTAAATTAAGTAGTTGTTCAGTACTCTGAACATTCTCATCAAATATTATAAATCCTCCTACCTTATGCTCTCTTATAAGCTTTTTAGAATTATCACTTAAATTATATCCATCAACACCTACCATAAGCATTTGACCAATTTTCTCATCTAAAGTCATTGTATTTATCTTTTCTGCTATAGGATCAACTTGCTTAATAATTTTAATTGTTTTAGCATCAGCTTGAACAGGATAGGATTCTCTTACAGGCCCTTCAAATATAATTTCTACTTTTGTCCCTTTTTTCAAGTCACTTTTCTCCAATTCTTCTTTGGTATCCTTATCATAAATTTTGGTTTTCTCTCCAATGAATACACTAGCTTTATCATGCTGTGTGTCCTGTTCTAAGTTTCCTTCTACTAATATTCCTATTATTTTACTGTTATCGTCTAATGATACTTCTACTATTTCCCCTCTTATTCCTATCTTTTCTTCAACGCTTTTCTTAGTACAACCAGCCACACTAAGTAATAAAAAAACACTAACTAGTAATATTATCTTCTTTATCATAATCTTAACCTTCCTGTAACTTTTATTTTACCTATATATACGTAAATATAATAAAAATGCCCTCTTCTATTATAGATACTAATAAATTCAACAACTGTTATATTTTTACCCAATTGTAGGTTTGTTATATCATCTTTAAAATTTATTATAAAAGTGTATACTATTCTTATGATAAATTTTTGTAAGGGTGGTGTTTTGATGAAAGATCTAAAAGTATTTATAACAGATTGGTGTCCTCATTGCAGACGAGCAATTAATTGGATAGATGAGGTAAAAGAAGAAAATCCAAAATACAGAGATATTAAAGTGGAAATAATAGATGAAGAAAAGCATCCTGATATATCTAAGCAGTATGATTATTATTATGTTCCTACTTACTATGTTGGAAATAGCAAAGTTTATGAAGGAGGCACTACTAAGGATATTGTTATACAGGCCTTTGAGGAAGCCGCTAAATAAATAAAAAGTTTTATATATTTATGGAGCAAAAAAAGCTATGAGTTTTTAAACCCATAGCTTCATAAATAACATTATAAATACCTCTTTTATCTAGCAATCCAATAATACTATAATTCAGGCTTAGAAACTGGCATTCCAGCCTCAATAAGTTCTTTGTTTTTCATTAAGAAGAAACCTTGAACAACTAGTAGCACTCCAGTTCCAATAAGCATCCATTCTATAGCAACGGCATCAGCCAAAGGCCCAAACACAAGCATGGCAAGAGGCATGGTGATACTTGATATCATCCCTAAAACACTGAATACTCTACCTAGGAAATTTTCTTCTACTTTCTCCTGCAATAAAACCGTAGCAGGTGTATTAAAGGCAGGCATAACAGCGCCAAATAAACACATGAAACTTAAATATACCCAAAAGTTTGGAACAACTCCAAGTGCAAAGGTACATATTCCCATGATAAGGCTTGATAGCGTCATTGTATGAGTTCTATTTTTAAAGCCTCCCCAAGATGCTATAATGATACCACCTAACATCATACCAACTGAAAAAGTGATTTCAACTGCCGTTAAACGCCAAACATCATCACCAAAACTACGTGCCACCTGCAGAGGTGTTAAAAATGCAGCTGGTGAAACTAATGCATAAAAAATCGCACAAAATACAAAGAATCGCTTAACATATCCATGATTTTTAATGTAGTTATAACCTTCGACCATATCACTAAAATAGCTAGTCTTTTGTTTTTCTAATGCTTTTGCATGAGATGGAACCTTTAAAAATAAAAGTAATATGGAAACCGCTATAGCTGCTGTAATAACATCTATAAAAAATATCGATTCTATGGTAGCCATATTTAAAAGAGCTCCACTAATCATAGGTGATACCAACATAACCAATGATTGTATACTGCTGTTTGTTGCATTGACCTTAGTAAGCTTATCCTCTGGCACAAGTTGTGGAAGAAATGCTGATATAGCTGGAGTTTGCACTCCTGAACCCACGGAACGCACTGCAGATGCCACAAAAAGCATCCATAGTGAATCGTATCCTTTTAAAAATAATATAGCTAAAATAAGTGTTGATATTGCAATCAAAGAATCTGATAACATTATAAGCACTTTTCGATTATAGCGGTCAGCCCATACCCCTGCAAAGGGTGAAAGAAAAAAGGTAGGTACAAACCCACAAATAATTGATATAGCCATCATTACGCCAGATTGTGTTTGTAATGTAATATACCATGTAATTGCATATTGAACCAGCATAGATCCAAAGAGAGATATAGTCTGACTAGCTAAAAAAAGTGTTATATTTCTTTTCCAATTATTATTCATACAGTAAATGTTCCTCCCAGTCTTTTTTATAATTAAAGACTACTTATTTTTTAAATACTTTCTTTTAATTTTTTTACTTTAGTTAGTACTTCATGATATTCCTTATCTAGTAATGCAACATCATCTTTTTTTGATGGCATTGATAGTCTTCCTATAAGTTCAGAAAGACGATTTTGTAATACAAAGATTTGTTTTTCAATTTCAGATTTATTATTATCTACAATTTTATTTTTACTAGCTAAATATTCCTTGTAGTTTTTATTAAACATATTTATTTTATAGTTTTCTATGATCATTATCTGATTTGCAACAGACTCTATAAATCTTCTATCATGAGAAACAAATAGTAAGGTTCTATCATACTCCTTAAGTGCAGTTTCTATGACTTCAAGAGAATTTATATCCATATAGTTAGTAGGCTCATCTAATATAAGTAAATTAATATCCTGAAGCAGCATTTTTGCAAAAGAAACCTTAACTCGTTCTCCTCCACTTAATACGTTTATTTTTTTATAAATGTCCTCTCTTTTAAACAACAATCTTGCCAATAATATTCTAGCAAAGGTTTCATTATATATGCTGCTTTCCATTACATTTTCTATTATAGTTAAGTTTTCTTTTAAAATACTCATATCTTGGCTAAAGTATCCTATCTTTGCTCCCTTTGCAATTTTTATAGAATCATCATTATTCATTATCATTTTAATTAGAGTACTTTTGCCACATCCATTATATCCAATTAATGCTGTCTTTGATCCATTGTATATATTGAATTCAGCATTATTGAATATAACCTTCTTTCCAAAGGATTTATTTATATTGCAGCCTTCTATAATCATTTTACTATGAAGCTTGCTTGAATCTATAATGTTCAGCTTAATTCCCTCTTCTTTCTTAGGCTTTTCCTTAACTTCAAGATGCTCTATTCTTTTTTCAACATTTTTTACTGCCCTCTCAAGACTTGCTTTTGCCTTTTGTCCTCCCATCTTATGGAGCCTTGCTTCGGAATTCCCCATTCGCTTAGGTGTTCTTTTTATACTCTTTACCTTTTGCGCTGTATCAGTAATCACTGCTTCAAGCCGTTTTTTTTCTTTCACATAATCATCATATTCAAATTCAGCTCGTTCTCTTTCTTGGGTTTTTTGAGCAACGTAGCTACTATAATTGCCATTATATATTTTTATTCTTCCATCCTCTACTTCCAATATCTTATTACAAAGCTTATCTAAAAAGTTTCTATCATGGGATATTAGCACTAATGCACCTTTGTACTCACCAAACTTTTTCTCCATAAGCTCAATGCCTTCTATATCCACATTACTAGTAGGTTCATCTGCAAATATCAATAAGCTGTTATTGCTGAAACCATCTGCAAGTTTAAATCTGGTCTTTTCTCCTCCACTCATATTCTCATCCCAAGTATTTTGAACACCAAACTTTGAAGCCATTTCATTACTAATGTTTCTATTTTCAGGTTCTTCTAACTGAGATATATATGAGTACCTTTCATATAGCTTAACCCAACCTTCATCTAGTTCTATCCTTCTACTTAGTATATTAATCAAGGTGGTCTTACCTACTCCATTTGACCCTATAACTCCTATTCTATCTTCAGAATAAATTTTTAAGTTTTCTACATCTAGCACCAATCTATCGCCAAAATATTTTTTAATATTACTGCATTCCATTAACAACATAAAAAATCCCCTCCTTGTAACTTGGAGAGGATAGCGTAATAACTATATAATAACCTAAATGTAACCCAAATCAAATCTGAACTCATGTAAGAATAAAGTGATAATACAAATATATGATCTTTCGTAAATCACTTAATCCTCTAACAATAAGAAGATAAGTTTCATATACCAGTACATATCAAGATTTAATTAGCTAATTAAGGCTAAAATTTCATTATATAGACAAACTATCAACAGTTACAAAAACACTATCCACTCTCAAATTTAATAAAATGCATGACAATAAAGCCTTTATCAAAACTTTATTTAAATTTTCATTTTACATCATTAAAAGTGAATTACATTCTCATTTCTGCCAATACCTTGCCCTTTCCTAAAATAAAATTTATTGATATTCAATAAGATTATATAGTTAACTTACATAATTGTCAACTCATGGATGCCATTTATTTATTTCTAAATAAAACTATTTCCTCATACATAGAATGCGAGGAATAACAGTAAGATATAAATAATTTATACTTTCACTATGAAAAATAGTTACCACTACTTTAGAACATATAAGACCTAGTGCAATTCCTGTAATAACATCTAATGGGTAATGGACATTTAAATAAATTCTAGAAAATGCTATTAATGAAGCTAAAACAACTGCCATAATGCTTAATTTACTGTCCATCATGATGAGTATGCCTGATGCTGCAAATGAAGATGCGGTGTGTCCTGACGGAAAGGAATAGGTTATGGGTTTCGATATTAATAGTTTATTTATCTTCATATGTTCAAAAGGCCTTGTCCTTTTTATAATATGCTTTATTATTCCCTCTCCAATAATAGTAACTAAAATTATAGAAGCAATTACCATATAACCTTCAATTCTATAATTCTCGTTTTGTATTAAATATATTGAAATAATTGCCCACACCATGGCACCATTACCTAAAGAAGTAATTAGCGGCATTATTTTATCAAGCACTTTACATCTAATTTTTTTGCTTAATAAATTCAACATTTTTCTATCAATAATTTGCAAGTAAGCTATCATACAGTAATCACTTCCTTCCTATATTTTTATTTAAATTTAAAAACATATTAACTATTATATTATATATATTAATTCTATCATAGTTTTTAATGATGTTTTAGTTATAAAATCAAAAATTTACTTAAGAAAATCTTAATTTTACTATGAAAATTATTATTTCATCTTTAAATTTAAAATTTAATTGAATTGCTTAACTACAACTCTTTTTTATATAATAATTTGCTCTTTTACCTAGAAAAGTAACAATGTAATTTATATTTTAAATGTTAAATATTAAAATTTTGTTAGAAACACATTAAGGTTTATTAAGAAAATTAATGTTATACATTAAAAGAATGATTTTAATAATAAATATTTTTATTTATAATACTTATGTATTTCAGGAGCAATATCAGTGCTTCTACATATTATAAAATGAGTGGCTAAAAAGATATTATTTTTATTTATGAATAAAATTCTTTTTAGCTTTTGTGTAATAATGTGGAGGGATTAATTATCATGGGGGAACCCAAAAATAAGTTCAGAAAAACTATGTTACTTATCTTAACTTTTTTTGGAACTTTACTTAGTATGTACTTAGCAATGTCCATATATTTTATGAATCGTTTTTACTTTGGCACTACAATTAACTGTATTAATGTTTCCGGGAAAAATATAGAGGACGTAAATAAACAAATGAAATCTGAACTTAGCTCCTATGTACTACTTTTAAGAGATGAAAATGGTATAGAAGAACAAATTACAGCATCCGATATTGGTTTAAAATATATCAATAACTCACATGAGAAAATTAAAAGTTTAAAAACTAATCAAAACCCTTTTCAATGGATTTATGGTATTTTTAATAAAAAAGACTTTAAATTATCTGATATAATTTCCTATGATGAAAAATTGTTAAAAAAATCTATAGATAGTCTCTCTTGTTTTAATCCTGATACCATAATTAATCCTAAAAATGCTAGTTTTCAATTTACGGATAATGGTTATAAGATTATAAAAGAAGTTGATGGCAATAAAGTCAGTAAAAATATATTATACAATCATATTGTTGATGCAATTATTAAAGGAGAAAATACTGTAGATTTAAAAACGATAAATTGTTATGAAAAACCTCGGTATACTTCAAATTCTAAAGAAATACTTGCCATCAAAGACATGCTTGATAAATATGTGTCCACAAAAATCACATATACCTTTGGTCAGAGTACGGAAATTTTAGATGGTACTATAATAAACACCTGGATTAATGTGGATAACAATTTGAAAGTAACATTTGATGAAATAAAAGTTAAAAACTATATAGATACTTTAGCAAAAACTTACGACACATTAGGCAGTACAAGAAGCTTTATTACATCATCAGGAAAATCAGTATCAGTTAGTGGTGGTGATTATGGGTGGTCAATTAACAAATCTAAAGAAGTTCAGGACATAATTGCAGCTGTAAAGAATGCAAAATCTATAACTAAAAAACCAGTATATAATCAAACTGCACTATCTCATGGCATTAATGATATTGGAAATACTTATGTAGAAATCAATCTATCGAGGCAATATCTATGGTTTTATAAAAATGGCTTTCTTATTGTAGAGGGAAGTGTTGTTACAGGAAATGTGAGTAGTAGCCATTCAACACCTTCAGGTACTTATAAATTGAAATATAAACAAAAGGATACTGTCCTCCGCGGAGTTGATTATGCTGCACCTGTAAGTTACTGGATGCCTTTTAACGGAGGCATTGGTATTCACGATGCAAATTGGAGAAGCACATTTGGCGGAAATATATATTTAACAAATGGTTCTCATGGATGTATAAATGCTCCCTACTATGTAGCAAAAGCAATATTTAACAATATCGAAGCAGGAACTCCAATTATCTGCTATTATTAATTTAACTAAAATGGGCTGTCTCAAAATAATTTTTAATTATTCTAAGATAGCCCTTCTTTGCCATTATTAAACTAGAATTTTAAAACTAGGCAGCCTTATGTTTTGACTCTTTACATTCATTTATTGCTGCTCTATATATCTCTTCAACCATATCATTTGTTTTATTATATTCACTTACAAGCTTTTTTGAATACTCTCGTCTAAATTTCTTACTAAATAAAATTTTTAATAATCTCATATCCTTATCCTCTCCTCATAAATTCTATATAAATATTCTAAATCTCAATTATGAAGTGATGATGAAGATATAAACTTAATATATTTATTTTTTACTAATAATCATGTGCAGCCTTATCTTATGAAATTCATGAATACTTTATCTTCTCTTTGACTTTCTTCTATATTATCTTTACCAGAATGAATTAACTTCATAAGCCAAGACATATTTTTACCTAGAACTCTCATAATTTGCATTCCTTCTTCATCTTGGGTTGCTTCACCTAGTTCTGTACCATGTACTACATTCCAGTAGTTTGATGTAGGCATTACCATTTCTGAATAGTTAATATAGTTATTTAGTTGGTCAAAGGTTGGAACCCCTCCTGATCTTCTAACTGCAACAACACTAGCGCCTACCTTATGTCTAAGCATTCCGCTATTTACTGATGTTACAAGAAATGCTCTATCTAAAAATGATTTCATGGTTCCTGCAATAGCTGAATAATGTACAGGAGATCCTAGAATAATTCCATCAGCCTCTTTCATTTTTTGAATCCATCCATTGACTTCATCATTTTCTATAACACATCTTTCATTCATATTTCTACTGCATCCACCACATGCTAGGCATCCACGTATTACTTTGTTCCCTACATGAATAATTTCTACTTCTATATTTTCTTTTTCTAACTCATTAGCTACAGCTTTTATGGCCTCATAAGTATTTCCACTTTTTCTAGGACTTCCGTTAAAAGCAATTACTTTCATTATATATAATACCTCCATAAAAATTATTATATTTAAATCTTTTCAGATCATGCCATTATTATATGGTTCAGTAATTTAATTAACAAGTACGCACTTTTTTGTTAGATAACTTACCTTTAGGTAAGATTTATTGTAATATGTATATTTAGGCTATGCGATAAATTTTATATTGATAATTTTTTTAGTATATAATATAACTATATTATATTTTTCAATTTTATTTTCTTCTATTCACAAAATAACTAAAGGCAGGTAATTTAATGATATATTATAATGAAAAAGAATATATATGTTTGTTAGATTTTGCAATGGATCTTATAAGAGGTAAATGGAAAGCAGTTTTACTATGCCATTTATATGAGGAACCTAAAAGATTTTTAGAACTTCAGCGGATAACTAAAGGAATAAGTCAAAAGGTATTAAATGAGAAGCTTAAGGAACTAGAAAATGATGAATTGATAAGTAAACTAATTTATGCAGAAATTCCACCTAAAGTTGAATATTATCTTACTGATAAAGGAAAAGAACTTACCAAGATTATTAAAGAAGTTGAAGATTGGTCAATTAAATATTATCCTCACTTAAATAGTGATTGTGATCAATAATTTATTAAATTAAAATATACTATTAAAGAAACACTGAATAATTATTCTAAAAAAATCCTTTACACAGTATCACTTCAGTATTATAATGAGTTTAAAGTGATATATTATTTACATAAAAAATAAATATAATTAACTAGGGGTGCCCTTTGGCTGAGAAGATTTTAATAATCTAACTCTATGAACCTGACGTAGTTAGTACTACCGTAGGGAAGTTATGTACGAGTATTATTATAATTGATTTTTATAATATGATTTTGTAGGAAGCTTTGCCATATGGTAAAGCTTCTTTTTAGTTTGCTTTTAAAATTTAATAATTAGACCATTTCAAAAATGAAGATAATAAACATTAATACTTATTTTTTGAAAAGGTCTAGCGCAAGGGGAGCTTATGCTAATAAGCTGAGAAAGAGATGCTATCTCTGACCCTCATAACCTGATTTGGATAATTCCAACGTAGGGAGCATTTTTCAACTATACATTTGTATTCTTGTTGCAAGCCCTATATAGGCTTGCATTTTATTTTTGTCAAAAATAATTAAATAATAAAGGAGAGTTTAAATTATGTATACAACTCAAATGGATGCAGCTAAAAAAGGTATTATTACAAAAGAGATGGAAATAGTAGCGAAAAAGGAAAATATGGATATCGAAGTTTTAAAAAAGCTTATTGCAGAAGGTAAAGTTGCTATACCAGCTAATAAGAATCATAAATCCATAGATGCAGAAGGTATAGGAGAAGGATTGAGAACAAAAATAAATGTAAATTTAGGTATATCAAAGGATTGCTGCGATATTGATGAAGAAATGAAAAAAGTACAGCTAGCTTTAGACATGAAGGCTGAAGCTATAATGGACTTAAGCTCCTTTGGAAAAACTGAAGAATTTAGACAAAGACTTGTTACTTCATCATCTGCTATGATAGGAACTGTACCAATATATGACGCTGTGGGTTTTTATGATAAAGAATTAAAGGATATTACTGCAAAGGAATTTTTAGATGTTGTAGAAAAGCATGCAAAAGATGGTGTAGATTTTGTAACTATTCATGCTGGTATAAATAGAGAAACTGCAAATGTGTTTAAAAGAAATAAACGACTTACAAACATTGTTTCAAGAGGAGGTTCTCTTCTTTATGCCTGGATGGAACTTAATAACAAGGAAAATCCTTTTTATGAATATTACGATGAGTTATTAGATATATGCGAAAAATATGATTTAACTTTAAGTCTTGGAGATGCTTGTAGACCTGGTTCTATCAATGATTCTACCGATGCCTGTCAAATAAAAGAACTAATGGTACTAGGAGAATTAACTTTAAGAGCTTGGGAAAGAAACGTTCAAGTTATCATAGAAGGCCCTGGACACATGGCATTAAATGAAATTAAAGCAAATATGCTGCTTGAAAAAAAACTTTGTCATGGTGCTCCATTTTACGTATTAGGTCCTATAGTTACAGATATAGCCCCTGGCTATGACCACATCACAAGTGCTATTGGAGGAGCATTAGCTGCTAGCTGTGGAGCTGATTTTCTATGCTACGTAACTCCAGCAGAGCATCTAAGATTACCTAATCTAGAGGATGTTAAAGAAGGTATCATTGCTTCAAAGATAGCTGCTCATGCTGGCGATATAGCCAAAAATATTCCTAGTGCTAGAAACTGGGATAATGAAATGAGTAAAGCAAGACAAGAACTTAATTGGGAGAAAATGTTCGAGCTTTCTATTGACCCAGAAAAAGCTAGAAGATATAGAAAAGAATCTTCTCCTGAGCATGAGGACAGCTGCACTATGTGCGGAAAAATGTGCTCTATGAGAAATATGAATAAAATAATGCAGGGAAAAGATATCAATATTTTAAGAGAAGATAACTAGGAAGTGATAGAATGCAAATAAATGATGTTGATAAATATAAAGAAGAATGTGGAATAGTAGGAGTATTTTCTAATAAAGAAATTAATTTATCTTCTATACTTTATTTTGCACTTAATGCACTACAACATAGAGGAGAAGAAAGTTGCGGTTTAACATATTCAGATGGATATCAGCTCATTTGTCATAAAGATATGGGCTTAGTAAATGAAGTATTTGCTAAAAATAATCTCAATAATATAAATGGTTTTTCTGCCATAGGCCATGTACGATATTCTACCTTTGGTGAAAGTACTGCTATAAATGCTCAGCCTATATTAGATGAACATTCTTTTGGTGAAATAGCTTTAGCACATAATGGTAATATTACAAATGCAGTTAAGTTAAAAAAGCAATTGGAAGCTTGTGGATTAAAGTTTAATACCTCTACTGACTCTGAGGTTATTTTAAAACTTATTGAAAAATACTATGATTCTTCTATAGAAAAAACTTTACAAATTATATCAAACCATCTCGAAGGTGGGTATGCTGCAGTTATGCTTACAAAGGATAAGCTGTTTGCTATGCGTGACCGTGATGGCATCAGACCTTTATGTATAGGAAAGTTCAAAGATGGTTATATTGTATGCTCAGAAAGTTGTGTTTTGGATATGATTGGTGGAGAATTTATAAGGGATGTTGATCCTGGAGAAATACTTAAAATTGACAATATCGGAATAGAAACTTTAAGCTCTATCAAGAATGCTCTATGTAATACCTGTGCTCTTGAATATATATATTTTGCTAGACCAGATAGTAAGATTGATGGCACTAGTGTTTATAACTCCAGATTCAAAGCTGGTGAGACTTTATTTAAGGAATATCCTGTATCTGCTGATATTGTGATAGGAGTGCCTGATTCTGGCACTCCTGCTGCTTTAGGATATTCTAAAGCCTCATCCATACCTTATACCTTAGGCTTCGTTAAGAATAATTTTATAGGTCGAAGTTTCATAAAACCCTGCCAATCCAAAAGAAAAGAAGCTGTGTCTTTGAAACTAAATGTTATTAAGGAGAATATTCAAGGTAAAAAAGTTATAGTTGTAGATGATTCCATGGTTAGAGGTACAACCTGTAAAAAAATCATCTCTCTTCTTAAAAAAGCAGGTGCAAAGGAAATTCATTATAGACTGGCTTCACCCATAATAAAATCTCCATGCTGTTTAGGAATTGATATTTCAAATAAAAAAGAACTCATAGGTTCTCATATGAACTTAGAAGAAATAACTGGATTTATCGGAGTAAATAGTTTAGGATATATAAGCATAGATGGTTTTTTAAACACTTTAGATCATAAAAAAAGTGCATGTCTAAAGTGTTTTATGTAATATATATTAGGAGTGTTGATTTATGAGACTTCACAGACTTTTGGGAATTATTATGTTGCTTGATTCACGAGGAACAATAAAAGCAGGCAATTTAGCTAAAATACTTGAAACCTCGGAGAGAAGCATATATAGAGATATTGATATATTGTGTGAAGCCGGTATTCCAATCATGTCAATTCCAGGTCCTAATGGAGGTTACTCTTTTATAAAGGACTACAAAATCAATTCGAATGCTTTAGAAAGCGGAGATGCTGTTAACCTCTTGTTGTCGAGCATGGGTATCAGACCAGAAAAGAATACAGAAACGGCTCAAAAACTGAAAAACGCCCTTATTAAACTTGAAAATAGTGTCTCGGAGGAACATAGAGAGGAAATTATTAAAGCTAAGGAAAGATTTTTTATTGATTCAGACCCATGGCGGGGAAAAAAAATTGAGAATAAGTATGTAGATATAATAAAAAAATCCATACTAAATTTAAGAAAATTAAAAATACACTATAAAAGGTATGATAGTGAAATATCAGAAAGAATTATACGCCCTTATGGTGCTGTAGTAAAAAATTCTGAATGGTATGTAACAGCCTTTTGTGAAACAAAAAAACAAATCAGGATTTTTAAGCTTAACAGAATTAATGATATTGAGGTACTTGATGAAAGTTTTAATATGCCTAAAAACTTTTGTCTTGAAGAGTTTTGGGAAACTAGCAAGCAACAATTTTTAAATCAAGAATCTCATAAGATAAATCATAATACATATTTAGTAAAGATCAAATTGAGTGAAGAAAAAAAAGCACTTCTTAATGGGTTTTATGTAAGTTCTTTTGTCCAAGCAGATGATAAATGGTTTTATGAAATTGATATGATAAGTTTTCAAACTGCCTGCAATGTAATTTTTCCCTTAAGTGATATGATAGAAGTTTTAGAGCCTCTTGAACTTAGAGAATATATAATAGAAAAAACAAAAAAAATTTTTAATTTGTATAAATTCTAATAAATCCTTGCCACAATGTTGGCAAGGATTGTTTGATATAATTAATCTATCAAATCAAAGAAGGGAGATACTAATTATGGAAGATAAAATAGTAATCATCAACGGCTTCAAGGCAGTAGGCCTAACTTACTTTGGAAATAATAAAAATGGAGAAATTCCAAACCTTTGGGACGTATTTAACAAAAGCTACAAGGATATAAAGCAAAAAAGTAAATCTATGCTGTGCTACGGTATATGCGATGACGAACCAGATTCAGATGCGAGATTTCACTATACTGCTTGCGCAGAAGTAGACAGTTTTGAAGATGTTCCATCAGGTATGGAGATAAAGATTGTTCCAGAGGGCAAATATATTGTATATACCTATGGGGGAGCACTAAAAGATTTAGGTGAATTCTACAATGAAATATTTACCAAGTGGCTTCCAACTTCAGGGTATCAGATAGATCACAGACCTCAACTAGAATTATATGATAATAGATTTATGTGCAATGGTGAATTTGATATATATGTGCCAATTAAGTGATTTTTATTTTTTTATGCATCTTAAAAGGTTGCAAAACTATTTATTACATAAAGATAGTTTTACAACCTTTTTTAATATTACTAGTTATTTAATTAATTCATTCATTGCAACTGCTATATTTTTTAATTCTTCAGCACTAGTAGCTATTTCTTCACTTGTAGCCGCACTCTCACTTACTGAGTCACTTACTGTACTAAACATATTTATAGTATTTTGTGTTTTTTCAACTATATCAGAGTTGAAGATTACTACGTTTTCTGTTTCTTTAAGTAAGTTACTTGTCAATTTATTAATTTCATCTATGTTTTCTCCAGATAACTTTAAATCTTCTATCATACTAATTACATTAGAGACTGTTTCATTTAAAAATTTATTTCCTACACCTATTTTTTCATTATTATCTTCCATTAATTCTTGTACCTGATTTGTCTTTTCTTTGAATTCGTTAACAATTGTACTTATATCATTTAATGACTTTTGGCTACTATCTGCAAGTCTTCTAACTTCGTCTGCAACAACAGCAAATCCCCTACCTGCTTCACCTGCTCTTGCAGCCTCAATACTAGCATTTAATGCTAATAAATTTGTTTGCTCTGAAATACTACCTATAACCGATAATATTTCATCCATTTGTCCTGATTTTTCTTCTAAAACCTTTGTAGCCTTATAAGTTGTTTTTATACTCTTTATTATGCCATCCATGATACCTAGTACACTTTTTAAAGACTCTTCATTATCGTTGGAAACACTAACTAAATTTACAGAAACATTTTTAGTATCTTTTGCTTTTAAAGATACTTTTTGATTTATATTTAGTAATGTTTGTAAACTTTCCTTACTTTTATATGACTTATCTAACATTTCCTTTGAATCTATACTTATCTCATGACTAGTATTAGCAATTTCTTGAATTGAGTTAGTTTCTTCTTCAATCATAGTTGATAGTAAGTTGCTTGATTTTAATAGCCCATTTGAAAATTCAGCTATCTTGCTAAGTAAATTTGAAATTTTATCATTTTTTTCTTTAAGCATCTCTTCATTCTCTTCTACATCCTTAAGCAGCATAGAGGCAAAAAGAGTAAAAATAAAAATTCCAGAGGAAATAAGTATTATAACCACACTTCTTATAATTAGCTCTCGTACAATTACCTGTTCATGTGGCAAAATTGAAGGATTAAATTTAAATATTATAAATTGACATATTAAACCTATGATTATAGACAATATGTTCATTTTATTATCTAAAAATAATGCTCCTATTATTATAAAGTAAAAAACACTTACCCATAATTCCTTTGATGGAATCATAAGTGTAATATACAAATAATTAATATATGATATTACTAATATAAGCGGCTTGAACTTATTCAACTGATTCATCCAATTATCACTAGTTTTCACTATTGATTTATAGATAAGTCTAAACATTATTAACTCCAACAGTACTATTATTGTAAATGCCGCAATATAATTCCATTTCACCTCATCATATAATCCAAAAAATTTCATACATGCAAAAGTTATACTTGCTGCTAAAGCACTTATAGAATAGAGAACTAAAACAAATCTTAGAGTTCTCTTTTGATAATTGCCTACAATACCATCATTACTAGCCATGAATTCTTATCCCCCTTTTAATAATATATTTCTATAGCATACCTAATAAATTTAGCTAGCATTTGTATAATAATGCAGTCATTATATATCCACCAGCCACTGAGCAAAATACTAAAATATCATCTTTATTAAACTTTTCTTTCTTTACTCTATCATCTAAAGCCATAATAGGGCTCGTACAACCAGTATATCCATATTTATCACCAACAAATGTTGCTTTATTTAAAGAAGCTTCTAGCTTATTTAATGTTAATTCTATATCAGATTTAGAAAACTGGGACATAAAATAATGAGAAACGTCTTTGGGTCTATATTCATTTTCTTTTAATAACTCAGTTATTAATTCTGTCCATTTGTCTGAAAGAAATCCAAAATCAAAGGGATTCCACTCCATTTTTTTATCATGTGCTTTAATAGTACTTGGAATATTGGATAGCCCGCATGCAGGAAATCTAATTGTTTCATTATATGTATCATCTGTAAATACTCTAGATCCTAACAGTCCTCTTTCTTCTTTTTCTTCCTTTACTTCTAGCACAACAGCAGCTGCACCATCTGCGAGACATGAATAAACAACCATATCATCTTCACGTGCAAAAGGACTTATAAGCATTGATCCAACAACTAAGATTCTCTTGTATTTTTTATCAGTTTTTAAATACTTTGATGCAATATCTATACCAGTAAGCATACCTACGCAGTCATTATTTACATCAAATACATTAGTAACATTTTCTGCTTGTAACTTATTTTTTAATATTAATGCACAGCATGGAGTTAAATATTCTGGAGTATCAGAAACTGCTATTATAGCATCAATATCCGATGACGTTAGTCCTGCATTTGAAAGAGCATTTTTAGCAGCCTCAATTCCCATGCTTATACTTGTTTCATTTTTGGCAGCTAAAGTTCTTGAACTTCTCCCAAGCTTTTTCATGAGTCCAGCTACATGTTTTTCTGCCCCATAACGTTTAAAATGATTAATGTAGTATTCATTTTTAACTAGCCTCTTAGGATGATAACTTCCTATTCCTTTTATATAAACATTTTTAAACATAATTACGGCCTCCCTGATTTGCTAATATTTAAAAACAAAAAATGCTAAAGGAACCTTAATTACAAGGACACCTTTAGCACTTTATTATAAACTTTATTTACAAGACACTGTTTTATTAAAATACTTTGGCAACCTGGCAATCATAGGATTGATAATTCATCCATTAGACCCATAGCTTTGCGTCCCTACTTTTCAATAAGTTTGCTATTTTCAATATTTATTTGGATTCTATTAACATATTTTACATAGATTTTAATGTATAAGTATATAATCGGCATTATTTATTACTTCTTTAGTATATTTTTGTAATGGTAGTTTTTCAAGTTTATTTATACTAGAGACTAGAAGATACTGGCACATAAATATCATTAGAAATAAATTCGGAATTAATGAGCATTCCATTTTCATATGTTTTTCTTATGACTTTTACTTTATAGGCATTATCATCCCTATTCACATCATTTTCAATTACATATATCCTCCTACTTAAATCAGAATTCGAAAAAATATTAATATATAAATTTTCATTCTCAGTATGCCCTTCTATATATATTGGATAGTTAAGTGTGTTTACGAATTTAAAATCTATGTTTTGCCAATCAACTGTAGCATCAAGTCCAAGTCCTACATAAGAAGACGGTAATGAATGATTTATTCTATCTATATTTTGTATTCCTGCTTTTAAAATGGCATTATATAGAGTAGATGACACCTGACAAATACCTCCACCTATCCCTGATTCAATTTTATTATCAATTATAACTGGAGCCTCCATATACCCTCTCTCTTTCGTTCTCTCTCCTACTACATCATTAAAACTAAAAGCCTCACCTGGCATTAAAATTGTACCATTTATAGCATTAATACAAACTTTAATATTATTAGCCCTCGTAAAAGATGATGATTTAAAGCTTGTACTAAACGATGATATGCATGTATTAACACCAGAAAGTTTAGACTTTTTAATTTCAGCTTCCACCTCTTTAACGGGTGCCTTTATATAAATATCACCGCTCGTTCCTGATTCTATACTACTCTTAATATGCTCATAAAGTTTTTCTTTTTCAACTTTAGCACCTTTTATATCATCTTGTATTTGTATTTTACTTTCAGTATTGATTTTTATTATTGCATTTATAGGATTTTTATTGATTTCTTTTTCAATTTTACTTATAAATGCCCTAATTACTTCATCATCACAAGTAAAATCTAAATCATACGACTTATTACTACCAATCTTTATAAGCTCATGTTGTTTAATTATATTTAAATCCTTTCCGAAGTTAAATGCTTTATCAATGGCATTATCAACACTGTAACTCTTAATTAACTGAAGCTTGTTTATGGAGTAAGTTTTATCATCAATGGTTACATATAGTTTCTTGTTATATATATTATCTATGTATTGAGTATTAATTATATTTCTTGCTTCATCTTTAGTTTTACCACCTAGATCAATATCAGCTATTTTTATATCACTATAAATCAACTGATTCCATCTCTCATTTTCCATACCTAGTCTCCACATAAAACCAATTATTAAACCTAAAAAACTTGAAATAAACCGAAATACTAAAATTTTAAAATCTAAAGTAACACGATATTTTTCCTTCATCATTCCCTCATAATTTACCCTAAAATTAAAAATATATTATAAATCTATTTTGAAAAAAAGTTAATAATTTCTCCTATTTTTTGAGATTCGTACTTAATTTCGTATATTTGCTCTTCTAGCATATTTTCATTAATTTTTATTTGTTCTTGATAATCATTAATTAAACTTGATAGCTTGGCTATTTCTTCTTTATACTTAGCAATATTGTTGTTAGTTTGTTTGTAATAGCAATCTATTACCTCATCCAATAAATTCAATCTTTGATCTCCATCAGAGAGAAGTTTGTTTAAATCCATCCTGGAAGCATCAATAATATTTATAACCGATTGCTTCACTATATCTTTGGGCAGATTTTGTGGCAAAGCATTGATTAAATTTTGCAGCATGAAAACTGTATTAATATTGCTGTTTTCAAGTCCATGTAAGGAATATATATCATCTATAGTCATTTTCTTTTTATATATATTATTATCAACTGTCGAAGATTTATCCTCAATAACTGGTTCAACAACTTTAACTTCTTCTTTGTAGTCATTAGCTTCCACATTCACAACGTTATGACCATTATTTATCGCTTCATCAAGTTTAATATTGTTTTTCAACTCGGAATCAGTATATTCCGACTTCTCTTTACTAACTTTTTCTACCAAATTATACTTTTCTAAAATAGACATTACTTTTGACATGGCATACACTCCTCAATATTAAAACTTTACTATAACTATATAAGTTTCCAGACAATCATTTTACCTATCATTATGCCTAATGCAAACATGATTAAACAAAAGAAAATACACTGAAACTTATCTGTAAATCCATATTGTGTTTTAGACAATTTGTTTTGAAAAAATTTGAATATAATCCTACAAAAAATCAGTGAAATTAAAGAAAACATAACTCCAATTAAAAAAAATTTTATTATCATCTATAATCACATCCATATTATATATATCGAAGTCATTTTAGCGACTTTTAATATTTTTAAATTATTTTATTAATTTAATTATATTTCATATAATATTTGTTCTAACTTATTATGAATGTCGTTTTAATACATACTAAAAAAGCTTAAACATCATTCATTTACTAGTTTAAGCTTTTTTAGATTAACTCCCATTTAACTTTAGAGAATTTACCACCTATAATTTTACTTGCGTGATACCTTAAATAATAAAATAGGTATAATTATTATTCCTAGTATGTAGGCGCTTATCATTTCCATTATCGAAATAAAATACATTATATTACCTACAGGATGCATGTCACCATATCCTACAGTAAAAAAAGTAGTTGCACTAAACCATATACAATCTGAAAATGGCTTAGATACTCTATAGTAGTGATTAATAGGATCCTTAAGAAAATTTCCATCAAATATACAATTAAGTTGACTAAACGGAAAATTGTGTATAATAAAGTATACAATAGCATTGGCTGCAATTATAAGTATTACAACAGAAATAACCATTGCTGATGTTTTTATTATTGTAAATTGCATATTATTTTTACCGTGTACTGACAAATGATTATTAGCTGATAATATTAGTATTATTACAATCATGTATATCATTATCATGTATGCAGTAGGTATAAATTCCATTAAAATAATCTCAACAATCGATATATATTCTTGTATAAAAACTTTTATGGGATAGTAATATACAATTTTAAATAATGTATAAGAAGAAATGGCTATATTAATTAAATTAAGTGTAAAAGTACAGCACAATTCATTATGATCTATTTTCTTCTTTTTTTTACTATAGTATCGATATGATATTATCATTATAACTAACAAGCTTATATAAAATAAGAAATAGCTTCTGCATAAAAGTATTAATATAGAGCATAATAAGTTAATAAATATGCCACTTATAACATTCACATCAATTAGATATACTATACAAAAACATAATAAGGAAATAGCCAGAATTACCAAATTATAAGCAATGATATTAATGATGTTACCTCCCTAAAACTACTATTTTATATAATATATAGTTTTAATGCTTTACCTATTACTAAAAACTCTTCCTATATCTAAAACATGAGATAAAGTCTTCAGATTATTCCCTTTATAAAAAACTTCATTATTTAAATACTTCTAGCACTCTTCAGTCTTTTTGATGTTTCTTTCGCTTCTAAATGCGTTACCGCTAAAACCGCAACAAAAACATAATCATCTGCTGATGTTAATAGAAAGTGATTTTTCTTCATATTATCGAAGAATTCTCTTGTCCTTCTAATTTTATAATCCCATTCATACATATATAATTTCAATTAAGTATATATAAACCTTAAGTTTTCTTTAGTATAATCTATATATATAATAAAAAGCTATAAATGAACACAAGTTCATTTACAGCCATATATTTAAATGTTATTTTGTGTTGAATACATTTCTGATGCTGTATAAAGATAATATGAAAGACCTATCTTCTGATTTTCTAACATATTCCTGTGAAAATCATCCTGTAAAAAGAACTTTGAAACATTCATAAATGATTTTGCATCCATACTCGCACCATGATTATTTAAAAATGCTATATGCCGTTTAATTTTCTTTTGCAGTTCCTCATCGTCTGCTTTGATTCCACTCTTTAGTGCATTAGCAACATAATTGATAAATTCCTGTGCTTCTAAAGCTTGCTCATTTAACTGTTCCACTTGAATATCTTCAGATTTTAACATATCATACTCATATTTATCTTTAAGATACTCATTTTGTTCTGTAAGCACCTTCCCCCATTCCTCTTTGTTGAGACCTTGAAACATTGCTGATTTATCCATATTTTCTCCTTTCTTAGTAAGACGAATCGATTCTTCAATGGTGTTTAATACACAATCCATTCTCTGCTTGCGCGCAATAAGCAGTTTTTGTTGATCAATCAAACACTCAATTCGACTTGGTTCATCTTCAAGAGCCTTTTTTATATCTTTAAGAGAAAAATCAAGTTCACGATAAAACAATATTTGTTGTAATCTTTGCAGCTCTTCCACTCCATAAAGACGATAGCCGGCTTCTGTCATCTTGCATGGTACTAATAATCCTATTTTGTGATAGTGATGGAGTGTTTTCACTGTTACTCCTGTTAACTCTGCAATTTCTTTAACCGTGTATTCCATGATTTCTCACCTCGTATATAATCTTAAGCTCTTACCTAAGGTAAGAGTCAAGGATTTATTAAAAAGATTTTTTTAATAATTCTCGAGTAACTGCTGACAGTTTCATTTCAGCGGCAATCTCTTTCCCTGCCTTTTCTAAAAATTTTAGATAATCATCTATTGAAGATTGCAATTCTTCTGGTCGATTATTAAGAAGTTTCCCTCGTGTAGAATAAATTTCTCCTATCAAATCCATGTGCATCTTTTGAGCAACTCGATTAATCCAAAGTGAAATCACTTGAAACTCAGATTTATCAGAATGGCCACAGCTAGACATCATCATTAGTTTAGGCCCCTGTGCTTTTGTAGGCTTTAAGTTTTGATTTTCTTCTTTCATATCTTTTTTAGAATGAGGACTTCCTATCATTGTCATTCTATCCATAAAAACTTTTAGCATACCAGAAACATTCTCAAAATATACCAGTGTAGCAAATAAAATAATATCTGCCCATCCAAGAAGTGAAAGTACACTTAACATATCATCACTAATTACACATTGCCCAGGACCTCTCTCCCAACACATGTGACAACCTCTACAGTGCTGTATTTCTTTTTCAGCTAAAAATATACTTGCAGTCTCTGCTCCTGCTTCTTTTGCTCCCATTAAAAATGCACTTACCATTACATTAGTATTACCAGCTTTACCTTTAGGACTACCATTGATTACCACGATCTTCATTGTCACACTCTCCATTTTACTATATTTTTTTATATAACTTAAAATTTTCTCCCTGACTTTCAACCCACATCTGTAAAAGTTCTTTCAAATCATCCAATTTTTCCTTTTCTGTAGCACCTTCCTGTACCTTAAGTTTTTCCACAATTTCAAATGTAAAACTGTCTTCTCCATAAATTTTCCAGTCCTCTTGTAAGTTTTTCACCTTAAATCTTCCCATATTTAACTGAAATTTAATTCCTTCAAAGGGCTTATATAAGTTCTTACATATATCTACATAAGAATATCCTGTAGTTTTATTGTGTATTTCAATTATCCCCATTTCTATCTCTTGCTGTTTATACTCATTAATAAGTTCTTTTTTCTCCATCTTATCCATTACATTTCCCTCACAATTCTTATAATATTTACTTCCATCCTTAGTTCTCTTTAGATAACCATAATCCACTAAATAACGGCGTATAATTGCATCGTCTTCATAAATAGGTTTAATAATCTTTTTTACTTCCATTTCCGTATACTCTTTATTTGGCTCAAATAAATCAGTAAACCTTGGTAATAAAGCTTTTCTTTTTTCTTCCCTGGCAGGAAAGTTTCGAAGCTTAGGCTGTGTCACTGTTGGCATTTCTTCATCAGTTAACTCCATAATGGCTAAAAAAGCTCTTGCTTGTCTTGCTCTCTCTCTTAAAGCAAATCTCATGTTTCTTACTGTTGATTCTGCGCAAGCAAGTTTTACAGCAATTTCTTTATCACTATATTTATTTGATACCATCTCCAAGAATCCTTTTTGAATTTCAGTAAGTCCAGTATACTTTTTATCTAACAAAAGTAATCTTTCAATAGGATTACCATGTTCTACAATGTGAGAATTTACATCATTATCATCGTTACCTATGTTTACCCCACATATTAAGCAAATAAATTCTGCTTTCTTGCTGTTCCAAACATATCCTCTTTTAAAATCATCTATAGTTGCATTACGAATTAATTCATTCACTTTTTTCTCTCCCGTCTATTATTTTCATAGACATATTAACATTATTATTTATTATTGTCAATTATACTAAAAAAGCGACTGGTTTTAACCAATCGCTTTTTTCAACTTGCCACTTGCCATGTGGGTGGCACTATACTATAAAAGTTCTAAAAGTTTTTCATCTTTAATTTCTTCCGCTTTCCATTCTATTACTGCAAAGTTGCCCTTTGAGATTTCATTAACTTTATTAATCCAAACAATCTCATTGCTAGCCTTAGCCTTAAGAATATTATTTGTAGTATTTGCAGCATATAAACTTGAATTTATTACCCACCATTTACTTTTTATACCTGCACGTTTTAAATCTTCCTCAAGCCTCATAGCTTCATAAACAGGTGTCGCTTCAGCTAAGGTTACAATTATTACTTCTGTTTCATCTGAATTTCTAAGTTTAGGTAAAAGCTTCCTAACTGATTCTGGCACATCTCCTTGTGAACGCTGTATTTCTCTATTATAGCTTTCTGTTGAATCTAACAGTAACAATGTGTGTCCTGTTGGTGCTGTATCTATAACAACTACTTCATTTTCCGATTTCTCAACAATTTGAGCAAATGCTCTAAATACAGCAATTTCTTGAGTACAAGGACTTCTTAAGTCTTCTTCTACATATTCAATATCTTCTTCACTCATTGTTTCTCTAGCTTTGCTTAAAACTTCTTCTCTATATTTTTCTAATTCTTTTTTTTCATCTATGCTACTAATTGTAATACCATAGCTTTCATGTAAAACAAACTTCAAATGTGCTGCTGGATCTGTAGTAGTTAAATGAACTTTCTTGCCTTTCTTAGCTAAACCTAATGCAATTGTTGCAGCAATGGTAGTTTTGCCTACCCCGCCTTTACCCATTGTAAAAATAACCTTCTTATTAGAATTATATAAATCCTCTACAATAGAATTTAACTTTGGGATTTCATTAACTTGTAGTTTTTCATTAATGTACTTAATATTATCTTCTTTCAAAAAGGCTCTTATATTTTCAAGTCCTGTTACATTGTATGGTCTTAATGGAATTTTAAATGCAACCAATTTTTTTAGATGCTCTGGTATATCCCTAAGCGCCTTTTGCTGCTTGTTAAAAATATCTTTTGATAAATTATCATCAGGATTTTTAAGGATACCATTTATAACGAGAATTTGATTGTTAACCCCTATATCTTGCAATTCTTTTGATGCTCTTTCAGCTTCTTTTAATGGGGCAATTTCTGGTCTTGAAACAAGTATGAGTGTTGTTGCGCTTTCATCTGCTAATGTTTTCACTGCACTCTTATAAATCTCTTTTTTGCTTTCAAGTCCTGCTAACTGACCTAAACAGGATGCACCATGGGTGCTTTCACTAATAAAGTTACTCCATGCTGATGGTAACTGTAGCATTCTAAGTGTATGACCTGTAGGTGCTGTATCAAATATAATATGGTCAAATTTATCCTTAACTTTTTCATCTGTAATAAAATTCGAGAATTCATTAAACGCAGCTATTTCAACAGTACATGAGCCTGAGAGCTGTTCTTCCATATTTTTAATTACTACATCAGGAAGTTTCCCTCTATATGGACCTACCACGCTTTCTTTATATTCCCTTGCAGCTACCTCAGGCTCAAAGTTTGCCACTATAAGGTTTGGAACTTCTTTTATCTGAACACCTTTATTGTTTAATTCTGTGTCGAAAACATCCTGTAAATTTGAAGCTGGATCCGTACTTACAAGCATTATTCTTTTCCCTTGATCTGCTAGCATAATAGCAGTTGCACAAGCTGTTGATGTCTTTCCAACTCCACCTTTTCCAGTAAAGAACAAATACTTAGTCAATTTTATATTATTAGGATTGAAACTTTCCAGCATTTCTCCACGCTCCTTCTTTATTAGCAGCATCCATCTTCGCAATTACAACTTTTAGGTTTCATCTTTTTTATTGAAACTTTAAGGTAATTCTCTGGAATATCTAGCATTTTACAAAACTCTTCGTTAGTTGGATATGATTTAGTTTTAACCACTTCTCCATCAACAAGTGTTACTGGTAGTACATCTACTCCTTCACTATTTAGCAAATCATTGATAAGCTTATTATCTACAAAGGCTTGTGGGTTATTTGTTAAATTATATCTTTCAACAATAACTCCATTGCTCTTTAAATTATTCAATACAGTCGATACTCTAAGCAGCTGCGGATCAATAACAGGTCCACAAACTCCAGTAGAACAGCACATAGCAGGATCAAAAATAATCATCTTTTTCATAATATACATCTCCTTAACTTTCTTTACATTGACATTTTGATTTATCTTTGCAAATACAATCCTCTGTATCTGTTACAAGATTCATAAGAAATAACATTAACTTACTACAGTTACAACTATTTAAAGAATAATAACTCCATAATCCTTCTTTTCTACACTGAACAATGCCACAATCAATTAAAACCTTCATATGGTGAGAAAGCGTAGGTTGAGTAAAATTAAAATTCTCTAATATATCACAAGCACATTTTTCTCCACAGGATAATATATCAATTATTCTAAGTCTGCTAGAGTCTGAAAGTGCCTTGAATATTTTTGCATTATCATCATAATTTAAATTCACCTAACCACTCCTTATATAGATATATATCTATATATAATATAGAACACTATCTATGTATAGTCAATATTTCTTATACAATTTAACATAACATTAACCATTATATCTATTATTCTCTATGTATACTTAATATATGCAACTAACCTTTATTTGTTTTCACATTATTTAAACATAAAAAGGCGATTGGTTCTAACCAATCACCTCTTGCCGCGTAGATGCACCATTTTAAGAATCTAGAGTTTTTATTCAACCACAGGAGTTTTTATCCTTAGGATCCCTACGCAATACACCCTTATGTTTTGTACTAATTAGTTATTTCGAGTATTTATGTATTAACTGCAATCCATCGTATAAATCTTCTACACCTATTTGTCCAGGAGCTGATGCCTTTTTAGCTGCACCAAATGTCAATGCAGAACCAAATACTTCTCCTGATAAACGGCTTATGACACCCATTCCTGACATAGACATTGTAATTATAGGTCTATCTGCATATTTTTCCGACATAATTACTGTAGCTTCTAATAATTCTAGAACATCTAGTTTTGATTTTGGCATTACTGCAATTTTAGGAATATCTGCGCCTAGGTCTTGCATTTTTCTTAAGCGGTAAATTATATCATCTTTAGATGGTGTTTTTCCAAAATCATGATTTGAAGCAATAACTTTTACTCCTGAGCTATGTGCACTTTTAATAATATCTTTTACAATCTCATCTCCTGTAAATGCTTCAACATCTACCATATCGACTAGTCCTGTTGCTGCTACTGCTTTATTTAACTTATCATATGTTTTAAAATCAATTGCCTTTTCTCCACCCTCTTTAGAAGTACGAAAAGTAAATATTAACGGAATATTGTTTAAAGCAGTTACTAAATCCTTCAAAACATCTTTGACCTTTTCTATCTCAAAAACATCATTAAACCAATCTACTCTCCATTCTGCAACATCTACGTGTATATTAGCAAAGCTTAAAGCTTGTTCAATTATTTCTTCTTTAGTTTTTCCTGCTATGGATATACAAATTTTAGGAATACCGTCACCTATTACTACATTTTTTATCTTTACTGTATTCATATTGACCTCCTTAAAGTAGAGGCTTATTCAGCCTCCGAATTCATTCTATCTTATTATAAAATTATATTCCCCTCTCCAATTTACATGAATCATCTGATTTTATTAAAACAAACCCCTTCCATTTTCCATTCCTAAATCTTAAATAATACAAAATTCCTCTAACAAACCAATCTATATACATTCCGAGCCAAACTCCTATAAGTCCCATTTTAAGAGGAATTCCTAAAACATACCCCATAGTAATTCTAAATACCCACATTCCTATTATAGATGTAACCATTGTATACTTTGCATCTCCTGCTGCTTTAAGTCCAGCAGGCAAAACAAATGAAACAGACCATAAAGGTATAAATAACGCATTTACCTTTAAAAGATTTGATGTTAATAAAATTATATCTTTATTACTTGTATAAAGTGAAGCTAATATCCTTGAGAAAGGAGCTGATAAAGCACCTAATATAACTAAGCATACAGTTGATGCTTTGGTAAGATACGATAAGCATTTCTCAGCCTCGTTACTATCTCCCCTCCCCATATACTGACCAACAATGGCAATTGCAGCAATACTTAGAGAATTCCCTGGTATATTAAGCATATTAGCAATAGAGTTTCCAATAGCATTAGAAGCTATGGATACTGTACCCATACTTACAATAAAAATTTGTGTAATAAGCTTTCCTCCATTAAAGAGCAGTGACTCCACACTAGCTGGAACTCCTACTCCAAATATAGGTTTTAGTAATTCCTTATTAAACTTGAACTTAAATACTTTAGTAAGCTTTATAATTCTTGTTCCTCTAAATAAAACAATTAGTAGAATAATTGCACCAGTTACTCTTGCAATAGCAATTCCAAGTGCCGCTCCCTTTATACCCATGCTAGGAATATTTATATTAAAATGGTCATTTTTTATATATAACCCGTAAATTAATGGATAACTTAAAATTACATTTATAATATTCATGAACATTGTGATTTTCATAGGTGTTTTAGTATCGCCTGATCCTCTGAGGACTCCATTTGCAATTAGATTTAGTGTTACCATGGGATAAGTCAGAAGAGTTATTCCTAAATATATATAAGCATTATTTATAACTTTTCCCTCTGCTTTACCAAAAAGTGTGCTTATGATAGGTTTACGAAATATCCATATAGAAATTGTTACAATAAAAGATATTATTAATCCAGAGTATAACGCTTGTTTCATAGACTCATTTGCAAGTTTATTATTTTGTTGTCCTATATACTGAGCCACGACAACAGTTCCTCCTACGGCTAATGCAGAGAAGAAAGCAATAAATATGTTGTTAATTGAGTCTACCATACCAATTGCCGAAACCGCTTCTTTTCCAATATGGCCAGCCATAATAGTATTTACCATGCCAAGAGACATTACAAATACTTGCTCAGTTAAGATAGGTATTGCTAAATATGCAACATCTTTCCTTATTAATTTCAATGTTTTTCCCTTCTTACTTATATTGATATCAAATTCTATATACATTATACATCAAATAAAGCAATTTTATTAAACCACTGAAAAAATTTACATTTTTTTATTAAGTATTTGTCTCATATACAAAATAATAACTGCTACAAAATTTTTAGCAGTTATTATTAATCATCTATTCTATATCTAATTCATCAAGGTCAATTCCATTTAAAATTTCCTTAAGTTCTTTTAGTTCTTCTTTATTTAATGTGATTCCCTTTCCCATTTTTTCGTGATTTTCATCCCACTCACGAATATCCACTTTTGGCTTTTTCTTATTCCAAGTCATCACATTGACTTCTCTTTTCCAACCTTTTGTACTTTCTGATATGACCCCTAAATTTTGTTTAATATCAAATTTAAAATCTGCCACTATTAACACTCCTCTTAAGTTATTATTTGCTGAACTCTTCCAACTATACCATCTTCAAGCATAACTTTAATTCCATGATGATGGTTTGGTGAATTAGTAAGTATTTTTTTAACTATTCCTTCAGTTAGTTTGCCTGTGCGTTGATCTTGCTTTTGCACAACCAAAACCTTTAATCCTATTTTTATATTTGCTCTATTAGTTCCATCCATAATTTTATTCCCTCATATTCTTTGTAGTCTTTTCTTATTTATACCGCTATTTATTATAACATAGTTATCATATAATTGTATCTCTAAGGTGTAATTTCCCTCAAATAATAAAAGCCCTTGAAAACTCAAGGACTTAACATTTTGCATTCTATATCTTATTTATACATTGAACAATAGGTTCAATAGACTTTTTATCTGTCCAATCAACTGGCTTATCATAACATTCTAATAATCCTTTAACATCCCCAGTAATTTCGTCTTCCTTCATTCTTTTTAACTTCATTTTAAGTGCATTCATCATCATTTTATCAACAAAATCCAATTTTTCATAATTGAAAGCACCTCTTAAATAGAAGAAATTTATTTTTTCCCTTATCTCCTCTTTAAAGTTCGCATTAAAAACCTTATTAATATCATCTGCCCTTTCAGGTGTACATCCTACTGCAAATACTATGATTTTCTTTTCCATAAGTTTTTTGATGTTATCAGTAATTATCTTAACTCCACTAATTCCAACTGCATGTAAAGAACCGCCAAAAACTATGGTGTCATATTTGTTTAAGTCATCAGCTTTTACTTTAGAGCTTTCAAGTAAATCTGCATTTACCACGCTGGCTATCCACTCTGCATAACGTTTTGTGCTTCCATACTTGGATTTATAAATTACAAGGATTTTTTTAGTTTGTTCTGACATAATTTATTCCCCCACCTTCAATATATAATATATTATATATTAAATTACTTAATATCTCCAATATCTTAAGCATACTTCAAATAATTTGATTTTGTTTTTTTAACAAATTATAAAGTATCATTGAACTAATAGAACATAGCAGTGCACAAACTCCTACAAAGGCATATCCAGCCTTCATACCTATTATAAGTCCATTTTCCACACCATATATTTTTGTAAAGATATTTTTAAATAAATCTATAATACCACCTACTAAAAAATTTCCTATAACACTTCCTATCCCCATAAGTGTTACTGTAAAGCTAACAGCTGTGCTGCTATTATTAGAATATCGCTTAGATAAAAGAGCCATTACCGTAGGATAAATTGGTGCTATACCTACCCCCGCAAGAGCAAATAAAAACGCAGCAGATTGTCCAACAATTACTCCCATAAGAGTAATAATCCCTGAGGCTCCCGAAAAAATTACAAGTGATTTTGTAAGTCCAATCTTATCTGTAAATGGTCCAAGTAACAGTCTTGAAAGAGTAAATGCAAAAAAGAATGCCGAAAGTAATCCCGAGGAAGCATTTATATTCCATTTATAAACTTTTTCAAGAAAATTAACTAGCCACCCACCAACTGCAAGTTCTGAAATTACTCCAAATGATAAAATAACTACTAACATCCATGCAGCAGGATCCTTTGTATATTCTTTAAACGATATATTTTCCTCTTCTTCAATATCATCCTCTGGAAACTTTGTAAATAAAGCCATTATTAGTGGTATTACTGATAAAGAAAGCATTATTAAATACACTTCATGCCAACTAAAGCTTCTATCTAAGGCATATACTTTCATAATTCCAGTAGCAACCATGGGTGCTATAGTTGAACTTAATCCATAGAAAAAATGTGCCAAATTCATCATCATACCCGTATTTTTAGTAAAAACCTTCGCTGCTAATATTCCAAGAGCTATTTCCAATATTCCATTACCTATATACATTAAGAAATAAGATGCTGAAAGAGTGGGATAATTTACTGATAAAAATATAAAAACTCCCGAAAGAGCCATTGTTCCAAAAGCAATCAAATTAGAAAACCTTATTCCAAACTTCTTTGTTAGTACTCCAGTAAAACTACATGCAAGAAGATAACCTAATGAATTAAGTGCCAAAAGTATTCCTATTTGCATTTCATTAAGTGAAAAATCCGTCTGTATACGCGGTATGGCTGGTCCCTTTATATTTTCCGAAAATCCAAATACTAAATATCCAATAAATATCACTGATAATAGTATATAATAATTTTTGCTGTAAGACTTACTTGTATTAACCTTCAAAACTTTTCCTCCAATTCACTAACTTGTTATAACAATAGGCATGTCAAATATATTATAATAGTTATTAATCAATATGTATATTATATAACACATGAAATAAAATAGAGTTATTCAAAATTTAGAAGTATAAATTTTTCTAAATAGGAGGTCTTTAATTATGAATCAAATTAAAATCTTTGATAGTCTTTACATGTTTAATACCTATAACGAACTCATAAATTTGTCCTTTAATCAATTTCTTCTCATAGGGGAAAAACCTATACTCATACATACTGGAAGTTATCAAATGACAGAGGAACTTATTCCTAAGTTAAAGAGTATTTTAGGTGATAAGAAGTTATCTTATGTTTTTGTTTCTCATTTTGAAAGTGATGAATGTGGTGGATTAACACTACTTTTAAAGCATTATCCTGAAGCTATATGTATATGTTCTGCAATAACTGCTCGTCAGCTTACTGGCTTTGGCATGGATGTAAAAGTAAAAATAGCAGCTCCTAAAGAAACTTTATCTTTGGCTGAAACTAATCTTAGCTTTATATCTTATCCATCAGAAATGCATCTATGGGACGGATTATTAGCCTTTGAAACAAAGAAAGGACTTTTATTTAGTAGTGATCTCTTTATTAGAATGGGTAAATTAGAGGATTCAATTGTATCCTCAAACTTAAAAAATGAAGTATCAGGAATAGTTGAACATCAAATTCCAAGCCCTGCAGCTCTTAAAATACTACAGAATACATTATATAATCTTTCTATTAACTATATAGTACCTGGTCATGGTCCAGTGTTAAAATTATAAGCATCAAGATATAACTTGCCAGGTGCCAGGCACCTGGCAAGTTATTTTTTACTACCGCAAATTGGACAGCTCTGAAGACATAATGGTAATTCAAGAGAACTCTTACTCATTAATTCCTCATTACATAAAATTTCTTTTGTTAATCCATCTGCAATAATAATTCCTTCACTGATTATTATCGTTCTTCTACAAGTTTCCCAAACCATATCCATGTCATGGGTTGCAATAATTTTTGTATGCGTAAATTCTTTTAACAGCGATATTAATCTTCTCCTTGATTTAGGATCCAATGCTGTCGTTGGTTCATCCATTATAAGGATATCCGGCTCCATGGATAGCACAGTTGCAATAGATGCTGCACGCTTTTCTCCACCGGATAACTTGTAGGGCGGCCTATCTTTAATATGTGCTATTCCAACGGTTTCAAGAGCCTTCATAACTCTTTTATGTACTTCTTTTTCATCTAGCTTATAATTACGTGGTCCAAATGCCACATCTTCATATACGGATGGCATAAAAAGCTGATTATCAGCATCTTGAAACACCAATCCTATCTTTTGACGAATTGCAGGCAGGGTTCTCTTACATATCATAGTATCACCAATATCAACTTGACCCTTCATTGGAAAAATAATTCCTAATAGTAAATTTAAAAGTGTTGATTTACCTGCCCCATTGGCCCCTACGATTCCTACAGATTCTCCGTGACTTATCTCAAATGTAATTCCATTTAGTGCCCTTTTTCCATCGGGGTAGGAATAATATACATCCTTACAAAATATAGAATTATGGTTCATGTTATCACCCCTGTTATAATATTTCCTAATAATTCTGGAATATTAAATAGTCTCGCTGTAAAAAAAAATATCACCCATAAAAATAAATATGCTATAGAACCAATTGATAAGTCGCTATCTACATCAAAAAAATATTCTCCATGAAATCCCCTTAATATCATTGCATCATATACCCTATTAGCCCTATCAAATGCTCGTAATAATATCTGCCCCAAAAGCGACCCTGAAACTTTAAAAGATACCCCCTTCTGCATTGGTGCTCTTAAATGGTATGCTTTTATAATTTGTTCCGTTTCTTCTAACAATACAGAAATATATCTATAAGTTAAAACAAACTGAGTGACGAAAATTTTTGGTACAAATATCTTTCTTAATGCTAATGATATTTTTTCGATTCCAGTTGTAGCTATTAGAAGTAATCCTGCCAAAACTGTTAAACTACTCTTTATTATCAGTGATACAAAAGAAATCCACCCATTAGAAATATGAATCCCCCATATTATAATATAAGTTTTTGTATCAAATAATGGATTAAATATGCCAACTCCTATAACAAAAGGTAAAACAATAAGAGATCTTCTAAACATAGGTGAAAACGGTACTTCAGACAAAATAAAAACTATAATTGGATAAAAAACATATGGTAATAGTCCTATAATATCATATTTTCCAAAGGATAATACTACCAACAAATATGTTATTGTCACCAGTAACTTTACAATAGGATTTATTTTATGGATTATTGTGTTTCTAGCAGCTAATTCATCTAATAAGCGAATATTATAAATTGATTTAGTTATACTCTCCATATCGCAGATCATCCCTTAAATAAAAATATTGGCGAGGTTACTCCCCTCGCCACTTGCTAATTTATATTGGTTTTGCTTTTCTTTTCCTACGTCTAAAAAAAGTAATAACAAGTCCAGTTAAAGCAGCAAGAACTAAAGTCATAATTCCGCCTAAAATACCTGACACACTTGTTTGAGCATTAATACCTGCCACTACTTCTTCCTTCTCTTCACTTTCCTTTTTATCTATAGCTTCTGAAGCTTTAAAACTATAATCAGGTAAAAAAGCTACTTTATTTTGTATTTCAGCAAGTTTTGCATGAACACTTCCTGTAGTTTTTAGTTCTGATGTACCTGCCGTTTTAATCATTGCCCATTCTAGCCCATCTGGATTACTAGAGGCAAATGAAGAAAGAATACCACCTACTATTATAACACTTGTTATTATCATAATAAAAACCTTTTTTATTGAAACATTGCCTAATGGTTGTTTTAAGGAATACTTTTCAATAATTTCAGGACGCGCCTTCCAAACAAATGAAACTACTGCTGCCGTTACAAGTCCTTCTACAATTCCAATAACAAGATGAATAGGCTGCATTAAAATAACAAAATTAGCAAAAGGCAACTCAGTCTTTCCAGAAAACAATGTTTCAAGAACAACGCTGAAAGCTCCCATTTGAAGTCCAATTATTGACGCAATTATAGATGCACTAAAAATTTTCTTAGAACTATAGTCTTTTTTCATAATACCTTTATAAATTAATGGATATGCAATAAAGCATGTGTAAAATCCAAGATTAAATACATTAGCACCAAAAGCTAATAAACCTCCATCAGCAAAGAAAAGTGCTTGAATTAAGAGCACTGATGCCATTGTTAGGAATCCAGCATATGGTCCAAGTAAAATAGCAAGAAGTAATCCTCCTCCAATGTGACCACTTGATCCAGTACCTGGAATTGAGAAATTAATCATTTGAGCTGCAAAAACAAAAGCTCCCATAACACCCATCAAAGGTATCTTTTTATCATCTAACTCATTTTGCATTTTTTTCACTGAATAAGTAGTAATACTAGCTGTTACACTAAACATCGTTCCCCCAACAATTGGAGAAATTAGGGCATCTGCCATGTGCATATCATCACACTCCTAATAAAATAATAACTCATAAAGGGCAACTTTAATTGCAACCCTCTATGAGTTTTATTCCTGTATATACAAGTTGTCCGTATAAACTTTCATAACTTCAACTGTAAATAATTGTATCATATTTTTTTACAATTGTCAATTTTCACTTTAATCTTGCAGTAATTTTAAGAGTGCTTTACCTAGTTATCTATATGAAGCATTTAAAGCTTTTAGTAGAGTTCGAATATCATATTTATGAGGAGTAACTGAACAAATTTTCTTCTTCACACCAAGTAAAGTATATACTGCAATTCGCGCAGCACGAATTGAGTATTCTTCAGTAAAAACCATATCCTCTGGTATTTCAACAAATTGACTAATCATTGCAAGATTTGTCGACCCTTCAGGCACTACCTTTGGGCGATCGCTCATTGCACGCGGTTGAAACTGTGCATCAATATAAGGCATCATACATGGTATAACATTAACTATAGTATCCATGATTTCATCAATATTCTCTTCGAAATGTAAATGTCCTAAAAGTTCAATTAACATTTCTTCACCAGTACAATCCCTCATAGGCTTCTTCACATAGTTACCTTCTTCGCCAGTATACAAACCATATCCCCAGAAAATTGTAGTGTCTTTTGGTTGATTCTTAAAATGAGGTTGTGCTGCAACTACTATAGACATAAGCCAGTTAGAATCCTTAAATGTCATCAATGCTCCGCTGCCAGATTTATTACGAGAATACCTTTCAATCATTTTAAGAAGCTTATCACCTTTACATGTTACAGTAAAAGACTCCCAGTTTGTCTGTTCTGCATTATCAAAGAAAGGTTTTGGATTTCCAAGTCCTTCTTTCTTTGATGCAATTTTAGCCCAAAGATCCCCAGAGATAGGATTTTCTATTTTCATTTCTGCTGGAGTATTAAAATCTCCTAAGCTTGCATTATCAGTCATACAACCATTTGTTACAATGCATAAATCACCTTTATTAAGTTTAATTACATCTTCTTTTCCATTCTGCTCATAATGAATTGCTGTAACAGTAATTCCTTCCCCCTCTTCAAAATCTAAATCTTTAACAGTGTATTTCAATGTAAAATCAACGTCAAAATTCTCTAAGTAAGCTTTTATAGGTAATATAATAGAGTCATACTGATTGTAAGGAGTTCTCGTTACACCCTCAAGAGTTTGGATACGTGAGAACTCAAATATCATACGATTCATATAACGTTTCAACTCAAATAAACTTGACCATTTCTGAAATGCAAAGGTTGTTTGCCACATATACCAAAAGTTTGTTTCAAAAAAATGAGGTGTACTCGCAAACCAATCGCATATTCGTAAATTATCTAGCTTTTCCTCTGGAGTAATCATTAGTTTAAGCAGCGCCATACGATCAGCATCATCAAATCCCATAGATATAACATCAATTACTTCTCCATCCTTATTTATAAGCCTTGCGTTTGCATGAGTTGGATGTGCATGATCAAAATCAAGAATTTCATCACAAACTGACATTCCTTTTCTTTCTAAGGATGGTATAGAAGAAAGCAGCTCCCATGTATTTTCATAAGTTTCTTCATTAAGCATTCTTCCACCACGACAAACAAATCCATCATTTGCATTTCCTGCCCCATCATTACTTCCTCCAAGAATATTCATTCCTTCTAAAATGTGAATATTCTTGCCCGGGAAATCACAATCTCTAACTAAATATACAGCTCCAGCAAGTGATGCTAATCCGCCACCCACAAAATATATTTGTTTATTTTCATATTCTCTTTTCATATAGATACCCTCCATAAATTTTAGATTCTCTACAAAACACCTTATCTAACTTTCCAACAAGATAAATATAATACCTCTGCTTCCAAATAGGTATAATCAAAAAATATAGCCTGTATAATTTTTATACATTCCTCTTTAAATGTATAAAAAAATAAGTCGTGACAATTTTAGAATTTATCACGACTTATTTTCATATCTTTGCAAAGCTCTTATAAAGTTTCCTTCAATTAATTCACTAAGCTTTTCAATTATATTTTTAGGATTTTCCTTCATTCCTTCTTTCATCCATTGGATGACTAGTCCAGTAAATGCATGTGTGTAAAAATTACCAATAAACTTTTTATCCTCTTCCTTAACATTCATATTATGAGAAACTTCATTAACTACTCCCATAAGTAATTCATTGGTAACTGAATAGAGATACGTATCTAAATGATTTCTTCCTAAAGAATTTAAAGTATTAATACAAAATGCTTTATTCTCTTCTATATAAATAAAAATTTTATAAAGTCCGTCTGTCCATGTGTCATAACTCCTGTATTGGGATATACTCTCAACTGCTTCTGTCCTATAAATCCACTCGGTTAACTCATATATATCCTGAAAATGATAATAAAATGTTTGTCTGTTAAGTCCACAGCTTTCCACAATCTGCTTAACGGATATTTTATTTAAAGGAATATTCTTCATTAACTCCTTTAAGGAATTGGCAATGGCCTTTTTCGTTATTAAAGAACTAGACATTTAATCACCCACTATTCCAAAAATTAATATACAATCACACTTGAAATTATACCTAAATGAAAGACTTTCCTCAATAAAATAGGATAAACTTTAAAGTTTATCCTATAACTTGTTATGTGTTTTTATGATTATAAATTGATTAATTAAACAATAAACTTTGACATTTCTAATTTTAAATTATTTGCAATCTCCATAGATTCTCTTGTCTTTTCAACTATTCCATTAGTTTTTTCATTTACATGTATTATTTTCTCTGCTATATTAGTTGTTCCAGAAGCCCCCTCACCTGCTGCTTCTGCTACTTGTTCAATTGTTTGTAAAACATTTTGAACAGATGCTAATAATTCTTCTGAAGTAGAACTGAATTCTGTAACTAGGTTGTCTACAAAAGATGCATCTTCACTATACTTTTCCGCTACATTTAACATAGATTTATACTCATTAGATACATTCTCAGTCATAAAAAGCAACAAATTATTTGAACTACTTGAAAGACTTCCTACAGATTGTATTACCTTTTCAGTTATGTTCTGTATTTGAATTACAGTTTCTTTGGATTGTTCTGCAAGCTTTCTTATCTCATCTGCAACTACTGAAAATCCCCTACCAGCTTCACCAGCCCTGGCAGCCTCAATAGCTGCATTTAAAGCTAACAAATTAGTTTGAGCTGTTATTTCCATTATTGCTTGAGATAAAATGCTAATTTGTTCAACCACCTTAGAGTCACTAATTGCTTTTTCTAATTCTACCTTAGTTTGAACAAATATGGTATTTGCTTTATCTTGAGCTTCAATAACTCTATCCTTTGTTTCAATAGCTCTTATGTTTATTTCCCCAGCTGCTTCTGCACCCTCTTGAGATTTTTGAGATATAGATTGCACTGCTCTTTCAACTTCCTGAGTAGTAGCTGCAATTTCCTCAGCTGATGCAGCTGTTTCTTCCATGCCTGCCGAAAGTTCTTCGGTAGTAGAAGACACTTCTTGTACATTTTCCATAAGTTCACTTGAATTTGCACTAATAACTTCATTTATTCTCAAAGTATTATCAGCAGTAATCTTAACTTCCCTAATAATAGTTCTTAAATTTGATAAAAATAAGTTTAATGCCTTAGCCAAATCTGCGATTTCGTCTTTAGAGTTAACTTTAATTTGTTGAGTTAAGTCTCCTCCTCTTTCAGCAAGTGCAGAGAGCTCTCTTTTTAAAAGGTTTAAAGACTTTAAAATCCCAGATATAATTGCTGATGCAAAAATTATTGAAAGTATAGTTAAAATGAAAATAACTGCTATTGATATAAGCATTGCTTTTGAAAAAATTTTATTGCCATCATTGCTTGCAGTTCTAGCCATTTCTTTATTAAAATCAACAAGTTCTAATAAGGATTGTGAAGCCATGTCAAAAGATTTCTTGCCTTCTCCATTCATAATTTGCATAGCTTCATTAGTTTTTAAACTTCTACTAAGTTGTATTACAGTTTCATGAACTCTCATATATTCACTCCACTGCTTTTCTGCAATTCCATAAGTTTCTTTATCTTTATCCCCACTAAGTGATTTTTTATATAAAGACATTAACTTTTCAATTTCGTTTTTTCTACTTTTCATTTCGTTTTCTTTTGTACTCATTGTACTATTATCTGTTGTTAGTATGTGTTCATATTCCAAAATCCTAAAGTCTGACGTCATCGTATTTAAATCTTCTGAGTATATTATCTTTGGTATGAAATTTTCAGCAATAATAGTAGAGTGGTTATTAAGTGTCTTCAAGTTATTTACAGAAAAAACTCCTATAAAAATTAATGAAGCTACTAACATTGAAATTAGGATAATCAATTTGCCTTTAATAGTTTTTAACAATTACTTTCCCCCTAACTTAATAAAATATTTAACTATACTATCGTCCGATATATAATCTACTTTAATTTTATTAATTATATATTTATAATTGTATTTTTATAGACATATTGTTGATTAAGAAACTTATAAATATTATAATATTTATAAGTTTCTTAATAATAGCAATTAATTTCAAAGTATTAACTTCACAATAGAATAACTATGAAATGAGGAAATATTCTAATGTCAAAAGACTCTATAGATAAAAGATCAATTCACACAAAAAAAATAATAAAATATACGTTATTAGATTTAATTAAAGAAAAGGGATTTAACGAGATATCTGTTACAGACTTGACCAAAAGGGCTAATATTAATAGAGGAACATTTTACATACATTACGCTGACAAATATGATTTATTAGAGCAAGTTGAGGATGAATTGATAAAAGAAATTCAAGAGCATGCACAAAATGTAGATTGTTTAGATTTGTTAAATATGAATATCATGAATAAACCCAATCCATTTTTAATAAAGCTTCTTGAGTATATCAAAGAAAATGCAGGTTTTATTAAAGCTATTTTAGGACCAAAGGGAGATCCTATATTTAGGATTAAACTGAAAAATCTTATAAATGTTAATTTGTTCGAAAAGCACCTAGCTAATAAATACAATTCGCAGGATATGTTAGTTTCAAAAGATTATTTTATTTCCTACGTACTCTCAGCTCACCTTGGAGTAATTATGTACTGGCTTGAAAACGATATAGAAAAGTCTCCAAGAGATATAGCACTAGTATTATCAAAATTATCTATGCTCGGACCTTTAGAAGTATCAGGTTTAAAAAACGCTAAAGATTAAATGTAGTTACACTTTTAAATTTGATTTACTGAAATCTACAAATTATTAAGAGATTTACTAAGTTTAAATTAAACTTAGTAAATCTCCTACATAATGCTGATACTATATTTTAATTTATTGCCCTAGTTATATGATGATATACTTATCTTAATTTTATATATTTCCATTTCCCTGTTTTAAATCTTACATAAACAAATAGCCATCTTACAAATTGATCTACAAATACCGCCATCCAGGCTCCTGTCAGTCCATATCCACATATGTTGACAAATATATGTGCAAGTGCAACTCTGATTAGTATTGCTCCAAAAAATGTAGCTATTAAAGGCCAAAATGTATCTCCTGCTCCTCTTAGTCCTCCTGCTAATATAAGCTGAGATGACTGAAATGGTTGGACTAATGCTATTATTTTTAAGGCTATAGATGATTTCTTTATAATCTCTGGATCATTTGAATATAATCCTACAAGCTGCGGACCAAAGAAAAAGAATATTACAGCCATAAAAGTAGATATCATTGATCCAATTTTTCGTGTTTCTTTTGCATAATTTTCAGCCAGAGAATATTCTTTAGTTCCAAGGCTTCTACCTACTAAGGATGAAGCTGCTATACCAAAGGCCTGACCTGGCTGAAATGAAAGACTTAATATATTTAGTGATATTTGATGTGCTGCGTAAACAATGGTTCCAAGTCCTGCAACTATTTTTACAAATAAAAGCACGCCTACCCTTAAAGCCATTTGTTCTAAAGAAGCAGGTACGCCTATCTTTATTAAATTATACATTATATTTTTATCAAATTTAAAAGGCTTTCTTAAATTAAGCCTAATGATACTTTCACTCTTTATAACATATCTAAATAAAAGTATACTTGCAACTACATTTGATATAGCAGTAGATATTGCCGCTCCAGTAATGCCAAGGCTTGGAAATCCCAAAAGACCATATATAAGAAGTGCATTACCAATAACATTTAAAAAATTTGCTTTCAAGTTTATCTTCATAGGTATTTTTGTTTCGCCAATTCCTCGAAGTGATGCTGATATAGACATACTAAATGATTGAAATATGAATCCTATCATAATAATTTTAAAATAAGTTTTCCCAACTCCTAAAGTATCAGATTGTGCGCCCATAAACTTCATAATAGGCTCAGTAAACATTATCCCAAGGATTGATAGAGGTATTGCTAACATCATCAAGCTTAACAACATTACATGTTTTAGTGTAATTTCTATTTTTTCATTCTTACCGCTGCCCAGATATCTAGCAACCATAGCTGTACCACCTACATTTAGTGCCTGAACAAGAGATAATCCTATAAATAAAGGTTGATTTGTTATACCTACAGCTGCAACAGAAGCTGCTGCTACTCCATTATCAGTTATTCTTCCAAGCATCATCATGTCTATCATACTAAAAAGTGATCCTAAAAGAAGTTCTACAAGAACAGGCCATGCAATATTAATAACATCAGCTCTTGTAGAATTTTTAAGCCACATAAACAGTTTGTTTTTAGAGGTATTTTTATATTCTAAGTCAGTCATTATCATTCTTCTTTCCATAACTTATTTATACACTTTTTATTGTACAATACATTATCAGCACTTTAAAACATATTTCCCATAATAAAACCTTGAAAAACTTATTTTTATACGTTTACTCAAGGTTTATCTTTGAATAATTTACTTTTTTATACATAATCCATTTATGATAAAAATAAAACCCTGAAGAGTATTCTTCAGGGTTACTATATTATATTTATTTAAGGCTTTCTAATTTACTCCAAAGTTCCGGATTTTTCTTTTTAATATTTAGTATTTTAAAATTCTCTTTGTTCACAAACGCTTGAAGAGTCTTTCCACTTGCAATAAGTTTACCATCTTTTTCTCTTATAACGTCATATTGCAATGCCACCTTAATTGGACTTAGCTCTTCTAAAGAAGTCTCAATTATAAGATTATCCGCATATTTAGCTCCTTCAATATATCTGCATTGTGTTTCAACCAGTGGCATCATTATGCCCATATCTTCTATATCCTTATACGAAACACCTGATCCAACTATAAAATCTTCCCTTGCAGTTTCAAAATATACATAATAGTTAGAGTGATGCACAATTCCCATTTGGTCTGTTTCTGCATACCTAACCTTTAGTCTTGTTGTACTTTTATACATAAAAAACTCATTCCTTTCATTAGTACTTAAGGTTCACTCTATATTTTTTCAACTTACGTGTTACTCTTATTTAAAACTTGTGTTTCGACATCTTCCAACACTTCAGATTTATCATCATTTAAAACTTCAGTCTTATCACTATCTAAAACTTCTGTGATGCCACCATTTAAAATTCCCATGAATTCATCACCTGATATAGTTTCTTTCTCCCACAAATACTTTGCCAATTCATGAAGCTTATCTTTATTTTCATTTAAAATATCAATTGCTTTTTTATAAGATTCTTTAATTATCTTTAAAACTTCTGCATCTACCTTTGCTGCAGTTTCAGCAGAACAAGCAAGGGATGCATCTCCTCCAAGATATTGATTTGATACAGTTTCTAGCGCCATCATACTAAAATCTTCACTCATACCATAACGTGTAACCATTGCTCTAGCAATTCTTGTTGCTTGCTCAATATCATTGGAAGCACCTGTGGTAATAGAATCGAATATAATTTCCTCTGCAGCACGTCCACCAGTAAAAGTAGTAATTTTATTAAGCATTTCTTCTTTAGACATTAAAACACGTTCGCCCTCTTCCACCTGCATAGTATATCCGAGTGCACCAGAGGTTCTAGGGATAATAGTAATTTTATGAACAGGTGCAGTATTCTTTTGCTTTGCAGCAACCAAGGCATGCCCAATTTCATGATAAGCAACAATGAGTTTTTCTTTTGTTGGAACAACAGCTCCCTTCCGTTGATATCCAGCAATAACTGTTTCAATAGATTCATCAAAGTCAGATTGATTTACCTCTATTCTGTTGCTTCTTACCGCTCTTAATGCTGCCTCATTTGCAATGTTTGCAAGTTCAGCACCTGATGCTCCAGAGGTTGCCCTTGCTACTTTATTATAATCAATATTTTTATCTACTTTAATTTTTTTAGTATGAACCTTTAAGATTTCTTCTCGTCCCTTTAAATCAGGAAGCTCTACCGGGACACGTCTGTCAAATCTACCAGGCCTTAAAAGAGCCTTATCTAGTATTTCAGGACGATTAGTTGCAGCAAGAATTACAACTCCCTTGCCCCCATCAAATCCATCCATTTCAGTCAATAATTGATTAAGTGTTTGTTCTCGTTCGTCATTTCCAGTCATACCAGAATTATCACGCTTTTTTCCAATAGCATCAATTTCATCAATGAATACAATGCAAGGAGCTTTTTCTTGTGCCTGTTTAAATAAATCTCTTACCCTTGCTGCACCCATACCTACAAACATCTCAACGAACTCAGATCCGGAAATAGAGAAAAATGGAACTTTTGCCTCACCAGCAACTGCCTGAGCAAGAAGTGTTTTTCCTGTACCTGGAGGACCAACCAATAGTGCTCCCTTTGGAAGTCTTGCTCCAATTTCCTTGTATTTATCAGGTCTATGCAAAAAGTCTACAATCTCAGTAAGCGCTTCTTTTGCCTCATCTTGGCCAGCAACGTCTCCAAAGGTCTTACCTGTTTGTGCAGCAACGTACACTTTGGCATTACTTTTTCCAAAACTCATTTTATTTCCCATGCCACCCATTTTCTTTTGCATCATTCTTCCAAGTATCTGTCCCATTCCTATGAAAAAAACCATTGGTAAAATCCAATTCATTAAAAAATTAGTAAGTGGAGAATTTTCTTTAGGAATTACTTTTGAAAATTTTACTCCAGCAGTTTTCAAACTATTTACAAGATTAGGATCATCTAACTTTCCTGTAACATATACAGTTTTTTCTTCATCACCCTTAGAACTAAATGTAATTTTTGTATCCTGTATTTCAACAGTATTTATTTTTTTTTCATTTACCATTGTTAAAAATGTTCCATAATCAACTTCAACTATACGTTGTTTTTGAAGATTAGGCATAAGCCATGTATTTAGCATCATAAGCCCTATAAATGCTAGTATATAATAATAAAACAGAGGACCTTTAAGTTTTTTTATATTTTTCATTTTTATTAGTACTCCTTATCTTAATTAATTTTACTATAAACTCATATCTGAATTGTTTATCTTCTGTAATAAAACATTTAGCTTTTGTAATCCTTCAATAATGTCATTTATATTTTCTGTAGATTCTGTTTTTAAACAAGCATCAAATTTTCTTGTAAGCAAGGCTTCAATATCTAAAATAGCACTTTCTCCCTTTTCAGACAAGTGGACTTTTACAACTCTTTCATCCATTTTGTCTCGTACACGATTTAAAAACCCTTCTTTTTCTAACTTTCTACACATAGCTGAAATATTTGCCCCTGCTACACATAAATTTTTCCCTAAGTTTCCAATTGTTTGTTCCTGTTCTCTAACATCTGTAAGTATTCTTGCCTGCATAGCAGTTAGCCCATGCTTATCATACATAGGACGGAAAATACTGTCCATATTTACCGATATATCTCTAAGCAGATTCCATATAGTATTATTAAAATCCATAACCTCCATATTATATTCCTCCAAACTTTTTGTAAACTTTCTTCACATTATATATACAACATAAATAATATGTTTTATAATTTATATTGTCAATATACAGAACAGTTAATTAATAAATTAGTCATAAATGTTTATTAAAGTTTTCATTTATAGTATAAATTATAATTCAAAAGGAAGTCATGCGTATGAAAAAATTATTAAGATTACTTTTTAGCAGAGCATTTTTAATTGGATGTGCTATTCTTGTTCAGATTTTTACTCTTGTTATTATGATTTGGAAATTTGGGGAATATTTCATTTATTTTAATACTATCAGCTCTCTACTCAGCGCAATTGCAGTACTGTGGATTATTAACAATAAATACAACCCTGCATATAAGATAGCCTGGATAATTCCAATTATGTTGTTTCCTATTTTTGGCGGACTTTTTTATTTGATGTTTGGCGGGAACCAAATTAGTAACCGTAATAAACAAAAAATGAAATCAATGTATAGTAAAATGTTTAATATTTTAAATATGGATAAAAACACCTTAAATGAAATTGAATCTCAGGATAAAAATGCGGCAAATCAAGCACGTTATATAGAAAAATATTCTTTATGTCCTGTATACCCAAATTCATTTTCAGAGTATTTAACACCTGGGGAGATGAAATTTGAAAGATTAAAACAAGAATTAAAAAAAGCACAGAAATATATATTTTTAGAATATTTTATTATCGAAGAAGGAGTTATGTGGAATTCTATTTTAGATATTCTCATAGAAAAAGTAAATCAAGGCGTAGATGTTCGTGTAATTTATGATGATTTTGGCTGCTTAACAAAACTTCCATATAAATATGACAAACATCTAGAAAATCTTGGGATTAAGTGTTGTGCTTTTAATCCTCTCATTCCAGTACTCTCAATAAGAATAAATAATCGTGATCATCGTAAAATTGTTGTGATTGATGGCCATACAGCCTTTACAGGTGGTGTTAACCTTGCAGATGAATATATAAACGCCTGTGAAAAATATGGGCATTGGAAAGACTCTGCCATTATGATTCAAGGTGAAGCCGCTTGGAACTTTACAATTATGTTTCTTTCTCTGTGGAACTATTTGAACAATACAGATGAAGACTATGAAAAGTATAAGTGTTTGTCCGCTGATGTAAAAGCATTTGAAAAGGATGGCTATATACTTCCTTTTGGTGATAGTCCTTTAGATGGGGAAGCTTTAGGTGAATCCGTATATATGAACTTAATTAACAATGCAAAGGATTATATCTACATTAATACTCCTTATTTAATTCTTGACCATGAAATGACTGTTGCTCTATCTTTGGCAGCAAAACGTGGAGTGGATGTTAAAATTGTAACTCCTTTTATTCCCGATAAAGCCTATGTTCATACAGTAACTCGTTCATATTATAAACCTTTAATTGAAAGTGGCGTAAAGATTTATGAATATACCCCTGGCTTTATTCACGCTAAGTCTATTGTAGTAGACGATGACTTTGCTATAATAGGTACCATTAACCTTGACTACAGAAGTCTTTATCTTCACTTTGAATGTGCAGTATGGATGTACAAAACAAGTAGTATTCTTGATATTAAGGGTGATTTTATTGATACACTGAAAAAATGTAAATTTGTTGATTTAAATCAATATAGAAATTTACCCTGGTATAAAAAGATTATGACATTAGTTTTACGTGTATTTGCACCGCTGATGTAAAAAATAAGGAATTTCGCTTTTGCGAAATTCCTTATGTATTACTTCATCAGTTTGCAAATATTATTAGTGAATTCTACCGGATCACTTATAGGTAATCCTTCAATAAGAAGTGCTTGGTTATATAGAACACTTGTGTATAAGTTAAGTTTATCCTTGTCATTTTCATAAGCTTCTTTTAATGACTTAAATACATCATGATTTATATTTATTTCTAAAGCTTTATCTGCTTTCACATTTTCATTATTTGGCATGGAATTTAATATTTTTTCCATTTCTATTGTAAGTTCCCCTTCGCTAGAAAGACATACAGGATGATTTTTCAATCTTTTTGATGCTTTAACACTAGCTACTTTATCAGATAAAATGTTTTTCATATATTCAAATATTTCTTTTGTTTCCTTATCATCTACACTTGAAGAATTATCATTTTCTTCTGCTTCTATGCCTAATTCACCGCTTGATACAGACTTAAATTCTTTATCTTTGTAGCTCATTATCATTCTTACAGCAAATTCATCTATGTCATCAGTAAAGAATAGTATTTCATATCCCTTATCTGATACAAGTTCTGCTTGTGGAAGCTTTTCAATTCTTTCAATTGATTCCCCTGCAGCATAATAGATATATTTTTGCTCTTCAGGCATTCTAGAAACATATTCACCTAAAGTAACCATCTTTTTCTCTTTTGATGAATAGAACATTAATAAGTCCTGAAGCACCTCTTTGTTACTTCCAAAATCACTGTATACACCATACTTTAACTGTCTTCCAAAGGACTTATAAAACTCTTCATATTTATCTCTTTCATTTTTTAGTGTATTTTCTAATTCACTTTTTATTTTAGACTTAATATTTTTAGCAATTAGCTTTAACTGTCTATCATGTTGAAGCATTTCTCTAGATATATTAAGAGATAAATCCTCTGAATCCACCATACCTTTTACAAAGCTAAAGTAATCTGGCAATAAATCGGCACACTTATTCATAATCATAACGCCATTTGAATATAACTCTAACCCTTTTTCATATTCTCTTGTGTAAAAATCATACGGCATTTTTTCTGGAATAAATAAAATTGCATTATAGCTTACTGTTCCTTCAGCTTTAATATGGATATGTTTTAATGGTTTATCAAAGCCGTAGTGCTTTTCAGCATAAAAATTGCTGTAGTCTTCATCTGTAAGCTCACTCTTATTTTTTTTCCATATAGGAATCATGCTGTTTATAGTTTCTTCTTCTTTATAACTTTCATATTCTTTTTCACTGCCTTCTTTAAGTCTGCTCTTAGTTACATCCATTTTGATTGGGTATCTAATGAAATCAGAATATTTCTTAATGATAGATCTTAATCTATATTCTTCTAAGTATTCATCAAAATTTTCATCTTCTGTGTTTTCTTTTATCTTAAGTATAATTTCTGTACCAATTGAATCTTTTTCACATTGTTCAATAGTATAACCTTCTGCACCCTTAGATTCCCACTTGTAAGCTGTATCACTTCCAAAGGATTTGCTAATAACAGTAACAGTATCAGCTACCATAAACGCAGAATAAAATCCTACACCAAATTGACCAATTATATCATAGCCATCTTTAAGTTGATTTTCCTTTTTAAATGCTAAGGATCCACTCTTTGCTATAACTCCAAGGTTTTCTTCAAGCTCCTCTTTTGTCATTCCTATACCAGTATCAGAAATCTTGAGTATTCTATCCTCCTTATTTATATCTAATTTAATATAGTAATTATCTTTTTCAAATGTTAAAGAATCATCTGTTAGCGCTTTGTAATAAATTTTATCAATTGCATCACTAGCATTAGAAATAAGTTCTCTTAAAAAAATCTCCCTGTGCGTGTAAATTGAATTAACCATCATGTCTAAAAGTTTTTTAGATTCCGCCTTAAATTCTTTTGTTTCCAATTAAATCTTCTCCCTTCGTAATAAAAATCATATACTTTGTCATTTATTATTAGCACTCCTGCTCGACGAGTGCTAACCCTTAATTTTTATATATCACAATTAAAATCTTATGTCAATACCTCTTAACTTATCCTACTTGTTCCATTAAATCATCTTTGTTGATTGTCCAGTTATCAATTCACCTTGAAATATCCTAGAACCGCAGTAAAATCTTCCACTTTTTATCTTCCATATAATTTTGCAATCTTCCGTATCTTTTCTGCCAGTTCAGTGGTAAATTCATTTTCTAATAGCCGCCATCTCCAGTTATCCCCAACTGTTGCTGGTGTATTAATTCTCCCTTTGTTACCTAATCCCAAGTAATCTTGCATTGGTATGACTGCTAAATCAGCAACACTTGAAAGCGCTGATCTAATAAACTTCCAATTAATATCTTTTTCACTGGCAATATCTAAATAGTCTATGGCAAACTTTTTGTCCTGAGGGTTAAGGTTTTTATACCACCCTAAAATGGTTTCATTATCATGGGTTCCAGTATAAACTACAGAATTTCTATAATAGTTGTGCGGTAGATAATCACTTTCTTCTCTAGAATCAAAAGCAAATTCTAATACTTTCATTCCTGGATATCCCGTTTTCTTAACAAGCTCTAAAACACTTTCTGTCAAAAATCCTAAATCTTCAGCAATTATGTTCAAACTACCAAGCTTAACTTTTAACTCTTTAAAAATATCATAGCCCGGTCCCTTTTTCCAGACGCCATTTTCTGCTGTAATTTCACCATAGGGTATAGAATAATACTCATCAAAACCTCTAAAGTGATCTATACGAACAACATCATATAGATTGAACGAATGTGCAATCCTTTGAACCCACCAAGTGTAAGAAGTGCTTTTATGCTTATCCCAATCATAAAGGGGATTGCCCCATAACTGTCCTGTTTTTGAAAACGCATCTGGTGGGCACCCTGCAACTGCAATTGGATTCCTATTTTCATCCAGTTGAAATAATTCTGGATGAGACCATGCATCTGCACTATCAAAAGCAACATAAATTGGGATATCTCCAATAATTTTAATACCGCATTTATTAGCATAGTTTTTTAGCTTTAACCATTGCACTGCAAAAATAAATTGTAGAAACTTGTGAAATATAATTTCATCTGAATACCTGTTTCTAAACCTTTCCATTGCATCAGTTTCCCTAATTTTGATATCATTTTCCCACTTACTCCAACTAATACCTAAAAAATGATTTTTAATTGACATATAAAGAGCATAATCATCTAACCAGTAAGAGTTTTTACTCACAAACTCCTGAAATTCTATTCGTTTAATAATATCGCTTCTGACATATGCGGTTTTTAATATCCTAAATCTTGATAAATATATTTTTTCATAGTTTATGTATCTATCATCATCCCCAAAGTCATAGGCATTACATTCTTCCCTAGTTAAATAACCTTCATCTATTAGCGTTCCTAGATCAATAAAATAAGGATTACCAGCAAAAGTAGAAAAGGATTGATATGGTGAATCCCCATATCCTGTAGGACCTAAAGGAAGTATCTGCCAGTAACTCTGCCCTGCCTTTTTTAACTTATCTATAAACTCATACGCATTTTTCGAAAATGATCCTATTCCATACTTTGATGGTAAACTAGCAATTGGTAGTAATATTCCGCTGCTTCTCATTTTGTCCCCCCTTACTACATCAGCATTATAATAATCTAACTTTACAATATTATATTACTTATAAATTTGATTATACTGCATTTTATTCAAATCACACTTAACTTTCTAGTAACAAAAAGGCTAGTCATTTTTATTTGACTAACCTGTTTTAAATTTATTTAATTGGTTTAAGATGACTTTAAATCTAATGAAGGTTCATACCCGACATTGCAGTTATTTTCAAGAATTACATCTATAAATGCCCGAGTAATAACTGGATCAAATTGAGTACCACTGCATCTTTTCAACTCATCAATAGCTTCATCATAAGTTTTTCTTTTATTGTATGGCCTATTAGATGTCATGGCATCAAAACTATCCACAACTGTTAAGACTCTCGCTAGAAAAGGTATCTGTTCCCCTTTAAGATTACTTGGATATCCTTTCCCGTCATACCTTTCATGATGGTGCAGTATAAGCGGGGAAATATCTTTTAGTGATTCAACAGGTTTTATTATTTCTACTCCATTTAACGGATGGCCTTTAAGCATTTCCCATTCTTCGCTAGTTAATGCCATTCTTTTATTTAGAACTTCTTTAGGAATATTTATCTTACCAATATCATGCATATAAGCTCCGTATATAAGTTTTTTCTTATCTTCTTCGTCGAGTCCCAGTTTATTAGCCAGCATTTTGCTGTAAATTACAACTCTTTCAACATGTCCATATGTATATCTGTCTTTTGCATTAATAACACTTATCAAAGTTTTTATGGATGTAACAAGATCTATATGCCTTTCTTCTATATCATTTTTTAATTCATCAAGTATCGAAGTATAACATTCAACCCTGTTTTTATTAAAAAACTTAGCTCGATAAAGAGCATCATCTGCACTTTTAATAAGTTCAACATCACTTTTCGCTTTATCAGGATATATAGAAACTCCCATGGAAACTGTTATTTTACCATTTGGTTGATTTTCTTCTCCCTCAAAGTAAGTCTTTTCTATTTTACGTCTTATGCTTTCTGCAATACTAATTGCATCTTTTTCTAAAGTATTAGGTAATATTATTGAAAACTCTTCTCCCCCATATCTAGCGACAATATCATCTTCTTTTACACTATTTTTCAATATTGTCCCTATACCTTTAAGTACTACATCACCCTTTTGATGTCCATAAAGGTCATTATAATGCTTAAAATAATCTATATCAATGAATATCATAGAAATAGGCATATTTTCCTTTTCATATGATGTAACTTTTTCTCTTAATACATCATGAAAAAATCTATGATTATATACACCAGTGAGTCCATCCTGGTTTACTAACCTTTGAAGTTCCTTAATGTGTTCACTTTCCATCTTTACATAAAACCCAAGAGGCCATGCAGTGAGAATAAACACTCCTGCTAAAATTAAATCATCTTCAAAATACTTATTCACTTCTACCCCTTGTATGCCCACAATATCTATTGTCAATATAATAACGGAAGAAATGACGGCCACTACTAGTCCTTGTTTCATGCCTGCTTGTATAGTAGTAGTTATTATAATAAATAAAAACAGAAATTTATAGCTACTCTCATATCCTCCTGAGATAAGTATTGCAGCACAAAATATTGTAATAAACACTATGTTTTCTACAACTTGTATATGCATATTATATTTCAAATTATTTTTCTTAACAGTTGCAAATATCCATATGATATAAATTAGAGATAACACCATCACCAATATCACATAAGATAAATAACTATAGTAACTCTGTATACTTTCTACCATAGACTTATTATTATTAAAATAGCTCTTTAAAAATGCTATGGATGAAAATAATAATGATGATAACTTTACTACGGATAGTATTTCATATATTCTTTTATGTTTATCAACTTCAAAATTTGACATTATCTACTACCTCAACTTTACTGTAAAAATAATATAATAAGGTGAAAATTTTCACCTTATTATATTATTGACTATTATACTATTCGTCTCTAAGACACTTTGGCTCTTCAGGTTGGTATGTAAACCAAGAGCATGCAGATGTAGCCACAGAAGCAGCAACAATAGTAGTTAGGGTTGCAATTAAAGCTAAAAATTTAGAATTTAGTTTTTTCATATTTTTTCACTTCCTTCCTATATTTAATAGATATTTTAAAAATATATCTATTTTAGCTAATATTAAGTGACCGTATTTTGTAAGAGTAAAGATTTGCCACACTACGCCTCCAACTATACATAGTGAATATACAACAAGTATTGTTCTTTCAATATTAAAATATAGTATCATTATAAATATAACAATTAATAAATAAATGCTTAAAGTGGTAAAAGATCCTTTTCTCATTCGTCTTCTTTTCTCTTCACTCTTAATACGCTTTGATGGATTATCTATAGGAACTAACTTATAAACCATATAATAAGACCATGTAAATACCACTAATTCTACGATTAAAGCTATCTTAAAATTTATCCAGTTATTTACTATAAGGGATATTAACGAAGCTTGTCCAATGCATATAATTACTCCAATAAAAGTACAATTACCTGCCGAACTCGCATGAGCTCCTCCTGAATATTTTCTAAGTATACTTGCTGTAAATAATACTATTAGTGCTTCAAAAGCAACATGAAATATGAAGCCAAATATACCAACAAGAAGTATAGAAAGAAAGGTCTGCAGCAATGCAAACGTTCCATAAGCAATAACTTCTTTTTTATCATTATCCATATTTAATTCTGTTGCAACTTTGTTTGCAATACTATTCGATATTCTTTCCATTTAAATACATTTCAACTCTTTTCTTCTCAATAATCTTATATAGTATATTATAGCAACACATGCAAAGACTATAATGGACGGGATTCCGTATAACGTTTTTAAAACTGGGTCGCTAAATACATAATTTATATCCGTATTAAAAATATACTGTATTATAAGCACATTAATCCCCTCACATATGAACTGTAGAATTATAGTAGTTACAGCTGATCGTATTGATGAAATTAAATCAATTTTGTTTATATTTACAGTAATTATTATAAGTGCAAAAACATTGATTATAGTATGTACACCATAATGAATGGGGAGAAATCTAACCAAATATGTCATAATTCCATATAATATACTTGATATTATATATTTTCTAATATTAATAACCTTTTTTGAAAATGCATATGCAGCAATAATAAATAAAAATGCTTCTGGTAATCCTCTAACGAGAAACTCCATTGGAGTTAATTTCAACATATTTTATTTCTCCTTTAATAATTTCATATATTACTATATATATTAATTATTTTATCTATACTTTAAGTATTATTAGACTTTCAACTTATTGCATATACATAGTTAATATATTCGAGTTGTTTCCTTATTTACCTCTTTTATTAAATTAAAAATAATAATAAAAGCAAAACATCTTATAAATATATCACCAATACTTAAAATACTATAACCAATATCGATTATATCTGATAAAAACTTTAACTTTATCCCCGAATTTCCCAGAACATGCAAGTCATTAACCTTACTAAAGGAATCTTCTTTTACATAGCCTGTCCAATAGGATAATGTAGGAAATACAGGCATACTTCCGTTATTAGCTTTTATAACAATATTATTTAAAGTACTCCCAATAAAAATAAATATACATCCAATTATAGAACTATAGTATTTTTTATATTTTATTATAGGAATTAGATATAAACACAGATAAAGGGATTTTATTATACTTGCATATTTTACAAATCTATAATCTCCAAAAAAAATTGTAGCTTGTAAAAAAATATATATTAGCTCATATATAAATATAGGGTACATAGCCCGAGATTTAAAAAATGGCTTTAAACTGTATCCTTTTATTTTTGCAACTAATAGTGCTACCAATATAACTTCTATCATATTATTAATCTCGCATTCTCTCTGTAAATTTATGTATTATTTATGTACAATTATCCTATAATTGTAGTTATATACTTATTATCTCATATTTCCCTTACTATTCAAGCTTATTATATCAATTTTTTAAATTTTATTCCACTTATTTGTTAAAAAGTCTAATTATTTTTATTAAATAATTTATATTCAATATTAACATAAAAATAATATTGAATGGATATAAAAGTTATAATATAATAAAATACAACTCAGTTAACAATTTATTAACATTTAATTAACTTTTTGTTAATATATAATGCTGTTTTTTCATTATTTATCATCGATAATTAAACATTAAAAAACTTAAATATGATTGGAGGATTTAGAATGATTAAAAAACTTGAAAACGGCGATTTAGAAATTTCTGCACTTGAGATCAAGGATGTTATTGATATAAAATTACTTCAAACCTTCCAAGATAATTTTGCTACTGGCATGAATATAGCAAGTGTTACGGTAGATAAAAACGGACAGCCTGTAACACGTCCGAGTTGCTATACAAGTTTCTGTATGGACTTTACTCACTCCACTAAAATAGGTGATGATAGATGTGCTATATCCCATAAAAAGGCTGGTGAAGAAGCTGCTAGGACAAGGAGACCTTATGTGTTTACCTGCCATGCAGGATTAATAGATTTTGCGGCACCAATACTAGTTAACGGTCATTTAATAGGGACAATTTTAGGCGGCCAAATTTTGACTTCTGCTCCTGTGGAAGATAAATTTAGAAAAACAGCATCTGAAATAGGAGTTGACGCTGATAAATATGTTGCTGCAGCTAAAAAAGTCTATATGACCAATCAGGAAAATGTACAAGCTGCTGCTGAGGTGTTATTTATTATAGCAAATGCTCTTTCAAAGATGGGTTATGAACAACTTAAATTAAGTAATATGTCACAAACCCTTTCAGATAACTTTAGTCAAATCTCTGCTACTATGGAAGAACTTTCTGCAGCTTCATCAAATGTAACAACTAATCAACATAATTTAAGTGATGAAATTGTTAATGTAAAGGAAATCTCCATAGAAATAAACTCAATATTAGATTCAATAAAAATCATAGCAGATAAAACAAAAATGCTGGGATTAAATGCTGCAATAGAAGCTGCAAGAGCAGGTGAAGCTGGAAGAGGTTTTGGGGTAGTTGCTACTGAAATTAGGACTTTATCTCAAAACTCAAAAGAGACTGCTTTGAAAATAATGGATCTTACAAAGAAAATTCAAGATTCTGTTGATAAAACAATAGAAACTTCAAATGAAACACTGCAAACTACCGAACAGCAAACGGCAGCAATCCAAGATATTACTTCAAATTTATTAGAATTGACAAGTTTAGCTGATGAACTAAATACTATGGCAAATCATAAATAATGGAGAGTATACATAAATTTCATTTGAATAAATTTATGTATACTCTTTTAATTCATCATAAAATAATTGCATTATTAATTATCTTCCAAATCACCACTGTCTTCCAGGATCATCTGCCATATTATTAACAGTTCCTCTTGGATATAAAACAGAGTAGTGATCCATTAAAGGATCGTTACTATTCTTTGTAGGTTGTGGAAATACAAATAAAACTTTAAATTCTTCTCCTACTGTGTAACCTATAATTTCTTCGCCATTGTATTTAACATCGTACTCTGGAGTTCCAAAGTCCTTTTTTAACATTGATAAAGATATTTGTTTTAATCTGCTATCAAAAGATCTAGCCTCAAAAATTTGAGAGCCCTTATTAAATCCAAATGCTATGTTGTATTTGGAATAAGTTGCATAATTTCCCTTTGCCTTTGGAACCCAATCTGTTTTATCTGCTCTTCCCCAATTTTTTTCTACATCTTCGATAACATTAGATTTAACTTGAAAATCACAATTAATTATTTTTCCTACCTTTGCTAAATTTTTAATACTGTCAAGTAATATCTTTTGTGAACTATCTTGTTTTATTGGTTTATTGGAGCTATTTTCAGAATTTGTTGTTACACTATTATTTGGAGAAGGTTTATCAATAGCTCCTTCTGATTTAACATCAGTGTTATTTGAGACCTCAGTTTTGTTTGAATCATTATTCTTATTATTGTTTAAAGAACTTTTTATACTTGAACACCCAACTATAAGGGTCAAAAATAGGGCTAAGATGCTCCATGTAATTGACTTTTTACGAAATAACGAATTCATCATAATTCTCCTTTTATTATTTTTACTAGAAAATGCCAAAGGTTGAAAGAATAAAATTTTAAAGGTACTTTAATCCATTTTTCACTCTTTTATCCTCCAAACATAATCTACATTTATAGCCTACAACTGTAGAAGCTACCTTGTCAACATACAACTCAATTTCCAGATAATTTTATTACCATATTATTATAATCTTATACCTTTCATAACTTTATAGTTAATTTCCGTCATTCATTTAATTACTAAATTGTATTATAATAGTTATGTAAGTATATAAAATATATTTTTTAGTTAAGGGGCGATAAAATGAATAAACGCTACATAGGCTTACTAGCCTCATCTCATTTTATAGTGGATATATTTCAAGGGGCACTGCCTGCAATGCTTCCATTTCTAATATCCAATCGTAATTTAAGCTATGCTGCTGCTGCAACCTTGGTATTTGCTGCAAATATAAGTTCTTCAGTAATTCAGCCGTTGTTTGGATTTTATGCTGATAAAATTTCTATTCCTTGGTTAATGCCTATAGGTGTTTTAATGGCAGGAATGGGCGTTGGGCTTGTAGGTGTACTTCCAAGCTATCCACTTATATTAGCTGCAGCTGCTATAAGCGGCATAGGTAATGCTGCTTTTCACCCTGAAGGCACTCGTATAGTAAATAGTATGTCTGGTGAAAAAAAAGGAACAGGGGTAAGTACCTTTGCTGCTGGTGGCAATATGGGATTTGCTGTAGGTCCTATACTTACTACCTCAATTATACTTTTATCAGATTTGAATGGTTCCCTGCTTCTAATTTTGCCTGCTGTAATAGTTTCCCTAATATTATTTGTAAAGAGATCAGACTTGTATAAGTATGAAAATACTAAAACTAATAAAGTATTAAATTCTTCTGAAACAGTTAAAGATGAATGGAATTCATTTCTCCGTCTTGGAGCAGCAATTTCCTGTAGATCAGTTATTTTCTTTGGTCTTAATACCTTCCTTCCACTTTACTGGATAAATGTATTTGGCCAATCTAAAACTGCTGGTAGTGCTGCCTTAACTATACTAATTGTTACTGGTGCTATGAGTACTCTTGTTGCTGGTCGTTTAGCAGATAAATTCGGCTACAAAAGAATAATTGTAATAGGTTATGCATCACTTATACCTCTTTTATTTATCTTTATAAATATTCAAAATGTGAAACTAGCAACTTTAATGCTAATACCCATAGCTATAGGATTATATGCACCTTATAGCCCAATGGTAGTTTACGGACAAAAATATTTACCAAATCATATAGGTTTAGCTTCTGGAGTTACTTTGGGGCTTGCTGTAAGTGTTGGAGGCGTATTTGCTCCTGTACTAGGATGGATTTCTGATAACTACAGCATTCATTCAGCAATTTCTTCTCTTGCAATAATACCTATTATTGCAACAATAATAAGTATTAGTTTACCTATACCTCAAATAGATATAAAGACAAAAAGAGTTAATATTGAATTAACTGATTGATATAAAAACTAAGACTATAGTGCAGTATCCCTGGCTATAGTCTTTTGATAATCTTCTCATTATTTATACAACTTGTTTTTATAATATCCCTCTGAAAGATACAGTGATCCTAAAGGGTTGTGTGCAAGCACTCTATCCTTAACTGCAAAAACAGTTACAGGTGCCTCAGAATATTTTATAAATAAAGAATCGTGTCCTACACATAATCCAAGCATAATATTCAAATCTGTTTTTACATTATTTAAAAAATTAGCCTGTCCTATAGGATTGCACATTGGTTCATAAGTTCCTGGTCTCACTTTTTCACTATCTTTAATTTCCAAAAAATCTTTAGGTATACTTCCATTTTTGCACACTATTGAGTCAACCCCGAATCCATTATGCTTTAATATTTTACATAACATCTTTGCTTCATTACTTAAACCTATGCAAAATGCTACTCCAAGCTTTTTATATTTGCATTTGTTCGCAAAATCCATTATCTCTTCAAGTCTTGTTTTTTTACAGTATCCTTCCGCTTCAACTAATGCAGAATTATATGCTAATTTATAGTTTTCTTCTTGAAGATATAACTTCTTTAGTTTTTCCTGTTCTTCTTTTTCATTACATGGACAATTGCTAGGTAATTTCTGAAGCTCTCCCCTTTTACAGTTATGTTCACTGCACATACCACAAGTATATAACATATTCCCACCTCTATTTTAAAATTGTTTTTTTACTTTTATTCTCCTATTTAATTTAAATAATAAAAATTTAAATTTTAGTTATATATATTAATTATAATATTATATTCAGAAAATTTGCAATAAATACTTAAAGTTCTCCTAAATATCACCACAATCCAACAATTTATATAGTTTTAGTTTATTGACATTAACATTTTTAAATTTTCAATACACTCTTAAATGCCAATCATAAAAATATATCAAAGCTTAAATTTAATTAAAATGAATTTTAAGCTTTGATATATTTAAATCCTTTAGTATTAATTATACGCTAAAAGATATAACTGAATTAAGTAGTTTTTGCGCATATTCATTTTTTGCATTTGCAAGATTATTACTAGAGATACTTTCTACAATTTTTCCCTTATATAAAAATAGAACTTCATCACATAAACTAGCCACCGCCTGTAAATCGTGAGCTATAAATAAATATGTCATATCCAAATCACGCTTTAAATCCCTAAGTAATTCAAGTATTTGCGCTTGTATTGATACATCCAATGAACTTATTGCTTCATCAAGCACCATAAATCTAGGCCTTGTAGAAATAGCTCTAGCAATACACACACGCTGTAATTGTCCTCCACTTAATTCATGTGGATATCTATCCATTAAAGATGCAGATAGTCCTACTCTATCTAAAAGTTCTTTTACTTTTTCTTGAGTTTTATCATTTTTCCCAAGAGCAATAAGTGGTTCAGCTATAACTTCTTTTATTGTAAACCTAGGATTTGCAGAGGATGTATAGTCTTGAAATACTACACTCATTTGTCCCTGATTTTCTTTTATCCATTTTTTCACTGGTTGTCCTTCAATAGTTATACTTCCGCTATTTGCTTTTTCTAGTCCTAATATTAAACGACTAAGAGTACTTTTTCCACTTCCACTCTCTCCTATAAGCCCTACACAATCGCCTTTCTTCACTGAAAAGCTAATACCTTGCAAAACATTTAGTTTATCTTTACCCTTGGTTAATCCAATTTTAGAATAGCTTTTATAAACATCCTTTACTTGCAGCAACATACTTCATCCTCCAAAATCATAGATTTGCGAAATGAATCTGTAAACCTTAATCTAGTATCAATTAAATATTTAGTATATTCATGTTTAGGATTTTTAAAAACTTCACTAGCCTTCCCACATTCTACACATTTTCCGTTCTTCATTACAAGTATATCTTGAGCTAGATGCTGTACAACGCCTAAGTCATGAGATATAAAAATTACTGAGGTGCCTGTCATTTCCTTAAGCCGCTTAAATTCTTCTACTACTTCACGTTGATTAATAGAATCTAATGCTGTTGTAGGCTCATCAGCTATTATAATATCAGGTTTCATAGCCATAGCTAAGGCAATCATACATCTTTGAAGCATACCTCCCGAAAGCTGATGAGGATATTTTCTAATTACCTGTTTAGGCTCATTAATATACATCTTCTCTAAAGCTTCAATAGAAATTTTTTCTGCTTCTTTTTTAGGAAGGTTTATATTTTCACACAAGGTTTCAATCATTTGATATCCAATGGTATAAAGAGGGTCAAAAGCTGACATAGCGTCTTGAAGTATCATGCAAATATTCTTACCCCTTATTTTACGAATAGTATCACTATTTTCCTTTAGTAATTCTATATCCTTAAATTTTGCACTTCCAGTAACTTTTAGCCATGGATTTGTAAGCCCTAATATTGCTTTAGTTGTCATAGATTTACCACTTCCACTTTCCCCTACAATTCCTAAGCAAGTATTACACTTAAGTTCAAAGCTCACATCGCTAACTATTGCTTCATTATTTCTTATATCTTCTATAAAAAGATTTTTAACCTCTAACAAACTCACTATTCAGTCACCCCTTTCATTTTACTATGTTTTTTAGGATCTAAAGCCACTTGCAGACTATCTCCTAAGAAGTTAAATGCTGCAACAACAATAAGTATTGCAATACCAGGTGCTAACATTTGAGTAGGGTGAGTTGTCATAATATTTTTTGCTTCGTTTAGCATCATTCCCCATTCTGGAGTTGGAGCTTGTACACCTAATCCTAAAAATGATAATGCTGAAATATTTAAAATAACCCATCCTGTATCAAGAGTTGCAAGTACTCCAATTTCTCCAACAACTCCAGGTACTAGATGTTTTTTCATAATATGCCATGTACTACATCCAGAGACCTTTGCAAATTTTATGTAATTTTTATCAGTATATTGTATAATAATAGATCTAATCATTCTGGTATACCACGCCCATTTAGCTATAATATTAGCAATTACTACATTAAAAAGTCCTGGCCCAAGTATTCCCACTATTGCAAGTATCATAACTTCGCTTGGGAATGATAACATAATATCACAAATTCTCATAATAACTTCATCTATAAATCCTCGAAAGAAGCCTGAAATCATTCCTAAAATAGTACCTATGCAAATGGTTGTTATCATAGTGACTATTGCTAACATGACCGTTGTACGAATACCATATAACATTCTTGACAATATACATCTTCCTAAATTATCTGTTCCAAATGGATATTTCATGCTCATAGCTGCAAATTTCTGTTTTACATTTACTTCTATAGGATTATTAGGACTAACTACTGGGGCTAAAATACCAGCTATTAATATAACACATAAAATTATAATACAGACTATGGCAAGTTTATCCGATTTAAGTCGTTTCCACACTACCATACTCTATGCCTCCTTTCTCATTCTCGGATCAATTGATGCACTAAATACATCAACTAATAAATTACAAAGAACAAACATCACTGCCATAATAAGTATGTATGCCTGTATAATAGGATAATCTCTATTAAATATAGCTGTTACACATAACCTTCCTATACCAGGCCATGCAAAAATATTTTCTACTATAACTGTTCCCGCTATAAGCTTGGGAATTGACATTCCAAGGGCTGTAATTGAAGATTGAAGTGAATTTTTAAATATATGCTTTATGATTGTACTTTCTTTAAGACCTCTAACTCTTCCGTAAAGTACATAGTTTTCTTGTTTATTTTGTATCATATTATTTCTTATTAATCTTACATAAGTTGAAATATATGCAAGAGATAATGTAACTGCTGGAAGAACAATAGAGCTTACTGTTTCCATTCCACTTGTAGGAAAAAGGTTTAGCTTAACTGAAAAAATCCATATTAAAAGTAATCCCACCCAAAAGCTTGGCATAGCAGTACCTAAAAATACAATTCCCCTTGTTATTTTATCTCCAATGCTACCTTCATAAACAGCACAGAGCACCCCTACTGTTACACTAATTAAAATAGTAATTACTAAAGATACTGATGCTAAAGAAAGAGTAGCTGGAAGTGCCTGTCTAATTTCTCCTATAACTGGTTTATTATTTACATAGCTTTCTCCAAAATCACCTTTCAAACTATCCCCAAGCCATATTGTATATCTTTCAAAAAAAGGTTTATCTAATCCTAATTTATTCCTCATCTGCTGAACTGCTTCATCTGTTGGTGTTACTTCATTTACTCTAAGAGCAACCTCTGCAGGATCACTAGAGCCAAGATTAATTATCACAAATGATAGAAATGAAATTCCTATTAATATAGGTATTATACTCAATATTCTTTTTCTTATATAATTTTTCATTTTATCTCTCCCAAACATTATATAGAATAAAGGCAAATATACAATTTGCCTTTATTAAATCTAATTATTTTTCAAAGTACATCTTTTCAAATGGTATTTCGTATTGAGATGGATTGAAAGTAACTCCTTTTAATCCGTTAACATGTACTACTTTTGTTCTAGAGTAAGTAAGAGGAATATATACACATTGATCATTAATATATGTTAAAACATCTTTATACATTGTCTTACGAGTATCTTCATTTTGTTCAATCATAATAGCTGTAATAGTTTCATCCAACCACTTCTTTTTCTCTATACCTGCTTGCGCTTGGTAATCGCCATGAGCTGGTATACGCCATGAGGATAGGTAAGATTGTGGATCATATGGAGTACCCCAAGAAAGTGAGTATTGAAGATCAAATTCTCCTGATTTCTGACGATCAAGAAAAGCTTGTTTTTCTTCTCCTAAAATTTTAAGACTAATACCTACTGCTTTAAAATCGTTTTGAATATATTCACTAATAGTACGTTCTTGTGCATTGTTAGAGTTAAGTGAAATTGTTACTTCGCATTTTTTACCATTTTTATATCTATATCCGTCACTTTCCATCTTCCATCCTGCTTCTTCTAAAAGACTTTTTGCCTTTTCTATATCATATGAACGTGTTTTTAAATCTACATCGCAATATTTTATTGTTTTAGATAATAATGTGTCAGCAACTGCTTCTGAACCATTTAAAACACCCTCTGCAATAGACTTTTTATCAACTGCATATTGAACTGCTTCTCTAAACTTCACATCCCCAGTAATTTCTTTCTTTGAATTTAAAAGAATTGCTCTAGATGCAACTGGATCACTCATTATAGCAGCATATTTACCATCTTTCTCTAGTTTCTTGAAAGAATCAAGGTCAATCATATCTCCATCAGAACCAAATAAAAGGTCAATTTCTCCTTTTTCTAATCCTAATAATATTGTTTGATGATCAGGCATAACCTTCCATTTTACAGAACTTACTTTTGGTTTTTCTCCCCAATAATTTTTGTTTACTGTAAAGGTTGCATATTGATTAGCTTTATGTTCTGAAAGCACCCATGGACCTGTTCCAATGTATCCATTTACCCCATCTTTTGTAGTTCCATTAATAAAACATTTAGGAGAAATGAATCTAAATGGACGTGTAAGTGCCATTTCTTCAAGAGTTGGATAATATGCATGTTTTAAAACTAACTTATATGTATATTCGTCAACTACTTCATTGCTTTTAATTTCATTTACAAGATCAAGCCATGCATGACGTTCTTTATTTGCAACAATAGCATCCATATTTAATTTAACAACCTTTGCATTAAAAGCTTCTCCATCTGTAAAGCTTACACCTTTTCTTAGATGAAAAGTATACTCACGTCCATCCTTAGATATCTCCCAGCTTTCAGCTAGCCAAGGTTTTACACCGTCCTTAGTATTAATTACTAAGGATTCAAACATCATGTTTTGAGCTGCCATTTCCCCTGAATAAAGATGAGGATTTATGTCTCTAATATCCTTTGTACTTGCATAAACTATTTCATCTTTATTCTTTTTATCCTCACTTTTCTTGGCACTATTTGAGCACCCTACTGCAAAGCACATTACTGATGTAAGTGCAAGTACTATAATTTTTTTAAATTTCATTTTTAACCCTCCAATTTTATACATTTAACATTTGAATATTTTTTAAAATTCAATCTTTTTCTCGTATAAGGTAAATACATAATTAAAAATACTGACCTGCTTAAGCAAAATATTAAAAAGGCTATCCATAGTCCATGATTACCCATACCTATTGTCGATATAAGCAATTTATCTGCTATTAAAAATGCTATTAAGCTAAGTATCATGGAATTACGTATAGGCTTAGTTTCTGTTGCCCCACTAAATATTCCATAGTACACCAATCCCACAGCTGCAAATAACGGAAACCATAATAGATATTTATCAAATATCGATATTAAATTAAGTACTTCTTCTATATTGGTAAACAATGTCATCAAAACACTCTTTCCAAAAAAATACATTGAAGTAAGAATAATTACAAAAATCATAGACCATTGTCCACTTCTCTTAATATTTAAATCAAATAGTTCTTTATCGTCTTTACCAATTGCCTTACCTGCAAACACACTAGATGCATTAGCTAATCCGTCAAAGGCATACGCCATAATATACTGTATTTGAAATAATATGGAATTAGCGGCCAATATATCAGAACCAAGCTCTGCACCCTTTGCAATAAACATGTTCGTAGTAATTAATAAGCATATGGTTCGTATCATAAGATCTGTATTACACTTCATAATACTTTTAAAAGCTTGTTTATCAAATATAACTTCTTTTGTTAGATTCTTAAAACTAAAATTATCACAGTTAATCATTAAAATACAGCCTATGCCAAAACCTATTATTTGAGATATAAGTGTTGCCACTGCAACGCCTGCTACATTATAATTAAATACTTGTACTAATAATAAATCTAGCACTATATTCACTACATTAGTGGTAATCTGCATAAATAATGATTCTTTTAATTTTGCTTGTCCCATTAGCCATCCAAGAATAACATAATTTCCAAGTACCAATGGTGCTCCCCAAATTAAAATAGAAAAATACTTAAGTGCGAGATTTTTTATATCTTCACTGGGTTTAAGTATTGATAATGCAAAATCTCCAATTATGTTCTGAAATAGAATAAATGTAAAACCTAATACAATGGCAATAAACATTGGCCTAATAAATGCAAGCATCCCGTCTTTATCATCATTAGATCCAAGAGCTTGAGCGGAATACGCTGAAGTACTTACTCTTAAAAATCCAAAAATCCAATATATTGTATTAAATATTACTGTCCCTATGGACACACTTCCAATATATGTGGAATTAGACAATCTTCCAACTACAGCAGTATCTACTGCACCTAGTAGAGGCTGCGTAATGGTAGAAATAATAAAAGGAATTGCTAACATTAGATATTCCTTATGAGTTAATTTAGAACTCATATCTCCCTCCTGTTTAAGATTTCTAAGTTTATACTAGCTTCTTCTATAGTCACCTCCTAAACTTAATTTTAACAATGATAATAAAATAACAATATATAGTATTTAAAATTGCAAAATAAAAAGCCTAACTCTCGAGTTAGGCTCCTAATTTACATAATAATAAATCTAATATAAATATATTTATTAGCATGCTAAAGAAACTTTCTCCCTCCCCGAAGAAATTTACTTAAAATAATTTTAGACAGGTTTCCTGACTTAGCTTCAACCTACTCCTTTCCCTTCCCATGACATCTTAGTATCACAGTGGTTAATAAAAGTTTCGTCTGCCTTACAGTAGCAGGGGCTGTAGAGGATTCTCACCTCTTTCCCTATTAATCTTTATTAAGAATCTAAAATTTTATATTTAATTTTTAAATATCTTTAATATTGGAAATATTGTCAAGCATTTGTGTATAAGTATACTCCTTACATCAATACTTTGTCAATGACTTATCAATAATTTGTCGATAATTTTATAAACATTGGAAATTTATTGATACTATGTAATTTTTTACATAGTAGTCTAAAACTCCATCTTCTTAATAATCAACTTCATTTTAAGCTTTTGCCAATATCTCACCTAATCTCTTGCATTTATCTAAGCCTTCATCATCAGGCATATTATTAACAATAAGCCCTTCTACTAAAATTTTTGCACCATATTGCTCCATTCTTTCTTGCCACTCTATCATCCACTCACCATTACCCCACCCATATGAGCCAAATAATATAGTATCCTTACCTTTAACTGCATCTGAAATTGACTCAATAAATGGTTCCATTTCTGCCTCTTCAAGCTGTTCGGCTCCCATGGATGGGCATCCAAAAGCTACTGCGTCTGCTTCTAAAACATCTTCTATTTTTGCTTCACCTACACTAAGCAATCTTACGTTTGTATCTTCTATTTTAGCACCTTCCATAACCGCTGCTGCCATAGACTCTGTATTTCCTGTACCACTCCAATAAATAATTACTACCTTTTTCATATTATTTCCCTCCTTAAAAAATTATTTTATTATATATTAGTTTTGAATTTAAGATATTAATAACAGCTACATTACATCCTCCACCTATTATTAATGAAACTGCAGTTTTGCCATGAAGACCTACTACATTCATGAATCTGTCCACTATATAAGCAGTTCTTGCCATATACCCACTATCTTCAAGTAAAGCTATAAGAAAATGCATAGTAAGTATCATAGGAAAGAATCCAAATACTTCATCAACCATTCCTCCTAAGAATCCATTTCCAAAGGTTATGGAAGCTTGGTAAATAAAAAAACATTATGGCAGCAAAAATAGGTATGCCTAACCATTTGATTGAACTACTTTAACTCTTTTGTTGATTTCAACTTCACTTAAACTTATCAAATTTTACACTCCCATCATATCTTTTTATATTAATTATCAATATGTTTTTATTAAATGATAATGATATTCAATATCATTTATATTATTACTATACTCCTTTTCTTTATACTTGTAAATACCTTTAACTCATTTTATTGTATTAAATTGAAATTTTTTCTTAAAGCCTTATTTGAATCAGGTCTTTAAAATAGAACCATTGTTTACCTTTACTAAGATTTACTGTATAACTATTTCAAATTGCACACAAAAATGCCCTATATCGAACAAATTGTTCAATATAGAGCATCTTCACATATATTTATGCTTTTAAATACCTTAGCTAAATATATTATGTGTTGTGAATTAAGGCCTCCTTAGAAACAAATCTAGGGATAATTATTAAATCATCTCCATTTAGAAGTACCCCATATGTACAACTGCTCGAACTAATGTTTTTTTATTACACCGTCCACAGCTGTACTAATAAAAAAGCCCTTCTTAACTCTATACGTATTAAGAAGGGCTTTTATTTATACAAAACAAAAACACCTTCTCTATTCACCGTAGAGTTAAGTGTAGCAAAAATATAGGCAGGTCTTCTGACTTCAGTATCACAGCTTTATCTAACCTTCCGAAAACTTCCGTGGCAATTCAGTAAAGCTCCTCTGTTACAGCGGCGGGACCGTGCAGGATTTTCACCTGCTTCCCTTTTCACTAATAAAATATTAGCACCTAGATTTAATTATTTAATTTTATTCCCAATTCTCATTATAGTTTATAGATTTCATTTGTCAATAAAATTTTCCAAATATTACTTAAATTCATAATACAATTAAAATAATCTCTAGAAAATTTCCATAATTATTATATAATTTGATATTTTTAAATTTCATATGGTGTTTCTTGATAAACATAGTAATTCAGCCAATTTGAAAATAGTAAATTTGCATGAGCTCTCCATTTTACAATAACATCTTTATTGGGATCATTATCTAAGAAGTAATTCTTAGGCACATCTATTTCTAATCCATTTGAAATGTCTCTATCATATTCCAACTTTAAAGTTAGTGGATCATATTCTGAGTGTCCAGTTATAAATATTTGCCTTTCATCTTTTGAGGCTACTATATATACCCCTGCTTCAATTGATTCAGCTAAAATTTCAAGTTCATTTAATTCTTCTATATCTTTTTTTAAAACTTCAGTATGTCTTGAATGCGGTGCATAAAATTCATTATCAAATCCTCTCAAAAGCTTAACTTTATTGTCTAAAACTTTATGAGTAAAAACACCAAACATTTTTTTTGAAAGATGATGCTTGTGAATTCCAAAATGATGATAAAGTCCTGCTTGCGCTGCCCAACATATATGAAGGGTTGATGTTACATTAGTTTTGGAAAAATCCATAATTTCCTTTAACTCATTCCAATAATCTACATCTTCAAAATCAAGATGTTCAATAGGGGCTCCTGTTATTATCATTCCATCGAATCTTTCATCTTTAACATCTTTAAAAGAGTAGTAGAAGTTCTCTAAGTGTTCTTCTGATGTATTCTTTGATTTATGCTCCTCTATATGTAAAAGTTTTATATTTACTTGAAGAGGAGTATTACCTAAAAGTCTTAAAAGCTGATTTTCTGTTTGTATCTTAGTTGGCATTAAATTTAGTATTGCTATTTTTAAAGGTCTAATATCTTGATGTAATGCTCTATTTTCATGCATTACAAATACATTCTCTTCTGTAAGAATCTTTGATGCTGGAAGATTTTCCGGAATTATAATTGGCATATTAACATTCTCCTTATCTTATTAATCTTAGAGTTACTTTATTAGTTATATAAAATGACAAATTAAAAAACTAATTTTTAATCCAAATTTTCTAGAGCTTGATTAAAGTCCTTTATAATATCTTCAATATCTTCAATTCCTACAGAAACTCTTATCAAGTCTGATGTAACTCCTGAAGCCAACTGTTCTTCTTCATTAAGCTGTCTATGAGTTGTACTAGCTGGATGAATTACTGATGTTCGTGCATCCCCTAAATGCACAACTAAAGCTGCCAATTTCAAATTTCTAATGAACTGTTTTCCTCCTTCAACTCCACCTTTTATTCCAAAGGTTAAAATACCACTAGCACCTTTAGGTAAATATTTCTTAGCTAAGTTATAGCTAGCATGACTTTCAAGTAAAGGATAACTTACCCAACTAACCTTTTCATGATTTTCTAGGTACTGTCCCAATTTTAAAGCATTATAGCTGTGCCTTTCCATTCTTAAATGAAGTGTTTCAACCCCTAGATTGAACAAAAATGCATTAAAAGGACTTGTGCACGCCCCAAAATCTCTTAATAGCTGAACACGTGCTTTTACTATATATGCCGCATTTTTAAAAGTTTCAACATATTTAATTCCGTGGTAACTTGGATCTGGTTCTGTAAACTCAGGATATTTTCTATTTTCCCAGTTAAAATTTCCTCCATCTACAATGATTCCCCCTATACTAGTTGCATGGCCGTCAATATATTTTGTTGTAGAATGAATAACTATATTTGCTCCATGCTCAAGTGGATTACATAAATATGGTGTTGCTAAGGTATTGTCCACAATAAATGGCACTTCTTTTTTCTTTGCAACTGTTGCAAATTTTTCAAAGTCTAATATATTTAATCCCGGATTTCCTATTGTTTCTCCAAAGATTGCCCTAGTACTATCCTTAAAACAGGTTAATATTTCCTCTTCACTAGCATCCGGATTAACAAAAGTTACATTGATTCCAAACTTTTTTAAAGTTGTTGATAACAGTGAGAAGGTTCCTCCATAAAGAGTTGAGGCTGCTACAATATGCTCACCGTTTTTACAAATATTTAATATAGATAGGGCAGTTGCAGTTTGTCCTGAAGATACTGCAAGAGCTCCAACGCCACCTTCTAGTTCATTAACCTTTTCTTCAAAGGCGGCTACGGTTGGATTACTTATTCTTGAGTACATATGTCCTTCTGCTTTCAAATCAAATAATGCTGCTACTTCATCTGGATCATCGTATTTATATGTTGTACTTTGATAAATCGGTAAAATCCTTGGTTCTCCTGAATTAGGCTTATATCCTCCTTGAACACATATTGTCCCCTTGTTAAAATTATTTTTCATTATGTTTCCCCCTTAAATTTATTTATATAAAAATAAAAAACCGCTTTAATCTTACGATAAAAAGCGGTTATGTATAGCCATACAATAGACTATTAATTTAGATAGTCTACTCCTCTTCTTATCTTTCAGGATATTTCCTGTAGGAATTAGCACATTTCCAGTTTAACGTTTTAAACTAGCTGTTGCTGGGTTTCATCGGGCCAGTCCCTCAACCACTCTTGATAAGATTAATTTTTTATTTAATTTTAAATTAATTTAACATATAAATTTATAATATGTCAAGCATTTTTTACTTTATATATCATTTAAACCAACATTTTCATCAACCCTATTTGTAATTTTTACAATATATTACTTCAAGTTTCCTAAATCCTAAACCTTTGAACTATTTCATTTAATCTTTGAGCAAGTTCTGCTTGACTTTGTGCTGTTATTGCTACTTGTTCTACGGCTTTTGTGTTTTCATCCATACTTATTTTTATTGTTTCTGCTTCTGCACTTGATTTTTGTGAAGCCTGGGCCATATTTAGTACTGCTTCACTAACTTGCTCTACTGTAGCAGTAATTTCTTCTGCCATAGCTGCAATTTCTTCAGACATTTTGCTTACAAAATCCGAGTCATTATAATATTGATCACCAGTTTGTCCATAGGCATCAAATTGCTCCTGTACCTGTTTATTAATAAATTCTAATATATCGCTGCCTGTATCAATACTACTTTTAAATGCCTGCTGAACTTTAGAAATAGTATCTTGAATATTTATTACCGCTTGTGCTGATTGCTCTGCAAGTTTTCTTACTTCTTCTGCTACCACTGCAAAACCCCTTCCTTGTTCTCCAGCTCTTGCTGCTTCTATAGCCGCATTTAACGCAAGAAGATTAGTTTGTCCTGCTATACTGCCTATAGTATCTGCCATAACTTTTATGCTATCTACTACCTTTCCATCTTCTATAGCCTTCAGCATATTCTTTTGTTTTTCAATATATATTCTTCGAGTTTCCTCTATAGCTTGCTGGCTTTTATTTTTAACCTCTTTAGCTCTTTCTTTAAAGTTATTTGCATTACTGCTTCCTTCCATAGCTTTAGAAGAAAGTACATTAATACTTGAATCTACTTCTTGTGCAGATGCACTTATTTGCTGTGATGTAGCACTAGACTCCTGCATAACTGCAGCAATATTATCTACTGCTTCATCAATAGTTTCTGCCTTTGTTGCTAATTCCTCAACAGTAGAGGAAAGTTCTTCAGAAGATGCACTTATATCCTGTGAGTTTTCCATAATTACTTTTACTAAGTTGCTTACATTTTCCTGTGCTATATTTAAAGCTACACCTGTTTGTCCAAATTCATCTTTTCTTGTAATATCAATTGACTCTGTTAAATCATAGTTTGACAGCCTCTGTGCTAAATCCTTTATTTTATTCAATGGATTCATTATATTTTTTACTAATATATATGCCATAAAAGTTATTATTAAAAATGCTATTAGTGTATAAATTAAAGTGGTGTTTCTAACTTTGTTGAATTGAGCTATATTATTTATGTTATCTTGCTTTGCTAGACTTTCATTTATTTGAACACATTTTTTTATATTTTCAAACATACTATCCGTTATTGGTGATACAGTTGAATTATATAGTTTAATTGCTTCATCATAGTTATTAACTTTCACAAGTTCTATAACTTTACCTCTTGCTTCCCTATACTTTTCTAAATCATTTTTATAGTCAGCATATGCTCTTTCTTCTTCCTGTGATACTTCAGGTAAAGCTTGATATTCTTGTTCTAATAGCATATCTTCATTTGTTAAATTATCTATAGTTCTTATATATTCATTTAATTTTGATCTATCTCTTTCATAAACAATTCTAAGCATATTAGCTCTAATTTCATTTAGATTGCCCTTTGTCTCCTCTAAATTTTTGATAGATATTAAATTATTACTATACATATCATTTGCGCTTTTACTTATTTTTGCAGAACTAAATACTCCTTGTGCCCCAATTAAAAGTATGAAAATACATATTATTATAAATACTATATTAAGTTTTTTCTTTACACCTAAATTATTGAAAAATTTCATTTTATTGCTCTCCCTTTTTTTGAAAATCTTAACTTTAAAAATCCTATGACAAATAGCCCTTTAACTAATCGTTAAATGGCTATTTATTGAAAATCTACATAAATCATTTCAATCCCCTCCCTCTATGTCTCGTAGAGTTTTTGGCAACTTAAAATAGGCAGTATTCTGACTTGAGCGTCAATGTTTTTTCACCCTTCCCAGAGCTATCCAGTGGCATATTGAAAAAACTATTCTCTTACAGCGGCGATACCATGTGGGACTTTCACCCAGCTTCTCTTTTGCTCAACAAATAACTTATTTATTGAACCTATTTTAAAATTATTCAATTAATTATTTAAAGCTATCATCTTTCAACCTTAAGATCAATACATAATTTATTGCTTATCAAACTAATGCTATATTTATAAATAGCGCTTATTAGTCTTTTATAGCATATTTTATTATTTCCTTATAAGTTTAACCTTATTTATGTAATATTTCAACATTTTCCCGTAATATTTTTAATGAATTCTACAATTTGTCACAAATATTATTAAATCATCTAAGCTTATTTGTATACAATAATGGCTTGAAACAAATGATAATTTTATCTTAAAAAGCTAGCCGTTATGTAACGACTAGCTTTTAGCATTTAAATATTCGTTTATATTATGAAAGTACAAATTTTAATTTGTAACTTACATATAACTTATTTCTTATTCTCTTGTTCAAATTTTTTCATAAATTCGACTAAAGCTTTTACACCTTCTATTGGCATAGCATTGTATATACTTGCTCTCATTCCCCCAACAGTTCTATGTCCCTTCAAATTTTCAAATCCAGCTGCTTTAGCTTCTTTTACAAACTTAGCATCTAATTCATCTGATCCAGTTATAAAAGGTACATTCATTAAAGAACGATCCTTCTTTACAACCGTTCCCTTAAACATACTGCTTGAATCAAGATATTCATAAAGTATTGCAGCCTTTTCTTCATTAATTTTCTTCATTGCTTCTAGTCCACCTTTATTTTGAAGCCATTTAAATACTTTACCACACATATATATTCCATATGCTGGTGGAGTATTATATAATGAATTATTATCTGCATGAGTTTTGTATTTTAACATAGTTGGGGTTCCTGGTAGTACATCCTCAGTAATTAAATCCTCACGAATTATTACTATAACAACTCCAGCTGGCCCTATGTTCTTTTGAGCTCCTGCAAATATAAGACCATATTTAGTTACATCTATTGGTTCAGATAAAATATCTGAGGACATATCTGCAACTAGTATCTTATCTCCTGCATCTGGCAATTCATTATATTTAGTTCCATAAATCGTATTGTTATGACATATATACACATAATCTGCATCATCAGAAATCTTTAACTCTTTTAAATCAGGTATATATGAGTAATTCTTATCTTCTGAAGAAGCTATAAGATTAACCTTTCCATATATTTTTGCTTCTAACATAGCCCTTTTGGCCCATTGCCCTGTATTAATGTAGTCTGCAACTTTATTTTTCATCAAATTCATTGGAACCATTGCAAATTGCTGGTGTCCTCCTCCCTGAAGAAACAATACTTTATAATTATCAGGTATGTTTATTAGATCCCTCAAAGACTTTTCAGCATCTCCGATAATCTTTTCAAAAGCCTTAGAACGATGACTCATCTCCATAACTGACATTCCAGTACCATTATAATCTAACATTTCCTCTGCTGCTTCTTTAAGTACTTCCTCTGGTAATACAGCCGGACCTGCAGAAAAATTATATACTCTTGACATAAAAAGCCCCCCTTTGTTTTGTACACCTTGTTTTATATATTATAGTATAAAATTCATATTATGTACTACTGTAAATATATATATTATTAAATTTATTTATATTAAAGCAGAACAACCTCATTATCAACATTATTCCAAGTATAAGGTTTTATTGTCATAATGGAAATATCAGGGGGAGATTTTATGGAAAGATTAACTATTGGCCAAATGGCTCAGCTAAATAGCATATCAGAACAAACTCTGCGATTATATGATAAGATTGGTTTATTAAAACCAGATACTATAAATAATGGAAATGGGTATCGATATTATAATATTAAGCAAAATCTTGTTTCTGATAACTTACCTCAAATTTATTTTTGTAATGTGGGAACCATACTACGTAAAAATAATTTAGAAGAAAGACGTTTTTTCTCTAGTGAAGTTTTTGTATTTGTCGATAAGAACTCTGTAAAAAAAGAACTTACATTAGAAATTCCTGCTAACACTTATTTATGTATTTATTGTAATGAATTTAATAAAGAAAAAGATTATATTAACCGACTTTTAGATGCTGTTAAAAAAAATGGATATACCATTATTGGAGATTACATTTGTGAAGTTTTAACTGAACTACCTATTTTTGAGCATAATGAGCGTGGTATGTTTTTACGTCTGCAAGTCCCTATAAAATATAGTTAAACTTATAACAAATCATATTTGACTTTATACTTACTATAACCTCTATAATTAAACTATGATAATTATAATTTAAGAATGGAAGGGGTTATTTGTATGTTTAAGGAAAAAGTTCGTGTTGTTCAGTACGGATGTGGAAAGATGTCTAAATACACTCTTCGTTATCTATATGAAAACGGAGCCGAAATTGTTGGAGCAATTGATATAAATCCTTCTGTTGTTGGTATGGATGTTGGTGACTTGGCAGAACTTGGTGTAAAGCTTGGCGTACCTATTAGAAATGACGCTGATGCTGTACTTGACGAATGTGATGCTGACATTGCAATCGTTACTTTGTTTAGTTTTATGACTGATGTTTATCCTCACTTTAAAAAAATTGTAAGTCGAGGTATTAATGTAATTACTACTTGCGAAGAAGCAATTTATCCTTGGACAACATCCTCAGCAATCACTAATAAACTAGATGCTCTTGCTAAAAAATATGATTGTACTATTGCAGGCTCTGGTATGCAGGATATTTTCTGGATAAACATGATTGCATGTGTTGCAAGCGGTGTAAATAAGATTGAAAAAATACAAGGGGCTGTTAGCTACAATGTTGAAGATTACGGTCTTGCACTTGCAAAGGCCCATGGAGTGGGTTTAACACCTGAGGAATTCGAAATACAAATAGCTCATCCCGAAACATTAGAACCTTCATATGTTTGGAATTCCAACGAAGCAATTTGCTCTAAGATGGGTTGGACAATTAAATCACAAACTCAAAAATGTGTTCCATATTTTTATGATACGGATTTATATTCATCTACACTTGCTACAATCATTCCAAAAGGTAAATGTATTGGTATGAGTGCAGTTGTTACTACTGAAACTTTCCAAGGTCCTATCATTGAAACACAATGTATTGGAAAAGTTTATGGCCCTGATGATGGCGATATGTGCGATTGGAAATTTACTGGTGAGCCTGATACAGTATTTTATGTAAAAAAGCCAGCAACAGTTGAACATACATGTGCAACAATTGTAAATCGTATTCCTACTGTTATCAATTCACCATCAGGTTACTATACTGTAGAAAAAATGGAAAATATTGAGTATACGTCCTATCCAATGCAATTTTATATTGAGTAAATAAATAAGCTAGCCATGTATATGTGGCTAGCCTTTAATTTTTAAATATGATTACACTCACGAAGATTCTATGCTCTTGTCACTTCTTCTGCACTCTACTATAATATATAATGAAACAACCCTAGGAGGAATTTTAAATATGAAAATGATATTTTTTGATACAGAAACAACAGGTTTAAGACCAGGCAGCATATGTCAGCTCAGCTATATTCTTGTTGACACTGACTTAAAGCCAACAAAAACCACTGGCAGAAATATTTTCTTCACCGTTGAATATGTGGAGCCAAGTGCAGAAAAAGTTCATGGATTTAGCGTTGAAAAATTATATAAATTAAGTAATGGTAGATATTTTGAAGATTGCCTAGAAGAATTTCTATTAGACTTTCAAACTGCAGATGTTATCATAGGTCATAATGTCAGTTTTGATATAAAGTTTCTAACCTCTGAGCTGGAGGGTTGTGGAGAAGACTTCAATTGCAAACATATATTTTGTACTATGAATTATTATAAAAATATATGTAACCTTAAAAACAGTCATAATGACATTAAAGCACCTAAACTCGAAGAGGCTATTAAGTTTCTTAATATAGAACACTCCCATATAGATGTCTTAAGCAAAAAACTTTTTGATGATACAGCAAACTTTCATGATGCTAGATTTGATACCACAGCCACTTATTTGTTAGTTACAGAAGGAATAAAAAAAGGATACATTCCTCCAAGATATTTTACTAATATGGTTAATAGTATTTAAATTATTATACTCTTTTATTAATTTTAAAGTATAAGGCAAGTTTTCGTTATGGTGCTTGCCTCGTATCTATAGTGAAATCTCATGAGGAATTTTTCCATATAAATTTTATTTATTATTTCACCACTCCTAGCTCATTATATAATACGTGAAGAAAAGAATGAACTTCTTTTCCTAAGTAAGTATCCTGTACAACTTTTAAGCATCATACTAATTATCTCTTTCTTTTTTATAAATCTATTTTTAAATAAACCATATCCGTTAATTGTACACCATCTTCAAAAATCGGGTACTTGTAGTTATCAATAAAAAAGTTTTTAACTCTATGTGAAATTTTAAATCCACACCCTTCATAAAATAGAATTGTAGCAGGGCTATCACCTGTGCCAACAAACATAGTCTTACATTTATTCTTATAGCACTCAAAAATATATTTTACAAGTGTTCTTGCGTAGCCTTGTCCTTGGTATCTTTCATATGTAGCTAAATTCTTTATCTCATATATATCAGCATCTTCTTGCGTTACCACACAGATACTTCTTAAATCATCATCATATAAAGCAAACATGTCCCCTTGCTCTAAATACTTATCAATCATATCTTCATCTTCATCTGCTAATAATAATAAATCAAGAAATTGTTTCTTGTTTTCCAGAATTATTCTTATTTCCATTCTCATATCTCCTTGCTAAAAGTCTTTTTACAAAAACCTCTATCTATCTCTTAATTAATAATATAGCAGAACTTAGTGGATTTCAAATTACCTCTATATTTATAGTTTCTTTTATAATCTTTTTACTAATTTTTCTATCTTCGCTTGTTTAAATTAAAAAACCTTGTACTTATGTTAAGCACAAGGTTTTTTAACACTGAAAACCCAAATTAAAATGCTTTGAGTTAAAATATTTATTTATGAAAACTATGGATTTCTCACTCTTATTGACCCAATTATATATTATAAATGCTAGTTTTTAGCTTCCTTTATTTGAGCTATTAGTTCAGGAACAACTTTCTTGAAGTCTCCTACTAATGCTATATCCGCTATCTGCATGATCGGAGCGCTTTCATCTCTGTTTATAGCTATTATAAAGTCAGAATCCTGCATACCAGCTAAATGCTGAATAGCTCCGGAAATACCTACTGCAATGTAGATCTTAGGTCTAACTGTTTTACCAGTCTGTCCTACTTGGTAAGCTTTATCTATCCAAGCGTTATCTATAGCAGCACGGGATCCTCCTATGCTTCCTTCTAATACATCAGCTAATTCTTCAAGTAATGCAAAGTTTTCTTTTGCTCCTACTCCTCTACCACCAGATACGATGAATTCAGCTTCAGTTATATCAGCTACACTCTTAGCTAATTTAACAACTTCTTCAGTCTTAGTTCTGATGTCAGATTCTTTTACGTCCATAGCTATTGT
>NZ_JAFBDB010000006.1 GCF_016908015.1 Clostridium pascui
GAGTGAAAACAAATTAAAAGAGTGAAAACAAATTAAAAGAGTGAAAACAAATTAAAATAGTGAAAACAAATTAAAAGAGTGAAAACAAATTAAAATAGTGAAAACAAATTAAAAGAGTGAAAACAAATTAAAATAGTGAAAACAAATTAAAATAGTGAAAATAAATTAAAAGAGTGAAAACAAATTAAAAGAGTGAAATCAAATTAAAAGAGTGAAAACAAATTAAAAGAGTGAAAACAAATTAAAATAGTGAAAACAAATTAAAAGAGTGAAAATAGATTAAAAGAATGAAAATAGATTAAAAGAGTGAAAACAAATTAAAAGAGTGAAAACAAATTAAAAAAGTGAAAATAGATTAAAAGAGTGAAGACAAATTAAAAGAGTGAAAACAAATTGGAATATTAAATTATCAGCTAACTCTTTAATGATATTCTCAGTCCTCTCAAAACACGCTCATTAGATAAGAGAGGATTGATAATATGGATATTTTAGTTAATTTTGCAGTGAGTTTTGGCACTGCAATGCTATATGATTTAACAAAGTGGATATTTTTACATGTGAAGATATCTATAAAAATTAATAAATGATGGTAAAATATATAAGGGTATATATCTTGTATATTTATGGGAGAGTAATTTTGTTTCATAAAAAATAATTTCAAACTTTGATTGTAAATAGTTTGAAAAAGGGTATAGCATCTTTAGAGTGACATAATATTGTGTGAGTGTAATATTTACGTATAATAAAGAGCATTCAATTTTAAAAGATTGGGTGCTTTTTATTTTCCATTAAACTCCTTGAATAGATTTCCAGTAAAGATTAAAATAGTATTATGGAAAATTGTGCAGAAATATAAATGATGAGGGTTTATAAAAATAAAACTCTTATTTGCATAATTATTTTTTAAGAGAGATAGATGCTTATTTATAGGGGGGAAGCAAAGTGTTTAATGAAGATACGAGGGTTAAAATACCAGCAACAGTGCAATTTTTAAGGGTAGGGTATAATTATCAGTCACAAAAAGATGCTATAATAGATGAAGATACAAAGATTTTTAAAAATAGACTTAAACCTTCTTTGGAAAAGATAAATAAAAGAAAATTTACAGATGAAGAGATAAATGAAATAGTATCTAAAATATTAAGAGTAACCAAAAATAATGATTTAGGGCAAGAATTTTACAAATGGCTTGTGAATCCTGTAGATAAAGTAAAGTTGATAGACTTTGATCATATAGAAGATAATGACTTTGCGGTTGTGACTGAACTTGTTTTTGGGAAAACATTAAAAGGTTCATTTAGACCAGATATAAATATAATTATAAATGGAATACCATTAGCTTTTCTCGAAGTTAAGCCACCAAATAATGAAGGAGGTATTCAAGAAGAGTTTAAAAGAATGATAAATGATAGGTTGGAAAAGGAAGAACATAAAAAGTACTTTAATATGCTCCAATTAACTGCATTTTCAAATAATATGGAATATGAAACGGATGATACAGATGAAGATCCAAAGGCAGGTTCATTTTATACAACACCTAATGGATCCAAAACTTCTTTTAGCTTTTTTAGGGAAGAGGAAAAAGATATAATAAAATTAAAAGATATAAAAGAAGATTACATAAGATATATTTTGAAAGATAATGGGTATAGTACAACAGAATATGATAAGGAAGAATTTCAAACAAATTTAAGTCCAGAAACTCCTTGTAATAGATTTATAAACTCTGTATTTACACCTGAAAGATTAATGTATTTTTTACATTATGGAATAGTTTATGTAGATGAAACAGTACCAGAAAGGCATATAATGAGATATCCTCAATTTTTTGCAACAAGAAAAATAATAGAGAGATTAGAAGCAGGAGAAAAGGGCGGAATAATTTGGCATACTCAAGGTAGTGGGAAAACAGCATTAGCAGCTTTTAGTAATAGAATAATAAGAGACTATTATGCTAAAAAAAGAATTAATACAAGATTTTTCTTTGTAGTTGATAGATTAGATTTATTAACTCAGGCAAGTAATGAATTTACATTAAGAGGGTATAATGCAATTAATGTATCAGATAGAGAGAGTTTCGCTTCTGAATTAAATAAAGTCCTTTCTACAAATACAGATATGAAATCTTGGGGGGATTTTACAGTAGTAAATATTCACAAGTTTACAGATAAAATGCCTATGGCAAAGAATGATTATAATGCAAAAATTCAAAGAGTATTTTTTGTAGATGAGGCTCACCGTTCTTATGCAAGAACAGGAGAGTTTTTCAAGAATTTAATGTTAGTAGATAGAGATGCAGTTTTTATAGCACTTACTGGTACGCCACTGTTAAATAAAAAAGAAAGAAGTAATTTAAAGTTTGGTGATTACATACATAAGTATTTTTATGATAAAAGTATAGCAGATGGATATACATTAAGGATTAAGAAAGAGACAATTGGTACTTTGGCAAAGACAGAAATAAAAAGGAATTTAGATTTAGAAAACCCTAATGTAGATAAAGACGCAGTGTATCAATCAGATGCTTATATAGTAGCATTATGTAAATTTATTCAAGATGATTTTAAAGATTTTACATATACCAACAATGATAAAACTATTGGTGGAATGATTGTATGCAATAGTAATCCTCAAGCTAAAAAGGTACATGCTTGGTTTCAGAATAACTCAAAAGATTTAACTACTGGATTAGTTATTACTGATGACGAAATATCTACACAAGCAAATAAAGAAACACAACTTGCATTTAAAGAAACATTAGTTCCTGATATATTAGTAGTTCATCAAATGCTTACAACAGGGTATGATGTTAAGCGTTTAAAAAAGATGTACTTATTAAGAAATGCAAAGCAACATACTCTACTTCAAACAATATCAAGAGTAAATAGACCTTATACTAATAAAGAAGGAAAACATTATAAATATGGTTATATAGTGGATTTTGTTGATGTTGAAGCAGAATATGATAGAACGATAAAGCAATATCTTGAAGAATTAGAAGCGGAACTAAGCGAAGAGGGGGAAGAACATACATCATTAGATGGATTAGTTATCGATAAGGAGACAATAAATAATAAGTATCAAAGTTTAAAGAAAGAACTTGATTCTATAATACAAACATCAAATTTAGAGGAAGTATCTAAAGCACTTATAAAAATAGACAAAGAAAAACTATATAAGTTAAGAAGGGTACTAAGTAAAATTAAGGAGTGTCATACAGAATTCTTACTTTCAAGAGCAGAAGAATATGCCAAACAAATTGATACAGGTCATATAAAAAGATTATTGAAGGTGGTTCAGAATAGAATTGATTTTGTAAATCTAACAAATAGAGCAGTAGATACACTAACAATTCTTTCCAATAAAGAAGTAGTTGATATTATTTATCAGTTTATAAAAGTAAAAATTAGTATAATGGATTTAGGCAAATATCAAAATACTCAAGAAGCTGAAGACATCGTAGATAAAATAAAGAAAATACAAAAGGGAATTAAAGATAACAAGCATAAGGAAGATATAAGGATAGTTAAGTTAAATGAGTACTTGCAGAAAATATTTAATATGCTTGAAATAGTTGATTTAAATGATTTAAGTAAAATTAATGAGGAACTACTAAAAGCTTTAGAGGAAATTGAACGTATAAATAAAGAAAACGAAAGATTAGCAGCAATCTATGGAGGAAATTATGCTTTTGTAAAAACCTATAATGATTATTGTAATTTATATCCTAATTATGGTAGAGAGGATATAGAAGCAGTGCTTATATGTGTATATCATAATCTTAAAGATATAATGGAAAAGAATGCTGTTATAATACAAGGAAGAAATAATTTTATAACAAATGTTCAGCAGAAGACGACAAAGGAATTATTAAAAGCAAAGCTATATAAAAAATTAAATTTAAAAGAATGGTATACACAATTAATTGGAGATATTTATGTAAATCTTCAAATTTATAAGTAGAAGGAGAATTAAAGACGTGACAACAATATTTGAAGTTGAAAATAAGATTAAACAGATGATAGATGAATTAAAAGGTCTTTGTACTACTAATGGACTAGGTAATCAGGCATCAGAGGAAAAGGTGATTACCTCAATATTTTTATATAAATTTTTAAACGATAAATTTATGTACAACCTTCAGCAATTTGCAGAAGACCTTGAAATGACAATAGATGAAGTATTAAAAAATGAAAATGATGAATTAGATGCGTTTTATAGTATTCATTCAAAGGATGTAGCCTTTGAATATGAAGACACAATAACAAAGTTATTAGAAAAAGTATCAAGTGAAACCTTTTATCAAGAATTTGATAATGCTTTAATTAGAATCTCAAATTCTGTAAAAAATGAGATATTTGCTGTAGAAACAGCTGATAGAACAAAAAAGCCATTATTTGAGTCAATTACAGAGGTGGTTGAATCATCGGCAAGAAATAATTTTGCAAAAGCAATTTTTAGTATTATATCAAAAGAAAAGTTTGATTTTAGTGGAGCATTCGCTCATAATTTTGATTTTTATTCAGCTATTTTTGAATACTTAATAAAAGATTATAATGTAGCTAGTGGAGTATATGCAGAATATTTTACTCCTCAAGCAGTAAGTAAAATTATTGCTAAAATTCTTGTAGGAAGTACTGAAAGTGTACAAGCAGCTGAAATTTATGACCCTTCAGCTGGTTCTGGTTCACTTGTCTTACATTTAGCACATGAACTTGGAGATGATGATGGAATTAATAGGGCATTAGTTTATACCCAAGATATTTCACAAAAGTCATCAAGATTTTTGAGAATAAATATGTTATTAAATGGATTAACAGAGAGTTTGCAGAATTTAGTACAAGGGGATACATTATTAAATCCTTCTCATTATAATAGAGAGCATGATGCAACAAGTGGATTAAAAAAATTTGATTACATAACTTCAAATCCGCCTTTTAAAATGGATTTCTCAACAACAAGAGATCAAATTGAAAATAAATGGGGAGATTTTGTTGACACAGATGGTAATAAAAGATTTTTTGCTGGAATTCCAACAATACCAGCAAAAAAGAAAGAATCAATGGCAATATATTTATTGTTTTTACAACATATTATTTTCTCATTAAAAGAAAATGGGAAGGCAGCTATAGTAGTTCCAACAGGTTTTATAACTGCACAATCAGGTATTGAGAAGAAAATAAGACAGAAATTAATTGATGAGAAAATGTTAAAAGGTGTAGTTTCAATGCCTTCCAATATATTTGCCAACACAGGAACGAATGTATCTATATTATTTTTAGACAAAGCTAACAAAGATGGTGGAATAGTTCTTATGGATGCTTCTAAATTGGGAGCTAAAGTAAAGGATGGTAAAAATCAGAGAACTTCGCTTTCTCATGATGAAGAACAGAAGATTATTGACACATTTATTAAAAAAGAAGTTGTAGAAGATTTTTCAGTTGTTGTAAGTTATGAAGATATTCAGTCTAAAAACTACTCATTCTCTGCAGGGCAGTATTTTGATGTGAAAATAGAGTATGTAGAGATTACTCAAGAAGAGTTTGAAAATAAGGTTTCAGAAATAAAAGATAACTTAAGAAAATACTTCGCAGAGTCTAACCTATTAGAAGAAGAGATACTAAATGGTTTGGAGGAGTTGAAGTATGAGTAAAGCACTAAAAGATTGTTGCTCCTTTCAAGAAGGTTATGTGAACCCTTCACAAAGTAATAGTGAGTATTTTGATGGGGATATTAAATGGTTAAGAACTGTTGATTTAAATGATAGATATGTTTATGATACATCAAGAAAGCTTACAGAAAAAGGTTATAAAAGTGCTGGTAAGAGTGCTTTTATGTTCCCAAAAGATTCAATTGCTATAAGTAAATCAGGAACTATAGGAACATTGGGCATACTTAAAGATGTAATGTGTGGAAATAGAGCAGTTATAAATATTGATGTTAATAAAGAAAAAGTACCCCTTATGTATATTTTTTATTTACTAAAATATAAAAAAGCAGAGATTATAAAAAAATCAGTTGGAAGTATTCAAAAAAACTTATATGTTTCAGCTCTTGAAACAATAGAATTATGCCATAATGATAAATTTAAACAAGAAAAAATTGCAACTTGTTTAAGTAATATTGATAATAAAATAGAGCTAAATAATAAGATTATTCAAGAACTTGAAGCACTTGTAAAAACAATTTATGATTATTGGTTTCTACAATTTGATTTTCCCAATAAGGAAGGTAAGCCATATAAGTCATCTGGTGGGAAAATGACTTGGAATGAAGATTTAAAGAAACATATACCAGAAGGATGGAAGTTTGAAACATTAGATAGTAATATTGATACAATTATTGACCATAGAGGAAAAACACCAAAAAAAATGGGTGGAGATTGGGTTGAAGATGGCATTATAGCTTTATCTGCTAAGGTGGTTAAGAATGGTAGGTTAATAAATTTGGATCAAGCAAATAAAGTAAGTAGAGAGATGTATGAAAAATGGATGCCAGTTAAACTACAAGATGGGGATATTCTTATGACTTCAGAAGCACCTTTGGGTGAATTTTACTATGTTCTTGTTAAAATAGAATATTGTCTAAGTCAAAGATTGTATGCCATTAGAGCAAATAAAAGTAAGGTTTTATCTTGTTATCTATATTATGAGTTATCAAAAGGAAATGGATATTCACAAATAATAGGTAGTCAAAGTGGAAGTACTGTCTTTGGAATAAGGCAAGATGAACTTAGAAAAATAAAAATACTTGTACCGAATATGAATATTCAAAAGAAATTTGAAAATATAGTAAATCCTATGTTAGCTAATATAAAAAAGCTAGATATTCAAACTCAAGAACTTATTCAATTAAGAGATTGGCTCCTTCCGATGCTTATGAATGGGCAAGTTACATTTAAAACAGTAAATGATATAAAAGAGAAATATTTTAATACAGAACGTGTTGCTGAAACATCATCTGAATATAAAGAGTGAGTTATATCATCTTTACTAATAAAACCTCGTGAATGTATGAAAGTAATAAACAATGAGTAAAAGAGATATTTATGAGCAATTCTATATGCAACACTTTAATTGGTATAAAGTTATAGTATAAAATTAATAATCACCGATTTATTAGATTTGATGATTATATCTATATCTTTTATTAAAGTTAGCCTATAGATAGTTTTATATAGACAATGAATTTTTATGCTTTTTCACATTTTGGAATAAAAAATAATATTACATTGAGTATTGCTCATACATTACCCTTAAATCTATGGAAAGGGATATAAAAAGGTACGGTTCGTCTCCGCAATACATAAACTATAGGGAAAATAAAACTATTTTTAGTTTTATTCTTGATATAACGTAACAAATTGAGAGATTAACACTAAAAAAGATGAGTGATGGAGTAGTTATTATAAATAAAGAATTGAAAAAGATTAAAGAAATATCTATGCATCAGGGTAAGCCCCTGGTGTTTTTTATTTTTAATTTGAAGGTAAATCCCCATCTCCGTAGAATAATGAAACTATAATGGCTAATCATATATACAAACTTAAGATATGAGGTAATATACATGAACAATATAGCAAAAACTGTTATTCATAATAAAACAATTGAAAATGAACCAGCAATTGTAGAACCTAAAAATATTGATAATAATGGATATCTTATAAATAATAAGCTGATAATTAACTCTGAAAGTGGAAATTTATTAAATGAACTAAAAAGATGTTTAAATGAATGTGAAAGGTTTTATTTTAGTGTGGCTTTCATTAATTTTAGCGGGCTTCAGCTTTTGTTAGATACCTTTAAAGAATTAGAGTTAAAAGGTGTAAGGGGAAAAATAATAACTTCAACTTATTTAAACTTTACAGAGCCTAAGGCTTTAGAAAGAATTAAAGTCTTCAGCAATATAGATTTAAAGGTTTTTATTGCAGATAAGGATAAGGGCTTTCATACAAAAGCTTATATATTTGAAAATAAAGATGAATATAAAATCATTATAGGATCTTCAAACATTACTCAAAGGGCACTGAAAAGCAATATTGAATGGAATGTTAGAGTAATTTCTAAAAAGGATGATAACTTCATTGAAGATGTATTAAAAGAATATAATAATCTTTGGAACTGTACGGAAATTGTAGATGAAGAATTTATAGAAAACTATAGTAGGTTTATAAAAGAAATCAAAAAAATAGACACATCTAAAAAGGTGGAATTTGAAAACTATAAGATAATAAAACCTAATTCAATGCAAATAAAAGCTATGGATAATTTAAATAGATTAAGAGTTTCTGGAGAAGATAGAGCACTGGTTATAGCTGCAACGGGAACAGGAAAAACATATATGTCCGCCTTTGATGTTTCAAACTTTAAACCTAAAAAGATGCTGTTTATAGTTCATAGAGAAGACATATTAAAAAGTGCAGAGAGGACATTTAAAAGATTAAGTAAAAATAAATTAAAAATAACAGGTTTCTTAACCGGAGGCCAAAAGGACATTACTGCAGATTATTTATTTTCCACAATACAATCTTTAAATAATAATTTACATGAATTTAGCAGGGAAGAATTTGAATATATAATCATTGATGAAGCACATCACTCCACAAGTCCTAGCTATAAAAGGGTTATAGAATACTTTAAACCAAAGTTTTTACTAGGCATGACTGCTACACCAGAGAGAAGTGACGGGGATGGTATATTTGACTTGTTTAATAATAACATTGCTTTAGAAGTTAGGCTTCGTGAAGCTTTAAACTTGGATTTAGTTATTCCATTTCATTATTTTGGCATAACTGATATAGAAGCCATAGATTTAAGTGATGTTAATTTAAAGGATATTGATGAAGTTGCTAAAAGATTACAGGTAAATCAAAGAGTTGACCTTATAGTTGAAAAGATGAATTTCTATGGATATGATGGAGAAAAATTAAAAGCTGTAGGCTTTTGTGCAAACATAGAACATGCTGAATATATGGCATCAGAATTTAATAAAAGAGGCATAAAAAGTGTATGCTTAACAGGAAATAATTCTGTGCAGGAAAGAGAGAATTACATAAAAAGGTTAGAATCTGATGAGGATGACCTTAAGGTGATTTTTACTGTGGATATTTTTAATGAAGGTGTAGACATACCATCCATTAATCTAGTATTAATGCTTAGACCTACAAACTCACCAATAGTATTTATACAGCAATTAGGTAGAGGCTTAAGAAAACATGAAAGCAAAAGCTTTTTAACTGTACTAGATTTTATAGGAAATCATAATAAAGTTTTTTTAATTGCAATAGCCTTAAATGGTTCTAGATATTATGACAAGGATAGTTTAAGGGTAGCCGTAGCAACGGAATTTGCTAGTCTACCAGGATGCACAAATATTCAAATGGACAGAATTTCTCAAGAAAGAATATTAGAGCAATTAAGTGAAGAAAACTTTAATTCTATGAAATACTTAAAAGAAGAATATACTGAATTTAAAAGAATGAGAAACTGGGAAGTACCATATTTATTAATGGACTATGTAAAATATGATGGTTCTCCAGATCCAACTAAATTTATAAATAAGGAAAAGACCTATTTAGGATTTGTAGCAAAAGTAGAAAAGGACGAAGAGCTTCAGAACCTTCTATTAAATGATAGCTTCTTTAAAATTATTAAAGAGTTATCAAGTAGTATTCCAATAAAAAGAGTTTACGAATTTGCAATAATTAGATATTTACTAAATCATTCTGAAATAAATCTAAAGCAGGGAAAAAATGAAGTATTAAAACATATAAAGTCTGTAGATGATAAAAGTATTGAGCATGCTTTTAAATATTTAAATCAGAATTATTATGATTCATCACAGCTTAAAAGCAATGTTAAGTGTTTTAACTATGTAGATGGAGTATTAAAAAATACAGATGAATTTTTAGCTGTAATTAATAATAAAAAATATAAAGTATACATTGAAGATATTATAAACTATGGCCTTGTAAGATATGAAAAGGAATTTGGAGATACTTATTATGGCGTGCCATTTTTTAAGTTATATGAACAGTATCAAATGATAGATACAGCACTATTATCTAATTATACTAAAATCCATAGTTCTTTTAGAGGTAGCGGACTTATAACTAATGGAAAAGAGTACTTTTTATTTATAGATTTACATAAGGAAGAGGAAATTAAGGAAAGTATAAATTACCAAGATAAGTTTATAAGTAGAAAGTTTTTTCAATGGCAAAGTCCAAATAGCACAGCTCAATCATCTGATAGAGGAAAGAATATTATACGTAATAAGGAAAGGCAAATTAACTTACACTTATTTGTTAGAAAGTATAGAGAAATAGATGGAGCTGTAGAGCCTTACATTTATATAGGAAAAGGAAATACTATTAAATATGAAGGAGAAAAACCTATAACAGTTTTGCTAGAATTAGAAAATGAAATACCAAGTAGCTTGTATGTGGAATTTAATAAGAAGGTGTAGGAGATATAATTATCTTTAATTATAGTACAAAACCCAGTTTATAGAGGAATGAATAATTATAAAAATAGCATATAAGAATGGGAGATTAAAGCTTGATACTTGGTAAGATATATATTTTGTGAATTTGATGGGCCAAGAAATAGGACATTTTATATAAAAGTAATTTAATTAGAAGAGAGTTTTAAATAAAGCTCTCTTTTGTTATATGAATTTTCATTATGTGTTGTTTACGTAATGGGATATTTTATTTAAATAAAGTTATAACTTAAGAAAGAAGTAATTATATATACGAACAAATGTTTGTACAAACTCTTCTTATCTGGAAATAATAAGTAATATAAATAACTAGAAAGAAGAGATGATTATGGATTATAATAAGGTAGAGGATGCCGTCTTAAAAAAGGCAATGGAGTTCTTTAAGGATAATGCTGTGAAATTTTTTGGTATTGATACAAAGATAATTGCTCCAGCAGAAACAGAGATTAAGAATATTGATATTAAAACTAATTATACGGATTATCTATTTTATACAGAAGATGGATCGTATCTTCATTTTGAGTTTCAAACTACAAATAAAAGAGAAGATTTAAAGAGATTTTTATATTACGATGCATCGTTATTTTATAAAGAAAAAAGAAAAGTTAGGACACTTGTTATATATTCTGCTGAAATAGAGGATGTAGAAACTTACATAGATGCAGGAACAATAAAGTATAATATTCAAGCTTTTTACATGAAAAGTTTAAATGGCGATGAAAAACTAGAATATTTGAGAGAAAAGATATCAAAGGGTGGAAAGTTAACTGGAGAAGATATATTAACATTAACTTTTATACCACTTATGAATGGAAGAGATAGTAGAAGCAAGAGGACTTTAGAAAGTATAGAATTAGCAGATAAGATACCTGAAAGTAATGAAAAGTTACAATGCTTAACTTTACTGTATGCATTGTTTGATAAGTTTGGAGATGAAATATCAAAAGAAAAATTTAAGGAGGTAGTGAGCATGACTGAGATAGGTAAGATGATAAGAGATGAGGCAATTAAAGAAGGCATGGAACAATGGATAAAAGAAGGTATAAAGGAAGGAATAAAAGAAGGCAAGGCAGAAGGGAAAGCTGAAATTCTTATAAAGCAACTTATTAAAAAGTTTAAATCTATACCTCATGGATATATAGAAAAAATAAAGAAAATGCCTGAAGAAACTATAGATGTAATAGCTACGGATATTTTTGAATTGGAAAATATCAATGATTTAGAAAAATACTTTTAAATAACATAAAAGAAGCAGTAGGGGTAGTCTACTGCTTCTTTAATTTATATAATGGCAGCAACTCCTAGGGAATGGACTTACTGCCTTGCATAGATTATAAAAGGTTAATATTTTATTTCATTGGTGATAATTATAATGTTATCTCAGTTTTTTCTCTGTCTACTACATAAGCACCGCTTTTGCAGCAGTTACTGCATCTTTTATATTGTTTACTGTGATGCTGGTCTTCTTGCCCCCAACATTCACAAAGGATAAAACTAAACTTTTAGCCATAAATCATTCCTCCTTTTTATTAGCCTAAAACGCTGTCTTCTTGTTTTTTAGTATATAAAACTGGATTTTTAAGTACTGGAGATATTGCCTGTGCAACAGCATTTAAAGCATCATCAGTTGCAGCAGTTTTAATTTTAGGAAATCTTTGACTTCCAATGACATCCTTGCCCTCGTCATCAGTTCCCACTACATATTCAAGAATTAAAGACTTTTTAACCATATCAGCTGTAATAGCCATACTATCAACTCCTTTCACTATTTAATATGCAGAAAGAAGAAAAGTGAGAAAAATTAAATATTATTTTAAAGCTTCTCTAAGCATTTGCAGCACCTTTTGTATTTTGTATCTTCCCTGATGATAAGTAATTCCTTCTAGCTCCGTATATTCTTTTAGGCTTTTCTTATCAAAATACACCCATTTTATTAATTTCTTTTCTTCTTTATTTAGGAGTTTTAAGGTTTCTTTTAACCTTTCTATAGCTTCCTTTTTTACATAATCCTCTTCTAAGTTAAATTTATCTTCTATGCTGTCAGCTAGAGTTAATCCACCACCAGTTTCAAACTCCATACTGTATTCTCCGTTATGTCGAGCTTCTTGCCTTATAAGATAATAAAAGTTTCTTTTGATTGAAGCTAGAGCATAGTAATTAAAGTTTTTATTTAATGGCTTGTACATCTTTATGGCTTTCATAAGACTTACATATCCTATTTGAATTAAATCCTCTATATCATAACCCTTTACATATATGCAGTGGGCCTGCTTTACAATGTAGGGCTTAAAATATATAAATAAATCTTCTAAAGATTTTTTATTTCCTCCTTGGGCTTTAAGAGCTGATTCTTCTAAATCCATATATAAATCTCCTTATATTTATTTATTTTTTATATAAGAAAACACTTCAGGAATTAACTTAGCTTCTTCTGGATGACTTTTCTTCCATAGAAGCATTCTATAGGAGATATGTTCTCTAAATCTAGTTATTCTTTTTTTAGAAGTTTCCTCATCGATTTTTTCAACAGCTGCATAAAATTTTGTTGAAATATCTCCATAACGCAAAATAAAATTTAGTACATCCTTATCAGTACTCGTAAGTTTATTCATTACAGAAGTTGGAATAGGGTTGTAGGATATATAGTCCCATAGAGATTTTGTATAATGAGCCATTTGAGCTATTTTGTCCATATATATTTCCTGTGAATAGGAGCTCTGAAGAGGTTTATATATACGTTTGCATAATCTTAAATACAATGCTCTTTTTTTATTTTTTATAAAGTTATTAACAGCTGCCTTTGAATAGCACAATATTTCTACAAAGCTTTTAGGTTCGGTTTTATTTAGTAAACTATAAACTTTTAAATATATATCAAGTTTTAAATCCTCTTTATCATAATAAGTAAATAAATATTTAGTATATTCCCTATTAACTTTTGCATTAACAAACTCAATCATTTGCTTGGTGTAATCTAAATACTCATTTTCTTCTAATACTACTAATTCTTTTACAATTGATTCAATTTCATCATAATTCATAGTCAGCACCCCTTAGTTATAATTTTACAAATTAAAATAAAATTCTCATATATAACTATATAAGACACTTCAGCGTTAAAAAAGGGGACAGAATTTAAAAAAAAGAATAAAAAAACTTAAAAAAAGTTTTTTTTAAGTTTTTTGTCCCATTTTTTCTAAGTTAAGTGTCATATATATACAAATAGAAACAATTCAAATGGAAAAAAGCGGTGTTCAAAAATTTTAACTTTTCACAGCAATTTTCATATTACTGCATATTAAATATATAGGTAGAAATTTTTTGGAGGTGGATTACTTATGGCACTATATAGACAATTACAATTATCATTTTGGGGAGATGCTTTTGTTATGGATTTAACACCAGAGGAGAAATTTTTTTATGTGTACTTGCTTCAATGTACCAATACTAAACAATGTGGGATTTTTGAACTTCCTAAAAGAACTATTGAATATGAGACAGGCTATAATAGGGAAACTGTGAGCAAGCTTTTAGAGAGATTCATTAGCTACGGCAAAATAGAATACTGTGAGGAAACAAAGGAAATAATGATTTTAAACTGGATAAAATACAATTTTATAAACAGCAGAAACACAATAAAGTGTATAAATAAAGAAATAAAAGAAATTAAACATAGAGAATTTGTAGATAAGCTCTATAACTTATGTGAAAAATTGGGGTACCCTATACCTTTAATTTTTGATGGAGTAGAGGACTTTCAGGAAAAAATAAGGGGCTTAGAAGGGGCTTATAAGGACCTAGGGGAAGAAGAAATTAAAGAAGAAATTAAAGAAGAAATTGAAAAAGAAATTGAGGAAGTAGAAGAAAAAGAAGCAGAAGAAATAATAGGGAACTCGGCTGATGCTTATATAGATGAAGTTCATGAGGCAGAAGATACAGGTATCGGTGAAGTTGTACAGGTGTTTAATAACAATATTCACCCAATAACTCCAATAGAGTTTGAAAGTCTTAAGGATTGGAGTGAGGATATGAGCTGTGATTCTATAGTTTTGGCCATTAAAGAAGCAGCCTATCATAATGCTCGAAGTATGAAATACATAGATTCTATTTTAAATAATTGGTATAGTCTTGGCATTACAACGGGAAGTGGAGTTTTAGCTTATCAAAGGGACTGGAAGGACAAAAATAAAGATAAGTGCAGTGAAATTAAATTCGAAGGTGCTAATGCTGAAGCTTATGTATACGTAGAGTAGGGGTGACTTAGGTGGATATTAATAGATTTTATAATCTAGAGACAGAGGTGAACATTTTAGGTGCTATTCTTAAGGACAATAATGCCCTTTGCAGTGTTATTGACTTTTTAGATAGTGATGATTTTTACAATGCCAGGCATAAACTTATTTATGGGGCTATAGTGAATTTATATGAGAGGGACATTCCTATAGACCTAGTTACTATAAGTGATAAATTAGGTGAAAGTCTTCCAGAAGCAGGTGGAATAAGCTATTTAAGCGAAGTTTATACATCCTATCTGCCAGTATATAATGCAAAATATTATGGGGAAATAATAAAGGAAAAGTCCAATTTAAGAAAGATGATAAATCTCCTTGAACTTAAGAAAAAAGAGCTTCAGGATAAAGATAAAAGCTGTGATGACATTGTGGATTCATTAGAAGATGCATTTTTAAAGCTGAGAACAAAAGATAATGTTCAGGATGGAAACACAGAAGAAGCATTAATTCAAGTTACTGAAATGCTTCAGCGAAGATATGAAAATGGAGGAGATATTCCAGGCATTAGCACAGGCTATAGAGTAATTGATAAAATGCTTGGAGGACTTAACAAGGAAGAGTTTATAATACTGGCTGCAAGGCCATCCATGGGGAAAACAGCTATGTCATTAAACATTGCCTTAAATACAGCAATAAATGAAAATGCAAAGGTAGCCTTTTTTAATTTAGAAATGGGAAAAAAACAAATTATTGAAAGGGCATTATCTGCCTTAGGTGAAATAAACTGCAGCAGCATAAAAACTGGAGCCTTAAAGGATGAAGAATGGGCAAAAATTATGAAAGTATCTAATGATTTATCGAGGTCAAGTCTTTATATATATGATAAGGTGTTTACCCTTAGAAGTATCATAGCTGAATGTAAAAGATTAAAAATACAAAAGGGATTAGATATTGTTATAATAGATTATCTGCAGCTCGTAAACACTGAGGAGAGGTCAGAAAGCAGGAATTTAGATATATCTAAAATTTCAAGACAGTTAAAATTACTAGCTAAAGAGTTAGAAATCACAATAATTGCTTTATCTCAGCTTTCAAGAGCACCAGAAGCAAGAGCTAACCATAGGCCAATGCTCTCTGATCTTAGGGAATCAGGAAGTCTTGAACAGGATGCTGATGTGGTTATGTTTTTGTATAGGGATGCCTACTATAACCCAGATGCGGAGAACAAGGATATTCTTGAAAATATAGTTGCTAAAAATAGAAACGGACAAGTTGGTATTGCAAGACTTGAGTGGAAACCAGAGTACCAGAAGGTGATTTAAAAGTGCCACCCACATGGCAAGTGGCAAGATAAGCTTTTGGGGAAGTATGGTGAGTTTTTCGAATCTCTTGATAATCTTCTTGTCTAAGGTTATGGTGCATGTTACAATTAAAAAAAGTAGAAGATGACTGCGAAAAATTCAGCTATAAAAGCAACTCAAAGGTTAAACATCACCTCAGTTCCTGGCATCAATGCTGGTTAAGGAATAAGAAAAAGTATCTTACCTAAGGAATCCATTTGACCCCAGAACAAGTCAAACATATAGAACAATCTGTAGATTAAATAGCAGCTAATGAAAAGGAGATTTTCATAATGAAGAAAACATTTCTTTTAATCACACTAGTGATTATTTTATCCGGGGCACTGTTATTGATGAATATATTCATGGGAAATCCAATAAGTAAAATGAAAGCGGAAAAGGAAACAATAGAGTATTATGAGAATGCCTATAAAGAAAAATTTAATGTATATAATTCAGAATATAACCCTTTGATTCCAGCATATATATTTGACCTTGGCCCAGTTAATAATAAAAATATTAAGTTCGACACAGGTTTGTTTTGCCAGGGAATATCTGATGAATATGGCGGGATACTTGCTGCATTAAAGATTTCTGAAGATATAGGATCAATACTTCAAAAGGAATATGGGCATCTGAATTATGAAATTAGTGCTGAAGAGGAACCGCTGGCTTCCTACGCTGGAGAATCTCCGGATTATTTTGAAACTAATTCAAAGCTGCGGGTTCTCAAAAATCATTACAATGTTGTCATATCCCTGCCAGATGGCATTATAAGTGACACTGAATTGAGAGAAATATCCCCTGGTATGGTTAAGAAGATTGAAATGAAATTGCCATATCAAACACCAAATTTAAGGGTCTACATTAAATTTAAATCCCAAAAGCTCCCAGGGGAATCAGATACAAAAGTAGGAGGAACAAAGTTTTTTGAACTGTTTCCAACAACTAAGTAAGCAATTAAAAGGTGCCACCCACATGGCAAGTGGCAAGATTTAAAGTAAGGAACTAGCTGGTGGTTATTATTTTATGCCAAAATTACTGACCACACTATAAATAGCTATTTTTGAAAACTTTTGCTTGTATTTATATAAATAACTCCAGCAATTGTAACAAGGATAAATACAATGTTCACACACATTACAATAAGTTTTAAATTATCAGGCTTCAAAAGGGTAGCAATTGGAACGACTAACTGAATTAAGCCTAAAATAAAAAGAAACTTTCCCATAAATTTAGACAGTGCTTTTTCGTCTACCTTATCCTTTTGCTTTTGCGGTGCAGTATTGTATCCTGCAATTAAAAAGTTTGCTTTTCCAGTATTAATTATTAAAGCCAAAATCCATAACACAATTGGAACAATGAACAAAGTTATATTCATAGGTATGATCTCCTTAAAATATTAATATATCATGTGCCTAATATAATTATAATATAGTTCTGATGTTATTTCATTAAATATGGTATATAATATAAGTATTGGAAGAGATAAAGTTTTATTTTGCAAAGGTGATAGGCTATAAGCTTTGCAATAAGTGCTTTTGTCCGATCGCTACCATTGCTAACATCCCCATCTTCTTCAAAGTGGGGAATATTAGAACTCTTTGACTTCAGTCAGCTAGAGTTCTTATGCTGTGCATAAGCACTGATACGCACCTGGATAAGTTCTTCTAAGGTTCAGATGGAGAAGAGGTATTCCTTATAAGCAAACTCCGCCTGAACCTAAGAATCACTTGATGCTATTGAGGGTACATTATTCAAAAGTGGGTGAATTAATAAGTGGATAAAGCATATGATAAAATAGAGATAATAGAAAAGCTAAAGTCAGAAGAGGTATTTAACTTTATAAAAAAATATAATATCACAACCATGCTTATGTTTGGAAGTATTGTTAGTGATGACTTAGATAATGAGTTCAATGAGGAATCAGATGTGGACATAGCTCTTTTAGCTAGTAAATCAATAGAATTAGATAGTATTTTAGAAATAGAGTTGTTTTTCCAAAATCTTTTAAATAGAGAAATAGATGTTTTGGACCTTAGAAGTGAAAGCTTAGATATTTTTGTAAAGATAAGCATTTTAAATACTGGAAAGATTATTTATACCGAAGATAATGGAATGTCTTTAGAGGTTTTGTATAACGAAACTGATAGAATATATAGAGAAAATGAGAACTTTATGTATTTTAGAAAGGTAGATGTATTATCATGAATCAAGAAAGATTAATAAAAATTATAGAAGATATGCAGGAGTGTATTGCAGACATAGATGAGTGTTTAGACGTACTCAAGAATAAAAAAGATGATAACCTAATTATTAAGCTCGCAAAATCAAGCTTAAGACAGTTATTTGTTAGTTTCCATACTATACTAGAAGACTTTTTTTCAATACTTCTCAAAGATATGAAAAAGTATAAGATAGGAATATCAATACATGAAAGTCTAAATATCCTAAAAAAAGATGGAATAATAAACGAAGATATATATCTATTTCTCGAAAAATCAAGACTTATTAGAAATAGAATATCTCATAGGTACAAGGAACCTAAACATGAAGAACTACTTGAACATATTTTGAGATATAGGAATAACTTTGAGGATATAATTAGAATAGCTAAGTTATATATAGAATAAGGAGTTATTTGAAGGAGATTTATTAATTATGATTGATGATAATGATTTGAAACTAATTGAGGAGGCAAAACAAGTTATCAATAAAAACTTTGATGAAGTTGATGAAAATCACACAGTAGGTGCAGCATTACGTTGCAAAAATGGTAACATCTATGTTGGAGTAAACGTATATGCAGTGCATGGTTCATGTGCTGAATATATAGCAATAGGCACAGCAATTACAGCTGGGGAACGTGAATTTGATACTATTGTTGCAGTAAGGTCTCCAGAGAAAAACAATACCTTAATTTCCCCATGTGGAAATTGTAGGCAGATGCTTATGCAGTATGCCCCTGACATTAAAGTTTTAATACAAACTGAAGATGGGATACAGAAAGTCTGTATAAAAGAATTATTACCTTATTCACCATATTAAATAGGTTAAGAGAATTCATGGGTATAACATATAATGAATATAAGCGAAAAAAGTGCCACCCACATGGCAAGTGGCAAGATATAGAGCTGTGAAAATTTAGAAGAAAAAGTAATATTAATATTTAATTGTTTAGTTTTTATAGAAAGGGTGAAATCATGGAACATTCATTAAAAACTACAAAACAAGATCAGTTCATAGATATAACATCAATTGTACAGGAAGAAGTAAGTAAAAGTAATGTAAAGGATGGAATAGCTGTAGTTTTCATTCCTCATACCACCGCTGGGGTAACAATAAATGAAAATGCAGATCCAGATGTTGTACATGACATTTTATTAGGTCTGAACAAGGCTTTTCCTGAACAAAATGGATATCTACATATGGAAGGGAATTCTCATGCCCATATAAAAGCTTCATTAATGGGTTCATCATGCAGCGTAATTGTTGAAAATGGAAGATTGAAGCTTGGCACTTGGCAGGGCATATATTTTTGTGAATTTGATGGGCCAAGAAATAGAAAGTTTTATGTAAAGGTAATTTAAAAGCAACCTAAAAGAAGCACTGGATTTATCTGCAGTGGCTTTCGTTTTGAGGTACAAAACAAAAAATATCTAAAATAATAACACAAAAACAGCAATAAAATGCACAGGAATTATTGCTGTTTTTATTATATTGTATGTAAGGTCTACTTGACATTGTGTAAAGGTAATACTATACTAATAATGTAAGGTAAACATTACAGGGGTGATACTTAATGAAAAACAAAATAAAACAATTTCGTGAACATTTAGGACTAACCCAAGAACAATTGGGTGAACTTATAGGCGTATCGAGACAGGCAATTAATGCTATTGAAACAGAAAAATTTGAACCTTCTATATGGTTGGCCTACGATATTGCAAAGGTATTCCATAGTACCATAGAAGAAATTTTTCTATTTGAAGAAAGTGAAAAAAAATCAAGAGCAGAGCAAAGTAGAGGTGTAGTTTAAATGGCATTAAGGCAAATAAGGTTGTATGATGATGAAATATTAAGGAAAAAGAGTAAGGTAGTTGAAGTTGTAGATGATAAAATAAGACAAATATTAAATGATATGGCTGATACTATGTATAATACAGAAAATGGTGGTGGGTTGGCCGCCCCACAAGTAGGTATATTAAAGCGATTAGTTGTAATAGATATGGGACAAGGACTTATAAAATTAGTAAATCCAAAGATAATTAAACAAGAGGGAACGCAAGAAGTTATAGAAGGCTGTTTGAGTATTCCAAATAAATGGGGTAAGTTAATAAGACCTGCAAAAGTAACAGTACAAGCATTAAATGAAAATGGAGAGAAAATTATATTGACAAGTACAGGAGATTTAGCAAAATGCTTCTGCCATGAAATAGATCATTTGGAAGGTATTCTTTTTACTGATTTCGTTACTGAATATATAAAGTAATATCATTTAATGAATATATACATATAATTCTTGGGTTCATCTGAGCCTGTGAGAAAAGTTTGTAAAAACAGTTTTCGTTATTTTTTTCTCCTTAGAATGGGAGGAAATATAAATGATATTAATGCTATAATTATTAAAATATAATTAACATCCTTATCACCAGATATAATATGATATAAAAAAACTGCAAATAGATAAAATATAGTAGTAAAAAAAATTTCCCTTTTCATTTTTAACACCTCTTGGTATACAATGTAAATCATGGCAAATATATTATATAACAAGGAGTGGTAAAAATGAATGCAGAAGATTAAATTTATTCTATAGAATTATTTCTATTATAAATTGGACAGTTATTTTATTCATTGTTATAATCACATTTCTGGCATTGAGCCATTATATGTTCACTTTCATTCTTATGATAAGCCCCAGACCACCTACAAATACTTTGCAAAATAGGCACAACAGATTTACCCTTATCCGTTAATGAATACTCTACTTTAGGGGGAATTTCATTATATTGCTCCCGTCTTACTATGTTATCTGAAATTAAGCTTTTCAAAGTTGCCGCTAATACTGCATCCGTTATATCTGTCATTTCCTTACGAATTTCACTATAACGCAGGATATGCTTTTCAGCCAGCACACATATAATGCGTGAATTCCACTTACCGCCGAATATATCCAATCCGTACTCTAAAGGACACCTAATTTCTTTTTCTAATTTCGGTTTATACATCTGCCGTTCCTCCAATACTTTTGATATATAAATTATAATCTATTGCTATCAATTTACAAGTTACTATGAAATTTATTAGTTACTCATAAATTTGCTGATATCTTTCACTTATGTAGCTTTTTTAATAAAATTTGATTATGCAATAAAAAAATATAAGAATATTTAGGGAGGAATTTTACTATGGAAGTAAAAGCTTATCTTGAAATCACAATGAAAATCAGCAACACAAACAGAGGCGCTGCAGGAAAGATTTATGCAGATTATCGCGCTCCATTTTTAAACAACATAACTGGTGCACTTACTAAAGACCTTTTAATTCGCGATGAAGACGTTCAGGTACTTCACGGATTTGACAGCGTAGAGCATGCAAAAGCATATTTAAACAGTGAGCTATTCAAAAACGATGTTTTTGTAGGCCTCAAACCATTATGGGATGCTGACCCTGAAGTGAAGATATACAGTGTAGCATAATCTTTAATTTGTATTGATTAGCCTGGAGTTCACGAGAAGGAGGATGCAGCTTATGGCTGTCCACTTTGTAAAGGCTGATTTTGCTAACGAAGTCATCGTAAAATAAAAAGATTTGTTAGGCTGCCTTTTTCAGGCAGCTAATTTATTTATATATAGATGATAAAATCTAAATCTATACATGAGATTTCATCATTCTCCATAAAGTACTGCGGCTAATGCCAAGGCGTTCTGCAGCTTTTCCCTGATTCATATTTTCTTCAGCTAGGACGAGGCGTATAATATCATAACTAATATCGCTTAAAGGCTGGTTTAAATTAATAAGTGCAGAACCAGGAATCTTTGATAAAACTTGAGAAGGAGATTCCTTTTTTAAAATTCTATAAGTATTTTCCTTGCTTATATAAGATGTAGAAGTAATAACCACCAATTCCTGTATAATTCTTTTAAGTTGATCTAAATTGTTTTCCCAATAAAAACCTTGTAATAAAGTTATAGCTTCTGGCTCAAAACCAATAATTTGTTTTCCGAGAGAAGTGTTAAATGCATTGATGTAAAGAGTAGAAATACTTGCAATATCATCAGTTCTCTCTCTCAATGGAGGCAATTGTAATGTGAGACAGGAAAGATGATTGGTTAAATACTTGTAAATGGGATTTTCCTGTATTAAAGAATTGTTATTGTATACAAATGAAAATATTATTCTGTTTCGTTTATGGAAGTTAGTATTTTCTAAAAGATATACTAGCTTGCTAATTTGAAGGCTGCTTAGCTTATCTATATTTTTAAAATGAATAGTTGTATGAACGCTATTAAGCGGAGAATTATCGCTGCTTAGCAATGTTGACCAATGTCTATCGTTAGTTAATTCACAGTCTATAATATAAAAAGGGTTATTCTTATAAGGACCGTTTTCATAAATAATAGTAGCTGCTTTGCTTTTTCCAGTACCAATTTCGCCCATGATAAGTATAGGTAGAGTAGTATTACTATATTCCTCTATTGTGTTTTGTATATCACTATTATAATTTAGGCTATTGAAGTAATTAGTTAAATCATAACCATTTTCTTCTTTTTTATTATAAAGAGAAATACTATCATCATTTAAAATCAAGTGATTGTTTTTGAATGATATATAGATAATAATATAAAGTTCATCATCACACATTACATGTTTATTGTAAATAGTTAGAATAAAGTTCTTACACTTTTTTTCAATTCTATAATTAGTATCTTGAATAAAATTAGATAATCCTTCTTTTATCCAAGTAAGTATTTTATTATTCTCTTCTGATTCTGAAAGCGTAGAAAAACAAAGTTTTCCTGTGGCATCGTACATAACAACTTTATTATCACTTTCTTTTAATACCATTTGGTATAAATCTCTTTGTTTTTGTATGTAATGAAATCTATTTGACAATTCAATTGCCTGATTAAAAGCAGCTTCAATACTTTCTGTTCCTGAAGTAATCAGTATTGCATTCATTCCATTTTGTCTTGCTACAGTAAAACTAATTACGTCGCAAAGAACCATACCGTAACCCTTATCTTTTAAAGAAGCTAATTGGGTGTTTGCATCTAAATCTGATGTAATTGTATAAATATCAATTTTATATTGCAACAAATCACAAAGTAAATAGGCACAATTTGTGATACTGGGATAACCCACAATAGCAAATTTATCTGTATAGTTTTCAGCTAATTTAATGGCACGAAGTACATCATATACAGAAATTGAAATTTCTACGATAGGCATATCTATAGCCTTTTCAATCATTTCTGCAGTACCTCCACGAGAAATGATGATATCATAGTTGTCATCTAAAGTTTCTTGTACAATTTGCAAACCATTTTCTAAATTTCCGACTTTTACAGTAAGGCTTATATCTTCTCTATGATTAGCAATACTTAACATTGCTTCTTTCATACCTTCGTATGGAGCTATTGCTAATATTTTAGTTTTACTCATAATGGCCTCCTTATAAACTGTTCTAATATAAAACAATTATAATAAAAAGCATGTTAAAAAACAACCATTATTTTACTAAGTTTCAAATTGAAACAAAAATATGTAAAAAAGCAGTTGAATGATGTGGATGTAATCGTTAAAATTAGATATATAAACCAAATATATGAAGTGAAATGATTTATAATGAAATATCACAAAAGGGGGCCATGGAATGAAAACTTACCAAGTTCAGGTTCCACCTTATGTATATGGTGGGGAAGGATGCATTGATAGGATAAAGGAAATTATAGTTAGAGAAGCATCTAAGAGAATAATTGTTTTCACAGATAATGGAATTTGTTCTACTGGTATATTAGATATTTTACTTAGAAATTTAGATGAAATTAAAGCCCATTATAAAGTTTTTAGTAATTTAACTACAGAACCTAGTTACCGTGATATAGAAAATTTAATGAATGAAGTGGAAGATTATAATGGTGACATTATAGTTGCAATTGGAGGCGGCAGTGTTATGGACGCAGCAAAATTGTGTTCCTTATTAAACAATGCTTCCTATACAATAAAAGATTTACTTTTAGATCCAACAAAAGCTGAAAAACATATGAAATCCATAATGATTCCAACCACATGTGGAACTGGTTCTGAGGCTACATGTAATGCTATAGTTCTAGTACCAGAAGAAGATTTAAAGATTGGTATTGTAAACAGCAGTATGATTCCAGATTACGTAATTTTAGATCCTTTAATGATTAAGAAACTTCCCAAATCACTTGTTGCATCTACAGGTATTGATGCACTAGCTCATGCAGTAGAATGTTTCACATCAAAAAAAGCGACACCCTTTAGCGATACATACGCGCTAGCTTCAGCTAAATTAATTTTCCAAAACATAAGAGATGCTTATAGTAATCCAGAGAATATGGAGGCAAAAAACAACATGATGCTAGGTGCTTTTTATGGGGGACTAGCAATTACAGCCAGCGGAACAACAGCGGTACATGCATTATCTTATCCCTTAGGAGGAAAATATCATATTCCTCATGGTGTATCCAATGCAATAATGTTTGCCCATGTTATGGAGTTTAATAAAGAGGCTTGTAAAGATAGACTTGCAGATATTTATGATGTAATAAAGAAAGATGGCAATTTAAAAGAAGAAACAGAAAAAGCTCAATATGTTATAGATGAAATATCAGATATTGTTAAATTCACAAATATTCCAACAAGTCTTGAGGAATTCGGAGTAAAACCTGAAGATATAGATTTTCTAGTAAATGCAGCTGCTAAAGTGACAAGGCTTCTATCAAATAATAAAAGAGAATTAAGTTTAGAAGATATAAGGAGTATTTACAAAAAGGTATTGTAGGGTGAGGGGATAAAATGGATGATAGGAAAGTTATAGGAATTACCATGGGTGACCCAGCAAGTATAGGGCCAGAGATATCAGTTAAGGCTTTATCAAAAGAAGATATGTACAGCAGGTGCAGGCCGTTAATTATTGGTGATGCTAAAGTAATGAGGAATGCGGTAAGGCTTGTTGGGATGGAAGGTAAAATTAATATTAATGAAATAAAATCAGTAAAAGATGCTAAGTTTCAGTCAGGAACCATAGATGTTTATGACATGAATTTGGTAGACACAGATGAATTAGAACTAGGAAAAATCTCTGTTATGGGTGGAGAAGCAGCTTTTCAATATGTAAAAAAGGTAATTGAGTTAGCAATGAATGGGGAAGTGGATGCAACAGTAACTAATGCATTAAATAAAGAAGCTATTAATTTGGCTGGACATCACTACTCAGGACATACTGAAATATATGCTAAGTTTACTAAAACAGAAAAATATACTATGATGCTTGCTTATGAGAACCTAAGAGTGGTACATGTATCTACTCATGTATCTTTGAGGGAAGCATGTGATAGAGTAAAGAAACAAAGAGTGTTAGATGTGATTCGCATGGCAAACAATGCTTGTAAGTCTTTGGGAATAAGTAAACCAAGCATTGGAGTAGCGGGACTTAATCCACATTGTGGAGAAAATGGTTTGTTTGGAACAGAAGAAATAGAAGAAATTATCCCTGCTATTAAAGAAGCAATCAGTGAAGGAATTTGTGTAACAGGGCCAATACCACCTGATACAGTATTTTCTAAAGCAAGGGGCGGCTGGTATGATATTGTGGTTGCAATGTATCATGATCAAGGGCATATTCCACTTAAGGTATTAGGATTTCAATATGACAGTGAAAGTAATGAATGGAAGGCAGTTGAAGGGGTAAACCTGACCTTAGGTCTCCCAATTATCCGTACATCAGTTGATCACGGAACAGCATTTGACCATGCGGGGAAGGGCGATGCTAATGAACTAAGTTTAATGAATGCAATAGATTACGCGATTATAATGACAAAAGATAAAAAACGCGAGGATACTATATGATTAAGTTATTAATTATTGCAGACGACTTTACTGGCGCACTTGATACTGGTGTTCAATTCGTTAATAAGGGTATTGAAACAAAAATTATTACTGATATTAACTTTGATTTTAAGACAATTCCTGAAACAACCGAAGTTCTAGTTATCGATTCTGAAACAAGGCCTTTAAGCAAAGAAAAAGCTTATAACGTAGTCCATAATATAGTAAAACGTGGAATGGAAGCTGGAATTAATGTAATTTATAAGAAGACAGATTCTGCTCTAAGGGGAAATATTGGAAGTGAGCTAACAGCAGTTATAGATGCAGGAGGAGGAAGGATTTTATCCTTTATTCCAGCTTTTCCAAAAGTAAATCGAATTACCAAGGAAGGCATTCACTACTTGGGAGGTGTTCCTATCAGTGAAACTGCCTTTGGAAAAGATCCATTTGAACCAGTTACTAGTTCCTATATACCAGATATTATTAAAGTGCAAAGTAATGTAAAAGTAGCATGTATAAGGGAAGTAAGCGACTTTAAGTTAAATGATGATGATAAAAAAGTTGTTATATTTGATGCTAAGACCGATGAAGATATTATGAAAATTGCACGTAAATTAAAAGAAACCAAGACTTTAAAATTTATAGCTGGATGTGCAGGATTTGCCTCATATCTTCCAGAAATTCTAGAGTTAACGGGCACAAATAATGAAGTTTTAGAAAAAACTGAAGGAGTTTTTGTTGCTTGTGGAAGCTTAAATCCAATTACTAAAGAGCAAGTAAAATATGCATTATCTAATGGATTTAATCACATCAACTTGACACCAGAACAAAAACTAAGTACTGATTATTTCAAAAAAGAAAATGGTAAAAAAGAATTGTTACAAATAATTGAGAGCTGTAAGCAGAACAAATTGCTTGTAGTAGATACATTTGATGCAGAGAATATGGATGCTACGCTGAATTATGCTAAAGAAAATGGAATTAGAAAAAAAGATATAAGAAATAAGATATCTGACTGCCTAGGAGAAGTTGTAAAAAGTATTATGGATAGTGGAATCTCTCGAACATTTATGATTACAGGTGGGGATACTTTGATGGGACTTATGAGGCAAGTGAATTGTACTCAATTGCATCCAGTATGTGAAATTGAGCAAGGAGCAGTATTATCTTTTATGTATCTAAATGAGAAAAAACTACAGATAGTATCTAAATCTGGAGGATTTGGTGAAAAGGAAGTTATAGTAAAAATTGCACAAAAGGTTTCAAACTTATAGATGTAGTGGTGATGCAGCTTGAGTTCATAGCTAAATTTCGTTTTTGTGTTATACCCTTTTGGTATTAAGTATAATTTACTCCATCTTGAGTGGAGTTTAATTAGAAATAAATTTAAAATAATTTGGTAAAGGATGGGTTATTATGAAAATGTTTAAGACAAGAAAAGCAATTGCAATGGCTTTATCGGCAATGGTATTGTTATCATTTTCTGGTTGTGGCAGCAAAGCTAGCAGTACATCTTCTCAAACAACACCTAATTCCAATACAAGTAAAGCAGTTCACCTAGTATTTGCTACAGATGCAGTTGGTTCATCTAATTATACTATTGCCTCATCATTGTCGACAGCGTTAAAGGAATATCTTCCAGCTGGTTCAAGCATAGATGTCCAGCCAATATCTCCTGGAAATATGGGTGCAGCGTATCTTTTTGAAAATGGAACTGCAGATATCACCTTCATAAACGGTGCTCCTGCAAAAATGGCATATAATGATGGGACTCTTGGTAAGCCTAAAACACAGAAATTCAGAGCACTTGCTGGTCACCTTACAAACGTTGCAGCAGTTACTTATTTCTCAAATGCTTTTGTTAAAAAGTATGGAGTTACTACTTTAGAAGATGTTGTAGCAAAGAAGATTCCTATTAGAATAGGAACTAGTCCAAAGGGTTCAATGGATGAATGGTGTGCAAGCCTTGCTTTAAAACATCTTGGAGTTACCTACGATGATATTAAATCCTGGGGAGGAGATGTAATTAACGCTGGCGGATCTCAATTATCAAATATGTTGAAAGACGGTAAAGTAGACATGATATTAAACCATACATCACAACAATCCTCTGATGTAACTCAGGATGCAATGACTGTTCCTATTACATTTGTACAAATGGGTGATGGACTTCTTAATTATTTTGTAGCACAGGGTTTTGAAAAAATAAAATATCCTGCAGGTTTATGGAAGGGAATGGACAAAGAAAGAATTTTTGCAGGCACACCTGATTGTCTTTATGTTTCTTCAAATATGCCTGATGATATTGCATATGCTCTTACAAAAGGATTATGTGAAAAGAGAGAAGAATTAGTAAAACAATTTGCTTCAATAGCTCCTTTTGATCCTAAAACTGCATGGCAGCCAGACAAAGTAGGCGGAGTTCCACTTAGTGCTGGAGCAGAAAAGTACTATAAGGAAGCTGGTTATATAAAATAATACTGGTATGTTATAAACAGTACAGACTAAGTGCTTATAGTAAGTGTTGTATGTAGCCTAAAATTAAATGGAAACCTTTAAATAATAAACTTTTTTATAGGTTTCCATTTTACTATTAATAGTAGAGGTGAGGGAATGAAAAAAATATTTAATAAGGACAAAATGGTGGATAAAGCGATAGCAGCAGAAGAAGAATTAAAAGAAAAACCAAAAATGTCAAAACAGAGATTTGGTGTTATTGCTGTATTATCTGTCGTATTCCTGGCTTTTCAGATTTATATAGGAGCTGTAAAACCTCTGGATGCAAAAATATCAATCCCTGTTCATCTTTGTCTTGCATTGGCTATTACTTTCCTATATAAACCTTTGGCTGAAAAATTTAAGAATAAGTGGTTATGGATTATAGATTTTGCTCTTATTATAGGATTAGCAATAACGGTATTTTACTTTATTACAAATAACAATCGACTTCTTTACAGAATTATGATGGTTGATCCAATGCTTCCTATTGATTTGTTCTGTGCATATTTCTTATTGGTTGCAATTATGGAAGCAGTTCGCAGAACTCTTGGCATGAACTTGTACTTATTCATATTAGTCTTTATTGCTTATGCTTTTCTTGGTCAGCATTTATCAGGACCATTGCAATATGCAGGGATGACATGGAAGCAATTTGGTGAAATGCTAACAATGACTCAAGATGGAATATTAGGTACTCCGCTTGGAGTATCAGTTGACACTTTATTTTACTTCCTTTTGTTCGGAGCATTTTTCGCTAAATGCGGTGGTGGACAGGTGCTAATTGATCTTGGTATGAAATTGAGTGATAAGACTGTAGGCGGACCTGCCAAGGCTGCTGTAATTTCAAGTGCATTAATGGGAATGATCAGTGGTAGTGCTGTTGCTAACGTAACATCTACGGGTGTTTTTACAATTCCTCTAATGAAAAAGGCTGGGTATACTCCTGAAGAAGCAGGAGCAATTGAATCGGTTTCATCTACTGGTGGTCAAATTATGCCGCCTATTATGGGTGTTGGTGCTTTTATTATGGCAGAAATGATTGGAGTAAGCTATACAAGGATTGCATTGGCAGCATTGATACCGGCTTTAGCATATTATTTATCTGAATTTATGTTAGTGCATTTTCTTGCTAAAAAACGAAAACTTCAGAATAAAGGCATACCTGAACTAAAGTATACTTGTGCACCTGTTATACCAAGGTTATATCAATTAATTCCTATCTTAGCACTTGTGGTATTGATATTTATGGGAGAATCATTAACTCGTGCAGCATTGATTGGTACAGTGCTTGCTATCGTTGTCAGCATGTTTAGTCCTGAGACAAAAATGAATTTAAGTAGATTTACTGATTCTATGATGGATGGTATTAGACAGGCAGCAGGTATAGCAATTCCAACAGGTGCCTGCGGTATAATGATAGGTATTGTTGTACGTTCTGGCTTTGCAAATAAATTAACTAGCATTATAGCTGTTGTAGGTCAATCAAATCTGTTGGTTGCACTATTAATTGCAATGTTTGGATGCTTAATTCTCGGAATGGCTTTACCTACTGTAGCAGCTTATTTGATTGCTAATGTGTTATTCTGCCCTACAATTGTTAAACTAGGCATACCTGTATTGCCTGCCAATATGTTTATCTTTTATTTTGGAGTTATTGCACAGATTACACCGCCAGTATGTCTTGCTTCATTTACAGCAGCAGGTATTGCAGAAGGAAATTCATGGCAAACAGGTTGGAAAGCATTTATTTATGCCTTTGTATCTTTCTTAGTACCGTATGTATTTGTTTATCAGCCAGCAATTTTACTTGTTGGTAGTGTAACCAGCATAGTTACTACTACTATTTTAATGGCTATAGGTGTTACCTATTTAGCTGGGGGTGTTTCAGGATATTTCTTTATTACTTTAAATCATACTTGGGAGAAAGTTCTTATGTTTGTTATAGCAGTACTAATTATATCTCCAGAAAGAATAACTACTATGATTGGAATTGTAGCTGCTATAGCAGTTGGGGCTTCTCTATTTAGTAAGGCTAAAAAAGAAAAAAATGAAGCTTACAGTTTAAATGGTTAAAACTAAACAACACACATATTAAAACATTAATTAAAGGAGTGAGTAATATGAATATAGGTGGAATAATAGCTGCAATGGCTACTCCTATGCATGAAGATGGTACAATAAATGAGGCTGAATTAAGGAATCAAGTGAACAGACAAATAAATGCGGGAATGAATGGTATATTTTGTTTAGGGACCAATGGAGAAGCCTACATTTTAAGTAAAGAAGAGAAAATTAGAGTTATGGAGATATTTGTAGAAGAAGCAAGAGGGCGTGTACCTGTATATGCAGGTACAGGATGTGTAGGAACAAAAGATACAATTGAACTTTCTCAAAAGGCACAGGAAATAGGAGTGAGTACCCTTTCTATTATATCCCCTTACTTTGCCGCTATTAACCAGACTGAGATTTATGAACATTATGCTGCAATAGCAAAATCAGTGGATTTGCCAATTGTTATGTATAATATGCCGGCAAGAACTGGAAATAATATAGACTATACAACAGCATCTAAACTTGCAGAAAACTTTAAGAATGTTGCAGGCATTAAAGATAGTAGTGGGAACTTTGATAATATTTTAAGGTATATAGAAAGTACAGATAAGGAAACCTTCTCTGTTTTGTCTGGTAATGATTCATTAATATTATGGACATTAATGGCAGGTGGAAAAGGCGGCATTACCGGAGTTGCAAATATTTTACCAGATATTATGGTTAGCATTTATAAGCATTGGAATGAGGGAGATTTTGAGAAGGCTAAGGAGGCTCAGGATTCCATTCGACCTATAAGAGATTGTTTTAAATATGGAAACCCTAACTCAATTGTAAAGAGAGCTGCAAATTTAATTGGACAGCCGTTAGGACCATGTCGTAAACCTTTTGGGATGGTCTCCAAGGATGCAGACGAGGCTATAATTAATACAATTAAAAAATACTACTCGCAATACGCAAATATTTAAATATTAGGTGGGGATTTTTATGATTATAGCTGGATTAAATAGTCTAGCACCGTATAAGGCGATAAGTAAAAATATGGGCCTTGCTATAGAATACTTAGAGAGAGTGGACTTCCAATCATTAGAAGATGGTAAATATTCTATTGATGGTGACGACGTGTATGCCTTGGTAAGCACTTACATGACTAGAGAGCATAATGAAAGTAAGTATGAAAATCATCGTAATTATATTGATATACAATGTCTTATCTTTGGGGAAGAATTAGTTTTTTGTAATCAATCTTATACAATGGAGAGAGATGGAGATTACAATACAATAAATGATAAATTAAATTTTAAAGATCAAAGCGGTGAAATAACAATTCATTTAAAACCTGGCTTGGCTTCGATATTTTACCCTAATGATGCGCATAAGGCATGCTGCAAAAATGGTGATGAACATAAACAGGTTAGAAAGCTGTTGGTAAAAGTTAAACTATAGTAAAATCATAAGACATCAACAAGAGTTTAGAGATAAATTCAATGATAGATAAAAGTAAAACAAATAGTATGCGTTATGCAAAAAAGCCAATGCTTGCCCAGCATTGGCTTAAATTCTCTAAGTATAGATTCTTTTCATAATGATATTATAATATTGTAAAACATCGGGGGTGTACCGTATAATTAATATACATACAATTGTTAAATAAGGAGAAAAGTTATGGGCATTAAAGAAGTTATAAAAAAGATATTTAGTCCTGGCGAAGATACGAAGGAAGACACAGCAGAGGTTAGTAACCTTGAACCTGTGAGGATTTACATAAAGCAGCAGCTAAGAGAAAAGGGCTTAAAAAATAACCAGATAGAAATAGACTTTTCAAATGTTTGCACCAAGGAAGAAGTTGTAAGGGTAGCGGAAGAACTGGGATTTAATTTGGAAAGAGGGGAAAAGGAAGGCGTATGGTGGCTGTTTAGGTAGGGAAAAAAAGTGCCACCCACATGGCAAGTGGCAAGTGATAATTTTTAAATAAAAATATAACCAAGTGAATTTTCACTTGGTTACATCTTGTATAAAGATATTTAGTTACCAAATCTATTAAAATGATCACTCTTAAAGCCTTGATTTTTTATAGACTTGTGTTTTGCATTAGGATTATGGTTATGTCCTTCTTCAGTTATTGGAGTTTGATAATTACATTTTTCCATTCTTGCTACCTTATTATCTGGTTGACTATCTTTCGGCATAAGAACACCTCCTTAGCATAATATCTTTACACAGTTAGTTTGTACATCGCTACATAAATTATTCTAGCTAAATTCATGCCCTGGTATTCCATTATTAACATAAGTTTTACCATTCAATGGCTCAAATCCAGATATCTGCATGTCTGTTACAACAGGATATGCTCTATGATTATTTGGGAATGTAAAATTAAGGGTATAATTTTTTCCGTAAAAGGCAGCCTTTGTTCCATCACCTATAAAAACGGCTGTATTTGTAAGGAAAATAACTTTTTTATTTTCTGTTTTTGCATCCACTTGATATATTGTAAAATCAAAAGAATTATCCTTTACATTGGAGATGACAACTTCACAAAAACTTTCCAAAACATTATCTCCAAAACCTCTGTCATCAAAATAGATGCCTTCATATAATTTTACCTTACCGCTTATTTTAGCTGTTTGTGAAGAGGTATTATTTTTAGTTGTTTGTGCAGAAGTATTACTTTTATCTTTCTCTAATTTTTCAGTTGAATTTACTTCTTTAGAAGAATCTTTTGATGTTTCTTTTTTCTCATCCTGCGATATTGAAGAGTTTTCTTTATTGGAAGAATCAGTTGTAGAGTTATTAATAGAGCAGCCAATTAATATATTTGCAAAGAACAAGGATAAAATAACAAGAATAAATTTTTTCTTTAAAAATTTTGACTTCATTATTTAAGGATCCTTTCTTTAAATATTGTTGATTTGTCATTAAAAATATTATAGCATAAAAACATGAAATAGGGGTCAGGCCCCTGGCAAAAAAAGTAAGGGGCCTGACACCTGGGTGAAAAAGGAAAAAGTATTAAAAGAAGCAATAGATAGTCTAACGGATTTACTTTAGGGGTGCAAAAATGACTGTAAAAGTTATAGTTAAGTATATATAGTTTTGAATGTATTGGAATTATCTTTGTGATTAAGGTATAATAGCAATGAATACTTGTATTTTTTTACGAAGTAAGGATTATTTATTAAGCAGACAGATAAATGTTAACTTGTAGAGTTGAATTAAATATATCATATAGTCAAAATAATAAAATGAGGTGAATAAGATGGACAAAGAATGTAATTTTAAACATAAATGTGATGGTGAACTCTTTGAGGCTGTTGAAGGTGGTTATGTATGTAAGGCTGCAATAAACGAACAAGCTCTAAATAAATGTAAATGGTGTGGAAAGTATGGACATGAAAGTGTGATGTGCCGAATTGAGAATACTGACCTTTATGAGTGCAGGTATGGGTTTGGGTGTAAAGATTATATAGAAGAAGACCTTGAAGAAATGCTAGAAATACACCATTTCTGCTTTGGGTAATAGAAGCATGGCTTACATACAAAAACCAAAATTAATGTTAATAAATTGAATTTTATTGAGAAGTAAAAAGGCATGATAATTTCATCTAATTATCATGCTTTTTCCTTTGCAAAAACTATTATAAAAATCCCTGTAATTTTAGTTTTTGTACCTCTAAAGTAAACCCGGTATAGATAGTCTGCTGCTTCTTTATATTTTAATCCAACGTTTTGCTGAACTTTTTCATAGTAATAAAAACAATAATAAAAATTAAAAGCATTAAGGAACCAATTGGTTTTATTAAATAAGAAAAACCAACGCCCTTTACTATTATTCCTCTAAGTATTTGCAAAAAGTATGTTATAGGCAAAATATTACCCATGTAGTATACAGCTTTAGGCATAGCTTCCCTTGGGAACATAAATCCTGAAAGAAGTACACTTGGTAACAGCAATCCAATGGAGGCTTGCATGGCTTGCAATTGAGTTTTAGCTACAGTTGATATAAGCATTCCCATAGCTAAGGAGCATATCAAAAATAGTGTGCCCAATAAAATAAGCAAAAGCATACTTCCCTTTACCACAACTCCAAATATTAAATATCCTAAAGCAAGTGCTACCAGCATGTCTAGAAAACCTATAATAGTATAAGGAATCAACTTTCCTAAAATTAATTCAAGGGCTGTAACGGGAGTCATAATAAGCTGCTCTATGGTTCCCTTTTCTTTTTCTCTTACCATGGTAAAGGAGGTTAGTATCACCGTTATGTTTTGCAAAATTAATCCTATAACTCCAGGTATGTTAAAATTACTGCTTTCCATAGTTGGATTGTATAAAGTAAAAGGTTTTACATTAACTCCTTTGCCTGAGTTTATTTGTTTTAATTTAAGAGAATAGTTATTCCCAATTAATAAAGAGTAAGACAGTGCAGTTCTTGCTATGGTTGGATCTGAACCATCCACAAGCACCTGAATTTCTGAAGGGGTGTTTTTTCTAAGATTCTTTGCAAATTCAGGTGGAATTACAAGGCCAACCTTTGCTTCACCCATATCTATAGTTTCTTGTACTTCCTTTTGAGAGTTCACCATATCATATAGGGTAAAGTAATAGGAATTTGTGAACTTATTTATTAATTCTCTACTATCAGAGGTTTTATCTCCATCATAAACAACTAAGTTTACATTATTTACATCTGTGTTTACTGCAAAGCCAAATAAAAACAGCATCATAATTGGCATGACCATGGCTATGGCTAAACTAGCTTTATCTCTTCTTATATGTATAAATTCTTTTTTTGTAATAGTAAATAGTCTTTTCCACTTCATTAAATTTTCCCCCTAATCCTTTGACAGCTTTAGCTCATCAAAAGATGATATAACATCTCTATTGGAAAGTTTTTTAACATAATCAATAAATATATCCTCTAAATTATTTACTCCATGCTTTTTATATAAGTTATCCGTAGTATCAATGGTAATAAGCTTACTATTGTATATAAAAGCTGTAATGTCGCATATAGAGGCTTCATCCATATAGTGGGTGGTTACTAGGACAGTTATGCCGCCCTTAGCGAGCTCTGTTATTGTATGCCAAAATTCTCTTCTTGAAACAGGGTCAACTCCTGCAGTAGGCTCATCCAGCACTAAAAGGCTTGGACTATGTATCAGTGCACAGCCCAAAGCAAGCCTTTGCTTCCATCCACCGGATAGGGTACCTGCTAAACTTTTTTCCTTACCCTTTAAATTGGCCATTTCAATGAGTTCTGATTTTCGCATCTCTAATCTTTCTTTAGGTAACATATAGATATTACCATAGAAATCAAGATTTTCTTCCACAGTTAAGTCTTCATACAAACTAAACTTTTGAGACATATATCCTATATTTTGTTTGATTTTTTCAGATTCTTTTATAATATCATAGCCAAGTACTTTTCCTTCACCAGAGGTAGGTCTTAGCACCCCGCAAATCATTCTTATAGTGGTGGATTTTCCAGAACCATTTGGCCCTAAAAATCCAAATATTTTTCCCTTAGGTATATCAAAGGATAGGTTATCCACCGCTGTAAAGTCATTGAATTTTTTAGTTAGATGTTTTATTGAAATAGCATACTCCATAATAAACCCCCGTTATTTTAAATTTACATCAAAGAGCATTCCAGGTTTAACTATATCTAAGTTATCCATTATTTTTATTTTCACTCCATATACAAGTTTTGCTCTATCTTTCTTAGTAACTATATTCATTGGGGTGAATTCTGCCTCTGAGGAAATGTAGCTTATCTTACCTTTTATAGTTTTACCTTCAAGAAAATCACTTTTCATAGTTACCTCTTTATCTAACTTAATGCTTGGAAGTACCTTTTCTGGCACATATATTTTCACCCACATATTTTCAGTATTGAGTAATGTAACTATGGGGCTTCCTGGTGCTACGTATTCTCCTGTTTTATAATTGATAGTTTCTATAGTTCCAGAAGCTAAAGATATTACATTGCTTTTATCCAGTGCAATTTTAGAAAGTTCATAACTATTTTTAGCTTTTTCTACTTCATATGAGGCAGAGGTTTTATCCCTATTGGTAGCTCCGTTTATGAGTAAGTTTAACTTTTCTTTGGCAGCATCCAGCTGTGCTTTATAGCTATTTAGCTGAGCATTAGCGGAATTTATGGAACTATTAACACTATTTAGTGTATTGGTGGCGTTGTCAAAAAGGTTCTTAGCTGTATCCATATTGTACTTCGACTCTATTCCATCTTTATATAGAGCCGCAGTATCATCGTAAATCTTTTTTCTATAATCATAATTTTTCTTTGCAGCATCAATATTATCCTTGGCTGATTGAACGGAGGCTTCTCCCTGTGCCACTAAAGCCTGAGCCTGTCTTACTACAGCTTCTTGAGCTTTTATTTCTTCTGATCTATTTCCTTCTTGTACCTTTCCTAATTGATTTTCAGCGGTTTTTACACCAATTTCAGCACTCTGTAGTTTTATTTCATTTTCACTTGGATCTATAATTGCAACTAAACTTCCACTCTTAACCTTATTTCCTTCTTTAAATTTTAGTTCTTTAATTTTTCCATTGATTTCTGCAGAGAGGTTTATCTTATCTGCTTCTGCTGAACCATAGTATATGTATTCATCATCTTTATCCTTATTAGCATTTTTCATTATAAAAAAGGTTGAAAGACATGCTAATGCCAGTAGTGAGGCTATAATTTTGATGCTTTTCTTTTTTGCCAAAATAACCACTCCTTTTATTTCTTAGATAAGGCATATTCAAATAAATAACTAGTCAGTATGCTAGTTTATTTTGTGAACTACTTCTTCCTTGGAACCTACTAATAGCACAACTATTAGCAGAACCCAAGTCATTGTATTTCACAAAATATCCGTCGCATCTTTGACTTGTTATTTATTTTCATATGCCTAATACGCCATTAAGCAATATATCTACTATATTTTTTATATCTTCTTCTTTGCCTTCTTTTCTAGGGAAAAACTCAGGGAACATACCCGTTAGAGTTATATAGCCCATAAGCATACTAATCATTGTCCTTGTTATAACATTTGAATCTATGTCATCTCTAAAATTTCCTTTTTCTATATTTCCTTCTACAAAGGCATTTATAAAGGGGATGACCTTAGGTGCAATATCCTTTTGAATGATTTGTAATAACTCTGGGTGATACATGGCTTCCACAAAAACAGTCTTGATAAGTGGAAAGTTTTTTTCTATAAGAGTTAATCTATCTATAAATAAATCTTTTATTACCTCATCTAAAGATTTGTGTTTTTCATTTTTTATAATTGCTTCTGCAGATTTGATAACTAAGGGCCTAAAAAACTTAACAATTATAGGTAGTATAAGTCCCATAAGTAAATCCTGTTTAGTCTTGTAATACCTAAATATAGTTCCCTCTGCTACGTCTGCTTCTTTAGCAATTTCACTGGTTCTGCTTTGCCCAAAGCCCTTTTCTGAAAAAACCTTCACTGCAGCTTCGATTATCTGCCACTGTCTTTTTGTAATTTCTTCCTCAGAAAAGTTTCCTTCTAAAAATAGGCTTTCTATTAAACTTGCATTCTCATCCTTTGAAAAGTCCATAATATGCTGATTCCTCCTATAGTGAATTTATAAAAGCAAATGCTTTTTAATAATGAGTGTTTACTCATTATTAGCTTACAACATTTATATTCTTTTGTAAATGGTGAAAAAGAGTACAGATGAATTTCATTGATTTTTTATATTATTATAAATAGATAAAAAGGATACAATACTAGATATGATAATCTATTTAGACCTACGGGAAAGGAATGATAATTTATGAAAAAGTTAACTGAAAGAACATATCGTGATAAAAAGCAATTTAACACTGCATCTAAAAAGCTAGCAAAGAAAGGCTTTAAGGTTTTAAATGTATCAGAAGTAGATGGAAAGTATGTAGTAGAATATCAAACTAGACCTTAGTTAATATAAAAGACCACAGGGAAGAGTCTATACTCTTCCCTGTGGTCTTTTAATTTATAAAGATAATTTATAAAAGAAATATTAGAAATAATATTGACATACTATGAAATTTTAAATATACTTTACTAAAGCAATATCCTTATTAAACCCATAAGTTTAGTAGGAATACTAAATGAGATAATACATAGTTTTAAGCAAAATATATTTGTAGTTAATTCGTAGTAAAAAAATATTAAAAGAATCAAGAATATTAAAAATATGAAATATAGGGGGATATGTATTATGGTAAAGCTGTTTAAAATAATCTTTCAATCAAATGGAGTCATGCGATGTTGTTGTTGAAATAGTTAATACATGGCAGTTAATTAAAGTTTGAATGGAGAGATGATTGTGAATATAAAGAGAGCAATGGTATTAGGACTATCCCTGGTTTTAGTAGTAGGAACATTCATAGGTTGTGGTAAAGGTAAATCTTCATCTAATAATACCATAGAAATTACCAATGTATCCTATGACCCAACAAGAGAGCTTTATGAAGAATATAATGAAGAATTCGCAAAATATTGGAAAGAAAAGACTGGACAAAATATAGATGTTATACAGTCACATGGCGGTTCAGGTAAACAGGCACGCTCTGTAATTGAAGGAAATGAAGCAGATGTGGTAACTTTAGCCCTTGCTCATGACATTACAGCAATTGAAAATGCCGGTTTGATAGATAAAAACTGGATTAACGAATTGAACAATAATAGCGCCCCTTATACTTCCACTATCGTATTTTTAGTTCGTAAAGGAAATGAAAAGAATATTAATGATTGGGATGACTTAGTAAAAGATGGTGTCAACGTTATTACTCCAAACCCTAAATCTTCAGGGGGCGCTCGATGGAATTTCCTTGCAGCCTGGGCCTATGCAGATAAGAAATTTGGTGGAGATAAAGAAAAGGTTGAAAAGTTTGTAAGTGATCTGTACAAGAATGTGGCAGTACTTGATTCAGGAGCAAGAGCTTCAGCAACAACCTTTGTAGAAAATGGTCAAGGAGATGTTTTGATTGCATGGGAGAATGAAGCCTATCTTTCAGCAAAAGGAAATCCAGATAAATTTGAAATTATAACACCAAGCATCAGCATTTTAGCAGAGCCATCAGTTACTGTAGTAGATAAAACGGCTAAGAAAAGAGAAACTGAGGAAGTTGCAAAAGCTTATCTTGAATATTTATATTCTGATGTAGGACAAAAAATTGCAGGAGATAATTATTACAGACCTTCTAATAAGAAAATCTTACAGAAATATTCAAATGTGTTTAATCTGAATATTAAAATGGTAACTATTAACGATTTTGGTGGATGGGATAAAGCCTATAGCGATTTCTTTGAGGATGGAGCAATATTTGATAAGGTATATACAAATAAATCAAAATAACACATATTAAGGGGAGTATGGATACGGATAAATAAGCTTGTTTTATATCCGTATCTAATATAGCAGATGGAAGGAAACAGTTTCAATGGAGATAAATAAAGTTAAAAATAAAAAAAAGCGTGAGAAAAGAGTGATTCCCGGCTTTGGAATTTCTATGGGGGTAACACTGGCTTTATTAAGTTTAATTATTCTAATTCCAATGGCATCTATAATAATATCAGCTTCAGGTCTTACTTTTAATGAGTTTATAAGGATAGTGTCTGCAAAAGATGTTGTTTCAGGATATAAAGTAAGTTTTTTATGTGCTTTCATAGCTGCACTCATTAATTGTATATTTGGAATTATTTTAGCATGGGTATTGGTGAAATATGACTTCCCTCTAAAAGGTTTTATAGATGGTTTGATAGAACTTCCTTTTGCACTTCCTACATCCGTTGCAGGTATTGCCTTAACTTCATTGTATTCAGATAAGGGATGGATTGGAAGTATCTTTGCAAAAGCTGGTATTAAAATCGCGTATACAAAAATAGGAATTATAATTGCAATGATATTTATAGGAATTCCTTTTGTAGTACGAGCTATACAGCCTGTATTGGAAAAGATGGATAAACAATATGAAGAGGCAGCTGCTATGCTGGGAGCAAGTGAAAAGAGAACATTTTTTAAAGTTATATTGCCAGAGATATTTCCGGCTATGTTAACTGGTTTTGGATTAGCCTTTGCAAGGGCCATAGGCGAATATGGAAGCGTTGTGTTTATTGCAGGAAATATTCCATATGAAACACAGATTGCGCCGCTGCTTATTATGACAAAACTAGAGCAGTTTAAATATACAGATGCAACTGCAATTGCACTTGTTATGTTAGTGTCATCCTTTGCTATATTGCTGTTTGTAAATATGATACAAGTCCGTGTAAATAAAATTACAAACAATTAATAGGAGGTTAGTATGAGTAAAGCAAACTATAAAAATGGACAGAAAAATAAAAACTCGGATATTACGAAAGTCATATTAATTGTAATAAGTATTGTATTTATTATTGTCATGCTGGTAATACCAATTGTTGCTTCAATTATATATGCACTGCAAGATGGCATGGAAAGATACTTAAGGGTTGTTACGAACAAATATACATTAAAAGCATTAAAACTTACAATAATAGCTACTGTTTCAGCAGTTGCGATAAATACTTTTTTCGGGTTATTTGCAGCCTGGACAATTACAAAGTTTAAGTTCCGTGGAAAGCAATTATTGATGACCTTAATTGATATCCCCTTTGCAATATCACCTGTTATTGCAGGATTAGTGTTTATTTTGACATTTGGGAGAATTGGATGGGCATATGATTTTTTACAGAAGTATGATATTAAAATAGTCTTTGCCGTTCCAGGAATTATTTTAGCAACGGTTTTTGTTACCTTTGCTTTTGTATCAAGGGAAATAATACCTGTACTCAATGCTCAGGGAAAGGATGAAGAGGAAGCAGCAGCTCTTATGGGAGCAAGCGGGTTTAAGATATTTACAAAGATCACCTTGCCTAACATCAAATGGGCATTGATTTACGGAATTATACTATGCATAGCAAGAGCCATGGGAGAGTTTGGTGCAGTTTCAGTTATTTCGGGACATTTAAGAGGAAAGACAAATACACTTCCTCTTCATGTTGAAGTGTTATATAACGAGTTTAAGCTGACAGATGCTTTTGCAGTATCTTCAATATTGATCATTATAGCAGTAATTATATTGATTATAAGAAACATCGTAGAATATAAAGCAAAAAAGGCTGGTGAAAGATAGTGTATGTGGAATTAAAGAATATTAACAAAACATTTGGAGATTTTAAGGCATCCAATAATGTTAGCTTTGGAATAGAACAAGGAAAATTAATTGGTCTTTTAGGACCAAGTGGAAGTGGAAAAACAACAATTCTTCGTATGATTGCTGGTCTTGAAGAGCCGGATTCAGGAGATATTTTTATAGATGGTGTTCGTGTAAATGACATTCCAGCAAGCAAAAGAGGGATTGGGTTTGTATTTCAGAGCTATGCTTTGTTTCGTTACATGAGTGTATTTGATAATATAGCTTTTGGACTTGAGGTGCAGAAGAAAAGCAAAAAAGAGATAAAAGAAAAAGTGGATGAACTTATAAAATTAATTGGCCTAGAAGGGTTGGGAAAAAGGTACCCAAGCCAGCTTTCAGGGGGACAAAGGCAAAGAGTTGCATTTGCAAGGGCATTAGCTCCAAATCCGCAGCTTTTATTATTAGATGAGCCCTTTGCTGCCATTGATGCTAAAGTTAGACAGGAGCTTAGAACCTGGCTGAAAGATATGATAAATAAAGTCGGTGTAACCAGCATCTTTGTTACCCATGATCAGGATGAGGCAATTGAAGTTGCAGATGAAATTATTATTACTAATCGTGGAAATATTGAGCAGAAAGGTTCGCCTTTAGAGATTTATAAGAATCCATCAACATCTTTTGTTGCTCAGTTTGTTGGACAGTCTACTGTTATAGAAGATTATCATAAACTTAAAGGTTTTAATAAAGTGCGTGATATCCAAAAAGCAGTTATCCGTCCCGAATTTGTAAGTGTTACTAAAGTAAATGAATTAAAGCAATTTATTAGTGCGGCAGAAGATGGAATTATAGAACAAATATTATTTAGAGGAAGCTATTTAGAGTTAAAAGTAAATGTAAAAGGCATAATTTTAACTGCGCACAGATTTCTTGAAGATACTCCGGTTGAAGTTGGAGAAAGGGTAAAGGTTAAAATTTATCGTTTATATGTATTTGACGAGAAGGAAGCCTCATTGCTTAGAAATCCTGCACTGGAAGACAATAACTGGGTATTTATTTAGTAAACATTAAATTTAAAAGGAGTACTATATGAAAAAAGAAATACAAGTGAAACAGTTGGAAACAGATATATTAATCATTGGCGGAGGTACAGCAGGATGTTATGCTGCTATAACCATAAGGGAACATTCAGATGCAGAAGTATTAATTCTTGAAAAAGCCAACATTAAAAGAAGCGGCTGTTTGGCAGCGGGAGTCAATGCAATTAATGCCTATATTGTAAAAGGAAGAACTCCAGAAGATTATGTGGATTATGCAAAAAAGGACGCAGATAATATTGTAAGAGAAGATTTGCTCCTTACAATGTCCCAGGGATTGAATAAAGTAACAAAAAAGTTGGAAGATTTAGGACTTGTAATTTTAAAAGATGAAAATGGCGAGTATGTAGCCAGAGGGAATCGAAACATTAAAATTAATGGAGAAAATATAAAGCCTATTTTAGCAGATGCAGTGAAAAAACTTTCAGATGTAAAAGTTATGAATCAGGTTAATGTGATTGATTATATCGTAAAAGATAATCAGATATTAGGAGCATTTGCAATTGGAGTGGAAGAGGAAATACTTTATGAAATCAGAGCAAAAAAGGTAATTTGTGCTACTGGAGGCGCAGCGGGATTGTACAGACCCAATAATCCTGGATTTTCAAGACATAAGATGTGGTATCCGCCCTTTAATACTGGAGCAGGATATGCCATGGGAATCCGTGCAGGTGCGGAGATGACAACTTTTGAAATGCGATTTATTGCATTAAGATGCAAAGACACCATAGCCCCTACTGGAACCATTGCACAGGGTGTGGGAGCAAAGCAGGTTAATTCAAAAGGCGAAATTTATGAAACAAAGTATGGTATTACTACTTCTGAAAGGGTTTATGGAACAATAAAGGAAAATCAGGAAGGCAGGGGCCCGTGCTATTTAAGGACAGAAGGGATAAGCAATTCCCAGGATGAAGAATTGAAAAAGGCATATTTGAACATGGCGCCAAGTCAGACTCTTAAGTGGATAGAGTCAGGTAAAAATCCAAGTGAACAGAATGTGGAAATTGAAGGAACTGAACCATATATAGTAGGTGGTCACACTGCAAGCGGATATTGGATTGATACGAAACGTGAAACCACAATTAAAGGGCTTTTCGCTGCAGGTGATGTGGCTGGTGGCTGTCCACAAAAATATGTTACAGGAGCATTGGTTGAAGGCGAAATTGCAGGTATAGCTGCAGCAGAAGAATTAAAAAAGGATAAAAGGAATTCTGCCCCTTTATTAAAAGGAGAGAAAGATTCGCTTATAAAGTCTAAGAAAGAGGAAATAGAAAGCATATTGAATTTTCAAACCCCTACATTTTCTACTGAGCAGCTGGAAGAAGCAATGCAGAAGGTAATGGATACTTATGCAGGTGGAATTGGAAGTAATTATCAGTTTAACGAAAAACAGCTTGAGTTAGCAGATGAAAAAATTGAACAGATTATGAAATTAAGCAATAACCTTCATGCAGGTGATATGCATGAATTGATGTTTGTATATGAATTAAAAGAGAGACTAACTGTTTGTAAATCAGTAATTGCTCATTTAAGGGCAAGAAAAGAAACTAGATGGCATAGTTTTGCAGAAAATTTGGATTATCCAGAGAAAAGCGATAAATGGCTTAAATATGTTAATTCAAAGCTTATAGATGGAAAACTTACTATTATGTACAGAGATTTAGTTGGAAGAGGTGAGACGTATGAGCATAGTAATTAACAAGGAAAAATGTGTAGGGTGTAAAAAATGTTTGTCTGTCTGTCCTGGAAGTCTTATAAAATTTGATGACGATGGGAAGGCGTATATAAGATATCCCAAAGATTGCTGGGGATGTGCTTCCTGTGTCAAAGAATGTAATGTATGTGCAATTTCGCTGTACTTAGGAGCGGATATTGGAGGAAGAGGAAGCCGTTTAACGGTTGAAAAGGAAGCTGATATTGTCCATTGGAATATCGAGGAGAGCAATGGAGTCGTCCATTCTATTGATATAAATCCTAAAGATTCCAATAAATATTAAAAACACATCTAAAATTAAAAAAGAAATTACTATTTAAAATACAAATAAGTAGAGCAGGAGGATTTAATAATGAGTGAATTATCACATCTTGATAAGTTGGAAGCAGAAGCAATATATATTATTCGTGAAGTTGCTGCCGAATGTGAGAAACCAGTAATGTTATATTCAATAGGAAAAGACAGTTCTGTTATGCTGCACCTTGCTATGAAAGCATTCTATCCGGAGAAACCGCCATTCCCTTTCATGCATATTGATACTACATGGAAGTTTAAGGAGATGACAGAGTTTCGTGATAGAAGAGCAAAAGAATTAGGAATAGAAATGATTGTTCACAGAAACGAAGAGGGAATAAAAGATGGAATTAATCCATTTGATCATGGTTCAGCCTATACAGATATTATGAAGACTCAGGCGTTGAAAGATGGATTGAAAAAATATGGTTTTACAGCAGCTTTTGGCGGAGGACGTCGTGATGAAGAAAAGTCACGAGCAAAAGAAAGAATTTTTTCCTTCCGAAATGAAGCACAGGCATGGGATCCTAAAAACCAAAGGCCGGAAATGTGGAAACTCTACAATACCAGGATTCATAAAGGAGAGAGTATGAGGGTGTTCCCTATCTCAAATTGGACAGAAAGGGATATATGGCAATATATTAAGAGAGAAAATATTGATATTGTATCATTATATTTTGCAAAAGAACGTCCTGTAGTATATAGGGATGGAAATATTATTATGGTAGATGATGATAGAATTAAATTATTACCAGAAGAAAAGGTTGAAAACAAAAAAGTTCGTTTCAGGACTTTAGGCTGTTATCCACTGACAGGAGGAATGGAATCAGAAGCAGTAACTTTAGATGAAATCATTGATGAAACATTGAGTGCAGTATCATCTGAGAGAACCACCCGTGTTATCGATAATGAGGAAGCAGGCAGTATGGAAAGAAGAAAGAGGGAGGGGTATTTCTAAGATGAAAAGCTTATTAAAGTTTATAACATGCGGTAGTGTGGATGATGGAAAATCCACTCTAATTGGACACATTTTATATGATGCAAAGCTTTTATATGCAGATCAGAAAAAAGCTTTGGAATTAGACAGTAAAGTCGGCAGTCGTGATGGGGCGATCGATTATTCTTTATTATTAGATGGGCTTATGGCAGAACGTGAGCAGGGTATTACTATTGACGTTGCATATCGTTATTTTACAACAGATAATCGAAGCTTTATTGTGGCTGATACACCAGGCCATGAAGAATATACCAGAAACATGGCAGTTGGTGCATCCTTTACAGACCTTGCTATTATACTAATAGATGCAAAACAAGGGGTACTTGTTCAAACAAAAAGACATGCAAGAATTTGTTCTTTAATGGGTATCAAATATTTTGTGTTTGCTGTTAATAAAATGGATTTAATCGGATTTGATCAGGAAAGATTCTTGGAAATCCAAGAGGAAATTAAAAAATTAGCGAAAGAGATTTCTTTAGAAAATATTGAAATCATTCCGGTATCTGCTACAGAGGGTGACAATGTTACGAAGAAATCAGAAAATATAACATGGTATACAGGAGCACCCCTTTTAACTTATCTTGAAAATGTAGATGTTGAAGGTACTTCTGATGAGAAAGGCTTCTATATGCCTGTGCAGAGAGTGTGCAGGCCAAATCATAGCTTTAGAGGCTTTCAGGGGCAGATTGAAGCTGGCAGCATTGCTGTAGGAGATGAAATAATATCACTTCCAAGCAATGAAAAGGCGTTAGTAAAAAGCATTTATTTAACAGATAAAAATGTGCAGAGTGCAGCAAAGGACCAGCCTGTTACAATACAGCTTAATAAGGAAGTTGATGTATCTAGAGGATGTGTACTTACAAAAAATACAAATATTGTGACCAGTAAGCTGTTTACTGCAACCATTCTCTGGATGGACGATTCTGAATTAAAAGCAGGTAAAAACTATTTTGTAAAATTAGGAACTAAGCTGTTGCCTGGAGTTGTTACAGAAGTAAAATATAAAATTGATGTGAATACTGGAGAGCATTTACCAACTGGATTCGTGAAGAAAAATGAAATTGCAGTGTGTGATATTTCACTTTCTGAAAAGATTGTAGTGGACAAGTTTAATTCTCGCAAGGCACTAGGGGAATTTATACTGATTGACCGTATCAGCAATATGACATCAGCTTGCGGTGTTGTGGAAAATATTTCTGATAATGAGAGCAGTAAGGATGAGGCTTTTTCATTCCAATATAAAGGTCTAAAAGCAAGAGGAGATGTTTTTGAAGAGTTTTACTATAATACAGAAAGTTTATCTTTATCAAAATACAAATCAGTGGAACATACTTATACAGTAGGAGATGAAATCCCAGTTAAAGGTGAAAGTTATCAATATCCAGATAATATTGATATTTTAGTTCTTCGTGACTGGGTGGCAATTAAAGTCCGTGATAGGAAGATTGCTTGCATTCAGTCAATTGATGAATATAAGTACACTGGAACTCCAGTTATTAACGGCAGAGGATTTGAAATAAAAGCGAATTCGGAAGAGAAAATTTTAAACTTCCTAAATGAGTATAATCAAATGAATGATGGTAATGAAGTAGAGTTTTTAAATAAGTGGGTTAGCTTGGACACTTATCGAAGAATAATATTTCACAGCAATTTTTGGATGATATAGTTTTGAGAATTAGTTGTAACTGAAGAAATTTTAAGTAATAATTATAAATAAGAAGCTATTATAAAGTTCAGCAATGACTGAAAGGAGATAAAATGATAAGAATAACGGACGCATTGTTAGAAAGTATTGAGGAATTCAAGAATAATGTGCAGCAATTTAAAGAAGGTAAAATAGAGGCATTTAAATCTTTTGGCTCAAAGATGGGGATTTATGGTGAAAGAGGAACAGGAACATTTATGGTTAGACCAAGAATTCCAGGAGGAGTTATAACATTAGAACAATTTAAGGCAATTAGTGAAATTACTAAAAAATATCCCGGAATTATAATAAGAATAACAACAAGGCAGGATATTCAACTTCATTCTGTAAAACTAGATGACCTGGGTAATGTATTAGAGGATTTAATTAAAGCTGGATTGACTACAAAAGGTGCAGGCGGCGACGGTGTAAGAAATGTAGCTTGCTCCCCGCTGTCCGGCGTAGCAAAAAATGAGATTTTTGATGTATCACAATATGTAGAAAAGGTTACAAATCATCTTATGTCAGAGCCAGGTGCCATGAATCTTCCAAGAAAGTTAAAGATAGCATTTTCAAATACTGATGAAGACACAGCAAATGCTACAATAGCTGATTTAGGTTTCATTGCAAAAATTGTTGATGGTATGAAGGGCTTTGAAGTATACAGCGGAGGCGGCCTTGGCGGAAGCGCCAGAACAGCTTTGAAACTGGAGGATTTTATAGAAGATACTGAAGTTTTATATTATGCACAGGCTGTAAAGGAAATTTTTGAAAAAGAAGGAGATAGAACTAATAGGCATAAGGCCAGGTTGAGATTTGTTGTTAACAGATTAGGGGAAGAAGAGTATATTGAATTATTTAAAAATCAGCTTGATAAGATAAGAAGTGAAAGACAATTAAGTTTAAATTTGAACTCAAAAGAAGAAAAAACAGTAAGTTATTCAAACAGTAATTTGAATATAGATAAAAAATATGAAAGGATAGTATTCCCTCAGAAACGAGAAGGATATTATTCCGTATATATTCATCCGGAAAACGGCAGCATAGACACTGATGAATTAGATAGGTTATTGGATTTTATTGAAAGCATAGATTATAGCGTATCAATAAGATTAACTCTTACTCAAGGGTTCTTTGTGAGAGACTTGAAGGAAGAAGAATTGAAGAAATTAATATCAATTGCATCAAAGCTTATATCAACTGAGAAATTGTACAATTCCGTAGCATGTGTTGGACCAATAATTTGCAACTTTGGTCTTTGCAACTCACAGGGACTTTTGGCAGATATAAAGAAAACATTCAGGAATTCAGATTCTAACTTGCAGGAAGAACTTCCAATAATACATATTTCAGGATGCCTAAATTCCTGCGGACAGCATCAAATTGGTGAAATTGGATTCACTGGAAGGGCAAAACGTACTGAAGATGGATTTATTCCGGCTTATGCTGTTTCTTTTGGTGGAAAAGTAGGCCCTGGTGTTGTAAAGCTTGGTGAAGCTTATGGAGACATTCCAGCTAAAAAAATATCCAAGTTCTTATTAGATCTTGCTGCTTTGAAAAATGATTCTGGTTACAAAGAGTTTGATGAATTTGTAAAGGCTGAAGATGCCTCAATCAAAGAGTTGGTATTGAAATACTCTACCCTTGAGAGTTTTGCTAAAGCACCAGAGTTATATAGTGATTTTGGAACTAATGAGAAGTTTTCCGTTGGCAAAAAATAATACGGATAATTAGAAAATAAAAAGAAGGCAAAGAAAGACTTTAAATGTATCAGAAGTAGATGGAAAGTATATAGTAGAATATCAAACTAGACTATAAAAAACTAAAGGGAAGAGTCCTTTACTCTTCCCAGTTTACCTCATCCTTTAATTTATAAAGCTCTATACAAAGGGTCTATCAAAATTTTTATCATAAGCACCATTTTCTTTTAAAAATTTATTCCAGAATACTTTGTTTAAGCCTAACTTAGCAGCAAACTTCATCTTTGCAAGCTCAAATCCTTTAAGCTCATGGGGCTCTTTGAAATCCTCAATAATAGTTTTATCGAAGCTGTGAGTTTGTTCATATATTTCACCTAATTCTTTTAACGACTTAAAGAGTTTTTTTGTCATGAAGCTTGGCATCATATAAACTCCTGCGGAATTCCCTTTAATTACTGTTCCTAAATAAGTTCTATTAAGCTCCTTTGAAAGTGAACCAAAGTATTTTTCTGCATATTTGTATTGATTTGATTCAGGGAAACCACCCTGCAAAATAAAACCTATAGATTTATTTTCAGAAGGCTCTGCAGGCTCTAAGTACTCAATAAATCGCATAGTAACTCCAGGCATACTATGGATATAAAGTGGAAGTACAAAGATAATAGTATCAAAATCTTTAACATACTGTGCAAGAATTTTATGATCTTCTTTGATAATATACCTTATCTCACAGCGCGATTTCATACCGCTTATAAAATGTTTAATAAATATTTCAGAATTCCCATTTTCTCCTTTAGGAGAACCGTTAAGAATTATTGTACTCATATACCCCTCCGCTAAATTATTCCATATACTCTTCAATTTTTTTAACTGCAACATTCTTTGATTCAAACATATCAAAAGTACGATAAATATAGTCTTTTAAAATTTGCTCACCTTCATCAGTTTTAAAATTACCTTCATAATAAAATTCTATATCAGGATATTTATCATACCTGGGCACGTGTCTTGATTCACCCTTTGATACTTCAACATAAGGAATAAACAAAGGAATAATCCTATCAAAAAGGCTTTTTAAATTTCCACTTACAAAACCTTTTGTAACCTTAGAAAATATAATCACTCTGTCTGCTTCTAAGTACTTAGAATAAAATTCATCCAAATCTTTATTTATGCATCTTCCAGGGGTTTTCCACCAGCAGCTCCAGCAGCCACAGCAGTCTTTAATCCTATTTTTATTAAGGTCCAGTTCATAGATGGAATCTACTTTATAACCATCTATTTCTTTTATCACAACAGTTTTCATCATTCACCTCTTAAATATATTTACATTATATATTTATTCTTTAGGATATATAGATAAAACTGTATTTATATAAACTTTGAAGTTTTACTAATGCGGCTTATTTGTATTAGAGAAAACAGATAAAATTAAAATAGGGCTGTCGCATTAAGAAATTAGACTACAATATATTGTAGTTTTTATTCTTTGTGCGATAACCCCTTTTTGCTATTATAAAAAGGACTTAGGAGAATCCATAGTTTTCTTTTCAGTATATCTATAGGCACGTTTTGCTCCATCTCCAACATATAAAACTGGATTTAGTTCTTCACAAATTAAATTGCCTTCTTCATCTAAAAGTGAAGAATCAACAACTCTTCCCTTAATCTTTGCTAAAATATTTGTGATATGAGGATAATCATCGATTTCTATAATGTCCGTTAAGGTGCATTCAATAGATACTGGGCATTCTTCGATTATTGGTGCATTTACTAGGTCAGACTTTACTGGAGTTAAATTTACAAAATCAAACTTTTTAGTTTTATGACCTGAAATAAAGCCGCAAAAATCAATTTGCTGCATCATCTTTTTATCAGGTATGTTAATTACAAAGTCCTTCACCTTTTTAATTTGATTTATTGCATAGCCCTTTCTTCCAAAGCCTAGAGTTACCATGTCCATTAATGTGTAAGAAGAGGATAGGGTAGTGACATTAGGCACACCATTTTCATCGTAAAAGCTTATAAGAAAAATGGGGAAGCCATAATACATTTTATTAAAATTAACTCTTGTTTTCTTCATTGAAAATCACTCCATTCAGTAAATTGCTGCTTTATTTTCTTGCGACTAAAGCAAGCTTTTTAACTTATTATAGCAATTAGTAAAAAGTTGTACCGTGACTTTAATCACGAATGGGGGTAAGCCATCTAGAGTGCAATGGAAAAAAGGAGTAAAAACGTATAAATATTTGAATTGAGCACAAAGGTTTAAAACAAGTAATGTAACAGATTTTGTTAAAGAACAACATATTGATAATACTTTTTATAAATCAAAAAGCCAATGCTTAACCAAGCATTAGCTTAAATTCTCTAAGTATATATCCAAAATACCGGTACTCTAATTTTGACACCTATCCTTCGATAGGTGGGTGTCCTCACAGATGTTTCAATCGCCTTCAATGCCACATGGGGACTCACAAGAGGGTACATTTCCGCATCTAAATATTGAACTCCCGAATTTTAAATGTAGGTTCAAAATAAGAGCTTAACGAGTATTTCAGAAAGTATAGTTATTAACAAATATTCATTGTTTGCTATAAACATATAATAACATATATAAAGTTACTATACAAGAGATATCCCTATGGCAATTTAAACCAAACAATTTAGAATAAAACTATTTAATTAATTTTATTAGTAGAATTATGATGTTTTATTAAAAGGAGCATATAATTATTTAGTATAAATCTTGTACGCATTCATATTAAATCCATAATATTATTATAAAATTATCAGTTGTATTAAGAATTCCAGGGAGGTATTTAAGTGACTAAAAAGAAACATACAAAAAGAAAGAACATCTTAATAATTTCAACCCTTTGTGTGCTTATGGCTATTTTTATCATAGGCTATGGGATTGGATTAATTCTTGGTGATGGCCCTAAAAAGAGCCAGGCTGACAATGGCACAGTAGATCTTTCAAAGAAAAGCACAGAGCAAGTTTCAGGGGGAAATAATGACTTAGATAAAGCAGATAGTGAATCAAATGAGAATAATGAAAAATTAGATAAAGAAGATACTGGATCCAATGAGAATAATAAAAATTTAGATAATGAAAATAATGTATCTAACAAAGATGATAAGGATACTAAAGAGGAAAATGAAAATGATAAAGATACCAGACAAGAATCAGATGACACAAAATCTGAACAAGACCAGTCTAGTAAAGATGCTGATGCATCTAAGTTAACTACAAAGGAGATATGGGACATATATAATGAAGGTAATAGGTTATATAAACAAGGAAATTATGAGAAGGCTCTGCCAAAATTAGAGATGTCCTATAAGATTAAGCCGGATTCAAGTCTTATGCCTTGGCTTACTTATCAATTAGGTGACAGTTATAAAAAACTTAATGATAATGCTAATGCTCTAGTGTATTTTAAGAAGGTAATACAAAACTATCCAGGCTCTCAATTTGTTTCTTCTGCTGAGAGAATGATAAAGGAAATAGAAAGTAAATAAATAAAGGGCCAATGCTTAATCTCATAAGCATTGGCTTAAAATTTTCATTGGAATGGGGTGACACCCCATTCCAGGAACTAAATTAGGTCATCTAAGCCATTAACTGCAGCTTGTTCATTTTCATTAATAGGAATAACTATGCATTTTTGGCCATCAATTATTTGAGATTTTATTTCAGGTATTTTTTCAGGCTTTACTTGAAGTATAACATCATAGTCAGGAATAACTTTATTATCTTCTGAATTTGTATCTTCGCTCTCTTCTAAATTATTTTCTAAAGGCTCTTGTAAGCTAGTTTCCGAATCAGTTTCTAAGGTTTCGTCTGAATTACTTACCAAAGCTTCTTCTAAAACTGCATTATCATCATTAGCTTCTGTAGACAGGTGGGTTTCGTTATCTACAGCGGCTTCTTGTTTAATTTGCTCTAGTCTAGCTTGAAGTACTTCTACTTGCTTTTTTAGGTTTTCTTCCTTTTTTCTCTGCTCATTTGCCTTAAGTACCTTTGCATCAATTAAATTTTCTGCTACAGGAAGGTCATCACCAAAGCATTCAACATAAGATTTTTCAATTCTAGTAGTAATTTCTTCAGGGACTCCGCTTTCTATTAAAAGGGTTTGTACATCATTTTTTGTTAAGGTTATAGGCTCAGAGTCTGTATCATCATATATGGAATTGTGTTCATCTATCATAGTATTTAAGTTTTCTTGTATTTCCATAAAAATTTTATTAGCCTTTTCTTCATCAGCACTAAAGGAATCTTTAATAATTGATTGAAATGTTTCCTTTTGTATAGCAACAGTTTGTTTTGAATAACAACCTAAAGCATTTTCCATTAATTCAGGATGTATATCCTTTGGATTTTTTGTGTAATACATAATGGAGTTAACGTCTGAACTGCGCTCAATAAAGGCAGGAAACACAAATCCATTAGCTGGAGCTCCAACCACCCAATCTCTAATACGTGCTTGTATTTTGTTTTCTTCTTCAAAGTATCTAAGACCAGGATCTGAAAGTGAAACAGGGCATATGGCACATAGCACATATTCATATACCTCTTCAGATTCATCTATCTTTGCATTATCATTGGTTTTAGTAATAACGTCATAAGCGTCATGAAAAAGAAGTATTAAAAGGTTGCCAGTATAATCATAATTATCTATTATGGATTGATAAAAATCATCAAGGATAGCATCATTCTTTAATTGACTGGTTTTAAGCTGCATAAGAGAAATTTGTTTTTCATTTATAAGGTCTTCATTAACTGGGAAGTTAAGTTCTAAAATATTATTCCCAATAGTTCCAGATAGTACTTTTTTAGCAATTTCTAAGTACTTAAAGTATTCATCCTCATTTAAATTTAGAAAGGTTTCTCTAAATTTTAAAATAATATTTTTTTCTCCATTAACATAGCAGCCGCACATCTTAGTGAAGGTGCAATGATCTTTTTTAAAACGTTTTTTTAATTCAAGTATATCTTTTTTTCTCATGTCTAAAAACCCCTCAATCTAGTAATTTTTATCTATAATATATTAATTAAAATATTATCACTATTTAAGTATAATATTTTTCTAGAATTAATTAAAGATTTTATTTAACAACCAAAGAATATTCACTGTGGCCCATCGCAAAATACAAATCTCCTAAAATAGGTGAAGCAATTTATTTATATTTAATAAAGCAGTGAGCACCTAGGAGATAGAAGCATAAGATATGTGTAAGGGGTCAGGTCATTGGGAAAAATAGTAATAAGTTTGTAAGGGAGAAGTCAAGTTGAACAGATCATTGTTTGAGTTACTTAGACAGGGTGGATATATACTATATGCTAGACATGGAGAAGCAACAGTAGGGGTAGATCAGCCTAATTTTAATTTTAGAGACTGTTTTACCCAAAGAAATCTTTCTGATATGGGTAGAAGACAGGCGGTCTATTATGGACAAATTCTTCGTGATTTAGGAATTCCTATTAGTTATCCCATTCTAACTAGTCCCTTTTGTAGAACTATAGAAACTGCACAATTAGCTTTTGGAAGATCAGCTGTTCAAATAGATCCATTTTGGATTGAAATTTATAATTTAAGTAGAAATTTGCCGGCAGAAGAGCAAAAGCAAATATTAGATTCTCTTCAGTCAAGATTAGAAATTAAGCCCCCTGAAGGGAGTAATAGAGTTATTATTGCTCACAGTTTTCCAAGAGAAATTGGCTTAGGTGAAATCCCAAATATGGGAACAGTTATTATTAAGCCATTAGGAAAGGAAAGGGGATATGAAGTTCTTAATAAATTATCCCTGTCAGATTTTATGAATAGGAGAAGCATTTAATCTTATGGTGCCACCCACATGACAAGTGGCAAGTTCTATTAACTTGCCACTTGCCATGTGGGTGGCACTTTTTTTCTCCCCGCATATAATGATATATCAATAATTTTCGGAGTTGGTATATCATATTTAAAAATAATATTTTAAATAAGGTAATGGAAAAGTCACCTATTATTGAAATCAATGATAAGTCAAAGATAGTCTTAATAAGCGATTGTCATAGGGGAGATGGGAGCTTTAAAGACAACTTTCTTCCAAACTCTAATATATACATTACAGCTTTAAATTATTATTATGACAATGGATTTTCCTATATAGAAATAGGTGATGGAGATGAGCTTTGGGAAGTTAGAAAAATACAGGATATATACCAGATATATAAAGATATTTTTCATTTGCTTTTAAAATTTAAAGAACATAATAGGCTTTATATGATTTATGGTAATCATGATGAGGTGAAAAAAAGAGCCAGCTTTAGTAAGAAACTATGTAAGAAAAGAGATGAAAATGGAGGAGAAAACTGCCTCTGTAAGCTTTATAATAACTTAGATGTATATGAGGGTCTAATACTTAGATATAAAAGTGATAATAAGGATAATAAAAGTTTGGACTTTTTTGTGACTCATGGAAATCAGTTAGACTTTATAAATTATAATTTAAGTTTTATTACTAAATATGTTGTTAGATATATATGGGGTTTTTTAGAGGCCAACTTTGGCTTTAGGAATAACACCAGCCCTGCAAAAAGCAATACTAAAAGAGATAAAGTAGATAAAAAACTAGAAAAGTGGGTGAAAGAAAATAACCAGCCTATAATTACTGGTCACACTCACGGAAGTAAGTTCCCTGTTCCATCAAAGGCCCCTTACTTTAATGATGGATGCTGTGTTATGCCTTATTCTATAAGTACTATTGAAATAGAAAATGGAGAAATAGCACTTATAAAGTGGAGTATAAAAGTTATGAAGGATGGAGTGTTAGTTGTAAAGAGGGAAGTAATAGGAGGGCCGGAAAGGATAGAAAGTTACAGAGATTAAAAGTCTCCGGTTTATTTTATGTTCAGAATTAGGCTTAAGAGAAGGATATATTAAGTTTATATTGAAATTAAGTTAGCATGTGCTATAATAATACCTATATAGGGTATTGAAAAGGAATTAGATGAAAGAATAACTTTTATCTAAAGGAGGAGGAAAATATGGATTGGAAATATGAAGATGGGCGTATATACAGCATAGACGAAAAAGGTGAATTGATGGCGGAGACAACCTTTGTTCTTAAAGAAAATGGAGAGTTAGATATTGATCATTCATATGTTAATCCAGTTTTAAGAGGACAGGGTGTAGCAGGAAAGATGCTAGAAGTTGTAGCTGAATATTTAAGAGAAAAAGGCCTTAAAACTACGGCTACGTGTTCATATGCAAATACTTGGCTTAAAGGACATAAGGAATTGTATTCAGATATAATGTCCAAAGACATTGATGATGAAGCTATTGCATGTAAAATAGATGGAAAACATTAGATGGTTTTGTACAATATAATAAGCATAGATAGTTATCACAATTGTGATAGACATCTATGCTTATTTTTAGGTGTAAACTCAAATGAGGATATATCTTAATAGATTGTAATAATAAACAGTGGCTGCCGTACAAAGAATAAAAACTACAATATATTGTATTAGATTTTTAAATTCTAAAACAATATATTGAGGTTTAATTTCTTAATGCCACAGCCCTATTTATTTTATACGGTTACTAATTCATAGTCTAAAGTACCTATTCCTAATTCTTCACCATGTTTTAATCCCGTTTCCCAATTCGTATTTGAGTGAACATGACTGAATTTATCGTGACCTTCATGATAGTGCTTATCTGAAAGTATAGATCCAGTAATGATTGGAGCACTATTTACTAAATCAACGCTGGCTTTATCAAGAGCAACAGGATCAAAGGATGCAGCTATACCTATATCAGGGACAATAGGCAAATCATTTGCATTAAAACAATCGCAGTCAGGTGAAACATTCATTATAAAATTAATATGGAAAGTTTCCTTATCCTTCATAACAGCATAAGCATATTCAGCTATTTTTTCATTAGCAGTGTCTGCTGACTCATTCCAGATAACCTGTGCTGCATTAAACTGACATACTGCAACACATTGGCCGCAGCCAATACATTTACTGTAATTTATGGCAGCTATTTTATTTTCGCCTAGTTCTATAGCATTTTGAGAACAGCTTTTTATGCATTGTGAGCAAGATTTGCAGTTTTTATCCTTTATTTTAGGTTGAGAGGCTGAATGCATTTCTAGTTTTCCACCTCTTGACCCAGAACCCATGCCTAGGTTTTTTAAAGCGCCGCCAAATCCAGTCATTTCATGACCTTTAAAATGGTTCATAGAAATTACGATATCAGCATCAGCTATAGCAGAACCTATTTTTGCAGTTTTACAGTGCTTACCATTAACCTCAATTTCTCTATATTCTGTTCCTTTAAGGCCGTCTGCAATAATTATGTTGCAGCCTACTGTTAATGGATTAAAACCATTTTCAAAAGCTGCAGTTAAATGGTCGATTGCATTAGATCTTCTACCAGTATATAAAGTGTTAGAGTCTGTTAAAAATGGCATGCCCCCTAATTCAGTTATTAACTTTACAACCTTTGCAGCATAATTTGGCCTTATGTATGCCAAATTTCCTGGTTCCCCAAAGTGAATTTTTATTGCCACAAATTTATCTTTAAAATCAATACCTTCTATACCAGCTTTTTTCATCAATCTTTCAAGTTTGTCTAATAAATTTAAACCCGGTCTAGTTCTTAAGTCTGTAAAATATACCTTAGATTTTTCCATAAAGACCCTCCCAATGATATTTCAATATTTTTAGTATAAATATTACAGTAAATAAAATCAATAGCAATATTTTAACAATGAAGGAGTGAAAAGAAATAAAAGAATGGGCATAAGCTAATCTATGGGGGAACATTTCAGTTCCTATAATATAATTCTAAAAATAAGCTAAAACTATAAGAAAAGATAATGAGGAGGCAGTGCAATGACCAAAGATGATTTGTTATGCAATACTTGGCATGATGTTCTTATAGAAAATGGATTTGATTCTTCCGAGGCTAAAAGCCTTATAGGATTTGTTTCTTGGAATAAGGGAGAGGAGTTTGCACATTTAGGAAGAGAAATCACAGAAATATTGTCAGACCATCAGGGTAAAGTTTTTGCAAAAGATGCAGTGAGCAGTTCATATGGAGATAAAGCATTACTATTCTTTGATAAGGATATATCTGAAGATACATCTAACAAAATGTTTGAAGCGATTATGAATTATGAACAAAAAGAGGTTTATTCTTCTGAAGAGGTTTTACAGGAACTAGATTAGGATTATAATCTTAATTATTTCTGCAAGAAAGGAACTTGTTTTATATGAGCAGAATTAATCCAGATGATTTTGAAAAAATATTAGAAAACATAAAGGATAAAATAAGTGATTTTGTTCAAAATATAACTCTCTGGTTTCAAGAAAATTATAGGTTAGAAGAGAGCCTTAGATAGGCGATGGCTTCCCATAAGAGATACAAAACTTAAAAATAGCACAAAAACATAAGTGGGCTTTAAATTAAGCCTACTTATGTTTTTTATTAAAATGCAATATATAATTGACATTGAGTAATGTTTGAGTTACAATATGTAATATAAGGAGGGGAAATATGAAAAATAAAAGAATGAAAATTGCTCGTTTGGAATGCGATATGAAACAAGAAGATTTAGCAAAAATTGTGGGGGTAACAAGACAAACTATTGGATTAATTGAATCAGGAAATTATAATCCGACACTTAACCTCTGCATTGCAATATGTAAAGCACTTGGTAAAACATTAAATGATTTATTTTGGGAGGGAATTTGATGAGAAGAGAAAAAATTCAAGATGAAAGAATTTTAATGCAGAAAAGGAAAATAGGAAGCGATGCATTTCAAATACTTTTTTATGGATTACTTTTATCGGTGTTAATTCAACAATATATGTTTAATGCACCATTTTCACAATATGCAGTTGAGGTAATTTTATTTCTTGCTATTTCCGTATATATCATAGTTCGTAATATAATGGTGGGAAATGACCTGTTTGAATCTTCGAAATACAGCCAAAAGCTTGTTGTGTTAAATAGCCTTGTTACTGGACTTGTTGTTACAATTATTAATACTACACTTAATTATATGAAATTAGGAGAGTGGTTTAAGAGGGATATTATAAATACTCTATTAGTTGCAGTCGTAACCTTTTTGTCGTCATCTATTATTACATTTATAGCATTTGAAACTCTTTATATAGTAAACAAGAAGAAGCAAAAGAAAATTGAATCCATGTTAAATGATGAGGATAATGACTAATATTAGTGCCACCCACATGGCAAGTGGCAAGATAATTTATAAATATGATATAATTATTTATAAAAAAGAAGACAATAAAAAACACAAAGGAGCTTTATCCTTTGTGTTTTTTTATTTATGGAGCGGGTGAAGGGAATCGAACCCTCGTAACTAGCTTGGAAGGCTAGCACTCTACCATTGAGTTACACCCGCAGGTTTTGTGGTCGGGGTGACAGGGATTGAACCTGCGACCTCATGGTCCCAAACCACGCGCGCTCCCATCTGCGCTACACCCCGATATAAAGTTTGTTAATGGTGCGCCATCAGGGGATCGAACCCGGGACACCCTGATTAAGAGTCAGGTGCTCTACCAACTGAGCTAATGGCGCATATTTGGTGCGTCTTAAGAGATTCGAACTCCTGGCCCACGCCTTAGAAGGGCGTTGCTCTATCCAGCTGAGCTAAAGACGCATATTTTAAACTTTGCAAACTAAACTACATGTACTATGTTTCCGTAAGAACTATTGTTTGCGACAAAAGATATGTTATCATAAATAAAAAGGTTATAAAGTTAATAATGATGGGTATGCAAAAAATAAGTTATAATCTCTTTATTATTCGACATTATATTCGATATTTTGAATAAAGATACACACGGATGCGTTTTTACAAGTGTTTAATTCTGAAAGCTCAGCCTGCGAGAAATTTAAAATAAAAAAGATAGATACTTATTCTCAAAATAAGTATCTATCTTTTTATTATGGTGCAGGTGACAGGAGTTGAACCTGCAAGCCGTAGGCGCTAGATCCTAAGTCTAGTGCGTCTGCCAATTCCGCCACACCTGCATATTAAATTTATTTGGTGGCTCACCGGGGAATCGAACCCCGGACACCATGATTAAAAGTCATGTGCTCTACCGACTGAGCTAGTGAACCGTGGCTGGGATAGCAGGATTCGAACCTACGAATGCGGCAGTCAAAGTGCCGTGCCTTACCGCTTGGCGACATCCCAGTATGTGACGAAAATTATCTTATCATAAATATAAAAGTTTAAAAATATAATAATATGTCATATATATAAAATAAATTATATTTCCTATATTATTTGAGACTATGTTTAAGATATCGCATAAAGATACGCTCGGAAGCGTTTTAATTAAAATAAGCTTATGAATTATGAAAATTGAAATGCCTATATTATTCCATAATATTATTTACAGCAATAGGTTAATAACGTATAATTATATTACAAAAATAGGAAATTATATTGAAAGGTGAGTAATATGCATAATATCTTAACAAAAGAAGATTTAGAAGCCTTGCAAAGGGAATATGATTATAGAAATACAACGCTAAGAGCAGAAATAGCCCGAGAAAAGATGGTGGCAGCGGCACATGGTGACAGATCGGAAAATGCTGAGTATATAGCAGCTAAACAGCGATATTATGAAAATAACCGAAGATTAGGTTATTTAAGAAGGATGATTAGAACATCAAAAGTAGCAGATGATGTTAACATTGATGAATGCAATATTGGAGATAAAATACTTATAGAATTTATAGAAGATAGTGAAAATCAGGAAATAACTTTAACTACTACATTAAAAAGCAATCCAATGGAATGGTTTATTGGAGTAGAATCTCCACTAGGAGCTGCCATATATAAAAAGAAAGTTGGCAGTACCTGCGTAGTAAGTTCACCTGAAGGTGATTATACAATTAAAATACTTAAAATTATATAGAAACTTGCCATGTGCCACGTGCCACCCACGTGGCAAGTGGCAAGTTTATTTTTTGCATATAAGCTTATAAATATACATAAAACCTATTGCATCATTATGCAGATAGTAGTATAATTATTCTATCGTCAAATTAAGTAGTAAATATTAGGGGGAAAGACAATGAAAAAAGTGATAAAGTTTATTCTTGCATTAACATTATGTACTGTTGCACTAGCTGGATGTGGGAAAAAAGCTGATTCAGCTCCAGCAGCTGCTGAAAATAGTGGAAAAGCATTATCAGGAAAACACTTGAAGGTTGCTATGAGTGCTAACTATAAGTACTTTGAAACAGTAACAGTAGATTCAAAGGGGAAAGAAGTATATGAAGGGTTAGACATAGATATTTTAAACAAAATGTCAGAAGACCTTGGTTTCACATATGAAATAATGAATATGCCTTTTTCTAGTTTAATTGGTTCTCTTCAAGCAAAGCAAGCGGATTTCGTAATCTCTGGAATGAGTTATACTGAAGAACGTGCTAAAAGCATAGACTTTTCAGACAAATATGCTACAGGTAAAGTTGGGGTATTAATAAAGAAGGGGTCAAATATAGACTCAGTAGCAGACTTGGATGGTAAAAAAGTTGCATGTAGTACAGGTACTAACTACGAGGATATCATTAAAAAAATTAAAGGGGCGCAATTAGTAACATTTGACGGTCAAGCTGCAGTTACTCAGGAATTAGCTATGGGGCGTGTAGATGCAGCAATCACTGGTGGAACAGCAGCTAAGAAAATATCATCAGAAAATGAGGGGCTATCATTTTTCGTTATAAATTCAAAAGAAGTAGAGTTAGGATCCTTAGATACATTTAATATTGGTTTCCCAAAAGGAAGCGAACTTGTACCTGTTTTCAATAAAGAAATTAAAAAATTAAAAGAAGATGGTACATTAAAACAAATAATTACAAAATGGCTAGGGGAAGATTACGTAGATTAATACTTTAAAATAATTTAACTAGAAAAAGAGATAGTACAAGCTGTAGAGATTACTGGTGGGAAGGTGATTTTTATGGCTTGTATCTAATTTTATAAAGGAGAATTTGTATGCAACTTGATTTTAGTTTTATGATGAAATATTTGCCCTATTTATATCGTGCAACCATTACAACTATTAATGTAACAGCTGTATCTTTATTACTAGGCATACTGATTTCTATTCCATTATCGCTTATGAAATTATCAAGATTTAAGGTGCTGAGAGCATTTGGAGCATTTTACACATCTGTTTTTAGAGGAGTACCTCTATTAGTACAGGTGTTTATGGTATATTTCGGACTTCCGCAATTATTTCCTGCACTAAAAGCTCTTTCAAATTTTGAGTTAGGATGTATTACTTTTGCATTTAATTCAGCAGCGTACATTTCTGAAAGTTTGCGTGGAGGTATTCAGGCAGTAGATGTAGGACAAAGGGAAGCTGCAATGGCCCTTGGGATACCTTATGGAAAAACTATTAGGGATATTATATTTCCACAGGCTATTAAAAGTGTCATGCCAAGTTTAATTAATGAGTTTATTGGACTTATGAAAAATACTACGTTAATTTCCACCATTGGAGTTGTGGAATTACTGCGAGCTGGACAAATGATTGTATCGGATACTTATCGTGCCTTTGAACCTTATGCAGTTATTTCTGTGTATTATTACTTTTTAGTAATGGTGTTATCTATGATAGGAAAATGGGTAGAAAGGCGAGTGAATAGAAGTGATAAACGTTAAGAATGTGTCAAAAACTTTTGGCAGACTCACAGTACTTAATAATATTTCTATGGAAATTAAAAAAGGTGAAATTGTAGCTATAATTGGCCCTTCTGGAAGCGGAAAATCAACACTGCTTAGATGTATGAATTTACTGGAGACTCCAACTTCAGGTAAGATTTTTATTGATGAGGTTGATATTACTGACAAAGATACAGATATAATGGCAATAAGACAAAGAGTTGGAATGGTATTTCAGCATTTTAACTTGTTTCCTCATATGACTGTTATGGAAAATATGATTTATGCGCCTACAAAGGTGAAAAAGATGAGCAAAAGTGAAGCTGAAGATAAAGCAATGAAGCTTCTTTCACAGGTTGGACTTTCTGAAAAAGCAGCGGTATACCCGGCAACTCTTTCTGGAGGACAAAAACAGCGTGTTGCCATAGCTCGTGCTCTTGCTATGGATCCTGAAGTGATTTTATTTGATGAGCCTACAAGTGCCCTTGACCCAGAGATGGTAAAAGAAGTGCTCAATGTAATTAAGGGCCTTGCAGGTACTGGTATTACCATGGTGCTGGTAACTCATGAAATGGGCTTTGCTCGTGAAGTGGCGGATCGTATTTGCTTTTTAGATGGAGGACAGATAATTGAAGATGATACTCCTCAAGTTTTCTTCTCAAAACCAAAATCTGATCGTGCTAGAGAATTCTTAGAAAAGGTAATGTAAAGTGCCACCCTAGTGGCAAGTGGCAAGTTTAAAATGCAGAAAAAGTTACAGCGGTTTTTAAAATATCTTTTAAACAAAAAACTATGCTAAAATATTTTAGCATAGTTTTTACATTCGATTATTTAAGTCTTAGCGGAGGATATAAAAATGGTGTGTCTTGGCTATAGAGGGAGATTACTATCTTTAGTGTTTTTTATCTTTGCTGCAATAAAAATCATAATTGGGAAAAATATCTGAAATGGAAGTGCATAATATTTATAAATTTGTGAAGTCCAAGATACTAGTTCCATTATGTTTTCGTAAAGTATATTTGAAAGATTAAACATTACTAAGACTACTGGAATTACTATTGCTGTATAATCCTTTACTTTTAATAATTTACTAATTCCTATAGAACAGGCATATATACATATACTTATTTTAATTAGACCAAATATATTTAATAATAAACCTTCGATTACTTCGAGTCTCTGAATAAAATCTCCAATACGTATTCTGCTTAGCGCTCTATAAGCTGGAAAGTATAATGAACCATACATTTCCTCGCCTAATGTTAATATTACATATAAACTAGTAAATAATAAAAATAAACCACCTACAGCAAGCCCAGTAAAATATGATTTTTTAATAAGCTTAGAATCATTGATGTTATTTGTTATGCAAAGAAATATAACACATTCACCAAAGGGAAAAGTTACAGCTGACCAAGCTCCTTTCATTACTCTAGATATACCATCCCCCATTATAGGAAGAATATTTTTCACATCTATTTCAGGTGTTAATAATATAGCAAGAAAGATTATTACAATAAATGTAAATACGCTTGAAAATAGTGAGAACCGTCCTAGTACTTCAATGCCTTTTTTTACTGCATATGCGGAAATAAAGCATGGCACAAGCATTATAACAAACTTTGGGGTTTCAGGCATGGTAAGAATATTCATGAACTCTCCAAAATCTCTTAAGGTCAATGAGGCTAAATGTATAAAGTACCAAATGTATAATATATTTAATATACCTCCGATGAATTTACCTAGTGTTAAATTACATATATCAAAGAGGTCTTTACCTGCATAAAGCAACTGTATCTCTGAATAAAGCCAAAATAATCCACAAGAAATGAAAATTGCTATTATTATAGAAAGCCATAAATCTCGACCTGCTTCTGGTGCAGTAGGAAGTATTATTGATCCATCTAATATAAAAGCTGCAATTAAAGCAATAGTTTGTTTTTTTGATATTACTTCCTTCATAGAAAATCTCCTATTTTCCTATTATAAATAGTATTATGTTCTCTATACCTTTTGCTGGACTTGGCACTTTTATCCTTAAAGATGTTAAAATGCTCAAAGAAAAAGCTGTAAAAAATATTATCAAATAAGAAAGAGGGCTACATTTTTTATAGCCTTTTACTACAGGATAGCCATCTATTATGAATAAAAATAAGTATAAAAAAATGACTATAAATATATTCAAATCATTCACTTCCTCCTAATGACTTCATAGTTTTTCCGGTATTTGTAATATTTAATTTCAAATTTATTGATACGGGCAGCGTACTAAATTTATCAGGCCACTCATCTTTTAACTTTTTCCAAAGTCTAGGATTACTTATTTGTACAGCTTTTCCAAAGCCAAAGATATCTGACTTATACTTTTTTTGGACTCTTTTAACTGTCTCAATAATTTGGCTTTTTATTTCTTCCTCACCTAAGGACTTTACTGCTTCAGTATATTCTAATTTTGAAAAATCAATAGGAGTACCTAGTTCTGCAATACCTGCATCAATTTCAGTATTTATAGTGATTTTTATATCTTCATTATCTACATTTGCTGTTATTTTAGACTTTGATTTATAAATTTCAAGAGTGATTTTTGAAATATCTTTTTCTAAGTTTTCTTTATTAATAGGAATCAATAGTAAAGGATTAGTAATGTCATTCCTTATTATTAAAGTAAATAATGTATGATTATCACTTAGTTTACCAACCATTTTATCTTTAAGAAATACAGCAGACCCTCCTAGGCTTGGAGCTAAATCTCCATCCGAGTGAAAATCTATAATTGGAAGAATAGGCTCAACTGTGTCCTCCATTGAACGCACTATAAATTCATGAAGATCAAGTGCAGGAAATGAACCTACAAATCTTTGAGTCTTTATTGCATTATTTAAGTTATAGTTCATCTTTTCTTGGAGGTTAGCTTCTAATCGTATTATTTCCTCTGCGGTTGTACTTGAACTAATATAAACTGTACAATCCTGTCTTACCTCTGGATCACGGTTAAAAAAGTCAATTGCGTTTAGCATATCCTTAGAAGCTATATTTTCACTTATTATCAAGGTTTGCATATGGCTCCAGAAAGCCTTTTTACCCAATAGTGGACCTGATTTTCTTATTGCATCAAATATTCCATCCCCTTCTACAGATATAACTTCTGGTATAATATTTACTCCACTCTCACTTGGTTTTGCATTAATGGCCTTTATAGTAACTCTATATTTTTCGCTTTTTTCAATATAATCAATACCTACAGAAATTGCTATTAACCTGTCATTTACTTCGTTATAGCTCCAGCATCCTGAGAGTAATATGCAGTTTATTAATAATATAAAAGCTAAAACCCATTTACTTATTACTTTCATGATTATCACCTTTGGAAAAATTATTCCTTTTAGTCTTTTGACGAAGAAAATTTTTCGCTGATATAAGTCTTGGCCTATATTTCATATACCACCAGGGAGATCTTACTAAAGTATCCTGCAAGTCATATTTTCTAAAGGTTGAAAGTCCCAGAGTATAGGGAATGCCAAATGACCGTAGAGAAAATAGGTATATTTCAAGTATGGTTATGGAAAATATAAATCCGTATAGTCCAAGAAGTGCAGCAAAAATAAGATTTAGTATTCTTGTAAAAACAATTGGTCCTTCTATAGACGAAACTAAAAAACTTGAAGTACCTGTTATTGCAGTTATTATTATTATAGGTGCGCTGATAAATCTAGCGGAAACAGCAGCTTCACCAAGAACTAGTGCACCAACAATACTAACTGTCTGCCCTATATTTGAAGGGAGTCTTCTACTGGCTTCTATAATAAGCTCAAACACAAAAAGCATAAGTATCAGTTCCACTATAGTTGGGAAAGGGACGGAATCCCTGGAGGCCAATATACTTACTAAAAGCGGTGTAGGTAGTAACTCCTGATGATATGTAGTTATAGCTAGATATATAGCTGGAGTACATGTGGTAATAATAAATGCCATAAATCTTAAAATTCTATAAAAACTTGCTTCCACAAAGCCTTTATAATAATCTTCATTGGATTGAAAGTTTTCAAGAAAAATAAAGGGCAGCGTAATTACATCAGGGCTTCCATTGCAAATCAGCAAGACTCTTCCTTCAAGCAGTTTACCGCAGGCAACATCTGGCCTATCAGTATATCCAGTTGTGTTGAATACAGACAATGGCGTATCAGTGATAAATTCTTCAATATAATGAGAATCTATAATGGCATCTATATCAATTAGGTTCAGCCTTTTTTCTAATTCACAAAGTATATGATGAGAGGCGATATTATCCATGTAAACTATGCAAATCTTACTTTTTGTCTGCACTCCCAAAGTTAAAGTTTTAAATTTTAGTTCAGGAGAATGAACTATTTGCTGGATTAAAGCTATATTTGTTTCCATAGCTTCTGTAAAACCTTCTTTTGGACCTCGTGTTACTTTGTTTGATTCCGGTTCAGTTATAGATCTTTCTGTTTTTTGTTGCGTATTTATTGAAATAGCTTCGCTGCATCCATCTATAAATAAAATTGTGTTTCCGTTTAAAATGTTATCAATACATGCTTCTATATCTTTTAATTTATTATTATCGTAAGTTAAAATTATCTTATTTAATAATAAGTCAATTCTATTATCATTAGGTATTTCATTTCCAAGTTCTGTAGACATAATTGGATTTAAAATGTTTCTAGATATCCTATCTATATCACATTGGTTTTCTGAAAATATAATGCAAAATAGGAGACTGTTCTTAGCTCGGCTCTCAAATTCTTTATATATGATAGATATATTGTTCTCTAAAATAGATTTTATAAGATCTACATTTTCTTTTAGCATATTGGAAATTTGAATGTTTTTGTATTCTTTGCTCATATGAACCACCTTTCTATACCGAATTTGTAATAGAAGGTAACTTTTTTTATTATTTACCAAATAAGTACTTTTATTCATAACATCAGCTTCTGGGATAAAGTAGTTTCATGGTAAGGCGGTGATCCTCTAGAGAAGTGGAGCAGACCGAAAGGATTTCACAATTTAATTTATGGGTGTTTTTTATTTTGTCTAAATAATAAATATGATATAATAATGGAAAATAAATACAATAATCAAGAAATTAAGTTGATAAAGGGTGTGAAATAAATGAGTATTGAAAAAGCAGTCACATTACTTTCTAATAGGTCTGTGCCGCTGGAGAGTGCAGCTGAAATAGCAGAAATGGATATTTTGGACTTTATCATTTTACTTCAAAGCAAGAATATACCTTGGAAGGAATATATGGAAGATGAATTTTACTTCAGTGAAATTTCACTAGGTGATGCTCAGAACAAACTAGGAGAGAAAGGAAATGACTAAGACTATTAGTAAAGTGCTTAAGTAATAAAATTGCAATAAATTTCTGTAGTATGTATTTAGAGAGAAGGCAGACACATTGAACAATATATTTGATTATTTAGAGTGGCGCGGAGACTTAAGTTTTGAAAAGGATGGATTTAATGAAGTTGATAATTTAATTATGTCGGTGCTTGCTTATGTAGAGTTCGATGACATTGCATCATTAAGTGCTGATGGAGAGTCAGTTACCATTAGGTCTGTAGCAGAACAATTTAAAAATTTATATGATGATATTTCAAAAGTTAGTGAGCATCAATTAACGATAGCTGGCTTTGAACTATTTATGAAGGCTGCAAACACAGTGCGTTATAGTGATATTATGTTGTCCAATTATGTGAATCAAATTAATTATGAAGAATCCAAGCAGTTTGCAGCTGTTATGTTTTCCTTAGATAGCAATCATCACTTTATTGCATTTCGAGGAACTGATGCTACTATTGCCGGTTGGGAAGAGGATTTTAAAATGACCTTTATGGATGAAGTGCAGGCACAGCGGGATGCGGTAAATTACACGAAAAAAGTTATGACATGTCATGATGGTGACTTTTGGTTTGGTGGACACTCAAAGGGTGGAAATCTTGCTGTCTATGCAGCAGCATATGCCTCTAATGAGGAAAGAAAGAGAATACTTGGTGTTTATAATAATGATGGGCCAGGGTTTCAAGCAAAAATAATACAAAGTGAGGGATATCAAAGTGTACTTAGCCGCATTAAAACAATAATACCTAAGTCTGCTGTTGTTGGCATGCTGCTGGAACATGGAGAAGAATATGCGGTAGTAAATAGCCATGCAATTGGCATTATGCAGCACAATCCTTTTTCGTGGGAAGTGAAGGGGAATTATTTTGTTTATGAAAAGGGGTTAACCAAATCCAGTCTTAACTTTAATAGTGTAGTAAGGGCATGGCTTAATAACTTATCCATTGAAGAGAGGGGCCAATTTGTTGATGCATTGTTTCAAATCTTACAGGCGGCAGGTGCAAAAACGCTGTTTGAATTGTCAAAGGAGCGCTTAAAGACTATTGATATTATGATTAAGACCTTCAAAAACATGGATCCAGTAACAAAACAAATATTAAAACAGACAGTGGAATCACTATTTGTGGAAAGCGAAAAGATATTTAAAACAGCTCTTAAGCCGGATAAAATATTATTTTTCTCAAGAAAAAAACGCTGATGAATTTATGGAAAAAAAGCGCTATGATAGAGAAAATAGCATGGATAATTTAATAAGGAATGAAAGTCTAAAAGCCAATGCTTAAACACTAAGCATTGGCTTCAAATTTACTAAATACTAGTTTATGTACATCGTGCACCCACTATCGACAATTAATCTACTGATAGTATTGATTTAGTTAGCTCAAATTAGGTTAATCCATGGCACTCAGAAATAATCACTTACCGCTGCTTCCTTCCAGACCTGACGGATTTCATGAGTTTCTGATGCATGGGACCCAGTTCTCAACACCACTTTTATCATACTGACTCAACAGAGTAAAGCCTATAGTGGGAATTCAATCCTGCTGTAGCGGATTGCAGGTTACAGGGCACCGCTAGCTCCCCATCTAGCACGAAAACTCTCTATTAAAGTATTTCTTCTTTTGTTGTGAGATTATAATAACATGTTTGAAGCTAATAAACAATGGAAATTGGTGCCACCCACGTGGCAAGTGGCAAGTTGAAAATTTAAACTTGTCACTTGTCATGTGGGTGGCACCAAGTAATTTGTGTTATTTTCTTTCATATGGTACATAATATGAAAGAAAATAACTTTTATTAAGGTTACTCACCATATGAAGGGGTGTTTTTATGCATATTAGCAAAGATGATATATTTGATAAACTAAAGTCAGATGAATGTATAAATAAATTTAAAGAATTAGGACTAAATACTGTAATGCTGTCTGGAAGTATAGTAACTGAGGATTTTAAGGGTTATTCTGATATAGATATAGCCATTTTAAGTGAAGAGGATATAAGCTTAAATAGGATTTTAGACCTAGAAGAATATTTGGAAAAGTTTTTAGGCACAAAGGTAGATGTAATAAATTTAGGGGATGAAAATTTGGATTTAAACCTAAAGGTCACTGTATATGATAATTCCATGATAATATACAGTGATGATAACCTTAGATTATACAACATTGAATATATAAATACAGAACTGCTTTATAAAGAAAATGAAACCTTCAATATGACTTATGGAGAATAAGTAGGTGGTGTATGATTTAATAAAAATATAAAAGAGATACCAGCACCTTCACAAGAAATTACATCTAAAACTGAGTGCATTTCTTGTGGAGAATGTATATCAAGTTGCCAAACGTTCTTTATTTGACAATATAAATACTTTTTCTGTAAAAAGGTATTGACTATTGTAAATGAATTAATTAAAATAATTACAAGTGGTTATATCAACATAACGACATAATGATAGAATGATATATAGATAGGAGTAAAAAATGGAAGATACATATTCAATGGCACCAAAATATTATGTAGTGAAAAAGAAAATTATAGATATGATTAATAGCGAAGAATTTAGTGATACTGGCATGATACCAAGTGAAAGAGAACTTATGACTATGTTTCATGTTAGTAGAATAACAGCGAGAAGAGCAGTTGATGATTTGGTAAATGAAGGTTATTTATACAGAATACAGGGAAAAGGTACTTTCATAAAATCTGATGAAGGAAATTATGATCTTGTTTCAATTATGAGTTGTACTGAAGATATTGTAAGAATGGGCATGACTCCATCAAAGAAGCTAATTTGCAGTACAGTTATGGAGGCTGATAAAGTAAGAGCTAAGAAATTACAGTTGATAAATGGCGATAAAGTATTAATGCTAAAGAGAGTATATTATGCAAATGAAGAACCACTTAACTATACAACTGCATATTTACCATGCAAGATTTTTCCGGGCATTGAAAATTATGATTTTGGAAAAGAATCAATTTATAACATAGTTGAAAATGTATATGGAGTAAAAATTACTAAGGCTCATAGAACTTTAGAGGCTGTTCTTGTAACAGATGAAGTAGCTGAATGCCTGGAGTTAAATTTAGGAGATCCCGTAATTTTATTTAATGCAGTAACCATGGGGATGGTAAATGGCAAGGAAGTACCAATAGAGACATTTAAAAGTTATTATAGATCGGATAAATTTAAATTTTATATAAATCAAGTAAAATAAAAATTTTATTTATCAAGAAAACGTTTTAAGGGGGATAAAGATGTTAAAAATTAAATCAACAAAAAAGTTAATTTCTATTATTTCTATGTTAATGTTATGTACTATGTTATTTACAGGTTGCGGTGGTAAAAAAACTGCAAATGAAGATTTGGGTATTGCTCTAATAACTTCAGCAGCTGGTCCTAATGACAATGGATATAATGCATCAGCAATTAAAGGTCTAGAAAAAGTTAAAAAGGAACTTGGAGTAAATTACAAAGTAGTTGAATCAAAAGATATCCCTGGAAGCCTATCAGAGCTTGCTAAATCAGGGTACAAGCTTATATTTACATTAGAATATAATTTCGATGCTCTAATAAATGGAGTAGGAGGAGGAAAATCAATAGCCGAACAATATCCTGATACAACATTTGTTATTTTTAATGATAATCCAAATGTAAATAAAGATGGTAGTGTAAAACATAAAAATGTAATTTCGGTACTTTTTGATGTACATGAAGCTGCATTCTTAGCAGGGGCTCTAAGTGTTTTAGTTAATGAAAATAATGCTCAATTATTTGATAAAGCACAATATAACTTTATAGAAGGCGATGCAGGTAGAAAATTGGGATTCTTTGGTGGAACAAAATCAAATGGAATTACAGTGTTTAGTTATGGTTTTGCCGAAGGAGCAAATTATATAGCTAAAAAATTAAATGTAAATTATAAATGTCTTAGTGATTACAATGTTGGATTTAGTGATTCAGCCGCAGGTGCAACAAAAGCAAATACTTATTATTCAGAAGGTACAAATATAATAATGTCTGTTGCTGGTGCAGTAGGTGATGGTGTAACATCCAAAGCTAAAGAAGTAAAGAAATTAGCTATAGAAGTTGATGCTGACAAAGATAACAATCAACCTGGATACATTCTTACAAGTGTATTAAAAAATACAGAAGTTCCAGTGTACAGCATAGCACAGCACTATAAAAATAAAACTATGGCAGAAGTTAATGGTAAAGTAATAAACTATAATTTAGCTTCAAAGGCAACAGGTATTACAGATTTATCAGTTATAGAATCAAAGGTAAAAGAATCAGGAAAAGATAAGTGGAAAGAAATCAAAAGTCAAATAGAGGAAATTACTAAAAAAATTGATTCACGTGAAATTAAAGTAACTAATGCCCAAGCAGGGGAAAAGCTTAATAAGTCTAGCTTAACTAATTTATCAATGCCAAATGATTAGCATCTAAAGAGAAAGGAGCTATCATGTACAAAATACAAACTTTTAATTTAACAAAAAAATTTGATAACTTTGTTGCAAATGATAATATAAGTATTTCTATTAAGCAAGGAGAAATTACTGCAATTATTGGAGAAAACGGAGCAGGAAAAACAACCTTGATGAATATGTTATATGGATTATTACAGCCTACAAGTGGAAAAATTGAAATAAACGGTAAAGAAGTACATTTGAAGTCTCCTATAGATGCAATAGAAAATGGTATAGGCATGGTGCACCAACATTTTAAGTTGGTGCCAAGTCTTACTGTTTTTGAAAACATCATGTTAGGAACAGAAGTAAAAAAGGGCATAAGAATTGGTAAGAAACTTAAATTTAATAGTTTTATTATAGATAATAAAAAAGAAAAAGAAGAAGTTCAAAAGATAATTGACTTATATAAATTTGATTTAAATCCTAATGACATTGTGGATAATATCTCCATCGGGTCTAAGCAGAGAATTGAAATTTTAAAAATGTTATATAGAAATGTTGATATTTTGATATTTGATGAACCAACAGCAGTTCTTACGCCACAAGAAGTAGATGAACTATTAGAAAGTTTTAGAGAACTTAAAAGTCAAGGGAAAACAATAATATTAATAACGCATAAGCTTAGAGAAATTATGGAAGTAAGTGATAATGTCGTTGTTATAAAGCGCGGTAAAGTTATAGGTGAAAAAAAGACTTCAGAAACCACCGTTGAAGAAATTGCTAATATGATGGTTGGAAGAGATGTTGTAGTAAATGTAAATAAGGATAGGAATACAGGAAAACAAGGCGAAGTAGTATATGAACTTCGAAATATATCTACCGAATCACAACCAGGCAAAAAGTGTTTGAAAAATATAAACCTTCAAATTCATGAAGGAGAAATAGTTGGAATTGCAGGGGTAGAAGGTAACGGTCAAAGTGAGCTTGTAAAAGTTATTACTGGTCTCATGGAGTCTACAGAAGGTGAAATATTAATTAATGGTCAAGATATTACAAATAAATGGCCAAAGGAAATAAGAAAATCTGGTATAGGTATCATTCCTGAAGACAGATATGCACAGGGTTTATGTATAGATATGAAAATATGTGATAACTTTATAGCTGGTTATCATGATAAAGAAGAATTTTCAAGCAAAGGATTTTTAAAATTTGATGAAATAGAGGAAAATTCAAACAAGCTAATAGATAAATATGATATAAGAGTAGCTGATAGAAAAGGGAATGTATCACAATTATCAGGTGGAAATGCTCAAAAGATAATAATTGCAAGAGAAGTTGAATCTAATCCAAGTTTATTAATTGCATCTCAGCCTACTAGAGGTGTAGATATAGGATCCATAGAATTTATTCATAACAAGATATTAGAATTGAGAAAATCAAATAAAGGCATATTATTAATTTCAAGTGAGCTATCGGAAATCATGAATTTAAGCGATAGGATTGCTGTAATGTATAAAGGGGAAATTATTGACATTGTAAATGCTGATGAAACTACCTCATCTGAACTAGGATTACTTATGGCGGGAATAAATAAAATTTAGAAAGAAATGAGCAGGGGGGCTAATAATGAAGGCATTTGAAAATAAATTCAGATCATTACTTGGACTAGTAATCCCTATACTTGCAGCATTTATTATTGGTGCAATTTTAATAATATTTATTGGAGAAAATCCATTTTTAACATATAAAATAATGATTGAAAAATCATTATTTAGTGCATCAGGAATAACAAAAACACTACACTTTGCATCCCCTTTGATTTTAACTGGATTGGCAATAGCAATTACCTTTAAAGCAAATATTTTTAATATGGGAGTTGAAGGAGCAGCAGTTTTAGGCGGATTCTTTGCGTGTGTTACAGGATTCTCCTTAAAGGGATTACCACCAATGATTCATATCAGTTTATGTTTATTAACTGGTATGATTACAGGAATGATATTTTGCTTAATACCAGCACTTTTAAAAGCTTACTTTAAAGTAGATGAAATGGTTGTAACACTAATGCTTAACTATGTAGTAGTAGAACTTGTTAAATACTTAGCTCAAGGGATATATAGAGATCCATCATCAGGTTATGTAGCAACCTATTCAATTTCAGAAAATGCTATGTTTAGTAAATTATTTGGAACAGATATTACAATGTTTTTCTTAATAACATTAATTATATTTGCAATAATTTATGTAGTATTTAACAAGACCAAATTTGGTTATGAAATAACAGTTATAGGAAAGAACCCAGAATTTGCTGAAGCTATGGGGATGAAAGTAAGTAAAAATATTATCAGGATGATGCTTATAAGTGGTGCATTAAGTGGACTAGCTGGAGCTGGTTACTTAATGAGCGAAAAATATAGATTTACATTGGATTTTTCAGGAAACCCCGGATTAGGATGGGATGGCATGCTCATAGCTTTGCTAGGTAATCATAATCCTGTAGGTGTATTAGTATCATCCATATTTTATGCAGCACTAAAGACTGGAAGTGAATACATAGGTATATATACTAATGTTCCAAAAGATATAGTGTCAATAATTCAAGGTATTTTAATTTTGTTCTTATCAGTAAAGTTTATTAATGAGAGAATAAATTTTAGTGGGAAGATAAGAAGTAAAATGGCAAAGGTAGAATTAAAGCAGTTAGGGGGAAATAGTAATGAATCTATTAAATAATATATTATATGATATGGTTTATCACAGTACTCCATTGATCCTAGCTGTATTAGGTGGCTTATTTGCTTATAAAGCAAACGTACTAAATATTGGACTTGAAGGTATGATACTGATGGGAGCATTTTCAAGTTCCTTTTTTATCTTAATATTCAAAAGTTACTATTTAGGAATAGTGCTAGCAATATTATGTACATTATTAGTTGGATTGATATTTTCAGTATTTGCTATCACTTTAAAAAGTAATTTTATTATCACTGGATTTGGATTAAATATACTTGTATCAAGTATGTGTACATTTATACTAAAGTATAAGATGCTGGTAAATATAAATATAGGATATTTAGTTAATGTTAATAATATGAAAATCAAAATTCCATTCATTGGTGACATTCCTGTTATATCTAAAATTCTAAGTGGACATACCCCTATTACCTATATAAGTTTTATACTAATTATCATTGCATATATTGTTCTTTATAAAACAAGATTTGGAATACATCTAAGGGTTGTAGGAGAGAGTGAAGGAGCAGCAAAGTCAGTTGGTATAAAGAGCGATAGGCTAAAATACATAGGAATCTTAATTGGTGCAGTTTTATGTGCTTTAGCTGGAATAAATTTATCAGCTGAAAGAATGGGCCTATTTACTGATAATATGATTGCAGGAAGAGGATTTATAGCTATAGCCGCAATTTATTGTGGAAAGGGAGAACCTTTAAAGTGTTCAGTTTATGCAGTTATATTTGGACTGGCAAAATCTTTGGCAATAAATTTAGGATTATATGCCGGCCCAATATCAGGATTGTTTGAAATTATTCCTTATTTAATGATTGTATTAGTTCTATTTGCTGTATCCAGTTCAGAATGTAGGAAAACAAAAATAAGGGGGATTAAAAATGCGTAACACAGCATTATTTATTATTGATATGGTAAAGGATTTTACAGATCCTGATGGATTAGTTTTTTATCCTCAAAATAAAGAAGTATTGCCAAGAATTAAAAATGTATTAGACGAGTGTAGAAAAAGTGACGTTTTAACCATTTTCTTTAGACATAGTTACAGAAAAAATAAATTTGACAAAAATCTAGTTAACATGAGACCTAACTGTATTGAAGGCACTGGTGGAGATGAAATTGATTCAATGCTTGAAGTAAATGAAGATAAGGACTATGTAATTAAGAAAAGAAGATATAGTGGATTCTTTGGAACTGATTTGGATTTAATATTAAGAGAAAATAAAATAGAGAATGTAATAATAACAGGTACTAAAACTAACTGCTGCATTAGAGCAACAGTTACAGATGCTTATTATCTTGATTATAACGTATATGTTGTATCAGATTGTGTGGCAACTAATGATGAGTTAGTAAATGAAGTTCATTTAACAGATATTAAAAAGTATTTTGGTAAAGTAGTATCATCTGAGGAGCTTTTTGAACTTCTTGAAAAAGGAGAAATATAGATGAAATATGATATTGTAACTAGTGGTTATATTAGCATGGATAGGATAATAAAAGTTGAAAACTCTATAAAGGTTGGTTATACATCTATTATTTCAAATTCTGATAATACAAAGGTGTATTATGGCGGCTGCCCTATAAATATTTCTTATTTGGCAGCTAAAATGGAACTAACGGCTTTACCAATAATGAGGGTTGGAGAAGATAAAGATACAACTGGATTTATTAACTACCTAAAAGCAGCTAATGTAAATATGGATGCGGTAGAAGTAATCGAAAATGAATCATCTTCCAATTGTTATATAATATCAGACAAAGAAAATAAGCATATAACAATATTTTATCCAGGAGCAATGGATTCCAAGTACAGTAAAGATATGAATGATGAATTCTTTAAAAGTTCTAAATTAGCTGTTCTTACAGTGGGATCCTATAAGGATAACTTAGAGTTTTATAATAAATGTAAAAAACATAACCTTCCAATTGTATTTGGAACAAAATTAGATTTTGATGCATTTCCTAAAAGTTTTTTACATGAAATTTTAATTAATAGCAAAATAATTTTTTCAAATGAAGCTGAAAGCGAAGATATTAAATCAATACTTAATATTAATGAAATTTCAGATTTGTTTAAATTAGGGCAAGCAGAAATGATAATAACTACTTTAGGTGAAAAAGGCAGTATGTATTATAGAAAGACTGAAGATGGTTTTGAATCAGGGGAAATTAAACCATGTAAACCCAAAAGTGTAGTAGATGCTACAGGAGCTGGAGATGCTTATATAGCTGGATTTTTGTATGGATATCTTAATAATAAAAGCATTAGGGAATCCTGCCTGATGGGAAGCGTAATGTCCTCCTTTGTTTTAGAAAGTGTTGGATGTACAACTAATGCACCAAGTAAAGAAGAATTTTTTGAAAGATTTAATCAGTATATAGAAACTATTTAGTAAAAACAGATTGAAATATCTAGGAGGTATATATGTCAACTTTATATTTAAAGGCTAGTGAAGAAAAGATATCAAAATATGTAATATTTTCAGGGGATCCTTGGAGAGTAGAAATGCTTCAAAAATTATTAGATGATCCGAATCATGTAGCTTTCAATAGAGAATTTAATACTTATACGGGTACATATAAAGGTATTCCAATAACCATATCATCAACAGGTATAGGAGCACCATCAGCTGCAATTGCAATGGAAGAGTTATATGATTGCGGCATGGAAGTAGCAGTTAGAATGGGAACAATTATGGGATTAAAAGACGGAATGATTGGCAAACTTTTAATACCAAATGGATCTATGAGAATGGAATCCACTAGTGATACTTATGTACCTAAGTCATTTCCTGCTGTAGCAAATCTCGAATTAGTAAACTGCATGAATAAAAGTGTTGTTCAAAACAATAGGGAATATATTAACGGAATTACATGTACTATGGATGGATTCTATAGTCAAATGAGAGAATCAAGATTATCTAAGAAAATGAAAACTAATATTTTAAATACATTTGATGAAATTGAGAAATATAATATTTCTGGAGTTGATATGGAAACAAGCTGTATGCTTGTGCTTGGAAATCTTATGAACATAAAAGTTTGTAGTGTTACCATGACTACTGTACTAAAAAACTTAAAAGAAGTGCTAGAAGGTGAAGATAGACTTAAAGCAGAACAAGATTTATGCAAGATTGTGTTAGACGGAATAAAAATTTATCACGAGGGAGGATATAAGTATGAGTAAATTAAATTTTGATAAAAAATTAGTTATAGGAATGGTACATTGTCTTCCGCTCCCTGGAACTTTAAAATTTAAAGACAATATGCATGAAATAATTGCACAAGCAATCGAAGATGCAATAACGCTAGAAAAGGCAGGAGTAGATGCCATAATAGTTGAAAATATGGGAGATGATCCATTCAATGTAACTTTAGATAACATACAGGTTGCAGCATTATCAGTAGTAAGTGCATTAGTGAAGCAAAGTGTAAATATTCCAGTAGGAATTGATGCTGCTATGAATGATTACAAAACAGCACTATCTATAGCTAAAGTTATTGATGCTGATTTTGTAAGAATACCAGTTTTTGTGGATACAGTTGAATTTTATGGTGGAGTTATTGTTCCTTGTGCAAGAGAAGCATTACTTTATAGAAAAAATATCGGAGCAGAAAATGTAAAGATATTTGCTGATATACAAGTTAAACATACACATATGGTACTTCCTACAGTTTCAATTGAAGATTCAGCAAATGCTGCTATAAGCTGTGGTGCCGATGCTATCATTGTAACAGGAACTCATATAGGTAAAGAAACACCTATTGAGATTATAAAAAGGGTAAAGAATATATCATCAATACCAGTAATAATTGGAAGCGGAGTTAACAAAAACAATATAAAAGAGCAATTAAATATTGCAGATGGAGCAATTATTGGTTCTAGCTTAAAAGTAGGAGGGAAAATTGAAAATCCTATTTCCTATGATTTAACCAAGGCAGTTTTAGATAATATAAAATAAATAGGAGTGATGACATGATGATGAGACCTATGAAATTGGCAGGATCCCAGTTAATGTTTGGCGAAGGATGTTTAGAACATTTAAAGACTCTTAAGGGCAGTAAGGCAATGATTGTTACTGGAGGATCCAGCATGAGAAAAAGTGGGATTCTACAAAAGGTTATAGATTATTTAAAAGAAGCAAATATTGAAAGTGATGTGTTTTCTGGAGTTGAACCAGATCCTCTATTTAGTACTGTTATCAATGGTGCAAATAAAATGAAAGAATATGGACCAGACATTATTATAGGACTTGGCGGCGGATCTGCAATGGATGCTGCTAAAGCAATGTGGATATATTATGAAAATGAGGAGTTTAAAACATTACAGGATATATTACCTCCAAATGAGTTTCCTAAACTTAGGGAAAAGGCTTACTTAGTATGCATACCTTCGACAAGTGGATCAGCAAGCGAAGTAAGTAGATCTATAGTAATTACAGAAGATGCAACGCATACTAAGTTTGGAGTAGGTAACATGGAAATGATGCCTGATATAGCAATATGTGATCCATTAGTTACTGCTACAATGCCTGGTAAAATTACTGCAGAAACTGGAATGGATGCATTAACTCATGCATTAGAAGCCTTAGTATCAAAAAGAGCTAATTATCTTAGTGACATTTTTTCACAGGCTGCAATTAAAGATATAGTACAGTATTTGCCTAAAGCATTTGAAGATGGTGAAAATCTTGAATATAGAGAAAAAATGCTAAATGCTTCATTTACAGCTGGATTAGCATTTACTAACGTATCCTTAGGAATAGTGCATTCTATGGCTCATACATTAGGAAGTCTATTTGGACTAGCACATGGACTTTTAGATGCTGTATTGCTTCCATATGTTATGGAGTTCAACAGTAAAGATGGAAATGCAAGGGAAAAATATAATAAAATTGCAACTGAAATTAAAGGTGGAAGTGATTTAGTAAGTATTGTTAAGGAATTAAATAATGAAGTTAACATTCCTGCTTGCCTAAGTGAATTAATACCAGATGACAAGAGCTTTAATGAGAAAATGGAACTCATGATTGATATGGCTTTAGCTGATGGATGTACAAAAACTAATCCAATTATTCCAACTAGAGATGAGTTAAGAGACTTGTACTTATATGCTTACAATGGAAGAAGGTAGGTTAAATAATATGAAATTAATTTGTTATTTATCAAATGGATATCCTACTATAGAAAGTAGTATAGAAATGGCAAAGATTTATACTGAAGCTGGATGTGATGTTATTGAAGTAGATTTTCCTTCACATGATCCATATTTAGAAGGAGATTTTATAGCTGGTAGAATGAGACAAGCCCTTAAGAATTGCAATGATTATGATAAGTATATGGATGGAATTCTAGAAATTAAAAAGAATAATCCTGATACACATTTATTACTTTTAGCATATGGTAACACAGTATCAGAAATAGGCGATGATAAATTTATAAAGTTTTGCTTAGATAATGATATTAAAGACTTAATATTTGTGGGAGAAGATATCGAACTTTTAAATAAACTTATGGAGCATGGATTGAAGATTTCCTGTTATGTTCAGTTCCATATGCCTGAAGCAGAATTAAAAGCTGCAAAGGAATCAAATGGTTTTGTGTATATGCAAGCAAAGCCAATGACTAACAATATAAACGAAAAATATCCAACTTTAAAAGATTGTATAGCTCATTTAAAGGAAATAGGAATAGATAGAGAAATATACTGCGGTGTTGGAATAAGAGATGCAAATGACATTAATATGGCTAAATTGTCCAATGCAGATGGTGTATTTGTTGGAAGTACAATTTTAAAATTACATGATGATATTCCGAGATTAAAAGAGGGCATAAAAGAACTTAAGAGTGCAACATAAATAATTAACGTGTATTGAACTCATATAAAGCACCATAATCATAGTATGTATAAAATAGTTATTATTAAAGAGCATCTAAAATGAAAAATTTAAGATGCTCTTTTTATATGCAAAAATAAATAACATAACTTGATACATTACTTTAAATTAAGTAAACTAATATAGCAGTTTATTGCAATATAAAATAGGAGTAAAATAAAATATGAGATTAGATAAATTTTTAGCACAATCATCCGTTGGCAGAAGGATAGAAGTTAGAAATTATGTTAAAGAAGGTATGGTTAAGGTGAATGGAGAAGTGATAACAGAGCCTGCTATGGAGATTAACGAAAGTTTTGATGTTATTGAGTATCTTGATAAGGTGGTACATTATACTGGAAAAGTATATTATATGTTTAATAAACCTGCTGGCTGCATTACTGCAAGAAAAGATGCAGTTAATAAAACAGTATTTGATTATCTTGATGATGCTCACATGAATGGAGTATTTCATGTTGGAAGACTAGATAAGGATACAGAAGGATTATTGCTATTTACCAATGATGGTGAATTTGAACATAAATTAATGCATCCACAAAAGCATGTTGAAAAAACTTATTTCTTTTGGGCTCTTGGTACTTTAGAAGAGGAAGATATAAAGGCATTAAAGCAGGGAGTTTATATTGGAAAAGGTGAAATATTAACAAAGCCTGCAAAAATAGAAGTAGATAAACATGGAGTGTATGAGCAATTCAAAAATGAAATATCTATTAATAATTTAGAGAGTATTGATTCAACACATTATAATCAGCCCATGGTATTAGGATATCTTACTATTTCAGAGGGACGTAAGCATCAAGTGAAGCGCATGTTAAAAGCAGTAGGATGTTATGTGGTGTATTTAAAAAGAATTTCCATTGGAGGATTAACTTTAGATGAATCGCTAAAAAAAGGTCAGTATAGATCCTTGACAGAACAGGAAGTTAAAAAACTAGTTGAATAATTACAGTTTTTTAACAAAAAAATATGGTTGAATTACTTTTTATTTCTAACTAATTTAGTATAATATTAAATAGAAATTCAAATATTATAGGAGCTTAAATATGGATAATAAAAATATAAAAATTGTAGTATCAGGCGATATATGTGTAAATCAGTTACAGTGGCTCACATATCCCAGCATAAATGTAGGATTAAACTGGCAAACGCACTTAAACATGCACAGTATTTTTAGTTCGGGAGAAGCTTTGCTTTTATCAAAGCTTACAGCTTTATCAACTAAGGCGCCTGTGATGTCACCTGATACAGAAAATATGGAGTTAACTTTATCAGGAGAAATTCTTCGATCAACTGCAGAATTAGGCCTTTTTCCAGTATATGGGGATAAAACCAATGATAAAAAGGTTTATAGGATAAGTCGTTTCATGGGATTTACAGGACCCAAGGATGCTAAAGCTAAACTGCTTCCTATTGTAAATGATGATCCTAATGCAGATATAGTGATAATAGATGACGAAAATAATGGTTTTAACTCCAATGAAGAATTTTGGCCATTGGCTTTAAAATCATCTGAATCATCACCAATAATTTTATACAAGATGAGCAACGTTATTGATTCTAGTAAGCTTTGGAAACATATCCAGGGACTTAACAATGAAAATGTTATAGTAATTGTAAATGCTGATGATTTGCGTTCTAAAGGAGTTAATATAAGCAAAGGCTTGTCATGGGAAAAAACAGCTCAGGATTTTGTATGGCAAATTAACAATAATCCTAGCCTTGCATTTTTGGCAACCTGCCGTCATATTATAGTTCCTTTTGGACTTGAAGGGGCTATTTATTACAAAAATGAAGATGTACGTGAAGTTAGATTATATTTCCTCCCATATGAATTTGAAGGCGGCTTTGTTAAGGATTCACAAGGTAAGATGTACGGACTTACTTCTTGTTTTGTTGCAGGGCTTGCAAGTACTATTGTTTCAGGAAATCAAGAAAATGAAGAAATATCAGAATCAATAAATATGGGAATTCGTAAAGGAATTGTTTCTGCTCATAAATATTTCCTTGAAGGATTTGGAGAAAATGTGGAGGAATGTGTATTTCCTAATCCAGAAATATTTACTGAAAAAGAAGAAGATTTTATACATAGGGATCATGTGCAGGATGCAGTAGTACCTGTTTCTTCTAACTCTAGCTGGTATATTTTAAAGGATAAGAGCTCTACAAGCTTAGCGGAAATAGCTTATGATATTGTTAAGAATGGGGTTAAAAATGCACTTAAGTTTATACCAATAGCTAAGTTTGGAAATTTAACAACCGTAGATAAAACAGAAATTGAGAGTTATAAGAGCATAGAAAATCTTATGCTTGAGTATATTTCAAATAAAAATACCGTACGTCCTCTGTCAATTGCTGTATTTGGTACCCCTGGGTCTGGTAAGTCCTTTGGTATAGTTGAGGTGGCTAATAGTATTGCGCCAAATATAATTAAAAAGATAGATTTTAATTTATCCCAATTTAGATCCACAATGGATTTAGTCAATGCCTTTCACAAAGTAAGAGATATCGTACTGGAAGGTAAAATTCCACTAGTAATTTTTGATGAATTTGATTCTGCTTTTGAGGTAAACCTTGGATGGCTTAAATATTTCCTAGCCCCTATGCAGGATGGTGTATTTAGGGAAGGGGATTCTATTCATCCTATTGGAAAGGCTATCTTTGCATTTGCAGGCGGAACAAGCAGCACTTTCAGCGAATTTTTCGGAGAAGATATAGAAGATGAAGAGGAGCAAAGACAGTTTTTATTAAAGTTTAGAAGTGCAAAGGGACCTGATTTTGTAAGCCGTTTAAGAGGATATGTAAATATTATGGGTCCAAATCAAACAAATAAGAAATTGGATCAATTGTTTATAATTAGAAGGGCAATATTACTTCGTTCATTATTAGAACGTAAAGTTCCCCACCTTATAAATGATAATGGAGAGGCTCAAATTGATAATGGAGTGCTAAGAGCAATGCTTAAAATTCCAAGATATAAACATGAATCAAGATCAATGGAAGCCATATTGGATATGAGTATGCTTACAAACTCTACAAAATGGGAGCAATCCTATTTGCCTTCCAGAGAGCAGCTAAAGCTTCATGTGGATGAAGAACAGTTTTTACGTCATTTAATGCATGATGCCTTTTATGGTGAAAAAATTGAAAGTATTGCAATGGCAATTCATGAAAAGTATAGAATCATTAATGAAAAATGCGAAAACATGGATGAAAATTGTATAAAGCCTTGGCAGGAGCTCAGTGAGGAACTTAAAAACTCTAGTCGTGAACAGGCCAGAAACATCCCAAGTAATTTAATTAAAATTAACTATGACATTGTTTCAATTAAGGATAAGCCTAAATTTAAACAATTTACACCTAGGGAATTAGAGATTTTAGCTAAAAATGAGCACATGAGATGGTATAGATATAGAAAAGAGTCTGGCTGGAAGTATGGCAAAGTTAAGGACAGCATTAAAAAGACTGACTCTGACCTTGTTTCATGGAATAGTTTGACTGAGGATAAGAAAGATAAACTATATAAAATGGTTGAAAGCTGGCCGGAAATATTGGCTAAATCAAATTTCAAGATAGAGCCAGTAAGAGTTTCCTAATAATGGAATGGTGCCACCCACATGACAAGTGGCAAGTTTGAAACAAAATATATTTAAAGATAGGGCTATCGCATTAAAAAATTAAACCTCAATATACTGTTTTAGAATTCAAAAAATCTAATACAATATAGTGAGGTTTTTATTCTTTGTGTCACAGCCTCATTTTTTATGAGATATAAAACCTACAGCTCGTCAGCAGAGGTAAATAAAATATTAACAATTTTCCTAATTTTTGATATAATAATCCTTATTTATACTAGAGAGTAAAGGAGGTATTAAATTTGAAAAAATCTCCTGGTATTATGGGTGTATTAAGTTTAATAATCATTTCTTTTATTATTGGGGAAGTTATAAAAATTACAATAACGAAGAAAGATGTAAATATGGCTGCTATACCAGCAGTAAGCTATAGCTTGATAAAGCCTATTGAGCCTAGATTTCAATTGCCTGATATTAAGGATAATAGGCCATCGCTTTTAATGGAAAAAGAACGTTTGGCAAAGGGTGGCGTAATAGGTACATCTGGAAGAGGAGTAGTTGCACTAAGATTTGATGATTATCAAAATGTATTTAGGGAAAAAATATATCCATTGCTAGTGGCTCGGGGCCTTCCATGCAGCATGGTCTTGATATCAAGATTTGATACTGCACAAAGCTGGGGTATAGGAACAACTTGGGATGACATTAGAGAGTGGAATAGAAACGGCGTTGAAATATGGAGTCATGGAACAGACCATAAGGATTATAGTAAAAGTGGATATTCAGGACTTTACAGTCAAATAGTTACTTCAAAAAAAGAGATAGAAATGCAGGGTATAAAAGTTGTAGGGTGGGCACTCCCTGGTGTTAAACCTAGTACAAGGAATTTGCCTTACAATGGATTGACCAAGCCCAGTCATTATAACAGTACTACTGGAAGATTACTGATGAATACATATGCTTTAACAGAAGCTTATATATATAATCCTCGGAGAGTTTTACCAGCGAGCATTTATCATGGATTAGGTCATGTAACTGCCTCTGATGGTAGAGAAACAGTTTCATCTTTAATGGAAGAAATAAATATAGCCATTAAATATAAATCAGGCATTGAGATAATGTGTCATGCGGGTAATTTGGGCAAGCCTGGGAATTTAACTTTTAAAGAGTTTGAAAATATATTAAATTATATAAAAATACAGTGGGATAAGGGCTTAATAGAGGTGTTAACTCCTTCTGGAATTTACTTTTCAGACCCTAATAGCAGCATCAGACTTAAATTAAATGCTGATGACAGCTTTGAAGGTTTAACAACAGCTAATTCAGGAGCATGGAAGGGAACAAGAAATTGGACCGGCAAGACTATTGAAACAAGTAAAGGAAGGACGGGAAAAAACTTTCTACGCATAGGCAGAAGTATTACCCATTCAGCAGTAACTCAAAAAATTGTAAACTTAGATAAATTAGGAGTTTCAGGAGAGCAATTTGTATTTGAAGGATGGTTCAGGTCCTATGGCAGTAAAGATGCAGCTGGTATGGTACAAATAAATGATTATGATAGTCCTAGTAAGTTGAAAATAATAAAAAAATCAGTAAGTAAGGGCAAAGAATGGACAAGACTAAGATTTGTATTTTGTATTCCTCCTGGCACAAAAAACATTGCAGTATCTCTTTATGGGGATCTAGAATTTGGTACTGATTGGGATGACATAAGTATAAAGAAGATATAGTGCCACCCACGTGACAAGTGGCAAGTTGAGTATAAGACATTGGTTTCAATAAAAAATAAATCAATAGATCATTCTTAAAGATGCACATAAGTGATTTTTATAAATAACTTGCTTTATATAATAAACTGTGTTATTGTTAACTGTAACTTAAATTAATAGTAAATAATGTATTATCATATATTTCAATTAGTACTAGATAAATATAGTATGTTGATATCGAAATTTTGTTAGTTAATTATTACAACTAGTTTAAGAATAATAAAATTTCGGAGGTACACATTATATGAATGGTACAGTTAAATGGTTTAACGCAGAAAAAGGATTTGGATTTATTACAGGAGAAGACGGAACAGATGCTTTCGCACACTTTTCTCAAATAAATTCAGAAGGCTATAAATCACTTGAAGAAGGTCAAAAGGTTTCCTATGACGTAGTTAAAGGCGCTAAAGGACCTCAAGCAGAAAATATTACTGTTATTTAATTAATAGATATTTTACCCCTTAAATAGTTTTCTATTTAAGGGGTTTTTAGTTTTTTGTTAACCTTAATACAATAGAAAAATTAGATAAAAATAAGTGAGCAATAGTTTAAATCTATTGCTTTTTATTTTATGTAACTTTAAGCATAATAAGCAAAAAATGAGCATATGTTTAAAATGTAAAATAAAAAAGAAATCTTACAAAAGATAATGAATACGTTTTTTATATAAAGTGTAAAAAATCGCAATAAATCAAATATGTTACAAAAGAAAAATAATGAGCAGGTGGCATGATGAGAAAGGATGATTAATTTATGAGCGAAAAAAGAATGCTTGTTAAGATAGCTCATTATTATTATGAGTTAGGGATGACTCAAGAAGATATAGGACAAAGGCTTTCAATGTCAAGACAAAAGGTCAATAGAATGATAAAAAGTCTTATAGAAAAAGAGATAGTATCAATAAAGATAAATGGATATGATGAGACTTATGTTGGTCTTGAGGACACTTTAGAAAAGGAGTTTTCCCTTAAAGAAGTTATAGTAACTTCAGTAGATGACGAGGATGTTTTAATAGATAAATTATCAGATGCAGCAGCTTTATATCTTGAAAGAACCATAGAAAATAATGAAACAATAGGAGTCTCCTGGGGAACTACACTTTCAAGTACTGCTGCCAAGTTAAAAAGTTTAAGAAAAAAGAACATATCTGTTGTTCAAATAGTAGGTGGGGAGAATCTGCAAGATCCATCTTTAAAGGCAGATGAAATTACAAGGGTGATTGCAAATAAACTTAATGGTACCCCATATCTTATGTATGCTCCTGCTATAGTTAAAGATGAAAGATTAAAAACAGCTATGATGAATGAGCAAAGTATAAAGAACATATTTAATCTTATAAAAAACTGTACTACGGCAGTAGTGGGAATAGGAAATTTAACTGAAGACTCTACTATATGTAAGCAAAGCTATTTAACAAAGGAAAATTTGGAAAAGTTAAAGGAGAAAAAATGTGTTGGGGATATATGCCTGCAGGCTTATAAAATTAATGGTGAAGTAATAGAAGATAATATAAGCAAAAGAGTTATAGGTATAGGAGCAGATGATTTGAAAAATATTCCTAGGGTAATAGGTATAGCTGGAGGAAAAGAAAAGACAAAAGCTATACTTGGAGCTTTAAGAGCAGGATTTATAGATGTGCTGGTAACCGATAATATAACTGCTGAAAGTATATTAAAAATTAAAAATGAACAGCAATAAATTTGGGGGGATTGTAGGTGTGTGACAATTATCTTTTAGGGATTGATGCAGGCACTTCGAAAATAAAAGCAGTTATATTTAACTTCAAAGGGGAAGAAATTTTTGTAGAGGAAAAAAGCAATTCCATTATTACAAAACATAGAACTTGGACAGAACAAAACATGGACTTATTATGGCAAGATCTTTGCTTTATAATAAAGAAGCTTTTAAATAAAAACAGAATTAATCCTAAAAGCATTTTGGCAGTAGGAATAACTGCACAGGGTGAAGGATGCTGGCTTATTGACAAAGAAGGAAATCCTGTGCGGGATGCAATATTATGGTCTGATGGAAGAGCTAGAAGCATTGTTGAAGATATAAAAAAAGACGAAGAGATGACACTTAAGATAAAAAAGATAACGGGATCTTATCCTTTTCCAGGAGCTACATCAATTATATTAAAGTGGCTGGCTATAAATGAAAAGGAAACTTTAGACAAGGCCTATGGATGCATGTTTTGTAAGGATTGGTTAAGATACAAACTGACAGGAGACATGTGTCTTGAAACCACAGATGCTTCAACATCATTATTAGATTTACAAACAGGAGAGATATCAGAAGATTTATTAAGACTGCTAGGTATTCACGACTATAGATTTCTTTTCAATCCCCTTTCTAATTGCTGCAAGCTTATAGGAAGAGTTACAAAGGAAGCTTCAGTTTTAACAGGGCTTGCAGAAGGAACTCCAGTATCAGCAGGTCTTATGGACATTGTAGCAGCGGCAACTGGTATGGCAGCGGTAGAAGAAGGAGACAGCTGCACTATTTTAGGCACAACTTGCTGCAATAGTGTGGTAAGAAAAAATCGTGAGTGCAGTACAGAAAACACTTCGGGATTTGAATGTCATGCTGTGGAAAACCTTTATTTAAATGTAATAGCTTCCATGGCTGGGACACCTAATTTAGAATGGGCAATAAATACATTTTTTCAAAGGGAAAGAGAAGAAGCTGAGAGTGAAGGAAAAGATGTATATAATATTTTAGAGGACTTAGTAAAAGACATAAAGGCAGGTTCAGGAGGAATAATTTATCATCCATATATAAGTACTGGAGGAGAAAGAGCTCCATTTTTCAATCCAAACGCAAGAGCGCAATTCTTTGGCATTTCATCTAATGCAACTAAATACCATATTTTAAAAGCGGTGTATGAGGGAGTAGCCTTATCCATCAAAGATTGTCTTCAAGATGTTCAAAGTAAAGGAAAGATATATCTAGGAGGAGGAGGGGGAAAAAGTTATTACTGGGCACAGATAATAGCAGATTGTACAGGTAAGGAAGTAGTAATACAAGAAGGAAAGGAATATGCAGCAAAAGGAGCAGCGTTATGTGCTGGTGTTGCAGTAGGAGTTTATAAAAATATAAGGGAAGGGGCTTTAAAAACTCTCCGTATAAAAAGAACTTTTATGCCAGATGAAAAAAATAAAGTTACATATGACAAGGTTTATAAACTATACAAGGGATTAAGGGAAGCGGAGTCATATTACTGGAACTTAAGAAGTGAAATTTTTCATGGGAATTAAAGTTTTATGGAGGGATTAAAATGGAAAATTATTTAAAGGAAAAAAATGAAGTCATACAGGCTGGCAAAGCTATGCTAAATGAAGGATATACCGTTGGAACCTGGGGAAATATAAGCGTTCGTTCTGATGATGGAAAATATATGATTATAACCCCAAGTGGAGTTGATTATGAAATCATAACCCCTGAGATAATGTCAGTGGTTGATATGGAAGGAAATTTAGTCTCAGGTAAAACACCTTCAATTGAAACAGGACTTCATCTTGCCATATACAAAAACAGGCCTGAAATAAATGCAATTATGCATTCGCATTCTATATATACCTGCGCAATAGCAGCAACAAGGGAAGAAGTGCCTCCAGTATTAGATGAATTGGCTCAAATAGTTGGTGGAGGAATAAAGGTTGCAGAATATGGACTCCCTGGTTCTAAGGAGCTTGCTGAAAATTGCGTAAAGGCCCTTGAAGATAGAATGGCAGTACTCCTTGCAAATCATGGAGGAGTGTGTGTTGGACGAAATATTAAGGAGGCTTATAAGATAACAAAGGTTGTAGAAGTCTCTCTTCAATCCTATTGTTTAGCAAAAAGTATAGGATGCCCAGTGGCACTTTCAAAAGAGCAGGTAGACTTTATGAGAAACTTCTTTTTAAACGCCTATGGAAAGCAAAATAAATAAAGAGAGAAGGTTATATAATGAAGGCTTTGGTTACTGCTGAAATAAATGAAGGTATAATAAGCGAGCTTAAGGACTATATGGAGCTTACCTTCGAAGGCTGGGGCAAGGAATTAAGAAAACTTACAGAGGATGAGATGATTTATTTCCTTAAAGATAAGGAAGTTTTAATTACAAGCTATGATCCAATTACAAGAAAGGTTATAGAAGCATGCCCGAATTTAAAACTAATAGCCTGTACCCGTGCTAATCCTGTAAATATAGATATAGATTGTGCAAAAGAAAGAAATATACCTGTAATATATACACCGGGAAGAAATTCAGATTGTACAGCGGAATTTACAATAGCATTAATGCTAGGTATAGGAAGAAAAATACCTATGGCCTATAAGAGCTTAAAGGATGGAAGGTATTTATCAGATAAAAAAGTAGAAAATGAAGCAAAAGAGGGACTAAAGGAGGATGTAACCTGGGCTCTTGGAGCAGGGACTCCCTATGTAGAGTTTAAAGGAACACAGCTTAAAGGACATACTCTAGGACTACTTGGATATGGAAGTATAGGCAGGAGAGTGGCAAGTATTGCAAAAGCCTTTGGAATGAAGATATATATATATGATCCTTTTATATCAGAAATAGAGTTAAATGATAATGCACAGACAAAGGTTTCCCTTGAAAAGTTACTTAAAGAATCGGATTTTATAAGTTGTCATTGTAAGGTTGATGAAAGTACAAGGGGACTTATGGGTAAAGAAGCCTTTGATATGATGAAGAATACAGCTTATTTTATAAATACTTCAAGAGGGGCTATAGTGGATGAAGAAGCTTTGATAGAGGCCTTAAGAGGAAAGAAAATTGCAGGAGCAGCCATTGATGTATTTAGCGCAGAACCTTTATTTAAGAATCATCCTTTTGTGAAAGAGCTCAGCAATATAGTTATCACACCTCATCTTGCAGGAGCAACCTATGATGCCATAAATAATCATTCCATAATGATTGTTCAAGATATAAAAAGTTTCTTAAAGGGCGAGAGAATGCTGCATGAATATAAATAAGCAAATTAGGGGGATAGGAAATGAACAAATTTGAAAAATGGGGACCATGTACAAAAGCAGTACACGTTGGTTCAGAACCTTGTCCAGCTACTGGAGCACTAGTGGCACCTATATACCAAACTTCTACCTATGCTTATGAAAGCACAGATGAAGCAGCGGAGGTATTTACGGGACAAAAATTTGGATATCTTTATGGAAGAGATCACAGCCCAACGGAATACCAGCTGGAAGAAAAGCTTGCAGCCTTAGAGGGAGGAGAAGCATGTAAGTTTTTTGCATCTGGAATGGCTGCTATTGCAAATGCACATATGGCATTATTAAAAGCAGGAGACCATGTAATATGCGGAGCTGTTGTATATGGAGGCACCTATGGATTATTTGACAAGATGCTTAGACCCTTTGGAGTAGATGTAACTTATGTAGAAACCTCAGATATAGAAGCTTTAAGAAAAGCATTAAAGTCTAATACAAAGGTTGTTCATGTGGAAACTCCAGCAAATCCTACTCTGAGAATAACTGATATAGCAGAAGTTTCAAGGTTTTGTAAAGAAAATAACTTAAAGCTCATTGTAGATAACACATTTTGCACGCCCTATGTCCAAAGACCCTTAGAACTTGGAGCAGACATTGTAGTTTATAGTGCTACTAAGTACTTAAATGGCCATGGAGACTGTATTGCAGGAGCCATAGTAGGATCAAAGGAATTTATAACAAAGGGACTTCATGAAGGAGTTACGAAGCTTGGAGCATTAATTTCTCCATTCACAGCTTTCCTTGTAAAAAGAGGAATGCAGACATTAACTCTTAGAATGGATAAACACTTATCAAATGCAATGAAGGTTGCAGAGTATCTTGAAAACCATCCTAAAGTTCAATGTGTAATATACCCAGGGCTTAAGTCTTTCCCTCAACATGAACTTGCCAAGAAACAAATGAGGGGCTTTGGAGCTATGATATCACTAGAAGTTAAAGGCGGACTTGAAAATGCTAGAGCCTTATGTAATAACCTTAAGATGATAAAAATAGCAGTAAGTCTTGGAGATGTAGGAACACTTATAGAGCATCCAGCTACAATGACACACAAATCATTACCAGTGGAAGAAAGAAAGGCAAGTGGAATTACCGATGGATTAATAAGACTTTCAATAGGAATTGAAGACCCAGAAGACATTATTAATGATTTAGAGCAGGCTTTTGAGAAAATTTGATGTAAATCCAATAACAGTTAAACATTTCTAGGATTCATTATATCGGAGAAATGAAGAGCGGGGAGGTTAATATTCATGGGAAAACGTTTATATTCAGTAGGAGTATGGGCATTTGGTTCCTGCAGTGATAGGTTTTGTGAAGCTGGATATCATGAAGGCAGAACTTTTAAAGAAAAGGTAGAATGTGCAAGTAAGGTAAAGGGACTTTCTGGTATAGAAATACACTATAATGGAGATTTTACAAAAGCAAATGCAGAAGAAACTAGAAAGATAATACAAGATGCAGGACTTAGAGTATCAGCAATAAATTGTGAAACCTTTGGAAATAGAATTTTTGCTAAGGGAGCTTTAACTTCAACAGATTCTAAGATAAGGCAAAGTGCCATAGACATTGTAAAAGCAGCGGGCGAAATGACAGAATATTTCGACGCGTCTCTTGTGAATTTATGGCCAGGAGCTGATGGGTTTGATTACTCCTTCCAAATAGATTTTGTAAGAGAATATGAACTGTTAATGGATTCTATAAGACAAATTACAGAGGCTAATCCAAAGGTTAAGTGTTCTCTAGAATACAAATTAAGAGAGCCTAGAATGAGGTCAACTATCGGAACTGCTTGCAAGGCATTAGCAGTTACAAATGAAATTTCTAAAGAAAATTTAGGAGTTACTTTGGATTTTGGTCATTCTATTGCAGCAAAAGAAAGTCCAGCTGAAGCAGCAGCTTTCTTAAGTAGATATAATAAATTATTTCATGTTCATTTAAATGATAATACAAGAGATTGGGATGATGACTTAATTACGGCTTCTTATCATCTATGGGAAACATTAGAGTTTTTATATTATTTAAAGAAATGTAATTACAATGGCTGGATAGGCTTTGACATGTCCCCTTGGAGAGAAGATCAAATAAAGGCTGTTGAACATTCTATAGAAATAGTAGAAAAGATGTTTGGATATGTAGATGAGATAGATGATGAAGAATTAAGTGAAGCCCTTAAGGACACCAATGCTCTTAGAAGTCACAGACTTTTATGGGATAAATTATTTAAGTAAAGGTGAAAGGGGGGAGAATTATGTATTGTATGGACATGACTGGAAAGGTAGCAATTATTACAGGGGGAGCAAGGGGTATAGGCAGAGCAATTGTAGAAGCTTTTGTAGAATGTGGAGCAAAGGTTGTTGTAGCTGATATAGACTTTGAAGAAGCATCAAAGCTTTGCAAGGAAATAGGGGAAGAAATAGCCCTGCCAATAGGCTTAAATGTAACTAAAAAGGAAGAGGCTGAAGATATGGTGAAGAAGGCCGTAGAAAAGTTTAAACGGGTAGATATATTAGTTAATAATGCAGGAACTTCAACTATGGATTATGTTGAAGACATCAAAGAGGAAGACTGGGATAAGATAATGGATATTAACGCAAAAGGGGTACTTTTATGTTCCCAGCCAGTGCTGAAGTTTATGAAAAAAGAGTCTATAAAGGGAAAGATAATTAATATAGCTTCTCAAGCAGGAAAAAATGGCTATAGATGTATGGGAAATTACTGTGCTTCAAAGCATGCAGTAATGGGACTGACAAAAGTTATGGCAGTAGAAAATGCTAAGTACGGTATAAATATTAATGCAGTATGTCCAGGAATAATTGAAACAGATATGAAAAGAAGAGAAAGAGTTTGGGGCGGAGCTTTAAGAAAAATGGAGGCTAAAGACATAGAAAACGAGGATAATTCTCAAGTGCCGCTAGGAAGAACGGGGCAGCCTGAGGATGTAGCAAATGTGGTAATGTTCTTAGCTTCTAAATATTCAGATTACATGACAGGTCAAGGAATAAATGTCACTGGTGGAATGACAATGAACTAATAATATTTTGAGAATGGAATAATTAAAACTAATTATCTTGCCTTTAAAATAATTATAAATTTATATGGGGGATGTAAAATGAAAAAAAGCAAACTCAGAAATATTATAAGTATGTCCTTAATTTTAGGTATGGCTTTGATATCTTTATCAGGCTGCGGATCAAGTAAAAGTGATAAGGCTGAAACCATAAAAGTAGGATATATTGGAGCACTTTCAGGGGATACAGCTGTTTGGGGTCAAGCTGGATTAAATGGTATGAAACTTACTGCAAAGAAAATTAATGCTGAAGGCGGAATACTTGGTAAGCAAGTTGAAATAGTATCTCTTGATGGACGTGGGCAGCCAGTTGACTCAGTTAATGCTTTTAATAAATTAGCAGATCAAAAAGATGTTATTGCAGTTGTTGGAACAAACTTCTCAAGCTGTAATATTGCAATGGCGCCTATTGCAGATTCAAAGAAGATTCCTTTAATTGCAACAGCAGCGTCAAATTTAAGGGTTACTGTTGATGAGCAAGGGAATTTACATCCATACTCATTTAGAATAGGATTTATTGATCCTTTCCAAGGAGAGGTTCTTGCAAACTTTGCATCAAAAGAGTTAAAAGCTAAAACTGCTGCAGTTATGACTGACGTTGGCTCGGATTACTCCACAGGACTTACATCATACTTCATTGAAAGCTTCCAAAAGAGCGGCGGAACTATAGTAGAAAAAGCAACAGGACACTCAGGAGATAATGATTTCCGTGCGCAGCTAAGTAAAATTGCTCAAAAGAATCCAGACGTTGTTTTAGTTCCATGGATTTATAAAGATGTTGCTTTAATTGTTAATCAAGCAAGAGAGCTTGGAATAAAATCAGTATTTCTTGGTGGAGATGGCTGGGACTCAAAGGAAATCTTAACTATGGCTGGTCCAGCACTTGAAGGCTGCTATTATACATCACAGCCATCCTTTGCAAGACCTATTACAAAACCATATCATGATGAATATGTGAAAGAATTTAATAATTTAGTTCCTGAAACAGAGGCGCTTTTTGCACATGACGGACTTTATTGGATAAAAGATGCATTAGTAAGAGCAGGAAAAGTTGATAGAACAGCATTAAGAGATCAATTAGAAAAGACTGAAAAGTTTGATGGACTTCTTGGAAGCATGAGCATTGACCCAAAAACTCATAATCCATCTAAACCATGCAGTATTTATCAAGTTAAAAATTCTAAATTTGAATATGTTGGAGATTTTAAGTAAGTTTAATTTGTTTTAGGAAAGTGGGACTGTCTCAAAAGGAACTATTCATAATATGTACTTAAACATTGCGAGATAGTCCCGCCAAATTATAAAGGAGGAGGGGCGTAGATGTTACTTCAGCAGATTATAAATGGCATTTCAATTGGTGGAATTTATGCACTGCTTGCTACAGGTTATGCACTTATATATAGTTTACTTGGATTTTCTAACTGGGCCCATGGCGATGTTGCCATGCTAGGTGCTTATATGGGACTTTTAAGTGTTACCACAGGTAATATGCCATTCTGGCTTTCTGCTATCATTGCAGTAATGGGTGCAGGGATAATTAGCATATTAAATGAAAGAATTGCATATAGGCGCATTAGAAATAATAATTCACCTACAATGTTTTTAATGATAGCAGCTATGGGACTATCAATAACCTTTCAAAATGCAGTGATGTTATTAATTGGACCAAAATTTAAGACATTTCCTCCAGTGTTTCCTGTAAAGGCATTGTCCTTAGGAAACGTAAAAATAGGAGTTCTTGATATATTTTCACTTATTATTGTACTTACAGCATTAATTTTACTCTCGTTTTTAATTAATAAAACTAAATTTGGCCTTGCAGTTAGGGCGGTATCTTCAAATATGAGAACAGCTTCAATCCTTGGAGTAAACGTTGATAAATATATAATGCTTGTATTCTTTCTTTCTGGAGCACTTGCAGGAGCAGCTGGGATGCTCCTTGGAATGAAATACACTGTATATCCCCTTATGGGAAATACCTCGCTAAAGGCATTTATAGCATCAGTACTTGGAGGTCTTGGCAGTGTTCCAGGAGCGATAATTGGTGCTTTTATTATTGGACTAATGGAGACTTTTGTATCTGCTTATATTAACACAACACTTAGGGATTTATTTGTTTTTGGACTTCTTGTATTAATTCTTCTTGTTAAACCTACTGGTCTTTTGGGTAAAGAAGTGGAAGATAAAGCTTAAAGAAAGTTGGTGAAAAAATGTCAGGATATGTTGGAGGAATAATTATACTTGTAGGTATTAACATAATAGCTGTTCTTGGAATATCAATACTCACAGGCTTTACAAGATTGTTTTCCTTTGGTAATGCAGGCTTTATGTCAATAGGAGCATACACTTCTGCGATTTTAACAACTAAGTTCCATGTTCCATTTGTTATGGCAGTGATATTAGGTGCTTCTATGGCTTCTATTTTAAGTTATGGACTTGGAAAACTTACATTAAATCTTAAGGGAGACTATTTTTTAATTACAACCCTTGGTTTTGGAGAATGTACAAGAGTATTTATGGAGTATATGGATAGGTATACAGGGGGAGCAAGGGGATTTGCAGGTATTAAGCAAAGTACTTCTATAACAGTTGTCATAGTTTCTGTTATACTTGCATCCTTTTTAGCTTGGAATTTCACTCATTCAAAGTATGGAAGAAACTTAGTTGCAGTTAGAGAACAGGAGGTAGCTGCAGCTGCGTCTGGTGTTGATGTGGTAAAGGCAAAGCAAATGTCATTTACAATCAGCGCATTTCTTGCAGGATGGGCAGGGGCATTATTTGCTCATTACTATACCTTTATAACTCCTGCAATGTTTAATCTTGATAAATCATCAGAGCTCACCATAACTGTTGTTATTGGTGGTCTTGGAAGCTTAACAGGCTCAATTATATCCACAGTAATACTTACGGTGCTTCCAGAGGTTATGAGAGCTTTTGCAAGTTATAGAATGTTATTTTATGGACTGGCAGTTGTTCTTGTTATAACACTAAGACCAAGTGGACTTATGGGATATAGAGAATTCTCACTTTCAGGTATTAAAAGGCTTTTTACCAAAAAGCATACTGCAGAGGTGAATAAAAATGAGTGAAATAATTTTAGAAATGAAAAATGTAAATAAGCAGTTTGGTGGAGTAAAGGCAATTGATAATTTTTCCGTTGAGCTTGAGAAAGGTAAAATCCATGGGCTGATTGGTCCAAATGGAGCTGGTAAGACAACAATATTTAATAATATCACTGGTATTTATGCACCTACATCAGGAACCATTCATTTTGACGGCAATGATATAACTGCACAAAAGCCTTTTATGATTGCAAGAATTGGTATAGCAAGAACCTTTCAAAACATAAGATTGTTTTCCCAGGTATCTGTTCTTGAAAATATTTTAATAGCAAGTCATATGGATGCAAAATATAATTTTTTTACTGCGGTAACTCATATAGGTAAGTATAGAAAAAATGAAAAGGATTTAAAAGAAAAGGCGATAAATTTACTTAAAATACTGGAACTTGACCATAAGATAAACGATTTGGCTGGAAGTCTTCCCTATGGTGATCAAAGAAAGGTTGAAATAGCTAGAGCACTTGCACTGAATCCAAAGCTTCTTCTTCTTGACGAACCAGCGGCGGGTATGAATCATGAGGAATCAAAGGAGCTTGTTAATTTCATAAAGGAATTAAAGGAAAAATTCAATTTGACAATACTGATGATTGAGCATCATATGGACGTAGTTTCGGGACTATGCGAGAATGTAACGGTTCTAAATTTTGGTAAGACTATTGCATGTGGAAATACAGATGAGATAAAGAATAATAAGGTAGTTATAGAGGCGTACCTTGGAGAGGAGGAGAGCAGCGATGTTAAAGGTAGATAATTTAAGAGCAAGATATGGTGGAATTAACGCAATAAGGGGAGTAAGTATAGATGTTAATGATAATGAGATAGTAGCCATTCTTGGTTCAAATGGGGCAGGAAAATCAACTTTGCTTAAATGTATTACAGGGCTTATGAAATGTGAGTCAGATGGCATTACCTTTGATGGCAATAAGATTCCCTCATCTCCTTATGAAGTAGTTAAAATGGGAATTTCCCATGTTCCAGAGGGAAGGCAGATATTCCCTAATCTTACTGTTTACGAAAATCTAATGGTAGGTGCGTTTCTTAGAAATAAAAGGAGTGAAATAGAAAAGGATTTAAAACATATATATGAGCTTTTTCCAATATTAAAGGAAAGAGAACAGCAGTATGGAGGGCTTTTAAGCGGTGGAGAACAGCAAATGCTTGCAATTAGCAGAGGACTTATGGCAAAACCAAAGCTTCTTCTTCTTGATGAACCATCCCTTGGACTTGCTCCAATAATTGTAAATCAAATTTTTGAAATTATTAAGGAAATTAATAAAGAGGGAACAGGAATATTGATTGTTGAACAAAATGCATATAAGGCTCTAAGGATATGTGATAGGGCATATATGTTAGATGTTGGCAAGATAGAAGATACAGGTACAGGTAAGGAACTCCTGGAGAAAGAAGATCTAGCCAAACATTATCTTGGGAAGTAGAGATAAAAGAAGCAATAGAATAATCCATTGCTTCTTTTATTTGCGTGTGTAGAGTAAAATATTATCAGGGGATGAGTGGAACATAATCCATATTATATGGAAAACATGTAATTAAATCGCGTACACGTCCTTGTATATGGAATTAAGTTCATAAATTACAAACAACCCACTATTGTTGTTAATATATCGTTCATATTATTATTAACATGCAATGGCGAAAGGAGAGAATTTATGAACAAACTATTTCAACAACGTATAGCAACAATGCTTATTGTATTTATGATTACTGTAATGCTTCCTGTCAGGGTATTTGCAGCAGGTGAAGACGGCATAGTTACTACTGCACAGGAAATCTCAGAAAACATAAATATAGAATCAGAAGAATTGGAAGCAAAAATAGTTGGGGAGGTGAAGGAAAAAAGAGAGAAAAACGTTAAATACTTTTTTAAGGACAATGGAACCTATGAGGCTGCAATTTATAATACTCCAGTGCATTACTTAGAAAATGGAGTATGGAAGGATATCGATAACAGCTTGATAGAGGAAAAGGATGAAGAAAACAGTAATGTTTTAGGTAACAGAGAAAACGATTACAAAGTAAAGATAGCAAAAAATTCTAATGCTAAAAAGCTTGTAACAATTGCAAAAGATAACTATGAACTTTCTTGGAATATAGAAAATCCTAAAGAGTCCCCTGTTGTGGTACAAGCTTTAGAGGAAGCAAAGCTCAATGAAGATACAGAAAAGGAAACATTATATGATTTAGAAACAAATAAAATTTATAAGAAAAAATCTGAAACAGAAAAGGAAAAGATAAAGAAAAACGCCATTGAAAATGAAAAGAAGAAAATTGTTAAAAATACCTCATCTTCAGTAAAGTTTACTGAAATTTTTGAAGGGGTAGATATAAGCTATGACATTTTAAGTGATAATGTGAAAGAAAACATAATTATAAACAAGCCTATTGAAAACAGCACTTTTAAATTTAATTTATACATAAAAAACTTAGTACCAAAACTTCAAAAGGACAAGACAATAGTATTTTATGACAAAAATGATACAAGTAAAGCAGTATTTATGATGAAAGCACCTTTTATGGTGGATGCTAAAAATCAGCATAGTGAAAATGTAGAAATATCTTTAGAGGAAAATGAAAATGGGTATGCTCTTTTACTAACCCCAGATGAGGAATGGTTAAATGACAGCAGCAGGGCATTCCCAGTAGTCCTTGATCCGCCAGTTAAAACGAATTTAGGCATTAATAGTATCGAGGATACTTTTGTAGCATCAAAACTCCCTACGGAAAATAAGTATAACTCAATACTTATTGGAGCAGGCAATGGAAGTGCTTCAGGAGTTACACGAAGCTTTTTAAAGTTTGAACTTCCAGAAGACTTAAAGAAGCCAGGCTCTGTAGTTGTAAATGCAAAACTTAATTTATCACTATTTACAGAAAATATGCAGGCTATGTACGTAGATGTGCATAAGGTACTAGCAAACTGGGATTCAAAAACAATAACTTGGAATAATAAACCCGATTATTATACTTATATAGAAGATTATGAAGTTGTAAAAGGCATATTACGAACTTGTTTTGATTGGGATATAACAAGTATAGTAAGAGAATGGTACAAAAATGGAAATAACTATGGAGTAATGATTAAGGCCCATGATGAGAGCACTGGTTATAATGAATTTTTATCTTCGGATTGTTCAGATGCCTATGCGTCATCTAGACCCCAAATTGTTATACAGTATGTAAATAACTCAGGACTTGAAGATTATTGGACTTATCATTCCCAAGATGCAGGCAGAGCAGGTACAGGATACATAAATGATGCTAATGGAAATTTAGTATTTACTCATAACGACTTAACTATGAATGGGAATAGAATGCCAGTTAGCATAAGTCATGTGTTTAATAGCAATGATAGAGCATCCAGTATGGGCTATGGAAATGGATGGAGATTAAATTTAAGTCAAAGAATAACTCCTAAAAGTTTTGAGGGAACTATATGGTACGAGTATATAGATGGAGATGGAACAAGAGTATACTTTAAGCCGGATTCACAGCCGGGAGTTTATAAAGATGAATCAGGAACGGAGCTGACTCTTAACAAAAATGCGGATGGAACTTTTACTATAAATGATAAGATGGATAATCTATTAATTTTTACATCCGCAGGATATTTGCTGAAAATACAAGACAGTAATGGAAATGTACAATTGCTTTCCTATCAAGGAACAACCCTAAAAAGTATAACGGATGGAGCAGGAAGAACTACAAACTTTAGAATATCAGATAGCGGGTATCTACTTGGAATTATAGAGCCAAGCGGAAGAGAAACAAGCTTTGCATATACTGGAACAAAACTTACTAAAATAACTTATCCAGATGGAAAGATAGCACTTTACGATTACGATATTAATAATAATTTAATAAATGTAACAAATATTGATGGATATAAAATAACCTATGGTTACAACACAAATGCTCCATATACAGTAAAAAGTGTACAGGAAACAGGAACAGATGGGACTCCAGGAGGAAATTTAAATTTAGTTTATGGTACCAATACCACTATATTTACCCAAATAATTGATAATGCACAGCCAATACCAAATATAAATAGAAATATATACCAATTCAATAATTACGGGAACACTATAAGCATAAAGGAAAATGATGATGCTACTGCGGTATCTTATAGGTTTGGCAGAGAGGAAAATAAAGATAAAAATAAATTAATCTTTGAATCTAAAATTCAAAAAACTATCACGAATCATTTGAAGAATCATAATGTGGAGATTACAAACGACAGCTGGAGTGGAGATTACTGGGGAACTTCCTTAGGAAGTACTGCATTTACCACAGAAGCTAAATATATAGGGAATCAATCCATAAAGATAACAAAAACAAATAATACAGCGAGACACTTTTACAACCAATTATTAACTCTAGAAAAAGGTAAAACCTATACTCTTTCAGGTTATGTAAAAGGCTCAGGAATTTCAAGCACTAATGGAAAAGGCGCAGCCCTATTTGTAAATTATCAAAATAAAGCCGGAACTTATGAAACGGTGGAATCAAAGTTTATAAGCGGAAATAAGGACTTTGAAAGAATTGAAGTAACATTTACAGTACCTAGTGATGCACTATCTGCCAACGTATATGCAAGGGCCGGGTTGATTGAAGAAACAGGTACAGCTTATTTTGATTGCCTTCAGCTTGAAGAAGGAGAAATGTCTAATAGATATAACCTTGTAGAAAATTCAGATTTTAATTATGGAACTACTGTTCCAACTTATTGGAATAAAAATTCATATAGTACTGTAGATGATATATCTACTAAAGTAAATGAAAAATCTACTTTTCAATTTAAGGGCTCAGCAACCTTAAAAAAGAACATCAACCAAACTATAAAGATTTCAGGTAAGGCAGATGATGTATTTATACTTAGTGGATGGGCTATGGGAAATTCTGTACCTGTAAGCGAAGAAGGAGAAAGATACTTTGCCTTAGATATTGGATTTAAAAAGGCAGATGGAAGTTATGTGTATAAAGTTGTACCTTTTAATGAAGATACAACAGGCTGGCAGTATGCAGCAGATGAGATAGTTCCAGGGGTAGATTATACAGAAGTAAATGTATATGGATTATATTACAATAACTTCAATACTGTAAACTTTGATAATATACAGCTTTATAGAGAAGAATTTGGAACAAATTATAATTACAATGCACAAGGAAATTTAGAATCTAATAAGGACTTATCAGGCAATGATATTAAATTTGGATATGATGGCAATAACAATAGGACTTCAATTACTGAAGGAAGCCAGGTGAAATTAACTTCACAGTATGATCCTAAGCATAATTTAGATAATGAAACCACAGCTGAAAATGTAATATCTTCTTTTGAACAGGATTCCTACGGAAATCCTACAAAATCTAAAGTAGGAAATGAATCATTATTTATGGAATCAGAATCTGCTTATACAACTAGTGGAAATTATATGTCCCAGAGCACAGATTCCTCTGGAAATAAGGTAAACTATAGTTATGATGAAACTAAGGGAACTTTAAATAATGTTAAGGATGCAAGGGGAAATACTATAAATTACACCTATGATAATATGGATAGGGTAAATAGTGTATCCAGCATGGCAGATGGACAAGAGGTTAAAAACAGCTATGGTTATGAAAATGATAAGTTAAAATCTATAACTCATAATGGTTTTAATTATAACTTTTTATATGATTCCTTAGGAAATAACACAGAAGTTTCCGCAGGAAATCAAAGATTAATAAAAAATACCTTTGATAACTTAACAGGAAATCTCACTAAATCTGAATATGGAAATGGACAAACAACTTCAATTATTTATGATTATCTAGGAAGAGCTACCGGAAGAACATATAATGGAGTAGAAAAGTTTAAGTATTCCTATGATGCTTCAGGGAATCTAGGGAAGCACGTAGATTTAGAAAATGGTGTAACCTATAGATACTTCTATGACATGGCGAATAAGCTTACAAAAATCGAAGATTCAAATAAAAACAGCACTGAATATAATTTTAATATAGGCAGTAATTTAACTGGCATTACAGAAAAAATCAATAATGCTACTTATTCTACTACCTATGGATATGATAAGGACAATAGATTAAAAGAAACAAAGTACGGCAGTAATTCAGTACTTTTAAATTACGATACTTTAGCAAGGCTTAAAGATTCTACTATAAACACTGGAGAAGCCAGCTTTAAAACAAGCTATGAGTACGAAGCTGGTGCTAAAGCAAATTCTACTACAGAAAAAGTAAGTGTATTAGACAACAATGGAGAAAAAATAGGGTATACTTATGATAAAAATGGCAACATAGAAACTATAACCTATAACAAAGGTGAAGGTACTGAAAATCAAAAGAAAATATACTACACTTATAACGAGTTAAATGAGCTTATACGTGAAGATAATGAACTTCTTAATAAAACCATAAAGTACTCCTATGATCTAGGAGGAAACATACTAAAAAGAGAAGAATTTAACTACACTAGAGAAGTACCGCAGACATTAGTTAAAACCTATGAATATAAGTATGAGGATACAAATTGGAAGGATAAACTTACAAGCTTTGATGGAAAACCAATAACCTATGATGCTATAGGAAATCCATTAAGCGATGGAAACTATACTTATACCTGGGAGCAAGGAAGACAGCTAAAATCCATAACAAAGGAAAACTTAAACATTTCCTTCAAATACAATGATGCAGGTATAAGAACAGAAAAAACAGTAAATGGCAAAACCACAAAGTATCATCTAGTAGGAGACAAAGTAACTTTTGAAACTGATGGTGAAAACAGTATATACTATACTTATGATGTAGGTGATAAACTTGTATCCATGAATTTAAACGGAGTAGAGTATTGCTACATAAGAAATCTTCAAGGCGATATTACAGGATTATTTGATAAGACAGGAACGCAGGTTGTAAGTTATACTTATGATTCTTGGGGGCAGCTAATCAGCATTAAAGACAAAGATGGCAGTGATGTGACTAATGTTACAACACATATAGGATATAAGAATCCGTATCGTTATCGAGGTTATCGTTACGATAGTGAAACGCAGTTATATTATTTACAATCAAGATATTATAATCCTAGCTGGGAGAGATTTATAAATGCGGATGATGCCTATATACTGCAGTTAACACAAGGACAACTTTTAGGATCAAATTTATTTAGTTATTGTTTGAATAATCCAATAAATGATGAAGATCCAAGTGGATACTATCCTTGTTGGAAGCATATGATTATAGCTGTAACAGAGATATTTGCATTTATAAACTTGATCCAAAGGCTACTGCCTATGGTAAAAGCTTCAATGAGATTTGTTTTGATGGCAAATTTAGCAGCTGTAAAAGCATCTACAGTTACAGGGAATTTATTAGTAGCATTATCAATAATTACTGGAATTACCGTATTTGTTTGGAATATAAGTTACACTGCTAGGGCACTCGCAGAAAGTATACAATATCATGTAATTAGAGGCCTAAATCCACGACATAAAGATTAGACTTTGTGGAATTGAAGTTATTTATGCATGACAAAATTAACTGGAGGTTATTCATATGAATTATATTCTTAAACGAGATTTAGTCATAGTAGTATGTATATTTATCTATTCTATTTATAATTGTTTTCATACTAAAAGAAAAGTTGAAGGATTCGTTTTTATTATTCTAAGTTTTTTGTCACTTATTTTTATTTTACAAGAAATGCTAAGAATATAAAGACAACTATGAACAAGCGAAAATAGCCTAGAATCAGTTGCTGCAAAGAGCCTAGGTAGTAGGTGTGTGATAGCAAATGACCTCACAAGTTCGATAATTATAAATCAAGGGTAAAAAAATACCATATAATGTTTTGGTGGGCTAGCAAATGTCAGTTTAAACAAAAGATAAACCGAAGGATGGCGAGGATGAAAGTCTGATGAAGATTTAATATGAAAGAAGTTAGATTAAAAAGATATATAGTAAATAAAGAAAGACAATAAAAAAGTTAAAAAAAACTAGAGCATCTTCAATAGTCATATTTATTATTACAATTATATTTATTTATATGCTGTGGGGACTTTAATATTTAGTAAGATTAAGCTAATAATATTGTAAAAAGTATATTATTTTAATAGTTTACAGTAAAAATAAGCCAATAGAACAATACTAGAAGTTTTATTGGCTTATTTTTTAACAAAATTTCCCTCTAAGGGAATTCATGCGGAGCTAGGAAGTATTTAGCTTTTATTATTTAAAGCTTAAACTGTCATCATAAATTGAAAGTCAATGCGGAAGCATTTTTTAAATTACATATCTATTACTATAAGATAAAGTAAAATATAAAAAGAATAACTAATGATTGGATAAAGTATCAGTTATATAAGAAATGCCCAAGGAGACATAATAGGATTATTTGATAAGACAGGAACACAGGTTGTAAGTTATACTTATGATTCGTGGGGGCAGCTAATCAGCATTAAAGACAAAGATGGCAATGATGTGACTAATGTTACAACACATGTAGGATATAAGAACCCATATCGATATAGAGGTTATAGATATGATGATGAAACTCAGTTATATTATTTACAATCAAGATATTATGATCCTAGCTGGGGAAGATTTATTAATGCGGATGATGTCGGTATATTACATTTAACACAAGGAGAACTGTTAGGAGCAAATTTATTTAGTTATTGTGTCAATAATCCTATTAATAATATGGACCCTAGTGGTTTATTTGCAATGAGAGTAAGTGATGTGACTGGCTTAATTGATACAATAATTACTGCAATTCCTTTTATGCGTGACGTAAGTAGAATGCTTAAATATGCAAAACGTGGTGGAAAACTTACTGATGTTTTGTCAGGATTTTATATGGAGACATTTAAACTGGCTACAGAAAAAGTTGTTGGTAGATTAGGCTTGCAGAGATCTATAGCAGGCAAATTGTTTGCAGTTATGAATGAGGCGTTCAAAAATATGACAGGAATTTCAGCTGGAAGTTTAATCACGTATGGATTAACAAGGATTTTTCCAACTGTTATATGGAAGGTTCGTAAGTATTGGTACTGGGGACCGATAGAAGATACTAAATTTATAATTTTTTCAAAGGAGAAGAAATGATGGATTTTTTTTGGAAAGCTATAGGTATAATTTTAACAGTAGCTTTGTGTTTGCCAGCTATAGTAATTTATAAAAATGATTATAATTTAATGATAAATAATATTATCATAATGACAAAGCAATATAAGTTGAAGGTAGTGCGTCATGAATCTGGTGACAAAGTTATTTTTATCAATGGCAAAGAGAAGATGGATTATGTCAGAGCCTTTAATCAAAACATTTTGCGTATCTTCGTATATGGTGAGAAAGGTTACTATATAATTAGTAAATGCACAGGAAAAATGTTATTTTACGAAAGTTATGAGTTAATTCCCCCAAAGTATAAATATGCTTTTGATAAAGTTATTGATAATTAAAGTTAAAAGAATATCAAATACACTAAAAAACTAGCTAAGTGAGAAAGTAGTAACTTAAAGTGTTTTCAATATAGTTACTATAATAGAATTCTCAAAATAATAGTTGTTGAATCTTAATTCAACAGTTAAAATCTGCTAAGTCTGCGTTACCCAAGTAAATAATCAAAGAGGGAAGTGAAATTTGAATTTAAAAATTTTACTTCCTTTTTTAAAATGATTTATTATGGACATTTTTTATAAATTCTCTATGGGAAATTCCGTTCCAACCGGTGAAGAAGGAGAAAGATATTTTGCCTTAGATATTGGAATTAGAAAGACAGATGGAACTTATCAGTATAAAGTTGTACCCTTTAATGAGGATTCCACAGGCTGGCAGTATGCAGCAGATGCAGTTATTGCAGAGGCGGATTATACAGAAGTAAATGTATATGGACTATATTATAACAATTTAAATACTGTAAATTTTGATAATATACAGCTTTACAGAGAAGAATTTGGACAAAGCTATACTTACGATAAGGATGGTAACTTAATATCTACACAGGATTTAGCAAAACAAACATCCACCTTTGTGTATGACACTAATAATAACTTAATTAAAGCTGTAGACCCCAAGGGATCAGCCTTTGAATATCATTATGATGAAGCAGGGAAAAACTTAACCAGTGCAAACTCTGCTGAAAATGTGGTATATTCATTTCAATATGATTCCTACGGAAACCCTAAAACAGCAAAGGTAGGAAGTGATTCATCATTTATAGATTCAGGATCTACCTATACTACTAGTGGAAATTATATGTCTGAGCTTACAGACGCATCTGGAAATAAGATTACCTACAGCTACGATGAAACCAAAGGAAACTTAAGTAGTGTTAAAGATGCAAAAGATAAGACTACTACCTACACCTATTATGATGATTCAGATAAGCTAGAAAGTGTATTCAAACAAGTAGATGGACAAGAAGTTAAAAATGTCTATAAATATAAAGATGAAAATAAGGATGACAAATTAGAAACTATAACTCACAATGGATTCAATTATAAATTTGAGTATGATGTTTTTGGTAATAATAATAAGGTTTCTGTAGGAGATCAAAATTTAATAACCAATACCTTTGATAACCTAACAGGAAATCTTACTAATTCAACATATGGTAATGGACACATAACCTCAATTATTTACGATACCTTAGGAAGAATTACAGGCAGAAAATACAATGGAGTAGAAAAATTTAGATACTCCTATGATGCTTCTGGTAACTTAGGAAAACATGAAGATTTAGAAAATGGTGTAAGCTATAGATATTTCTATGATATGTCAAACAGGCTTACAAAAATCGAAGATTCTAATAAAAACAGCATTGAATATAATTTTGATTTAAACAGCAATCTAAATACAATTACAGAAAAAATAAATGATGGATCTTATCATACAAAGTATGAATATGATAAGGATAATAAGTTAAAGAGCATATACTATGATAGATTTAAAGTAGAAAGCTCAAAAATAGAAAGATTTTCTTTAGATGGTATTCTTATAGGGGACAAGGGTACAAAGCCTTATAGTGAAAATGGGAAATTTGAAAATGATGAGGTAGGGGGAGTTGCCTTAGCAGCCCGCAGTGGAACTGATCCTACAAAGGTGCTTTATAACCTTGGAATGAATAAAGTATCTGGAACTATGGGTGTATGGTTTAATACTTCACAAGATAAAACCACAAGACACGTCATAGGAAATCAAAAGGATACATCACAATTATTTAATGTATATATAGATTCAAATGACAAATTAAACTTGGCTATTATAGATAAGGGAGTGTTTAGAAACCTAATTGTTCTGCCAGATATTATAGCAAAGGATAAATGGTACTTTGTAACTTTGTCATGGTATATGGAAGGGGACACTTTAAAGTGTAAGCTTTACTTAAATGGTAAAACACCTGGAGAAGGAAGTATATTAAATCCAGTGGACTTTACAGGAGCAGTAACAGCACTAGGCAGCAGCATAAATGGTACTCAGCACCTTAACGGAAGACTTAAGCAGTTTACATTCAGTAAAGAAGTGTTAAGTAATGAGGAAATAGCTCTCATGTATGCATCAGGAAGAGCAAGTACAGGAACTTCAGTAAGTTTAAATTATGATGCTTTAGGAAGACTTATAGATAAATCTGTAAATCCTCAAAATGTAAGCTTTAAAACAACATATGAGTACGAAGCAGGGATTAAAACAAATTCAACTACAAATAAAGTAAGTATAATGAGCAACAATGGAGAAAAAATAGGGTATAGCTATGATAAAAATGGCAATATAGAAACTATAACCTATAACAAAGGTGAAGGTACTGAAAATGAAAAGAAAATATACTACACTTATAACGAGTTAAACGAGCTTATACGTGAAGATAATCAAGTGCTTAATAAAACCATAAAGTACTCTTATGACATGGGAGGAAACATACTAAAAAGAGAAGAATTTGAGTACACTAGAGAAGTGCCGCAGACTTTAGGTAAAACCTATGAATATAAGTATGAGGATACAAATTGGAAGGATAAACTAACATCTTTTTATGATGGTGAAGAAATTAAGCAAATAACCTATGATGCCATAGGAAATCCACTAACTTATGATGGCTATACTTATACCTGGGAAAATGGCAGACAGTTAAAATCTATAGTAAAGGGAAATTCAAATATTTCCTTTAAATATAACGATTCAGGCATAAGAACAGAAAAAACAGTAAATGGCAAAACCACAAAATACCACCTGTTAGGGGATAAAGTAACTTTTGAAACAGATGGTGAGAATAGTATATACTATACTTACGATAGTAATGACAATCTTGTGTCTATGAATTTAAATGGAGTGGAGTATTACTATATAAGAAATGCTCAAGGAGACATAACAGGATTATTTGATAAGACAGGTAAAACAGTAGTATCCTACAGATACGACAGCTGGGGACAGATTATAAATATAGATGGAGAACTTAAGGATACTTTAGGTAAAATTAACCCATATAGGTATAGAGGCTACAGATATGACGATGAAACATCACTTTATTACCTGCAATCCAGATATTATAATCCTAGCTGGGGAAGATTTATAAATGCGGATGGAATAGCTGGACAAACAAGCAACCTGCTTTCACATAACATGTTTGCATATTGTCTTAATAATCCAGTAAATATGGTAGATCATTATGGATTTCTACCTAAAAGGCTACAAACGACTATCAATGTAGCTTCAGGATCACTTAATATTTCAGGTGGTATTGCTATGGCAGCTTCAGGTAACCCTTTAGGTATTCTAGTAGCCTTTCACGGGGTAAACCAGTTAGCAGAGGAAGCCTTTGGGTCGAAATATAATATTGAAAAGAAAGTTTTAGGTGAAAAGGGATATTTAGCATATGATTTTGGATTAAGTTTACTCAGTCTTAAGTTTTCATTTGATGATGTACTCAGTAAAAGTTTTTCTAAAATTTATCTAAAGACAACTACAACGATTATTAAGAAGCAAAAAGGAAATGTATATAAAGGATACACATACATTAAGACTTCGTCCACTTTAAAAGGTAAAAAGACAGTTTTTGATGCCGCAAGTACTGCTGCAAGTGGTTACTCTTTGTACAGTGACCCTAAAGATATAAATAACTACCAAGCTCCTACCACGTCATATCCAAATCCAAAGTCTGATTTTGGATATAGCATTGGATTTTGTTAAATAAGTTACCCATTAGTGTAAGTATTGATAATGTATGGAGGATTATAACTTTGAAATATAATAGAACAGAAGTGTTAAAATGTAGTTTATATGTAATGGCTGTATCTCTATTCTTTGAGTTATATTTAAGTTTTATAGCTGTAATAGTAAATAATAATACAATAAAAGAAGTGAAGAATGTATTGATAGCGGCTCCTTTACTATTCGGACCATCTTTAGGATATGGGATATACAAGATTATAAAATATAGAAAGAGAATAAAAACTGATTTGGAATTTCGTCGACAGTTAATAATAAGAACTACAGCTGAGATCATAGCTATTCTTATTCCATTATATATCCTTGCAGTTTTTCTAAAGCTTGTAAAATACTAAATGTACAAAAAATATAGATTGGACAATTAACAGCATGAAATATAATAGGAAATGGGTTGGATTAGGAAGTGCAGTATTAGCAATTGTAATAACTAAGCAACTATTGAACAGTATAGGTGGTATAAGAAATCTTCCCTATTTAACACAAATATTTGTTGTTATATTATGTCCTATTCTACTTTCATTAGTAGTAAAAAGGGAAAAACAAAAAATAAGTGATTTTCAATATAAATTCTTAAAAGTAGTTGTTTTATTTATTAGTGCTATGACCGCTATGGTTAATATAATAATTATATTAAATAATATGTTTTATGATATATGGATAACATATAAAGATTTATTAATATGTGTAACGTTAGGATTATTTATATCATTTACGATATATGTAATAGCAGCTGCAATTATTAATATAAAAAAACAAAACAAATAGAATATAAAAGGGCTGTCTAAAAATAATTTTTTAGTTATTTTTAAACAGCCATTTATTTTCTCAAGCATAATATAATCAATATTTAATTTCTATAAGTGAATTTATGCGGAGCTAGGAAGTAGTCAGCTTTTAATGTTTGCATACCAAAGTGTTTTTATAAGCTAAAGCCAATGCGGAAGCATTTTAAAAGCATATCTTTAAGATTGCAATATAAAGTAAAGATAGGGTAAGAATAACTAGCAATTGGTTAGAGTATTGCTATATAAGAAATGTCCAAGGAGACATTACAGGATTATTTGATAAGACAGGAACACAAGTTGTAAGTTATACTTATGATTCCTGGGGCAGCTTATATCTATAGATGGAGAACTTAAGGATACTGTAGGTAAAATCAATTCATATCTATACAGAGGTTATAGATATGACAGTGAGACTGGTTTATATTACTTGCAGTCAAGATATTATAATCCTAGCTGGGGAAGATTTATAAATACGGATGCTATTACAGGAGTAAATGGTGCGTTACTTTCGCATAACATGTTTGCATATTCAAGAAATAATCCAGTTATTTTCTCTGATCCAAGCGGATATAATCCATTACTTATAACCATGGCTATCGGAGCTGGAATTGGTGGTGCTATCAATACAGGGATAAATATTTATTTTCAAGTTAAGAATGGAGGATTAGATTGGAGCCAAGTAGGAGTTGCTGCTTTGAGTGGAGCAGCATCTGGAGCACTAAGTGGTTCTGGAATAGGAATATTTGGTGCTATTACCGGGAATGCGGTAATAGGAGGAAGTTCGTATGCAGCAAGTCAGTTAGTTTCTGGTGAGAACATTAACGTAATAGGTTTGGGTGTAAATACTGTTTATGGTGGACTATCAGGTTTGTATGGAGGTGCAGGAATGTATGGTGGAGAAGATGGAATTGGAATGGCACTGAAAAGGTAAATCTTACAGCAATCAATGCTACTTACGGACAAGTTAAATCTGGGGCATTTAATAGTGCCGTAAATGGATTTGTTAGCACAACTAGAAAAAAATTAGTTGAAAATACAACTAAAACTGCACTTGGTGGAACTATATCAAATTATACAGGAAATGTAACTAACTATATTTCTAATAGGTTAACTAATAATACAAATCCAGCTACTGATTTTGGATACAGTATAGGTTCTTGCTAAATAAGAATTTTAATCGCAAAGCTATAATTTTAATGTAAACAATTCCGCATATATTGGCAAATAATCGTATATAAAAAGGTAGTATTGTTTATTTTTATTAATAAGCTTTATTTAAATATTTAAATTAAGGAGTGCATTATGAAATTAATTAGTCTTTCAGAAATAATAGATAGTATGCCGTTATTATTTATGTTCTTAGGACTTATAGCTCTCACCTCTAGTCGAGATGAACATTATCAATACCGAATAAACATTCAAAAATATTTAAGAAAATTATACTTTGGTTTCATTAAAAATGATTCTGTGCCACTAATAACTTTTTTAACAGCTATGCAATTCAACATTATGCTGCCAATATCAATATTTATTAGATTAAGGTATTCAACTTTAAGCCTAGAGGAACTTTTAATAAGATTTCTGTTTATACCATGGTTTTTTGTGGGATCGGCTGTAGCTTTATTAGAGATAGTATCATATCTCATAATGCAGAAAAGGGTTAAAAAAAAGAAGAAATCTACAGAACAAAGGCATATAAAATCAAAGAAAAACAATAAGCACTCTAGATAGTACAGGTTTGTTGAAAAGCTGTGATTGGGTATAGATAGATATTAGAATCATTATAATGAAGAAATATAAGAAATATAAAAAACTTGATATAATTACTGACCAAGAGAAAATGTCAACAGGTTCTTATACCAGTTGACGTTTCTTGGCTATTGGAGCTAGAATTGGTTGTGCTATCAATACAGGGATAAATATTTATTTTCAAGTTAAGAATGAAGTTATTATCAAGTATAGTATTAAGGGGGAATAAAATGAGTTCATTAAGTATAGCTGAAATAATAGATAGTATACCTTTAATAGTTTTATTTGTATTAGTGATATATCTTTCATCCAGTAATGACAAACACTATCATTATAGAATGAATGTTTCTGAATACTTAAGAAAGATATATCTTGGAAATATAAAAAATGGTTCTGTGCCACTAATAACTTTTGCTACAGCTATACAGTTTTATATTACCCTAATTATAACAATAATTATTAGAATAAAAAGTGATGATTCAAAGTTACCAAAGCTTTTAAGTAAATTTTTATTTGTACCATGGTTTTATTTAATTTGCGTAATATTTTTACTAGAAATAATAATATATCTTAAAAATCTAAAATACTTAAATAAAAAAGAAAATAAAGAAAGCAAAAGTAATTCCAAGAAAAAATTCAAACACAAGAAATAGCCTTAAAAATAAACCAATAGAGTTCTATTGGTTTATTTTCGTTTAAGCTAACAAAATTCATGCCTATCTAGGGAATATTTACTCCTTAATATATGCAGCTGAAAATGTTAATATAAATTAGAACCTAATGATGTGGAAGGGATATAGAGGATAATGAAACATCAGAAAGGATCTTTAATTATTAAGATTCCATTAGTAAACCAACAGACGGGCAAAGGAGATATTATGGACGTAGATATTTTAAGAAAGGAACTAAAAAACAATAATATAGATAATGCGATAAGAGTTATTGAAGAGTTTGGTGAAAATAAGTTTTATGAAGCAGTACCATATCTAATAAAATGTTTTGAAGATACAAGTAATCACAAATTGAGAAATACTATTGCTATAGCTTTAGCAGATATAGGTGATCAATCCGCACTTAAACCTATAATAAACGCTTTGAATGATCCCAAAACTATAGGCAAAAGAGGAACTTTGTTATATGCATTAGGATTTTTTGATTATTCGCCATATATTGAGCTACTCACTAATCTTATAATCAGTGGCAATTTTGAGGAAAGCAGGCAATCATTAAGCTTACTAGAATCTATTGATATAAATATTGAACATGAAGTAATTGATGAATGTACTAAAGAAATTAGCAAAGATATTAACAAACTAGAAGAAAAAATTGAGTTTCTTTTGGAAGCAATAGATATTTTAGAGTCCTTAAAGAAATAGGACAAACTATTGATAAAAACAGATAAATTTGCAAGCTATCTTTATGAGGGGATAGGAGAACACAATTGATTAAAGGGAGCTTAACATTATGAAAAGGGTGTCTAAAAATAATTTTGTGATTATTTTAGACACCCTCTTATTTTTTCAAGTTAAATTGCAGGTAACTCATAGTCAGGGTATAATTTAGAGTTAATATTCTCTCTTGTTATATTAAAATGGCTTCCTACAAAAGGAGTTTTGTCAGGTACATGATAGTCAATTTCTCTTTGGAAATATTCAATAAGCTCTGTTATAACTTCCATATTCATATTCTTTGTTGTACCTGTTAGCCCTGCATATTCAATTAGCATAGCTTCTAATGGAGAAATTCCATTTCTTTCGCCTATTCCTAAAAGTGAAGTGTTTATAGAAGATGCTCCATAAAGCCAAGCTGTGGTTGCATTACTTACAGCTGCATAAAAGTCATTATGACCGTGCCATTCTATCATTTCCGATGGAACATTACAATAATATCTAAGACCGTGAATAAGTCCCTGTACGCTTCTTGGCAGTGAAGCTTTATTATATGAAACACCAAGTCCTAAGGTATCGCAAACTCTTATCTTTATAGGAATATCGGTTTCCTTTGAAAATCCCATTAATTTATCCACTAGTGGCAACACAAATCCATAAAAATCAGCCATAGTTATATCTTCTAAATGGCATCTAGGACGAATACCATGATTTAGTGCTTCTATGACTACAGATAGGTACATATCCATAGTTTCTTCTCTTGTTTTGTTTAATTTTTTAAATATATGATAATCAGAGCAGGACATGAGTATGCCAGTTTCTTTAATGTCCATTTCCTTTACTAATTCAATATCTTCTTTATCGGCTCTTATCCAGGATGTAACCTCTGGAAATTCATATCCTCTTTCAATACAAGTCTGTGCAGCCTTTCTATCTTTTTCTGTATATAAAAAGAATTCTGTCTGCTTAATTACTCCTGAGTTGTTATCTAGGTCGTGAAGATAATCGAAAATTCTCACCATCTGTTCAGTAGTATATGGAGGCATTGATTGCTGCCCGTCTCTAAAGGTAGTATCCGTAATCCATATGTCTTCTGGTAAATCCATAGGCACTTGTGAGTTATTGAAATTTACCTTCGGAATTTTAAAATAAGGAAATGTATCCTTATAGAGATTTCTCATAGATACATCTTGAGGGTAGTAATTGTAATTGGATTTTACCATATCATTCATCATCTCAAAACCTCCTTATAGCCAAGGTGTTGGCTTATTATTTGAATTAGAATATTGAATGAATTTAGTTTCTATATTTCATATATATTCATTACTGTGTGTTTTGTTTACAATTATTTTTATAGGGTGATTTTGTACTGTTGGTACTAAAAGTTTAGAAAAGCTAGGTTGCAAGTATTTGTTTTCTATATTGTAGCATTTTAGCTTTATGCTGGCAAAGAATAATTTTCTGAAAAATTGCAATTTTAACTAAATATCCATTCATGTGATTCGTTTACAATACGAAATAATATTGGTTATTACAAAATTGGATTTTGCAATAAAGTCCAATTCGGGGCGAAAATTTATCCCAAGTAAGATAATAGAAGAAATAGAGAATAGAGAGACTAAAGGCATTTTTTTATTTAATTCTATAAAAATAAATTATATTACTTTAAGGAATTTTGATATTATAATTTTTAAAACGTTGACATCCATATGTAAAAAGAATATACTTTTATTGAAATTAAATAATCCTCGGTAGGTGAGGCTACTATAAGGATATGGGTTGCTGCCGTAAAAGAATGGAAACATTCTGCACTGGTCAACAGATTTTGCCGAACAAAGAAGGTTTAATCTAATGCAACTTCACTGCCTAGTAGAGCTAAAACTTGAACGAGAAAGTATTGTAGATAATACCTTCATCATATTCAAGTTGTGATGGAGGTTTTTGTTTTAGGAGGTGGCAAGAATGGAAGATGGCGATAGTAGTATGGATGGAGAGATTAATAATACATTTAGTTATGTAGAGTCTATCTTCTATTCTTCTTACTTAACGTAATTATTTGTGCTAATATCTCTTCACCAGGATATCATATTTTAAGAAATTCAAATTTAATATGAACAATTAAATACAACTAAAACTCCACGAGGTGAAGAAATATGTTTCAAGAAAAGCAAAGCGAATTGATAAATAGTTTACTACAAAATGATAAGAATAAAATATATGAAATTATTGATCATATGTATCCCATAGATATTGCATTGGTTTTAGAAGATTTTAGCGATGAAAGTTTGTTGAAGTTTTACAAATTAGTACATAATGAGTTTATGGCTCAAATTATAGAGCAATCCAGTCATGAATTACAAGTTAGAATCATTAAACTATTTGATCTTCAAGATATAGCAGATTTATTTTCTTACATGTCCAATGACGATATTGCTGATATTTTAGGGAATCTTCCCATTAAAATGAGAAAAGATTTATTGAAAATGATGAAAAAAGGTGATACCAAACAACTCCAAGAACTGCTGGGATATGACGAAGATAGTGCAGGTGGTATCATGACAACAGAATATATTGCACTGAAAAGTGATTTGACTATAGAGGAAGCCCTAAAAAAAATTAGGGAAATTGGCCCTGAAACAGAAGTGATTGAAATTATATTTGTACTAGATAAAACTAAAAAGTTGATTGGAACAGCAGATTTACGAGATATATTATTGGCATCCGAAGATAAAAAGTTATTTGATATAATGAATGATAATGTAATTTCTGTTAATCCTGAAGTGGACCAAGAAAAAGTATCCTTACTTGTTTCAAAATATGATTTAAAAGCTATTCCAGTTATTAATCACAAAAATTGTCTCTTAGGAATTATTACAGTAGATGATATAATTGATGTTATTGTTGAAGAGCAAACAGAAGATATGTTAAGGTTAGGTGGTGTAAGTAAGGAAGAGAGAGCAAATAGTACGCTTAAAACTTCTATTACAAAGAGGCTTCCTTGGCTGTTTATAAACTTGGGAACAGCTTTCTTAGCTTCCTTTACAGTAGGTTTATTTGAAGACGTTATAGCTCAGGTAGTAGCTTTAGCTGCTGCTATGCCTATTGTTGCTGGTATGGGAGGAAATGCAGGTACTCAAACTTTATCTGTGGCAATTAGAGGTATTGCTCTTGGAGAACTTAGCCTTAAAAAGAATTGGAAGTTGGTATTTAAAGAAGTTACTCTAGGAGTAATAAATGGTGCAGCTACGGGTATTTTAACAGGTATTATACTTTATATGAAGTATAATAACCCTTATCTTGGATTAATTATTTTTGCCGCGATGGTTGGAAATTTAATGATAGCAGGATTTTTTGGATTTTTAATACCTTTACTGCTAAAGGTATTTGGTGTAGATCCAGCATTAGCTTCAGCTATATTTTTAACAACGGCAACGGATGTTTTTGGATTTTTTATTTTTTTAGGATTATCAAAAATGTTTTTACCTCTTTTAATGTGAATATATATAATAGTATGATTATTTTAAAATACTGTGCTACTAGAAATATAAATTATAATCAATTTAAGATAATTGGGTGGGAGAATTTTTAATTATGATGATTATTATAAAAGGAATTATTATTGGAATGATTGTTGTGTTTCCAATAGGACCTCTTGGAATTATAGCTCTGCAAAGAACTATAAACCGAGGTTGGAAAGTCGGTTTTTTTTCGGGCGTAGGTGCCGCTGTATCTGATTTGATTTATTCTTCAGCTGCAATATTTGGAATTAGTTTTGTAGATGATTTTATAGTTAAACGCAGGCATCAAATTAACCAAATAACAGGTGTGCTTTTTTTAATTGTTGGAATAAATATTTTTATTAATGCCATAGAGAATAAAGGAATAGAAGAAGAGGAGAAAAGAGAAATAATGCACCCAGCACTTTCAAATTTTCTACTGGGATTATCGAATCCAATGACTTTTTTAATTTTTCTAACCATATTTACTAAAATGGGAACAAAATTAAAAAATGGAGAACCGATACATAACCTGATACTTGTGATTTCTATATTTATTGGTTCGATACTCTTTTGGCTTATCACTTCTAAATTTGTTAATAACTCTAAAAGAAACTTTAAGATTGAAACGTTTTATATGATAAATAAGGTTATTGGTGTTATAATATCTTTGCTTGGAGTATATAGTATATTAAAAGGGATATTAAGGTTATAACAGTTAAAAAACATTGGACAAGTTTCCGATGTTTTTTATTTTATGTATTGTATATGCTGGAGAATTCATAATACATATAAAGATTAAAGGTCTATGATTAAGATTATCAAGTATTATATGTTAGTTCAACTCGGAATTTTTATGAATAATACCATCGTGGATTTATTTTACAATTTTCTAATTGACTAATTATATATTGAAGTGTAAAATTACACTATAGGTGTATAATTACTACTGGAAAATAACTAGATCTATAGTTGCTTATTAATTCAAATGGGGGGGATATGTTTTGAGAGTAAAAGATTTTATAAGTTTAAGCATCTTTGGAATGAAAACCATATTGTTTAAAATGAGAAAACCAATCTTGGGCACTATAATACTTACAGATTATTGTAATTTAAGCTGCAAGCACTGTGCGGTTAATAATATAAATAAGATCATGTATCCCTATGAAGATATAGTAGAAGAAATGAACAAGCTTTATGATGAAGGCATAAGGATACTTTTTTTCTGTGGTGGTGAAACTTTAACTTGGAAGGATGGAGACAAGACAATACGGGATCTTATTAAAGAAGCTAAGAAAATAGGTTTTTTAATAGTTAATATTGTGACCAATGGCACTATTGATTTGGACATACCTGAAGCCGATGTAATATTTTTAAGTCTTGATGGAATGAAAGAAAATCATAATTTAATAAGAGGAGATACCTTTGACACCATCTTAAACAATGTTTCTAAAGCTGACGCTTCTAATATTTGTGTATATATGGCTGTAAATAATATGAATCATACGGATATTGAAGCTTTATGTAAGCTGGTAAAAGAGACAAAAAATTTAAAATCCATATCCTTTAATTTTCATACTCCTTACGAAGGCACAGAACATTTATCTTTATCAAGGGAGCAGCAAGTACAAGCTGTGAATTCAATTAAATCCATGATAAAAGGCGGCTACCCTGTATTTAATTTATATTCCGCTTTGGATTATTATCTGCAAAATAAGTGGGACAGACCATGCTATCAATGTATCGTATCCGAAAACAAAAAAAGATTTGTCTGCGGCAGATGCGTTGAAATTGAAGGTCTTTGTGAGAAATGCGGATACCTATTTGCTGTTGAATTTTCTCTTCTTTGCAGAGGAAATGCTAGAGTGATTTTTGATATGATAAAAACTTACTTAAAATACGTATAGGAGTGAGGAATAGTGATTACAAATTTTCTAAGATTGCTTTTTACTAAATCCATTAAGCCCTTTGCTTTTACAAATGAAAATAGTTATGAGCTTAATATGGATGTTCCAGAGCTGGGTGTATATATTCATATTCCCTTTTGTACTACAATATGTGCCTTTTGCCCATATAATAAGATAAAGTATGATAAGACTTTAGCAGCAGCATACAAGGATGCTTTAATAAAAGAAATAAGTATGGTAGGGGGTATAAATAAGAAAAAGAATAAAATAACTAGTGTGTATTTTGGTGGAGGCTCCCCAGCCCTTATGCTTGAAGACCTACCTGATATTTTAAAAGCTTTAAGAAGTAATTTTGATATAAATTGCAATATAGGTTTAGAGCTACACCCAAGAGATGTGAATGAGGAGGATCTTTTAAAACTAAAAAATATTGGTTTTGACATGATAAGTATAGGTATTCAATCCTTTGATGAAAAATCCCTAAAGACTTTAGGTAGGGACTATATTAATGGTGCTGAAAAAGTCAGGATGGCAGCTTCTTTAGGCTTTAAAACAATAGATGTAGATCTTATCTTCGGTATAGAAGGACAATGTGAAGAGAGCTTAAAAAAGGACTTTAAGACAGCCTTTGAGGCAGGGGCAACTCAGGTCTCAACCTATCCCTTTATTGATTTTTCCTATGCTAATAACAAAAGTAAACCTCTAGGAAAGAAGGATAAAAAGAAACTTCTTAACTATCTTGAAAAAGTAAGTGAGGAACTTCAATGCAAAAGAACTGCTGTATGGACCTTTGGTAAAAAGGATGTTCCAAAGTATTCATCCATAACAAGAGATAATTTTATAGGTTTTGGGCCAAGTGCTACAACTCTTCTAAGGGATTTCTTTAAAATTAATACTTTTTCAGTAGAAGAATATATTAAGTGCGTTAATGGCAAAAAAATACCCACTGCTCTTACTATGAAATTTAATGAAAGAACACGAGCGCTTTATTGGTTATTTTGGAATTCATATACATTGAGTATTGATAATGAAAGTTTTAAAAAACTTTTTAACAAGGAATTGGAACAAATATTTAAACTTGAGTTGACCCTTGGAAGGCTAATGGGATTAGTAACTAAAACAGACCAGGGCTATGAATTAACAGAAAAGGGTACATATAAGTATCATTTAATTGAACAAGCCTATACCCATCAATATATTGATAAAACTTGGAGAATAGCAACACAAGAAGCATGGCCAAATAGGATAGAGTTGTATTAAGACAATGTTTAAGAAGCAGTAGTTTAAACTATTGCTTCTTTTTAAGTTGATTGCAAACCTACTGAGTCTAAGAATCACGTGATAAAAAATTATATTTTTAATTTTTCAGGTGAAGCTTTACTCATACTCATAAATGTACTTGCAATTATTGCATCAACTAATGCTATTGCTACAAGCATAAAACTTTGGTTTAAGATAATAACTGGGAATAGGGAAAAAATTAAGCTGGATAATATCATACAATACATAATACTGCCGCTTGCTTTATAAAGAGTAGTTAATAATATACTTATTCCAACCAAGTATGCTGAGAATTGTGCATAAAACTGTGGAAGCACAATAAACTTTGGTATATAAATAAGTGGTAAGAACCACAATGACCAAAAGAGGCCTGTTGAAATAGAAGACTTCCAAAAGCCGCTTTTCTCTTCGTTTGAGGGCTGTACTATTCCTCTCCAGCCAATTTCTTGAGAACCCAAGATTAATATTAACAAGGGCAGATAAAAAAAGAAATCTGTAAAATTACCATATTTATATACACCTTTTAAAAGTATGGCAAAACCATAATGTGCTCCTAGAAATATTGGTATTAAAATAATATTTTTAGGAGCGTTAATTGCTTTTAATTTAGTTATAAATCCTTTTGCTCCACCAAAAATTTCTTTGTTTAAAATGTGCACCAAAAATGCTGAAATAAGTGGACCTAAGCATCCAAGAATAAAAATAAATGAATAAAGTGGATTAGAGAATATGTCGTTAAATATAACTTTGTAATAAATTATTAAGCCAAAGCATGTGTAACTTATCAGAAAGGATATTAATAAAAATTGATTAGAACTTTTCTTCAAGATTTCTCCTCCAACAAATTGTATTTGGTTGATGATGGAGTATAAATGCCCATTATACATATACTACCACATTTATACATATAAGTCAGTATTTTTAGCTATTTTTTTAAAAATTATGAAATAAATGAAGATAAAAATAATTTAAAATAAATTACCAATTGGTTGTTGACATTCCATATTTTTCATAATATAATAAAGATGGTTGATGATGTATGATGCATCATATATAAAACACCATATAAAAATAAAATATAAATTAAATTTCAAGGGGGAGTTTTATTATGTATATGGATTTAAGTAAGTATCCTGCAGAACCTTTCAAGATTAAGAGTGTAGAACCTGTTAAAATGATTTCAAGAGAACAACGTGAAATCGCTATGAAAGAAGCTGGATATAATACATTCAATTTAAAATCAGAGGACGTATATATTGATCTACTTACTGACTCAGGAACTAATGCTATGAGTGATGCTCAGTGGGCAGGAATGATGATAGGTGACGAAGCTTATGCTGGAAGTAAAAACTGGATATACTTAGAATCAACTATAAAAGAATTGTTTGGATTTAAGCATGTTGTGCCTACTCACCAAGGACGTGGTGCAGAAAACATTCTTTCAACTATAGCTATTAAACCAGGCCAATATGTAGCTGGAAATATGTATTTTACAACTACTAGATATCACCAGGAAAAAAATGGCGGTGTTTTTGTAGATATAATTAGAGATGAAGCTCATGATGCAAGTATAGATCTTCCTTTCAAAGGAAATATTGATATTAATAAATTAGAAAGACTTATTGAAGAAAAAGGTGCAGAAAATATAGCATATATATGTCTTGCTGTTACTGTAAACTTAGCAGGTGGACAACCAGTTTCCATCGCTAATATGAAAGCTGTTAGAGAAGTTACAGCAAAACACGGTGTTAAGGTATTCTTTGATGCTACCAGATGCGTTGAAAATGCATATTTTATTAAAGAAAGAGAAGAAGGATATGCAAACGTTTCAATTAAAGATATAGTACATGAAATGTTCAGTTATTCCGATGGGGCTACTATGTCAGGTAAAAAAGATGGTATTGTAAATATTGGTGGATTCTTAGCAATTAATGATGATGAATTATTTGGAAAGGCTAAGGAAATAGTAGTTGTTTATGAAGGTATGCCATCCTATGGTGGTATGGCTGGCCGTGATATGCAGGCAATAGCAATTGGATTTAGAGAAGCAATGCAAGAAGAGTATATAGAACATAGAATAAAACAAGTTAGATATCTTGGAGATAGATTAAAAGAAGCAGGAGTTCCAATAGTTGAACCTGTTGGTGGACATGCTGTATTCCTAGATGCAAGAAGATTCTGTCCACATCTAAATCAAGAACAATATCCAGCTCAATCACTAGCAGCATCACTTTATATTGACTCTGGTGTTAGATCAATGGAACGTGGTATAGTTTCTGCTGGTAGAGATGTAAAGACTGGTGAAAATCATAAACCAAAATTAGAAACAGTTAGACTTACTATTCCAAGAAGAGTTTACACTTATAGACATATGGATGTTGTAGCTGAATCAGTTATTAATTTATATAAACACAAAGAAGATATAAGACCACTTAAATTCATATATGAACCTGCCCAATTAAGATTCTTTACTGCAAAATTTGATTATGCAGACTAGTAGGAGTAAAAAATTATTATTCTATATTATCAGGCTTCATGCTTGATAATATAGAATATAAGCATGGTACAAAAAGGTATGTTGAGTATAAATAAAAATACTACTTTATAATGACTCCTATTGTAGGGGTGAAAATTGGGAGGAGATGTATGGAAACTCAAGTTGCTCAAAATACTCAGAAGAGTGCTAAGTTTCAATCCAAGTGGGGATTTATATTAGCATGTGTAGGTTCTGCTGTGGGTATGGCTAATGTTTGGGGATTTCCTTATAAATTAGGTAGCAACGGTGGTGGAGCATTTTTAGTAGCTTATCTTATATTTATAGTTATTTTTAGTTATGTAGGGCTTTCTGCAGAATATGCAATAGGTCGTAGATCAAAAACTGGTACAGTTGGTGCTTATGAAAATGCTTGGGAATCTGGAGGTAAGGGAGGTATTGGGAAAATTGTAGGGTGGCTTCCCCTTGCAGGTTCTATGTGTATAGCAATAGGATATGCAGCAATTATTTCATATGTACTTAAAGGATGGACTGAATCTGTTACTGGTACTCTTATGACTGTAGATACAGGCATGTGGTTCGAATCATTTTCTATGACAGATTATTCAGTTGTACCGTATCATATAATAGTAGTTATTGGAACATTACTTACATTAACACTTGGCGCAGATAGTATTGAGAAATCTAATAAGGTTATGATGCCATTGTTTTTTATACTATTTATAGTTCTTGCTATTCGTGTGGCTTTTTTACCAGGCGCAGTAGAGGGATATAAATTCATGTTTATGCCAAGATGGGAATTTTTAAAAGATCCAATGGTTTGGATTTGGGCTATGGGACAAGCATTCTTCTCACTATCTGTAACTGGTAGCGGGATGATTGTATATGGTGCATATCTATCAAATGATGAAGATATCATAGATGGTGCAAAAAATACTGCTATATTTGATACTATTGCGGCAATAGTAGCGGCATTAGTTATTATACCTGCTTGTTTTGCATATAATGTAGACGTTGGATCAGGACCGGGACTTCTATTTGTAACTTTACCTAAAATACTACAAAACATACCGGGGGGCAGGATATTTGCAATAATATTATTTACAGCAGTAGTATTTGGCGGAGTAAGCTCTCTACAAAATATGTTTGAAGTAGTTGGGGAATCACTAATGTATAAATTCCCTAAATTAAAACGTGTTCCTATGTTAGTATTACTCTGTATAATTTGTTTTGGTATAGGTGTTAATATGGAACCTATATTCAAGTGGGGACCATGGATGGATATTATATCTATATATATTATTCCAATTGGAGCAACTTTAGGTGCCATATCTTGGTTTTGGATTATGAAAAAGGAAGATTTAATTAATGAGATTAACTTAGGCGCTAAGAAGAAACAAGGTGAGTTATGGTATAATATGGGCAGATACCTTTACGTACCATTTGCAACAATATTATGTATAATTGCGTTGTTCATGAAAGTATCATTTTAAATTTAATAGAGCTAAATAGGTGGATTAGTACTCCACCTATTTTATTTACATAATAAAATATTAGTGATATAATATATTAAATTATTAGTTTGTTTAATCAATAAAAAGACAGGAGTAATAGCGTGTTAATTAACAAAAAAACTTTAAGTGATCAAATTTATGATATATTAAAAATGGAAATATTAAAAAGAGAAATCCCCTTTGGAACAAAACTAGTCAATAGAACGCTGCAAAAAAGATTTGAGGTTAGTTCATCTCCTATTCGAGATGCTATAAACCGCTTAAATCAGGATGGACTTATTACATCTATTGATAAATCTGGAGCAACAGTAGTTGATTTTGATTACGATTTTTTTCTTGAAATAAATGAAGTACTTTTGTATGTAGTTAACACTGGAATAAAGTTGTCTTTTGAAAAGTCTAATATAGAAGAAGTTTGCAAAGATTTAGAAGAGTATGTGCTGCTTCAAGAAAAGCATATAGGAACTGATAAATTTTATGATTATGATTATAAATTTCATAAAACGTTTATTGAATACTCCCAAAACGGAAGATTAAAAAAGATTTTTGATGAATATAACGTTCTTCATGAAATGCTTGTTAGAAATTACTATGAGGCAGAGACATTTCAAATTCAGGAAGACGGTATCGATATACATAAAAAAATAATGGATGCATTTAGAGCTAAGGATTATCAATTAGCTATGACGCTTACTGAGAAACATTATAAAGCTGCTGAACAGATTTTTAAAAAGGTACTTCAACCACCAAAAGAAAAGTTGGAAGAAGATGGTTCTTGTAATTAAACTAAATTACTATTTATAAAAAACACTTAATAATTAATGAAAATTAATTATTAAGTGTTTTTTTGTTTATGGAAGAATACTTTAAAGGTTTCAATTTGAAAAGTTCTTTATTATATCCATTAACTTTTATAATTTTTACTTAAGTATTAAAAAAATGTGAAAAAATTGTTAAAAAAAACACAAATTTTGTTAATGGTTTTTATTTACAAGTAATCCCAAAAGAGTATAATAAAGTTATAAATATTAGAACGCATTCTAGAATTAATTCTAAAATATATTCTAAAACATATTCTAATTTCATATAATTACATCGAATAATACTGAAAAGCTTCAAGAAATTTCATTAATAAATCATAGTTTATATCTTTCATAAATCAAATCACTTTGTCAATATGATAAATTACTTTAACACTAATTATTTGGCTTGAGTTGGTGTGAATTTGCCTATTAAAAACAAAGTTCATTTAACCATTTCAATATAGTAAGTTCTAATATTTACTTCAATTGCTACTTTCGTAATTAACCATAAAACCAAATTTTTAAGGGGGAATAAAAAAATGGACAAAAATGGTTTAGCTTTAGAAGGTGTAAAGATAGTTGAACTATCAAGCTTTGTAGCAGCACCTAGTTGTGCAAAAGTACTAGCTGACTGGGGAGCAGAGGTAATTAAAGTAGAGCCAGTTCAAGGAGATAACTTAAGAATAGTAGGTCCGGTTTATAATGCACCTGCAAAAGATGAAGAAAACCCTATGTTTGAACTTGAAAATGGAAACAAGATGGGGATTGCTATAAATACCGGAAGTGAAAAAGGTAAAGAAGTATTAGGAAAATTGCTTCAAGATGCAGATGTTTTTATAACAAATGTAAGAGAAAAGGCCTTAGAAAGAAGTGGACTTTCCTATGAACAATTAAAAGATAAATACCCTGGATTAATTCATGCTCATATATTAGGCTATGGAGAAAAAGGACCTCTTAAGGACAAGCCTGGGTTTGACTACACTGCATACTTTGCAAGAGGCGCTGTAAGTATATCTTTAATGGAAAAAGGAACATCACCAGCTAATACCAATGCAGGTTTTGGTGATCATTATGCTGGTATGAGTTTAGCAGCTGGTATATTGGCAGCGCTTCATAAAAAGACACAAACTGGTAAAGGCGATAGAGTAACAGTAAGCTTATATCATACAGCTATATTTGGTATGGGATTAATGATTACTACAGCACAATATGGAAATAAAATGCCATTATCAAGAAGAACGCCTAATAATCCATTAGCAACGACTTTTAAATGTAAAGATGATAGATGGATACAATTAGCTTTACTTTCATATGATAAGTGGTTTCCTAAGTTCTGTAAGGAAGTAATAAACAGATTGGACTTAATTGAAGATGAGAGATTTAATACTCAAGATGAAGTAGTAAAACATGTTGAAACCTTTGTGGGAATATTAGAGCAAGAAATGATTAAAAAGACTTTAGGAGAATGGGCTGAATTATTAGATAAAGCTGATTTGCCATATGAAAAATTACAAACTTGTGAAGATATACTAGAAGATGAGCAAGCATGGGCAAATGATTATTTATTTAAGAAAACATATGACAATGGAAATACCGGCGTGTTAGTTAATACACCTGTTAAATTTAATGAATCTGGAATTAAGCCATATAAACCTTCACCAAAACTTGGGGAAGATACTGAGGAAATTCTTTTAGGGTTAGGATACAGCAAAGAAGAAATAGAAGAAATGAGAAAAGAGAAAGCAATAAGATAAGCTATGAAAAGCTCTTAATATAGAGGGACAAGAATGTTGAATGTTAGAAAGGGGCGAAATATTTATGGCAGATAAGAAAGATGAAAAAAAGAGAGCTGCCGAGGTGATCAATGGCATACTAGCTAAATCATACGCAGATGCTTGGAAGGCAAGAGAAGAAGGGAAACCAGTTGGATGGGCAACCTCTGTATTTCCACAGGAATTGGTAGAAGCATTTGGATTAGATGTATTATATCCAGAGAATCAGGCTGCAGGTGTTGCAGCTAAGAAAGAGTCGTTATCTCTTTGTGAAGCAGCTGAAAGCATTGGATATTCAATTGATTTATGTGCATATGCAAGAACAAATTTTGGATTACTAGAAAAAGGTGGCTCGGAAAACTTAAATATGCCAAAGCCTGACTTTATATGCTGTTGTAATAATATTTGCAATCAAGTTATTAAGTGGTATGAAAACATTGCAAAAGAACTAGATATACCACTAATAATGATTGATACCACATTTAATAATGAAGATCAGGTAACAGAGAGCAGAATAAAATACCTTAGAGCACAATTTGAAGAGGCTATAAAACAACTTGAAAAGATTTCTGGAAGGAAATTTGATCCTAAAAAATTAGAAGAAGTTATGAAGATTTCCGCTGAGAACGGAAGACTCTGGAAGTACTCTATGAGTTTACCATCAGGAGCTTTTCCATCACCAATGAATGGATTTGATTTATTTACTTATATGGCTGTTATTGTATGCTATAGAGGCAAAAAAGAAACCACAGAAGCTTTTAAATTATTAATTTCTGAATTAGAAGAAAATATTAAGAATAAGCAAACTTCATTTAGAGGGGAAGAAAAATATAGAATTATGATGGAAGGGATTCCTTGCTGGCCATATATCGGTTATAAAATGAGAACGTTATCAAGTTATGGAGTTAATATGACCGGAAGCGTTTATCCTCATGCATGGGCATTACAATATGAAGCAAATGACTTAGATGGAATGGCTAGAGCTTACAGCAGCATGTTTAACAATGTTAATTTAGACGCAATGAGTAAATACAGAATAGATTCCTTGATAGATGGAAATTGTGACGGAGCATTTTACCATATGAATAGAAGCTGTAAATTAATGAGTTTCATTCAATATGAAATGGAAAGAAAGGTTTTTGAAGAAACTGGTATACCATATGCAGGATTTGATGGAGATCAAGCAGACCCAAGAAGTTTCAGTAAGGCTCAATTTGAAACAAGACTTCAAGCTTTAGTAGAAGTTATGGAAGAAAGAAAGAAAGGAGGAGACAAGTAATGGATAATATAAAAAGCATTGTATCTAAGTTAGAGGAAGCTATTAAAAATCCTAAAAAAGTTGTTTCTAATTACAAAGAAAAAACAGGAAATAAAGCAATAGGATGTTTTCCTGTATATACTCCAGAAGAGATAGTATATGCAGCAGATATGCTTCCAATAGGCATTTGGGGAGGCGACGTTGAAGTAAATTTGGCCAAACAATATTATCCAGCATTTTGCTGCTCAATAATGCAATCATGTATGGAGTTCGGCTTAAAAGGTATATATGATGATTTATCAGCGGTTATTATTCCAGGTATGTGTGATACATTGAACTGTATGGGACAAAATTGGAAAAGTGCTATAAAAAATGTCCCATATATTGCTTTAGTTCATCCTCAAAATAGAAAGTTAGAAGCTGGTGTAGAGTATTTAGTTTCTGAATACAAACATGTAAAAGAAAAAATAGAGAAGATTAGAGGCAAAGAAATAACTGAAGAGGAGTTACAAAATAGTATAGGAATATACAATGAACACAGAAAAGTAATGAGAGAATTTGTAGATCAAGCAGCTAAACATCCTAATACAATCAATAACTATGAAAGAAATATTGTTATTAAAAGTGGTTTCTTCATGAGAAAAGATGAGCATACAAAAATAGTAAAAGAATTAAATGATTTATTAGGTAATTTACCAGAAGAAAAATATGATGGCAAAACAGTATTGGTGACTGGGATATTATTAGATTCCAAAGAAATGCTTGATGTTTTTGAAGAGAACAAGTTAAGAATAGTAGCTGATGATTTAGCTCAGGAAAGCAGACAATTCAGAACCGATGTTCCTGAAGGTAAAAATGCATTAGATAGATTAGCAAGACAATGGAGCAATATTGAAGGATGTTCTTTAGCATATGACCCTAAAAAAGTTAGAGGTACAATGATTGCAAAAGAAGCTAAAGATAAAGGAATCCAGGGCGTAGTATTTGCAATGATGAAATTCTGTGATCCTGAAGAATATGATTATCCAATAGTTAAAAAAGATATTGAAAAAGAAGGCATCCCTACAACAATGATAGAGGTGGATCAACAAAATAAGAGCACTGAACAAATAAGAACAAGAATTCAAACATTCTCAGAAATATTATGAAAATATTTCATATAAAAAAATAATTAAATTTCCTTTGTAAGCCATGCAGCAGTTTTTTATGGGAAAAAGATTATGAAATTAAAATCTACAATGAAGAATTGCTGCAGTTTACTAAAGGCGTAAATTTAAAAGGAGGAAAGTATGTTATTTAAGAAAGAACATGAACTTTTAAGAAAATCTGTAAGGGATTTTGTAGCTAAGGAATTGATAGATATTCCGGAGCAACTTGATACTGAGGGTAAATTGCCTAAAGAATTAATAGAAAAGCTTGCAAAATATAAATTTATTAGTCCAGTAATACCTAAGGAATATGGTGGAGCTGGTGCAGATTACGTTTCTTACACTATAATAATGGAGGAAATTAGCAGGCGTTGTGCTTCTACTGGAACATTTATAACAGCAGGGGCATCATTGGTAGCATTACCTTTGCTTAATTATGGAACAGAAGAGCAAAAACAAAGATATTTAAAGCCTCTTGCAACAGGGGAATATATTGGAGCTTTTGGACTTACTGAACCAGGAGCAGGATCTGACGCTGGTGCTACTCAAACTACAGCGGTTTTAGATGGAGATTATTATATTTTAAATGGAAGAAAAACATTTATTACAAATGCACCTATTTGTGATTTTGCTATCGTAACAGCAGTGACTGAAAAAGGTAAAGGAACAAAAGGAATTTCAGCATTTATAGTTGAAAGCAAGTGGGATGGCTTTTCAACAGGCGCTCATGAAAACAAAATGGGCATCAGGGGCACTGAAACAGCAGATTTAATATTTCAAAATGTAAAAATCCCTAAAGAAAATCTTATTGGAAAAGAAGGTAAAGGATTTAATATTGCTCTAAACACACTTGATATTGGTAGAATTGGAGTGGCTGCACAAGCTCTTGGAATAGCTCAAGGTGCATTAGATGAAGCTGTGAAATATGTTAAGGAAAGGGTTCAATTTAATAAACCTTTAGCAAAATTTCAAAATACTCAATTTGTGATTGCAGATATGCAAACAAAAGTTCAAGCGGCAAGATTGCTTGTATATGATGCTGCACAGAAGAAAGATGCCGGCATAAATCCAGGGTTTGAATCTGCAATGGCTAAATATTATGCAGCTGAAGTAGCAAACGAAGTAGCTTATAAAGCATTACAATTACATGGTGGATATGGATATATGAAAGATTATCCAATAGAAAGAATATATAGAGATGCTAGAATTACATCCATATATGAAGGAACATCTCAAGTTCAGCAGATGGTTATTGCGGGAAAAGTTCTTGGCTAGTATATACTCACAAATAAATGAAATTGGAGGGTAAAGATTTGAGGATAGTAGTATGTGTTAAACAAGTTCCAGATACAACAGAAGTGAAAATAGATCCTAAAACAGGTACATTAATAAGGGAGGGTGTTCCAAGTATATTAAATCCAGATGATGCAAATGCACTTGAAGAGGCTTTAAGATTAAAAGATGCAGATGAAAATGTAATTGTCTCAGTTGTTACAATGGGGCCACCTCAGGCAGAGGTTATGTTAAGAGAGTGTCTTGCAATGGGGGCAGATGAGGCTTACTTGATAAGTGATAGGGCTTTTGCAGGTTCTGATACTTGGGCGACTTCAAAAGTTATTGCTTCAGCAATTAGGAAAATTAAAGACTATGATATTATATTTGCCGGTAGACAAGCTATAGATGGAGATACAGCTCAGGTAGGTCCACAAATTTCTGAAAAGTTGGACATCCCACAAGTTACCTATGTTCAAGATTTTAAAATTAATGGTGATGAAATAACAGTACAAAGGCAATTAGAAGATGGATATGAAACAATTAAAGTTAAAAAACCTATTTTACTAACCGCTGTAAGTGCATTGAATATTCCTAGATATATGGCTGTTGATAAAATATTTGAGGCATATGAAAAGGAAATAATAACTTGGACTATTGATGATTTAGATATAACAAAAGAAGGAGTTGGTCTTCAAGCTTCTCCAACTAAAGTGTTTAAATCATTTACTCCAGAACCTAAAGGCAAAGGTATTATGCTGAAAGGGTCAACACAAGAAGTTGTGGAAAAACTACTTGTAGGCTTGAAACAAAAACATATTATATAAAATGATTGGAGGATAATATGGATATAAATAAAGATTTAAGTGCTTATAAAAATGTTTGGGTAATTGCAGAACAAAGACAAGGTAAAATAACTCCAGTAGTCATTGAATTATTAGGGGAAGGTAGAAAGATAGCTAATGACATAGGAGTAGAATTATGTGCCATTTTACTTGGACATAATGTTGATAATTTAGCAGATGAATTAATCAAATTTGGAGCAAATAAGGTTTATTATGCTAATAGTCCACTACTAGAAAATTATACTACTGATGGATATACAAAAGTTATAGTTGATGCAGTAAATGATATTAAACCTGAAATTATATTAATAGGTGCAACTCATATTGGAAGAGATTTAGCTCCTAGAATAGCATCAAAACTAGATACTGGATTAACAGCTGACTGCACTAAGCTAGATATAGATCCCGAAGACAAAAAACTCAGACAAACTCGTCCAGCTTTTGGCGGAAATATTATGGCAACAATTATATGTCCTAATAATAGACCGCAAATGTCTACAGTAAGACCAGGTGTCATGGATAAAGCTGAAAGGGATGAAAATAAAAAAGGAGAAGTTGTGAAGTTAAGTGTAAATTTAACTAAAAAAGATATAAGAACTGAAGTTGTAGAAATAGTTAAATTTAAAAAGGAATTAGTATCATTAACAGAAGCAAACTTCATTGTATCGGGGGGGCTTGGACTTGGAAATGCTGATGGTTTTAAGTTATTAAAAAGGTTAGCCGATAGATTAGGCGGAGTGGTTGGATCTTCTCGTGCAGCTGTAGATGCTGGATGGATTGATAATTCACATCAAGTAGGACAAACAGGAACAACAGTAAAACCAACAGTTTATATAGCATGCGGTATTTCAGGTGCTATACAACATTTAGCTGGTATGCAGGAATCAGATATAATAATTGCTATAAATAAAAATGAATCAGCTCCAATATTTGAAGTTGCAGACTATGGAATAGTTGGAGACTTATATGATGTGGTACCTAAGTTACTAGAGTTATTAGATGATGAAGAGCGTATTACAGAATTATTTGAAGAAAGCAAAATAGCGAAGTAACTGAGTTATTTATAATGGTCATCCCTGTTCTAATATAGTCATATTAGAATAAGGGATAACATTATAAAACAAACCTAAATATCTAATCTAATTATCTTAAAGTGACTGCAGAATATAAAAATTATACCTAATTTTATAGATATGGAGAGGATAATATGAGTGAAAATTCAAAATCTAAGGTAGGACTTTTAACTGCTTTTGAAGTAGCAGCAGTATGGTTTGGGGCTCATGTAGGAGGGGGATTTGCAACTGGTAACCAGACAATGAATTTTTTTGTTAAACATGGCTGGAATTCTATATGGTTACCTGCAGTCATAATTACAATTATAGGATTAACTTATAGAGAGTCATTAATACTAGCAAGAAACTATGGAACCTATGACTATAAAAGCTGGTCAAAAAAAATGTATGCACCTTATGATAAAGTTTTTTCTGTTATTTTTGAACTAGGATATTTAATGATAGTATTATTAGGTACAGGAGGATCCATAGCAGGGTCAGCTTCTTTACTGGAGAGTTTTGGATTAAATTATCTAGTAGGAGTTTTAATTACAGGTGCTGTTTTTTATATACTAACTATATATGGAGCAGATTTAATAAGGAAAGCGTCAACTATTATAACTCTATTAATACTAATATTCTTAACAATCATAGTAATTGTGGGTATATCTAGTAATTCATCAAATTTATCACATCTTGTTGCAACAAAATATTCACCTTCATCTATAGGAACAACTTTATATAGTGGACTTAGATATGCTGGTTATCAATCTTTTGTTGTTGCTATTGTACTTAGTGCAAGTGACAACTTAAAATCTGATGCAGCTATTAATAAGTCAGTAGTTCTAGGCATTATTTTAAATGGTGTGATGATAACATTATCCTGCTTAATGCTATTATCATGGGTACCAGGGACTTTAAAGCAAACCTTACCGCTTTTATATGTATGTAAGCAGTTAAATAGCAAATTTTTATTAGTAGCTTATTCAACAGTACTATTCCTTGCATTTGTATCAACAGGTATAGGTTGTGTATTTGGAGCAGTGGCTAGATTTGAAAAAATCTTTAAGAAACCTGAGAATATTAAAACAAAAAGAGGCCTGATTTCTTTAGTTTGTATGTTGTTTTCTATGGGAATTTCCTTATTTGGATTAACCAAAATTGTTGTTGTGGGTTATGGATATGTTGGAATACTAGGTATATTTGTTGTGGTAATTCCATGCATAGTTGTAGGAAGAATAAAAAATAGTAGGTTTAAAAAAGAAAAGGATAGTGTATCATCCTTAGAAGTATAATAACGGATTAATAGATTATAAAATATTTTATGAAGAGGGAGATACAAATGTATACAATGGGATTGGATATAGGATCTACTACTTCTAAAGGTGTAATTATAAAAGATGGAAAAGAAATTGTTATAAGTGTCGTAATACCTGTTGGAACTGGAACTAGTGGACCTGAAAAACTAATAAGAGAATTAAAAGAAAAATCTAATTTAACAGAAAAGGATATAGCGAAAACAGTAGTTACGGGTTATGGTAGAATTCAATACAAAGATGCAGATAAACAAATAAGTGAATTAAGCTGTCATGCCAAAGGAGTAGCATTTTTAATACCAGAAGTAAGAACTATTATAGATATTGGTGGGCAAGATGCTAAGGTTATGAAGTTAAATGATAAGGGTAAGCTTATAAATTTTATAATGAATGATAAGTGTGCTGCTGGTACAGGGAGATTTTTAGATGTTATGGCTAGAGTTCTTGAAACAGATGTTTCTAAGCTAGGACAAATATCAGAGAAATCTAAAAATGAAGTTTCAATTAGCAGTACGTGTACTGTATTTGCTGAATCAGAGGTGATATCTCATCTGTCAGCAAATGCAGAAAAAGAGGATATAATAGCAGGAATTCATACTTCAGTAGTAAGACGTGTAGCTGCTCTTGCAATGAGAATGGGTATTGAGGATAAAGTAGCCATGGTAGGTGGGGTGGCTAGAAATAGTGGAGTAGTTAGAGCTATGAAAAAAGAATTAGGTCATGATATAAAAGTACCGGAATTAGCGCAATTGACTGGGGCACTGGGTGCAGCTATCTACGCATTTGAGGAATTAAAATAGAGAAATAATAAATGGGAATACTTTATCTTTATTAGGTTAAGTATTCCTTTTTTGACATATTATTAAAAATAAAATATAATAAAAATATGGAATATTTAATAAGTTTTCAATAATATTAAATATTCATTAAAATATATTATTCTAGGTGGTGAATTTATTTTATGACTAACATAGAAGAAAAGCAATTTGAAAAGAGAAAAATTATTACTGATAAGGCAATGGATTTGATGAATGAAGTGGCATTTGAAAAAGTGACTGTTCGAATGATTTGTGAAGCAGCAGATATTTCAGCCGGAACATTTTATCATTATTTTGAGAATAAGTTAGATCTACTTATAGAATTATTTGGCTTAATAGATGGATACTTTAAGGAAAATGTTCTAGAAAAATTAAATAATGAAGATGAAATAGAAAATATAATTAAATTTTGTGAGGGATTTGCTGAGTATGCTACATTAATAGGTTTCAAAAAATGTAAAGTACTTAATTCTACATTTCCTATTGGAAGCAAAGAAAATTATTATGAGGAAAATAACCGTATTCTTTATAGTGAATTAAATAAAATCATAAATCGTGGACAAGAAAAAGGACAAATATCTACTGATTATACTGTAGATAAATTGGTTAATATGATTATTACCATAATAAGGGGATATTGTTTTGACTGGGCGAGAAGAGAAGGCCCTTATGATTTAGTAAAGTATATTAATGAAGTCATTATGGTATTTGTAAAAAGCATTAAGATTAATAAATAATATTAGAATGAAATTATCTAGAAGCAATAGGGCAGTCATATGCTTCTTTTTTTTGTATCGATTGTAAACCTGAAATGATATACAAGTTGACAATTATGATGTTATTTATTATTATTGATACAAGAAAGAAAATATTGTAAGAGGAGTATATTTTATGAGAAGTACAAGAAATTTAATTTTAGTGGCTATGTTTGCCGCATTAACAGCAATTGGAGCATTTATTAAAATACCCATACCTTATGTGCCTTTTACCCTTCAATATTTATTTTGTGCCTTGGCTGGTGTGATTTTAGGTTCAAGACTAGGGGCTTTATCTCAAATAGTTTATGTATCCATTGGACTTTTGGGAGTACCTGTATTTACTGAAGGTGGAGGCTTCAACTATATATTTAAACCTACCTTTGGATATCTTATAGGGTTTATTATAGCGGCCTATGTCATAGGTAAAATAAGAGAAAGTGTTAAGGAGCTGACCTTTATTAAGACAATATTTATGCTGCTTTCCGGTCTGTTTTTTATATACTTATTTGGAGTCATATATTTATACATTAGTTATAATCTGTATCTAGGGAAAAGCATTTCTTTTTATTTTGCATTTTTTTATGGCTTTATAGTTTGCATAGGGGGAGATCTGGTACTAACAGTATTTGCAGCCTATGTTTCAATAAAAATATTACCTATATTAAGAAAAAGTGGACATATTGTTTAGAAAATAATAAGGGGGAAATATAAAATGAAAGAGTTTATTAAGGGGTTAGAGAAAAAGGTTATAGGAGAACAGCATATAAGTTTTGAAGATGCTATGAAATTAGTAAGTATTGAAGAAAAGGATGACATAGCAGAGCTATGTAATAGTGCTAATAACATAAGGGAGTCTTTTTGCGGCAGAGAGGTAGATCTTTGCAGCATTATGAATGCAAAGTCAGGGCACTGCTCTGAGGACTGTAAGTTTTGTGCTCAATCTGCCCATTACAGAACTAATGTAGAAGTATATGATTTAGTTTCAAAGGAAGCAGCTTTAAAGCTTGCAAAGGAAAGCGAAAATGAAGGAGTGAATAGATTTTCATTAGTAACCAGCGGCAGAGGAATTATTGGCAGTGACTTTGAGAAGGTCTTAGAGGTTTACGAAGAGCTAAATAAAGAAGTTAAAATGGATTTGTGTGCATCCTTAGGAATACTAGGATATGGTGAGCTGCTTAGTCTAAGAGAAACTGGAGTAACTATGTATCATCATAATTTGGAAACCAGCAGAGACTATTACGAAAGAATATGTACAACTCACAGTTATGATGAAAGAATAGATACTATAAATGCAGCTAAAAAAGCTGGCATGGCTGTTTGCTCAGGAGGAATTATCGGCCTTGGAGAAAGCTTAGATGACAGAGTTAAATTAGCTTTTCAGCTAAGGGATTTAGATGTTCAATCCATTCCTATAAATGTATTAAATCCAGTGAAAGGAACACCTTTAGAAAACCAAGGAAGATTAAGTCAAGATGAAATACTAAAAACTATTGCCATCTTTAGATTTGTTAATCCGAAAGCGTTTATAAGACTTGCTGGAGGAAGAAACCTCATTGATGAATTTGGTAAAAATTGTTTCAATGCAGGAGCCAATGCTACAATTACGGGAAACTATCTGACAACATCAGGCAATAAAATATGTGATGATAAGAAAATGGTAAGTGATTTAAAGCTGGAGGTCAGAAGAAATGGCTAAGGGAGTATTCATAGTTGGAACTGATACTGATGTGGGCAAAACTGTTGTAACTGCTGGACTTATGCATGTACTTAGAAGCAATGGATATAAGGCTACTTATTTTAAAGCGGCACTCAGCGGTGCTTTAGAAATAGGTAATAAGCTTATTCCAGGTGATACCAAGCTTGTAAGTGAAGTGAGTAAATTAGAAGAAGCATATGAAAACATCACACCCTATGTTTATAAGACAGCAGTATCACCTCATCTTGCAGCAAAACTTGAAAATAATCCAATGGATTTGGATATAGTAAGAAAAAAGTACACTTATTTAAAGGAAAAGTATGATTTTATAATTGCTGAAGGCAGCGGTGGAATAGTATGTCCATTGATAGATCATGAAAGAGGATTATATAGCCTTGAAAATCTTATCAAGGATTTGAATATGAGTGTTATTGTTGTTGCAAGGGCTGGTCTTGGAACAATAAATCATACAGTGATCACAGTAAAATATATAGAAAACTTAGGAATTAAAATTAAAGGTATTATAGTAAACAATTATAAAGATAATTTCCTTTGTGATGATAATATTGAAATGATAGAAAAGCTTACTAAAGTACCTATTATAGGAAAGTTAAAAAGTATTGAAAATTTAGAGGAAGATATGATAGAAGCCATAAGAAGAAATGCTGAAGAGGCTTTTCACCCTCTGAAAATAATAGAATGTATGGAAGAACTTAAATAAAGGATGAGGTGTGGATATGAATGATTACGTAAAAAGGGATTTAAAGTATATATGGCACCCCTGCGCACAAATGAAGGACTATGAGGAACTTAATCCAATAGTTATAGAAAAAGGAGAAGGGGTTTGGCTTTATGATATTCATGGAAATAAATATTTAGACTGTATATCATCTTGGTGGACAAATACCCTGGGACACAGCAATAAGAGAATAAATGAGGCAATAAAAAAGCAAATAGATAGAATTGAACATGTCATATTTGCAAATTTTTCAAATAAGCCTGCTATAGAGTTAGCAGAAAAACTTGTAAATATAACACCGAGCAGGCTTAAGAAAGTGTTTTTTTCTGATAATGGGTCTTCAGCAGTGGAAATAGCATTAAAGATGAGTTTTCATTATAACATGCAAAAGGGGAATACCAAAAAGAAGAGATTTGTGGCTTTAAGTGATGCATACCATGGAGAAACTTTAGGTGCCTTGTCAGTTTGTGATATTGATGAATTTAATAAGGTGTACAAACCTCTGCTTCTAGATACCATAAGAGTGGAAGGACCTGACTGCTATAGGTGTAAATACAATTGCTTTAGGGATAATTGTAATGCAGAGTGCTTTGAAGTCATGGAAAAGAGAATAATTGAAAATCATGAAGAGATAAGTGCTGTAATAGTTGAACCTATGGTTCAGGGAGCTGCAGGTATGAAAATTTATTCACCTATTTATTTAAAGAAGCTGCGTAAGCTTTGTGATAAATATGATATACATTTTATTGTAGACGAAATTGCAATGGGATTTGGCAGAACTGGGGAAATGTTTGCTTGTAATCATGCTCAAATAAGTCCTGACTTCATGTGTCTTTCAAAGGGGATTTCTGCTGGATATATGCCTATGTCTGTAGTTTTAACCACTGACGAAGTATATGATTGTTTTTATGGAGATTATAATGAGAGAAGATCATTTCTTCATAGTCATACTTATTCAGGCAATGCTATGGCTTGCGCAATTGCTTTAGAGAATCTAAAAATATTTGAAGAATATAATATTATAGAAACAAATAAGGAAAAAGGTAAGCTAATAAGAAAACTTACTCTAGAAAAGGCAAAAAGTTTAAAGCATATAGGTGAAGTAAGAAGTATAGGCATGATAACAGCCATTGAAATAGTAAAAGATAAATCCATCAAGGAAGGCTATCCTTGGGATATGAGGATAGGTTATGAGATTTATAAAATTGCTCTTAGAAAAGGGTTGTTATTAAGGCCTATCGGGAATGTACTATATTTTATTCCTCCATATATTATTAGTGAAGAGGAAATAATGTTTATGGTGGATACTTGTTTCCAGAGTATAGAAGAATACTTTATGAAAAGCACGATATTTTAAGATAATGTTGAATCGGTCGCATGAAATTTTCATCTTATGAAGGTGTTTATTTCGCTAAAAACGGCTAATATTTATAAATTTAAAATAACTAAGCCTCCTAAACTCGATGCCACTCAGATAGTAGGAGGCTCTATACGCTATTTTAAGTTTATAAATAAAGCCGTTTTAAAGCTTAAACAGAACTATTAAAAGATTCCTTTACTCCCACCTCAGCAAGCGCTTCCTTATTAGTTAACTCACCGGAACAGTCGAAATAATGACCATTATATTCAATCTTACCACCAAGTGGTTTTATTTTATTAAAATATTTATCTTCATAATCTTTATAAATTGTCATAAATGCACCACTTAAGAATAACAGAGCCGTTACATTTGGTATAACCCAAAGACCTGCGCAAATATCTACAACAGCCCATACACTCTCACTAGTTTGTAGTAATGTTAAAAATGATGGAACTAACCATAACAAACGCCATAATTTAAGATGCTTATTACCAAATAAATAAACAATAGAGGTTTCATATTCGAACTCCCAACCGCACATTGAAGAAAAGGCAAATAGACAAAGACTAACACCAACTACAAAAACACCTACTGGACCAAGGGCGCTATTAAATGCTGCCATAGTTAGAGCAAGACCTTTTTTACCGCTGGCCCAAACATCAATATTGCTCGTAAGGATAACTAATGCGGTCATACTACATACACAAATTGTATCAACAAACACTTCAAAGCAGCCCCACATGCCTTGCTTAAATGGATGGTCAGTTGTAGCGGTTGCATGAACCATAGGCGATGAGCCAGCTCCTGCTTCGTTAGAAAAGGTACCACGTGCTGCACCGAATTTCATGGCCTGAGTAACTGCGATACCAATTACACCTCCAGCTACAGGCTGAAAACTAGAGAAGGCATATTGAAAAATTAGGCCGAATGCGCGTGGAATGTTTGAAAAGTTTATTATAAGACAAATTGATCCAGCAACCACGTAAAATAAGCACATAAATGGACCAAGTTTCTCACAAAAGCTGCCAATGGATTTAAAACCACCCAAAATAACTGCACCAGTAGCAGCAGCAGCTATGGTAACGGAAATCCATTGAGGTACGCCAAACATATTATTCATGGATTCTGCAATAGTATATGGCTGTAGGAATGCTGCAGTTCCCAAACCACCAGTAATGATAGTGATTGAAAAGAAGGCTGCTATAGGCTTCCATTTTGGACCAAGACCCTTTGTCATATAGAACATAGGTCCACCATAGTAGCTTCCTTTATCATCTTTTTCACGGTAAAATACAGCCAAAGTACATTCTACCATTTTTGTAAGCATACCAAAAAGTGCGATAACCCACATCCAAAAGATTGCACCTGGGCCACCAGAAACGATGGCAGAAGCTACACCGGCCATATTTCCAGTTCCAACACTGCCTGATATAGCTGTAGCAGCAGCTTGGAATGGAGAAAGTGTTCCGTCTCCTGAACCTTTTTTAAACATAGAGCCACCTGTTTTTTTAAGTATATAACCTAACTTTCTAAATTGTAGAAATTTAGTTTTTGATGCATATAAAAGACCCACTGCAAATAGAAGAATAATTGCGGGAGCTCCCCATAGCCAGCTAACAATCATATTTAATATCTCCATAAATAATGCCCCTTTCTTAATTAATTAACTTCATACGCCCCAAATTTTTCTTTAACCACGTTTCCTTATGCACGTTTCAATTAGTTGTCTGTATATAAATAGTTGCTCAGGATGCTTTTCAAATAAGAGTTCAGGGTGCCACTGTACGCCCATCATCAAGCCGTCAATAGATTCAATTCCCTCGATAATACCATCTGAGGATTTTGCGGTAACTCTTAGCTCTGTACCAACACAGCGAACTGCCTGATGATGCCAAGAGTTTGCTAGTATGCATTCACTTTTAAATAATTCATATAATTTACTATCTGGAGTTAAAGAAATGCTGTGAAATAATTCTCCTAATTGTTCCTCAGGTTGATTATGCTCAATAGTATTTGGATGTTGAGTAAAGATATCTTGATAAATTTTACCGCCAGTGGACAGAGCTATAATTTGACAGCCCTTACATATGCCAAGTATGGGCTTGTCTTGCCTTCTTGCTTCTTCAAATAGCATAAATTCAAAACGGTCACGTTCTGCGCTGACATAGCCAATACCACGTATAGGCTCTTCATTTAATAGCATAGGGGAAACATCTTCACCACCAGGTAAAACCAAGCCATCGCACATGGAAACATATGATTTAACTTCATCTAAATCATTTGTAATTGGTGCTAATATTGGAGTACCACCAGCAGCGCGTACTGCATTCACATAGCTTTCATGCAACATGAACTTTTCTTTAGAATTTTTTAAATTACGGACAGCAGAAATTAATATAACTGGCTTCATAAATATCCCTCCTTTGTATTGAAAGCTTTTACCGAAGCTTTGGCCACCAGCTGCGGGTTTATATTTTTAGTATAACATTAGACATTTTATGGATGGTAATATATAATTTGTATATATATCCATATAAATTACATATCTATATATTTGGTACTTTGGCAGCTTAGTACTTTTTACCGATGAATTGCATATAACAACTGGATGGAAGGAGTAATTCACATGGAATTTAAGCAAATTCAGCAGGTTATAGAAATCGCTAAAACAGCATCTATAAGTAAAGCAGCGCAAAATCTTTATATTTCACAGCCCAATCTAAGTCTTTCTATTAAAAATTTAGAAATGGAACTAGGAGCATCATTGTTCATTAGAACTACAAAAGGAATTGAGCTTACGGAATTTGGAGAGCAGTTTTTAGCTTATTCAAGACCTGTTTATCAACAGTTTTTGCAGCTAGAAGAAATTTGCCAGCATGTAATTCATGAAAATAGAAAGATTTTTTCAGTATCCACAGTTACATTAAAGTTTGTTTATAATGTTTTTGTTGATATATATCAAAAACATCGCGAAGAAAATATTTATTTTTCCCATAATGAAAACACTACAAAAGGGGTTATTGAGGATGTATGCCAGCAAAATGCGGACATAGGAATAATCATATTTACATCCTTGCAGAGGAAGTCAATTAAGCGAGTATTAAAGCTTAAGGAGCTTGAATATACGCGTCTTTCTATGGAGCTGCCATATGTTATTGTAAGTACATTAAATCCGTATTTTTATAAGGATATTGAAAGTGTTGATATAAAAGAGTTATCTATATATCCATTCATTGCATCATACGGTGATATTTTTTACAGTTCAGCTAATGAAATGTCTACTGTAAGCAGTATCAACCAGCTAGCGCGAACTAGTAAGATTTATATTTCAAATAGAGCTTGCTTATATGACTTGCTTTATCGAACTGATGCATTTAGCATCTGTTCCAATAATGCAGTAGCATATAAAGAAGAAAAGGCTTACGAAAAAATTAGGCCCATTCCAATTAAGTCACCAGATTTTAATTTTGAAATTGGCTGGATTAAACGTAAAAATTATATTATATCTCCTATAGCTGAGGAATTTATCTATAAGGTTATACAAACTATGGAAGGGTAGGGTGAAAAATTTAAGTACAATATTTGTTTTGAAATAGATAACGCACTAGATGATGCAAAAGAAGTTATTTGTATATATTACATTTTATTGAAAAATTATGAATAAACTAATATAATATTAATATGACTTTTTAGTACAAAATTAATATCAGTTCTTGTAAACATTTTTGAAATTTAGAGGAAGGGTTTTTGTATTGTGATTTGTTAATGTTAAATGGGGGGATATATATATGAACAATATATATCAAAAGTTTAAAAAGAATATAAAAGCAAAAAATACCTTTCATAAACTAATGCTTTCTTATGTTATCTTCATAGTTCTCTTTCTTTTAACGACCATGTTTGTCTTATATAAAGGCTATAAAAAGCAAATTGTTGAACAATCCAGCAGGGTATCTGAAAATATTATAAATCAAGCAGAGTACTATACGGGGTATACTCTTGACTGGGCAAAGTCGTACATATACAAATTGTATTTAGATGAGCAGGTTTATAATTTGATGTTTGATTATAATAGTAATTCCAAGTTAGGTTTTTCACCATATTTAAAGGTAAAACAAGCTGCTGCTATGATTCCATCTATCCAATCTGTGTACGTTTACAACCGTAATAATAAGATGATATATTCATCCGATGGAAACTCATCTTATTATTCCTTGTTTTATGATAGCGATATAATGAAGAGACTTAAAGAGTCCACTGAATCACTCAGTTCAAATTTTATCTCAAGACAGATAACCGTACCAATCAATGGAGAGGAATATAAGAGGAATATACTTACCTTAATTTTATCAAATTCAAAGTCGGATATAGATGGAAATCCATATGGAGCTATAGTTTTAAATCTTGATGCAAATTCTGTACAAGCCTATTTTCACAATATGTCAGAAAGCGATTATAATTTGATGGCTATAAATAAAAAAGGCCAAGTAATTTTACATTCAGATGAAGATATGTTTTTAAAAGATATATCAAATTTAAATTATGTTGATAAGATAATAAATTCTAAAAATAAACAGGGAAGTTTTTTAGTCAATATTGAAGAAAGTCCATCAATAGTAACCTATAGATACAGCAAGAAACTAGACTTATTTTTTTTAAATATAGTAAGGTATGATACCTTGATTGAAAGTATTAGAGGAATGAGCAGATTTTTGATTTTAGCATTTATTTTATTATTTTTATTTGGACTAGGATATTCAGTATTCACCTCTAAAAAAATATATAAGCCAATTGCAGAAACAGTAAATACAGTTAAAAAATATTTAGATGTTGATGAGGATATAAATAAAGAACTAGGTATTGAAGAAAATTCGAGAAATGAAATGGAATATGTTACAAAGGTAGTAGATACTCTTATGAATAAGCCGATATCCTTTGCAAAGCTTTCGGATAAGGATTTATATTTCATTAGAAATCAACTGCTTAAAGCTCTGCTTTTAAATATGGTTACAGAGTTTGAAAGTTTCAAAGTAAAGTTAAAGGAAGTAGGTTTTGAGGTAGCTAGCAGAAATATGGCTATAGTATTATTTAAGATGGATTTTTATAAAAAACTTATAAAAGAAAAGGGAGATGTAGAATTTAAAAGTTTAAAACGCAATTTATATATTGAGCTTTCTAATATATCCAAAGAATATTTTGATTGTGAGATTATAGGATTGGAAGAGGATGAAATATGTCTTATTATCAAGGTCAAAGATAAAATAGATGATGAATTAACAAATAAAATAGTCCAGTTAATCCAAGAAATCCAGGAAACAGTACTTAATAGATTAAATATTTCTCTTTCTGCATCAATAGGAAGATATGCAGAAAGACTTGAGGAAGCGTCTGTTGCATACAAGACTGCCAAAGACTATATTAATTATCGGTTTAAATATGGACCTAAATCAATACTGATTAATGAACAAATAACCCAGGATATTTCCGGGGAAAGTAAGTATGAAGATGCACATCCAGAAGCACTTTTTAAGGCTGTAAAGCTGGGAAACCTTGATGAGGTAGAAACTGAACTTGATAAAGTATTTAGTATACTGAAGAAAATGTCCTATAGCGATATGAGAATTTCTATTACTCAATTTGGAATTAACTCTCAAAAGGTTATAAATAATATTTGTCACATGAGCAAGGAAAATGCTTATATAGACATTAAAGAACTCACTGATAATTTATTTAATTATGAAACTATAGATGAAGTTAAAGATTACTTCCTAAATATATATAAAAGTGTTTTAATTCAAATAAAAGAGAAGAAGTCCAATAGAAAAAATGATGTAATTGAAAGTGTAAAAAAGTATATAAATCAAAACTACTGCGATCAGTTATTAGCCTTAGAGGTGATAGCATCAGAAATGAGGCTTTCTCCAAATTACTTAAGGACTATGTTCAAGGAAAGTGAAGGTAAATCTATTTCTAATTATATAAATGAGGTTAGATTTGAAAAAGCTAAGGAGCTTTTAAAGACTACAGAGCTAACAGCAAAAGAAATTTCAATAAAAATAGGCTTCGAAAACTTCAATTATTTTTATACGGCTTTCAAGAAATACTATGGAGTGTCTCCAAATCAATTTAGAAACAATATAAATAGTATATATCAATAGGATAAACAGTATAGCCTAAATGTAGAAAAAGACTTGGTATTAGCATAGCTTTAATATTAAGTCTTTCTTTATATCTAACTTTTCAAGGGAATTTTGGTAATTATTTAACAATGCTTTAATTTTTAAACAAATAATCAAATTTTAAACAAGGGAAATAGTTAGAAAATTAAATCTTTTATAAACATTTGAACTATGTTGATTTTTGAAAACGTTTTATGATTATAAAGACGGCACGAGAAGTAACAAATGTGTAAAACATTCAATTAAATAAGGGGGATATATTAAAATGAGAAAAAACTTATTAAAGGTACTTAGCCTTGCAGCGGTGACTACAGTCATAATGGGTTCATTAGCAGGTTGCGGTAAGTCAAAAGAAACCAACACAAGTGGAAAAGAAGGCACAGCAAAAACTGAAACAAGAATAGCAGTAGTTTTAAAGGCGGTAAACAGTGATTATTGGAAGCAAGTTAAGGCAGGAGCTGATGATGCAGGTAAGGCACTTGGAATAAAAGTAGATGTACTTGGACCAAATGCTGAAACTGATATAGCAGGACAAACTTCTATTATGGAAGATCAAATAGTTAATAAGGCATCTGCTTTAGTAGTAGCTCCATCTCAGCCAAGTGCAGCAGTAGCTACCTTTGATAAGGCTGATGCAGCAAAAATTCCAGTACTTTTAATAGACTCAGATGCTGACTGGGATAAAAAACAATCATTTATAGGTACTGGGAACCTTGCAGGTGGAGAAGTTGGCGGTAAGTATATAGCAGGAAAACTTCAAAAGGGTGACCAGGTTGTAGTTTTAAGAGGAGCTTTAGGAGATAAAACTCATGACGATCGTACTAATGGAGCTAAAAAGGCTATGGAAGATGCCGGCTTAAAAGTTGTAGCTGTTCAGCCAGCAAATAGTGATAGAAATATGGGTATGTCAGTTATGGAAAACTTAATTCAAACTAATCCAAATATCAAAGGTGTGTTCTGCTCAAATGATGAAATGGCTCTTGGTGCTACTAGAGCTTTAAGTCAGGCAGGAAAGAAGGGCGTTATAGTTGTAGGATTTGACGGATCACCAGATGCGTTAAAGGCAATAAAGGCTGGAGAACTTACAGGTTCAGTTGCTCAAAGTGCATATAATATTGGAAAATTTGGTGTTGAAGCAGCAGCTAAAGTAGTTAAGGGAGAAAGCATAGATAAGAGAATAGATACAGGAACATCAATGGTTACAAGTGAAAACGTTGATAAGGTTCAAGCTGAGCTTGACAAAATACTAGGAAAATAATTTTGGGTAATTTGCTAGAAAATAATTGGGGAATTTAACTAGATTGAATCCAAGCTTTAATAACTTGGATTCAATTCTTTAAATAATAAATGAATGGGGTGTTAGATTATATGCAGCCATTTTTGGAATTAAAGGGCGTATCTAAAGTTTTCCCTGGAGTTAGAGCATTGGATTCAGTTGACTTAGAAATATATCCCGGAGAAGTACATGGACTTGTAGGTGAAAATGGAGCAGGTAAGTCAACCTTAATAAAAATACTTACTGGTGCGCATAAAAACGAAACGGGACAAATAATTATCGAGGGCAAAGAATCAAACATCAAGGGACCAAGAGATGCCATGAATTATGGAATAACAGCTATTTATCAAGAACTTAATATAGTTAAGCAGCTTTCTGTAGCAGAAAATGTATTTCTAGGCAGAGAAATTAAGAAAAACGGAAATAAGGGACTTTTAGATATAAGTGTTATGAGACAAAAATCAGAAGAGCTTTTAGAAGAATTAGGTCAGAAAATTGATACAAAAATTAATGTTGCAAAGCTTGGTATCGGACAGCAGCAGATGGTGGAAATTGCCAAGGCATTAAGCGTTAAAACTAAGCTTTTAATTATGGATGAGCCTACTTCAAGCCTCGCAGAAAGAGAAGTTAAGGAATTATTAAAAACAGTTAAAGAGCTGAAAAATAAGGGAATAGCAGTTATTTATATATCTCATAGACTGGATGAGGTAATGGAAATATGCGACAGGGTTACGGTAATGAGAGATGGACGAAAAATAGATACTTTAGATATAGATAAGGTAGATATAAATGGACTTATAAGACTTATGGTTGGACGTAATCTAGAACAGCAGTATCCAAAAATAGAATCCAATGCTAATGAAGAGGCATTAAGAGTTGAAAATTTAAATAGAAGAGGTGTATTTAAAAACATATCTTTTAACGTTAAAAGGGGAGAAATTGTAGGCTTTTCAGGCCTTGTAGGTGCAGGAAGAACAGAGGTTATGAGAGCCATATTTGGAGCAGATGAGCATGATTCGGGAGAGATATATATAAATGGTAAGAAAGTTAAGATAACCTGCCCAAAGGATGCAATGAAAAATGGAATTGCATTTTTGACTGAGGATAGAAAGGGACAAGGGTTGGTACTTGATAATACGATAGATTTTAATACTAATATAGCTTCTTATGACAAAAGTTCATCTGGAATGCTTTTAAATATTAAGAAGCTTAAAGAATTAACTAAAGAAAATATAAAGAAGCTAAACATAAATCCTCCTTCAGAAGATTTTATTGTAAGACAGTTAAGCGGAGGAAACCAGCAGAAAGTTGTAATAGCCAAGTGGCTTAATACAAAGGCTAATATCTTTATATTTGATGAACCTACAAGAGGAATTGATGTTGGAGCAAAGGTTGAGGTTTATAATGTTTTAAATTCACTTATAAAGCAAAACTGTGCAGTAATCATTGTCTCTTCAGAGCTTCCTGAGATACTTGGAATGAGTGATAGAGTTTATGTTATGCATGAGGGGGAAATAACAGCTGAAATAAATAGAAAAGATGCAAATCAGGAAAATATAATGCGTGCAGCATCGGGGGAGGTATAGGGTATGAATAATACGGGATTAGAAAATGAAAAAAGAGAAAGATTTCAAAGTTCTGATAAAAAGTCAGTAAAAGATACAATTAGCAAGTTTGGGTCCCTTCTTGGATTAATTCTTTTATGTATTGGTCTTACAATTGCATCAGAGCAATTTTTCACACTGACAAATGTCATGAATATTGCCAGGCAATCAGCTATTAATAGCTTGATATCAGTAGGTATGCTTTTAGTAATATTAACGGCGGGTATAGATAATTCAGTTGGATCAAATGTTGCACTTTCAACTTGTCTTATGGGAGTTGCAATTATTAAGTGGCACATGAACCCATATCTAGCTATGTTATTATGCTTAGCAGCTGGAACAGGGCTTGGTTATTTAAATGGAATTTTACTTACTAAACTTAGACTGCCACATCCATTTATATCAACCCTTGGAACAAAAAACGTGGCAAGAGGACTTGCACTTATTTTAACAGGAGCATCACCGCTATCAGGATTTCCAAAGTCAGTTCAATTTTTAGGAAATGGTTTTATTGGACCGATACCAATAAGCTTTATTTTAGTAATAGTTGTGTTTGTAGGATTTTCAATTTTCTTAAACAAAACTGCACAAGGAAGATATATATATGCAGTTGGGGGAAATCTTGATGCTGCAAAACTTTCAGGTATAAATGTAGATAAAACTTTGGTTCGTGCTTATGTGCTTTGTGGAGCTATGGCAGCTATAGCTGGAATAGTGCTTACAGGTAGAGTTAATGCAACGTTCCCACTAGCAGGTCTTGATTATGAGTTAGATGCAATAGCAGCATGTATCATAGGTGGAGCATCCTTTATGGGAGGTTCAGGTACAGTGTGGGGAACTCTTATTGGAGCTATGATAATGGCAGTATTAAGAAATGGACTTAACCTTCTTGGAGTATCTGCAGATGTTCAGGCTATAGCAATTGGTGTAGTTATCATTGGAGCTGTTTATGTAGACGTATTAAGAAGACAAGCAGAAAAGAAAGCAAAAACTCAAGCAGCATAGTATCAATTAAAATGGAGCTGCTAGAAAAACAGATATCACACCCAAATAGGTGGTTGTAAATAAATATAAAATTTAGGAGGTTATGCAATATGATTAAAGTTGGAGTTGCAGGATATGGAGTTATTGGACAAAGACTGGCAGATGGAGTTGCAGCGCAAAAGGACATGGAGCTTGTAGGAGTTGCAGATGTTGCACCTACACTATCTGTAAGAGCATTAAAGGAAAAAGGAATGCCATATGATTTATATAACTCACTTCCAGATAATCAAAAATTATTTGATGAGGCTGGAATAAAGATAAGCGGAACACTTGAGGATTTAGTTCAAAAGGTAGATATAATGCTTGATGCAACCAGTGCAGGAATTGGAGCAAAGAATAAAGAGATTTATACAAAATACAACAAAAAAGCAATATTCCAGGGGGGAGAGAAAAACAGCGTTGCTGATGTATTCTTCCATGGTTATGCAAACTATGAAAAGGGTGTTGGAAAACAATTTTTGAAATTAACATCCTGTAATACAACGGGACTTATAAGAGCAGTTGACTGCTTAGACAAACTAGTTGGCGTTGAAAAAGTTGCAATTACAATTATAAGACGTGTGGCTGACCCAGGTGATTATCACAGAGGACTTACAAATGCACTTCAAGTAGATAAAGCACCAAGTCATCAGGCACTAGATCTTATGACAATAATGCCACATGTAGAGGCTACTGGAATATTAGTTCATACACCAGTAACTCATGGACACATAATTACAGTAGTTGCTACCCCTAAGAAAGATATATCAAAGGAACAACTATTAGAAGCTTTTAGTAAACATCCAAGAATAAGGGTGGTAAGACTTGCAGATGGATTCCAAGGAAATGCTTCCTTATTTAGATATGCAAGAGATTTAGGTAATCCAAGAGGAGATATGTATGAAATAGCATTATTTGAAGAATCCGTAGTTAAATCAGGTAAAGATATAATGTTTGCAATAAACATTCCACAGGAAGCTGTAGTTATACCAGAAAATATGGATGCTATAAGAGCGGCTATGGAAATGCAAACTGACGGAGCAGAAGGAGTTCACGAAACAAATAAATATTTGGAGTTGGGAAAATGGATGGAAAAATAGGAACTAAAATAAAATCAATGAGAGAATTTAATTATAAAGATAAAACTGTGCTTTTAAGACTTGATATAAATTCCCCAATTGATCCTGATACAAAGAAGATAGTAAGTGAAAACAGGATAAAGAAAAGTATTCCTACACTAAATTATCTTATAGAGCAGGGAGCTAAAATTGCTATTATAGCTCATCAGGGAGACACCTTAGACTATCACAATTTAATGTCTATGAAAGAACATGCACAAAAGCTAACAGAAAGACTCGGAAGAGAAGTTAGATATATCGATGACGTTTGTGGCCCAGCAGCACAGGAGGCAGTAAAAAGTTTAAAACCTGGAGAGATCATTTTACTAGGAAATCTAAGATACTTGGCAGAGGAAATATCAACCTTTGAAGATGCTGTAAAGCTTCAGCCAAAGGAAATGCTAAATACCTATTTAGTTAGAAGTCTAGCACCTATTGTAGATTGTTATATTAATGATGCCTTTGCAGCGGCCCATAGAAATGCTCCTTCCATGGTAGCCTTTCAGGAAATACTTCCTAGTGCAGCAGGGGATTTGATGTTCAATGAGATAAGTGCACTTACAAAGGTTATGGAGACCCCAGAGAAGCCTTCAGTATTTGTTCTTGGAGGACTTAAAATATCTGATGCCTTTGGAATGATGAAACAGGTTTTAGAAAATGGCAGTGCTGATAAGATACTATGCTCTGGAATAACAGGACATATCATGCTTATGGCAAAGGGATATGATCTAGGAAAGATCAATGAAAAATTCATTAAGGATAGAAAGCTGGATGTATTTATAAAGCCAGCTAAAGAGTATTTAGAAAACTATGAAGAAAAGATAGTATATCCTGTGGACTTAGCTTATGAAGAAAATGGTTCAAGAAAAGAAATAAGTATAGAAGATTTACCAAGTGATAAGTCCTTTATGGATATAGGTCACAAAACAATAGAAATATTTGAAGAAGAACTATCTAAAGCAGGTACAATTTTTGTCAATGGACCTGCAGGAGTGTATGAAAATAAGACCTTTGAAGCTGGAACTAAGGCTATATGGAATGCTATAGCAGAAGCAAAAGGTTATTCCGTTATAGGAGGAGGAGACACTGTAAGCGCAGCACAACGCTTCATTGACACCAGCAAAATAAATTATGTATGCACTGCTGGGGGCGCCATGGTTAGATTCCTTTCAGGAGTAAAGCTTCCTTTAATAGAGGCAATGAAAAATGCTAAATAAGTAGCAGGAGGTGCAGCATGATAAGTGAAGAAAAGATAAAAGAATTAAAGGCTCTTGCCTTAAATATAAGAATAGAAACGCTTAAAGCTATTGGTACACTAGGATTTGGACATCTTGGAGGTGCCATGTCTATAGCGGATGCCATAGCAGTACTTTACGGTGGAGCTATGAACATAGATGCTAAAAACCCAAGGTGGGAAGATAGAGACTGGCTGGTATGCTCAAAGGGGCATGCTGGCCCAGCTATATATTCAGCTCTAGCACTAAAGGGATATTTTAATAAAGAAGAATTATTAACACTAAATAAGCCTGGCACTCATTTTCCAAGCCATTGTGATAGAAACTTAACCATAGGCATTGATATGACTACAGGATCCCTTGCACAAGGGGCATCTACAGCGTTAGGAGTAGCCCTTGGGAATCGCTTAAAAGGAAAAGACAATTATACCTACTTAATACTTGGAGATGGAGAAATACAGGAAGGTCAGGTGTGGGAGGCTGTAATGTGTGCTGCTCAGCAGAAGGTAGGTTATCTCATAGCTTTTGTTGATTGTAATAAGCAGCAGCTTGATGGCTTTACAAAGAACATAAATGACTTAGGAGACATAGGCAGCAAATTTGAAAGCTTTGGATGGCATGAGCAAACTATTGATGGTCATAGTGTGGAGGAAATTTACAATGCTATTAAAGAAGCTAAAGAAAATAATGGAAAGCCATCAGTAATAGTTTTAGACACAATAAAGGGAAAAGGATGCGGCTTTGCTGAAGGAGTATTGAATAACCATCATATGAACGTAAGCAAAGAGCAGATGGAAGAATCTTTAAAAGTACTGGAAAAAGAACTTGAAGAGGTGATGAAATAATGGGCGTAAAGTTAGCTGAAAAAAGAATAATTGAAGAAGTGGCAATGAGAGATATGTATTGTAAAACTCTTATGGATCTTGCTTCTAAAAATGAAAATATAGTTGCACTTGACGCTGATTTAATGAATTCCATGGGAATGATGCCTTTTCAAAAGGCTTATCCAGAAAGAACTTTTGATGTAGGGATTCAAGAAGCAAATATGGTTGGAGTGGCAGCTGGAATGTCCGCTGTGGGGATAATACCTTTTGCACACAGCTTTGCACCCTTTGCGACAAGAAGATGTTTTGACCAAATTTTCATATCCTGTGCCTATGCAAAACTTAATGTAAAAATAACTGGCAGCGACCCTGGAGTTACTGCAGCCTATAATGGAGGAACTCATATGCCCTTTGAAGATATGGGGATACTCAGAAACATTCCGAGTTTAACAATAATAGAACCTGTAGACAATGCTATGCTTAAGGATGTTTTAGAACAAATTGCAGATAAGTATGGAGTTTTTTATACAAGACTCTTAAGGAAAAATCCTGTAAAGATATACGAAGAGGGATCAACCTTTGAAATAGGAAAGGCAGTACCTTTAAGGGATGGAAGTGATGTAACAATATTTGCTACAGGAATAATGGTAGAAGAAGCATTAAAGGCAGCTGAAGAATTAGAGAAAGAAGGAATTTCCGCAAGAGTTTTAAATATGTTCACAATAAAACCAATAGATAAGGAAGCTATAGTAAAGTGTGCAGAAGAAACAGGAGCAATAGTAACTTGTGAAAACCACAGTATTATAAATGGTCTTGGCTCTGCAGTTGCAGAAGTTATAACAGAAAATATGCCCGTACCTTTAGAAAGAGTTGGAGTTTGCGATAGATTTGGTCAAGTTGGCCCTGTGGACTATTTAAAAGAGGAATATAACCTTACCTATAGTGATATTATGGCAAAGGTTAAGAGAGCAATAGAGAGAAAAAGCAAGTGAATAAATATAAATAAGAGGTGAAAGGTCATGCTTAGAATTAGACAGAATGAGGGTTTTAAATTTGGATACAATCCAATAACTACTATGGATGAAACAGAACATAATACCATGATGGACTTTGGAATATTAAGGCTTAGGAATGAACAGGTTTATATAGATAAAGATGAAAAGGAAAGAGTCTTTCTTTTAATTACAGGGGAAGTAATTTTTGAGTACGAGGATAAAAAAGAAACAGCACTTAGAAATTCATGTTTTGATGAAGATCCTTGGGTACTTCATGTACCTAAAGGTGTAGAAGTAAAAATCACTGGAGTTTCAGAGGATACAGAAATTTGTGTTACTAAAACCACCAATGATACTATATTTGAATCAAAATTTTATACAAATAAAGAATGCAGAAGTGAAAACCGCGGCGCAGGCACAATGAAGGAAGCTTGTACAAGAATAGTAAGAACAGTTTTTGATTACTCAAATGCTCCTTATTCAAACTTAGTTATAGGGGAGGATATAGATTATCCAGGTAAGTGGTCAAGTTACCCACCACATCATCATCCACAGCCAGAAATATACTTCTATAAATTTAATCCAGAAAATGGATATGGGTTTTCAGAGCTTGGTGAAGACGTGGTTAAATTAAAACACAATGATGCAGTAAAGATATTAGATGATGTAACCCATCCACAGGTAAGTGCGCCAGGATATGCGATGTACTATATATGGGTAATAAGACACATAGACGGCAATCCATATATAACTCCAGTGTTTGTTCCAGAGCATTTATGGCTTACAGATAAGGAAGCTGAAATTTGGCCAGATAAATAAAAATAGAGGTGAAAATATGAGGACTATAAGGCTTACAATGGCACAAGCTCTTATTAAGTTTTTAGATAATCAGTATGTAGAATTTGACGGAATAGAAAATAAATTTGTAAAAGGTATATTTACGATATTTGGGCATGGAAATGTATTAGGACTTGGGCAGGCATTGGAACAGGATCCGGGTGACCTAATAGTTCATCAAGGAAGAAATGAGCAGGGTATGGCTCATGCAGCTATGGGATTTGCAAAACAAAAACATAGAAGAGAGATTTATGCTTGTACTTCATCTGTTGGCCCAGGTGCAGCAAATATGGTAACTGCAGCGGCAACTGCTACTGCAAATAGGATCCCTGTATTATTTTTGCCAGGAGATGTGTATGCAACAAGACAGCCTGATCCAGTTCTTCAACAGGTAGAACAATTTTATAACCTAAACATCAGTACAAATGATGCCTTTAAGGCAGTAAGTAAATATTGGGATAGAATATCAAGACCAGAGCAGCTTATGACTGCATGTATAAATGCTATGAGAGTACTTACAAGTCCTGCAGATACTGGTGCTGTTACATTAGCCCTTCCTCAAGATGTGCAGGGTGAAGCTTATGATTATCCTGAATACTTCTTTCAAAAGAGGGTTCACAGAATAGAAAGAACACCTGCTACAAAGGAAATGCTAAGAGATGCAGTAAGTCTCATCACAAAGAAAAGTAAACCAATGCTTATATGCGGCGGCGGAGTTAGATACGCAGAAGCAGCAGAAGCATTTAAAACCTTTGCTGAAAAATTCAACATACCCTTTGGGGAAACCCAGGCAGGAAAAAGCGCAATAGTATGGGATCACGAATTAAACATGGGTGGTATAGGAGAAACAGGAAGCCTAGCTGCCAACACTATTGCAAAGGAAGCGGACCTTATTATTGGTGTAGGTACTAGATATACAGATTTTACTACATCATCAAAATGGATATTCCAAAATCCTGAAGTAAACTTCTTAAACATCAATATAGCAGCCTTTGATGCTTATAAATTAGATGGGGTAAGGGTTACAGCTGATGCTAAAGCTGCTTTAGAAGACTTGGCAATTCAACTTGAGAGGATTGAATATAAATCAGCATATACAACTGAGATAAAGAATGCTAAAGATACGTTAAATGCAGAAGTGGATAGAGTTTACAGCGTGGAATACAGTGGCGAAGACTTTGTCCCTGAAGTAAATGATGACCTGGATCAAAAGGCTGTATTTGAAGAGTTTAAAAAGATAACTGGTTCCAGCCTTACTCAGTCAGGAGTATTAGGTGTGCTTAATGAAATGCTCACCGACAAAGATATAGTTGTTGGAGCATCAGGAAGTCTTCCAGGAGATTTGCAGAGAGTTTGGAGGGCAAAGGGTGCTAACACATATCATATGGAATATGGCTATTCCTGCATGGGATATGAAGTAAATGCAAGCTTAGGCGTAAAAATAGCTGAACCTGATAAGGAAGTATATACACTTCTTGGAGATGGATCCTATATGATGCTTCATTCAGAGTTAATAACTTCTATTCAGGAAAGAAAAAAGATAAATGTGGTTGTATTTGATAACATGACCTTTGGCTGCATAAATAATCTTCAAATAGGAAATGGGATGGGAAGCTTTGGCACAGAATTTAGATTTAGAAATGAAGAAACAGGAAGACTTGATGGAGGATTTGTTCCTATAGATTTTTCTATGAATGCAGCAGCTTATGGATGTAAGACCTATACTGTTAAAACTATAGAAGAATTAAAAGAAGCTATAATTGATTCCAAAAAGCAGAAGGTTTCTACACTAATAGATGTAAAAGTGCTTCCTAAGACTATGGTTCATGGTTATGGTTCTTGGTGGAGAGTAGGAGTGGCAGAAGTATCTAATAAGGAAAAGATACAAGAGACATATAAAAAATTAAGAGAAAACATTGATAAGGCTAGACAATACTAATAGGCAGGGTGGCATAACTTAGGCTGTGCCACTAAGTCTTATATAAGATGGAGGGGAAATATTATGTTTGACAATAAAAAAGTAAAACTTGGTATTGCACCAATAGCTTGGACTAATGATGATATGCCAGAATTAGGTGGAGAAAATACCTTTGAGCAGTGTGTAAGTGAAATGGCCCTAGCTGGATTTACTGGCAGCGAAGTTGGAAATAAATATCCTAGAGACACAAATGTACTTAAAAAGGCTCTTGAGCTTAGAGGAATAAACATAGCAAGTGCTTGGTTCAGCTCCTTTCTAACAACTAAGCCCTTAGAAGAAACCGTTGAAGCTTTCATAAAACATAGAGATTTTCTTCATGAAATGGGAGCTAAGGTTATAGTTGTGGCTGAGCAGGGGCACAGTGTTCAGGGGCAAATGGAAACACCAGTATTTGATGGAAAGCCTAAGTTCACTGAAGAAGAGTGGGAAAAGCTTGCTAGAGGTCTTGAAGAACTTGGAAGACTGGCAAAAGAAAAGGATATGAAAATAGTATATCACCATCATATGGGTACTGGAGTTCAAACCACTGAAGAAGTTGATAAGCTTATGAGTATGACTGACGAAAATTTGGTTTACTTACTATTTGATACAGGACATTTCACATTTTCAGGAGAAGATCCAGAAGAAATTCTTAAGAAATATGTAAATAGAATTAAACATGTTCATCTTAAGGATATAAGAAAAGAAGTTTTAGATAGGGTTAAAGAGGAAAAGCTAAGCTTCTTAAAGGGTGTTAAGGCTGGAGTGTTTACAGTTCCTGGAGATGGAATGATTAATTTCGACCCATTATTTAAAGTACTAGAGGAAAATAATTACGAAGGTTGGTTTATTGTAGAAGCAGAACAAGATCCTGCACTTGCAAATCCACTGGAGTATGCAATAAAGGCGAGAAAATTTATAAACGAAAAAACTGGATTATAGGATAGGGGGACATAATAATGAGTAAAAAAATAAGAGTAGGTGTCATTGGAGCAGGAAGAATAGGAAAAATTCATGCTGAAAATATAGCAAAGAGATTTGGAACCGAGGCAGAGCTTGCGGCTATAGCTGATGTGTTTTTAAATGATAGCGTAAGACAGTGGGCTAAAGGCTTAGGAGTAGAAAATGTATATGATGATTATAAGAAAATAATAGATGATTCATCTATAGATGCAGTAATAATTTGCTCATCCACAAATACTCACTCAAAAATAACCGTTGAAGCAGCAGAGGCTGGAAAACATATATTTTGTGAAAAGCCAATTGATTATGATTTAGAAAAGATTGCTGGAGCACTAGAAGCAGTTAAAAAAGCAGGAGTTAAGTTCCAAGTTGGGTTTAACAGACGTTTTGATCATAACTTTAAGAAGGTTAGAGAACTTGTTTCTGAGGGGAAAATTGGAGATGTTCATATAGTAAAGGTTACTGCAAGAGATCCAGAACCTCCTTCAGCAGAATACGCAAAGGTATCTGGGGGAATGTTCCTTGATATGACTATTCATGACTTTGATATGGCTAGGTATTTAAGCGGAAGTGAAGTGGAAGAAGTTTACACGAATGCAGCAGTTCTTGTTGATCCAGCCATAGGGGAAGCAGGAGATGTGGATACAGCATTAATATCCTTAAAGTTCAAAAATGGAGCAATAGGAATTATAGATAACAGCAGAAAAGCAGTTTATGGCTATGACCAAAGAGTTGAAGTTTTTGGTTCAAAGGGATCTGCTGAAGCATCCAATGATACTCCTTCAACTGTCGTGTTAAGTACAAAGGATGGAGTTCAATCCGAAAAACCACTATACTTCTTCCTTGAAAGATATATGGAATCCTTTGCTGAAGAAATGAAGGAATTCTTTAGTGCAATAATAAATGACACAGATACTGTAGTATCAGGCATAGACGGCTTAAAGCCAGTATTATTAGGCATGGCAGCAAAGAAGTCCTACTTAGAAGGAAGACCAGTTAAGATGGATGAATTCGAAATATAAAGATGTTAGTTTTAGAAAATCCATTATAGGGAGATAGAGAAAATGGGAAAACTGTTACAAGGAAAGCTGTGTATTGTTACAGGAGCAGCAAGAGGCATGGGGAAAGCTTTGGCTCTTAAATATGCTGAACACGGAGCAGATGTAGTTTTAATGGATATAAATAAAGAGGGCCTTGAAAAAGCAGCCATTGAAGTAGAAGCTTTAGGCGCTCATGCACTGCCCATTGTAGTTAATATGGCTTCATCAAAAGAAATTAATGAAGCTATGGATAAGGTTGAAGCTAAATTTGAAAAGATAGATATTTTAGCAAACTGTGCTGGAATTTCAACCTCAAGATTAATTCTTGATGTAGAAGAAGAAGAGTGGGATAGAGTATTTAATATTAACTTAAAGTCTATTTATCTGATGTGCAGACGCACAGCTAAAAATATGATAAAGAACAAAGTTAAAAATGGAAAAATAGTCTCAATATCTTCTCAAGCGTCAAAGATTGGTGAGCTGGGAAATGGAGCTTATTGTGCATCAAAGGCAGGAGTAAATTTGCTTACTCAGGTCCTTGGACTAGAACTAGCTGAGTATGGCATTACAGTTAATGCAGTTTGTCCTGGCTATGTTAATACTGAAATGATGCAGTCAGTTTTTGAGAAGAGAGGACCAATTGAAGGAATGACTCCAAAGGAATATGAAGAGCTTTTAACAAGCTATGTGCCAATGAAAAGAATGGCCGAGCCTGAAGAAATAGCAGAGTTTATGCTTTTCTTAAGCAGTGAAAAGGCAAATTATATTACTGGAATATCTCATACTATTGCTGGAGGAAAAACGCTTATTTAGAGAGGGGATTTACTATGAGGCTTTGCATTATGACAGATGCTTTAGGATATATGCCCTTTGAGGAGATGCTTTACACTGCATCAAAATTAGGCTTTGAGTCTCTTGAGTTTGCCACTGGTAATTGGTCAAAAGCACCCCATTTAAATTTAGACGAATTACTTAGGGAATCTCAAAAACGTGAAGCTTTTATAAATGCTATAGATAGCAGAGGCCTTAAAATAGAAGCCTTAAATTGTTCAGGTAACCAGCTGGCTCCAAATGAAGAAGGGAAAGCACATGAGCTGGTAGTTCAAAAGACCTTCAAGCTTGCAGAATTGCTTGGTATTAAAACTATAGTAATGATGTCAGGACTTCCAGGGGGTGCACCACAAGATACAACCCCAAACTGGATAACCACAAGCTGGCCGCCAAGAAACAATGAAATTCTTGATTGGCAGTGGAATGAGGTAGCACTGCCTTATTGGCAAAACACCGTAAAGCTTGCAAAGAACCATGGAATTGAAAAAATTGCTTTGGAGAACCATGGATGCCAGTTGGTTTACAATACTGAAACTTTGTTTAAGCTAAGAAACCATGTTGGAGATACGGTAGGAATGAATCTTGATCCAAGTCATTTATTTTGGATGGGTGGAGATCCTATTTTAGCAGCAAGAGCGCTAGGAGATTCGATTTACCATGTCCATGCAAAGGATGTGAGAATTGAGAGAGGAATGGCAGGCGTCAGTGGGGTGCTTGATACAAAACCTATAAGTTCATTTTATACTCGTTCGTGGAATTATGTAGCAGTAGGACATGGCCACAGCATAGGCTGGTGGAAGGAATTCTTTTCTGTGGTAAGTATGACTGGCTATGATGGTGCAGTTAGTCTTGAGATGGAGGATATGACCATGGATCAGCTAGCTGGAGTTAAGAAGTCTGTGAAGGTACTAAAGGAAGCACTTCCTAGAGAATTCTAATAAAAATAATTTTTCATAGTAGGGCTTAACTCCAGTTATGCCCTGCTTTGTTATATAGGGGGATATAAATGAAGTATAGTGTAGAAATTGCTAAAACCACTATGGAAGTTGAAATTCATGATAAGAACCTTTTAGGAATACTGCATGCAAATAATGTACAGGTAGACTTAACTGGAGGAGAAGAAGTAAAAAGAGCCCTTGATAATCCAATAAATTCAAGAGGATTACACGAAATAGTTAAACCAGGGGAAAAGGTTGCAATAGTAACAAGTGATATAACAAGACCTATGCCCAGTAAGCTTGTATTGCCATACATTCTTGAAGAATTAAAAAAGTCAGGCTCAAAGGATGATGATATAACAATTGTTTTTGCATTAGGCAGTCATAGAAAACATACTGAAGAAGAAAAGAAGTATCTAGTAGGTGAAGAAATTTACAATAGGATAAAATGTATTGACAGCGATTCAAAGGATTTTGTTCACTTCGGATACACTAAAAATAATACTCCTATAGATATTTTTAGACCTGTGGCAGAAGCTGATAGGAGAATATGTCTAGGAAATATTGAGTTTCATTATTTTGCAGGCTACAGCGGAGGAGCAAAAGCTATAATGCCAGGGGTTTCCACTAGGGCAGCTATACAAGCAAATCACAGTAGAATGGTAGATGAAAAGGCACATGCAGGTAATTTAAAAACAAACCCTGTAAGAATAGATATAGAAGATACAATAAAGTTTGTTCCTATAGATTTTATATTAAATGTAGTGTTAAATGAAAATAAAGAAGTAATAAAGGCTGTGGCAGGTCACTATATAGATGCCCACAGAGAAGGATGTAAATTCCTTGATAATTTATATAAAACACCTTTAAGAGAAAAAGCTGATGTGGTAATATCGTCTATAGGTGGATTTCCTAAGGATATAAATTTGTATCAGGCACAAAAGGCTCTTGATAATGCTAAGCATGCTGTAAAAGATGGTGGAATAATAATACTTGTAGCTTCCTGTAAGGAAGGTCTTGGGGAAAAGGTCTTTGAGGATTGGATTATGGAGGCGAAAAAGCCACAAGATCTTATAGATAGAGTTAAGACAAAGTTTGAGCTTGGAGGGCATAAGGCAGCAGCTATAGCTATGGTACTTCAAAAGGCAAGGGTTTTCTTGGTATCAGAACTTGATGAGGACTTTGTGAAAAATATATTCCTAGAGCCCTATGAAGATGTGCAAAGTGCTTATGACAATGCACTAAAAATCATGGGTGAAGATGCAAAGGTTATTTTAATTCCTCATGGAGGTTCCATATTACCATATATTAAGTAGGTGAAATAGATGAAGATAGGAATTTTAACAAGTGGAGGAGATGCTCCAGGAATGAATGCTGCAATAAGGGCAGTAGTAAAATCAGCAATCCATAATGGCATAGAAGTTATGGGAATAAAACATGGGTACAAAGGTCTAATTAACGAGGAATTAGTGCCATTAGTTAGCTCTGATGTGGATGGAATTTCAGAAAAGGGTGGAACTATATTAAAAACAGCTAGATGTCCAGAATTCATGGAGGAACAAGGAAGAAAAAAGGCCCTAGAAACATTGAAAAAGTTTGAAATAGATGGCCTAGTTGTAATTGGAGGAGATGGGTCATTTCAAGGAGCAGAAAAGCTTGAAAAGCTTGGAGTAAAGGTTATAGGGCTGCCGGGGACTATAGATAATGATTTAGCCTACACTGATTACTGCATAGGATTTGATACAACTTTAAACACAGTGCTAGAGTGTATTGCTAAAATAAAAGATACGGATTCCTCCCATGAAAAAACAACTATTGTAGAGGTAATGGGGAGATACTGCGGTGATTTAGCTTTATATTCTGCCTTGGCTGGTGGAGGGGAAATAATATCTACCCCTGAAATGAAACTGGATTTTCATACTATATGTACAAAGCTAAGTGAAAACATAGGTAAAGGAAAAAATGATAATATAATCATAATAACTGAAAGAATGTATGATATAGAAGAGCTTCAAAAATACTTGGAGGAAAAGCTAAATATCAGCATAAGAAGCACAGTGCTAGGATTTGTTCAAAGAGGAGGAAACCCTTCTGCTTTTGATAGAGTTTTAGCAGGCAAAATGGGTATTAAAGCTGTAGAATTATTAATGAAAGACTCTTCTGGAAGATTTGTAGGAATTAGAGATAATAAAATAATAGATGTAGACTTTAGCAGCATAAACAATATAAATGACAATAAACAAAAGGAATATGATTTGTTAAAAGAGCTTTTGTAATAGTGCCACCCACATGGCAAGTGGCAAGTTTGAATGTAAAATAGAGTAGATATAAAAACATAGCGAAGTTGGAATTTATTTCCGACTTCGCTATGTTATATAATTAAATCAAATTTATTCTATTTAGTGATAGCAATTTCTCTTCCTTCTTTACGCCACTCAGCAAATTCAGCTGCTGCTGTGAAAAGCACGTCTGTGGATGAGTTAAGCGCTGTCTCGCAAGAATCCTGTATAACTCCTACGATAAAGCCTACACCAACTACTTGCATTGCAACGTCGTTTGGAATTCCAAAAAGGCTGCATGCTAGAGGAATAAGTAATAATGAACCACCAGCTACTCCTGAAGCGCCGCATGCGCTTACAGCTGATAGTACGCTAAGAATTAGTGCAGTAGCGATGTCTACTTCAATGCCTAGAGTGTGAACTGCCGCTAGAGCTAAAACGGAGATAGTAACAGCTGCACCAGCCATATTAATAGTAGCACCTAATGGAATAGATACTGAATAAGTGTCCTTATCTAAACCTAATTTTTTACACAAACTCATATTTACAGGGATATTTGCAGCAGAGCTACGTGTAAAGAATGCTGTAATACCACTTTCTCTTAAACATTTAAATACAAGTGGAAATGGGTTTTGACGAATACAAAAGTATACTATGATTGGATTTACAACAATAGCTACAAATGCCATACAACCAACTAAAAGTATAATTAATTTTCCATAGCTAAGTAGTGATTCGAATCCACTTGTAACAATACTATCAAATACAAGTCCCATGATTCCTAGTGGAGCAAAGTTTATAACCCATATAACCATTTGGGATAGTGCATCTGAAAAATTGGAAATCATTGTTTTTGTAGTATCAGGTGCATTTTTTAAAGCTAGGCCAAGAAGTACCGCCCAAGCTAATATACCAATATAATTGGCATTAAAAAGTGCTTTTACTGGGTTATCAACAAGGTTCATAAGTAATGCTTTAATAACTTCTGTTACACCGCCAGGAGGAGTTACGTTCTCAGCGCCAGCACCTGCAAGTGTTAAGTTTACTGGGAATATAAAGCTTCCCACAACTGCGACAAATCCAGCTAAAAATGTTCCTAAAAGATAAAGTACAATAATAGATTTCATGTTTGTTTGATGGCCAGCCTTGTGTTGAGAGATGGCTGACATTACCAAGAAAAGTACTAATATAGGTGCAATGGCTTTTAAAGCACCTACAAATAAAGAACCGAAAATAACGATTGGTTTTGCTGTTTCTGGAATAAATCTAGCTAAAATAATACCAATAACTAAACCTATAATTATTCGTTTTACAAGACTTAAATTATTCCATTTTTTTATTAGGTCTTTCATAATTTTCCTCCTTAATATTTAATGTAGTAATAATATTTTTTCATATATAATTTTGTTAGTGTTTTTAACAAATAAACACTTGTACACTCTCTGAATACGATAAATATTAACATCTTTCGACTAGGTTGTCAATAACAAGGTTTGAGGATATTTCAACCAATTTTTTTAAAATAATTTTAATAAGTTTTTGAAGGCTTTATAGAAGATGAAGCAATCAATTTATAGTGTTCGAAAGGAGGTTCATTTATTACATAAATTCAAGTAAAAACAAAATAATATATACATATACTATAAAAAGGAGAGATACATATGGAAATAATGGATAATTGGAATGATTGGAAGAAGACTCTTGGCAAGGCTGTTGATATTGGTGAAACAGTGGGAATGTCTGATAAAACCATAACTAATATAGCCGAGAAAGTTGGAACCTACCTTTCAAATAATGTAAATCCACATAATGATCAGGAGAGGCTTCTTAAAGAGATGTGGCATGCTGCAAGTGAAGATGAGAGGCAGGTTTTAGCTAAACTTGTTGTAAAAATTAGCGATAAATAAACATCTATATGAAATTCTTCTACTAATGCATAAATTAATCCAGTGGTTTTATTTTCAGCTACTGGATATTTCTATATAATAAGGGTTAAAATCAGTGAAATTAATGGATATTATAATCTAAGATTATTGTAGACAAATATCGTCAAAACAACTTATAATATAACATAGTAATAGGAGTTTCATAAGAAAAGAGGATGAAAATGAATAATATTGAAAATACGTTATTTAATGGAGAACTAGGAATAATTGCATTGCAGAGCTGTAAAGAGCTTGGAGAAAAAATAAATTATCATATTAAAGAAAAAAGAAATGAAGAAAAATCCTACCTAATAGAAACTGAGGATATAAGATTTTCTAATGGGGAAGGGAAAGTAAAACTAGGAGATTCTATAAGAGGAAAAGATGTTTACATACTTTGTGATGTTGGTAATTACAGCATCCAATATAAAATGTTTGGTTTTATGAATCATATGGGCCCAGATGAGCATTTTCAAGATATTAAGAGAACGATTTCTGCAATCAGGGGAAAAGCATCTAGAATTACTGTAATAATGCCTTTATTATATGCATCAAGACAACATAGAAGAAAGGGAAGAGAATCCCTTGACTGTGCAATGGCATTGCAGGAATTGGAAAGATTGGGAGTGCATGAGATAATAACCTTTGATGCCCATGACCCTAATGTTCAAAATGCTATTACATTAACTTCTTTTGAAAATTTATATCCTACTTTTGATATTGTGAAATCATTTATTACAAATGAGGAAGAATTAGAAATAAATAAAGATAAGTTAATAGTTATAAGTCCAGATACAGGTGCTATGGATAGAGCAATTTATTACTCTAGTGTGCTCGGGGTTGACGTAGGATTGTTCTATAAAAGAAGAGATCATTCAACAATTGTAAATGGTAAAAATCCTATTGTAGAGCATGAATACATGGGAAGAGATGTATCAGGCTGTGATGTTTTAATTGTTGATGATATGATAGCTTCAGGAGAGTCTGTATTTGATATTGCAATAGAACTTAAAAAACGTAATGTAAAAAATGTTTATGTAGCAGCTACTTTTGCATTTTTTACTGAAGGAATAGAAAAATTTCAGAAATTTTATAATGAAGGTATTATAAAGAGAGTTTATTCAACAAATCTAACTTATATTCCACAGCATGTAAGAGAAGCAGAATGGTTTAGGGAAGTTGATATGTCATTCTTTATTTCAACGATCTTAAATAAATTAAATTATGATCAATCCATAGCTTCATATTTAGATGCAACTAATGTTATTAAGGAATTACTGAATAAAGAGTAACAGCAAACTCATAATATTTAATAAATTTATTAATTACATATATAAAGCTTGAAAGTCAGTGTTTAATATTATTAAGCATTGATTTTTATTTTTTGTTTTAGGATCAGAAATGGAGTGCATTTCTAGGTTTACACGTCTTTATTCAGAAACTATACCTAAGTTTTTTAAAGCTTTACTAAATTAAGTTATTTAATGACCATAAAAATAGTTTCAGTATATTATAATATTAATTATGAATTAATAAACAAAACTATTATTAATATCATATGTATTAATAACAGGCAAAAAGTATAAAATTTAAATAGTAAGCAGAAGGGAATTTTTTAAAGTAATCTTTAAGGGGGGTTATGAATGTGAAGTTTTTTAGGAAAGCTGCCTCATTTGTAATAATGCTGGCACTGGTAGTGCTTACTGGGTGTCAAGCACAGAAACAGTCCGTGATGGAAGCTAAGGTATCTGCTCCTCCATCTGTGGAGACAATGGATATGGCTGTATACTACTTGAAGGACAATAATAATGAAATGTATCTAGTACGAGAGGTACACAAGGTTCCGAAAAGCAGCGGTGTAGCGAGGGCATCTCTGAATGAGTTGATTCTAGGCGAGCCAGTTACTCCAGGAGCTTTTAAGGTACTACCGAAAGATACGAAGATTTTAGGGATTAAAATTGAAAATGGATTGGCAACAGTGGACTTCTCTAAAGAAGTGCTTAAGGCTAATGTTGGTTCTAGTGGCGAAATGCTGGGGATTGTTAGCATGGTAAATACGCTTACAGAGTTTCCAACTATTCAAAAGGTAAAGTTTACAGTTGAGGGGAAAGATGATAATTCTATGGATTGGTGGGGACATATGGGTCTTTATCAGCAGCCTTTTAAGAGAGATCTCAGTTTTATTCATGAGCCTGCGATATGGGTCACTTCGCCTATATCAAACCAAACTGTAAAAAATACCTTTAAAATAAAAGGAAATGCTAGGGTATTCGAAGCTTTCGTAAGTTTTTGTCTCAAGGATACTCATGGTAATATTTTAGCAAAAGGTTCAACCAGGGCTGCAGCAGGTGCTCCAGAGCGTGGAGATTTTGAAATAGAAGTTAATTTCATACCATCTTCTACGGGAATGGGACAATTGGAGGTCTTTGAGGAAAGTATGAAGGATGGCAGCCCAATAAATATGGTGGTTATTCCAGTTAAGTGGTGAAAAAACAATAAATAACTATCTTAAAACTAGAATAAATATAGAAACTACAGAGATTTTTAGCACAAATTTCTGTAGCTTTTTTATTTATGAAGAGCTTTATACATAGAGAAGAATATAATTGATACGAGAAATTAGTGAAAATCTAAGTGAGGTTCTTGATACATTTATTGTAGAACTGTGTCATATGATTTATTTTGACATGCAATTTACATCATATTAAACTAAATGTAATAAATAGAAAAAATGAACAATTTTATGTCTAGTATGTTAACGAGACTTGAGATGTTATAAATAATTTTAATATTACAGAAGGTGTTATGAATTGAGGACAGATAATAATATCCCTATAGATTCCTTTTATGAACAGCTATTTGAAAATAGTAATGACATACAAGTCATAGTAGATGGTGAGAATGGACAAATTGTAAACGCCAATAAAAGAGCTTGTGAATTTTATGGATATCCTAAGGAAAAAATAAAAAAATTTAAAATACACGATATAAGTAAGGCAAAGAATTTAGAAGAAATAGGACATGTATTTAAGCAACCTTTAAATTGTAAAAGCAATGAAATATATTTAACACATAAATTAGAAAATGGTTCTAAAGAAGAGGCAAAGGTAACATTTTCAAAAATGTGCATAAATGAAAAGATATATTTCAACATGATAATATTGGATATTGTAGAAGACAACAACATTAAAGGCAAAGAGAACAACACAGAAATAGAGCTAGATGACTATGAAGAAAAACTTAAAAAAGTTGAAGTAGATTATCGCAAAATGCTGGAACATTTACCGGTGGCGGTAATAGTTTCTTTAGGAATAGAGCAAAACATGCTGTATCAAAATCCATTGTTCATAGAGTTCTTCGGGCATGCTTTTCAAGAATCTTCTGATATAACAGAGTGGTGGCGTATGGCATATCCAGATACAGAGTATCGTGAATTGGTATTAGGGGAATGGAATGCTAGGTTATCAGAAGCAATCAAAAATCAATCTAAAATTGAACCTATGGAAGTTAATTTAACTATAAAAGATGGCTCTATAAAACAAGTTTGCGTACATGCTACTGTAGTTGATGATATGAATTTTATTACTTTTATAGATATGACTGAGAGAAAAAAGGCTGAGGATGCAATACGATTGATAAATTCCTATAATCGCAGTCTGATTGAAACTAGTCTAGATGTTCTTATGACAATTGATTCACAGGGCAGCATTAGAGATGTAAATTCAACAACAGAAAAAGCTACTGGATACTCACGTGAAGAACTTATTGGGACATATATTTTTAACTATTTTACTAATCTTGAGAAGTCGAAGGATGCACATAAGCAAGTTTTTAAGAACGGTATTATTCAGGAATGCGAGCTTGAACTTAAGCATAAGGATGGTCATGTCACTACAGTAATTTGTAATGGCGCAGTTTATAAGGATGAGTGTGGACAAGTGGAAGGAGCCTTTGTGTCTGCTAGAGATATTAATGAGCGTAAGATGAGAGAATCAGAATTAGAAAGACAAAAGTCAGCAGCAGAGGAAGCAAATGTTTTAAAAAGTGAATTTCTTGCTAATATGTCTCATGAATTAAGAACTCCAGTAAATGTTATTTTTAGTGCAATTCAACTTTTTGAGTTATATTTTAAGAAAAGTTCAGATACTAATTCACTAAATTGCGATAAGCATTTGAAAGCAATGAAGCAAAATTGTCATAGATTATTGAGGCTTATAAACAATCTTATTGATATAACAAAAATAGGTGCAGGTTTTATGGAGTTACAGCTTAAAAATGTGAATGTAGTAAGTATAGTAGAGGAGATAACCCTTTCGGTTGGAGAATATGCAAATGTGAAGGATATATATGTGCAATTTGATACTGAAGTTGAAGAAAAAATAATGGCTTTAGATCCGGATAAATTGGAAAGAATATTTCTTAATTTACTTTCCAATGCTATTAAGTTTACAAGTAAAAATGGAAAGATTTTTGTAAATATCTACGATAGAGGAACAAGCGTGGTGATTTCAGTAAAAGATACCGGTATTGGTATACCACAGGATAAAATAAATGAAATATTTGAGAGATTTATTCAAGTAGAGAATACGATGGTGAGAACTAATGAAGGAAGCGGCATCGGACTTTCTATTGTTAAGTCTTTTGTTGAAATACAAGGTGGTACAATTAATGTATTAAGTGAGGTAGGTCTGGGGAGCGAATTTATAATAGAATTTCCAGTAAATGTTTTATCAGAAGAATATCACGAAGATTATAATATTATAGACAATAAACAAAATTATGCGGAAGTGCTAAATATTGAGTTTTCTGACATATATAAATAATCTACATAAAATTGAATTTCAGTTAACAATATAAAGGGCATCTGTAGTCTATAAGCTACAGATGCCTCTTATATTGTTACTGACTTACTTGGATAAATTGTGTTAAATTTCCGAAATTGTTACAAATTGTATTTATATTCTTAATAGTATTAGTTATAATTATATTATAATCTTTTGTGGGAAATATAGTTTTGAAGGGTATTAATGTTTTAGATTATATGCGGAAATTGATTAGAAATATTTTTGAATTTTTAAGATATGCAGATCAATTGATGTATTACCAAAAGCAAATTAGAAAGAATAAGTTATAAGTTAAAGTATGTAGTACATTTAGAAAGGAGAACTTATGAAAAAGTTCATTATTTTAACAGAAAGTGGAGCAGATGTACCTTTAGACCTAGTAAACTTACACCAAATTTGCGTGCTTCCAATGCATGTAATTATGGATAATATAGATTATTTGGATGGTTCTATACCTGTAACAGAAGTATACGATTATTATAAGAGAACTAAGAAGATACCAACAACATCAGCCATAAATCCTAATGAATATCAGCATATGTTTGAAAAAATAACCGAAGAAAATCCCGGATGCAGTATTATTCACATCAGCTATTCATCTAAGGCTTCCTGTACCTATCAAAATGCCTTGATTGCTTCGGATGGCGTGAAAAATGTTTATCATGTTGATTCTTTAAGTGTTTCGGGGGGAGAAGCAGCAATTGTACTTAAAGCAGCTGAGCTTGCCCAAAAGTATCCAGAGATTTCACCAGGAGACTTAGTTAATAAAATTAAATCTTTTGTGGATAGGGCAAGGGTATCCTTTATTCCTGGGAACCTCGAATATCTAAAGGCTGGAGGACGTTTGTCAAATGCGGCATATTTAGGTGCGTCCATACTTCAGCTGAAGCCATTAATTGAAATTGTAGACGGCAAATTGGTTGCAACAAAAAAGTACCGCGGTATAATGAGTCGTGTTGCTCAGAAATATTTAAATGAATATTTTGATAGATATAATTTTGATAAAGAGCAAATTTGCTTTTTATATTCATTAGGACTTGAGGAACACATAAAACATAGTATAGAACAAATAGCAAAAGAAAGAGGCTTTAAAAAAATTATATGGACTCAGACAGGCTGCGTAATTTCAACTCATAGTGGGCCTGGAGCTATTGGAATAGCAGGATTTGAAATTTAATGTGAAATTAGTTTCAAAAAGAAATATAAAGATACAAAATAAGAGGTGAGCTTGTGCTTACCTCTTATAATTTATAAATATAGGTCAAATCATGGAAAATTGTTACTACATATTGGATAAAACCTGTATAACCTCATTTATATCAGGGAGTTCTTGGGAATAATACACCTTTGCCCATTTAACTTTACCACTTTCGTCTATTATAATGTTTGCTCGTTCTGATACTCCATGTTCCTCATTAAATATTCCATAGTCTTTTGCAACTTTTCCATGAGGCCAAAAGTCTGAAGGAAGACTTACATTATTAACTAAGATTGCTGCTGCCCATGCCTTTTTACAAGGTGTGGGGTCAACGCTGAATCCAAGAGGAACTGTATTGAGTTTTTGAAAGGTCTGCCAGTTATTTTCTAGTGCTCTCATTTGATCAGTACATACTGGTGTCCAAGCAATGGGATGCCAAGAGAGCAGTACCTTTTTTCCTCTATAGTCTGATAAATTTATGTCTTGGTCTTTATCATCTTTTACGCTGAAGTCTGGTGCAACACTGCCAACCTCAATAAGTTTCATTATTTTAGTCTCCTTTCAATGATACATGTATTAATATTAGGATGCTCTTGTAGGTAAAATTTATGCAGAATGTGGAGCTTTATGGATGGCTTGAAGTGAGATTTGTCAATAGGAAAAAAATATGATACTATATGATGGCATATAAGGAACCCCTTATATATTTTTTGTAAACTTCAAGTTTATAATTAATATTTATGCTAAGTAGTAATGGTAAAATAATTCTTATATATTAAAATTAACAACAAGTGGAGGAAACAAAATTATGCTTAATTTACCAAATTGTCCAAAATGTAATTCAGAGTACACTTATGAAAATGGAAATGTTTTGGTTTGCCCAGAATGTGCTCATGAATGGACTTCAGAATCAGGAAATGAAAATAGTGAAGATAAAAAGATTGTTAAAGATTCAAATGGGAATATATTAAATGATGGTGATTCTGTAACAGTAATTAAAGACTTAAAGGTAAAAGGAAGTTCATCATCTATAAAGATGGGTACAAAAGTAAAAAACATAAGATTAGTTGATGGAGATCATGATATTGATTGTAAAATTGATGGTTTTGGAGCTATGAAATTAAAATCTGAATTTGTTAAAAAGATATAGAAAATTATATACTAAGTAATGATAGTCCATTTTTATAAATTTTAACAAATTCACCAATAAGAAGAGTAAAAGCTTGAAAATGAAATGTAAATATAATGAAGAACATGCAAACATTGTTGACAATTATATGTTTTTATTTTAGAATGTAAATGATATACAAAGTGAATAATTTACTAGTTGAAGGATATAAGAGACGACTTTAAAAGTGGCCGAAGGGACAAGCTTTATTTTATCCCAATGAAATAAAGTGAAATTCTCAGGCAAAAGGATTATACCTGGATAGACTCTGGATACAAACAGAGAGAGCAAACTTGGGGTTTGTTCTCTCTTTATTTTTTTATTTTTTTACGAGAATAGCTATTCCAATATATAAAACTAAATATACACTGTACTAGGTGAAGGGTATAAGAGAGAGCTTAAAGTTTTAGGCCGCCGAAGGGACAAACTTTATTTTATCCCAATGAAATAAAGTGAAATTCTCAGGCAAAAGGATTATATCTGGATAGACTCTGGACTAAACAGAGAGAGCAAACTTGGGGTTTGTTCTCTCTTCATTTTTTTTCTTAAATTACATTAAAAGACTCACAGAGAGGAGATATCTTATGGGAGATTCTAATAATATTAAAAAAGGTTATTTTTATGCATTACTTGCAGGAGCTTCTTGGGGTGCTATGGGAATTTTTCTGAAGAACTTAGCTGATTTTGGGTTTGATTCTATGACGATATCATCTTTTAGGCCCACTGTTGCAGTAATAGCTTATATTATTATCAACTTAATAAAAGATCCAAAGTGTTTTAAAACAGATTTAAAAGGACTATTGCTATTTGCTATTTACGGTGTATTTGCCTTAGATGGAATGTTTATAGCTTCTACTTATGCAGTTAAGTATACAGGAGTTGCTACTGCTTCAGTTCTATTGTTTATTAACCCTATTATTGTAGTAGTTTTATCCTACTTTATATTCAAGGAGAAATTTACAGTTAAAAAATTTATAGCTTTAATATTAGCTATAGTAGGGTGCTGCTTAGTAGTAAAAGCATATGATAGTAGTGCTTTTAAAGTAAATTTAATAGGTATTATATGGGGAGTAACTTCTGGCTTTGCAGTTGCACTTCAAAATATTTTAGGTAAAATAGGTATAAAAAAATATTCATATAAAACTCATTTAATATATTCATTTTTATTTGGAGCAATATTCTTATGGTTCTTTGCACCACCATGGACATTAGTAACATCGGTTAAGGACACATCTTCATTAGGCAACATTATTGGACTTGGGGTTGTGTCTACTCTTGTACCAAATTGTTCAATTGTTAAATCACTTCAATACATTGAATCAGGTAAAGCAAGTATTGTAGCAAGTGTAGAACCTGTAATAGCCTCAATATTAGCATTTATAATATTTGGTGAATTATTTGAAATTCCTCAGTTAATAGGTATAGTTTTGATTATGTCTTCAATAATTCTAATTCAGCTAAAGGAGAAATTGCAAAATGATGAGGAAGAAAAGATATCTTTGAGTATAAGGAATACTACAAATGATAGGACGATTGAGGATATGGATAATGAAATAAAAGATAATCCTAATACTAAGGTAAAATTAAAAAGACCAAGTGAAAAATTCAAAGGTCAAATAGTATTTACTAGAGAATGAGAGAGTTAGCACTCTTTCATTCTTTTTGTTTTTATATGGATTTAGATGATGTTTTTAATAGACAAAATAGTAAAAATGTGTTATATTATGGCGTGGTGAACAAATAAAGATATAACAATAGTAGATGACTATTAGTAAATATTAAAAAGTCAAATATTATTACGATACTGGTGTATTTGTTTTGAGAATAAGATATTAATCCCATAACTCCAAATGTATATTTAGGAAGGGTGCGTTGAGAAAATGAAGGAAATGATAGATGTATTTAGAAAGGAAAAGAAATATATTATATCCCAAATAGCATCTAGTAAGTTGTATCAATTGCTTTCGCAGGTTCTACATGAAGATGTACATAATTCTTCTAATGGTGGTTATATGGTAAGGTCATTATATTTTGATACAATAGATAATACTGATTATACAGAAAAAGAAGAAGGCTATGAATATCGAAAAAAAGTAAGGCTGCGTATTTATTCTCCAAGCGAGAATACTGCGAAACTGGAATTGAAAGAGAAAATGGGAGATAGCCAGCGCAAACGCTCACTTACAATTTCAAAGGAAGATGCATTGATGTTAATAGCAGGAAGATATGAATGCTTATTAGCTTACAAAAGTCCTTTTGCAGAAGAAATGTATTTTCTTATGGTGCAGCAGCTTTATATGGCAAAATGCATTGTTGAATACAACCGAACTGCATTTTACGTACCAGAAAATGATATACGCATTACCCTTGATGCTCGTATTGCAGCAACCGAAAATAATTTAGATTTATTTGATGAAAATATAAATTTATATCCAGTTAGCAATTTTGATGATGTAACATTAGAAGTAAAATATAATGGATTTTTATTAAGTTATGTTAGAGATTTATTGGCAACATGTAATAAAATGGCTACTTCAAACAGTAAATATTGTTTAGCTAGAAGTGTTAGCCAATGTAATGGTGGGTTATTTACGTAAAGATAGTTCTTAAGTCAATAATATAATAATTTATGCATTTAAGTATGGAGGAAACTATGAAAGAACAATTGTTTGATTACTTAGTTACAAATACCGGGGCGTTAACATTAGAAGGAGTTTTATTTAATTTTTTAATGGCAGTTGTGCTAAGTGCTGTTATATATATATCTTATCGTTTTTCACATTCCGGTGCATTATATAGTGCACGTTTTAATGTGTCTTTAGTTATGCTTACGCTAATCACAACTTTGGTTATGAACGTAATTGGAAATAATATAGCCCTATCATTAGGAATGGTTGGTGCTCTATCTATTGTGCGTTTCCGTACAGCTATCAAAGATCCAAGAGATACAGCATATATCTTTTGGTGCATTGCTGTTGGAATATGCTGTGGTGTTTCAGAATTTATGATTGCTGGAGTTGGATCAGCAGTAATATTTTTATTTTTATTAGCGTTTGGAATGGTTAAAACTAATGAACGCTATCTACTTGTTATTCGTGGGCAACGTAAGTGTGAAGAATATATCGAAAAAATTGTAAATGCTCAATATAAAGGTAAAGCACGTTTAAGAGTAAAGAACACTTCGCCTGAAACAGTAGAGTATATATACGAGCTTTCTCAAGTAATAATTAATGCTGTAAATAAAAATGAAGAATCTATTACGGACAAGCTATATAAAGACGAAGGTATTGCGAATGTTAATATTGTATGCCAAAATGATGAGATAAATCGATAAAGGATGGTTCAAAATGACAAATAAACGCATTATCAGTTTAATAGTAATTATAGTAAGTCTTATTATCGTTTTTAGTATAACTATTTATAATAATAAAAACGCTGAGGTAAAAAGCACTAATTCTTATAGCCAACCATTGGTTAGTGCTGAACACGAAGATAATGCACTTGTATCTTTGAATAAAGATTTTACAATAAAAAAAGATTTCTCTTCTCATTTACCAATAGTCATTATTGATACTAAAGGCATAGAACCACCGATAAATACAAAATTTAATCCAAAAACATTCCTTTTTGAACCAATTAAAGGAATTGAGCCCTATGTAGATGGTACTATACAAGTGATAGATAATGGGAAAAGGAACCACTTAACAGATAAGTCATTCATTAAAAGCAAAATAAAAATCAAACGACGTGGAAATACATCAATGCAATATGCTAAGCCTCAATATTTAGTGAAGTTAGTAACAGAAACTGGACAAGATAATGAACTACCATTACTAGGTATGGGTGAAGATAATGAGTGGATTATCAATGGTACTATGACTGATAAAAGCATGATGCGCAATTATTTGTCTTATCGTATTGCATCACAGTTTATGCCGTATACACAGGATAGCAAGTATTGCGAAGTGGTGACAAAAGAAAAGGGTACCTATACCTATCAGGGAGTTTATCTTTTACAAGAAAGCGTTAAACAAGGCCCAGATAGAGTAAATATTTCTAAATATAAGCCTACAGAACATTATAATAGTTATATGGTTCGCAGAGACAGATATGATGAGGAGTCTATTATGCTTAACACATATGCTACTGAAAAAAAGCTTAGTAAAGGTTATCTCGGATTACGTTATCCTAGTAAACACAGTGTAACTCCAGAAATGATAGATTACATTGAAAAGGATATAAGCAAAATAGAGAGAATACTATATTCAAATAGTTTTTCGGAATTTTCTACTTATCCTAAATATATCAATGTTGACTCTTTTATTGATTATTTTCTGGTCAATGAATTTTTTGGAAATTATGATGCAGGTAATAATTCTACTTATATGTACAAGGATTTAGGAGGAAAACTTTGTATTGGGCCGGTATGGGACTATGATGGTGCTGTAGACAATTATACCGAACAACCTATGCATATCGAAGTGATGGCTTTTCAAACATCACCATGGTTTGATAGACTTATAACAGACAAAGCATTTGTATTAAAACTTGAAAAACGCTATTCAGAACTCAGAAGAAAGTATCTTTCTGAAGAAAATATTATGATCACTATTGAACAAATCCAAGCATATATTGGCCCAGCTAAGGAACGTGAGTGGTTTCGTTGGAATGAGATTAGGAAAAAGCAAAATAGTTATGAATTAAAATCCTATGTAGATATAGACAATGACGTGATTTATCGCAAAACTTCTAATTATGATCAAGAGATATATAAGCTAAAAACAATTTTAAGAAAGCATGGAAATATAATTCTCAAAAGGTTAGAAATTTTAGAAGGGAGTACAATATGGGAAACAAATTGGAGCAGTCGAAAGAATGTAATGTTGTTATTGGTTATTGCATTGTTCTGTGTTCCAATAATTTATGTATCTAGGAGCTAATATCGTAGTATGAACCTATTAATAAATAGGACAAGGAGGAGGTTTATAACTATGAATAAATTTACAATTATCAATATGGTATTCTTTTTTTCATTAATTATTTCCTTTCATACCCACAGTGTTTTTGCAGCAGATATACCCAAAAAACTTGAGGAAGTTAAATACTTCTTGCAAGTTGTAGATACACCTTTTTGGATATGGTTCTTTAGAATATCCTTTTGTGTTTGTTTATTAAGTATAATAATAAGTTTTTTTTATTATCAAAATAAAGAAAACTGAAAGTATTTGTTGTGTAGGAGAAGGTAAATGTTATTTTCAAGTATAATATTTTTATTTTATTTTTTACCGATTGTAATACTGGGTTACTATTCGCTAAGCATTTCAAGATTGGCACAGAATATTTGGTTGTTTATTTCTAGTATTTTCTTTTATGCATGGGGCGAGCCGATTTATGTGCTGATTATGTTATCTTCAATTTTATTAAACTCATTATTTGGAATTTTTATTCAAAAAAGTTGTGAGAATGAGAAAAGAGCGAAAATATTACTTGTTGCGGCTTGTTGTATAGACATTGGCATATTATTTGTATTCAAGTACTTAAATTTTATGATAGGAAATATTAATGACATATCTGGGCGTCAGTTATTGCCTACTACAACAATAGAGTTGCCTATAGGAATTTCATTTTTTACTTTTCAAGCATTATCATATGTTATTGATGTTTATACAGGAAAGACAAAAGTTGAAAAAAATCCATTTTATGTTGGATTATATATAGCATTTTTTCCACAGTTAATTGCAGGTCCTATTATTCAATATAATGATATTGCCGATCAAATCAGAAATCGTACTTCTACTTGGAGAAAGTTTTCAGTAGGATCATGCCGATTTGTAACAGGATTAGGGAAAAAAATGTTGCTAGCCAATAATTTTGCAGCAATGGCAGATAGCATTTTTAACTGGTCAACAATTGGGCAACAATCCTATGAAGTGCCAGTGATGCTTGCTTGGCTGGGGGCAATTGCCTATACATTGCAGATCTTTTTTGACTTCTCTGCATATTCTGATATGGCAATTGGACTAGGCTTGATGTTTGGATTTAAGTTTGAGGAAAACTTTAATTATCCGTATATTTCAAGGTCTATCACAGAATTTTGGCGAAGATGGCATATTTCATTATCAACTTGGTTCAGAGAATATGTATATTTCCCACTGGGTGGTTCAAGAGTTGAAAGTAAAGATAAAATGGTTCGTAATCTATTTATTGTATGGCTATTAACAGGTATTTGGCATGGAGCAAATTGGACATTTATATTTTGGGGAATGTGGAATTTTATCTTCATATTAGCAGAACGTTTTTTACGATATCACGAGAATAATCAGCATCCAATTTTAATGAGCATATACACAATGATTATAGTAACATTTGGCTGGGTAGCTTTTAAAGCAAATGATTTATACCAAGCGGGGAGATATTATCTTAACATGTTTGGACTTAATAATAATGGATTTTATAGTGATTTAGCACTTGTATTTATAAAGGAAAATTTTTTATGGCTGGCTCTAGGAGTTTTATTATGTACACCAATTGCAAGAAAGATGAACTTGCTACTAGCAGAACGAAAGATGTCTGTGATTGGTACTGTATATACTATTGCTTATCCAATTGTAATGATTGGTTTATTTATTATATGTGTTGTTTACTTAGCAAGAGGTACATATAATCCGTTTATCTACTTTAATTTTTAGGTTGCAAGGAGGCATAAATATGAAACAGTTCTTTATGAAAAAGTATATATTTGCAGGAATATTTGTTTTTATATTATTTGCTTTCGGCATTGCCAATTTTATATATCAATTTGATGAGATGAATGAAACTTTTGTAAAGTATGGCAAAATAAATAATCAAAGTGATGTAAAAAAATTAATTAGTAAAGTAGAAGAAACGGCCAATGAGGAATTGTTATGTAAAATTAATTTTATTGAAACTTACGCTTATATTCAAAAGTTGTTGGGCAAAAGCGAAATAGATAATTTTACCTATGGAAAAGATAAAAAAGGATTTTTAAATTATGCAAGCTTTTATAGAGAAGATGATCCTAATTTAAAAGAATATGCAAAACGAATTCGAAGATTAAAAAAAAGTCTTGAAAGGAAAGGTACTAAAGTTTTATTTATTAATCCACCGGAAAAGTATGTACCAAATATCTCAGTATTTGATAAAGGTTTTCCAATCAATAATACAAATGAAATTCAAGATGAATTTTTGCTTTATCTTCACAATAATGGTGTGGAAACATTGGATTTACGTAAAACAATATTAGAATCAGGACTACCTTATGAAAAACTTTTCTATAAAACGGACCATCACTGGACAGTTGAAGCAGCTTTTCTTGCGTTTCGTGCTTTAGTGAATGACATGGAAAGTCGCTATGGCGCAAAACTAGACCCAAAGGGATTTTATCGTGATTTAAATAATTATAATAAATACTACTATCATCAAAGTATGCTTGGTTCTATGGGACGAAATTCAGGAATTAATTATAGTGGGTTAGATGATTTTACACTTATTACACCTAAATTTAAAACAAATTTAGTTTGGGAAGCCGAAGATCTTGATGGGGATAAAAAGCACAAAGAAGGTAATTTTGAAGAGTCAATATTACAGTTAGATCTTTTATCTTCTTCTAAAATTTATTCTGTTTCTAAGTATGATACATATATTGAAACCATTAATCCATGGGATAAAATAACGAATAAAAACAATCCCCATGGGCCTAAAATTTTATGTGTACGAGATTCTTATTTTTCACCAACTCTTTCTTTCTTGGCACCATTATGTAGTGAAATACATATGATTTGGCCATTGGCAACTTCAAATAGGGTAGATGTTGAAAAGTATATAGAGAAATATAAATTTGACTATGTATTTATAGAATTATACCCCCATAATATTAAAGAGGAAGCCTTTCCTTATTTTAAAAGTGAAAAGAAAGAATAAAAATAATACTAAGAAGTGGAAGGTTTACGGATGTACAAAAAAATAATAAATATTTTTGGATGGATTATTCTTTTAACAATTATTTCTTATGGATACTGGAGTGTTCATCTGAAAAATGAAAAAAAAATCGCGCAAGGCACACCAGTAGAAGTTTCATTTTTAGAGCTTAAAGAAGATGCAGACTGTATACTCATACAACAAGGTGAAATCAATGTGTTGATTGATACAGGGGAGAAACAAGATGCACAGAAGATTGTGAATTATCTGCAAAAGAAAAACGTATCTTGTATTGAGTATTTAATTCTAACACATCCAGACTTAGATCATATTGGTGGTGCAATGGATGTTATAGATAATTTTAAAGTGAAAAATATTATCCAATCTTATTATCCAAAAGGCAATAAAGAGTTGGAAAAGTTGAATGAAAAAATTAAAATACAGGGCATCCCTATAATATACCCAACATTAACTCGCAGGTTTTCAATTGGAGAGATGAATATACTTGTATATCCGCCGTTAGAAAAATATTACATAAAGGATAATAACTATTCACTAGTTACTTTGATTAAACATGGTAAAGTAAATATGCTGTTTGCAGGAGATGCGGAGAAAAAAAGGCTTGAAGAAATGATGCTTATTAATTGGCAAAATATTGACCTTTATAAAATACCTCATCACGGTCGAGCCAATATTAATTCAGAACGATTTATTAGAATTCTGAACCCAGCTTATGCGGTAGTTACTTCAAAAAATGCCGATGAAATAATAAAGGAAACTTGTAAAGATATTAACACTCAAGTATTTTATACAGGATCAGGGGACAAGGTATTCTATAGTAATGGAGATGTTTTAAATTTTGGTCATATCTTAAGTAAGTGAACAATGTGGGAAAAATTAGTATAATTTCGCATGTTCTACAAAACTAAATAATCACTATATTTTTAGTTTTATTTTCATTGTTATAAGATAAGGATTAAGGAGTGGAGAAGTTGAGTTTAGGAAAATATAAGAACAGAGTATGGATGGTGCTTAACAGTGTGCTTACGTGTGTTTATCTTTTTTGGAGAATTTTCTACACTATACCCACTGAATATGGCCTAGTATCATTAATTGCGGGCATAGCTTTAATTACTGTAGAAGTGCTAGGTGCATTAGAAGCAGCTGTGCATTATTTTAATATGCATAAGGTTGAAAACGTCCCATTGCCAAGTGTCCCCTTGGATATGTATCCTGATGTGGATATATTTATAGCAACATACAGTGAACCTAATGATATATTGTTGAAAACTGTAAATGGATGCTTGTATATGGACTACCCTGATAAGAGTAAAGTTCATATATATTTATGTGACGATAGCAGAAGACCTGAAGTACGTAAACTTGCAAAGGATATGGGCATCAATTACATAGATAGGGAAGATAACAAGGGGGCTAAGGCTGGAAATTTAAATCATGCTATGTTGGTGACATCATCACCGTTGATTGTAACTTTAGATGCTGATATGATTCCAAAACATGATTTTCTAATGAAGACAGTACCTTATTTTGTTGATGCAGAAGTTAAGAACAATAATCGTAAAGAAGAAGATAAAATTAAAATTGGATTTGTACAAACACCACAAAGCTTTTATAATCCAGATTTGTTTCAATTTAACTTGTTCTCAGAAAATAGAATTCCAAATGAGCAAGATTACTTTTATAAGGATATTCAAGTTTCAAGAAATAAAAGCAATAGTGTTATCTATGGAGGATCTAATACAGTATTATCAAGAGCTGCATTGGATGATATTGGTGGATTCTATACTCAATCTATCACGGAAGACTTTGCAACAGGTATTCTATTGCAGAAAAAAGGATATATTTGCTATGCAGTTAATGAAGTTTTAGCTTCAGGACTATCAGCAACGGATCTTAACAGTTTAATTCAGCAACGTGTACGTTGGGCAAGGGGTGTAATAGCAACAGGTAAAAAAATGCACATCATATTTACTCCTAATTTGACCTTAGGTCAAAAAATTAATTATATGGCTTCAATTTGGTATTGGTATGCACCAATAAAACGATTAATATATATCATGTCACCAATTCTTTTTGCTACATTTGGTTATGTTGTGTTAAAGTGTACTTTATTAGAAGTTTTAATATTTTGGCTGCCCATGTATATAACTAGTAATATCTCATTGAAAATGCTTAGTGGAAACATTAGAACCACAAAGTGGACTAGTATATATGAGACACTTATGTTTCCGTATATGTTATTTCCAGTTCTCCTCGAGACTTTTGGTATAACTTTAAAGAAATTTCAAGTTACTAAAAAAGGTCAAGTTCAAAATGAGAAAGGTAAGAACATAGGATATATGATTCCTTTCCTAGTTCTAATTGTATTGTCAATCATAGGTATTATCAATTGTATCTGCACAATTTTTGACAGTGGATCATTAAATCCAATTGTTGTTTTGTTCTGGTTAGCTACAAATCTATTCTGCTTAGTTATGTCTCTTTTCTTTGTACAAGGAAGAGAGTATATGCGTAAGAGCGAAAGAGTTAATGCAAGAATAGATTGTGAAATACAGGATAGATTTATGAGCCGTATATGTAAAACAAAAGATTTTTCTGAAACAGGTATTTCAATTATATTAAATGATCCTGTAAATATTGACGATGAACATGATGTTAGCATTCAATTAAAAACAGATAGATACAATGCAAAGATGAAAGCAAGAATAGTTCATGTTGAAGAAATCAAAGATGGCTGGAAATACGCATTTTATATAACTGATATGTGTAATTCCTATAGAGAATATCTTCAAATAATATACGATAGGGTTCCAACATTGCCTTTAAATTTATCTGAGTCTCTTAGCAGCTTTGATGATTTAAGATTAAATGTTTCTAAAAGAACAAAGGAAACTTTTTACGAGAATAGACGACTTCCTAGAATCAATATGAATGTAGATGTTAAAACTGAAAAAGGTGACTTTGTGAATGTTATAAATTATAACTATAAATATATTGCATTAAATATAAAAGATAAACCTGAAAATCTGTTACTGATACCAGTAGATGGTTTAGAATTAGATTGTGAATATGAACGAACAGTAAGAGAAAATATTGAGCTATATGCAGTAAAAAATTACAACGAAATTCACACAAATAATGGAAAACAGAAATTATTAGAGAAATGGATTGAAGAGACTAGGACTACTAAATCAGAGAAAATGGAGGCAAGAAATGATACAAAAGTATCGAAGACAAATGAACTCAAAGAAATGGATTTTCTCTAAGACACAGTGCATAAAATTTCTTATATTAATTCTTACGTTATCTGTGATTTGTTTTAGCATATATGCTTATAGCAAGCCATCAGGTATTCAATTCGTAAAAAAGATGAAAGTTGGTTGGAATCTTGGGAATTCTTTAGATACCTATGGTGTGGGGATCATAAATGGAGATCCTGAAATCTATGAGATTTTTTGGGGGAATCCAGTTACTACTAAAGCTATCATTGATGAAATTAAAATTGGTGGGTTTAATACAATTAGAATTCCTGTTACATGGTATGAACATATGGATGAGAAAGGTGTAATTGATGAAAAGTGGATGAATAGAGTGCAGGAAGTTGTTGATTACGTTATTGAAAATGATATGTATGCAATTGTAGATATTCATCATGACAAATGGTTTGTGCCAACTTATGAAAATCAAGATAATGCAAAAAAAATTTTATGTTCAACGTGGGCTCAAATTGCACAAAGATTTGCAAATTATGATGAACATTTAATATTTGAAGCGATGAATGAGCCAAGGCTAATTGGTACTGAGTTTGAGTGGAATGCTGGGAATAAAGAAGCAAGAGAAGTGTTAAACAATTTAAATGCTGCCTTCGTAAAAACGATACGCGAAGCTGGAATTGAAAATAAAAAACGTTACCTAATGATAGCCCCGTACTGCAATTCAGCTGATGACGAAGCTTTAGGAGACTTTATAGTGCCAAGAGATGATCGTATAATTGTTTCAATTCATGAATATGTTCCCTATAAATTTGCCATGAAGGAAGGTGGCACCAAGAGTTGGAATAAAAAGAATAAGAAAGATACAGCAGACATAGATAAGACTATGAATAATCTTCATTATAATTTTATTAGTAAAGGTATACCGGTAATTATTAGCGAGTTTGGTGCGGCAAACAAAGAGAATCTTGAAGATCGTATGGAGTGGGCTAATTATTATGTTTACGCTGCAACAAAAAAGAATATTATGTGTATTTGGTGGGACAATGGGGGTAGTGAATATAAAACAGGTAAGTATGAATTGTTTGATAGACATAATTTAAACTGGGAATACCCACAAATTGTTGATATACTTAAACAAGTTAAGTAAACAAACTGCATTATTTATTCTCTGTTATTTTAAATGGAACGAGTTTTGCAAAGGTAATTGCTAAAACTTGTTCCATTTAGGCATTTATCTATTATGTTATTGAAGTTAATATCTAGATATAAGTAACTACACATTGATGGTGTTCAATGAAATTCCATGATAACTTAAGTGTGTAAAAATAAATTATTCATTGGATAAAGTTTTCTCAAGTCTGGAGTTTGAGAGTAGATTCAATATTGCGAATTATAATTATACAAACATATTTAACTTATATGATAATTTGAAAAAGTACCCCAATCTTCTACTTTATTAAATTGAGGATTAGATGACATAAAGTGGACTATTATTGGAGCGTTGTCTAATTCGGGATATGCATTAAAGAATACTCTATCACCATATCTAATAGCTTCTAAGGCAAGGGGTAACTCGCGTCTAAATACGTAATTTCTTACAGCTGTAACCATTGGACAAAATTCTCCATCTACATATAAATACACGTGAAAAAAGTAGCAATCTGCTTTTCTAATCCATTCACCAAGCACTTCATCTCTCATAGCATTAATTTTCTCATAAGCATATTTTAATCCAATAGTCAAAAAAAGTTCTGCAGTTATATCAGAATGAGTAAGCGTATAGCGCCTAGGTATAATAGGTGCTGTAGCAGTGACTCCATCTTTAAATTCCACTGAAAGCTTTTCAGGGTTTAATCTGCTCATATAATACCTTCTTGTATATATTTATTATAAGAGTATTATATGATGGTTACAGCTATTATGTTAGTAAGCTACGGATAATTAAATCTTAGAACATCTAAATGATGATCTATGATAAGGGGAATAAAACAAGATTAGGTATAGTATAAATTATATAATGAGTATTAAAATTTAGACATAATAGGAGTAGTAACAATGGAGATTTTTGTATTTTTTGTGTTGATGTATATTTCTGTATTTTTACATGAACTTGGGCACTTCCTGTCAAGTAAAATATTTAATATTAAAGTGTATGAGTTTAGCGTTGGGCTAGGCTCTGTCTTTTGTAGATTTAATCTCCAGGAAACTAATTTTTATCTTAAAAATTTGCCATTGGGTGGATATATAAGTTATTCTGACGATGATGTATTCAAGCTAAGCATCGTTAAGGAATGGATTATTATATTATCAGGAGTTTTAATGAATTTTTTAACATGCATTGTTTCTTTATCACTTGCTTATAATAAGAACATTTTCTACATGATGAAAATGTTTTTTATAAAAATTCTCCTTCCATTTTCTTCTGCAATGCTTAATTTTTTAGATTATGCTGGATTAGATAATAATTTAAATAACGCTTTAAGTTCAATACCTAAGCTATCCTCTTTTAATGACTTATACTTTATATTAGCTTGCATCAATTTATCTTTAGTTATCTCTAATTTATTACCAATTCCTATTCTAGATGGCGGTCAGATAATAATGAGTATAATTAGAAGAGTAAGCTATAAACTAGGAACATCAAAGCAATATATAGATTTATTAGGGAATATTATCTACTTCATATGTTGGGTACTTCTTTTACTACCTTTGCTTATTAATAAATTTTTATCTTCTGAAAACCAAGTTATATTTATTCTTTATATAATAATGGGAATTTTATTTTTAGGGATTATATTAGTATTTAAGCAAACAGAGATTTGCAAAAAAGTTTTGAAAAGAACCTACTAGCAGTAACTTAAATGAAACCTCTGAATAATATTAATTCAGAGGTTTTCACAAAATAATATATGACTTTTTATTTAATTAATTTCTACCAGCCATTTCCCCATAATAGATAACCTGGAACTTCTGAACCTGGTCCATAGGGCTCGCTGTATATCATAGTAAGTATGGAGTCCTTTGCTCCTTCTACCATTTTACTCTGTTCTGATGGAGCAACTCCTACCATTTGAGCTTTTGAAGTGTTTTTAAACCATACATCCTTAACTCCATTCCATTCGCCTTTATATACCCATTGATCTGCTGGTAATTCATTTTCCCATGTGCATTGTTCATCAATTGTACCATTTGGATTTGATTTTCCACCAGCATAAACTTCGATAGTGTAGGAATGTATACCAAGCCTTCCATATGTCCAATCTATCATTTCTGCAGAAGTAGGATAATCATCATAGGATTGTTTTGCATAAAATTTTCTACCAGTAGTTTTTTCAAGTGCGTTTTTCATATCAAGGGACACTTTTTCCATAAACTCAGCATCCTTTGGTTTTTCGGAGGTATTACACCAAGGTGTTAATACACATTGTATACCTGTGTGAAGGGTTGCTAAAGCATGAATTTTCTTTGTCATTAAGAAATTTTGGACAGCCTTCACTTCAGGTTCTGCAGCAGGGTTAGATCCTGCTCTTGTATATGCATTCCCACCTAGTACTGGATTTGCATCCACATCTAAGTAATTCCATAAATAATCAAATGTTCTATTTAGGTCAATATTACTTTGTTTTGGATCGTCGCCAAATACTCCGTTTTTATCCCAATCAGGGCTCTCCATACCAATTTTTTTTCTATCCTTTATAGCTGAATTTTTAGCACCTACGTATATATCAGCTATTATTCCATCTCCATCTGTGTCTTTATAGGGATCGCTAAAGACTATATTATTACCATTACGATCTGTTGGTCTTAAGTTTTCTCTGATTGGATATATAAATGATTGGGCATATCCATCAGGGTTCATAACAGGCACAATATATATTACATAATTATCTAAGATATTTTTTACTTTTTTATCAGAATCATAATTAGTAGCTAGCCACCAAGCTGTGTAAGATGCACTTTCAGCGGATTCCTGCTCGTTTCCATGAATATTTCCAATTACAGCAATACCGGTTTTATCTTTTTCATTCTTTGTATTGCTGGTTAACTCAATAGCATTTATCTTTCTTTCTCTCCAGGTATGGCCAATTGGATAAGTTTTTGCTATCTTAGGATATTGATCAGATAAATTTTTTAGTAGGCTTTCGTGAAAGTCTATAGTGTGTCTTTGATCCCAATTAATGCTTTTTAGGTTAGTTGCCGCTTCTTTATTACTTTGGGCAGATACATAACCGCAAGGCGCAATTAATAATAGAGCAGTTAAAAATAATGAAGTGAATTTTTTCATAATCATCCCCCTTAAAATTGTAAGTTATATATTATTTTGTGATTGATAGGATTTTGTTAATTTAATCTTTCTTTAAATTATATTCAACATTATTGTAAAATATTTACATAAAATATATTATAGTTTATAAGTCTATATTTTTATTATTAAGAATAGAAATATGAATTTTGTTTAGCAGCAAAAATTTTATATTATATACATAAAATTAAAAATATATTTATATATATTAATACAATTAATAATTAAGCACCTTAATAATTGATCTGGAAGTTACTAAGTAAAGGGGGATAAAGGATATCATGGATATAATAAAGCTAGTTTTAATTTTTACCTGTATTATTGGAGTCATCAAATTTAATAAACCCTTGTATGCATCAATATTAGCAGGTATTGCAGCTACTATTATTCTTTATAAAATAAGTCCATTACAATCTACTAAACTTATGGCAGTTGGTGGATTTAGTAAACAAACAATTTACCTTGTGCTAGCCTTTTATTCAATTACCTTTTTGCAAAGGATGTTAGAAAAAAGAGGACATTTAATGTTAGCCGAGAGATCTTTAAGTAACTTATTTAATAATAGAAGGGTAAATGCTATGGTTGCTCCTTTTGTAATTGGATTATTGCCATCTGCTGGTGCAGTACTCATTGCAGCCCCCATTGTTGATAACGCTTGTGAAAATTATGTGACTAAGGAAGAAAGGACGTTCATAAGCAGTTATTTCAGACACATTTCAGAATCATTTTTGCCAACCTATTCATCTATATTACTAGCATTAAATCTCACTGGTGTTGATATGACTGCATTTGTGTTAGGAATGCTTCCTATGGTAGCAGTATTATTTTTACTAGGGTATTTTTTCTATGTTAGAAAAATTCCTAAAGATACTGGACTTATGAAATCAAATGATAAACTTCAAGATATTAAGAATTTAGTAATTAGTCTTTGGACCATAGCACTAACTATAGCTATCATTTTAATATTAAAGATATCGGTTCATATAGCTGTGATTCCAGTTATTGTATTTTCTATTATCTTAAATAAATTCAGCTTTAAAGAAATAAAGCCAATGTTTATATCGGCAATAGAAACTAAGTTAATCTTTAACACTATGGTAGTTATGATATTTAAAGAGGTCTTAACTTTTACAGGAGTAATTGAAAGATTACCTAACTATTTTTCTGCATTACCAATACCATCAGCAGTTATTTTCGCATTAATAGTTTTCTTTGGAACATTGGTAGCAGGATCTCAAGCCATGATAGCTTTAGCGCTTCCTCTAGCATATGCAACTATACCAAATGGGGGAGTAGCATTAATGTTATGTCTTATGTGTATGAATTATATAGCTATGCAAATTTCACCATCTCATGTATGTTTGGCTATAGTTACAGAGCATTATGGTACTTCATTTATAGATTTAGTAAAAAAAACTATGCCTATAGTACTTTCTTTTGTTGTAATTAGTTCTTTATATAGCTACTTAGTATATCTTATATTTTAAATATTGAGAGAGTAAGTGTTTCTGCCTACAAAAGCTAATATTATATCTTTATTTATAGATATTAATATATAAATTGATTTCATTAGGAGGGAAAAAGGGGAAATGAGTGAAAAATTATCAATTGGTATGAAAGCGCCGGATTTTAACTTTATTACAGCATGGAATGCAGAAAATAACTTTTATAAAAATATAAGTGGAAAGAAAAATATATTGATTTTTTTAAGGTATTATGGCTGTACGGCATGTCAATTGCAAATTTTAAAGCTTGTTAAAAATTATGAAAGGTTCAAGGAGAAAGATATTCAATTATTTGTAGTATTACAAAGCGCACCTGAAACTATAAGAGAGCAAGATAATAAAGGAGAAATGCCATTTACTATAATTTGTGATCCTTCACAAGAATTATATAAGCTGTATAATACTTCGGCAGCAAAGAATATGTTAGGACTAGGTTCTCTTAATTTATTAAAAAAAGTAGAAGAAGCTAAAAAACTAGGACTAGCTCATGGTAAATATGAAGGAAACGAACTTCAGCTTCCAGCTACTTTTGTAATGGATGAAGAAGGTATAATTAAGTTTGTGCATTATGGGCAGGATGCTGGGGATGTGCCAGATATAGATGAGTTACTTAAATTGATATAATACTGAAAATAATAGATTTTTCTATAATAAAACGCAGCCTCTATATTTGTATAATACATAATCTTAGAAGTTGCGTTTTAATTCTATTTATGTTTATTTTCTTTTAATAATTTCGTATATTCGTTCATAATATCATGAAAAATACACAAATCCTGGACGGTGAATTTTTTTAATAAATGTTTGTTAGTTTCAACTATGTTTATATTATCATACTTCTTATGTGCAATACTAAAAGCTTTTGCTTTTTCAGATGGATAAAGAAGAAAAATTTTAGCATCTTCTTTCGAATTCACTCTATAAATCAAATCTTTTTTTATTAATTTTCGAACTGTTTGTGATATAGCACTAGTTGTTCTATCCCAAGTCCTTGATAGCTCTGTTACTGTAATTCCAGGATTATCGGCAATGTCAGTGAGTACATGGGCTTCCATCATGGAAAGTTCTTCGTTAGTACCATAATCTCGTTTGGTATTAATATAATCAGTGTAAGCTAAAACAAAATTGTATAATACATTAGCATTTTTGCTAAGCGTTTCAAAAATTTCATTAACCTCTTCAATATTTTGATTATCTATTATATCATTTTCAATATTTAAAATTTCTTTAGATATCTTATTTTCTTTCATTATAGTACCTCCAGATATATGTAAACTCATTATACTATAATATGTAAATATTTACAAATTACAACTAAAACTATAAAAAATATTTTAAATATATCACAAAATAGTTTTTTGATTATTCATAAAATTACGATAAGTATTATATATATATAATATAAAGTACTTAATAATTAAGTAGCTTAATAACTAAAATGTTTTAAAAGCAAAATAGCAGTAGCATATAATATCTTAAATTTAAGATATTAATATATAAATTTTAATCCTTAAGGGAGGAAAAAAATGAAGTATGATTTTAAAACATTAGTATCAAGAAAGGGTACTGGAGCTGCAAAGTGGGAACAAATGTATGGTTGGAATGCCGATGTTAAGGATGGGGTAGTGCCATTATCAGTAGCAGATATGGAACTTAAAAATCCACCAGAAGTAATTGAAGGCTTGAGAGAATTTTTAAATCATGCTGTTTTAGGTTATGCAATAGCATATGATGAATTTTATGATGCAGTTATAGCTTGGCAAAGGACAAGGCATAATTGGGATATTAAAAAAGAATGGATTGTAAATACACCTGGGGTTGTAAGTGCGTTTTTCGCAGCGGTTAGAGCTTTTACCAATCCTGGAGACGGCGTAATTATTTTCAAACCAGTATATTATCCATTTGCTATGGCAATTGAAAAAAATGAAAGGGAATTAATTAACTGTCCATTAATTAATACCGATGGATATTATACAATTGATTATGATAAATTTGATGAATTGGCAAAGGAATCGAAAAATAAGCTGCTTATTTTCTGTAGCCCACATAATCCAGTAGGAAGGGTATGGAAAAGGGAAGAACTAGAAAAGGTAGCTGAAATAGCAATTAAAAATGACTTGATTGTTGTATCAGATGAAATTTGGAATGACTTAATAATGCCAGGATACGAGCACACTGTAATGGCTGCAGTAAATGAAGAATTAAACGACAGGCTTATAACTTGCACAGCTCCATCCAAGAGTTTTAACCTTGCAGGAATGGGAACTTCAAATATTATCATTTCAAATGAAAAATTAAGAGAAACATTTAAAAAAGCAGTTGATGTTGTACATGGGGGAACAATTAATATACTAGGATATAAATGCTGTGAGTTAGCTTATACAAAATGTGGTGAGTGGCTAGAAGAAGTAATAGAGTTGATTGATACAAATCAAAAGGTCGTTAAAAAGTTCTTTGAAGACAATTTTCCTAAGATAAAGGCACCATTGATAGAAGGAACTTACCTACAATGGATGGACTTTAATGCATTAGGTATGACAAATAAAGAATTAGAAGAATTTATGCATATGGAAGCTGAATTTTTCCTAGATGAAGGTTATATATTTGGGGAAGAGGGAAATGGATATGAAAGGATAAACTTAGCGGCACCAACTGACGTAATTGAAAGAGCCCTAGAGAGACTTGGACAAGCGTTGAAAAAGATCTATAAATAATAAACCAACTTAAATCCTATTGTATAAAAGTTACCAATTTATATTAATAAAATAAATATTGGGGGGAAATAAAGATGTCGAAACAAACATCGACTAAAGATCTTAACCGTACTTTAGGCTTTTGGGATTTAATGGGTGCATCTATAGGACAAATTATTGGGGCAGGTATTATGTCATTAACAGGAGTAGCCATAGGCATGACAGGAAGAGCTGTTCCTATAGCATTTGTACTTTCGGCAATAATGGTGTTAATTTCATATTATCCATTAACATTGATAAATACTGTTGCTAGATTTAGAGGTGGGGCATATTCAGTAATAGGATCTTTATTAGGGGAAAAATGGACCGGAGCTTATACAATAATATATATACTTACCAATGTATCCTTATCTATGTATTGTTTATCTTTCGCAGATTATGCAATGCCTTTCTTGCCAATGTTGCCTAGAAAATTATTAGCAGTGGGAATACTTGTATTACTGTATGTTCTAAATATGAAGGGCATAGATAAATTCTCTAAATTTCAAAATGTTATAGTTGTTACATTAGTTTTAGCATTAACTACTTTTTCTGTATTTGGGATAACTAAGTTAGAACCTAATTATTTAAATGAAGCGACCTTTATGACAGGTGGAATGCTTGGACTACTCAGAGCATCTGCACTTTTAACTTTTGCAACAGGTGGCGCAGCAATAATTGCTAACTTGTCCGGAGAAGCTAAAAACCCAACAAAAGATATTCCAAGAGTTATGATTGCTTCCACAATAGGAGTTGCAGTTTTGTATGCATTCATGGCTACAATTGCTGCAGGAGTACTACCGGTTGAACAAGTAGCTAACAAGCCTTTAACAATGGTTGCAGGTAAAACTTTACCTAAGTCACTTTACGTGTTTTTTATAATAGGTGGAGCCTGGTTTGCGCTAATATCGACTCTTAACTCACAATTAGCATCAGCAACAAAACCAATTATGCAGGCGTGTAATGATGGTTGGTTCCCAAATAAATTAGCAACATTGCATCCCAAATATAAAACCCCAATAATTTTATTAACATTCTTTTTTATGGTAGGATTTTTACCAATTGTATTTAACTTAGATATAAGTATTTTATCTAAAATTACAACTACCGTAGGAAGCGTACTTAACTCAATGGTAGCATTATGTTTATTAAACGTTAGTAAAGTAATGCCAGAAGCATGGGAAAAGTCACCTCTAAAAGTATCTAGATTTGTGACTAAAATGTTGGTTACAGTTGCAGTTTTAATTTATGCACTGCAAGCTGTTTTACTAGGTTCAAGTCTTTCTTTACCATTACTTCTTGGAAATATTTCAGTTATAGTTTTTGCATTTATATTTGCTCAAGTTAGATATGCTAGTGGTAAAGTTAAATGCGAAAGAAGTTATGAAGTAGAATAAACTTTTAGATAATATTAAAAAAGAAGCAGCAGATTAGGTTGCTTCTTTTTACTTACAAATAATCAAATTACATGTTATAATTATCATTGCTTTAGCATGTTGAAAGAAAAATTAATGTATACTACGAATCTTATTAAAGTTTTTATTTGAATTTATATTTAAAAGTCTTTTAATTGAATTCTCATAGACATTATTTCACAACAGCAATAATTTTTTGAGGTGATACTATGGCATATAATATTATTGATTTGCTTAATAAGGCTATAAGCGTTTCAATTAGAAAAAGAGAAATTTATGAAAATATAAAGCGAAAAGAATACAATGTTCCATCAATGGAAATAATACCAAAGATTTTAATAAAGAAAATTGATAATACTATTGAGTATTATGAAGCTTTAAAAAAGGAAATAGGAAATGAGAGTTTTGAGGAGATTGATATTAGAATATATGATAGAATTTCCTTTTTAATAAATGAATTTAGTAAAAAAATATATGAGCCAGAAATTAATAATGTTAGGGAGTTTTTAGAGTTTTCACTTGGTCTAGAAAAAGATACATATTCTTTGATTATTGATATACAAGGAAGGTTTACAGAGAATACCAGTGATGTACATACAAAAACATATAAAATTTTATCAGCTATGATTAGTAATAAAGCTGATTTTGTGGCAACACTTGAAAAGATTCTAAAATAAAATATAAAGCTTTTTAAAACATTGTATTATTCAAAAGTTGAATTTTACGATGTTTTTACTTTTTAATAAGATTATTAAATAAGATTTAAATGTAATTTTTTTGAATTTATGGATAAAATATATGAATGAAATTTAATATATGGTAAAATGACTTTGTGATTGTTCTTAAAATTTCCATACATTCGTAAAGTGCTTAACAAATAAGATGTTTTAAAAATAAATAACATTTAATATAAAATATCTTAATTTAAGGTATTAATATATAAATTAAAATTTTTAAGGGGGAAAGAGATGAAGTATGATTTTAAAACATTGGCACCAAGAAAAGGCACTGGTTCTGAAAAGTGGGAACAAATGTATGCTTGGAATCCGCATGTTACAGATGATGTAGTTCCATTTTCAGTGGCAGATATGGAACTTAAGAGTCCACCAGAGATAATTAATGAGCTGAAGAAATTTTTAGATAATGCTATTCTTGGATATACAATGCCTTATGATGGATTTTATAATGCCGTTATAGCTTGGCAAAAAACTAGACATAATTGGAATATAAGGAAAGAATGGATTGTAAATACCCCTGGAGTTGTAGATGCATTTTATGCGGCGGTGAGAGCTTTTACTAACCCTGGTGATGGTGTAATTATATTCAAGCCGGTATATTACCCATTTTCAATGGCTATTGCTGACAATGAAAGAGAACTTGTTAATTGCCCGCTCATTAACACCAATGGATATTACACAATTGATTATAATAAATTTGATGAGCTAGCTAAAGATCCTAAAAATAAGCTCCTTATTTTTTGCAGCCCACATAACCCAGTTGGAAGAGTATGGAACAAGGGAGAATTAGAAAAAGTAGCTGAAATAGCTATTAAAAATGATTTGATTGTAGTATCTGATGAAATTTGGAACGATTTAATTATGCCTGGATATAATCATAATGTATTTGCAACAATAAGCGAGGAGCTAAATGATAGACTTATCACCTGCACAGCTCCATCTAAGACATTTAATTTAGCAGGGCTCGCAATTTCAAATATTATCATATCAAATGAAAAGTTAAGAAATGAATTTAAAAAAGCAATTAAAGTTGTTCATGGAGGGACCGTAAATATATTAGGATATAAGGCATGTGAAATAGGTTATACAAAATGTGAAGGCTGGCTTGAAGAACTGATCAAACTAATTGATATAAATCAAAAGATTGTTAAAAAGTTCTTTGATGATAATTTTCCTAAAATAAAAGCTCCATTGATAGAAGGAACTTATTTACAATGGATTGACTTTAATGCACTAAAAATGGCAAATAAGTTATTAGAAAAATTTATGCATATGGAAGCAGAGCTATTTCTAGACGAAGGATATATCTTTGGTGAAGAGGGAAGCGGATATGAAAGAATAAATTTAGCAGCACCAACTCATGTAATTGAAAAGGCCCTTGAAAGACTTGAAAAAGCCTTAAAAAAGGTTTATAGGTAATAAAGGGAAAAAAGCTTTTATGCAGAAGTTATATAGCGAGGGGATGTGAAATTTATGGATAAGTACAAAATACCATTGGGGACTTTAGTTGAGGTAGAGCATATTGACTTAGAAGCGGATAAAAAGAATCATGGAGTAAGGCTTTATGTTGTAGCACATCATAAAGATGCAAAAGGAATACCAGTATATTCTCTAGGGCTAAAAGGAGAAACAAATGCTTTAAAAATGTATAATGGATATTACGAGGAAAATTTGAGAGTTATTGATAAAATATCTGTTGAGTTAACTAAGGATGAAATAAGGGATATAGTTCAGTGGGGAGAGACCTGTGAAGAAGAAGGTTGGCTCATTGAAAAGGAAGTAAATTTAAAAGATAGGTTAAGCAAAATTATTTAATAGATATTGGATTCAAGTCTAGCAGTGTATAATACTGCTAGATTTTTCATTTACTACTTGACGCGTACTACGCGTGGCGATATAATGGACTTATACTACGGAAGACGTAATAAGAAGAGAATTAGTATGAAGAAGCAATAAGTCTATGTATGATAGGGTTATTTTTATAAGAAATTCCTTGAATATCAAGTCACTTTAGGAGGTGTAAGAATTGAAAGATAAAATACAAGACTCTCCATTGACGGAGACCGCGTTACTGGTTTTATTATCTATGTACCAACCCAATCATGGTTATGGTGTGATGCAATTTGTAGAGGAAAAGACGAAGGGGAGAGTTGTTTTTGGACCAGGCACATTATATGGTGCTATTAATAACCTAGTAAAGAAAAAATGGATTACTCCTTGCCCTGAGGTAAAAGGAGAACGAAAGAAAGAGTATATTATTACTGATTTAGGTAAAGTACAGGTAAATATGGAATTAGAGAGGCTGAAGGAAATTTACAATATAGGAATGGAAATCACAAGTGTGGGAGGTGTAAATAATGATAAACAAGTTTAAGATTTTTATAAATCCAATTGAAGGACAAGAAAAATGGCTGAATGAAAAAGCGAAAGAAGGATTTAGGTTATCAAAGGCAGGTAGGTTCATTTATAAATTTGAAAAAAGCGAGCCTATGAAATACCAGTATGCAGTGGATTACGTTGGAAATAAGACTATTGCAGAGCGTAAAGAATATGAGAACTTTTTAGGTGAAGTGGAAATTAAATATTTTCAAAAACCGCTGAACCTTGGACAATTTTCGTTGGGGAGAGTCAAGTATCGGCCATACGCAAATCCAGGTGGAAAGATGGCAACATCTCAAGGAATGATTAATAGAGAACTTCTCATTTTAGAAAAAAGAAATAACGGGAAGCCTTTTGACATATATAGCAATGTAAGGGATAAAATTATGTCTTTAAGAGAAAGAAGGAAGCCGTATATTTATCTATTTACTTTTATGCTTCTTATGGAGCTGCATATCAGTTATATTGATAAATCATTAATCAATATCTCTTACTGGAGTAATGGAAATATCAGTGTTCTAGATAATACAGCTTTATCAATTTTGGCAGGAGTAATAGGGATCATCTCTGTCATAAGGATAATGCAATTATCTCTATCAATAAAGACACTAAAAGCAAGGGGAAATATTCATGAATGAAAAAGGCTTTGATTAGTGCCACCCACATGGCAAGTGGCAAGTGAAAACTCCAGAAGTTTATAAAAATAGGTTTCTGGAGTTTTTGTTTTATAGTTAATACCGTTTTATTCCATGGGTCTGGCCCCATAATTCACAAACCAATCTATAAGCCTTCTAGCAATACTGCCTCCTAAAGGAAGATTAGGAAATTCGTCTACACTATAAAAAGAAGCATCATCAATTTCAATACCATCAACTGTTACATCACCTCCGCCATATTCACAAGTGAAGGCTACCATTAAGGAATCAGGAAAAGGCCAAGGCTGGCTGCCAAAATACTTTATATTTTTAACGTTTAGGCCTATTTCCTCAAAAACTTCCCGCCGAACACAATCTTCAAAGGTTTCCCCAGGTTCTATAAAACCGGCTATTACGCTGTACATGTCTTTAGGGAAATTAGTATTATGTGCAAGCAGTAACTTATTATCCTTAATGACAGCTGTTATTATAGCGGGAGATATTCTAGGATAATTAATAAAACCACATTTAGGACAAATTTTCGCTATTTCATCTTCTTTATTCTTTACTAAGGTTCCGCATTTGCTGCAGTACTTATATGTACTGTTCCATGTTATAAGATGAAAGGCTTTTGCAGCTAAATTAAAAAAGGCGTTATCCATTAGACTTATAAGTATACGCAATTTATAAAATTTAAATTCACAAGTTTTACTCAAGGATGTATGCACTTCGCCAAAAAGAAAATCTTTATTATCTTTTGATGTTAGAAAACATAAATTATTTAAAGTTACACCTAAGGTTTTCAAATCATTATCATTAGGCATTAATACATGTCCATCTTCTATCTTAGCTAGTAATTTATCATCATTAAAAACAAAATGTAATTTATTATTCATAATTAAATACCTTTTCTTACTCTATATTTGTTGTGTTCTATAATATCAGTATAAATATTACAACAAATATAATCAATTCTTTATGAAATAATAATGGTATAAAAGATATAGTAAATTAAGTTTAACAAGAAAACTACAGAAGTTTATTAAGGATAAAATTCTGTAGTTTTTATAGGGAGATATTAAAGTAAGCTGCATAGATATTATTGCTGAGAGAGTACTTTATACAGTGAAATTAAATCTCTAAAAATTCTGTTTTTATATTATCCATAATTTTAGATATTGGAATTTTAAATTCAGGGATTCCCTCATCATAAGTACCGATTTCACATAATGGGAAATAGACTACAATATTTCCGGGGGCAATATAAAATGACTGTGTATCTGAAATACCCTTAAAATTTTTATGATTAGCATAGTCGTCTTTGTAGATGCCTCCATTTTGTTCTATATCTTTTTTCATTTGCTGTGCAGCATCTTGAATTTGTGTTTTTATTTCTTTATTTATCACATCTTTGTAGTTTGAGTCATCTTTAAATAAATCCTTTAAAGTTATTTCTTCTCCAGTATTAATATTGATATTTTTAGTTATCTTTTCATAATTTTCGCGAGCGCCACCTGTATACTCATGATAATTAACTGAAATGCTTAGTAAATTATTATCGTTATAATTTTCATTGAAATGTGTATATGCATATAATCCAGTATCATTTTTCGTTGATTCCTTTTCGCGCTCCCTGGTGATTTTCTCTATCTTGTCACTAAATTTCATTATATCTTTTTCAAAGCTGATATTTAATTTGCTTTGCAAGTTTGTATCCCTGAGTCCGTGTACTATTGGAATCCTTAAATCAGATGTAGTATTTCTTATTATTTTTTCTTTAACTTTTACTTGAGGATATTCTACATCAATATCTTTTTTTACACCTTTTTCAAAAGAAGAGAAAGGAATTTTGAACTCTTGAATGCCTGCTGCATAGGGTGCAATTTCGTAATGCCCATAACATACAACAATATTATTATCTTTAACATAGAAGGATTGAGTGTTTGAAATAAAATTCACTGTATTAAGAGCATCTTCAAAATATCCAGCTTCTTTTGATGCCATTTGCTTCTTTATTTCTTTACTTATTATCTCCTTATAATTTTCCCCTTCATAGAAAAAATCCTTTAATGTAGCTTCATTTCCAGTATCTAAATCTATATTAAAATTATTTTGTAATGTAGAACCATGTGCACCGCCTGTATATTGATAATAAATAACTGAAATACTTAATAAGTTATTTTGAGTAGCATGAACTTTATAATCTACAAAAGCAGCATAGGGGAGCATTGCCCATTCATTTTCTTTAGAATCTTTTAAAGCAAGCTGTGACGTTTCTTCCAAATCTAGTTTAAATGCTGTTATTTCCTCTTCTAACATATCATTTATTTTCTTTTGTATAGATTTGTCCTGAATCCCATCCACTACTGGAATTTTTATATTTACATCTATTGCGTCATTTTTATACTTAATTTCTTTAGTTTTAACAGTTATATTAGTTTTAACATCTGTAGGTGTATTCTTATCATTAAATTGAATTGCTGTAGGATTTTCTTCAGCTAATGCATAGGATCCATTCCCAAGTTCTAAAATACAAATAAGCCCTAAACACAGTATTTTTTTCATTTTAATATATTCCTTTCTTTTAATGTTTTAATATATTTTATACTTATAAGTATATACTTGTTTATCCAGTAATTGGTTACAATAAAAATACAAAAATACCATAGGTTAGAACATAGTTGGCAGAAGTGTGAAAAAAATAATTAGGAAGAATGAATAATTAATGATTATAATAGAAATAAGATAAAACAAAATGAAAGACTCAAATGGTTATTAAGTAAACTACTGAAAGATTTAAAGAAAGTTGGTGAAATTAATTGATTAATAATAGAATTGGATATGCATGCACTCCAACTTCTCTGCCATATAAAACTTCAAGAAGCTTTATGTTAAAAAATTATAATGAAGATATCTTTAATGAATGCGTTAGAGAAAATATAAATGATCTAATAAGTATATTAAGATGGAATAAAGAAAATGAAATTTATATGTTTAGAATAAGTTCTGATATTATACCCTTTGGTAGCCATTCTATTAACGAATTAAAATGGTGGGATACTCATAGAGAAGCACTCAGAGAATGTGGCATATTTATAAGGGAAAATAATATTAGGGTTTCAATGCATCCAGGACAATATACGGTTTTAAATTCTCCAAATGAAGAAGTAGTTAAAAAGAGTATTGCAGATTTAGAGTATCATTGTAGATTTTTAGATAGTATGGAAGTTGATTACTCCAATAAAATTGTACTTCATGTTGGAGGAGTATATGGAGATAAACATTCTGCAATAGAAAGATTTAAGCATAATTTTTATAGATTATCATATTCCATGAGGAAAAGACTCATAGTTGAAAATGATGATAAAAGTTATAACATAGAGGATGTGCTAGATATTTGTAATGCACTCAGTATTCCAGCGGTTTTTGATAATCTTCACCATAAGCTTAATAGCTGCTCATTAGAAATAGAAGATATTTTAAATGCTGTGAAAAGCACATGGAAAGCTGAGGATGGGAGGGTGAAACTTCATTATTCAGATCAGGATATTGATAAGAAAGGTGGGGCTCATTCTAAATTTGTTATTACTAAAAACTTTTTAAGCTACATGGAAAGTATTAAAAATTTAAATGCAGATGTGATGCTTGAAGTTAAGGATAAGGAAGTATCAGCTATAAAATGTACATATGCTCTTAAGGAAGATTTGGCCATATCAGAGAGAACAAAGCAGTGGGCAAAATACAAATACTCCTTAATGGAAAAGAATTATTCTTACTATAAAAAGTGCAGCAGCTTAGTAAATTCTATGGTGCATATGAAAGAGGTTTACATGTATATTGACCAGTGCCTACAAGAGTCTTTTGATGAAGGGAATTTTATAAATACAGCAGAACATGTATATGGGTATATAAAGGATAAGGTAACAATAAAAGAAAAAGGAAATTACAATGAACTTTTAAAAAATCCTACCGGAAATAAGGATAAGATAAAGAGTTTATTGCAAAAACTGTGCAAAAAATATAAAGCAGAGTATATAAACAATTCTTATTACTTTATTTATTAGCTTCAGTAAATATATTATAAAGAATTGTATATCGGAAGCAGATTAATAAAATGAGGGAATAAAATTTAACAAAAGTACAAAAGTATGTTAAGATACAAATGAAAAAGAGTTAGTTAACGGAAGGAAATATTATGTATAAGGTATTAGAAATTATAATGAAAATGACATTGGGATTTGCATTATGCGCATGTGGAACCGTAATGGCAATTAATTCAAATTTAGGATTAAGTCCATGGGATGTATTCCATCAAGGCTTAACAAATTTAACTAGTTTAACTATGGGTCAGGCCAGCATTATAGTTGGAGTAGCTATAGTGATACTCACAAGTATACTAGGACTTAAGGTAGGAATTGGAACTATATCTAATATATTAATGATTGGATATTTTATAGATTTTATAATGTATAGAAATCTTATTCCTGTTTGTAATAATATATATTCAGGTATATTTATGATGATAGTAGGAATGTTTTTAATAGCTATAGGTAGTTACTTATATGTAGCATGTGGAATGGGATGCGGTCCTAGAGACGGACTTATGATTGTGCTAGCAAAGATTACAGGTAAGCCTGTAGGAATTATAAGAGCATCTATAGAAATTGCAGCATTAACTGTTGGATGGTTTTTAGGTGGATTTGTTGGAATTGGAACATTAATTAATGCATTTGGGATAGGGTATTTTGTTCAAATAGTTTTTAAGATATTTAAGTTTGATGTAAAGTCATTAAAACATAAAAATATGAAGCAAGGTTTTATATTTGTGAAAGAGTGCATAACTCATTAAAATAATAAGAGAAAGTAAAGATTAATTATAATCATTTTTTCTACTTAAATTTAGTTTATTGTATATTAGAATTACGCTAAAAAGATGATTGGAAATAATACTAGGGACTAGAGGTGAAAGTTTATGATTAGAGAATTAGAAGCAAATGATATAAATAAAGTTATGGAAATATGGAAGCATGCTACTATAGAGGCACATAGCTTTATAAAGAAGGAATACTGGTTAGACAAGTATAACGAGGTTAAGGATGTATATATACCTATGTCTAAAACATTTATTTATGAAGAAAGTAATGGTACAAAAGGTTTTATAAGCATTTTAAATGATGACTTTATAGGAGCATTATTTGTGGACGTATCTAGCCAAGGAAAGGGAATTGGCAGCCAACTAGTTGAGTTTGCAAAGAAAAGATACCATACATTAAGTTTAGCTGTATATGAAAGCAATAAAAAGGCAGTGGAATTTTATAAAAATGTAGGTTTTGTTTTATATGAAGAAAAAATAGATGAAGTTACTAATGAAAAAGAATTAATTATGGGATGGAAATAGTAGGGAAACTACAGGAGTTTATGCAGAATAAATTGCTGTAGTTTTTATTTTATAATAAAACTAAAAAGAGTGTATGTTTTTAGAGATTTTTGTCGCGCAATTTTGTTAATAAAATAGAGGTTTTTCTATAAAAATAGAGAATTATATAAAAAATAAGTATATGGTAAGATATAGTAATAAAAGCAGAAATAAGCTAGAAACAAGCTATCTTTGGTAATCTTAAGAGCGTTAATAAAGCAATTAAGGGGGTATTAAAAATTAATACTAATAGACTAAAAATAAACAAATATTCATTGAGATGGTTTATTCCAATGTTTTTATTAGTTGTAATATTAGGCTGCTTTTTTGTAAATAGGACCACTAACAAACCAATAATTATTGGATTTGCTTCTCAATTGACAGGAAGACAAGCTGAGCTTGGAGTTGAAGAACGTAATGGGGTACAACTGGCGGTAGAGAAAATTAATTGTTCTGGTGGAATTGCTGGGCAGAAAATTCAATTAATTACTCGGGATGATTTTGGGATACCCGAGAAGGCTAAGGTAGTTGATGGCGAATTAATTAAGGAAGGGGCTGTTGCTATCATAGGGCATACAACAAGTGAACAAACCTTATCAGGCTTAAAGGTAACAAACCCTGCTAATGTGGTAATGATAGGTCCAACTGTTTCTACTGCTGAACTAAGCAATTTAGATGATTATTTTTTTCGGGTGCATCCATCATTTGAAGATGGTTCTCAAATTTTCTCAAGATACATTTACCATAAAATGGACATAGCTCAGCTAGCAATTATTTATGATATAGATAACTATGCATACTCTAAGAGATATTGTAAAAACTTTGGTGATAAGTTCCAAACATTAGGTGGAAATATAACTGGTGAAGCTGATTTTTCGTCCGTAGCTAAACCAGATTTTCTTCCACTATTGTCAAAGTTACGTGAAGCTAAGGCAGATGGATTGCTTATTATAGCTTCAGATATTGATACAGCCTTTATTGCTCAAAGAGCTCGACTTATGGGATGGAAGGTTCCACTATTTACATCATCCTGGGCTGCAACAGATAAACTAATTAAAAATGGTGGGAAGGCAGTTGAAGGGCTAATAATTGAGCAAGCCTATGGATTAAGCAGTCAAACATCAACTTTTAATGATTTTAAGCTTTGCTATGAAGATAGGTTTGGAAATGTACCATCATACGGAGCAACTCTTGCTTATGATGCTGCTATGATATTAGCAGCAGCTCTTAAAAAGACTGAAGGAAAAGCTAAGGGATTAAAGCAGGCATTAATAAACATTAATGATTTTCAAGGTGTTATGGGCACATTCTCTTTTAATCAATTTGGTGATGTTAAGCGTCCTCTTTATTTAAGTACAATTCGTAACGGAAAATTTATTAATATAGATATGTTGACTTACAGCGGTCATGGGGGTGAGTAGATAATGGAGTGTACCAAAGAGTCACCGTGCCTTCGGCAAGTAGTTTTACATTTACTACTTTATCGTTTGTTTATTCCATTAGTGTTGGTAGGGGTGATTGCTAATTTAGGTATGGCTTATTCAGCTGAACAAAATCTTATAAAACAACAGAAACAAGTAATACAGTCAGTAGTTGATACAGTAGGGTATCATATTGACCAAGGCGGAAGAATATTAGATGCTGTTGCTAGAGTAGCTGAAACATCAGGAGAGGCAAACTTATCAATTTTTATGGAAAGCACTTGGAAAGCCTACGGCTATTTTGAAACCATATATTATCTCGATGAAGGTAATAAAATTAAGCTAATGATGCCTTCCGATTATCGGTATACAGGTTTAGATATGTCTAATATACTAAGCTTTAAAAAAAGTGGAGGTAACAAAGATATTACCATTTCTCTACCATTTATTTCCCCACGTACAGGTGAACCAACGGTTTATTTAAATAGAGCCCTTTCAAATGGAGGATATGTGATTGGAGAATTGAATCTAGGGTTGTTTCAACAGGACATTTTAAGCATATCAGATAAATCAAATAAAGATTTTGTATTTATTATGGATGGAACAGGTAAGCTATTAGCGCACCCATCTTCTGATATGGTTAAACAGCAAATTAATTTCAGTAATCTAGGGATGTATCAGAGCATACTAACTGGAAAAACTAATGATTTTTATATGTATAATGGACGAAGATTTATTGGTAGTGCTGCAAAACTTGAAGGAACTGGATGGATCATTGTAGATCAAGTTCCATTGTCTGTTTTTTTTAGTACATATGCGTTAACCTTGGGGCTAACATTATTGGCCTCAGTAATTATTTGGCTGATTTTGGTGAGAAATTTGGGTAAAGAGCTTCAGCGATATGTGGTTACTCCTTTAGAGCATCTTAGTAGAGGAACAAATGCATTAACAGCCGGAGATTTTAGTCAATATAATTCAATAGAATCTATTCCAACTGCATTTAATGAGTTAAATAAACTTGCAGCAGATTTTAAGTTCATGAATTACAACCTACAAGTGCGAGAAAATTCGCTTCAAGAAAGTGAAAAGCGTTACAGAGGGCTCTTTAATAGGGTTCCAATCGGACTTTTCAGTGTTACCATAAGCGGTGAAATATTGAATGTTAATCCAATGGTTGTATTTATATTGGGATATCCAAGTAAAGAAGAATTATTTAAAATGAATATTAACAACTTACTATATAAACCTTCAATGGATAATACAAAAGAGGAAGCTGTAATTGGAGATATATGGAATGAAAAAAGCTTTGAAACACAGCTTAAACACTATGATGGAACAATTATCTGGGTGCAGATAAATGTAAACATTGTTTGTGATGCTAAAGATGAAAAGATGTACTTAGAAGGAAGTATTCAAGACATTACCCAACGTAAACACACAGAAAATATGATTAAGAAGCAGCAAGAACTCTTGCTTAAAGCAGAAATAGAAAAGCGAGAAATACTAGAAAAAGCCCTTGTTATGAAAGATCAGTTCATATCTTTAATCAGTCATGAATTTAAAACTCCTTTAAATGTTATTTATTCAGCTATTCAATTGATTGAGTGCATATATTTTAATCAGATATCAGATCGTGTTAAAGAACTTATTGGAAGTATAAAGACAAATACATTTAGGCAGCTCAGACTTGCAAATAATTTATTAGATATTACAAAGTTAAATTCAGGGCATTTTAAATTAAACATGAAAAACATTGATATAGTATTCTTAATTGAAGCTATTACTGAGTCAGTAGAGTTATATGCAAACCAAAAGAATATTGAAATATCTTTTGACTCAAATATGATAACTAAGATTATTAGTATTGATGAGGAAAAAGTTGAAAGGATTATATTAAATATTCTTTCAAATGCTATAAAATTTACGAACAATGGTGGAAGAGTGGATGTTATACTTAGTGAAAATAGTGAATTAGACTTAGTAGAGATTAAAATAATAGACACAGGTATAGGAATTCCAAAGGATAAGCAGGAATTAATATTTGAGCGATTTGGACAAGTTGATAGCAACTTATCTAGACAAGCAGAAGGAACAGGAATTGGATTATCACTTGTAAAATCATTAGTTGATATTTTAGAAGGAGCAATAGAAGTTAAAAGTGAATTAGGCGTTGGCAGCACTTTTATTATAAAATTACCTGTAAAGGAAGGAATAGTGGATGATGAAGTTGAAGCTTGTTTAGACTTTGACAATAGGCTAGTAAATGAAATTAAAGTTGAATTTTCTGATATTTATTTATAAGGTTTTAATTAATTGAGAATAGTTTTATGATAAAGGGAGGTAGTCATGCATTTATTGGAGATAAAGAGTACTGGGAGGAAAAGTTTGCATGTAGAGGAGATAAACCCTTAAGCCCAGAAAAATCACTGGTTGAAAACATTAAATACTTTAAAGATGGTTCTGTTTTGGATGTTGCCTGTGGAGATGGTAGAAATGGATTATTCCTTATGGAAAATGGCTTTAAAGTAACAGGAGTTGATTTCAGCAGTAAAGCACTTGAGCGATTTAAAATATTTGCTGAAAGAAAAAAATATGTCCTTAATACAAAGCAAATTGATTTAAGCCAAGGGAGTTCACTTAAGGATATTGGTATATTCGATAATATTTTAATTAACCATTATAAATTAAGTAGTGAGCAACTTGCAGATACAGAAAATCATATAACAGATGAAGGCATTTTATTTATATGTGGTTTTGGGCATAAGCACAAGGTTGATCATAAGATAAAAAAAGAAGATTTAATTCAAGAAGCGGATTTTATAAATATTAAAAAGTTGTTTCACTTAATTAAGTACATTGAAAATGAGGAAACGGGGGATTTTTTGTTACCTATATTTTTCGCAGGAAAGTATAAATAAAAGTTTATGATATTCCATTTAATAAACAAAAACCCTTCTATGCAATGAAGGGTTTTTTAGTATGTAAAAAATACTTGAATTAATTTATTATCGAAATATTAGAGCATACGTAACACCTACAACACCAATAGCAGCTAGGGTGTATACTATTTTAGCAGGCATTACCCCGTCATTTTCAACAGACTTACCAAACATACCAAAAACAAATGGATGAACTAAAAATGGCATTGCGAAGATAAATGGAATCATAGCTGCTGCTTGTGCCCCGAACATACCTCCTTGAACTGCTGCAAACAATCCAAAGTGGGATAAAGCTGATGAAGCCGCCATAGATGCATCGCTTATTGGCATGCCGCTAAGGCTTAACATTAAAAAGCTTGAGAATACTGCAACTACCTGTAATCCAAAGGAGAATTGCATTAAGCCTTTAACTTCGCTAGCTTCTTCACCTTTTGCATTTCTAAGTGTTTTTAAGGATACAATTGTTAACCCAAGACCAATAATAACTAGTGGAACAACCCAGCCAACTAATAAAGAACCACGTTCTGCACTTGCCGCTAGTATAGAAAATACAAATACATGTCCGAAGAAAGGAATATTTATCATTATTGGTGCTCTAGATGCAGCATCTGGACCTAAGTCACCAGCAGTACAAGCTCCAGTTAATCCTGAGTGAGAAAGCGCTCCTGCCATACCAGGTGCAAGATTACGTACGTGATTAGCCTTACCAAATAATATAAGTATTGATAAACCACCAAACATCCAAAATAACTGTCCAGAAAGACCATAGGTTAAAACGGCTCTCATCTCAGTAAGCTTTAATGCTTCAAGAATTTGTGAACCGCCTACTATAAAGTTAGCAGCAAGCACTATTGGAATCCCAGCAAAAAGTAATGATCTAAGTGTTGGTCCGAACTTCCAATTAGAAAGTATTGCACCCAAACCAGCAGACATAATCATAGCAAAAAAGATTTGGGGTAATGCAATAATTGGTTTAATCCACCGAGCAATGTTCGCTGAAATAATTAATATTATAAGAATAGCAAGAATTTCATATATACCTTTTCTTATATACTCTGATTTATTTTTTACTGTTGCTTTATAATCAATTAAAATTATTGATCCAGCTATACCAATATAAGCTAAGATTGGATAAAAACCTTTAAGCGGATCACCTACCGATGCCCCTATAATTAATCTATAAACTCCCTCGATGCCAAGAAGTATAAAAAAGGATCTTAGGATAAATACAAGTTGTGTACGTCTAGTTCCAAGAATAATCTCCTCATCGGATGGTATAAACATATCTTCGCTTTCTAATTTTTCGTGGGAGAGTATTTTTTTTAGCTCTTGGCCTCCGACAAAAAAGGAAGCAATTAGTGCAGTTATTGTTACCTTACTCATTAAATTTACTATAGGAAACTCATCTAAACCAGGTGTAGCGATATTACCATTAACTAATGCTAATCCCATTCCTAATCCAAAAATTACTATGATTAGAATTGGAGAGTACTTTGTTCCAGCTACAACAGTACGAGCAATTAAAACAATAGGAATTAATAATAATAGTGTCAACCAAAGCTGATTGAGCATTTGTACATGTACAACTTGTTCAACTAATTGTTCCATAGTACCTCCTTAACATATAAACATTTTAATTATTTTTATATAATAGTAATATTAGCATAAAGAACGAAAATTATGTAAATTATTAATGTGTATAAGTGATAGAAGAAATTACCGAGAAGAAGCCACAGAAAATTATACAAACTTTTGTGGATTAAGTAGTTGCGGAAATAACTAATCTTAAATTAGAGATGATAACCATACTATGTACACAAAAGGCCTATATTATAATTAGTATATATCCTAATAAGAAAAAACCCTTCAATTAATGAAGGGTTCTTTTGCATAAATTATAAAATAAATATGCGATTTTATTATGAAAATATTAATGCATACGCAAGACCTAAGGTTCCTAGGGAAGCTAATGTGTATACTATTTTAGCAGGCATTACGCCATCATTTTCAACAGACTTACCAAATATACCGAAAACAAATGGATGAACTAAGAATGGCATAGCAAAGATAAATGGAATCATAGCTGCTGCCTGTTCCCCAAACATACCCCCCTGAACTGCTGCAAACAATCCAAAGTGAGATAGAGCTGATGAAGCTGCCATAGATGCATCGCTTATTGGCATACCGCTAAGGCTTAACATTAAAAAGCTTGAGAATACTGCAACTACCTGTAATCCAAAGGAGAATTGCATTAAACCTTTAACTTCGATAGCTTCCTCACCTTTTGCGTTTCTAAGTGTTTTTAAAGATACTACTGTTAACCCAAGACCAATAATAACTAATGGTACAACCCAACCAACTAACAAGGAACCACGTTCCGCACTTGCTGCTAGTATTGAGAATACGAATACATGTCCAAAGAATGGAATGTTTATCATTATTGGAGCTCTAGATGCTGCATCTGGTCCTAAATCACCAGCAGTACAAGCTCCAGTCAATCCTGAGTGAGAAAGTGCTCCTGCCATACCAGGTGCAAGGTTACGTACATGATTAGCTTTACCAAATAATATAAGTATTGATAAACCACCAAACATCCAAAATAACTGTCCAGAAAGACCATAAGTTAAAACTGCTCTCATTTCAGTAAGCTTTAGTGCTTCAAGAATCTGTGAACCACCTACTATAAAGTTAGCCGCAAGCACTACTGGTATTCCAGCAAAAATTAATGATCTAAGTGTTGGACCAAATTTCCAGTTAGATAATATCGCACCTAAACCTGCAGATAGAATCATAGCAAAGAAAATCTGAGGTAATGCAATGATTGGTTTAATCCACTGTGCTACATTAGCTGATATAACCAATATTAAAATAATAACAATAATTTCAAATACACCTTTTCTTATATAATGTGATCTATCTGATATTGTTGCTTTGTAATCGATTAAAATAATTGAACCGCATATACCAATGTAAGCTATAATTGGATAAAATTTTGCAAGCTGATCATTTGCCGGTACTCCCAAAATTAATTTGTTAACACCTTCGATACCAAGAAGTATGAAGAAAGATCTTATAATAAATACAAGTTGTGTACGCTTAGTTCCAAGAATAATTTCCTCATCGGATGGTACAACCATGTCTTCACTTTCTAATTTTTCATGGGATAGTATTTTTTTAAGTTCTTGTCCTCCAACAAAGAAGGATGCAATTAATGCAATTATAGTTACCTTACTCATTAAATTTACTATCGGAAATTCAGATAAGCCAGGTGTAGCAACGTTACCTTTAACTAGTGCTAATCCCATACCCAATCCGAAAATTACTATGATTAGGATTGGAGAGTATCTCGTTCCGGCTACAACAGTACGAGCAATTAAAACAATAGGAATTAATAATAATAGCGTTAGCCAAAGCTGATTAAGCATTTGTACGTTTACAATTTGTTCAACTAATTGTTCCATATAGTGCCTCCTTATTCTACAAATAATATTGTGAGATTCATACTAAATAATAGTAGCATGGGAAGCGAAAAATGTCTACATTTGTCACGCTAAAAATTATGAACAAATTGAAAATTAAATAAAATGAATAAAATTATTTAACTGTAATAAAATGAAAATATTTACTTTATATACAGATGCTTGTTTGCAACTTAGTAGCTATATAATGCAACTTAGTATTATACATATTTACTTAATAAGTTGAGTTGTTTATAGTTAAAATATAAATAATGCTTTTTACAGGTGGTGTTAGGTTGAAGATTACAATAGATGAATCCTCTAACAATTCAGAAGTAGAAATAATAATTAAATGTAAGGCAGTTGACGATGAAATTCATAGGATAATGTCTATGATTAAAAACTCTGAAGAAAAAATTCTTGGGATAATGTATGGTGAAACTTATTTCATAGAGCCAGAGAATATTTTTTATTTTGAAAGTGTGGATAAGAGGACATTTATGTATACAAAGTCACAGGTGCTTGAAACACACTTAAGGTTATATGAGGTTGAGAAAAAACTGACAAAATATGATTTTTTTAGAGCGAGTAAGTCAACTATAATTAATATTTCAAAGATTAAAAGACTATCACCAAAATTTAATGGAAAGCTGGAGGTACTTTTAGAAAATGATGAAAGGCTTATTATTTCAAGACAATATATGAGGATTATAAAAGAAATTTTAGGATTATAAAGGAGGGGTTACATTGAAAAAGTTTGTAGAATTTACTGTTCAATTTAAATTTGTGTGGGGATTATTTTTTACAGCAGCAATGTTATTATATACCACAATAAGTATGATTTTAGGTGCTAAATCTATGGAGTTTGTTGTTGTGTGGCAATTTGTTTTAATAACTCTTATTATTACTTTCTTTCATTATCTTATTTTTGGTGAACTAATATTAAGTACTACTAAAACTAAATATAAAGTAATGATACATTCTATATTGTGCTATGTTACATTATTCATATGGGGTAAATCCCTTAATTGGGTAAGCATTTCAAATATTATCTCTGTGATGATATTTACTTTGGGATATATTACTTTATACTCACTATGCATGCTTTCATTTTATATTTATTATAAGTCAACTGGAGAAGAATTGAATAATAAGTTAACAGCATATAAACAAAATTTAAATAAGGAGAAAAGCCAATGATGAATATAATTGAAATCGAAAATTTGACAAAGTCATATGGTAAAATTCGTGGCATAGAAAATGTAAGACTGCAGGTTAAACAAGGAGAAATATTTGGTTTTATAGGACCTAATGGTGCTGGTAAATCTACTACCATCAAGGTATTATTAAATCTCATTTTTCCAACATCGGGGGAGGCAAGAATTTTTGGATTAAATTGTGTTACTGAAGGAACTAAAATTAAAGAAAGCATAGGATATGTTCCAAGTGAAGTTAGATATTATGACAATATGAAGGTTTCTGAGCTTATCCATTATGCTGAATCCTTTCACAAAAATGTGGATAGTGATTATGTAGCAGAGTTATGCAAAAATTTTGATGTTGAACTTGATAAAAACATTTCTGAACTTTCACTTGGAAATAGGAAGAAGGTTGCCATCGTTCAAGCCATGCTTCATAAGCCAGAACTTTTAATTTTAGATGAACCTACTAATGGGTTAGATCCTTTAATTCAGCAAAAGCTTTTTAATACTTTATTATCTTTAAAGGGAAAAGGTACAACTATATTTTTATCAAGTCACAACCTTACAGAAGTGGAAGCGTTTTGTGATAAAGTTGCTATCATAAAGGAAGGTAAAATAGTAGATGTTAAAGATATATCTAGTTTTACTAACAGAAAGGTAAAAAGAGTCACTCTAAAGCTTTCAGAAAATATTGAAGATGAAATTAGAAAAATTGGTGGAGAAATCTTAGATAAAGGTAAGGAAAGTTTGGTTTTTCACTACAATGGGAATATAAATAAGCTTATTTCCGTAATAATAAAATACAATTTAAAGGATATCACAATAGAAGAGAAGAAACTATCGGAAGTATTCATGAGTTACTATAAATAAGGAGGGAAAACAAATGAATGTATTTAAGATGGAAGTAAAAAAGGGCATGAGACCCTTGAGTATATGGAGCATTGTTTGTGTGCTTTTGACTATTTTATTTATGTCCATGTTTCCTTCAATGAAGGATAGTGGGATGAAGGAAATAGTAAATACAAAAATGGATGCTATGCCGCAGGCAATATTAGAGGCTTTTAATTTAAAGAGCATGCCTGATTTTACAAAGTTAAATGAATATTTTGCATACGTTTTTCAATATATAGTGATAGCAGGAAGCATTTACGCAGGTATGTTGGGAGCAAAATCGCTCATCAAAGAAGAAAGTGAAGGAACTATAGAATTTCTTTATGCACAGCCAATAAGCAGGAATAAAATCGTTACAATGAAAATTTTGTCTTCGCTGGCTTTATTTTATATATTTGTTGTCATAATGGCTGTTACTTCAACTATAATATCGCTAATTGTAAAACCATCTGATTTAAAAATAATAAGCTTGATTACAGATATGAAAATACTTTTTTCAGCATTCCTGTTAGTAGGGTTAGTATTTATGGCTGTAGGATTTCTGCTTTCTTCCTTAATTTCACATCTAAGACTTGTAATGCCTATATTCATGGGGCTTTTCTTTACAACGTATCTTTTAGGTATGTTCTCTAATATGATAGATCAGCTTAAATTTCTAAAGTATTTTTCACCCTTTCATTATGCAGTACCATTAGAAATTATTAAAGATGGATTTGATGGAATAAGTATAGCTTTGGCACTGGTGATAATTTTTCTATCTATTTCATGTACGTACATCACGTATAGAAAGAAAGATTTTAGAATATAAGTACTTTGTGCTGATAACAATAAAATATATCTAAAGACTGTGTCAGAATATATAAATATTTAATATGACATAGTCTTTTAATTTTATAACTTAAGGAAGCGTTTACTATAAACTAATAATTGAAAAGGAGCACTACTACTATGTATAATATAATCTAGATAAAACAACAAGGAGGAGATTTTTTGAAAGAAACAATTAAGAGGATACTAAACTTAGATTTTAGATTTAGGGCAGGCGCTAAGTATATTAAGGTATCCATGGCAGCATGTATATCAGTATTTTTAATTATGGGAATGGCTACGGGTTGCACATCTACATCAGGAGATGATAAGGCAACAATAGCTCCAGTTGAAACTCAAGATACTAAAAAGTCTCAGGATGTATCTAAGGAGTCTACGACGTCAGTAAATGGAGAGCTTAAAGTTCACTTCATAGACGTAGGACAGGCTGATTCTATATTAGTCCAGCAGGGAAGTTCTGCAATGCTTATTGATGCAGGAAATAATGCTGATAATCAGACAGTTAAAAGTTATTTAGATAGGCAAGGAATTAATGAGCTTAAGTACTTTATTGGTACACATAAGGATGAAGATCATATTGGAAGCGCAGATTACATAATAAATTCATTTAAGGTAGGAAAGGTATATTTTCCAAAGCAGACAGCAACTACAAAGACCTTTGAAGATTTTGTAAGAGTTGTTAAGGGGAAAGGACTTAAGCTTACTGTTCCAACAGTAGGTGAAAGCTTTAAATTAGGAGATGCTACTGTTACTATACTTGCTCCAAATAGCTCTAGTTATCAGGATGCTAACGATTATTCAATAGTAGTTAAAGTATCTTATGGAAGTACTTCGTTTTTACTAACTGGAGATGCTGAAAGTGTAAGTGAAAGCGAAATGGTAAGTAAGGGCTTAGATTTAAGAGCTACAGTACTTAAAGTAGGACACCATGGAAGTAAATCATCAACTAGTCAAAGCTTCTTAAATAAAGTAAATCCTAAGTATGCGGTTATTTCAGTAGGTAAAGATAATGACTATGGACATCCTAAACAAGAAGTGATGAACAGATTAAAAGCAAAAAATATACCTGTTTATAGAACTGATGAAAGAGGAACTATAGTAGCTACAAGTAACGGAAGTGAAGTTAAATTTAGTACGAACCCTGGTAGCTATAATGGTGCAGCTTCAAGTTCAAGCTCATCAAGCTCTACAGGAAATAGTACAACTACAAAAACTCAAGTTGTACCAGCAGCCGTTGCTCCAAAGTCCACTGTACCAACTACACCAAAAACAACTACATCAGCAAACAATAATGCTAGGATAGTATATCATACTCCTTCAGGGAAATCCTATCATTATGACAAAAATTGTAGAACACTCTCGAGAAGTAAAACGATATTACAATTTACCTTAGATGAAGCTATTAACTCAAGTTATTCAGACCCATGTGATGTTTGTACTTACTAGGAGGTTTAAAAAGCTATGAAAGTAATAATTGATAGATTTGAAGAGGATTTTGCGGTATGTGAAAGAGAAAATAAAACTATGCTAGATATACCAAAGGAAATTTTGCCTGAAGAAGCTAAAGAGGGCGATGTGCTCAATATAAATATTAGCATTGATACTGAAGAAACAGAAAGTAGAAAAAAGCTTATTCAAGAATTGACTAAAGATATTTGGTCATAAGAAGTGCCACCCACGTGGCAAGTGGCAAGTACTAATATGAAAACATACCTAGATTTATATGAATTAAATCTAGGTATGTTTTCTTGTTAATCTACAAATTCATTATTTTTGAAGTTTCCTATGTTAACTTTACCATCAGCAAATATGTACATTCCTTGTCCCTCTCGTACATCATTTTTCCACGTACCTACATATTTATCGCCGTCAGACCAGGTGTGAATGCCGTAACCATGCCTTAAGTCATTTGACCACTCACCGGCATAAACGTCTCCGTCTGGCCAAGAGCAAACACCTTCACCAGATCGTGTACCATTTTCCCAATTACCTACATATACTTCTCCATCTGGCCAGGTATAAATTCCATGGCCGTGTTTATCATCATTTTTCCATTGACCTATATATTTTTCACCACATGACCAGGTAAAAGTGCCTTGACCATCCATTTGATCATTCTTCCATTGACCTGTATATATGCTACCATCTTTGTAAAAATAAGTTCCTTCTCCATGCATTCTACCATCTTTGCGGTCGCCAACATAAGAGCCGCCATGGACATGAGCTGTATGCTCTGGTGCAGCAATTTCTACATTTGTCATTTTCAACTTCTTAAGATTGGAATTATTTATTGTGATTTTTTTCATATTCAAATTTCTCCTTATATTCCTTAATTTCATTTTTATTATGCCACAAGTAAAATTAAATTTCATGTTTTTATGCAATTATTTTGTTGAAATATTTATTTTTGGATATTTTCTTCTTTAGTTTTATTAAATTTTTATTATTTATACATAAATTATTTATAGCCATTTTTATTCGAACTTGATTATTTGTAAATTATAGTATATAATAACATAAATTATAGTGTGATAAATAATATGATGAATCTAAGTGAAATAAGCAGTATATAAGGATTAGCGAAGCTACTGTAGCTAATTTATATATGCGAATGTAGGTATGAAAAAAGATGAATGAATATAAGTTGCCTCAATTGATTAGGCAAATGTTTTATATTTATCCAAGTTTTTTCATGGGCAATGGACCATAAAAACAAGTTCAACTATATTAACATAATATGGAAGTTATTAGTGAATTTATTATTTGTACAGTGACACTAAATTAAATTTTGCTCTTTTGCAACGTTGAATAATTATTTTTGATATGAAAAAATCAAATTAAAAAGTCAGGCTAAGGGTAGATGTAGGCTTTAATAAATTATTAATGAAATGCACGGAGAAAATTATTATAGAAAAATTTATTACTTTAGTGAACTGTTAACCGGATTTTAGATGAAAGATATTGAAAGTTAAAAATAAGTATGAATAAAAGTAAGTCCATAAAATTTAAAAGAAATAATAACTAGTGTTCCTAATTATTATAAAGGCACTTGTTTTGTAATATTGTTAATGAAATAAACTTAAGAATTTAATGGTGAAGAGCCTGGAAGTAGGGCACGTTTTCTTTGCCGGATAGGAGATTAAATGATAGCGAAAAACAAACCCAAAGTAAAGGTGATCGCATTAGGCGGTCTAGGAGAGATTGGAAAGAATATTACAGCTATAGAATATGATAATGAAATAATTGTTATTGACTGTGGTTTAGCTTTTCCTGATTCAGAAATGTATGGTATAGATTTAGTTATACCAGATATAACGTATTTACTCAATAATAGAGAGAAAGTAAAGGGTTTTGTGTTAACCCATGGCCATGAAGATCATATAGGTGGTCTTCCATATGTTTTGCAAGAGTTAAATGTACCAGTTTATGGTACAAGATTAACATTAGGTCTAGTAAAAAGCAAATTAGAAGAACATAATATGATTTCTGATTGTACACTTATTGAAGTTAAACCAGGCGAAGAGGTTAAAACTGAACATTTTAAAGTTGAATTTATACGAACTTGCCATAGTATTGCAGATGCCTGTGCATTAGCAATACAAACTCCAGAAGGCATCATAGTTCATACTGGAGATTTTAAAATAGATTATACGCCTATTGATGGAGAAGTAATAAATCTTCACCGTTTTGCAAAGCTCGGAAGTCAAAAGGTATTATTATTAATGGCAGATAGTACAAATGTTGAACGTCCAGGCTATACAGTTTCAGAAAAGATTATAGGGGAAAACCTAACAAAGATTTTTGGTACTGCAAAAGGTAGAGTAATTGTTGCTTCCTTTGCATCCAATATTAATAGAATCCAACAAATTATTAATTCATCCTTGTTTTACGGAAGAAAAGTTGCATTTAGTGGAAGAAGCATGGAGAAAATTTCTAAAATAGCTATAGAATTAGGTTATATGCAATTACCTGAAGATCAACTTATAAGTGTAGATGATATTAATAAATATCCTGCTGATAAAATAACAATTATAACAACAGGAAGTCAAGGAGAGCCAATGGCTGCACTTTCAAGAATTGCATATGGAACTCATAGAAAGATAAGTATTGATAGAGGTGACTTGGTAATTATTTCGGCTTCACCAATTCCTGGAAATGAAAAGCCTATATCCAAACTCATAGACGAGCTTTTTAAGAAGGGGGCAGAAGTAATTTATAATGCCTTAGAAGAAGTTCATGTTTCAGGCCACGCTTGTCAAGAAGAGTTAAAGCTGATTCATACGTTAATTAAGCCTAAATTTTTCATGCCTGTTCATGGTGAATATAGGCATTTGAGACAGCATGGATTGCTAGCTGAAAGCTTAGGTATGGATTCGAAAAATATATTTCTTTTAGAAACTGGACAGACACTAGAACTAAGTAGAAATAGTGCTAAAAGATCAGGAAGAGTTACTTCAGGCGCAGTTATGATAGATGGCCTTGGTATAGGTGATGTAGGAAATATAGTACTAAGGGATAGAAAGCACTTATCGCAGGATGGTATATTAACCGTAGTAGTAACAATAGATAAAGCCTCATCTACTGTACTTTCAGGACCAGATATTATTACAAGAGGATTTGTTTATGTAAAAGAATCTGGAAATTTATTAAATGAAGCAACTGAAGTAGTAAAAGCTGAATTAGATAAATGTATGGAGAAAAAGGTTACTGAATGGTTAGTAATAAAATCTAGTATAAAATACTCGTTAGGACAGTTTTTATACAATAAAACAAGAAGAAAACCTATAATTCTTCCAATAATTATGGAAATATAAATATCATTAGATATAGTTAATATAATAAGAATTAAATTACCCCGTAAATATTTTTTATATTTACGGGGTAATTTTTTATTTAAAAAATTAAGGTAGAACCCTAGAGTGGGTCATAAGATGGGGGTATTCTAAGTATAAAAAACATAAATAGGGAATAAATTAAAGTATAGGGAATATATTGAATTAAATAAATGTTTGTGCTATATTATTTTTGTAAATATTTTCTAAAAAAGTTTTTATTTATTTTTTTTAAATTCAATTGTTGAACAATTAAACAATTGTACAATAAGTCATTTTATTATTGGAGGTAATATTTTGTTTACACAACTAAAATCTAAAAAATTGTCAGAACGGGTATCTCAACAAATAATAAGTCTTATTGAATCAGGTGAATTAAAACCAGGAGATAAACTACCTGCGGAAAATATATTTGCTGAAAAGCTAGGCGTAAGCAGAGGAATACTTAGAGAAGCTCTAACATTACTGCAGTTCCAAGGTATCATTAGTAGAAAGCCTAAAGATGGAACTTATATTAGAGAATTATCTAAATATAATTCTATTGGCGAATCAATTTTAAAATCTTTGAAAGAAGCCTCTTATCAAGATTTAATTGAGGTTAGAGAATCTTTAGAGCAAAGGGCAGTGGAACTATCTATAGAAAGGGCAAGTGATGAGCAAATAAGGGAAATAGAAACTTATCTAAACAACATAAATGTTAATGATGCGCAGGATAATATAACGGATTATGATTTTCATTTAAAGCTTGCAGAGTTGTCTAAAAATGTATTACTTATTAATTTTATAGAAAGTTATTATGGACTCATTAAAGAGCTTGGGAAAATGAGCAGTAAGAATCAAGAACGTAGACAAGTAATAGTAGAAGAGCATAAAGCAATCATCGATTTAATAATTAAAAGAGATGCATACGGAGCAAAGGCAGCAGTTACATATCACCTAAGAAAAGTTAAAGAATCAATACAAACTTCTGATATAAAATAAACTATGGAATTGGGGGGGAGTAAAGTGAAAGATCAAATTAAAATATTATCACCCTGTGCAATTTTAGGATATGGATTTTCGATTGAATCCTTTGCAAATGGAATGAAGGAAAACCCAGATGCTGTAGTTGTGGATGCAGGTTCAACAGACGCAGGTCCTCATAAGCTTGGTGCTGGTGTTGCTATAGTTAGTAGACTCGCATGCAAAAAAGATTTATCAGTTTTAATTAAGGAAAGTAGAAGATATAAGATTCCACTTGTAATAGGTTCTGCAGGGGGATCAGGGGCTAAAGTTCACACTGAATGGACTATTGATATAATAAATGAAATTTTACAGGAAGAAAATATTAAGTGTAAGCTTGCTATAATTTGGGCAGATATTCCGAAAGATAGGATTAATGCAGCAATAAAGGAAAGCAAAGTTGAAGGTATGTCAAAAAATATACCAGTGCTTACTGAAGATATAGTAGATGAAACTAATAATATAGTAGCACAGATGGGAGTGGAGCCAATCCTTGAAGCTTTAGAAAATAAGGCAGATATAATTATATGCGGCAGGGCCTATGACCCAGCACCTTTTGCTGCTATTGGAATATATAATGGATTTGATAAAGCTTTATCCTATCATCTCGGTAAAATACTAGAATGCGGCGCACTATGTGCTGAGCCTGGTTCCGCAAAGGATTGTATTATGGGGGTATTAAACAAGGATAGCTTTGAAGTATATCCTATTAACAAAGCTAGAAGATGTACTCCAATAAGTGTAGCGGCGCACACATTTTATGAGAAGGACCATCCTTATATTTTAAAAGGCCCAGGAATAGTATTAAACCTAGAAGATTGCGAATTTGAAGCTGTAAGTGAAAATAGAGTAAGGGTAAAAGGCAGCAGAATAGCAAAAACTCCTGTTTATAAAATTAAACTAGAAGGTGCTAGACAGAAGGCATTTAGAACTTTTGTAATGGCAGGCGTAAGGGATCCGATTTTAATAGACAAAATTGAAGAGGTTCAAAATGACGTTGTGAAAAGCGTTAAAGAATATTTTTCAGAAATACCAGCTGAAGATTACACCATAAACTTTTATAACTATGGCAAGAATGGAGTAATGGGTGAATTAGAGCCTATTAACGATACTCCACATGAAATAGGAGTGCTCTTTGAGGTGCTGGCAAAGACTCAAAATCAGGCATCAACTATATGCAGCTCAGTACGTTCAACCTTTATGCACTATGGATATGAGGGTAGGAAGTCAACATCTGGGAATCTGGCATTTCCTTTTGCACCTAGCGATGTGGAATTTGGTATTGTATATGAGTTTTCAGTTTATCATCTAATGGAAGTAAAAGACGGTAAGGAAATGTTTCCTATAGAGTACAGGGAGGTGCAATAATGGATAGGTTAGTTGATATTGCAAAGGTTCTTAGAAGCAAAAATAGTGGACCCTTTGAAATAACGTTAGATATTCTATTCGATACTACAGAGAAATATGAAAGATTAGTAAAATCAGGGAAAATAAATAAGGAGTTAATAGCCTCTTTATATAAAATTCCTACTGATGATATTACTAATTTAGTATTCTTCAAAAAGGGGCTGGGAATAAAAATAACATTTAATAGGAAAACGTCTTCAGGAACCTGTGGAGACAGAGATGTTTATGGTGCACAGCAGCATGCTCCTCTTTTTGATATTTTAATACCATGAAAGGAGGGTGACTATGGAGTTAAAACCATCAACAATAGAAACACATGATAAGATAAAAACTAAACAGCTAAAGCCTTCAGTAAAATCAAAACTTAAGAAGATAAAGGAAGATAGAGCTCTTTATCTAATACTTCTTCCAACACTCATTTACTTTATTATTTTTAGGCTCTGGCCAATTTTCAATATGAAGCTTGCTTTTTATGATTATAGGTCACTAGGTCCATGGAAATGGGCAGGACTTAAATACTTTAAGCTTATTTTTAAATCACCATTATTTGAAGTAATTGTAAAAAACACATTAATTATAAGCTTTATGAAATATGTAATATTATTCCCATTTATAGTGTTGTTTGCAATATTACTTACAGAGCTTAAAAGCAATGTATTTAGAAAATATGTACAAGTGGTTTCTTTTTTACCACATTTTCTGTCTTGGGTAGTTATTGCCGGAATATGGATATCATTTTTATCACCATCATCAGGAGCAATAAATCAAATATTAGGGATATTTAATATATCACCTATAGACTTCATGACAGATAAGGAAAAGATAAGATGGGTGTTATTATTTTCTGAAGCATGGAGAAGTATAGGATGGGACTCAATAATATATTTCACAGCAATAATTTCCATAAGCCCAAATATATTTGAGGCTGCTGAAATAGATGGTGCAAATAGGCTTGATATAATAAGGTATATAGTACTTCCAGCTCTAGTTGTGCCAATGGTTACAATGTTCATCTTAAATTTAGGATTCTTTTTAAATGCTGGATTTGATCAGGTGTTTAACTTTACTAATGATTCTGTGAACAGTGTAATTGACATACTTGATACCTACATTTATAGGTTAGGCCTTGTAAATGGTCAATATTCACTAGCTACAGCAGTAGGTGTTCTTAAGGGTATTATAGGCGTATTACTAGTTTTAATAACACATTTTATCAGTAAAAAATTAACAGGTGAGGGGGTATGGTAGTAAATGAAGTATAAAAGTAAACTTAAAAAGCTTAGTATATATCAGATCACTTTAATGATGTTTCTATTTATTCTAACACTTACTATGATAATCCCCTTGCTTAACATACTTGCAGTATCGCTTTCAGATCCATCAGTATCACCTACTATGTCTGGATTAAACATAATACCTAAAAAGCTTAATTTTATTAACTATAAAATAGTGCTGAGCCATCCTGTATTACTGCCAGCTCTTTTTAATTCAGTGTTTATTACAGTGGTTGGAACTTTTATAAATATAGTATTAACTACTACAGCAGCTTATGTTTTAACAAGGCCAGGCCTCATATTAAAAAAAACTTTAATGGTATTTTTAATATTTATGATGTTATTTGATCCAGGACTCGTGCCTGAATATCTGGTAATTAAGGATATAGGTTTAATAGGAAGTCAGTGGTCTGTAATACTAGTATCTGCTGTAAATGTTTATTACTTAATAATAATGATGCGATATTTTAATGAAGTACCAAAGGAGATGTTTGAAGCAGCTCAAATAGATGGATGTGGGCACATTAAAATGCTGTTTAAAATAGTATTTCCTCTTGCCAAAGCTGGAGTAGCAACTATAACAATGTTTTATGCAGTAATTAGATGGAATGAGTATTTTAAGGCAAGCATTTATATAGGAAATGCTTCAAAAACCACTTTACAGGTAATATTAAGGCAGTTTATTGTACTAAACGATACCGTTTCTATTGTAGGAGCTCAAAACATATTAAATTACAACAGCTTAGCTCAACTAGATTTCAATGCTTTAAAATATGCCACAATTATTGTGGCAATAATACCGATTCTAATTCTCTATCCAATTGTCCTTAAGTACTATGCTAAGGATGTTATGGGTGGAGGAGTTAAAGAATAGATAATTTTAAGGGGGATTTATAATGAAAAAGACATTGACTTTAGTTCTGACAGCAGCTCTTATGGCATCAGTATTTACTGGATGCGGAAAAAGCAGTACAGCTTCCACTGAAGTAAAAGATAATGGGAAAACTATTTCGGCTCCTAAGGAAATAGGAAGTTCAGACAAGCCGGTTAAAGTTAGTATCATCATAAAGGATGTAAGTCCAAAGGAAGAAGATGTAAAAAGACTTGAAGAAAAAATGGAAAAGGGAATGGCAGCAGAGAAAAAATATATAGATGTAGAATTTCTAGAAGCTCCAACAGGAACCTATAAAGATGCAGTACCATTAGCTTTTAGAACAGGACAAATTTCTCCAGATTTAATATATTTTCAAGGTGGGGATCAGCCTATAGCCAATGAAGGATTACTTGAAGACTTAACGCCATATATTGAAAATTCAACTAACGTAAAGAATCTTATGGAAGGACATAATAGGGTGAAAATGAAAAACTATCCATATTTATTATGGCTTTCACCAGCAAAAGTAAACACTCCTGTGATGAGAAAAGATTTATTTGATAAACTAGATGGTTCTAAACCATTAATTGAAAATCCTACTCCAGAAAATTACCATAAAATGTTTAAGGAGCTTGTTTCCAAGGGACTAGTTAAATATGCTATCACTGCTGATGGTGACCTTACAAGACTAGATACTGTATTTAATCATGCCTTCGGAGTTACATCTACAGCTATGAAAGTAGATGGGAAATGGATGTTCTCAAAAGCAACTAAATTTGAAAAGGATAAACTAGAATTTTATGCTGCTTTATATAAGGAAGGTTTAATAGATAAAGAGTATATAACTAAAAAATGGGATACTATGGAAAAATCCTTCTATGAAGGGGACGCAGCATTTGTTGCAGCAACTGCAGGAACAGTTATAAATATATATAATAATAAAATGACTCAAACAAAGGGAGCAGGAGCAGAGCTTATTGTTCTTCCACCTGCAAAAGGAGTTTCCCAGGCTTATCAATCTATAGATGTAACTAAGGAATCAAGAGGATTTGCTATGAATGCAAAATCAAAGGTCAAGGATGCGGCATGGGCAGTACTTGAGTTTATGGCAGGTCCAGAAGGAAGAAAGTTAGATAGGTTAGGAATTGAGGGTGTTAATTATAAGATTCAGGGAGATAAAATAGTTTATACTGAAAAGTTCTCTGAATGGTGGCCACGTTTCTGGGAAACTATTAATAAGTTTGATCCTAAGCCAGCATTAGAAAAGCCAATTATGGCTGAACCTGCTATGAAATCTTTAGAAATGGCAAAGCAGTATTACAAAGAAGATATTAATATTTTAATTCCTGAAGAATATTTACCACAATGGGATGGTATGAACGCTCTTTATAAGGAATATGCTGCAGATATAATAAGAGGGGTTAAGCCTATAAGTGCTTTTGATGAGTTTGTTACTAAATGGAATGCAGCTGGCGGTAATGATTTGAATAAGTATCTTGAAGAGCAATTTGCAAACAAATAATGAAATAATCAAGATAAGCGGCGCTAAAGTGCTGCTTATCTTGTAAAGGAGGGCAAAATGATACCAGAAAATTATCTTGAAAAAACTTATGCAGGTTTTCTAGGGATGAACATAGGGATAAGACTTGGTGCACCAGTGGAACCAACTATATGGACATATGAAAGAATAGAGAAAACCTATGGAAATATAACTAATTACGTAAAAGATTTCATTAATTTTGCAGCAGATGATGATGTTAATGGTCCTGTATTTTTCTTGAGAGCTCTAAATGATGAGCAAATTCATGATGAACTTTTGCCGATGCATGTAGGAAATGCTTGGCTTAATTATGCTAGAGAAGGAGTAGGTATGTTTTGGTGGGGTGGTTACGGTACAAGTACAGAACATACAGCATACTTGAATTTAAAAAACGGAATTCCAGCACCAAAATCAGGTTCTATAGAGCAAAATGGAGTAATACTAGCGGAACAAATAGGTGGACAAATATTTGTAGATACTTGGGGACTTGTACTTCCAAATAATATTCACAAAGCTGCAAGTTTTGCAAGAACAGCAGCTAGTGTGTCTCATGATGGTGATGGTATAAATGGAGCGGCATTTATAGCTGCATGTATTTCTAGAGCATATGTGACCAGTGATGTTGAGGAAATTATAAGTGCTGGACTTTCTGTTATCCCAGAAGATTGTACTTATGCAAAGGTTACAAAAGCGGTAATAGATTTTTATAAAAATCACCTTGATGATTTTAGAGCATGCAGAAAATATCTAGAAGAGAACTGGGGATATGATAAGTATAGAGGAGTATGTCACATTATACCTAATGCTGGGGTTTGTGTTCTCTCACTTCTTTATGGAAAAGGCGATTTTAATAGAACTGTTGAAATAGCTACAATGTGTGGATGGGATACAGATTGCAATGCAGGTAATGTAGGAACTATTATGGGAGTTGCATGCGGATTATCAGGAATTGCACCACATTATAGAAAACCGATAAATGACGGTATAGTTTTATCGGGAATTTCAGGATATTTAAATATTTTAGATGTTCCAAGCTATACAAAGGAGTTATGCCTACTTGGATATAAACTTGCAGGAGAAGAGGCACAAGAGGAGCTTGAGGAAAGCTTTAAAGAAGGGGAAATTTATTTTGATTTTGAACTTAGTGGAGCTACTCATAATATGAGGGTTTCAGATCCGTTTTATTGCAGCATTAAACATACCACAGATAAAGCTTGTAAGGGAACAGGATCTCTCGAAGTGCTATTTGACAGGATGGAAAGAGGTAAAAAGTGCAAAATATTTTATAAGCCATTTTATAGAAGACAAGATTTTAGTGATGAAAGATATAGCCCTGTATTTTCTCCAACGGCTTATCCAGGACAAACTGTTTCTATGATGGTATATGCAGAAAGATGGAATGGAGAAAGCATATATATTTCACCATATGTAAGAAATACTTCCACAAAGGAAGATATAACAATAAGTGGAATGGTTATTAAGGAAGAAGGATGGCAAGAAATTAAATTCACAATTCCAGATATGAATGGTGCAGTTATAGATGAAATAGGAATAATTCTAGAGGGAAACTCACCTTCGAAAAACAAAGATCTTGGTAGATTATTTATTGATGAATTTAAGATATATGGTAAAGCTTCTTATACTATAAATATAAAGAAGCAAAAACAAGAATTTGGATCCATTACTCCTTTTTCACACAATCATGGGGCATGGAGCATAGAAGGAGATTACATGCAAGCAATTACTGTTGACCATGCAGAGGCCATGACGGGAAATTACTTTATGAAAGACGTTTCTGTAAAGGGAGAAATAATACCTGAAAATGGGTATAGTCATTTAATATCTGCAAGGGTTCAAGGAACCATCAGAGGATATTATGCTGGGTTTGATGGAAAAGATAAGGTTTCTATTTTATTAAATAATAAGTCTATGAAAACACTAGCGTCATCAGAATTTAAATGGGAATATGGGAAAAAATATGATTTAGAACTTAAAGTACAAGGAAAGACTATTTCCCTTTCAATAGATGATAAAAATTTACTAACTGTTGAAGATGAAATTTTAAGTTATGGGATGGCAGGTTATGCAAAATACTCACTTGGAAGAACACTTTTTGGAAATTTAACAGTTAAAGAACTTTAAAAGGAGAAAATGTATGGCAGTAATAAATTTTGAATTTGCATCTAAAGCATTGTTTCAAACTGCTAGGGCTAAAGTTTTTATTCCAGACAATATACTACAAAGAGGAAATATGAAAGATGCATCGGTTGTGTACCTTCTTCATGGGAAAGGTGATAACGAAAAGTCCTGGGGAATAGAAAGCAACGCATATAAATATGCAAAGCAATACGAAGTTATAATGATAATGCCCTTCGCGGCAAATAGTTTTTATACGAATATGGCTCATGGTGATAAATATTGGGATTTTATAGCTGAAGAACTTCCAAAGGTTTTAGAGAATTCTCTTAGAATATCTAGTTCTAAAGAAAAAACTTTTGTGTGTGGATATTCCATGGGAGGTTATGGAGCTTTAAAGCTTGGATTAACTTATCCAGAAAGATATAGTGCAGTTGGAACTTTATCAGGAAGCTTAAGAAGTATGAAAGAAAATAAATCAAAAATAGGTAGCGGAGAACGCCCGGATTTATTTCTTGCCTTTGGTGATTGTGGGGAAAAGGCAAAAAAAGAAAGTGATATATATTATTTAACAAGTAAAGCATTAAAAGAAGGAAAAAACATTCCTAAACTTTATATTTATTGTGGGAAGAATGACAGTTTATATGATGTAAATATTAGATATAAGAATTTTGCTATAAATAATGACATAGATTTAATTTTTAAGGATGATGATGGCAATCACAGCTTTGAATATTGGGACGAGCAGTTAAATATATTTCTAGAAGTTATTAGTAGCTTAAAATAAAAAAGTGAAGGGATTGATTATATGTTGAGTAAAAATGATTTAATAAATAATAGGGAACTTGCTTACGATAAAGCACTAGGAGCAATTGCAGGATTATCAATAGGGGACTCCTTTGGAGATGCATCAAGAAAGACGGATAATCAATTAAGTTATGGAATAACTACAGATTTTAACCAAGAGGCTTCCTGGAGTACAGACGATACTGAATTTGCACTTTTAACTGCAAAAATATTAATAGACTGTGCTGGAAATCTTACTACGGATGAAGTGGTAAAGGGCTGGATGGAAAATGTGGTAACTCAAGACGAATTCCCAAGGGGTGGTGCCAGCGAAATAGAGGCAGCAAGAAACTTAAGAAAAGGAGTTAAACCTCCATACTCAGGCAAATATAATTCCTATCATAACAGTGACGGTGGGGCAATGAGAATTGCACCTATAGGTATTATCTGCGCTGGGGATCCTAAAAAAGCCGCAGAACTAGCGGAAATAGATGCTAGTATAAGCCATTTTAGAGAAGGCGTATGGGGAGCTCAAGCTGTAGCAGCAGCTGTTTCTATTGCAATGGTTGATGGAACAATAGATGAAATAATAGAAGCTGCATTATCTGTTATTCCTGAAGATTCATGGTTATATTATTCAACGAAAAAGGCGTTAAAAATTGTTGATGAAGCTCACGGTGAGATGATGGATGCATGGATGCCTTTACATGATGAGCTTTGGACGAGTTATAAGGCAAGCGTTCCAGAAGCAATTGCAGAAGCATTTGGAGTTCTTAAACTAGTAAATAAGGATTTCAGAACTGGAGTAGTAGCAGCCGGAAATTTCGGTAGGGATGCAGATACCATTGGAGCCATTGTTGGTGCAATACTCGGAGCAAAATATGGAGGTTCTCAAATGCCTGAGAGATGGATTGAAAAAACAAGATATCCTTCAGGTACATGCCTTGCATTTACAAAAGGAATGGATACAAAAGAAATAGGAAAGAAACTTAGTGATTTAATTAAATAATTTAGGGAAGATGACCTAGGGGAAGAAATTCTTCTAGGTTTTTTGATAATACATTGGTTTTGTGAATTTTTGAGAAGGAAATTTACAAATTATATCGAATAATATGAAATATAGATAATGCGTGATAAAAGTATAGATATTTGTATAAATAATTATTTGTTTTATATAAATAACTATTCATTTTAAATAAATGACTGAAAAGATATATAAGGAAGTGATATAGAAAAATGTTTAAACTGGACTGGATGGAAATTTTTTTAAGAGGCATTCCTGAAACATTATTAATTATTTGGGGAATATATGTAATAACTAAGACGTCAACTAATATGAAAAATTACATGTTTTCTAGTATGATAATGGTAATAGCTACTTATCTTACAAGAATGCTTCCTATATATATGGGAGTGCATACGTTCATTGTTATTTTCTTTTCTATATGTATAATGGCTATCACTGGTATACCAGTAGTGAAATCAATATATGGTGTTTTGCTTATGTTCTTAATAGTTTCATTAAGTGAGTTTTTAAATGTGGTAATATTAAATTTACTAAACATTAATACAAATATTGAAGTTATAAATCCTATTACTAAATCTGTACTAGGTGTTCCTTCATTGATTATTACATACTTATTTATTATAGTGATTCGTTATTTTATAACAATTAAGAAAGAGATAAATATTTTTGAAGATAAAAATTACTGATTTACTCAATTAGTGATTTTTATATTTTAATAAAGGTTTTGTTTTTATTTAAGGAGGTCAACTTATGAAATATACCATTAATGAAAATGAAAACAGTATTTTTAAGATGTTAGCTATTATAAAGATTGCAATTATAGTATTTATCAGTATAATTGTATATATTAATATACCTAGTTATTGGTCGATTTTGAGAATAAAAAATAATGGCCAATTCAATTTATACACTACAGCATTTTTTTTATGTACTATGATACTAATCTATGTAAGTTGGACAATAACTAATTTAAAAGTAAAATTATCAATAAGTATATTTAACATTTCATGGTTAATTGAAAACATTTTCTTTTTATCAATTATATCTTTACCAATATACCTATTTTCAGCTTATGATAATGAATATAAGTACTTGTTCTTATTATTAATAGTATTTTCAGTTATTCAATATGGGTTAAATTATGGAGTTATTACTGCATTTTTTTCTTCTATATTTATTCTTGGAGTAGACTTATTATATGCTCCGTCTGTTAGTGGTGTTAATATGCATTTTCAAAAAGATTTAGTAATGATAGGTATTTTTATTTTTGTTGCGTGGGTTCTAGGATATTACGTGGAATTAGAGAATGAAAATAAAATAAAAAAGGAAAATGAGTTGCAACTACTAAGTACTAAATTAATGGAAAAAAATACAGAGAGACGTATTATTGAGGAATCATTAATAAAAAACCAAGTATGCTACGATATTTTGTTTGAAAATTCCCAAAATGGTATTATTGTTCATGCTGATGGCAAAATTTTATATGCAAATGAGAGTGCAGCTAGGTTATTGGGATATAACAATCCTTTGAAGTTAAATAATAAATCAATTTATGATTATTGCTTGGAAAAAGATATAATGTCTGCAAAAAGAAATTATTCAAATATAATTAAAAACAAGCTTTCTAGGGTTATATATGAAGCAAATATACTAAATTGTACTGGCAAATCTATCGCTGTTCGTAACACATCCTCTTTCTTTATATATGAGGGTAAAGCGTCAGTGATGACCTTTTTACTTGACATAACATCAGAAAAGCAAATAGAAACATTGAAACATGATGTAGAAAAGAATATAAAATTATTAAATGAGTCTAGAGAATTTAATACTCTTGTGACGGAGTTTTTTACCAATATGTCTCATGAATTTAAGACGCCAGTTAATGTTATTTCTGTTGCAATTCAAACAATGAATATGTACTTGGAAAATTTTAATACTGATAATATAGATAAATTTAAATCTTACTTAAAAATAGTTAAGCAGAATTGCTTTAGAATGACTAGACTTATAAATAATCTTATGGATATAACTAAAGTTGATTCGGGATTTATTAAAATTGATAAAAAGAACGGTAATATAGTAAGTGTTGTTGAAGATATTACTCAATCTGTGGCAGCTTATATAAAAAGCAAAAATATAGAACTTATATTTGATACAAATGTCGAAGAAAAAATTATGGCTTTTGATCATGACAAAATAGAACGTGTAATATTAAATCTGTTATCTAATGCATTTAAATATACAAATTCTAATGGCCACATATATGTAAATTTGGAGGATAAAGGAGAAAATGTTGTTATTAAAGTAAGAGATGATGGACATGGTATTCCGAGTAATATGCTTAATGTCATATTCGAACGTTTAGGACAAGCAAATCGCTCACTTTCAAGACAATGTGAAGGAACCGGAATAGGACTATATCTTGTAAGATCCTTTATTGAAATACATGGTGGGAAAATAAGTGTTAGCAGTGAGGAAGGAAAAGGCAGTGAATTTACGATAGTACTGCCTGCTAATCTGATAAGTGATGAAAAATATGAAAACAAGTCTTTTTACGAAACTAATGTAGAGATGATAAATATAGAATTCTCTGATGTATATTCAGTGTCAACATAAGGAGTCAAGTCCCTGGGATATTATTAATATTACGCATGACCTAGAAGAATAATTTTCTAGGTTTATTTTTCTCTAAGTAAATTTTTAGATATAAATAATTGATGATAATACATTTAATATATATAATAATCTTAGATAAACATATAATTAAGGATGTGATTTACTTATGGAAGTGCATGTATTTCTAAAAGGTGAAAAGGAACCTGTGGTTTACACCGGAGAGAGAATAGATGTTTTAGATTTCGAGATGAATGGAATCAAATACAAACAAATACGATATTTTAGAAAAGGCTTTAGTAAAAGCGAACTTGTGGAAGAAAAAATTATAAATAAAATAGTTGAAAAATAAAAATATAATGACAATATAATTTTGGTGTAGTAATTTTTAATTATATACACCTATAATTTTTTAGTGACAAAGGGGACAGGACTTATGATTAAGTATAAGTGGTGCGTATGTGATATGGACGGAACACTTTTGGACTCAAAAGGTATTATATCACAAGAAAATGAGAAAGCCTTAAAAGATCTAGGGAGAAAAGGCCTAGAAATAATTATAGCTTCAGGAAGAGTTGATCTTTTAGTGAAATCTTATATAAAGCAGTTAAATTTAAGGGGACACATTATAGCTTGCAATGGAGGCTTAATTAAGAATATAGAAACAGGGGAAATACTTTATTCAAAAATAATTGATAAAGATACTTCAAGGAATATAATATTTTATTGTCTAGAAAATAACATAAATTTTCTTATTTATACAACTGATTTAGTGTATTCTAATAAAAATAATCCTAGAGCAGAGCATTATGAAAATTTAAATAATCACCTTCCGAATGATTTGTATGTTCCTATAAAGTATATAGATGATATAACAATTAAAAACATTAATAATATTGATGTTTTAAAAGTTTTATTAATTTGTAATGATCAAGAAAGATTTAAGATTTTAGAAAATAAGTTCTCAAAGTTTGATAATCTTACAGTAGTAAGCTCATTTAATGGACTTTTGGATATCATGGCATCCGATATTTCAAAGGGTAATGCTTTAAAGATCTTATCAGAAAAACTAGATGTGGATTTAACCAAAGTGATTGCATTTGGAGATAACAATAATGATTTAGAGATGTTTCAATGCACAGGGATGCCTATAGCTATGGAGAATGCGGTAGATAGTGTTAAATTACATGCAAAATATATAACTAAATCAAATGATGAATCAGGTATTGCTTATGCTATTAATAATTTTATATTAAAAGATTGATAGTAGAAGAAAAAAAGAAATGAAAAAAATAATAAAGCCAACGCTTAATATAATCAAGCATTGGCTTACAATCTTTAAAGATAATATCCAAAATACCGGTACTCTAATTTTGACACCTATCTCTCGATAGGTGGGTATCCTCACAGATACATCAATCGCCTTCAATGCCGTAAAAAGGACTCATAAGAAGGTACATTTCCTCATCTAAATATTGGATTCCCGAAGTTAAAATGTAGGTTCAAAATAAGAGCCTAACGAATATTTCAGAAAATGTAATCTATCTAAGTTGTGAGATTATAATAACATATTTAAAGTTTATATGCAAGTGTTATGTGTATGATAATTCAAACCTAATATAGCGTATAAAAAAAGCTAATAAGTATAGGGACTAAAGAACTTAATACCACCCCGTTTAAAAAAGATATTATCGTTACCTCAGGGGAAGTAACCTCCGAAATAAGTGGAAGAGTGGTATCCATAGATGTAGCACCGGCTGGTGCTATGGCAGTATAATGATTTAATTTTGATGCAATAATAGGAATAGATATTACGGCAATTAATTCTCTAAAAATATTTGTGAGAAGGGCGATGGTTCCTACATGTGCACTATCAAGGTTTGTAAGCATTATTCCAGATAAACTATACCAGCCAAAGCCAGAAGCTATAGATAAACCTGATTTTATTGGTAAATCATAAATAATTGATGTGATAACACCTCCAAGGAGGCTTCCAAGAACTATGGAAAAGGGAACTAATAATATTTTAAAACCTGCCTTTTTTAAATCTCTTATAAGCCCTTTGTTTGAACCTACATCAATTCCAACGGATAAAATTGTAAGATTAAGTGCAAAACTGCTGATAATGCTAATATTATTTGCTATATTTTCTGGAACGAAATAGTAACCGTATAAAATTCCGCCTACCACAGCTGCAAGTAAAACAATTGTCACGTCTAGTCACTTCCCTTCATGAATTTGCTAGTCACTATAAAAACCAATATTATACTAAATAAAGATGTTAAAACTGCAAAAGTAAGAGCAGTAGTCCCTATGTTTTTTAAGTTAGCTACAACTGATTTATTAGCACCAACGGAAATTCCCATAGAAAAGAGTAAAAAAACCACAGCAAACTGCTGAAATTTATTATTTATCTTTTTTTGTTTACAAGACAAATTTAAAAAATACCCCATGATAGCACCTACTACCAAGGATAAAAGAATTTTCCACATATAAAATTCCTCCCTTTATAAAAATAACAATTACTTGTTGTATGTTTTTTCATATTTTAAAGTTGTCCAATGTTATAATATTAGCATAGATAGCATTAAAAATCTAATTAATAGTAGGGTTAAGCTAATATCTTTGAGTAGGTAGAGTAGTAATAAATTTAGCAGAAAGGAGAATGTATTATGAGTAAATTATATGAATTTAAAGCTGAGATTAAGAAGGTACCTGATATTGATGGTGCTTATATAGAAATTCCATTTGATGTGAAGGCAGAGTTTGGCAAGGGAAGAGTGCCTGTAACAGCCACTTTTGATGACGTAGTTTATGAGGGAAGTCTTGTAAAAATGAAAACACCATGTCATATAATTGGAATTAGAAAAGATATTAGGGCAAAGATAGGCAAGCAACCTGGAGATATTATTAACGTGACAATTAAAGAAAGAGTTATTGCAAAGTAATTTATATTTAAATAAAATACAATTTTAAACAAATAAAAAACCCTTAAGTGTTTAAGTTTAAGGGTTTTACTGTTTAATAGTTGTAGTAAAGTTTTATGTTTCAAGATCCTCTGGATGATCATAATAAGTATTTTGAGGTATATCTGTGTAAGCAATTCCATCTGGAAGTCCTACCACATAGTGAAAGGTATTTTCACCTGGATTGGATTGAGGGTCATAACTATTTGTGTATGTACCAATAAGTACCCAACCCTCTTTTAATCTTTTATTTGTATCACTCATAATGGTCAAATCTTCAACTTTCTTAATATTTGTAAAATCCATAATAAACACCTCGTTATATTTCCTTTTCTCTTAATTACAGTGTTTTTAATACACTTTGGTTATTTTGTGAAGATATATTATCAATTATTCCTATAACAAATGAAAGTTATAGAATAATAAGAATTCTGACTACAGACAATATGGTGAGGTGAAAAAGATGATTATAAAGTCAGGAAATGATATGAAGGAAATTAATAAGTTTTTAAAAGGAATACATATGGGTGGAAGTACATTTAAAGATTATCTTACTAAGGCTAAAGACTTAGAACTTAAAAATGAATTAAAAACAATTTTAGAATCTTTCAAAAGACATGAAGAGGCTATAACCAATAGAATAGAAAAAATAGGCGGAGATGCCGCAGATACTCTTGGGCTAATGGGAACTATGGGCGAATTCTTTGAAAAGATTAAATTAATACCTGTAAATACAGATTTAGAAGTTTGCCAGCATGCCATAAAGGCTATGGAAATGGGCATATACCAAGGCGGAAAGTTTATAGATGAAAATAAGGACTTAGATTTAAGTTTATTAGAAGAAGTAAAGGCTGTTGTAAATGACTATGATAACCAGTTAAGAAGAGTGAAGAAAATAATAAAAAAATATGAAAATAATAATACTACCAGATTGCACTAATAAACTATATTAAAACTTAAAATACCTCATTAGTTTTAGTTTGAACTAATGGGGTATTTTAAGTTCTATTAAATAAGAATTGTACACCCCAAAAATAACAAGTTTATACGTATATGTTAAAAGATAAGTTACAAGAGATTTAGTATAGAAGGTGGAATACAAGTGAGCAATGCTGGGGCTTTTGAGGATACGCAATTGGTAGAAGGAGAAATATTAGAAGATTATGTAATAGATAAAGAAGGTTTAAATCTTTATGAAATATATAAAATTACATTGAATTTATGTGATATCATAGAAAAATTTCATAAAGAAGATTTTTTTATTACTCTTAGAGAATTAAATCCGCGTAATATAATTATTATGGAAGATAGTAAGGTTAAAATAGTTGAAAAAAATAGCTATTCACATATGCTGCAAAATAAGAATGACGATGTAAGAAATTATAAATTATGGAAGCTTAGTAAACAAAATGATTTATATAACGTAGGCAAAATTATTTATTTTATGGCTACTGGAAAGATTCCGCGTACAGTGTTAGATATTTTTATAGGGGATAATTATCCAGAAAATATAGATAAAAATTTAAAAAACATAATATATAAATGCTTTGAAGGAAATGATAAAAATACATATTTTTCAGTTGAGGATCTTAGTCGAGAAATTTCCATGGAAATATTAAGAGGTATTAAACATAGAGAAATTATTGATTTGAGTAATTTAAATGTTGAAGTAGCAGTTACTAGACAAAGAAAAAAAGCAAAAGTAAGATATAATAAAACTATGGATTTTCGTAAAAGATTTGGTTATTTAAAAGACCTTATGGGAAGCACAGGGGCAAAAAATATTTTGACTTTTGTAAGAAGTCACATTTTATAAAAAGATTCAAAAAGCATCAATAAGTATTGATGTTGATTTATATAAAATAGATTGTAATAAGATTCCTTTGAATATAATATAATTTAATAGAAATATAGGGGGATTTTATTATGGATAATTTAATAACATTAGACTATCTTTCAACATTCGGAGGTATGGTAGCTGTAGTCGTACTTATTACTGAATTTACAAAAGATTTAATTGACAAGGCATTTAAAGGCTTGCATACAAAATATGTGGCTTTTATATACTCACTAATACTTATTATAGGATATCAAATTATGTCGGGTACATTTGATATATCTAAGCTATTATTAACCTTTATTAATGCTATTTTAATCACCATGACAGCACAAGGTGGTTATGAATGGGTGTTCAAACCTATAGAAGAAAAATCACATAAAAGTAAATAAATTAGAAAATGAAAGAAATCATTAAGGACGGAAAAATTAAATATCCGACTTTAATGATTATTTTTTTAGTAATGTATGAGTTGATTAATAATCTAAGTATTTATGTTAGTTTAGTAATAGTGATAAAATTTCCGATTTAAATATAAAAATTAAATAAAGCTAATAAATTTTTAAAATATATAAAAAAGCAAATATATGTCGAAATATTTTATACCAAAAGGTATTGTGTAAATTATACTTGAATGGTATAATTTACACAAGTATGTCTAAATTTCGTTAAAATACTTAATTATTAGAAATAAAAATATATACATTAATTTAAGAGGGCAAACTTATCGAAAGATAAGGACGCAAAGCCAAGGGCCTAAATTGTAAAAAATATGGCAGCCGGTTGCATAGTGTTGTTAGTAACCCCTTTTATTTGTGTTTTTCAAATAAAAGGGGTTTTTATTTGTGAAAGGAGGTATTAAAGATGTTAGAAAAAATATATTAATTTGAAACTAAAAAATAGGAGTATATTAAAAGTAAAATAATTAGCATGAGATGGGGGCATTGAAATGAAAAGAATTAAAATTAAGAACATTAAAAATGCGAAAAGTATTAAAACAAAGATGATTGTTTATTTTTCTACATTGATTTTATTTTTTTCTATCTCTTTAGGAGTAATTTCTATGGTAATAGCTAGTAATTCTCTTACTAGAGAAGCAGAAAAATCACTAAGTTCACTGTCGCAAGAAACAGCAAAAGTAATACAAAGTAGAATTGAAGTTCAAAAAAAAGCCTTACAGATGATATCATTAAGATCAGATATTCAAGGCATGAATTGGAAGGTGCAACAGCCTATACTACAAAGACAAGTAAAAAACACAAACTTTCTTGATATTGCTGTTGTGGGTCTCGATGGTACTGCACATTATTCAAATGGAACAACCAGTAAATTAGGTGATAGGGATTATGTAAAAAGAGCTTTAAATGGTGAGATAAATGTATCTGATTTAATAATTAGTCGTGTAACAAAAGAACTTGTTTTAATGTATGCTGTTCCTATTGAAAGAGATGGGAAAGTTATTGGGGCTTTAATAGCTCGCAGAGATGGAGGTTCTATAAGTAAGGTTATAGAAGATACCGGATATGGTGAGTCAGGATATGGGTACGTAATCAATAATAATGGAACAGTAGTTGGTCATCCGGATATAGAGAAAGTATTAAATCAATACAATCCAATTGAAGAAGTAAAAAATGATGAAAATCAGAAATCAGTAGCAACAATGATTGAAAAAGCGTTAAAAGAAAATAGCGGAGTTAGTTCTTATTCGTTTAATGGAAATGATATGTATGCGGGTTATTCGCATATTGAAGGTACTAACTGGATAATTGTTATCACTGCTAATCAAAAGGAAGTTTTATCCGCAATTCCCAAACTAGTAGGGGTTAATGTGTCAGTTATGATTATTGTTTTGGTAATAAGCATCATTATTACATATCTAATCGGCAATTCTATTGTAAATCCTATTATTAAAATAGTAAATCAATCAGAAAAAATAGCAAATTTGGATATTACAGAGGATGTTTGTGAAAGTTTTATCAATAAAAAAGATGAAATTGGAACTCTAGCCAAAGCATTACAAAATATAATTGATAGTCTTAGAGAAATAATCAAAGAAATAAGTAATTCATCAGAACAGGTGACTACTGCCTCAGAAGAATTGACAGCAGCGTCACAACAATCAGCAATGTCTGCAGAAGAAGTGTCTAAAACAGTAGAAGAGATAGCAATGGGTGCCTCAGAGCAAGCACGAAATACAGAGGAAGGTTCTTTAAAGGCAGGTTTATTAGAAAAAACTATTGAAGAAGATCAAGCTTATATACAAAATTTAAATGCTGCATCACATAAAGTGAAAGAAGTTGTCGAGGAAGGATTAAAAGAAATTGATAAGCTAACTAAAATAACGGAAGAAAGTAATAATGCTGCAAGAGGAATACACGAAGTTATACTAAAAACAAATGATAGCTCAAATAAAATCGGACAAGCGAGCGATGTAATTGCATCTATAGCAGAACAAACCAATTTGTTAGCGTTAAATGCAGCCATAGAAGCTGCAAGAGCAGGAGAAGCAGGTAAAGGATTTGCAGTAGTTGCAGAAGAAATTAGAAAGCTGGCTGAACAATCTTCAATTTCCACAAAGGATATTGATAAAATGGTTAATGAATTGCAGAATAATGCCAAAGATGCTGTAAAGACAATAGAAAGGGTATCAGCTATATCTGTAGAACAAACAAATAGCGTAATTAGCAGCAAGAATAAATATATGTTAATTGATGAAGCAATGAAAAAAGTAGAAAAAGTAGTTGAACAATTGAACACTTCTGGAGAAGAAATGGAAAGGACAAAGGATGAAATACTGAATACTTTGAAGAACCTTACTGCAATTGCTGAAGAAAATGCTGCTTCTACTGAACAAGTAACAGCTTCTATGGAAGAGCAAGCTGCTTCCATAGAAGAAATTGCAAGTTCCAGTGAGGGGATGTCAGATTTATCACAAAATTTACAATCCATCATCACGAGATTTAAATTATAGAATTCAATCTCCATAATAAAATTTATTTTATAGTATTTAAATTAAACAGATGTTGATATATAATATATACTGATTAAAGTACTAAAGGAGAGAAGAATATGGCACAGCATTCATTGTCAAGAACGGAGCTTTTAGTAGGTAAGGAAGGTCTTGAAAAACTTAAAAATAGTAAGGTCGTAGTATTTGGTGTTGGTGGAGTTGGTAGCTTTACAGTAGAGGCACTTGCAAGAGCTGGAGTTGGAAGTATAGTTATTGTAGATGACGATGCTGTTTGTTTAACTAATATAAATAGACAGATTATTGCCACTCTAAAAACTGTAGGTAGACCTAAGGTTGAGGTTGCTCGTGAAAGAATTTTAGATATAAATAGGGAATGTAATGTTATAACTCACAGAACTTTTGTCACTGAAGAAAATATTGGCGATATTATAACTGATGATGTTGATTATGTAGTGGATGCTATAGATACAGTTTCCTCAAAAATTGCTCTTGTACTTTGGTGCCAAGAGCATAATAAGAAGATTATCTGTTCAATGGGAACAGGGAACAAGTTTGACCCAACTCAATTTAAAATTGCTGATATATATAATACAAAAGTTTGCCCTCTTGCTAAGGTTATGAGACATGAACTTAAGAAAAGAGGAGTAAAGAAGCTTAAAGTATTATACTCTGAAGAAATTCCAACAAAGCCAAAAGAAGATGAAGTTGTAACTTGCAAGGGAGGCTGTGTTTGCACAGCAGAAAGCAGTAAAAGATGCTCTATAAAGAGACAAATTCCAGGAAGTATTTCTTTTGTGCCTCCAGTAGCTGGAATGATTATTGGGGGAGAAGTTGTAAAGAACTTATTAGGAATAAGTAAATAATTATTATAAAAAAGGATGGAGATTTGATATCTTCTATCCTTTTTCTATATGTATGTTTATTTATTAATAACATTATTTATTAATAACATTATTTAATATATACTGTTATTAGTATGATATTTAAATTAAAAAATAAAATTGGCAGAGAACTAAGGAGAAACTAAAGTGACAAGTTTGATAATTGATGACATAGAAATTTGGGTGCAAAAAAAGAAAATAAAAAATATATATTTGAGAGTGGCAGCTCCCCAAGGAAGAGTACAAGTCTCAGCCCCCAAAAATATGAAAGATGAAGCTATTAAAATGTTTCTTATTTCTAAAATGCCATGGATAAAAAAACACAAGGATAAATATAAAAATCAGCCTAAACAATGCATTCGAGAATATGTTTCAGGTGAAAGTGTATATCTTTGGGGAAAGAAATACGCTCTTGAGGTGCTTTATTCAAATAAACAAAATAATATAAAGATTAATGGAGATAGGCTTATATTGCAAGTGCGTGAAAATAGTACAGTGGATCAGAGAGAAAAGTTATTAAATGAATGGTATCGTGAAAATATTAAAAGTGAAATCCCTGAGTATTTAGAGAAGTGGCAGAAAATTATAGGAGTTACAGCTGAAGAATGGGGAGTTAAGAATATGAAAACACGGTGGGGGACTTGCAATGTAAGGGATAAGCGGATATGGCTTAATTTACAGCTAACCAAAAAGCCTCCAAAGTGCCTTGAATATGTTATTGTGCATGAACTAGTTCATTTACTTGAGAAGAATCATAATAATATCTTTATAGGTTATATGGATAAGTTTATGCCAAATTGGCGAATAATTAAAAAAGAACTTAATACATTTATAGAAGATTGAAGTCAATACCTTATGATATTGGCTTTTTTATGTTTTCAAACCAAGAATATGAATAAAGTTTTAATGTAGTTGAAGCTATCCTGTGGGAAGATTTAATAAACAAATTAGATTATCATTATCAACTGACACTGATGCTCAACTAGTAGAATAGTAACAAATACTCATGTGTAGACATATGATATGAAGTGTAAGGTGAAAATAATACTATCAATTGATAAATATATAAAGGAGTCTAATTATGGATAGTAATATAAAGAGAGTTAGAAATATACTTCTTATTATATTATTTGCAAATGTCTTTGTTGCTTTAATCAAAATTATAATTGGATCTGTTGCTAAAAGTACAGGTTTAACAGCTGATGGGTTTCATTCACTTTCTGATGGAGCCTCTAATATTGTGGGATTAGTAGGTATTTGGTTTGCCTCAAAACCCGTCGATGAAGAACATCCTTATGGACATAAAAAGTTTGAAACTCTTGCGGGTCTTTTTATTGGGGGCATGCTAACTATAGTTGGAATAAAGGTAGTTGTTGGAGCATTTCAAAAATTTAATAACCCAGTTACACCTAATATAACTCTGGAGAGCATAATTGCCTTATTTATAACTCTTTTGATAAACATATTTGTAAGTAAGATTGAATATAGCGAAGGAAAAAAACTAAGTAGTCAAATTCTTATTTCTGATTCTATGCATACAAGGTCGGATATTTATGTTTCTATTGGAGTTATAATAACCCTTATAGGTATTAAAATTGGATTACCTCCAGTAATTGATCCGATAGCATCACTAGTGGTAGGTGGTTTTATATTCCATGCTGCTTATGAAATATTTTGTGATACCAGTGGAGTGCTAGTGGATAAGGCGGTTATAGATGCAGAAAAAATAAAGAATATAGCCCTTGAATTTGAAGAGGTTAAGGATGCACATAATGTGAGAAGTAGGGGCACAGAGGATGAAATGTATATAGATTTTCACATAATGGTAGATGCCTATATGAGTGTTGAGGATTCACATACTCTTGCTATTAATATTGAAAATAGAGTAAAAGAAGAGCTAGGTGAAAATTCTCAAGTTATACTTCATTTAGAGCCTTACTATGAAGGGAAACAACGTTTATAGATGTTAGTATAAACTAAAGTGAAAATGAATAAATTGTTAAAGATTAGATGTTTTTGTAAAAATTATAGGTTAATGTCGGGTTTTTGTTGCATATTATATAAGTTAATTGTAAAATAATAATAAAATATTTTGAAAATTCAGGAGGATTGTATATGCAACAAGAAATGTTTTGTTATCAATGCGAGCAAACTGCTGGAGGTAAGGGCTGTACTAAAATAGGGGTTTGTGGAAAGACACCAGAAATTGCTGCAATGCAGGATTTGTTAATTTATCAACTAAAAGGAATTAGCTCATATGTTGTTAAATTAATAGAAAAAGGGGAAAAGCTAGATAAGTCATTGATTTCATTTGTTGAAGATTCATTATTTATGACATTAACCAATGTAAATTTTGATCCTGAAGCTCATTTGGACATGCTTAAAAAATCTCAAAAGATTAAAGAAGAAGTTAGGAGAAAAGTTGGACAAGAAGATATAAATAGTGATGAAGCATTGTACGATCTAAGTAATTCTAAAGAAGAAATTCTTGAGGATGCTAAAAAAGCAGGAGTTATGTATGATAAAAACTTAGATGAGGATATTCGTTCCGTTAGAGAAACTATAAAGTATGGTTTGAAAGGAATTGCAGCTTATGCTCATCAAGCAAGATTCATAAAATATAATAATGATGAAGTGGATGAATTTTACTTTAAAGCTCTAAAAGCTTTAATTGATGATAGTTTAACACTTCAGGATCTTATAGGTTACTTGATAAAAACTGGAGAGATGAGTGTCAAAATTATGGAGGTATTAGATAAAGCTAATAACGAAAAATATAGCTCTCCTTCTCCTAGAAAAGTAAATGTAAATATAAAGAAGGGACCATTTATTGTGGTTTCCGGACATGATTTAAGGGATTTAGAAATGTTACTAGAGCAAACGGATGGTAAGGATATAAATATTTATACTCATGGTGAAATGCTGCCATCCCATGGATATCCTGAATTAAACAAGTATCCTCATTTAGTAGGTAATTTTGGGGGCGCTTGGCAAAATCAGCAAAAGGAATTTGATGATATACCAGGTTGTATCTTGATGACAACAAATTGCTTAATGAAACCAAGAGATTCTTATAAAGATAGAATTTTTTCAACAAGCGTTGTTGGATGGGATGGTATTAAGCACATACCTAAAGATGAAAATGGATATAAGGATTTTTCTGAGGTGATAAACAAGGCATTGGAATTAGGTGGATTTAAGGAAGATGAAGAAGTTAAAGAAATTTTAGTAGGTTTTGGACATAAGGCAACTTTGGGTCATGCTGAAACAATTATAAATGCAGTTAAGGATGGAAAAGTTAAACATTTCTTCTTGATAGGTGGATGCGATGGTGCAAAGCCTGGAAGAAACTATTATACAGAGTTTGCGGAAAAAGTACCTAAGGATTGTATTATACTTACTTTAGCTTGTGGTAAGTATCGTTTCAATAAATTAGAGTTTGGAGAAGTGGCAGGGCTTCCAAGATTACTTGATGTAGGTCAGTGTAATGATGCTTATTCAGCGGTTAGAATAGCTTTAGCGTTAGCGGATGCATTTAACTGTGGAGTTAATGATTTACCATTGTCAATAATTTTATCTTGGTATGAGCAAAAGGCTGTAGCTGATTTATTAGCATTACTTTCATTAGGCGTAAAAGGAATGTATATTGGACCGAGCTTACCAGCTTTCTTAAGTCCTAATGTATTACAATTCCTAGTTGATAATTTTGATATTAAGCCAATTAGCACACCAGAAGATGATTTGAAAGAGCTATTAGGATAAGAAGAATAAGGAAAAGCATCTGTTTTTGAAGTGCGCCCCAAATGTTAGACAAAATCTAGCACTTGGAGGTGCATTTTTATATGAGTGGATAAAAATTATTAATGGGTTATTATAATAAGATATTATATTTAAACTTATTATTTAGCAAAATATAATATAAGGAAAATATTATGTTTTGGAAGTGATTATTATAAAAAATCATGTTAAGATATTAATCGTAAAGCTTGTACTTTTTATTGAGTTAATTATATATTGTGCATTTATCTATATTGATTACACTAATAATTTTAAAACAGTGTACTCATCGGTGTTAAAGTATTTTGGAATACTATTATGTTTGTTTTTATCTATTCTAATAGGAAGCAACGGACATGATAAAATGGATACTATATTTTTAAGATTGGCAATTTTTCTTACTGCTTTAGCCGATTTGTGTATGATAATTTTAGGCTTAAATGAATTAGGCATAATGATTTTTTGCTTAGTACAAATTACTTACATAATACGTCATAGGAGGGCTATAGAACGAAGATATAATTTAAACTTTTTAGTAGTTACTATTATATTTATTATCTTAATAGTTATATCTCTTGCAAATAATTTACTTATAGAAGACCTAGGATATGAAGGTATAAAAAAGGTCACTCTGATTATAGGATTTATTTATGCAGTTATTTTACTTTATAGCGTCTATACAGGATGGAAAACTCTTAAGGGAGCTTTTTATCCAATGTATAGTAGGTACTTAGTTGCAGTAGGTATCACTTTGTTTTTACTTTGTGATATAAACGTAGCGTTATCAGTTATATCAAAAGACTTATCTATATTGATATGGATATTTTATCTTCCATCACAGGCTTTGCTGGCCTTAAGTGGATATAATAAAAAAGTTTTCCGATAAAGAGCTTCCTAATTTGGAGGCTTTTTTTCATATACATTAACGTAATAAAAGGTAAATAAATTTCATATATTACTATAACCCACAAAGGAAGAGAGTTAAGTTATTTAATACTTAACTTTAAGTGTATAAGGTCTTTCATTAACAATATGAAAGAAGCTTTATAAATAATATTTGGGGGTGCTAGATGTGTATGATTTTATTCTAAAAGACGGTCTGGTAGTGGATGGTACAAGGAAGATTCCCTATAAGGCCACTGTGTGCATTAAAGGTGATAGAATTGTAGAAATCACTGACAATGAAAATGTTACAGGTAGTAAAGTAATTAACTGTGAGGGAAAAGTTATTTCACCGGGATTTATTGACCTTCACACCCACTCAGATGCATGTCCTCTCAATTCAAAAGAAGCAGAAAGTATGTTATATCAAGGAGTTACATTAGAAATTACAGGAAACTGCGGCATTTCTTTAGTTCCATCAAATGAATCCAAAAGTAAAGAAATTAGAGAATTTTTTTCTAGAACAATTGAGATAATTCCTGAAGATACATCTTTAAAAATGGATAGTATGAAAGACTATGTTGAAGTTGTAAGTAAGAAGCAATTGACAATTAATAGTGGTACCTTAATTGGGCATGGCACACTTAGAGCTTGCGTGGTAGGTTTTGATGATAGAGAAGCTACTGCTGAAGAACTTCATAAGATGAAGAGTATCCTTGATAGGGAACTAAAAAACGGAGCATATGGTATGTCCTTGGGGCTAATTTATCCACCAAGCAGTTATGGGAAATTAGGTGAGTTCATAGAACTTGCAAAGGTAATAAAGGAAAATCAAGGTATACTTACTGTACATTTACGCAATGAAAGCAATTTAGTATTTGAAGCTGTTGATGAAATGATTAAAGTAGCGGAAAGTACAGGTGTTCATTTACACATTTCACATTTAAAGCTCATTGGTAAACCGCAATGGGGTAATTCAGAAAAACTTCTCAATAATATTAAAGCTGCACGTAAAAGGGGATGCACTATTACTTGTGATCAATATCCTTATGAAGCAACGTCTACAGGACTTTCTGCACTTGTACCTGGTTGGGCTCAGGATGGGGGCAATTCAAAGATGTTAGAAAGACTTAAAGTAAAGGACTCTAGACTGCTTTTAGATATTAAAACTGAAATGGAACGACGTGGGGGAGCAAGTAAAGTAGGAATTTCTTCTACACATGGACATATTCCCGAATTTGATGGAAAAAACATTGAAGAGATTGCAAAGATTTTTAACTTATCACCAGAGGAGGCTGTAATTGAAGTTTTACTTAAGTGCAGCGGTGAGATATCAGCGATATATTATTCACTAAGTTTAGAGGATGTGCTTAATATTATGAAGGAAATGGATATAGCCGTAGGAAGCGACGGATATAACTTTAGTTATGATTTAAGCTATAATCCACATCCTAGATGTTTTGGAACATTTCCGAGATTTTTGCAGATGATCCGTGAAAATAATTTAATGTCCTTGGAGGATGCTGTATATAAAATCACAGGGCTTCCCGCCAGTATTATTAGATTACAGGATCGAGGAACGCTAAAAGTTAATAATATTGCTGATATAACTGTATTTGATTTTAATGAAGTAAAAGATATGTCTACATTCATGCATTCTCCTGTAAAGCCTATAGGAATCAACCATGTTTTTATAGCTGGTAGTCCTGAACTTCTTAACGGCGTAAGAACTGAAAATAAAAAAGGCAGAATTTTATTAAAAGATAATTAAAATTTTGAAGGGGGAAGGGAAATGGAATTAGGAAAATATGCATTGATTTCGGCTCCGTCGTTAATAGCGCTATTACCGTTACTAGTTTATTTAATAATGGTCTTTAGAAATAAATCTAATTTATCAGGTTTAATTGTAGGTGTAATTGTAGCTGCAGTTTTAACGGGACAGGGGCTTAAAGCGTTAGCTGGAATCTTTGCTACCTCACTAGGATCCTTCTTGGCTATAATAGGAATTATAATCATGTGTGGAAGTGGACTTGGCTACTTAATGAATAAAACAAAAGTGAGTCAAACACTTGTGTACTGGATTGTAAAGGGAATTGGAGTTAATACTGAAAAGAAAGGTATGGCGGCAGTTATAATTAGTTCCATTGTTATATGTGGATTGCTTGGAACATTAGCTGGCGGCAATGCAATTATTGCACCTGTTATCATTCCTGTTGTGGCTGCAGTTGGACTTACTCCAAGTGCTGTATGTGCTTTGTTTAAAGTTGCTGGGGAGGTTGGGCTAATACTGGGTCCGCTTACTGGTGTTACTATTGCAACCATGGGTGTTACAGGTCTTTCTTATGGAAAGCTTATGTTGTGGGCCGTTATTCCTTTTAGTATAGTATGGATTGGTGCTACAGTTTTTGCTGTAACTAAAATTCAAAAGAAGCTAAAAGGTGTTGAAGTATATGAGATAACTGAAGACATGATTGATATTAATAAAATGGTTGTAAGTACAGAGCAAAAACGCACAACGATATTATTTTTAATAGTGTTTGCTATCTTAGTTGGGTATGGTGTCATTACAAAACAAGGTACAAATTATGCCATTATTGTAATGTTAATCTTATCTGCCATTCTTACCATTAGCAGCAGAATTGAAATTGATTCAGCAATCGACACATTTGTTGAAGGTGCATCAAAGATGACAAACATGTTCTTTGTGTTTATTTTCTTTGAAGTAATGTTTAGCATGATAAATATTGGCGGTGGATTTGATGCTTTAGGTAAGCTTCTGACAGGTCTTGTTGCAGGTGGAGGAAAGGCAGGAGTTTTAATTATCGCTTCTTTAGTTGGAGGATTTGGTATTGAAGCAGCTGCAGTTGCTGAAATTACAATAGTGCACAAAATGTTTATAGATCTAGTTAATTCAGTTGGATTGCCAATGCAAATATGGGCTACAGCAATACTAGCAGCTACAAGAATTACAGGTTCTTTATATCCAACTGCAAATCTTGCAGGACAGTTAGGCATAGCGCGCTGCAGCAATACCAAAACGGTTTTAAAGGCAACCTGGGTTGGAGCGGCTGCACTTTGGATTTGGGTTATGGTTTGGGCATTTATTGGACCAATGCTAGCAGGATAAAAATAAATAAGGTATTATATGTTAGCTATTAGCTAGGAAAGAAAGCTTTACACATTGATGTATTATGAATGAAGGCATACTGTGATAGAGATTAAAAGGGAAATTGTAACTCAATTTCCTTTTTAGTTGTGTGGTAAACTTATTTAAGTAAGATTAATTATAATTTATTTTCAATATCTAGTAGCTAATTCTAGGTAATTGCATAATTTTAGGATAAAAAAGAATATTCTCACAAAATGCTCTTGAAAATATCACTATCAAGATGTATACTGTATATAGGTGGTAAATTTGGAACAATGTTCAGCATGCAAGAACGAAAGAGGTTTGGGATGGAAGATAAAATAAAAGTAAAATCTTTAAAAAAAGCATTAGATATACTTGAATGTTTTTCTCTAGAAGAACTAGAGCTGGGCATTACAGATATAAGCAAAAGGTTAGATATATGTAAAAGTAATGTTCATAACATAATTTCAACTTTAGAAGCTTGTGGGTATGTAGAGCAAAACAAGGACAATGAAAAGTATAGATTAGGTCGTAAAATAATCAAATTGTCTCATATTAGTGCAAGAACAATTGGTTTTCAAAGTATTGTTCATAAGTGCGTAAACGAACTTACAGGCAGTATTGGTGAAATTGTATATTTTGGGATACCTGATGGAGAAAATGTTATGTACATGGAGGGTGGATTCCCTGAAAAAGCATATAATATACGATGGATACAGGGACTAACAGCACCACTTGTATGTACTGCCATTGGGAAAGCGATGCTGGCATTTTTGGATGAAAAATTAATAGAGACAATTTTAGAAAAGCCACTAACAAAATTTACAGATTATACAATTCTTAATCCAGAAGGAATTAAGGAGCAGCTTAAGAATATACGTAAATTTGGATACAGCATAGACAACATGGAACATGAATATGGTATCAAATGTGTTGGTGTACCGGTATTTGATAAAAACAATGAATTAATTGGTGCATTAAGTACAACAGGTCCATCACTTAGATTTGACGATAAGCATATAGAAATTTTTGCAAATATGTTAAAAGAAAAGGCGGAATTAATAAAACGGAATACGTAACTTTAGGGAAAATACATTTTTCCCTAAAAAAATATATAAATATATGAACGACGTTCTCTAATGATGAACAACTATAAAGATTTCTAATTACTTTATAGGAGGAATGAAAGTGTATGAAATTATAAACAGAGAATTTATAACAAATAAAGTTATGACAGATATGTGCCATGCCTCTAGTCTATTAAAGTTAAAAAACGGATCTATATTATGTGTATGGTTTGGGGGAAGTAAGGAAGGAAATGATGACGTATCCATATGGATGTCTAAAAGAAAAGACAACATTTGGAGTATACCAGTTAAGGTTACAGATGAAAAAAATGTTCATTGGAATCCAGTGCTTTTTCAATATAAAAGTGATGAAACAGTATTGTTTTATAAAGTAGGTAAAGAAATTAGCAGGTGGAAGACCATGATTAAAATATCGCATAATGATGGTGGCACCTGGGACAAGGCATATGAGATGGTAAAAGGGGATGAAGGTGGTAGAGGACCCGTTAGAAATAAACCAATTAGATTATCCAACGGAAGAATTTTAGCGCCAGGATCATTAGAAGATGGGATATGGAGTGCTTTCGTTGATTACTCTGATGATGGTGGGGAAACTTGGACTAAAAGTAATAACATAATTATTGAAGGCATTGTTGGAAGTAAATTTGAGCGTACCGTAAGAGCGGATGAAAGCAATGTACAAGTGAGTGAACAGTCATTCTTTGGTAGAGGGGTGATTCAGCCAACATTATGGGAATCAGTAAAAGGGAATATACATATGCTCCTAAGAAGTACTGAGGGTAAGATATACAGAAGTGATTCAAATGACTATGGGGAAACTTGGGCTAAAGCATATGAAACGTCACTTCCTAATAATAATAGTGGTATTGATTTAGTAAAACTAGAAGATGGTACTTTAGCCCTAGTATATAATCCTATTGGAGTGAATTGGGGAGGCAGAACACCAATATCTCTTGCGGTCTCAAAAGATAATGGTGAAACATGGAGTAAACTAATAGATTTAGATAGTGGGGAAGGGGAATTTTCATATCCTGCAATCATAGCAGATGGAGATGAGGTGTTTATTTCTTATACGTGGAAAAGAGAAACAATAGCATTTTGGAGAATTAAAATTAAGTGATTTAATAAATAATTGGTTCTAATATAAAGATAAAATTAGAGGGGTGAAAAAAGATGATTAATAATTTTCCGGGGGGAGTATGGCCTGTAATGCTTACACCTTTTACTAAAGAAAACAAGGTAGATTACAAAGCATTAGAACAACTTGTGAATTGGTATATTGACAATGGAGTTTTAGGATTATTTGCCGTATGTCAATCAAGCGAAATGTTCTTTTTATCATTAGAGGAAAGAGTGAAAATTGCCTGTTTTGTGAAAGAAAAAGCAGCAGGAAGAGTGCCAGTAATTGCTTCAGGTCATGTTTCAGATAGTTTTGAAGACCAAGTTAAGGAATTGAATGAAATTGCAGCAGCTGGCGTTGATGCAACAATATTAATTACAAATCGTCTTGCTAAGGAAGACGAAAGTGATGAAGTGTGGCTTAATAATTTACAAAGATTGCTTGAAAAGTTACCTGAAGATATGCCATTAGGATTCTATGAATGTCCATATCCGTACAAGCGAGTGATGACAAAGGAAGTAACAAGATGGTGTGCTGAAACAGGAAGATTTTACTTCTTAAAGGATACAAGCTGTGATATGGAAAATATTAAAGAAAAATTGGAAGTAATTAAAGGTACAAATTTAAAACTTTACAATGCAAACACATCTACATTACTAGAATCGTTAAAGGAAGGCGCAGCTGGATATAGCGGTGTAATGGCTAATATGCAACCTAAGCTCTATGTAAAGGTTTGTAACGGCTACAATAAGGAGGACTTAGAAGAACTATCGGATGAACTTACAATATGTTCTTTAATTGAACGACAATATTATCCGGTTAATGCTAAATATTATTTAGAACTAGATGGATTAGATATTAATATTAGCTGTCGTACAAAAGAAGCTGAAGGACTTACTGAAACATTTAAAAAGGAAGTAAAGATGTTAAAGCGTATGACAGAAAAAATGGAGAAAAAATATTTATAATATTAAGATAAATATTTGCAAAATAAACTAAAATTAAGGGGGAAATAAAATGAAAAAAGGATTATTAAAATCAATTATTTCTGTAGCTGCAGTGGCGACAATGGCTGTAGGTTTAACTGCTTGTGGAAGCACAGCGACAAGCACTTCAAAGGCATATCCAAGCAAGGATATTACAGTAATCATTCCTAAGGCACCTGGTGGAGGTACAGATATTTCTACCAGAGGATTAATTCAATATATGAAATCTAATTTAAAAGATTCAAACTTTGTTCCAACAAATAAGCCAGATGGTGGTGGGGTAACAGGGATGGTGGAAACATCAAAGGCAAAGGCTGATGGATATACTTTAGGTATGGTTACAGTTGAACTTGCTATGTTCCCACACCAAGGCAAATCACCAGTAACCTATGAGAACTTTGTTCCAATTGTTGCACCAATTGCAGCACCAGCAGCTCTTGTAGTTCCTAAAGATGCTCCATATAATAGCGTAGATGAATTTGTAGCTTATGCTAAGAAAAATCCAGGAAAAATTCAAGTAGGTAATTCAGGTATGGGTGCTATATGGCATATTGCAGCACTTTCTATGGAAGAAAAATACGGAATAAAGCTTAAACATGTTCCATATCCAAATGGTTCTGCTGATATTGCTGCTGCTTTAGCTGGTAAACATATAGATGCTACAGTTGCAGATCCATCAAACTTTAAGAGTCAGGTAGATGCAGGTTCACTTAAGATACTTGCTGTAATGGCTGACCAGCGTTCAAATCTTTATCCAAACGTTCCTACATTTAAAGAATTAGGACATGACATGACAATTCGTGCGTGGGCGGTATTAGTTGCTCCTAAGGACACTCCAAAAGATGTCGTAGATGCTCTTAGGGCTGCAGCTAAGAAAACTATTGAAGACCCAGCGTACAAAGAATATTTTATTAAGCAAGGTATAGACCCTGTAAATATTGTTGGCGATGATGTTTACACAATGATGAAGGAAGATCATGAAATGTATAAAGAAATGTTAGCTAAGATTAAACTTGACTAATTATAACTATAAAATATACGGCTGGTATGATTACCAGTCGTACATTTTAATTATTCAATCAACAACAAGTTTTTGTTTCTAATTTAGATGGAAAGGAGAAACCTATGAATACTATGAGAAAGTGGAATAATGTGGCTTCAGTTATAACTGGTCTTGTTGGAGCTTTTATAATTACATTAGCAAAGAAATTCCCTATAAAATCTGGAGGAGATCCAGGGGCGGGATTTTGGCCACTTATGTTAGGTTTGCTTTTAGTTATATGTGCAATAGTACTATTTATTTCAAATATTATACATAAAGATAAAGAAGAAAAAAAGAGCGTAGTTTTAAACTCTGATGCAAATAAGTGCGTATATTTAATGATGGTAGTAATAATTATGTTCTGTATTGGATTATATGTATTAGGATTTTATATATCAACTCTTATATTTATTCCTACAGTAATGTACTTATTAGATACCAGAGATAAAAAACTTATGGCTATAACTTCAATAACCACAGTATTGGCTATTTATATAATATTTGGAGTATTGTTAAAAACACAATTACCAAATCCAATATTTATAAATTAGTGAAAGGAGGAAGAGGTAATGGGTGATATTATGACAGCAGTTGGGAATGTTTTTAATTTAACTAATATATTAGGACTAATATTTGGTACAGGAATTGGCATTCTTATTGGTGCTATGCCAGGTTTATCAGTAAATATGGGTATTGCGCTTTTATTTCCTTTAACTTTTGCATTTCAAGGTATAGGCGGTATTTTAATGCTTCTTGGTATATATTGTGGCGCTATATATGGAGGCTCAATTTCTGCAATACTATTAAACACTCCTGGTACACCAGCATCAGCAGCAACTACATTAGATGGATATCCAATGGCTGTTAAACATGGAGAACCAGGACGCGCTCTAGGTCTTTCAACTTTTGGTAGTACATTTGGTGGAGTATTTAGTACCATTTGTTTAATAATATTTTCACCTCAGCTTGCAAAAGTTGCGGTACAATTTTCTAAGCCAGAATATTTTGCTCTTGCAGTATTCGGTATAAGCATTATTACCAGTGTATCCTCTAAATCAGTTTTAAAGGGACTTATTGGAGGACTAATTGGATTATTCATTGCAACCATTGGTATAGATGCAATGAGTGGAAAGCTAAGGTTTACATTTGGTACAACTTATCTTATGGGAGGAATGTCTTTTATTCCAATATTAATAGGACTATTTGCCTTTTCACAAGTACTGGCAAGTGTAGAAGAATCTTATAAAAAGAAATATGTTAAACATGATGTTAAGATCAAACGAGCATTTCCAACATTTAAAGATCTTAGGAGAGTAATGGTGACATTGCTACGTTCCTCATTCATTGGAACCTTTATAGGATGTGTTCCAGGAACAGGTGGAGATATTGCTTCGTTCATTTCTTATGATCAAGCAAAACGATGGTCGAAATATAAAGATAATTTTGGGAATGGTGAACCGGAAGGGATTGTTGCTCCTGAGGCAGGTAACAATGCAGTATCTGGTGGAGCTATGATTCCTATGTTAACGCTTGGGATACCAGGAGATGGTGCTACAGCTATTATGCTCGGGGCATTTTTAGTTCAAGGTTTACAACCAGGGCCATTATTATTTACAGAACACGCACCACAAGTTTATACGGTGTTTATTGGATTATTAGTTGCAAATATTGTAATGGGTTTTTTTGGATTTTCCTTAATTAGGCTTTTTGTTAAGGTTATTAATATACCTAATGAAGTGCTTCTTCCAATAATATTTACACTAACATTTGTAGGAGCGTACTCCTATAATAATTCAATGACAGATGTTTTTATAATGGTTGTATCTGGATTCTTAGGATACTTTATGAACAAGATGGACTTCTCAATGTCATCAATTGTTATTGGCATTATTCTTGGAAGTTTAGCAGAGGCAAACTTCAGAGGGGCTTTAATTATGAGTGATGGCAATTTATCAATATTTTTCTCAAGACCAATTTGTGCAATTTTCTTATTTATTGCTATAGCCTCATTACTTTCACCATTATATGGACCTTTATTGAAGAAAATATTTAAGAAAGAAAAAGACGGAATTGGGGCGTAAAGATGATATTAGATGAATTTAGAAACATAAGTAAATATAAATCTATGATTAATTATCTTGAAAATGCAATTGACTTTATAAATAATTCAATTGATTTGCCTGTTGGAAGATATGAATTTGATGGTGGATTTTTAATGGTACAAGAGGGGATAACAAATCATATTGAAGAATGTAACTTTGAATCTCACAATAAATATACTGATATTCAATATGTCGTAGAGGGCAGTGAAGTAATGGCTTGGGCAGATAAAAATGAGCTTAAGTGTATTACTGAATATAATGAAAAGAAGGATGCTGCATTTTATGATGGGAAAGGGACAAGTATAGAAATAAAAGCTGGAATGAGCTATATTATGTTCCCAAGTGATGCGCATAAGGCTTGCTGCCATGTAGATATGCCTAAGAGATATAAAAAGTACGTGATTAAATTACCGGTGTAGATTACTAAGTAATCTCGCCAAAACTTGCTACTTAATAAAGTTTATAGTGAAAGTAGACTTGCAAAAACTCTATAAAATATTATGAACTCTATATTTTATAGAGTTCATAATATTTTATAGAGTTTTTTATAAGGATTTTAACCTGTTTAAGTATAAACTTTATCCGGCGTATCAGTATATGAAACTTAAAGGAAAATGTCGAATAAAGGAGAATGATATTGATAAGTTTAATCAAAGGCAATTGTTGATAATTGTATATAGATTAACACGTGGTAAGATAGTCTTCGTCGCTGAGGTCAGCGGCAAACAAGAAACAGTAAAACAAATTAGAACAAAGTGATTAGTAAAGCAAAATAACAAATAAAAGTTATTAAGTAAAAATTACTAGTTGACAAGCTTAAATGAAGATGATAAGATATAAAAGTTGCCTTAACAGGGCAGGGGCTTTGAAAATTGAACAGAGAATAGAAACCAGTCAATTACTTAACAGTTAAATGTTAAGAAACGCGATGAGCGAAACAGATTAAACTTTTAAATTG
>NZ_JAFBDB010000007.1 GCF_016908015.1 Clostridium pascui
TCGCTCGACTTGCATGTGTTAGGCACGCCGCCAGCGTTCGTCCTGAGCCAGGATCAAACTCTCAATTTAAAAGTTTAATCTGTTTCGCTCATCGCGTTTCTTAACATTTAACTGTTAAGTAATTGACTGGTTTCTATTCTCTGTTCAATTTTCAAAGACCCTGCCCTGTTAAGGCAACTTTTATATCTTATCATTTTCATTTAAGCTTGTCAACTAGTAATTTGTTCCCAAATACTATTGAAAGTTTAAATATTTTTGCTGTTTGAAACAGCTTTGTTATATTAACACACAATCTAAAACTTAGTCAAGTAATAAATTAAAACTTATTAAAATGCTTTATTTTAGCTTGCTTTGCTGTTTCTTGTTTGCCGCTCATCTCAGCGACGAAGACTATCTTACCATGAGATTATTCCCGCTCTACTTTTATTAAGTGCTATTAAACAAAAATAAACGTATTATTTAGCATTATCCGACCATATACTGAGAATCTCATGTACTGATACACTAGATAAAGTTTACATTGACTATCATCCAATTCTCCTGCGCATTCCTCTATCTACTATCTTTATCTTTATCTTTATCTTTATCTTTATCTTTATCTTTCTTTTCATTTTCTCCAGTTAGTTCTTTAGAAAACTCTGTTAATAGTCTCTTTTTATATCTTCTATTACTTACACTTCTATTAATAGCATTATTTCTTTCAGGACTATTAACAAATTTTATTCCAATATAAATAAATGAGTATAAAGCTATTAATATAAATCCTGCAATAAGTCCTGACCCCTGCCCAGGAATAAATGGCATACTTAAAATAATGATAATCATACTTATTAAAGCAATCCAAGAGGTATATGGATAGCCTGGCATCTGACATTTTCCTTCTGGAGGGCATCCATTAATCTTACGAAAACGTATATGGGTAGCTAAAATTGCGGCATATGTAAAAAGCAGCGCAAATCCACCAGAACTTATCAAAAATAAATACACTCTAGGAAGCAGCATACCAAAACCTAGACCTAAAAGCATTGCAAGGCCAGAAAATAATATCCCACGACGAGGAACATTACTTTCATCTTTTAACCACTTAGGTGCATGCCCTTCGTCTGCAAGCGATCTCATCATTCTTCCTAGCCCAAACATAGCTGCAAGCATAGTAGAAAGTATAGCTGTAATAAGTACTACATTAATAATAGTACCTGCCCAGCCAATTTCCCATCTATTAAGAGCTGCTACCATTGGACTTATATCTTCACTAAGCCCAGCTGTTGGAATTAGCGGAAGCAACGCAGCAATGGAAAGTATATAAAATCCTACAAGGCATATAACTGTATACTTAATTGCTTTAGGTACCGTTTCTCTAGGTTTATCTGTCTCTGACGCAGCTAACCCAATTATCTCAAAGCCCGCATATGAAAATATCACTATAAGCATACTTCCTGCTATGCTTTTTATGCCTCCTGCCATAAAAGGTTCTCTTGTTAATTCCCCAGCACCAAGTGACGAAGTATTTGGCATTGCTCCTGTAATCAATAAGAGTGCTATAATTATAAAAGAAACTATGGCAAATAGCTTTACTGCTGCAAGACTGCTCTCGAGCTTACTTAGCTTATCAGCTCCTAATAAATTTAACATAGTAACACCAATTATTATTAAACTCCCAAGTAATGATATAGATATGTTAGGATACCACCCGCGAACTAAAATCGATACAGCAGTAGCTTCACTTGACATAGCTAAAATCATTCCAGTCCAATATACCCATCCAACTACAAATCCCACTCCTGGGCCAAATATTTGTGCTGCAAAGGTTCGAAAGGAACCTGAATCAGGATTTGCTACAGTCATCTCGGACAAAGCAAAAAGTATAAAATATACCAATGCTCCACCTAATACATAACATATTAAAATTGCAGGCCCTGCAGCATGTATAGCTACCGATGAACCAAGAAAAAATGACCCTCCTATTACAGTACCCAGTGCCATCATTGTAAGCTGCCATGCAGACAGTCCTTTATGTGTTTTCTCCATAGTTTCTCCTCCGTACCAAACATGTGGAATGAAATAATCTTAAAAATAGCATTCCCCAAATTTAAAAATACATTCTATTTAAGGTATATCTATCTCTTAAACAGTTTAGGGGACAGCTAACAACTATTTTGCACTTCGCATTAGTAGTTGCTAACTGTCCCCTATTAAACTTATCTTAATTTTTTATTCGTCCTTTTAGCTATGAAATCTCCAAATATCTGCAACAATTGAACAATAATAATTAAAGTTATTACGCATATAAACATAACATCTGTTTGGTAGCGTTGATATCCATATCGTATAGCTAAATCACCAATACCACCACCGCCAACAGTACCTGCCATTGCAGAATATCCAATTAGTGACACTGCTGTAACTGTTAAATTTTTAATAAGTTGAGGAAGTGCCTCAGGAATTAAAATATGTATTATAATATCTATAGGTCTTGCTCCAGATGCAACTGCCGCCTCTAAAACGCCATGATTAACTTCTGAAAATGATACCTCTGCTAATCTGCCATAAAAAGCTATTGCAGCAATGGACAATGGAACAATTACAGCCGTATATCCAATCCCAGTTCCAACTATCTTTTTTGAAACAGGTATTAAGAGTACGAGCAATATCAAAAATGGTATTGAACGAGTTATATTTATTATAACCCCTGCAATCTCATTAACTATCTTATTTTTTATGAATAATGAGTTAGATGTCAAAAACAGCAAAAGACCTAATAAACCACCAAAAACAGTAGCAAATCCAAGAGAATAAAGCACCATTAGGGCAGTTTCATTAAAGGATTTTGTTAGAGCTTCCGTTAAATTAAACGCTGACATTTTCAAGCACCTCCAATTTAGCAGTGTTTTTACGAAGATATTCTATACCACGATTAATAGCTTCACCTTCTCCAATAAGTTGAATATATAAGATTCCTAATGGAATTTCGTTAATATACTCTATTTTACCTAATAAAATATTAAATCTAAATCCAAATTTAGCTGAAGCATCGGATAAAACAGGATTATTGGCATCATTCCCATGATAAGTAATTCTAATAATAGGTCCTTTTGAATCTTGAATAACCCTTTTAGGCAGATCAAATTTAGTTGTTTGTCTAATAAGGCTTTGTGTAAACCTATTTTGAGGATTTGTGAAAACATCATATACATTTCCACTTTCCACAACGGTTCCTTGGTTCATTACAACAACTTTATTACAAGTACTTTTAACTACATCAAGTTCATGTGTAATAATAACAATAGTAATTCCCATTTTTTTATTTATTTCTTTCAGTAATTTCAATATTGAATTTGTGGTTTCAATATCGAGGGCTGATGTAGGTTCATCACAAAGCAATATTTTCGTATCATTTGCAAGAGCCCTAGCTATAGCAACTCTTTGTTTTTGACCCCCTGATAAGCTTGATGGATATGCATCATGCTTATCAGTTAAATTTACAAACCCTAATAGTTCTTTTACCCGCTTATCTATTTCATCTTTATTTTTTCCAGCAGCCTTTAAAACAAATGCAATATTTTGATATACAGTTTTATTATCTGCTAAGTTAAAATGTTGAAATATCATACCAATATTTCTACGAAGTTTTCGTAGTTCTTCCCCTTTATAATGTTCAACATTCTTTCCATCAATAATCACTTCTCCGCTAGTTGGAACTTGAAGCAAATTTATAGCACGAAGCAGTGTGCTTTTACCTGCTCCACTAGAACCAACAATTCCAAAGATCTCCCCAGTACCAATGGTGAAAGATACATCTTTTACTGCTGTAAAAAAATCTTTCTTTTGTTTAAAACTAACGTTAACATTTTTAAATTCTATCATCTATTTTTTGCCCCCTTTCATACAGAGAGCATATACCTCAAAGTTTTAAGATATATGCTCAGTAAAACTTTTAATAGTTTTCTGGTTTAATGAATGATGAATACTGTTTGCTTGAGTCTTCAATAACCTTTTTAAATGCATCAGATTCAACTATTTCTATAATGTCCTTTGCAAGCTGAGAATCTTTATCTTCTGTTCTTACTGCAATGACATTAAAATAACCTTTGTCAATTTTTTCATTATATATTGCATCTGCCAAATTAAGTCCTGCACCAATAGCATAGTTTCCGTTAATAACAGCTACATCAGCGCTGTCTAAGGTTCTTGGTAATTGAGGCGCTTCAACTTCTACAAATTTCAGATTTTTAGGATTTTCGGAAAGAGTGTTTTGTGTTGCTGTCTTTGGGTCAACGGCAGGATCAATTTTAACAAAACCTGCTTGTTGTAATACTCTTATTGACCTTGAAAGATTTGTTGCGTCATTTGGTATTGCAACAGTTGCACCCTTTGGCAATTCACTAAATGACTTATATTTATTTGAGAATATTCCCATTCCAGCTGTAGGCACTTCTTTTAAATATATAATATCAAGATTGTTTTGTTTTTTAAAATTTTCTAGGTATGTTGAGTGTTGAAATAAGTTAAGGTCAATTTCCTTATCTGCTAAGGCTTTGTTGGGTAAAACATAATCGCTAAATTCAACACTTTCAACCTTATAACCTTTTTTTATTAAAGATGGCTCAATTGCCTCTTTAAACATATCTGCATATGGTCCTGCACAAAAGCCCGCCTTAATAGTTTTTGTTTCACTTGTAGTTGCTTTTGTTTCACCACTATTTTTAGAACAAGCACTAAAAGAAACTCCAAGTGCTAAAATAACTCCACATGTAAGTATATTTCTTAATATTTTATTCATCTTAAGCTCCCCTTCTATCTTTGTTTTAATATTAATTGATATTAATGTTGATTAATTTTATGTACATAAAGTATATTACGTTGAAAAGTCCCCTAGTTAATTTTATTTGCGCAAATAAAAAAACCACTTCAAACTTAAAGTAAGAAGTGGTATTGCCCAACGCTAAAGCCCATTATTATATAATAGGATTTCATCACTTCTTATCTTTCAGAAAAAATTCTGCAGGAATTAGCACATTTCTAGTTTAATAAATTAAACTAGTTGTTGCTGGGTTTCATAGGGCCAGTCCCTCAACCACTCTTGATAAGATTTCATCAATATTCAATTGCATTTATTCTATATGATTGTTTCATCTATGTCAAGAAATATTTTTTGTTTATTTTAATGCGGTTATCATTTATTTCTCACTTGCCATATTGGTGGCACTAATTACTCCGTTTCAACAGATTTAGAAAGTTTTATATTAAGCCTCTCTAACTTCTTATATAATGTGGTTCTGTGTATGCCTAGGTCCTTAGCTGTCTTAGAAATTTTATAATTATTTTCCATTAATGACTCTAAAATTATATCTTTTTCAAATTCATTTAATATGAAATCTAAAGTACCACCTTTAACCTCGGGAGCTGTATTTGGAGAAAAAGTTAGTAAATTGGATGGTAAGTGTTTAACTCCTAATATATCTTTTTCAGTTAGAACATATGCACTTTCAATAACGTTCTTTAATTCTCTTATGTTTCCTTGCCACTTGTGATTTAATAATAATTCTATTGCCCTTTGAGATATAGTAATGTCGGTTTTGTACTTTTTATTGAGTTGACCTAAGAAGTGATTTATAAATATCAGTATATCTTCTTTTCTTTGTCTTAGAGGTGGTATTTTTATATTTATAACATTTAATCTATAAAATAGATCTTCTCTAAACTTCTTTTCCTTAATTAATTTTCTTAAATCTTGATGAGTTGCAGCAATAACTCTTACATCTATTGGTATGGGTTCATAGCCTCCAATTCGTTCAATTTCATTCTCCTGAAGCACCCTAAGAAGTTTTGCCTGCATATGTAGAGGCATATCCCCTATCTCATCTAAAAATATTGTTCCCTTATGGGCAAGTTGAAATTTACCCTTTTTCCCTCCTTTTTTAGCTCCAGTAAAAGAACCCTCTTCATAGCCAAATAACTCTGATTCTAAAAGCTCATCAGGAATTGCAGCACAGTTTATTCTTATAAGAGGGCTATTTTTTCTATCAGAGGCATAATGTATTCCATTTGCAAAAACCTCTTTTCCTGTTCCGGTTTCCCCGTTTATTAAAACTGCTAGATTGCTTCTGGATGCCTTTCTAGCTAACTCCTTTACTTCTAAAAAAGATTCACTTTCCCCAAGTATACAATTAAAATCAAATTTACTTTCTCCTAGTCTTTGGAGTTCATCCTTATAATATTTTAATTCCTGATCCTGCTTATATAATTTTTGAGATAAGTTAAGTGTTTGAACTCTAAATTTAACTTGAGCAACTGCAGCTATTACTTTACCATTTTTCTTTACCGGAGCTCTAGTTACAAATAAAAACTTATCTCCATTATAATGCTGTCCATCAACTAAAGGGTGAATTACATCCACTTCCTTAATACCAGAGCTAGCAATTTCCGGCATTTTAGTGTTTTTTATAAATTCGCCGATATGACGCCCGATAGCTTTTTCTTTTGTGGTTCCTAAAAAATCGCAATATGAATTATTTATATCGAATATAGTGCCATCAACTTTAGTTACTACGAAGCCATCCTCAGTCATATCCAAAATCTCATTAAAAATTAACTTATAATGCTCTAAATTCATATCACTAATCATCTTACCCCAAGCCCCTTTTCCTTAAAATGTAAATTATTTTATGTAATATTATACCATAAGATTAGGTTAAAGTAACAAAATACGTTTTGTTTGCAAAAAAATTTACGTCTGATAAAAAGAAATGAATCATAAGTTCATAATTTAAAAAATATGACTAGAGTTATATATTATAAATTTTAAAACATTGTGAAAGAACCCTATGATACCATAGGATTCTTTACAATCAGCTTATTGTAGCATAGGACTTTAATACAATTTTATATACCTATAACCCCAGTGCACACATTGGAATTACTACAAATAAAGTTATAGTTGGAATTAAAAGTTGTGTAATAAACACATCAAAATAAGCATCTTTATGACTTAAGTTAGTGAGAACAAGTAGTGTAATCTGTCCTCCTTGATGTGGCAAACTGTCTAATGTACCTGCTGCAATTGCAGAAATACGATGAACATACTCAAGATTTATTCCCATTGAAATAAATGTATCCTTTAAAGCATCATATGCAATACCCAGACCACCAGATGCACTGCCGCAAACCCCTGCACAAATAGCAGTAGTAATTGCAACAAACCATAATGGAGATATATTTAAATTCTGCAGACCACCTATTACTGTTGAAAATCCACTTGTTATTTTAACAACTCCACCAAATCCAACTACGAGGGCGGTATTTAAAATAGCACTACATGAATTGGAACCTCCAGTGTTAAAAATTTTAATCAGCCCACTTATGCCACTTGGAATAAATTTGTACATTAAAATGATTGAAGAGAGAATACCCATTGCTACAGCAAATTCAACTTGCCAATGCAAAATATTGAAACAAACAAGTATTAAAGCTACTGGAATACATGCAATAAGAGGATGAGGAACTTTTTCATCTTTAGAATCATTATCTTCTAATAAATGTGCTGGAAGCGGCGTTAGTCTGTCATCATGAAATAAATACCCCTTCTTTTTTAAACTTCTACTTCTATACTCTAGCCAAAGGAAAATAAGAACAAATTGAACCACTAATCCTGCCATACCTGGAATAAATGCAGCAGTTGCACTTGTTCCTAGACTTCTCATAGGAATAACATTTTGAATAGAGGGTGACCCAGGGCTATTCATAGACCATGTCCAACAACCTGCAGATATTGCTGCCGGAAGAATTTTTCTAGAAAGATCATTCTTTCTAAATAACTGTAAAGCAATTGGATACATAACAAAATAAACAACGAAGCCACTGATACCGCCAAAGGTGAGTATACCTGTTATGCACATTATAATAGCTGCAGTAAATTTACCTTTAGAAATTTTAAGAAGTGCAGATGCAATAGATTTTGCAGCCTTTGTTTCTTCATAAACAGAGCCGAAAATAGCACCTACAAGGAAAATAAAAAAGTAACTTTTGAAATAATTAGCAGCCGAAGTCATATATGCTCCCGTTAAAGTTTGAAAAACAGGAAGTCTTGCAAGTAAAATTACGATAATAGAAACTAAAGGCCCCAGTATAACTGCACTAATTCTCTTGTAAGCTAAAACTGTGAATAATATAATGGCTAATACAAGTATGAAAACATCAAATGACATTATTTACACTTCCTTTCTCAATTTTTCTAAATTAGATAGGAATCATTGCTTTTCCACAACTAGCTTTCTTTTAGTATGATTTTTGTTTTCGCTATTGCATTGAAATATATCTAGCTTATATAAAAAATAATGCCATTTTCATCATTGAGTATAAATACATTCCCGTACAAATTAGGTCCCATTATTTATTCCTCATTGATAAAATGGCATTATTTTATTCATTAGTAAACAATATATTTAAATTTTATTCCTTGGTAGCCATAACAGTAGCTTCACCATCAATAACCAATTCCCCTCTTTGATTAACAACAGTGGTTCTCATTACAGCAATTTTCTTCTCAGGACGCATAGAAATAACTTCACCTGTAGCTGTGATTGTATCACCAAACTTAACTGGTAATAAGAATTTACATGTTTGGCCTAAATAAATGGCATCTGCACCAGGAATAAGCATGCCAACAATTGTAGAAAAGAATGATGCAGTAAGCATTCCATGAACGATTCTTTCGCCAAATCTTGTTGTTTTAGCATATTCAGCATTTACATGTACTGGGTTAATGTCGCCTATTAAGCCTGCATAGGTATACACATCTGACTCTGAAATAGTTTTTGTTACACTTTTTTTCATACCAATATAAATTTCATTTATGCTGTAACCACTCATATTTAAGCTATTTTCATCTATCATACTGCTCAATTTACTCTCCCTACCTTTCAATATGAATTTAAATCTCAAATTCCTTATTTTTCTCTATTTCCTCAATCATAGCTGGTATTACTTCTTTTAAATCTCCTACAATTCCAAAATCACAAACCTTGAAAATAGGAGCCGATTTATCACTATTAATTGCTACAATATATTTTGATTCGCTCATACCTGCTAAATGTTGAATAGCACCAGATATACCGCAAGCAAAATAAATTTCTGGTCTTACTGTTGTGCCTGTCTGTCCTACTTGATGCATACTATCTATCCATCCTGCATCAACACAAGCTCTAGATGATCCGACTTCCCCGCCTAACTTGTCAGCAAGGGCTTTAATGAGTTCAAAACCTTCGGGCCCTTTTACACCACGTCCCCCAGATACAATGATTTTGGCCTCTGTAAGGTCCACTCTTCTTCTGCCGCTTTTTACAATTTCAATAACCCTAGCTGTAATATCTTCCTCAGTGATTTCAGGAATTACTTTTTCAATAACTCCAGTAGGATTATCCACATGTGCTGCCTTTTTCATTACCCCAGGTCTTACTGTAGCCATTTGAGGCCTGTTTTTAGGACAGATGATAGTCGCCATTAAGTTACCACCAAAGGCAGGTCTTGTCTGAAGAATTTTGCCATCCTCAGGATCAATGTCAAGCTTTGTACAATCAGCAACAAGTCCTGTGCCAATTTTAGCTGCAATTCTAGGTCCTATATCTCTTCCTATTGATGTAGCTCCGACTAGGACAATTTCAGGTTTTCTCTCTAAAATAAGATTTGAAATTGAAAGCGCGTATCCATCGGTTGAGAAGGTCTTTAATAATGGACTGCAGATATATAAGACTCTGTCTACTCCATAATTAAGAAGCTTTTTCACTTCTTCGTCAATTTCATATCCTGCAGCAACAACCGCTACCTTTTTATTAATTTCACTTGCAAGCTTTTTTGCTTCACCAATTAATTCAATGGTTACAGGATGAATCTTGCCTTCTCTCTGCTCGCCAATTACCCAAACGTCATTATAATCATTTAAATTAATATCTTGATTTACTTTTGCCCTTTCCATATTTGCACCTACCTCCTATATGAGCTTCAGATCAGCAAGCTTATTTACTAGAGCGGCTGCTTTTTCTTTTCCGCTTATTCCATCAATAATTTCTGCTGTTTTAGACTTTGTTGGTACAAAGGATTTAAACACATTGGTTGGAGAACCCTTAAGACCAATTTGTGTAGGGTCAACTTCTAAATCATTAAAGCTCCAAACAGTGATTTCATCAGATTCAGGTGCATAATACTTAAATATACCTTTTACACTTGGATATCTTGGAGTATTCAATTCTTTAATGGCTGTTAGAAGTACTGGTAATTTTGCTTCTATTCTATAATCTCCTGTTTCTGTAAATCTTGTTACTGTTACCTTTTCCTTATCTAACTTAATTTCCTTGGCATATGTTATTTGTGGAACACCTAAAAATTCAGCAATTTCTGGTCCAACCTGTGCTGTATCACCATCAATTGCTTGTCTTCCACAAAGTACAATATCGTAATTTCCAACCTTTTCAATTGCTGCTGCAATAATAGTAGCCGTAGCCCATGTATCAGATCCACCAAAAGCTCTATCACTTATAAGAATTGCTTCATCTGCACCCATAGCAAGGGCTTCTCTTAGTGCATCCTTTGCTTGAGGAGGTCCCATACTTATCACAGTAACTTTTCCGCCCTTTTCATCTTTAATTTGAAGAGCTGCTTCAAGGGCATTCTTATCATCAGGATTTATAATACTTGGAACGCCATCTCTTATAAGCGTTCCTGTTTCCTGATTAATTCTAACTTCATTTGTATCTGGAACTTGTTTTAAACATACAATGATATTCATTTTTCTCCTCCTAGCCTAGTACTTCTCTTGAAATTACTAATTTATGAATTTCAGAGGTACCTTCATATATCTCAGTGATTTTTGCGTCACGATACATTCTTTCTAGTGGATAATCCCTCATATAGCCATAACCGCCGTGAATTTGTAATGCAAGATTTGTAACGACTCTAGCAGTATCCGATGCATTTAATTTAGCCATCGCTGCTTCCTTAGTGTGCTTCTCTCCAATTGTTTTTAAGTGAGCAGCATAATAAACTAGCCATCTAGCTGCTTCAATCTTAGTTGCCATTTCTGCTATATACCAGCTAAGGCCCTGAAGAGCTGTAAGAGGCTTACCAAATTGGATTCTTTCCTTCATATACTTAACACTTTCTTCTAAAGCACCTTCAGCTATGCCAAGGGCCTGAGCACCAATACCAATTCTAGCACCATCGAGAGCATTCATTGCCATCATAAATCCCTTGCCTTCTACTCCCACAAGATTTTCTTTTGGAACACGACAATTATCAAATATAAGTTCTACAGTTTCTGAGCCATGAATGCCCATTTTGTCTTCAATCTTACCTATGGTAAAACCTGGAGTACCTTTTTCTACAACAATTGTAGACAAGCCTTTCAGGCCTTTTTCTGGCTGTGTTAGCACAACAACAGCTAAATATTGCGCCTGTCCTCCACCGGAAATAAAGCATTTGGTTCCATTAAGAATATATTCATCCCCATCTAATATAGCTGTTGTTTTAGCAGCACCTGCATCTGAACCTGCATTAGGTTCTGTTAAAGCAAAGGCTCCAAGACATCCTCCACTTGTTACCTGTGGCAAATATTTTTGTTTCTGCTCTTCAGTACCAAACTTTTGAATAATGGAAGAAAAAACTGTGTGTATTGAAAGAATAGCTGCTGTAGCTCCGCACTTTTTAGCTATTTCTGAAACTACTATAACTTTATCAATATCATTTCCACCCGATCCTCCATATTCTAAAGGTGTGCCAATTCCTGTGAACCCTATTCTTGCCATTTTGTCAAAGGTCTCTCGTGGAAATCTTCCCGTCTTATCAATTTCAGCTGCAATAGGCTGAACTTCTTTTTCAGCAAACTCTCTGGCAACCTTTCGTAACATAAGTTGTGCCTCTGTTAACTTAAAATCCATACTATCTCCCCCTATAACTAAACTTTAAAGCGAAAGTCCCATCTTCTCATCTTTAAATATTCTTTCATCCATTAACTTTAAATCTTCTGATATCAATGGCTTAAACTCCATATTTGCCAGAATATCCTTCTCCAAATCAACTCCTGGAGCAATTTCAATAAGCATAATTCCATTTTTCGTAAGTTTGAACACCGCTCTTTCTGTTATATAATAAACCTGCTGTCCATTCTGACTTGCATATTCACCTGAAAAAGTGATTTGTTCTATTTCTTTTTTGAACTTTATTCCCTTGCCATCCTTTATAATATTTAGTTTTCCATCTTTAATTTCGACTTCCATTTTTCCTGCTTTAAAGGTCCCTGTAAAACAAACTTTTTTAGCATTTTGTGATATATTTATAAATCCACCAGGTCCTACAACTCTTCCTGCAAATTTAGAAACATTAACATTGCCTAAAGCATCAATTTCAGCTGCACCAAGGAAGGACATGTCAATTCCACCACCATCGTAAATATCAAATATATCAGGCTGCTTATATATAGCTTCAGGATTAACGGAACCTCCAATGGCAATACCACCTGTAGGCACACCACCAAGAGCACCTGACTCAATAGAAAGTGTAATCTTATCTGAAAACCCCTCTTCCCCTGCAACTGCAGCAACTGCTTCTGGAACCCCTATACCTAAATTAATTAGACAATTAGGTTTTAGCTCTAATGCACCTCTTCTTCCACAAACTTTTCTTTCATCTAATCTCATAGGTTCAATAGATGCTAATGGCACTTTTGTTTCACCTGATAATTCTGGTCTATAGTGTTTATATGCATATGTCTGAAGGCTATTTTCTCTGGTGCCTTCTACAATATAATCAACCATAAATCCATGAATCTTAACATCATGTGCTTTTATACTCCCTTTTTGAACAATTTGTTCAACTTGAACTATAACAATACCTCCTGAATTATGAGTTGCTGCTGCCATTTCTAATTGATCAGAAATCAAAGCCTCTCTGCTTAAGGAAACATTTCCACTTTCATCAGCTAATGTACCTTTAATAAAGCAAATATCTATAGGGAAAGATTTATAGAAAAGATAGTCTTCTCCTTCTATATTTACTAAAGAAACAACCTCTTCTCCAGAATCAATAGCTGCCTTATTTACTTTGCAGCCCTCAAGTCTAGGATCAGCAAAGGTTTTTAATCCAACATGAGTTAAAGTACCAGGCTTTCCTCCAGCAATCGCTCTAAGCATATGGGTTGTAACTCCCTGTGGAATCATGAAAGCTGCTAATTTATTTGCAACAGTTAATTTATTTAATCTTGGCTCTAAGCCAATATGAGCACATACAAGTTTTTTAACCAACCCTTCTTCCCCAAGATGATTAGCACCTCTTTCTCCACCGTCACCAACAGCTGCGCAGTGAAAAAGGAACAGATTCTTAGGAGACTTTGTTTCGATATATCTATTTTGCAGTGCTATCAATAAATCTTCTGCAAGTCCAAAACTTACAAAACCTCCAATACCAATTGTCATTCCATCCTTAACCATTTCTGCTGCTTGTTTTGCTGTAATTATCTTACTCATATAAAAAACCCCCTTTAAATTAAATTATCAATTAATTCGGATGTATGAACACAAGTTAAATTATGTCAATACATCCTTTTATACTTACTTTATTATGGAAGGAATGGGAACATTGAGAATAAAATAACTGCTACCACAGACCCAATTGCCGGAGCAACTACTGTAAGCCAAAATACTGGGCCATAGGCATCGTGATGTGTTTCATTACATAAACCATTTGTAACAGTTACTACATATCCGTTATGTGGAAGAGAATCAAGTGCTGCAGATGATATTGACATTGTTCTATGGATTGCTGCTGCTGCAACACCTTTTGCCAGATAAACAGGCCCTATTAGAGGAGCTGCAATTCCTAGTCCTCCTGATGCAGAACCACATATACCCGCTATGACTGTTGTACCTACAGCAATGCCTACAAATTCTGGTCCAGGAATATTAACCATTGCATCAACAATGGCTGGAAATGCTTTAGCTGCCTTAACTACTGCGCCAAAACCAACAACGGCGCAGGTATTGCTAATAGCAAATACGGAAGTTTTACAGCCTTCTCCTATATTATTTAAAACTGTTTTATTATCTTGATACTTATTTAAAATAATAAATACTATTACGGTACCAGCAAATACGCCCGCTTCAAGTGGAAGTAATACTTTTCCATTAACTTTAACGTTAATTAATATTATTGTGATAATCAATGGAATTAGAGCTGCAATTCCACTTGGAAGTTTTGAATTATCATGAAAATTATCAACAGACTTTGCTGCAAAATGTTCACCATTAGCTTTTGCTTTACCTACCATTCTATATAGCATAAATGCTCCAACTATTAGAATAACAAAAGATGAAATGAAGCCATTTACAGCTCCTGCCATTAAATCCGTTCCTAGCGCTTGAGCAGGAACAGCATTTTGAATCTGAGGAGCACCAGGTGCAACCATAGCAAATGTAGAACATCCAAAGGTCAATGCTCCTGGAATAAACCTTCTAGGTAAATCTGCTTCTTTGAAAACTTCAAGGGCGATAGGAAATACTGCAAAACTGGCAACAAAAACGCTAACCCCACCGTAAGATATAATACCGCAAGCTAAAGGAATTGAAATTAAAGCCATTTTAGGGCCAAAAGTTTTAACAATCATCTTTGCTATTGCCTTGGCTCCATTTGTAACCTCATACATTTTTCCCATTAATGTACCAGTTAAAAAAATCAAGAAGTTTGCTTTAAAGAATCCAACAAATCCTGTCATATAATTTTCTTTTAAAGCACTATATAGATTAATACCCCCTGTCAAAGCAACAATAGCTGAGCAGCTTATAGCTATGATAAAAATGTTAACACCCTTCATTACCAAGTACATTAATAGTGCAAGTGCCCCTATAATACCAATTAAACTTATAATTTCTCCGCCTGACATATATTAACTCCTCCTTCCATTTCTTATTATTTAATTTATTAAACTAATATAGCTGTTAAAAGAGTAACTTCATTTTACTTTTATTTATTTTCAAATTTAGCAGGCCTTTTTTCAAGAAATGCTGCCATACCTTCATCCTTATCCTCAGAAGCAAATGTAAGTGCTGCTAAATCCTTTTCAAGCTCAAGTGCATTCGCTAAATCTAAATCAGCTCCTTTATTAATGGCTATCTTAGCATATTTAATTGCCATAGGAGCCTTTAAAATAATGCCTTTCATCATATTTTTTGCCTCAGTTAAAAGTTCTTCTGCTGGAACTACCTTATTTACAAGACCCATGAGGAGTGCTTCCTCAGCCTTTATCATTCTTCCTGTGTAAATGAGTTCTTTTGCTCGTCCGCTGCCTATGAGTCTAGGTAATCTTTGTGTTCCGCCAAAGCAAGGAATAACGCCTAGGTTTACCTCCGGTTGTCCAAAAACAGCCTTTTCAGAAGCAATTCTCAAATCACAGCTCATTGACAGCTCACATCCACCACCAAGAGCATAGCCATTAACTGCTGCAATTACAGGCTTTCCAAGAACTTCAATTTTATTAAATACGCTTTGAGCATACTCAGCATAATTTCTTCCCTCCTCTGCCTTATAGGGCCTCATCTGGGCAATATCTGCTCCTGCAACAAAACCCTTTCCTTCTCCTGTTATAATAACGCCTAAAATACTCTTATCTACACTTATACTTTCTATAATGGCATCTAGCTCTTCTAAAGTCTGATTATTTAATGCATTTAGAGCCTTTGGACGGTTCATAGTAACAATTGCTACATTTTCTTCAATATTGACCTTAACATTTTCAAGACTTAAATCCTTTAATACCATTCCTTTCATAAAAACACCCTCCTTTATCTTTGCATTTATATATAAAGCAATATCTCTGCCAAAAAAAGTAACATTATCTTTTATAAAAAAAATTTTTAATTTATTTTAATAAACAGCCTTCTATACTAAGCATGAACAGTTACTAACATAGATAAATTTTAAACAAAAATATCCTATATAAGTTAATTTAATAACTTATATAGGATATAAAAACTTTTAATTATTGTAGGAATTTTTCTACAACTAAAAAAATTTATAGTTTTAAATGTAATTTTGCATTGTTAAAACTCTTTAATTTCAATCTTTGTTACTCTTTTATTAATACTTGTCGAATTTTTTCTACGTTTTATAAATTCGTATACGCTTTTCAACAATCCTGCCGTTATTAAAAATACAATCCTTGCTTTATTTTTAATAACTTTGCTTTATCAATTCTTTGACTACTTCTTTTAAATCTTCAGTTTCAAATTCAATTCCTTTATCTAGCAAGTCATTTTTTAGTTCCTTTAAAGGTTTATTTATATCAGTATCCTTTGGTAAGCTAGCCTTTTCTAAAATTATATTAGTATCTATGCTAAATTCAGTTGCTACATCTTTTATTGTCATATAACCTTTAATATTATCATCATTTAAGACACCATTTTCATTTAACACTTCAACATTTGAGGAAGAAGTCTTAAAAGTTCCTAAAGCTATGTTCGAGCCAACAACTATAACTAATATCACTAAAGGCATTGCTGCCATTTTATTTAAAGATAAAACTATACTACCTTTTTTCATTTCTAAAGTATTATCTACAGGGCACCTTGATATACATTCTCCACAGGAAATACATTCAGTTTTAGATGCTATCTCTTGTGAATGTACATTAAGTCCCATAGAACAATTTCTAGTACAAGCTCTACAATCAACACACTTAGAATCACTTCTTCTAACTTTAAAAATACTTAAAGGCGCAAGTAACGCTAAAGTAGCTCCTAAAGGACATAAATACCTGCACCAAGCTCTTTCAATGAACATTGAAGATAGAAATATAGCTATAAGTATAATAAAACCTATTAGAAATTCTTCAAATATTTCTGATCCACTACCTAGATGCATAAATACTGCCCAAGGATCATAAGGTCTTAAAATTAATTCGTGAGCTTTATAAGTTATAAATAATATCAAAAATAGCAGTATATACTTAACATATCTTAATATCTTATCAACTTTCCCATGAGGCTTAATTTGTTTTATTTTAAGTTTTTGGGCCAATTTATTTAGAAGAGTTTGAATTGTACCCAAAGGACATATATATCCACAAAACGCTCTTCCTATAACTATAGTAATTAGTAGTGTTGCATATAATCAGCTTATCCATAAGCTGCAATTATTTTTATCCTTTGAAGTTTCACTTCCTCATTTAACTTATTAATATCTTCAATTCTTACATAATCGTATAAATCCTCATTGTCTTAGCTTTTTATAAGCTCCTACTGCTCTAGCATGAGCAACAAATACATTATGAGTTGCATTAAAATAATTTTTAGGACCAATGTCAGCTCCAACTGGATGTGCACCATTTAAGTATCCTAAACCACAGAAAACTATTGTTTCATTACTACATTTGCACCTTCTAATTTTTTCTCCATTTGTGCTTCGGGAAAGCTTCTATCTGTGCATCTATTTCCTTCTCTTTAGCGGCCTTTTGCATTTTTCAAACTAACATACTAGTTGACATTCCTGCGTTGCAGAATAATAAAATTTTAACCATTAATAAGCTACTCCTTTCTTTTTATCAAAATGCAGGGTAATCTATTGTTGTTAATTCTAAAAAAGTTTACAAATTTAAGACTATACCCACTTATACAAATAAAATAAGCTCGGTATTTGCCGAGCTTTTCATTTTAAAACATATGATAAAATATAGTATATTTTTGACGTGATACTGTAACATTATGGGACTAAAATGAATAGAAGTACCAACTGGTTTGTAGTATAATACTATCTGTTGATCGAAATTTTAGGGAGGTAATTTCTTTGCATAATGAGACAAAAGCCTTACTTGCTGATTCCTTAATAGCTATGCTTAAAAAAAAGACCCTGGAAAAAATAACTGTAAAGGATCTTGTTAAGGATTGTGGGGTGACACGTCAGACTTTCTATAACCATTTTTATGACATATACGAGCTTGTTGAATGGATTTATCTACGTGAGACCGAAAAGGCACTTGCAGAAAATAAAGATTACGATACATGGCAGCAGGGTTTTTATCAGCTCCTGATTTCCATACGCAACAATAAGGTGCTTGTTCAAAACACCTGTCGCTCTACTAACGGTGATTCCTTAGAAAGATATATGTACACTGTAATTTTTGATCAGATCCTTGCAGTAGTGGAACGTCAGGCAGCTGAAATGACTGTTGAGCAGAAACACAAAGATTTTATTGCACATTTTTATAGTCTCGCTTTCATTGCCCTCATTTTTGAATGGGTACGGGATGGGATGAAGGAAAAACCCGAGGATATAGTAGATGAAACCGCTGTATTGATAAAAGGCGATTTTGAAAAGGCACTAAAAAAATATGCAAAATAATCAGATTTTTACATATTAGGGACAGTGTAAAAAAGATTTACACTGTCCCTAATATGTAAATTGTCTTAATAATCCTAGCGACTTATACTTTAGTTATAATCGTTGTCTTACAAGAAGCATTGTAAAGCAACGAAAGTAATTATACGAAAGGGGTCGTTATTATGAATATTTACAGAACCATGTACCATGCCCCTAAACCAGCGGGCATTGAGAAGAAAAAAGCATATATAGTGGGTGGAGGTATTGCTGGACTTGCTGCTGCAGCATTTTTGGTTGATGACGCTTATATGCCTGGAGAAAATATCACAATTTTTGAAAAACATTCGGACGTCGGTGGTTCAATGGACGGAACCAGAAACGAACATGGCTATCTTTGTCGTGGTGAGCGCGAACTAGAGCCATATATGGAGTGTCTTTGGTACCTATGTAGCAAAGTGCCCTCTCTTGAAAATCCAGGACGTACAGTACTAGACGATATCGTAGATTTTAATAAGGATGATGCAATTCATTCTGAAGCCCGTGTCATGGTTAATCAAGGCGAAATATACAGCCGTGTACACGATTACAAACTAGATCCTAAGGATCTTGCAACTATAACAAAGGTTATTGCTACACCAGAGTCTGAGCTAGAAGATCTCACCATTGAGGATTTCTTCGGCGAGTCTTTCTTTGAAAGTAGTTTTTGGATTTGTTTCCACAGTTGCTTGGCTTTTAAACGCTACCACAGCATAATTGAGGCTAGACGCTACTGGCAGAGATTCTCATTTGTCAACCGCCATGAATATTTGGAGGGCATCATCCATACAAAATACAACGAGCGCGATGCCATCATTCGTCCAATTGAAAACTGGCTTCGTGATAAGGGCGTAAAGGTTGTTTATGACTGCTCAGTTTATGACTTAGGGCTAGATGCTTCTTGTAATACAGTACAAGCTATCTACATGTGCCAGGATGGTGCTGAAAAATCCATCTATGTTGACAAGGATGATTTGGTGTTTGTAACTAACGGTTCTATGAGCGAAAACAGCGCCTTTGGTGACAACAAGACCGTTGCCGCAACAAATCGCGATACATCTAACATAGGTCTTTTCACTCTTTGGCAGAACCTTGCAAAGAAAGACGCTAAATTTGGACACCCTGAAAAGTTTATCAGCAACATTGACAAAACCAAGTGGGTATCTTTCTTCCCAACCGTTAAGGGCTACCCTCAATTCTTTGAAAAAATCGAAAAGATGTCTGGTAGCAAAGCAGGTACTGGCGGCTTGATGACATTCAAGGATTCAAATTGGGATATATCCTTTGAGATACATCACAAACCTTTCTATCCTAATCAGGCTGACGATGAGGATCTCGGCTGGGGTTATGGCTTGTATGGCGAGAACATTGGTAATTATATTAAAAAGCCAATGTGTGAATGTACCGGTGAAGAAATACTTACAGAACTCCTCTATCATCTAGGATTGCTAGACATGAAAGACGAACTTCTAGCTCATACTTATATGTCCACCGCTATGATGCCATATATCACTAGCCAATTTATGCCACGTAAGGTAAGTGACCGTCCAAAGAATGTACCTGACGGATGCACCAATTTGGCATTTATCGGTCAGTATGTAGAAGTGCCTGATGATGTTGTATTCACAGTTGAAACATCTGTCCGCACCGGACTTGAAGGTGTTTATAACCTTCTTAATTTAGACAAGGATATTATAGAGGTATATCCATCCCGTTACGATGTTCGCTACATCAGCGAGCGCATGAAGAAGTTTGCCGGAATAAAGGGCGATGTTAAGGAAGAAGATTTACCAAATATCAATCCACTTGAAATAGATGAGTTGAAGAAAAAAATAGTGCACAAGGTCAATAGCATACCACCTTATAATCACATGTACCTTGGCCGTGACCAAACCGTACCATTGAAGGACTCAGTTCTCAGCCCTGAAGCTCCTCAGAGTAAATAAACTTAAATCTCAATAGAAATTATGTCCCCATATATAAACTGTTTCCTGTTAAATAGACAAAGTAAAATACAAATGTATTAGAATAATTAACTTAAAAAACTTCACGTAAAGTTAATACATTTTATGAATTCACATCCTCAATTGGGTGGAAGAAAGATACCCAATTGAGGAATAAGATCTCTTATGTTGTATTTAATTCAATTTATTTTTTAAATTTCTGCTGAGCTTGTTCAGGTGTTTAAAATTTGCTCCCTTAATATTCATCTTTATCATTTCTTAGTAATCATATCAAGAAAGCTCTTCTTATTTATTTTGTTCTTAATATTGAAACTCTTTTATTATAAAATCTTAATCTATACGTTACTAATTTAATACTTTTTTAATACTTTCTTCTCGATTACTCACCTGCTAATCCTTGCTATTATATAACGCCTGGTGCATATGCTGTAGAAAACACATCATCACATATTGTTATATAAATATGAGTCTGTTGTTTTATAGTTTGAATTAAACATTGAATCCTCCTTGTGGAAAAGAGACATTTCCGTTACCATACTTTACTTAATGAAGACTTTGTCACATATGCACATTCTTTTATACTCATCTATAGCTTTTCCATATATTCTTTATATTCTTTCATTATCGTATAAATCTTCTGGCTCAGATATAACATGAAAATCATCAGTAAGTTTTCCATTTTCAATAAATGCATAAATATTATTTTCCTTAAAGCCATAAGTTAGTACACTATATTCATTCATACAATACGCTACTAAAATAATACCGCCAGGCTTCGTTACTCTTTTTGCCTCCTGTAACGCTTTTACTTTGTCCTCAAAAGCATATAGATGATACATCGGTCCAAACACTAAAGTCATGTCAAAAGTATTTTCTGAAGACCTTGATAGCTTTAATGCTGTTCCTTGAAATGCTTTTACTCTACTTTTTTTGACTTTAATACACCTAAATTATGCTTCACAAGTTCAATAGCAGTACCATCATATCCTTCATTTGCTAATTGTACAGAATATCTCCCAGTCCCAGCACCAATATCTAAGATTTTTTTATTTAAATCATTTCCCAAATACTCATGAATATACTTCATGGAAGTAATATATTCAACTTGTCCATGTCTTCTTGTTAACCTTTTATCTTCACAAAATTTATTGTAGTATTTTTCTAATTCTATTGTCATATATTTATCCCACCATCTATTATATATTATAAATACAAGAATAATTATTCTAATCTTTACAACGGGAAAAACCCTCGTCTAACCTAAAATTAGACGAGGGTTTCATTGGTGGAGGTGAGCCGCTAGGGCCTCCACCTTTAATTTGATGCATAACTCCAGCTATTGGAGTAAATATTAAAAAGAAAATTGCTATTACCCATTTCCATTTGTTTTTCATTATTAATAACCTCCTACACATTTTGTATAAGATTATATTAATAAAATAATATGATTAAAACTTGTGTTAATTGTGATAAGTTTGTGAAAAGGAAACCTCATGGCGACCTCGAGAAATGGATTTTCTATAAATATATATCCGAAAACTCAATATTTACTCTTTCAATATGGTTATTAAAGTTACCCTTTGTTTTTTTACTTAATTCTTCACATTGTTCCTGTAGTTTTTCTTCCTCAATAACTTTTGTAGGTAACTTAACAATAAATTCACTTCCGTGTCCATATTTACTTTTAACTGCTATTTCTCCTCCATGCATTTCTACAAAAGACTTAACTAGACATAGTCCTATTCCGCTTCCCTCATGATTTCTTACAAGTGATCTATCTACTTGGCCAAATCGTTCAAAAATCAAATCAATTTTATCATTCCGGATACCTATACCATTATCCTTTACAGAAATCTTAATGTGTTTTTTCTTAGCCTGCAGTGATACATTAATTTTCCCACTTTTTTCTGTAAACTTAACAGCATTAGAAAGCAAATTGAGAATGATTCTTTCAATCTTATCTGCGTCACATGCAACTATCTTTTCTTCTATATCTGTATCAAAGGTTATATCTATTCCTTTATCCTCTATATACTCCGCAGTAGACAATGTAATATCCTCGATAATTTTTACTACATCATGGTTTTGTAAATTTAAATTATAAAAATTTGTGTCCATTTTAGTGGTATCAATGAGATTGTTTACTAATCGTATAGTCCTACCGCAATTTTGCTTCATTATATCTAAATATCCTTTAACTTTACTTACGTTATTCAACAATTGGTTGTTTTCTATATACATATTTAAGAGTTGTATTGAACTATAAATTATATTTATAGGAGTTCTTAACTCATGAGATATATTCGCAAAAAACTCTGTTTTCAACTTATCGTATTCTAACGCTTCTTTTGCCTGCTTTATATTAGTTATATCCTGAATTTGACATATAAAATACAAAGGTTCTCCCTGTTTATTTCTTATTAATGAAACACTTAAAATACTCCATATAATGCGGCCATCCTTATGAAAATATCGTTTTTCCATATGATAGCAGTGTATCTTATTTTCTAATAGCTTATGAGCATTATCTATCTCTATATTTATATCTTCTGGATGAGTTACATCATGAACGGTTTTCCCAAGCAGCTCATCTTCAGAATAACCCATAATTTCACATATTGAGTTATTAACCTTTATGGCTTTACCTTTTAGATCTACTAAAGCCATACCCACAGCTGCATTTTCAAAAACACCTCTAAAAAGTTCCTCCCTTTCTCTAAAAGCATGTTCTAATTCTACTCTTTTTGTTACATCTCGAATTACAGTTAATAAATTCATGACATCATCACACATAAAAGAGACCCCTGCAATTTCAGCATACATTATAGTTCCATCATTTTTTATAAGTTTTTGTTCCATGTAAGGTACGCTAGTCTCATTACTAAGTAATGTTTCTATTCTCTCATTTACTATATCATTGTAATCAGGATGATTGTTTATTATGGAGTTTATAGACTTTCCTATGAGCTCTTTAGGATTATCCGTACCTGCTAGTTTAGCTCCAGCTTTATTTGCGTAATATAACTCCTCTCCCCTATGAATAAAAGTGCAAATCGGCGATAGGCCAATGACACTTTTAAATAAGTATTCGCTCTTGCGTAATTTAGTCTCTGTTTCTTCTAATCTCTTTTCTAATTCCTCAATACGCTTCTTTAAAAGGTTTACATTTTCATTTTCATACATCTTAACTACCCCTCCCACCCTCTAGTTAGAATAATATTCAAAATGAATTATGTTAATTATTATTTCTATGCATCTAGAAAAAACTCCTTCAATATGAAAGAAAATTTCGAATATTTTAGCTCTAAATTTACAAAATAAGCCATAGTTAATTTTCGTATAAAAAAAAGGCTCCTTAAGGAGCCTCCTTCTAAAGAGGTTACATTTTTTTCAGTCCAATATCATCATTTCTTCTATATCAGCTCCTGGAGGTACTATAGGTACAGCCATAGCATCCTTGTCTACAAGACAATCTACTACAACTGGTCCATCATATTCTATGGCCCTCCTTAGTGCATTTTCTACTTCTTCATTTGTATTTATGCTAATTCCTAGCGCACCGTAAGCTTCACTTATTTTAGCAAAGTTTACCCTTTTTTCAGACGTGGTTTCTGAAAACCTCTTTTTATAAAAAAGGTTTTGCCATTGTCTTACCATTCCTAAAACGCCATTATTAAGTACTATTATTTTAACCGGTATATTATATTCCACCACTGTAGCCAGTTCATTACAGTTCATTTTAAAACTTCCATCCCCTGCTATATCAAACACAGCTGTCTTTTTACCCATGCTGGCTCCTATAGCAGCACCAAAGCCATATCCCATAGTTCCAAGGCCGCCAGATGTTATAAAGGTTTTTGGTTTCTTATATATATACCCTTGAGTTGCCCATATTTGATTTTGTCCAACTTCTGTGGTTATAATAGCCTCTCCCTTTGTAAGCTCATATAGTTTTCTTATAAGATAAACAGGATTTACTGAATCCTTAGGATTTATCTTTAAAGTTTTTCTTTCATCCTTGTTTATTAAATTTAAAGCAAATTTTGTCCATTCAGTTTCTTTTCTTTCCTCTAGCCTATTATTTAATTTTGTAAGTATATCTGAGATATTCCCTATAATCCACGAATTAGCTTCGATGTTTTTACCCACTTCAGCTTCATCTATGTCTAAATGAATTACTTTTGTATCTTTTGCAAAGGTGTTTGCATTACTTATAACTCTATCACTAAATCTAGCTCCAACAGCTATTATAAGATCACTTTCACAAATACATTTATTAGATGCCAAAGTTCCATGCATTCCAACCATTCCAGTAAACATAGGATGTGTTCCATCGAAGGATCCAAGTCCCATCATTGTAGAGCAAACAGGACATTTTAACTTATTTTGAAATTCTTGAAGCTCTTCTTGAGCATCCGAAATATTACATCCTCCTCCTACTATAATAACGGGCTTCTTACTTTTATTTATTATTTCTACTGCATTTTCTACTTCATCTTCATTAATGGATTTATTATTGACATGATCTACTAGTTCTAAAGGCGTATATTCACACATTGCTGCAGTTATATCTTTAGGTATATCTACTAAAACCGGTCCTGGTCTTCCATGTTTTGCAATGGAAAAGGCCTTTCTCATTACAGGTGCTAAGTCCTCTACATTTTTAACAATAAAATTGTGTTTAGTTATAGGCATTGTAATATCTAGTATATCAACTTCCTGAAAGGAGTCTTTTCCAATTAAGCTTGTAGGAACCTGCCCTGTTATTGCCACCATAGGAACAGAGTCCATATACGCATTAGCAATTCCTGTTACAAGATTTGTAGCTCCAGGACCTGACGTAGCAATACATACCCCTACCTTTCCCGTAGCTCTTGCATAGCCATCTGCAGCATGCGCAGATCCCTGCTCATGGGCTGTACGTATATGGGTTATACCCTCAAAAGAATATAACTCATCATATATATTCAGCACCGCTCCTCCTGGATAGCCAAAAATAGTATCGACTCCTTGTTCTTTTAAGCATTCAAGTATAATCCTGGCACCTGTATACTCCAAATTAATCACTCCTTTACATCTTCAAAAACCGCTCCTTTGCAGGCTGAGGATACTAATTTTCTATAGATTTTCAAGTATCCTTCTACAGACTTCATCTTCCCTTGAGGTTTTCTCTTTTGTAACTCTTTCTCATCTACTAATAGATTTAATTTCTTATTTTCTATATCTATTTCAATAAGATCTCCTTCTTTAACCAACGCTATTGGCCCGCCTTCTGCAGCTTCAGGTGAAACATGTCCTATAGCTGCTCCTCTTGTTGCTCCTGAGAATCTTCCATCTGTTATAAGGGCTACAGTTTTATCATATCCCATGCCTGCTAAAAGAGCTGTAGGAGATAACATCTCTCTCATTCCAGGACCGCCCTTAGGACCTTCGTATCTTATTACTACTACATCCCCGTGGTTTATCTTTTCACCCATTATCGCTTCTGCTACTTCTTCTTCACTGTCGAATACTCTAGCTTTTCCTATATGCTTCATCATTTCAGGTGCCATAGCAGATTTTTTTACAACAGCTCCATCTGGCGCCAAGCTCCCCTTAAGTACCACAAGTCCCCCAGTGTTGCTGTATGGGCTATCAATATCTCTTATAACTTCACTATTTTTAACTTTTGCATTTTTTACATTTTCATAAATGCTCCCTGTGGTTACAGTTAAACAATCCTTATTGATAAGATCTTTACTAGCTAGTAAATTGATTACCGCTGGCACTCCTCCTGCCATATGCAAATCCTCTATATGATGATGCCCCGCTGGACTAAGTCTGCATAGGTTTGGAGTTTTATTACTTATTTCATTAACTTTATCAAAATTTATTTCTACTGATACTTCTTTTGCTATTGCTGGCAGGTGAAGCAGTGAATTAGTAGAGCATCCTAATGCCATATCTACAGTTACTGCATTCATAAATGCATCCTTTGTTAAAATTTCGGATGGCTTAATGCCTTTTTTAACAAGTTCAACAATTTTCATTCCAGTCTTCTTTGCAAGTCTTAATCTTTCTGCAAAAACTGCTGGTATGGTTCCATTGTATGGAAGTGCCATTCCTAAAACCTCTGATAAGCAATTCATAGAATTTGCTGTAAACATTCCAGAGCAGGAACCGCAGCCAGGGCATGCAGTATCCTCCATTTCCAGTAATTCTTCTTCAGTCATTTTTCCAGCTTTAACTGATCCTACTGCTTCAAACATGGCACTTAGATCAGTTGTCCTTCCATTGGTCTTTCCAGCAAGCATAGGTCCACCGCTTACAAGTATTGAAGGTATGTTAACTCTTGCTGCTGCCATAATCATTCCTGGAACCACCTTATCACAGTTAGGAAGTAAAACTAATCCATCAAAAGAATGAGCATTTGCGACAATTTCAACACTATCAGCAATTATTTGTCTAGAAGGAAGGGAATAGCTCATTCCCTTATGATTCATAGCTATTCCATCACATACAGCTATAGTGCTAAATTCCACAGGTACTCCCCCTGCAAGTCTTATTCCATCTTTAACAGCTTGAGCAATCTTATCTAAATTCATATGCCCTGGCACTATTTCACTATAGGAATTTGCAATACCTATAAGTGGTCTATCCATCTCTTCATCTATAAACCCCAGCGCTTTAAAAAGAGAACGATGAGGTGCCTTTTCTAAGCCTTTTCTACAAGCATCTGATTTCATGCAAATCCCTCCTTAGATTTCTGATAAAACAAGTTCTCCCATTTCCTTTGTTCCAACCTTTGTCATACCTTCTGTCCATATATCTGAAGTTCTATAACCTTTTGCTAAAACATTTTTAACTGCATTTTGTATATCCTTTGCCGCTTCTGTCATATTAAATGAATAATCAAGCATCATAGCTGCTGAAAGTATTTGCGCTAATGGGTTTGCTATATTTTGTCCTGCTATATCTGGTGCAGAACCATGAATAGGTTCATACATTCCGTAGCTGCCTTCCCCAACACTTGATGATGCAAGCATTCCTATGGAACCTGTAAGCATGGAAGCTTCGTCGGATAATATATCTCCAAAGATGTTATTTGTAAGCATTACATCAAACTGTGAAGGATTACGCACAAGCTGCATAGCTGCATTATCTACATACATATGCTCTAATTCAACTTCTGGATATTCTTTTGAAACCTCTATTACAACTTTTCTCCAAAGTCTTGAAGCATCTAAAATATTTGCCTTATCTATAGAAGTAACTTTCTTTCTTCTTTTCATAGCTGATTTAAAAGCTACATGAGCAATTCTTTTTATTTCATCTACATTATAGCTTTCTGTATCATAAGCTGTTTCCACTCCATCTTCAACTACTGTATCTCTCTTGCCAAAGTAAATTCCACCTATTAATTCTCTTACGACTAAAAGATCAATACCCTTTTCTACTAGTGCATTTTTAAGAGGAGATGCTGATTTTAGTTCTTCAAAAACCTTTGCTGGTCTCAAATTTGCATAAAGTCCTAGCCCTGATCTTAATCCTAAAAGAGCTTTTTCAGGTCTTTGATCTCCTGGAAGATGATCCCACTGCGGTCCCCCAACTGCTCCTAAAAATAATGCATCACATTCTTTGGCTTTTAGCAAAGTTTCCTTTGGAAGAGCTTCTCCATAAGCATCTATGGCACATCCTCCTGCTTTCAAATCCACATAATTAAATTTCGTATTGTACTTTTCTGATATTTTATCTAAAACCTTTAAAGCCTCTTTTGTTATTTCAACGCCTATACCATCTCCTGGTATAACTGCTATTTTAAATTCTTTCATGTTTGTCCCTCCCTAAATTAAAATAATCCTTTATTTACGCAGTTTGCTAATCCATCATTTTTCATTATATTTAACATAAACTCAGGAAAGGCCTGTGCCTGATATTCCTTATCTAATGTAATATTTTTTATTATTCCTTTTTCAAAATCCACTTCTAACTCATGACCATTTTCTGCAGCATTTACTGCTTCTTCACATTCAAGTATCGGGAAACCTATATTTACTGAGTTTCTATAAAATATTCTTGCGAAACTTTTTGCTATTACACAGGAAACCCCAGCTGCTTTTATACATATTGGAGCATGTTCTCTTGAAGATCCGCATCCAAAATTTTTACCTGCAACTACAATGTCTCCTTTGTTTAACTTTTTCAAAAAGTCTTTATCCAAATCTTCCATACAATATTTTGCTAATTCCTCTGGAACAGATGTATTTAAATATCTAGCGGGTATTATAACGTCAGTATCTATATTATCTCCGTATTTTAAAACTTTACCTAATGCTTGCATCTATATTCCCTCCTCTGGTGATACGATTTTTCCTGCTATGGCAGATGCTGCAGCTACTGCTGGGCTTGCTAAATACACTTCACTTTCTGGATGTCCCATTCTTCCAACAAAGTTTCTATTTGTAGTAGCTATAGCTCTTTCTCCTGCTGCTAAAATCCCCATATGCCCTCCAAGACAAGGGCCACAAGTTGGCGTACTAAATACTCCACCTGCCTCTACAAATATCTTAGCTAATCCTTCTTCTAAGCACTGCAAATATATATTTTGCGTTCCTGGGAATACTATAAGTCTAATTCCTTTTTTAACTTTCTTGCCTTTTAATATGGAAGCTGCAACTCTTAAATCTTCCATTCTTCCATTAGTACAAGAACCAATTACTACTTGATCGACTTTCACTTCTCCAACTTCATCTATAGTTTTAGTGTTTTCAGGCAGATGAGGGAAAGCTACTGTAGGTTTTATAGAACCTAAATCTATTTCATAAACTTCGCTATACTCTGCATCTTCATCAGCTTCAAATATAGTTGGCTTTCTATCTGTACGTCCATTTATGTATTCTAAAGTCTTTTCATCTACAGGGAATATTCCATTTTTAGCACCAGCTTCTATAGCCATATTAGCTATGGTAAATCTGCCGTCCATTGAAAGCTCTGATACCCCTTCTCCTGTAAATTCCATTGATTTGTAAAGTGCACCATCTACTCCAATCATACCTATGATATGAAGTATTACATCTTTACCAGATACCCATTTAGAAAGCTTACCTTTTAAAACAAATTTTATAGCCTCTGGAACCTTAAACCAAGCTTTACCCGTTGCCATTCCTACAGCCATGTCAGTACTTCCTACCCCTGTTGAAAAAGCTCCCAGCGCTCCATAGGTACAAGTATGAGAATCTGCTCCAATTACCACATCACCTGGAATTACTAATCCTTTTTCTGGTATTAGCGCATGTTCTATCCCCATTTCCCCTATTTCAAAATAATTTGTTATCTCTTTTGTACAGGCAAATTCTCTAATAAACTTACAGTGCTCTGCTGATTTTATGTCCTTATTAGGCGTAAAGTGGTCAGGCACTATTGCTATCTTATCTTTATCAAAAACTTTATCAACATTCATACTGTTAAAAGCTTTAACAGCAACTGGTGTTGTTACGTCATTTCCTAAAACTAAATCTAAATTTGCTGTTATTAACTGTCCTGGTTGTACATAATCTAAACCTGCATGAGCTGCAAGTATTTTTTGTGTCATGGTCATAGGTTTTTTCATAATATGTCATCTCCCTTTTACTGAATTAATTTATATTCAACAGAATCTGTTAGTGCTTTAAAACTAGCTTCTATTATGTCGTTTGAAACTCCAACTGTGCTCCATATTGAGCTTCCATCTGTAGATGTAATTATTACCCTTACTTTTGCATCTGTAGCCTTATCTCCATCTATGACTCTAACTTTATAATCAGTTAAATACATATTTGATATAGATTTGTAAAAGACTGTTAGCGCTTTTCTAAGTGCTTTATCTAGTGCATTTACTGGACCATTTCCCTCTGCAGCTGTGATTTCCATTACTCCATTTACCATTATCTTCATGGTTGCTAAAGCATTGGAAACTCCTGTATCTGATTCTCCCATCATTACTTTATATTCAACAAGTTGAAAGGATGGCTTAAATAGTCCTAATTCTTTTCTAACTAAGAGTTCAAAACTACCTTCAGCCCCTTCAAATTGATATCCTTCGTATTCTAAATCCTTCAACTTTTTCAGTATTCCCTTGGTTTCTTCTGAATCTTTTGTTATATTTGGATTTAAAGAATTTATAAAAGACATTATAGTACTTCTGCCAGAAACCTCAGACATGAGAATTTTTCTTTCGTTACCAACCAAATCCGGTGATATGTGTTCAAAGGATGTGGGATTTTTATAAACAGCATCTATGTGCATACCGCCCTTATGAGCAAAGGCACAACTTCCAACATAGGGCTCCAATTTATTTGGAGTAACATTGCTTACCTCGCTAATATATCTATACGTAGATATAAGCTTTTCTAAATTTTCATCCTCTATTGCTTCATATTTCATCTTTAAATTTAGGTTTGCTATAATTGTACTTAAATTTGCATTACCGCATCTTTCACCAACACCCGTAAAAGTGCCCTGAACCTGAGCTACTCCACACTGGACAGCTATTAAAGAATTAGCTACAGCAGTGCCTAAATCATTGTGACAGTGTATGCCTAAGTTATTAAACTTTAAGTCTTTTACAACATAATTTAATATTTTTTCAACTTCCATAGGCAGTGTGCCACCATTTGTGTCACAAAGTACAATCCAGTCTGCTCCCGCTTCTTTAGCTGCATTTATAACATTTAGAGCGTATTCAGCATCATTTTTATAGCCATCAAAGAAATGCTCTGCATCAAATACAACTTCTTTATTTAAAGCCTTTAAATACTCTATGGTATCCTTTATCATTGACAAATTTTCATCTAAGGTAGTCTTGATTATTTCTTCCACATGAAAACTCCAAGCCTTTCCAAATACAGCTAAAACCTCAGCATCGGATTTTACAAGACTACTTAATTCTTTGTCTTCTTCTACCTTTATATTAGGTCTTCTGGTACTTCCAAAGGCACATATTTTAGAGGTTTTTAAATTTAGTTTTTTTACTTCCTTAAAGAATTCTAAATCCTTAGGATTTGATGATGGGTTTCCTGCTTCAATGTAGCTCACTCCTAGATTATCTAACTTTTCTACAATTTTGAGTTTATCAGTAACGCTAAATGAAATTCCTTCTGCCTGAGCCCCATCCCTTAATGTACTATCATAAATGTGTACCCTTTTATTCATACCTATCACCTAACTCTCATCAATCATCTTATTTATTGCATTTATATACGAACGAATACTTGCCTCCATAACATCTTCCGAAATATCCTTACCTACAAAAATATGTCCTTTTTCATCTTCTATTTTTACTGTTACCTCTCCTAATGCATCCTTTCCATCAGTTACAGATGCTATAGAATAGTCCTTAAGGTTTATATTCATACCTATAGTTCTTTCTACAGCCTTAAACGCTGCATCTACAGAGCCATCTCCCACTGCAACCTCAGTAAATAATTCTTCACCTTTTAATATTTCTACTGCTGCTGTACAAACTATATTGTTTCCAGTGTTTATTTGGAAGGATTTAAGCTTATAGGTTTCATTGAAGTATTTTTTAGCATGTACAATTGCTTCTATATCCTTAGAAGTTATGGTTTTTTTCTTATCTGTTAACTCTTTAAATTTTTCAAAGGCATGTTCTAATTCTTCCTTATCAAGATCAATATTCATATCCTTTAAGTAATTATCAAAGGCATGCTTTCCTGAATGTTTACCAAGTACAATACCTGAATTATTATTTATTCCAACTGATTCTGGAGTAATAATTTCATAGGTACTCTTTTCTTTAAGAACTCCATCTTGATGTATACCTGATTCATGAGCAAAAGCATTACCTCCAACAATGGACTTATTAAGCTGTACGTTAACTCCTGTTAAGGAACTTACAAGCTTGCTCGTTCTATAAATTTGCTTAGTATTTATATTAGTAAATGCACCTAAAGAATTTTTTTTAACGTCTATAGCCATAGCTATTTCTTCTAAGGCTGCATTTCCAGCTCTTTCTCCTAAACCATTAATAGCACATTCTACTTGTGTTGCTCCTGCCATAACTCCTGATAAACTATTTGCCACTGCTAGGCCTAAGTCATCATGACAATGGACACTTACGTCTACAGCTTCTATACCCTTAGTATTTTTCATTATATATTCAATAAATTTATAGTAATCTGAAGGCAATGCATATCCCACTGTATCCGGTATATTGATCACTGTTGCCCCAGCCTTAATAACTTTTTCAAAAATTTCACATAAAAACTCTGGATCGCTTCTATAAGCATCCTCAGCTGAAAATTCTATATCTTCACACAAGCTTTTAGCATAGGAGACCATTTCCACAGCTCTTTTTAAAACTTCTTCCTTTGTCATTTGAAGCTTATGCTTCATATGAATATCGGATGTGGCAATAAATGTATGAATTCTAGGCTTTGCCGCTTCCTTTACAGCTTCCCATGCGCAATCTATATCACCCTTAGTAGCCCTACATAACGCTGCCACAGTTGATTTTTTAATTTCCTTTGCAATGGCTTTTACTGCCTCAAAGTCCCCTTTAGATGAAAATGGGAAGCCTGCTTCAATGATATCCACATTCAAGGCTTCCAATTGTCTTGCAATCATTACCTTTTCTTTTACATTAAGATTTACTCCAGGAGTTTGCTCTCCATCTCTTAATGTAGTATCAAATATTTTTATTCGTCTATCCAAATTGTCTCCTCCCCTCTAAGCCTAAATTAGTGCCACTTACTCAAGCGGCATAGTGGCACCAATTTACTTACTATGATTTTATTGTTTTGTCCAACTCATCATATTTCTCAGTTCAGATCCAACCTTTTCAATTTCATGTTCTGCTTCTTTGTTCTTCGTAGCATTGAAGAATGGTCTTCCTACTTGATTTTCAAGCAGCCAGTTTTTCGCAAATGTACCATTTTGAATATCTGTTAAAATGCCCTTCATTGCTTTTTTAGCCTCTTCTGTTACTACCCTTGGTCCTGCTATGTAGTCACCATATTCTGCAGTATCACTTATGGAATATCTCATGAAATTTAATCCACCTTGGTTAATTAAATCAACAATAAGTTTCATTTCATGACAACACTCGAAATAAGCCATTTCTGGTTGATAACCTGCTTCAACTAAAGTTTCAAATCCTGCCTTTATTAATGCAGTTAATCCACCACACAATACAGCCTGTTCACCAAAAAGATCTGTTTCGGTTTCTTCTTTGAATGAAGTTTCAATAACCCCAGCTCTTGCTCCACCTATACCTGCTGCATAGGCTAATGCTATTTCTTTTGCATTTCCTGTAGCATTTTGATGTATTGCTATAAGAGACGGTACTCCTTTTCCTTCTAAATATTGACTTCTAACAGTGTGTCCTGGTCCCTTTGGCGCAACTAAAAATACATCTACATCCTTTGGAGGTAGTATTTGACCAAAATGAATTGAGAATCCATGCGCAAATACTAATGCCTTACCTGGTGTTAAATTAGGTTCTATATCTTCTTTGTAAAGCTTAGCTTGTTTTTCATCATTTACAAGTATCATTATTACATCTGCAGCCTTAACAGCATCTGCAGTAACCATAACCTTAAGTCCAGCTTCTTCAGCCTTGTTCCAAGACTTACTTCCGTTATAGAGCCCCACTATAACGTCTTGTCCGCTTTCTTTTAGGTTAAGTGCATGTGCATGTCCTTGGCTTCCATAACCAATTACTGCAATCTTTTTTCCTTCTAAAACCTCTAAATTACAATCTTGTTGATAATATACTTTTGCCATAATAATAGCCCCCTTGTGATTTTTAAATATTTATTATTTAAGAGATTCTATGCCTCTTTCTAAAGCAATAAAACCACTGCTTACTATTTCCAAAATACCAAAAGGCATTAATACATTTTTTAGCCCCTCCAGCTTATTTTCATCCCCTGTAATTTCTATTGTTAAACTTTCAGGTGTAATGTCTGTTATGGAACCTCTAAAAATATTAACTATATTCAGTATTTCCTGCTTACTTTCTCCTTGTGCTTTAACCTTTATAAACATCATTTGCCTACATATAGAGCTGTTTTCATCCAGAACTGATACCTTGTAAACATCTTCTAGTTTTTTAATTTGTTTTACTATCTGATTTAATATATCATCCTTTTCAACTTTAGCAATTAGCGTTAACCGAGATATGCCTTCTCTTTCAGTAACTCCTGCTGTAACACTTTCTAAGTTATAGCCTCTTCTGCTAAAAAGTTGACACACCCTCATAAGAGCTCCTGGATTGTTATCAACTGTAACTGACAAAACATAAGATTTTATCTCAATCATCTCCTTTCAGAGAAAACAAGCTACTTAAACCAAATCTTGTCAGTAATATTATCATATATTTTTTGCAAGGTCAATCAATTTTCTTAAATAATTAAAAATTGCATGATACCTCCGTCATTTGAATTTATTCCTTCATTTTTTAGCTTATTAAACCTCTGTAAACGTTGCCTTTAAGGCACTTCAGCACCTAGGCTCTTATTAAATATCTTCTGATTAATAAATATTCATTTATAATTAATTTAGAATTATTTATTTCTATATTCTGAAAATCACAAGAAATTTTAAATTATTTTTGTTTTCCATTCAATTTTCTGTTGACATATGGTGAAAATACCTTTAGAATCTATAATTAAAATATCAAAATTCATGAAAAATTTGCTATTCTGCAAACATGTCGAATATATGAAAATAAATTTATATTTTGTAAGGGGGCTTTTCTATGAATGAATGTTTAGCATTTTATCAAGGGGACTTTGTAAAGGAAAATAACGTAAATATAAGCGTTAGGTCTAAGGCTTTTAACTATGGACTTGCTTGTTTTGAAGGAATACGAGCTTATTGGCATGAAGATAGCAATCAACTTTATGCATTTAAATTAAAAGAACACTATACTAGATTTCTTCAATCCTGCAAGGTTTTAAATATCAAATTACCTTATAGTGTAGAAGAACTTTGTGATATTACAATTGAACTTTTAAAGAAAAACAATTTTAAATCTACGACCTACATAAGGCCTATCGCTTTTAAGGGATCTGAGCATATAGGACCTACTCTTAAGGATAACGATGATCGTATAGTTATATACTGTCAACCGCTAGGAAGTTACACTGGAAAGGATCGTCTTAGAGTTGCTGTAACATCTTGGACAAGACTAAACGATAATATGCTTCCTCCAAGAGTTAAGGCCACTGCATCTTACTTAAATTCTGCATTGGCTTCATTGGAGGTTACTAGCAGAGGATATGACGAAGCTATATTTTTAACTGCAACTGGTCATGTTTGCGAAGGGCCAGGAGAAAATATATTTATGGTTAGAAAAGGCAAACTAATTACACCTCCTCCTTCAGATAACATATTAGAGGGTATAACTAGAGAACTTGTTATGCAAATTGCAAGAGAAGATCTAGGTATAGAGGTAGTTGAAAGAAGCATATCAAGAACAGAGCTTTATGCTGCTGATGAATTGTTTTTCAGTGGTACCGCTATGGAAGTTACCCCAATTATTGAGGCAGATGATAGAATTGTTGGTAACGGCGAACCTGGCGAAATATGCAAAAGAATTAAAGAAGCATTTTCAAATTTAACCGTAGGCAAGATTGAAAAATACAAAGACTCTTGTACTTCTGTTTACTAGCATAAAAGCATAAAAGTGCCACCCACGTGACAAGTGGCAAGTTGAAATTAGTTTTCAAGTAAGTTCCTGGGTACAGATTGCAGAGCACAGAGTAAAAGGTAGCTCCCCCTACCATTCTCTATACTATGCGCTGTACCCTACTTATAAAGTAGCAGCTAAGCGCGAAATTCAAAAATGTCGCATTACTTAGCTGCTATATATTTTTATTTTGAATATTTTTACCAGTTTATTTCCAACCCCACGCCAACTTCTTTCACAGGTAAAGCTTTATGTATCTCTGCTTTAACGGTAAATGAAGTACAATGACAAGGATATAATTCTTTTATGTTGTTCTGTTTTAGATACTCAATAGTTTTATTAACCTGCTTAGTTACTTCAAATAAATGAAATCCTCCTATAACTCCTAATACTCTATTATCTTTATACACTTCTTTTGCATATTCTATTATGTTACATATTCCACTATGAGAACATCCTGTAATAATATAAATACCCTTTTCACTCTTATAAACAAGTGCAGTATCATCTCTTACATAGTCGTCGACTAAAGTTTCTCCAATAATTTGTTTACCAATAGGTTTTCTTTCTTCGAAATGATTTATTTGTGGTATTTCTCCTAAAAAAGTTATGTTTTTACTGACCTTAATAGGTTTTTTTGAAAGAATTAGATTACATTTTTCTTTTAGTTCTTCTTCTAATATAGGCGAGCAGATTTTTAAATCACCTGCTGATTTTTCTTTAAATGCATCTGGGTGAGCAATAATAGAAATGATATTATTATTTTGTTCAAAGTAGTATTTTAATCCTCTTGTGTGGTCATCATGTCCATGTGAAATAACGATAGTACTTACACTTCCTAAATCTACACCTAAGGCATCTGAGTTTTTCATAAACAAATCAGAATATCCTACATCCAGTAATAGTCTAATATCTTCATCTTCAATATAATACGAAACAACAGGTTCACCACAATAATATTGGTCAATATATGTATTGTTATCTACTAAAACTTTTAGTTTCACATTTTACCCCCTTCATCTATTAGTTTTTCTGTATATTATACTTATAATTTTTAGTAACCAGCGTTTTTCATTAATTCCAATAAATTTTTGGTTATATTTCTTTTTAAATCACCATATTTTTTATCTGAATATTCATATTGACTATCATATCTTTGTTCCTTTGGATAAAAACAAGATGGTCTGCACTTATTCTCATCAGATTCCCAATCATAACGAGCTTCAATATGTGGATGCAAATAGTGGTCTAAATTCATGAAGATAGAATAATTAATTCTTAATGGATTACACGCTTTTATAATAGCGTCTCCTATATATCTCCTCCATGCGTTATTTACAAACAATCTTTACTTACAATTTAAGAAAAACGTGTATGACTGTAAGCCTTATTTATTATCATACCTTTCAATATAATTTCACATGCCCTAACTAATTTATATAATGCTTCACATACTAATTTAAGCAAAATTAAACCTATAATAGGTGTACTAATAGCACTAATTATCTGTATAAAACCATAAATTTTTACTACTAAAGATTCTCCAGTGGTTCCTGGTAGAGGTAAAAACTCGCCGAACATATTTACTACAACAATAATAAAAAATACTAAAATACATATTATGCTAGTTTGGGTCAATCAGACAAATTGGAATTTGTAGAGTTATTTTATTGCAATAATTTTATCTAAATTTGCTATTCCCATTCTTGTCTGTTTTTCAATTTTATACCCTTTGGAGCGAAGTTCTTTTATTAGTGTTCTCATATAAAAACCATGAGTAATTATGAAACAATCCTTGTTATTGTTTTCTACTAACTCAATAGCTTTTTTTGCTCTAATTAAAGTCTGTCTTCTCGTCTCCGGCTGTCTTCTATTATTAAATAACCATTGAAGCCTTCCAATAAAATTCCAAATCCATAATGGATTTTTTTTCTTTGTATCTTTAAAAGACTTCAATGGCACTTCATTTATCAATGATGTCTTACAAAAATCTGTCTTGCCAAATAACTGATAAGCTGTTTCATAACTTCTTGACAATTCGCTTATATATATCACATCTATACTATTTTCATTAAATATAATTTCTGAAATCGGAACAATATCACTTGTATCATATTTTTTACATGCCAAATCGTATAGTTTAGAATCATATCTTTTTTCCCATTCCATGTTTACTTTTGCATGTCTTATAATAACTATCTTCAATTATAAACTCCCATCACTAAAATATTTTTACACATACATGATAACTTATAATTGTTAACCTTTAAGTCCCTTAAAACCGAACCATTTCTGTTTCTATTTCTTCTTTTTCTAATTCCTCAAAACCAATCTTCATTATCAATGCTGTGATTCCAATTTATAATACTCAACATTAAAATTGGAATTTATCCTAATATTCTTTTATAATATTGGTACACAAATTTCACAATAATGCTTATTTATCATCTGCATTGCATAGCGTTCAATAATAGGTCTTCTATCATCAAATTCATAATTTCTTTTTGATAACTCCGAAAATATCTGCATCCATGCTTTTTGCATAGCATCTACCGTATGATTTATTTTAAATACCCAATACTTTCCACCGATAATTTTTCCAAAATTAATATACTTATTATCAACCTTAAATTCATCAGAAACAACTAAACATGTATCATAACGACAATCTTTAGATTCTATGAATTGAGGGTTATCTTGGACTATTCCTAATATGATTGAACTTTCATTAAATAAGTTTTTTTCTATGGCCCAACTTTTTAATTGTTCCATTATTTGCACATTCTCTGAACCGTAAGGACCTGTTTTTCGTATATAAGCAATTTTATATGATGGTATCATTTCAATATTAATATCCATAACTTACCTTCCTTTTTAATAGAGTACATCGATGCCTGAATTCAGCATATAATGCTTTAAAATGTATTTCAACTTATTTTTTAAAATTACCAAATTACTATTTGTCTACATATTATATGAATAGCCTTTGCTTAGCAGCTATTTACATTGACAACGCTTCATAAATAAAATATTTATATACTTTAACCTCCTGTTATTAGCCTAATGGGCATTATACAGACAATTGAAAGTTGATATTATAATTTTTAGTTTTTATTTAATTGATTATCGAAAATACTAACAATAAGTATCTTTTTAAATCCCCATTTTTATAGATTATGAGGTTATTGCAACAAGTTTAATAACCGAATTTGCTATTCTCTTTTCCTTGCCATCTGGAGTTGTATAAAAACGTTGATCAATACCATATAGTAATAATTTCAAATCATTTTCAGAAGCTATTTTGAACTTATCATTTTCTGTAACTAAATCAGGGCAATAATCCTTAATTGTATCAAAAACAATTTCTTTTTGTTTATCATCAAAGCCCTTTAAAATATCAATTGCCATTGCAATTCTTTTCCTATTTGCTTGCTTTACTTGTGCTGCATTAAACTCATCACTTAATTGAATAAATTCTCTTTCTAAAAATTTCTTTGTTTCTTCTTCTGTTGCTTCTCTATATAAGTCATCTATTCCTTTAAATATTCCAGTTATTGAAGATAGTTTTTTAAAATAAAGTATATCTATATCTTTTATATAAACAGAATCTGCAACTTCATTTATAACTATATCTTTACTATCTTCTGAGTACTTAAACTTATCTCCTAAATAAATTTTTTTTCGACTAAGAAGTTGAGTCTTAGATATTTTTTGAAAATAATAGTAATTCCCATCTTGAACTGAACATAAAAAATCTAGCTTATTGACTTCATCAGATTTTAACATGTCATAAGCCGTGGAAATAAAATTTTCTTTCAAGATATCCAAACAAAAGGTTTGTTGTGAAAAGTTATCAATTCCAAACCATGCATCTTCATCTAGGTTATGATTTGGAGAATATGGAATATGTGGAGACAAATCCTGTGGTAGAGTATATAATGTTTTATCCGAAAGTATCTTTCTATATTTTAACTTATTGTCTTTAATTCTTATTTTTGCTATTACATGGTTCATTTTACTCCTCCTCTATGTCTATATAAGTGAAATCATTAATTCTTCTCAAACTTGCGAAATTTAAGTGCTTTGTGCTTCTTATTTTTCTTTTACTAATTATAAACTGTTTTACATTTTCTCCTGAAACAACATAATAGAAATGGTATCCAAAGCATAAAAATAATGGATTAAAGTACAATGTTTGCGACACAAATGTAAAAACAAATAACATAGCATAAATGAATATCATTGTTTCAACTGTTGAAACACTTAATGCTACAAAAAAATAACCTAAATAGCTTGGTAAAAAAGCATTGTTTGCTTGTTCAACGTCATTTATTTCACATTCAATACTGTCCTTACTTAAATAGGTTTTAAGAAGTAAACTAATCCACGTAAGAATTACAGGTATAGTTATAAAAACTACATAAGAAACCCATATCGGAAATTTATCCAAACATCGAATATAATATCTTTCTCTTATGAAAAAAGTTACTAAAATAGGTGATGTAGCGTTAAATGTTAATAATGCCCTATAGAGAAACTCAATCAATCTAAACACCTACCTTTTAAAAAATGAGTAATTTTATGATATATGGATTAATTTTTTCAACTTCCCATTATAGACATAATCTCCCCTACTTTTTATCAACCCCAGTTTTGCTTGACAGAACTACATTTAGCATACATATTTTAAATATCATTTTATTAAGATATTACTCTACTTAAACCATTCTATTTCAAATTATACCATATTAACCCTTAATATAGAAAAATATACCTCACTTACTAATTCGATAGTAATTAAAACAATATTGATAAACTCAAAAAAACATCAATATCTAATTATTCTTAGATATCAATGTTTCTTTCATGTATTTCATATAACTACTTGAAAGCTTGTAAAGGCTCATATAGATTGGGGAATTTTTGCTTTATAAAATCAAAAACACCTCTCTGGTTTTCCCTCTTAAATAAAGCACTCCGAGCAAAACATAGTTCACTCCATAATTTGCTCCATGCTTACATCCACAATATAAGTTTAAATCCCAACCAAAGGAAATTTAAATAACATTCCTAAGAACAGATTTTTAGTATTAGAAATACCGAAAAAACTATTATTCCTGCTATACCAGAAGCTCTTAAGAGAAAAATCCTCGAGTCATCAACATGTAACTCCTGCATGTGAAATGTAGTTCTAATAATATTTGCTACTTTCAAAGGCTTAACCGCTAAAATTAAAAATAAAATGATAAGTGTAAAGCATATAATCTCTGTAAAAAACATAAATAATCCCCCAATTAAAATTTAATTCTTTCCCAATAATATACAATTTAGTCTTTATCAATATATTCTATTCTAACCTTACAAATCCTTTTTTAGAATCCATCTACCGTATTTCTCATGTAGATAAAATCCACTCTGTATTGTTATATTTATGGCGCATTTTAAAACAGCCACTGAGAAGAAGAGTCCTAGTTTGCTAGTTCCTTTACTACTTTTTCTTAATGGCTGTTTATATTGTCACAAATAAAATAGATGATATGTCTTAAGATCTATAAATATTGCCTTATTTCAAAGTGAGCCGGATAATTTTATCATCGTCTATACGAGGATTGCCTCTGCCATCCCTATTACTTGTTGTCAAATAAATTGATCCATCTTTCCCCTGAATAACCTCACGCAAACGTCCATGCTCATTCATGAACAATGATTCTACATTGCTGACTACTGTTCCATTTCTATTCAAAGAGATAGCAAGTAGTTGCTGCCCGCGTAAACAAGCAACCAGTAATTTTCCTTGCCATGGTCCTTGATCTACGAAGGTAATACCAGAGGGTGCCCATGTAACTTCTCCGCTTTGTATCAATGGCTTTTGTGTTACAACTTGAGTGGAAGTTTCATCTCCTTGAACGAGAGGCCAGCCATAATTGGCTCCCGATTTTATTATGTTTATCTCATCATGTGCTGTCTGTCCATGCTCTGATGCATACAAGACATTTCTTGAATTCCACGCTAAACCTTGTGGATTTCGATGACCTAAGCTATAAACAGGTGAATTAAGAATTGGATTATCCTTAGGAATGCTGCCATCTAATTCTATTCGCAGTATTTTTCCCGCTGTACTTCTAGAGTCTTGTGCTAATGCGGGATTCCCTGAATCTCCCGTTGTTATATACAATTTCTTATCTGGACCTATCTTTAGTCTTCCTCCATTGTGAATTCGTCCCCCGGGGATTTTATCCAGAAGAACCCTATCGATGGATGCCCTGTTATTGCTTTCAACTAATCTAACAACACGGTTATAGATTGGGTTACCCTCTGCATATGAATGCATAACATACATATAACGGTTTTGTGAATAATTTGGATCTAGTGCAATACCCATCAAGCCTCCTTCTCCCTCACTTATAAAGGGTGCTCTAAGAGTGATAAGCGGCTGCAAAAGAAGTTTACCATTTTCAATAATTCTAATTGCTCCAGACCGCTCAGTAAAATATAGTTTGCCTTCATTGCTTATATCTATAGCCCAGGGTACATATAAGTTATCAGCGATAACTTCAATTTCGTAAGGAAATTGTCTTGATGCGTTAATCTTCGATTTGACATTGGTTATATTGCGAGCACGAAACATAATATTGGACAAAGCATTATAAATTGTATTTTTCATACTGTTATCCTCCAAACTTAATCTAATTACCATTTTATTCGTTTGCGAAGTTAACCGTACCATTTTAATAAATAAATTCTTATGAGAGGTTTAAAGAAAAGATAACTGCTCACCTCTGGATTGATTTAGTTTCTCTTTCATAGGTTTCGTATAACTGCTTGAAAGCTTGTATTTATCCTTTAACTCATTAACAGTAGTATATAACTTATTTTTATATTCCTTTGCCGCACCGCCTGTCTTGTATAAAATTTTTAAAGGCTCATATAAATTTGGAAATTCTTCTTTTATAAAATCAAAGAATACCTGTCTGGTATTACCTCTTAAATAGAGCACTCCAGGCAAAACATAATCTGCTCCACAATCTGCTCCATGCTCATACAGAGAATTAATATTATCGTATCCATCGGTGATGTACGGAATAATCGGCATAAAATGAAGCCCTGTAGAAGCATTTGTTTTTCTAAACTCCTTTAGCATTGCAAATCTTTTTATCGAATCCACTCCATTTGGCTCAATAAGCTTACGGATACTTTCATCCATACAAGTAATGGTAGCTGCTACATTTACATAGGTAATTCTCGCGAGCTTCTCAATTAAATCATAGTCTCGCAAAATTAAATCAGACTTTGTTGATATAATACAAGGCGTTTTATATTTAATCATCAGCTTTAATATTTCAGGCATAAGCTTATACTGAGCCTCTATCAGCTGGTAGCTGTCAGTAACACCGCCGATATTTACAACCTCCCTCTTCCAAGAAGGACTTTTAAGCTGCTGCTCTAACTGTTCAATAATATTTGTTTTAACATATATATCATCAAAATACTGTTCTGAATTTAAATATTGATGAGAATACATTGCATAGCAATATTTACAGCCATGCTCACATCCACGATATATGTTCAAATCCCAAGCAAAGGGAATTTTACGATTCAATTTATTGCAGGCTACAGTACATGTAATTTCCTTATAATTTGCCACTTTTTCACCCCCGTGGGTAACAAATCTTCATTTTGAGAGTATACTTTTTATATTTACTTGCAGTTCACTTGATGTCAGCTGAATAATCAACTCCTCAATTGCTGATATGCTTGCCACAACACAACTTATATACATTATCACAGTTGTATGAATATGAGGAATCACTATTGGAAATATGTATAAAACTATACCAGTGATTTTATTGCTATAAGAGTGAAGCATTGCAAAAGTTTTATATTTCTTGAAGACTATAATCATTGATACTAATCTAATAATACCAATTAAAATAATCCAAATGATGATTTCAATCTTGAGATTAATAATTGGATAAAACATAACTAATAAAACTCCTGCCATTATCATGTCTGCCATGGTATCAAGCTTTTCTCCAAGTTTGCTTGATGTCCCTGTCTTTCTGGCAATAAATCCATCCATAATGTCACTAAGTCCACAAATAATATATATTGCGTAAAAAGCTAGGCTTAATGGCTTAACAAAAATCATACTCAAAGAAAAAATCATCCTGCTAACCGATATACAATTTGGTACTATTCTCATCTCACCACCTCAAATATTAACAATCTTTATTCTACAGTTAATTACAATAGATAACTAATTTATTTTTTTCCATAAGTACAGGAAAAATTTTTCAAGATCTAATTTTTCACCTATATAGTTTGCTCCCACCATATAAAATTTTGTAATGACTATATATAAATAAAATACTTAGTAGATCTAAAGCATAATGAATATAATCCTTAACTCCTCCTTATCAGCAATCAATTAATCAACGGTATTTCTACACATATTTTACGATTATGTCGTGAATTTTATTTTTTTACTTTCCAGTAAACAAACTGTAAAAATGAAATTAAAATTGTAAAAAAACCTATAATACTAACGAGAGTATCATATTTGTAATAATTATATGTTAATGCCTGTTGCATAGACGCACCCCATAAAAACAGCGGTATTAACAATGATATAATATTCATTAGTATATACTTTGTCTTTCTTACATAAAAACTATATACTATCAAAGCTAAAAATAGTAGGCATGATATTGATACACTATCGTTAAAAGACATCTCAACAGGTATCCCGCTTGTAACTATCATCTTATATGCCCATAATATTAGTACGAGGATGCTTACTGCAAAACCAATAATAATATCCTTTATTTTACTCATTTTTACATAAACACTCCCATCTTTATTGTATCATTAATTGTTTTAGCGATAAGCAAAAATAGTTTACTTCTACACATATTATACAATTGTAACTTTATAAATATATTCTATAATAACCTTCCAAATCCTTTTAAAAAGCATCTCACATATTTCTTTCATTGATTTGATAACTGCTTGACAAACTATCTCATATTTCACATTATGGAATTCCCACAAAATATATGGTATAATTTTCTAATACAATTCAATATAGTTGAATGTGGGCTACTTGATATCACCCATCCCTGTTGAAGGGAGGTGATAAAATGAGTAATGACGTTTTAATGTTATTATTTGAAGGTGGATTATTCTTGATTTCACTATTGACGTTAATAGTGTTACTTATAGAAAAAATCTCAAAAAAATAGTAGCCCCCATCTCGCAATTGGTTAGCTACTATTTTAATTAAACAATTAATAGTGATATCAGTTGCCTAAGCAACTAGAATTGTATGTTATAGGGTGTTACCAGCACCCTATTTTATTTTGCTCATTTATACTTATATTATATCAAATATTTTAGAAAATTAAACCTATTTTATATAAGACTTTTAAATTCCACTATAGTTCCTTATTACTTAAGCAAAATTATAAACTAGTTGCAATTAGCAATTATTTGCCACTTGTCACGTGGGTGGCACTTTAAAATTTCACCGTAACTGTAGTAGAAGATTTAATTTTGCTGCCATCTACATTATAAACTCTAAATGATACAACTCCATTATCCCCTGCTACTACTTTGATACCATCTGCTAAGCCATTATAAGTATTTGCAAATTTCCCTGTTGCTGTGATTGTAAACTGTCCAATAATGGAATCAGTTCCTTTATCATACTTTCCGTTTGAGTTTTTATCAATATATAAAACATTATATTTAGCTTCTGCTACGTTATTTATATCTAGTCTAATTGGTTTAGATGCTGAGCTAGTAAGTGTAACCCCCTTAATAATTGGATCCTTACCTACTGACTCAGTCGCCTGTAATGCTGATGCATAATTATATACTTTAGAATAAGTAGGCTTAGTAATTATGTTAAAATCTACTGATTTAATCGGATTTTCTTCTTTAACTGTTAATGTCAATTTAACTTTATTAATATATCCATTTAATGTTCCAGTATATGTGAATGTTCCTAGTTTACTTGTGTCTACCTCTGATTTATCCCATATTACCCCAACATTACGTATTGTACTTCCATCACTCATTTTCGCTGTAACTTTTTCTGGAAGTGTATAATTATCACCTAAATTCACGGTGTCACTTAGTGGTGTAACAGGATTTATATTTAATGTGAAATTTATTTTACCATTATAACCGTCTATTGTTCCTGTATAAGTAAATGTTCCTTCTCTATTCGTACTTACTTTTGATGGGTTCCACTTTACCTCTACAGGCTTTGTGCTTCCATCACTCATAGTAGCCATTACTGTCTTTGGTAATGCATAAACATCATTTACGTTTATTGTTGCACTTACTACTGCACTTACAGATATGATTGGGTTTACTATTAATGTTAATTTAACCTTGCTGGAATATCCCATAACTGTTCCATTATAAGTAGATGCTCCTGCTTTATTGGTAACTGCTTTTGATGGATTCCAGGTTACTTTTAAGTCTCTTGTAGTTCCATCACCCATCATTGCTAATACTGTAGTTGGGAATGTATAGTTGTCATGTAGATTTATCCTTTCATTTATCTCATCTATTGAATCTATTCCAATTACTCTTAATGTAGCTTTAACTTTACTATTATATCCATCAACCGTTCCACTAAAAGTAAATTCGCCCGCTTTACTTGTATTTGGTCTTGATGTATTCCATTTTACACTTACAGATCTAATACTTCCATCACTCATTGTGGCATTTAATGTGGTTGGAAGCGTATAGCTGTCATTTATATATACTTTGTCATTTATGTCTTCTATCGAGGATATTGGACTTACTATTAACGTTAATTTAACCTTACTGCTGTATCCAACCACTGTTCCATTATAAGTATATGTGCCTACTTTATTTATAACTGGTTTTGACGGACTCCAACTTACCTTTACATCCCTCGTACTCTCATCACCCATCGTTGCTATTAACGTAGTTGGTAATATAAAACTATCATTTATATTTATTGTTTTATTTATATTTTCTATCGAGGTTACTCCTATTACTGTTAATGTTAACTTGACTTTAGTACTATATCCTGCAACCGCTCCATTATAAGTAGTTGTACCTACCTTATTTACAGTTGCCTTTGATGAACTCCAAGTTACCTTTACTTCCTTTGTGCTCCCATCACCCATTGTTGCTATTACTGTCTTTGGCATTGTATAGCTGTCATTTATGTATATTTTTTCGCTTATATCAGCTATTGAAACTATAGGTATCACTATCAATGTTAATTTAGCCTTATTACTATAGCCTGAAACCGTTCCACTGTAAACATGTACTCCACACTCTTTTGTAACTGCTGTTGATTTATTCCAAGTTACTTTTACTTCCTTGGTACTTCCATCACCCATTGTTGCCGCTACTGTTTTAGGCAATATATAACTGTCATTTATGTATATTGTTTCACTTATATCAGCTATTGATTCTATAGGAACCACTGTTAATGTTAATCTAACTTTACTGCTATATCCAGAAACTGTTCCATCATAATTATATGTATCTGCTCTATTGGTAGTTACCCGTGTTGATTTCCAGCTTACTTTTACATCCTTAGTGCTTCCATCACTCATTGTTGCCTTTACTGTTCTTGGTAATGTATACTTGTCATTTATATAAACCGTTTCATTTATATCATCTATTGATGTTATTGTTATTCCTGAACTTGCTAGTACTCTATTAACATTTAAAAACCTACTTTTATGTGGATTAAATGTAAAAGGAAGGTTAAAAATTATCATAGATGCTATTATTAAAGTTAAAATTACCTTTTCAGTTTTTTTAATTCTCATCTTTAATCTCCTTTATTGTTATTTCATTATATTATATTATAATTCTACATTTTACTCTATTATCCTCCTTTGTTTTCCCATAACATTTAATAACTTCTAGTCATAAAATTCTTCTTATGGTTAAATGTCGTTATAAAATAAGTTTACATTATATTTATTTAAAATTTTAAGGGCGATTAAATATTTAAAAGTATAGCTTTTTAAATATTCAATCACCCTAATACATGTATTTTTATTTTTTTAATAATAAATATATAAAATATGGTGCACCAATTAACGCAACCGTAATACCCGCTGGAATTCCATTAGGTTGAATTACATTGTGCCCAATTATATCTGCAAATAATAGGAGCCATCCCCCTATTAAAATAGCAATTGGAATAAATAATTGATTTCTTGGTCCCACCAAAGCCTTTGCAATGTGTGGAGCCATTAATCCAACAAATGAAATTGCTCCTGTTACAGAAACTGCTGAGGCTGCTAGTGCTACAGCTGCTGTTAAAAGCTTAATACGCTCTTTTTCAACTGATACGCCTACTCCTATAGCTACAGACTCACTAATTTGAAGTAAATTTAAATGATTTGCTTTATATAATACAAAGGGGATTAAAATAACTAACCACGGAATAACTGCCCAAACAAATGGCCAATCAGTACCCCAAATATTTCCCGATAACCATTTCGCTATAAATTCTACTTTTATGCGATCTGCCGATGAAATAAGTACAATCATAAGTCCTGAAAGGGCCATTGAAAATCCAACTCCAACAAGAACTAGCTTTATAGTTTGCACACCTTCATACTTGTTATATGAAAATAAATAAATAATACCAGCTGTAATAAGAGCCCCTGAAAAAGCAACTACAGGTAATAAATAAGTAAATGCTCCCGTATTCACTGGAAAAAATAGAAAGAAAATAGCAATTGCAACACCTGCTCCATTATTTATTCCTATAATACCGGGATCAGCTAAATCATTTCGAGTAATTCCCTGTAAAATAGCACCAGATAATGCAAGCGCCATACCGGAAAGTAGCGTAATTATAATTCTAGGCAGGCGAATTGAGAATAAGACAAACTCATCTTTAAAATCACCTTTACCCAAGATAGTAGGAATAAGCCTATTATAGGACAAGGAAGATTCTCCTATGCCCATTCCAACAACAATAGTAACTGCAATTAATACTAATAATAAACAAAATGCTAATCGTTGTTTCCTTATTAAAGCTTGTTCAATCATGAGAACATCTTCCCTCCTCTGCGTACAATAAATAAGAAAAATGGTATTCCTACCACTGACATTATAGCTGCTATAGGCGTTTCATATGGAGCATTAATTGTACGAGCAAGTGTATCTGCAAGCAGCATTAAAGTAGCTCCTAAAACCATGGACATTGGTATAATAAATTTATAATCCGTTCCAACAATAGCACGAACCATATGCGGAATCATCAGTCCCACAAATGCCATATTTCCAACAAGTGCAACAGAAGCACCTGCAAGTAAAGTAATCACTATAAAAAGTATTATTTTTATTCTTCTTATATTTTGTCCAAGTCCAATTGCAACTTCTTCACTTAAACTAATGATTGTAAGTTGCTTTGAAAGATACATGGCAGTTAAAAGCCCTATCAAAATAAAAGGAATAACTATCTTAAGCTGACTCCATGAAGTTCCAACTATTCCACCTGCAGTCCACATAGATACTTCTTTTGATACTTTAAAGTAAATCCCAATACCTTCTGATACTGCATATAAAAAAGCCGAAACTGCAGTACCTGCTAGTACAATTCTAAAAGAGGAAAATCCACCTTTTTTTGCAGAACTAATTCCAAACACAAGAATAACTCCAGCAGCTGCTCCAATAAAACAAACGGCTATAATTATAAAGTAATTAGCTGAGGAAAAAAAGGCTATTGTAATAGCAAGTGCTGCGTTTGCACCTGCTGTTAGTCCAAGAAGTCCTGGATCAGCTAGCGGATTCTTAGTCATACCCTGCATAACTGCACCTGCAACAGCCAAAGCTGCTCCCACAAAAATTGCTGCAATTTCCCTAGGTAATCTAATTTCACGTACAATAGAAATTTTGCTGCCTGCTTCATTGGAAGTGAGTGCAAGCCATACATCTTTAATTGAGATATCTGCTGCTCCAAAAACCATAGCAATAGCAAACATTAAAGTAAGAGCAACTATTCCTAATAGCAATTTAAGTCCAAATGGAATGAAACGTTTGTTTTCTCTCATCTTCAATTCCGTACCTTTCTTATTTATTAAATGAAGGAAGAGGAACTCTTTGAATAAGAATTCCTCCCCTAGTGTTATTTGTCAAGTAAGCTTTTCTTAAATAAATCTAATTGGTATTCCAGTGTAATAGGATCATTAAATGAAGCTCCATTTCCATTTATCTCAATCACATGGTTATTTTTTACCGCAGGAATATTTTTGTATGTATTTGTTTCCTCAAAGGAGTTATCTGCGTTTTGATATTTACTAAATATTATATAATCTCCCGCATATTCAGGAAGAACCTCTGCTGATAATGCATAGTAACCTTCTTTTAGTGCCATTTCCTTTACTTTATCTGGCATCTTTAATTTCATTTCCTGATAAAGTATTTCTGTGCCCCTAGCCCAATTATCACCAAATACATAAAGCTGTTTTTCATAACTTTCTATAACAGAAACAGTTACATTTTCACCAAGCTTTGCTTTAATTTCTTCCCCAGCTTTTTGTGAACGAGTTTTAAAATCATTAATCCACTCCTGTGCTTCTTTTTCTTTATTAATTAACTTACCAACTTCTAAAATCTGTCCTAAATAATCTACTTTTCCATATGTGTATGTAACTGTTGGAGCAATTTTACCTAATTTATCAATGTTTTTATTGGTTGATGCAGCAATAATAAGATCCGGTTTTAACTCAATAATTTTTTCTAAGTTTTCATCAGATACTTCTACAGCATCTTTAACATACTGTTCGTATCTAGGATTAGCTTTAGACCATGTATCTACACCAACAATATTTCCATCCAAGGCCATAACACTACCAGATACAAATGCATTTAAAACAACAATACGTTCTGGTTCAGCTGGAACTTCAATTGGTCCATTTTCAGATTGATATGTAATTGTTTTTGATTTATTCTGTTCTGCATTTGAAGAGTTGTCCTTCTTTGCTGATTGATTACTACAAGCACTAATAATTAGCACAAACACTAGTATAAATGGAATTAGTATCTTTTTCATTTTTATATTCTCCTTTTAATAAATTGTAAGTAGTACATATTGGTTTGTTTGTTCTAGGATCTCTGCCAATTTCAGCATCAATCTGAAACACTTCTTTAAGCACTTTCTTATTAATAATTTCTTCTGAGTTTCCAGCTTTTACGATTTTTCCATCTCTTAAAGCAATAATATAGTCTGCAAAGCGCGCCGCATGATTTAGATCATGAAGAACCATAACAATTGTACGTTCTTGTTCTACATTTAATTTTTGTAGAAGTTCTAATACCTCTAATTGATGAGCCATATCTAAATAAGTTGTAGGTTCATCAAGAAATATAATTTCAGTTTCTTGGGCTAAAGCCATTGCAATCCACACACGCTGACTTTGTCCTCCTGATAATGCATCTATGCTGCGAAACTTAAAATCTTTTGTTCCAGTAACCTCTAGTGCCCAATCAATTACTTCATGATCTCTCTTAGTTAATTGCCCAAAACCTTTTTGATAAGGAAAGCGGCCATAGGATACCAATTCGCCAACTGTAAGCCCTGTTGTTCCTTCTGGTGTTTGTGGAAGAATAGCAATTTTTTTAGCTAAAGCTTTCGTATCTTCCCTTAAAATATTTTTCCCATCTAAAATAACTGAACCAGATTTATGAGAAATGATACGAGTAATTGCTTTTAGTAGTGTAGACTTCCCACATCCATTTGCCCCAATGATAGTAGTAATTTTTTTATCCGGAATTTCTACACTGAGATCTTTCACAATTAAACGCTCACCGTATCCAATATTTATATTATCTGTATATAGGCGAACCATAACTTTCCTCCATCTTTTTATTGATAATGATAATCTTTATCATTTACTAAAGTTAGTATAATTGTATTTACTATAAATGTCAATAGATTTTATTAATTTATTACTAGCTAAATATTTCATTCTATATAAACTCAAAAAGAAACTGCCATCTCTGACAGTTTCCTGTAACAATTATGATTTAAATGATTCATTTTCACATTTTATTTTTATTTATAATGCTTAATATATTTTTATTATTAATTATAACCCTTGGAATCTTAATTTGATTTTTTGATATCCCTTTATTTAATAATGATTCCTTTATTAAATTGAAAGTATTTGGTGCTAAAAGTATTACTTTTACCCTGCCTAACTTCTTGTTATTTCTAGCTCTATCATAGGCCAAATTTGAATTTCTAATTTCCCTGTCTAATGTTTCTTCTAATAATTCAGCTTTATAATTATATATATTATTTTTTAACTCAAAATAAAAAATGTATCTTCCAGGTGTAATTGAATTATCAGGTATTGTTGTATAATCTACTAAGTTTAAATTTAACTGTTTTACTGTGTTTCTTATGGCATTAGTCAGATGCTCTTCATTAGTCTTCTCAGACACCATATTAAGTACTTGATTCTTCCTATATAAAAATTCAACTTCTGGACAATTATTATAAAATCCAACCACCTTAATAACATCACCAATTCTATATCTATAAAGTCCTGCATAATTAGTGATAACTATTTCATACTTTTTTCCTACTTTTAGTTCGTCTAAGCAAAAAGTATATTGACTTCCTTCAGTTCCTTCTTCAATAGGGATAAATTCATAAAAAGCAGTATCAGGAATAATTACATATCTTATCTTATTTACATAAGGATTAATTCCAATCATAGCTTCAGTAGCAGCATAGGCTGGAGAATAAATAGGCAATGAATCGGTATAATAATTTATTTTATCATCATATATAGAAAAGTTTGCTCCAGTTACTGTAGCAATATATAACAAACTAGGCCATATTCTTCTGGCTATCCCCTTAAATCCTTTTTTAAATTCATATTCTAATTTGTCAGCTCTGCTAGCATTAGGAGTAAGAAGTTTATTTAAATTCTTTCTAGTACTTCCATCAATATTTAAATTGTTATTTATACGTCCTCTTCTTATATCTCTTACTAAATCTTGATTTTTACTCTCTAAAACTCTAAATAAATCTAATATATTTGAAACAAAAACTCCACTTATATATAAAAGTCTAGCTTCTGCTAATCCAAATAATAGATGAAGATAAAGAGCAGCTTCCTTATCTTTTATTTTCATAACTTCTATTGGGGAAGTATATAAGTATGGGAGAATATGCCTTATACCATTCATTCCTCCAGAAGTAGCCGCACATATTGGCATTCCTCCTTTAGTATAAGTTGTCATAACTATATCAGCTATCATTAGTCCCTTTCCATAATTCCAGTTTTCTTTAAAATTATCGTAACTAAATTTATTGGTAAGAAGGGCCATATACTTTGAAGCAATCTTTCTACTTTTTTTAGTAGAAGGAATTAATTTTTGTTTTCCTGTTGTTCCAGATGTATGTCCAAAGTATTCCACATCTTCACTTGTCAAAATATTCTTTTCTCCATTTGCCATTCTTTCTATATAATTTTCATGATCGCTATACTCTGATAATGGAACTTGTTTCTTAAAATCTTCTATAGACTTAATATCCCCAAAGTTAAGCTTAGTTCCAATTTCACTTTTAGAATTTCCCCTCAATATTTTAAATAATACCTGTGAGTTTACTACTCTGCAATTCTGAGTTTCTCTATCAAACTTCCTTTTAACTATTGCTCCACCCTCTATGGCAATTTTATAAAGCACTTTGCTTATTATACTCGTAATCGCACACTCCCTGAATATTTCTCTGTAATTAATATATGAATAAAGCTGGAATTTTGATAATAATTAGTTGTAAAAATATATAGCATATAAACTCATTAACATCAGTGCACAAGTAATCTATTTACTTATCCTAAGGGAATTTAGTATTTAAGTAGAAAATAGCATGCTTGTAATATTGATACTCGTATTTTAGAATAATAATATGCCTAGAAAATATATAATTAAAGCGAGGTAAGAGAATGAAAGTATTACTTATCAATGGAAGTCCAAAAGCTCGAGGCTGTACTTATACTGCATTAACTGAAGTAGTAACAGCTTTAGAAAAGGAAGGTATTGAAACAGAAATTTTTCATGTAGGAACAAAACCTATTCGCGGTTGTATGGCCTGTGGCGGGTGTTCTACTAATAATGATATGTGTGTATTTAGCGATGATACTGTGAATATTGCTTTAGAAAAAGCAAAGGAAGCTGACGGTTTTATTTTTGGCTCTCCTGTACACTATGCAAGTGCATCTGGTCAAATAACATCCTTTCTAGATAGATTTTTCTACGCTGGAAATGGCTTTCAATATAAACCTGGTGCTGCAATTGTAAGTTGTAGACGCGGTGGTTCAACAGCAGCTTTCGAACAGTTAAATAAATACTTTACTATTTCAAATATGCCTATTGTATCCTCTCAGTATTGGAATATGGTTCACGGAAATACTCCTGAGGAAGTAAAGCAAGATCTTGAGGGAATGCAGACAATGAGAACACTAGGCAAAAATATGGCTTGGCTTTTAAAGTGTATAAATGCGGGTAAAGAATCTGGAGTTACGCTTCCAGAAAAAGAACAACGAGCTGTTACTAATTTTATACGTTAATACTAAGGGAAAGCTATTACTTAGCATATAGCTTAATAGTTTGTAGTTTAAAAAGTCTACGTTATCCATGTTACAGTTCCTTGTAACAAGAATAACGTAGGCTACTACTCTTTATACCTTATTTTTCATATTAACAGGACATCTTTTAATGCAAGCTCCTTTTCTTCCAAAGGTTTGAAATTTCTCACAAGAGTAGTTCTATCTAGCCTGATAATACGAGCTAAGTCGCTGACACTTACAGGTTCTAGTTCATTTATATATTTAAGCAATTTAATTACTTTCTTCGCATAAATTATATTTAATATCATATCCAAAATAGTCATTTTTACTTGCCCAGTCACACATCATATCAAGAATAGGAAGAACATCCTTACCTCGTCTTGTTATTTTATATTCAACCCTTACAGGTACATCTGGATATACAGTTCTTTGTATAAGCTTACAATCCTCAAGCTCCCTTAGTTGTTTTGTCAAAATTCTATGTGTTATATCTGGTATAAGATGTTGAAGCTTACTAAATCTAACTGTTTCATACTCTCCAAGATGCCAAAGTATTAATGGCTTCCACTTGCCACCTATTACGCTAATGGCTACCTCTATTTCACATATAGCTTTCTTAGACTTTATATCTTTTTCCATATTAAACTCCTCCACCTCCTATAGTTATCGGTATCATCAATGTTACTATCTATCATAAAAGTGCATTCTTGTTAAAAATCATAGGAATATTATACTATAAGTGATGATATCAATAAACATACTAATTATGGAGGGTGGTATACTCATGAATTTTAATTATCATATTCCAACAAAGCTTTTATTTGGCGCTGGAAAGTTGAACGAGCTTTCTCTGGAAGTTTTACCTGGTAAAAAGGCTTTAATTGTAATTTCTTCAGGTAAGTCAGTAAAAGAAAATGGATACCTAGATAGACTTATAAATATACTTAAGGGCAATGAAATAGACTATGTTCTATTTGATAAAATACTTCCAAATCCTATCAAATCTCATATTATGGAAGGCGCACTGCTTGCAAAAGCAGAAGGCTGTGATTTTGTAATTGGATTAGGTGGGGGCAGCAGTATTGATTCTTCAAAAAGTATTGCTGTTATGGCTAATAATCCTGGTGATTACTGGGATTATGTAGTTGATGGTACTGGAAAAGGCTTACCAGTTCAAAATCGTCCTCTCCCTATAGTAGCTATTACTACAACCGCAGGTACTGGTACTGAAGTAGACCCTTGGACTGTTATAACTAATGAAGACACAAATGAAAAAATTGGATTTGGCAATGAATATACTTTTCCAGTATTATCAGTAGTGGATCCAGAACTAATGTTAACTGTACCCGAAAAACTAACTGCTTATCAAGGATTTGATGCTCTTTTCCATTCAACAGAAGGATACATCGCTAATGTAGCAACACCAATAAGTGATGCATATGCCCTTAAAAGCATTGAATTAATATCTAAATATCTGCCTATTTGCGTAAAAGATGGAAATAACTTAGAAGCTCGTACATACGTAGCTTTAGCTAATACTCTTTCAGGTTTTGTAGAATCTACATCCCGCTGTACTTCAGAGCACTCTATGGAGCATGCTCTTAGCGCACACTATCCTAAGCTTCCACATGGCGCAGGACTTATAATGCTTTCTGAATCATACTATACATTCTTTGCTTCTAAAGTTCCTGAAAGATTTACTGCTATGGCAAAGGCTATGGGAGTTGATGCAGACTTACTTCCAGAGGAAGACCGTGCTATCTCCTTTGTAAATGCCCTAGTTAAGCTTCAGGAAGTTTGTGGTGTTAGAAATATAAAAATGTCTGACTATGGAATAAAAAAAGAGGACATCCCTAAGCTTGCTGAAAATGCTCGCAGCGCTATGGCAGGACTTTTTGCAATGGATCGTTATTCTCTATCTTTAGACGAAACCATGGAAATAATGTATAATGCCTATAAATAAATCCATATTAAATATTTATTAGGGTAAGAATATTCTTACCCTAATTTTTAAATCTATTTAAGCATTTCTAGTTGATCTACTAAATATGTAATTGCTTCATCCTTAGTTTGCGGTTCATCATGCCCCCAAACATAAGTATCAAAATGGATTTTTCTCATTAGTGCAATAAAAGACTCCAGCTTATCTTTATCATAATTACCATTGTTATTATAAAAATCTTCGCAATTTGCATCACCTACAAACAACGTTTTTTCTTCTGGTACGCAAATTAAAACGGAGTCTTCTGAATGAGGTGCTTCAACTTGGATTAATTCACAATGAATTCCGCCTAAATCAATTTTTAAACTTCCGTTAAATTCTATATCCGCAGGGATTACTTTTATTTCTTGCCTGTTTGAATACTCTACTTTGATACACCTATCACACATTTCAATGTCTTCCCCTGCTTCAAGTCTGTTTTTCATGTCCTCATCAGACCACTGCCATGTTGCAACTTCTTTCAATTTATCATTTGTAGTCTTCCCTGCAATTGTCTTGCCTTCTACTGAATGCATTCCAAATGTATGATCCCAGTGCCAGTGAGTAATCACTGTATAATCTGGCAACTTCAAATCTAAATTATTTAATTCAGAATAAAATTTTTCTACATGCTTAGATGAATTACCTGCATCTATAGCTAATGAATATTTATCTCCTTTAATATACCCAAGAACTGGTCTGTCATTTTCTTCTTCGTTAGGTAAATAATAAATTCTATCGGATATTTTCTTTAGTTTCATATTTTTTACTCCTTTAAAATTATTCCTGGTTTTTATATTCCTGTGATAATATTGTATCAAATTTGTCTATTGTCATTTGAATGCTATTTATGAGCTTACTTACATGATATCCATCAGCCGCTGCATGTGATATTGTTACAGTAAACGGCATTATCCACTTTCCATTTTCTTCATGATACTTTCCATATGTTATGATTGGCATTAATGCTGGTGTACAGCCGCTACTATAGGTTGAATATCCGGTGAAACTCAGCCATGGGACACAAGATATACAATAAAAATTTTCAGGTTGGTTTGGCTTGGCTTTTATGCCTTTACCATTCGAATACCTTTCCATATCATCCTTATAATTATTATAAAACTTATAAAAATCACTGGTATATTCTGACCATATATCTGAGAACGTATGATCATCATTATGAAAAATTGTATAATTAGGATGAACAATATCATATATTATTAATTGATTATTTTCCCCCAACCTCATGCGAAACTCTGGCATTAAATTTACGTTATAAGTAACACAATAGATAAATGAAGGATAAAATTTAAAATTATTCTTTTCTAATATATCTTTAAACAAAGTGACATCAAGATTAGCAGTAATACTATAACCACATTTAATTTGTTCAGTATAGTATTTAAAATGCTCCTTTCTTTCCCACTTTTCAACATCAACCACCTGAAACATAAACTAATTCCTCCTTAATTCTGATACTTCTTTCTCTGTAAGATTACGCCATTTACCGATATCTATATCATCAATTCTTATATTCATAATTCGAATACGTTCTAAACGCACCACTGTGTACCCGAAGACTTTGCTCATTCTTCGAATTTGCTTATTTAACCCTTGGGTTAGAATAATACGAAAAGTATCTTCCCCTATTCTATTTACTTTACAAGCTCTTGTCTTAACTCCCTGAATTTCTACTCCTTCAGACATTCCCTTTGTAAAATAATCATCAAATGGCTTATCAACAGTTACAATATATTCTTTTTCGTGCTCATTTTCTGATTCCAAGATTCTATTTGCCAAATCTCCATCGTTGGTCATTAATATTAGTCCTTGAGATGCTTTGTCTAATCTGCCAACTGGAAAAATATATTCTGGATAATTCATAAAATCAATTATATTACTTTCCACTTCCTTTGATGCAGTGCAGGTAATTCCAACTGGTTTATTTAATGCAATATAAATCTTGTCCTTTAATGGAATAGGCTTATTATCAATGAGAATAACATCTTCTTCTTTCACCCACTGTCCTGGACTACAAAGTTCACCATTTACTGTTATTCTATTTTGCTCAATAAGTCTATTAGTATCCCTTCTTGAACAATAACCCAAATTACTAAGAAGTTTATTTATTCTCATTCAAAATCTTTATCCTTTCTCTTATGTCTGTATAAATTAGTTCATGTATAATCTTTATGACTTTTGTACTCAATCACAACCTTACTCTTATAAATATTATACAACAAGTTTCAAAGTTAATATGTACTAATCTTTAATATTACAATTAACCTCTATTCCAACTTATAATACAAATGTAATTTTAATCAAACTTTTAATTGGAAATAAAAGAGGAATTTATAAAAAAATGTAGAATTATAGACTACAATTAAAGGTCGTAATTATTTTGAATACTTCATAGATTTCAAGGACATCTATACACTTTAATATTAATATAAGGAGGTTGCCGAAAATATATGAATATCAAATCTAAATTGATGACAAGTTATTTATTGTTAATTGTGTTTTCAGTATGTATTTTAGGTTTTTTAATCGCTACCAAATCACGAACCGCAGTTTTTAATGAAATAACAGAAAAAAGTGAACGTGTATCAGAACTAATTAATACCACTGTTAGTGTCAGAAATAATTTACTCTTAGAAAAAGTACATTGTGAGCTATATTATGTAGAAAAGCTAATACTTAATTCAGGTGAAATAATAATAGATGATAAGAAACAAATTCAAGTAGGAAACTTTATTTTACCTTCAATGTATATTGGCGATAATAAATTACCGCTGCCTTCAGCTTTGACTGATGATATAAAACAATCAACTGGGGCAATTACCTCCATATTTTTATTAAAAGACGATAAACTGATAAGGGTTTCTACAAATGTTACTACTAAAGATAATAAAAGCGCTATAGGAACTTTCATAAGTAGCAGCTCCCCTGTTTATAGAAAAATAGTAAATGCTGAATCCTATTATGATAGCAATTTAGTTGAAGGAAATTGGCTTATAACAGGGTATAAGCCCCTACTAGATAAAAACCAAAAAGTTATAGGTGCAATTGCCTTAGGATATAAAACTTTAAATGAGTATTTAGAAAAGACGCTGAGTGACATTAAGATAGGTCAAACTGGTTATGTTTATATAATGAATTCAAAAGGAGATGTTCTTGTTCATCCAAATATAAAAGGACAAAATATTGGCAATTATGATTTTTCCAAAAAAATGTTTAAAAGCAACAATGGAGTAATTGAATATAAATTTAATGACATCTCAAAATTAGCTGCATATAAATACTTTCAACCTTGGGATTGGTACATTGTTACTACTGCTAATTATGATGATTTAAAATCCTCATCTAAATCAATTTTGAATATGACATTAATTACGGTGATACTAATTTTACTAACAGCTTCAATTTTAGCTTTATTCTTAGCTAATACTTTGCTTAAACCTATAAACAAGTTAAAACACTGTATGGAGATTGCCAGTAGTGGGGATTTAACAGTACGTTGTGATATAAAAAGCAAAGATGAAATTGGAATACTATCAAATAGCTTCAATCACATGATAAAGGAAAATAAAAGATTATTAGAAGAAAAAGATCACTACGATAAATTAAAAACTGAATTCATTGCGAATATGTCCCATGAATTAAGAACACCTTTAAATATAATCTTTTCAGCAGTCCAACTTTCTTCTCTTTATATGAACAATAATCCCGAAGGATTTGCTAATACAAAGATGAAGCAACACATAACTATTATTAAACAAAATTGTTATAGGCTGCTTAGATTAGTAAACAACATAATTGATATTACAAAGATAGATTCTGGATTCATGGAGTCAAATTTGCAAAATGCTAATATTGTAGAGGTAATTGAAAATATAACTTTATCAACTGCCGAATATGTGGAAAGTAAATCTAGAAACCTTATATTTGATACAGATATAGAGGAAAAGATTATGAATTTTGATCTAGAAAAAATGGAGCGAATTATGCTTAATCTTATTTCTAATGCAACTAAATTCACAAAACCTGGTGATACAATAGAAGTTAATATTTATGACAAAGAAGAATTTATACTTATTTCTGTAAAAGATAATGGAATAGGAATCTCTCAAGATAACCTGAAACAGATTTTTGAAAGATTTAAACAAGTAGGTCCTTTATTAAGTAGAACCCACGAGGGAAGCGGCATAGGGCTATCAATGGTAAAATCATTGGTGGAGATGCATGATGGAACAATTTCTGTGAACAGCAAATATGGGGAAGGAACAGAATTTATTATAGAGCTTCCTGTTAAAACAATCTTAGAAGAAGATATATCCGAACCACTAAATAAATTACCTCACCAGATAAATGTAGAAAAAATACAAATTGAATTTTCTGATATATATAACTAATATGTTAAAAAAAGCCGCCATTTCTGGCGGTTTATTTCTTATAATAAATACTATTTTATAAACTTATCTATTAATTCAACTAAAGTTCCTACCTCTGGCTTACTTAATTGGGCATCTGCTCCTACAGATTTTCCTTTATGGGCTAACTCATTTGTAATTAGAGAAGAAAATATTATCACTGGAAGTTCCCTTAATATATTATCTTCCTTGATTCTTCGTGTAAGGGTATGTCCATCCATTTTAGGCATTTCTATATCTGTTATAACAAGCTGGACCTCTTTTATAAAATCTTCTCCCTTTTCTCTTACTAATTTCTTCAAGTAATCTAAAGCTTGTTCTCCTTCATCAAAAGACTTCAAATTAGTAAAGCCGGCTTTAGTTAAAGTCTCTTTTAAGAGTCTTCTTATTAGAGGAGAATCATCTACCAACATAAGTTTAATATCTGATCTATCCCTATATTCAACATCTATAATTTTATCCTCACTTATTCCTGATTCAGGGTTTATATCTGTAACAATTTTTTCAAAGTCTAATAAGAAAATTATTTTATTGTTTAATATTATGTTTCCTATAATTAAAGGGTTACTCGCAATATCTTCAGGTTTACTTATATTATTCCACCCTATTCTATGTATACCAACTATGCTATCAATATTAAATGCAACTTTAGTTTTATTAAATTCACATAGTATTACTTTATTTTTCTTATTTACTACGTTTTGTCCATCTAAAACATATTTTAAATTTACTAAAGTTATTATTTCATTTCTGCACAGAATTAGTCCCGCTACTGCTGGATGAGATTGAGGAATTTCAGTTAACTCTTCCATTTCTAGTACTTCTTTAACCTTTATTACATTAATTCCATAGTGTTTATTATTCACTATAAATTCTAGAATCTCTACTTCACCAGTGCCGCTTTCGAGTAATATGCCACTTCCCATAATCAAATCTCCTTTTATAAATAATATATTTCTCATAAATATACAGGCAATTAAATTTATCTTAATATATATTATATTTCAAATTGCGATTTTTTTCTATGTTTTTCTATTTATGTTATCGACTAACCAAGGTTTATCTTTACAGCAATCCTAAATTAAAAACCACCATCCATTACTGGAAGGTGGTTCATATAAATTATCTATCTTCATTTGCCACTTGCCATGTGGGTGGCACTTATTTCTTATTTTGTTTTATATTTATTAGCAGATTTCTTTTTTAATTTCTCACCTAAAGTTAAACTTATGAATCTATTTATCAGCTCTTCTTTTGTTGCTTTAGGGTCTACAAATATATCATACTTCTTACATAACTTTCCAATGTCGGATTTACTTATATTATTATCCTTCATAAATGCATTTGCAGATTTAACACTATCCATAACAATTATTCTTTTATATATTTCATCACTAGTCATAATTTACCTCCATTATTTGTTTTTCTCAAGTATAATTATATGTATTAATAATAAAATAACAAGTATTTAGTTATCTATTCAACATGTTTTATATTTTAAGCATTAAAAAACACCGTCCATTACTGGAAGGTGTTTAAGCCAACCTGAGTTGTTCTAGAAGATACTCAATTCTAGAGCATGAGATAAGAATTCCATGGCTTTTATGCCACAGTAACTATTTCCCTTTGCATCAAGGGCAGGAGAATAGACACCTATACCCATACGATTGGGGACTGCTCCCATAATTCCTCCGCCCACTCCGCTTTTGCTAGGAATACCTACACAAATAGCAAACTCTCCCGAGGCATCATACATACCGCAAGTAGTCATAAGTGAGCGAATTACTTTAACCTGAAAGGGTTCAATAATCATTTTGCCTGTTCTCGGTGATATGCCGTTGTTAGCTAGAATTGCACCAAAGTAACTGATTTCCTCACATGTTACCCTAAGAGAACAAGCTTTGAAATAAACCTCCAGATGTTCTTCAACATTCCCCAAAAGTACTTTACCATCATTCATCATATAAGCAAGAGCTCGGTTACGGCCACCAGTTTTGCTTTCTGAATAAAAAACATGTTCATCATAGGTTAATTCTTGGTTTCCCAGTAGTAATCTTGCATTATACAATATTTTTTCAAACCTTTCTCCTGGACTTTTACCAGGAATACAAGATGTAACAGAAATAGCTCCAGCATTGATCATTGGATTAAATGGCTTATAACTATGCATTGTTTCCAGCCGTACAATGGAGTTAAATGAATCTCCGGTGGGTTCCATACCAACCCGACTAAATACCTCCTCAAAACCTACGGATTTTAAGGCAGTAGCAAGTATAATAATCTTAGCAATACTTTGAATAGTAAAATGAATTTTGCTATCTCCAATGCAATGAGTATAACCACCTAAATCGGTAATACATATAGACAAATGATTGGGATCAGCTTTAGCTAACTCCGGAATATAATCTGCAACCTTACCTTGTCCCATCCATTGCTTTGCATAAGTATAAGCTTCCTGAAGAACCTTTTTCATATTTTGTCCCTCCAAAAGTATCATTATTTGTAGAAAATCCCACCTCCCTCTATTAGAGAAAGACGGGAAAAGTCAGTTAATTTACCTTACATTTTTTCGCTTAGCATACGCTTCGCCATTCCTGCCATCATGTAAATAGCCATCCAACATGCTCCATGACTTGATACATTATGAAGGTCATCTGGTGGATAAACTTCCATAAAGTCAAAGCCCTTAGCTCCGCCAAGTCCACACTGATAGAGCATTTCTGCAAGTTCAAAGCTGGTTAAGCCACACAAATCTGCTGGACCTCCAGGATTAAATGCAATATCAAGAGCATCACTACATACGCTGACATAGATTGCGCTGGTTCCTTTTGATGCAATTTCAATAGCTTTCTTAACGGAAGCATCAACACCATTCTTTTTCACATCAAAGCTAGTGATAACTGATGCGCCATATTTTTTAGCTTCTTTTATAGCATTAAAATTATTACGTGGTCCTCGAATGCCCACACTAACAAGGTTTTTAGGATCAAATGCTTCCATGTCATACAATCTATGGAAAGGGCTGCAACGAGCAATTGATATAATTAACTGCTTTGACGACGATCATACCGAATTGACGCTGACTCAAATAAGTCAAATTTTAGATTTAAATAAAAGCACCGTACATGGAATTCTCCACACTCTGTATGACAATGGATACATCTTTCAAAATAACGAGGGTCGATATTTACTAGGCCAAGCTTTGCTAAGCAAATCTAGATATTCTCATAGTACTAATAAGACATTACTTACTGTAACTGCTAAACCTTATATGATTCAACTTAGTAATAAACATAAAGTAACCTCTAACCTATTCATCATGGTTCAAGAAAAACTTATGCTTCTGCATCAAATGCTGCCATCTAACTCCATATATAATATTAGTCATGTTTCAGATAACGATCCAATGTATTGTACTGCATCTGGTAAGCTGACACTTGCAAACATGACTGAAGACGCACTAAAAGCCTATCTTAAGAGTATTGAGCTGACACCATCCTCGCCTTTTACAATTACAACACAAGAAGCTCTTTTAAAAAGCCTTGAAGAAATTAAAAGACTGGGCTACTCTTATGAAAATCAGGAGCTAGGTGAAGGTGTTTCCGCTATTTCAGTTCCTATATATAATAAGAGCGGAACATTATTTGGTGCAATTAGCGCTTGTGGCATATCATCTTATATAGTGAGAATTCATGATGCTATAGTTACTGATTTTAAATGTGCAAGTAAACGTATTACCAAGGAAATGTTTTAACTATAGTGAAGAAATTAATATTAAGCCAATTTCTCCACTATAATTAAAAAATTAGAGGACGGTTAACAACTATTCATGCTCTTTATGCAGAAGTTGTTAATCGTCCTCTATCACGTGCATACACTATTATAAATAGGAATATTGTATATTATTATATTCTAATCCTACAAACGTACAATTTAACATCAAATTTATAGGAGGAAATTTTATGGTGTTATTTTTAACATTATTAGGGGGAATCTGTTGGACAATAGTTTATATTGAATTAATTCGTTTAGGTTTTAAGGATAAAACCTATGGAATGCCATTTATTGCATTGGCCCTTAATATTGCCTGGGAAACAATTTATTCTTATATTAGTATAAAAGATAATCCTACAAGTGTTCAAAGCTGGATTATCTTAATTTGGTTCCTTTTAGATGCTTTAATTGTTTATACTTACTTAAGATATGGGAAAAAGTATTTTCCAAAACGCCTAGGTGAAAAATACTTTATGCTTTGGAATGGACTTATATTTTTAATGTCTTTTGTTATTCAATACTATTTTATTGTGGAATTTGGAGATTTAGGCGGATGGTACTCAGCATTTTTTCAAAACCTTATAATGTCTATATTATTTATTAATATGATTGTTCGTAGAATGAATACAGAAGGTCAAAATCTAACTATTGCTATTAATAAATGGATTGGTACTTTAGCACCTACTATTTTATTTGGTTTAATTTATGAAAACAAATTAGTCCTAGTTCTTGGAATATTCTGTTCAGTATTTGATATTATATATATATCACTTTTGAATAATGCTAAAAAAACATCTTTTAGCAGATCAAAAACATTTAAAGCTTGATTTATTTATAATTGCAACTATTTCTTCTTCATATTTATTAGTGTTCTTATGTACTCCATTTGTATTTAAGCTATGATATATATTTACACAATTATTTTATTAAATTCTTTGAATAAAAAAGAGGCCTGAGGGCCTCTAGATTGTTGAATAGGAGCTGTCTCAAAGTAAAATTTGAGATAGCTCCTTCTTAGATAGTGATTTTCTTTTTATTGTCTACTCTTTAGAGTAGAGTTCATTTGCGGTTAGCCATAACTACTGAAGTATTATTTTTGTATTTTTACTATAGTTTGTCCAACTACTAAATAATCATTAATATAACAGCGGAACTCAACTATCATGTCAGACGGAGTCCAAGAAAAATCTGAACGTTCAAACTTAAACTGACCAAGCTTTGCTTGATTATAATATCCGTTGTTGCTTGTAAGTGCCTTTACACCGTTAAGTGTTGCCGTATTAAGATCAAAACCTTGTGCTCCGTATTCAACCGGCATGTCAGCACGAACAGTAAATATGCCCTTATTACCTTTAATAACTTTAGGTGTTACTTCGATATTAGCTGGTATATAAACTACAAACTGTTTTTCAATGGTAGTGGTAAAGCCAGCAGCATCAGTTACAGTAACAGTAACGTTGTAAATGCCTGGCTTATCAAGTTGTATGCTGGCATTATTTTCTACAACCTTTCCAGTTGGTTCATTTGGGCTAAAAACTACCATCTTTTCATCAACAATACCTGAAAGATTATCTTTTGCCATGTATGCTAACTGAAGTGTAGTACCAAGTTTATATTCTTTATCCAAATCCATTGTGATAACTGGAGCTGTTTTATCTATCTTCACTTCTACTGTATTTGATTCTTCAATGTTGCCAGCAGCATCAGTTGAGTAGAAACTAATTTTATGAATACCTTCACCTTTTACTGTGAAAGATGTACCTTCTAACCAATTAGAACCATCGATAGAATAGAATGTTTTAGCAATACCACTTTGATTATCTGCTGCAAATAAATTCACTGTTACATCTTCCTTAGACCAATTCTCTAGTATATTAGTGGTAGTAACTGGAGCTGTTTTATCTATCTTAACATAGATTATTTTCACTACTTCCTTGTTTCCTACTTTATCAACAGAATAGAAGGAGATTTTGTTCACGCCTTCTTTATCTACTGAAAAAGAAGTCCCTTCTATAAAATCACTATCATTTATAGAGTAATAAGTATTTGCAACACCTGTCTCGTTATCTGTTGCAGATAAATTAACAACTAAAGGACTCTGATTCATCCAATTAATTGGTGCATTAGCAGTTGTTACTGGTGCTTCAGTATCAACAATTAGTTTTGCTATAACAATATTGGATGGTTGCGATTCACCAAAGGAGTTACTAAATGAAGTAACGTAGTATTGATGATCTTCATAAGACAGATTATCAACTTGGTAAGAAAGATTATTTAAGTTTTCTGTCAATAGTACTGGTTTACCATCGATAATCTCGTAAACATTATAACCATTAGCATAGGTTATAAAATTCCAAGAAATTGAAGCACTTGTTGGGCCGAGAAGCTTTAAAGTTGCTGTCGGAGACTGCATATCCGGATAGATAATTACCTCAGTTATTCTATTAGACGGAGCAGATTCTCCAAAACGTGTATTATACGCAGTTACTTCATAGTTATGAGTACCTTCTGACAGATTAAAAATTTTATAACTTAAGGCTGTTCCTTTATAAAGCAATTGTCGAGTGTCGCCAGTTACTTCATAAACACGATATTCGTTGGCCCAATTAGATGTCTGCCAAGATAGAGTAATATTATTAACATTATAAATAGTATCTGTAAGAACAGGTGGCTGTACCACTGGCCAAATTAACTCAAAGTTTGTGATACTTCCAGTAGAAGATTCACCAAATCGAGCGCTATAAGAATAAACCTCATAAGTATAGTCTCCAGCAGGCATATTTGTAAATGCCACAGACGTACTAGTCACTGTTTTTACTAAATTCTTTTCTCCGTTATTAATCTGATATACATTATAGGATGTTGCATAGGTTACAGCATTCCATTTAAGGGTTATATTATTTCCACTTGTAATACTATAAGTTAAGTCTGTTGGCGGAGTCATCATCTGCTGCTCTAAAGTCAGTGGAATTTGACTTCCTGGTTGTGATTCTCCAAAAATAGTGCTTACTGAGTGAACAACATAAGTATGATCACCAGCTGCTACATTTGATAACCTTGCGGATGTTGAGGAAACGGTAGTTTTCAACACTTCTTGTCCATCAACTAACTCATAAACTTTATAACTAGTAGCATAGGTAACTGCTCCCCAAGTAAGCACTACATCATTGCCATTTTGAATACTATACGCAGCATTACTAGGGTTTTCCATAGTTGGAACAACTAAAGATAAAGTAACTTCTGCTCCACTTGGAGATTCTCCAAAAATATTAGATACGGAGGTAACTACATAACGATAATCTCCAGATGGTATATTAGTAAAAGTTACATATGTACTAGTTACTGTCTTTTGTAATACATTTTCTCCATCAATCACTTGATAGATTTTGTAACTAGTTGCATAAGTTGGTGCTGTCCATTTTAAAGTTATATTATTTCCATTTGTAATACTATAGGTAAGATTTATCGGTGCTTCCATAACATGTTGATCTAAAGTCAAAGAGATTTGACTTCCTTCCTGCGATTCACCAAAACGAGTGCTTATTGAATGAACAACATAAGTGTGGCTACCAGCAGCTACATTTAGTATTGTTGCAGTTAAAGAAGTAACTGTACTTTTCAACACTTCTTGTCCATCAACTAGTTCATAAACTTTATAACTATTAGCATAGGTGACTGCTTCCCAACTTAATACTACACTGTTACCATTTTGAATTTTGTATGTTAAGTTATTTGGAGCTGCCATTGTTGGATTGATTAATGATAAAGTGACTTCTGCTCCACTTGGAGATTCCCCTAAAAGCGTAGACACCGAAGTAACAATATATTTATAATCACCAGTTGGCATATTAGTAAAGGATGCAGATGTAGTAGTTACCGTTTTTTGCAGTATATTTTCACCATTAATTACTTGATAAATTTTATAGCTTGTTGCATAGGGCGCTGCTGTCCACTTCAATGTAACATCATTACCATTTGCAATGCTGTAGGTTAGATTCGTTGGTGCTTCCATTGTTTGTCCATTTAAAGTCATTGTTAAAGTACTTCCCTCTACAGACTCTCCAAACCTAGTAGAATAGGAATGAACTTCAAAGGTGTAGTCTCCCGGTGTCATTTTAGTATAAGTAATAGTTGTTCCAGTCACTGTACTTTTTAAAACCTTTTGTCCGTTAACGATTTGATAAACTTTATAGCTTGTTGCATAGGAAGCTGCTTCCCAGCTCAAAGTAAAATCTGTTGCATTCTTAATTGTTTGTACTACATTTGCTGGTGGCTGCATACTTGGAAAGACCAATTTGAATAAAAGCTGGCTTCCTTCAGCTGACTCCCCAAAGCTAGTTGAATAAGAATGAACTTCATAGCTGTAATCGGCAGCAGGCATATTAGCATATGTGACAGTTGTTCCAGTTACCGTACTTTTTAAAACTCTTTGTCCGTTAGTAATTTGGTAGATTTTATAACTTATGGCATTTGGTACAGCTCCCCAAGACAAAACTATATCATTACCATTATTAATCTTATAAGCTAGATTAGCCGGTGGAGCCATTGTCACATCACCTAAAGCAGCAGAAACTTGGCTTCCTTCTGGAGATTCGCCAAAACGATCACTATAAGAATGAACTTCATAATGATAACTACCATTTGACATATTAGCATAGGTAACAGTTGTTCCGGTTATCGTACTTCTTAATACTTTTTGTCCGTTAATAACTTCATAAACATTATATGCAGTTGCATAAGTGGCAGCTGTCCATTTTAAAGTAATATCAGTGCCATTAGTTAGAGTATACGTCAAGTTTGCTGGTGGTAACATTGTTTGTGAATTTAAAGCCACAGAAATTTGACTTCCTTCTATTGATTCACCAAATCGAGTACTCACTGAGCGAACAACATATGTATGATTACCGGCCTGTACATTAGATAAAGTTGTACTAGAAGAAGAAACCGTAGTTTTCATTACTTGTTCACCATTAATTAACTCGTAAATATTGTAACTATTAGCGTAAGTAACCGCTCCCCAAGTTAATACCACATCATTGCCATTTTGAATCTTATACGTAAGATTGCTTGGAGCTATCATTGTTGGAAAAACCACATCAACTTTTACAGTAGATGAGATTAGTGATTCACCATACAAAGAATTAACAGCAGAAACTGCGTAGGTATGAGTTCCAGCAGGTGTATTAGTAATAGTATACGTACGTCCTGTTACTGAATCTACCAATGCCTTTTGGCCATCCGCCGTAATTTCATAGATATTATATGTTTGTGCATATGTGGCTGCAGACCAATTCAATACAATATCATTACCGTTTTTAATCGTATTAGTCAATGTTGCTGGTGACGACATATCAGGATAAACGATATCAACAGAAATTGGAGCACAAGGCCCTGATTCACCCTCTGCACTTAGTGTTGATACCACATAGGTGTATGAACCTTCTTCAAGATTACTAAAAGTATAAGTAGTAGATGCTGCCTTTCCAAGGAATTTCAGTTGCCCATCCGTAATTCTATACACGTTATATCCGCTAGCGCCGTATACAGAACTCCAAGTGAGCTTTACATCATCTGGTGTTGTAAGTTGAAATGCCAGATTGCTTGGAGGCAATATATTGCTGTTTATTGTTGATGCCAATGCGTTTACTGAAGGAAACATGACTTGGAATCCAAACAACAGCAATAATAGAACTGAGAATTTGACACGAAAATGCCTTTTCATAATGTGACCCTACCTTTCTTTGCGAAAAAGGGACCTAAAACAAGGACCATAGATAAAACTATGATTCCCCGTGGCAACCGGCTACCATCCACATAAATTTTCATTATTGTGGGTCAGGCCCTTGGCTTTGCGTCTCATGGTTTCCCATGGTTTGCCTTTTTCACTTGTTTAATAATTCTTTTATCGATACGTAAATCAAATAGTTTATATATAGACTATATAATTATGTATTCTTCTACATAAATAAATAGCTATAAACTATTATATAGATAATTTTATATTTACATATCTTTATGAAAAACTTCTTATTTATTCCGTTTATATGAATACATTTGTTTAACCCCGTGTGAAAATAATACGAACAGTATCAACCTTGGAAACGAGATAAAAATTTATGATACGGATATGAGTATAAAACTTGTAAAACAGGTTTGTAAAAGCCAAATCAGTTAACTATCCCCTATTACTATTAATATTTATGTGATATTATTAATTGATTTAATGAAGAATAAATATAAATTAAGTAATGAAAGGTTTGAAGAATAATGAATTTTAAAGAATTAGGAATTAGTCAAGATATAATAAATGTATTAAATCATACAGGTATTACTGAGCCAACAGCAATTCAAAAAGAAAGTATTAAATTTATTAAAGAAGGAAGAGACGTTATAGCAGAAGCACAAACTGGTACAGGAAAAACCTTTGCCTTTTTAATTCCTATTTTTGAAAATATATCACCTGATGTAAATGCAATTCAGGCATTAATTATATCTCCTACAAGAGAACTTGCTATTCAAATAACTGAAGAAGCTATGAAGTTTAAAGCTGCTAAAGACATAAATATTTTAGCAGCCTATGGTGGTAAAGACATTGGCTCTCAATTAAAGAAGCTCAATAAAAATATTCATTTAATAATTGCAACTCCTGGAAGGTTGTTAGACCATCTCCAAAGAAAAACAGTAGATCTTAGCAAACTAAAAACATTAGTATTAGATGAAGCAGATCAAATGCTGCTTATGGGATTTAAAAATGATGTTGAAGCTATTATAAAAGAAACAAATAAAAAACGTCAGACTTTATGTTTCTCAGCAACTATGAATTCTGAAGTTAAAAAACTAGCCTATAGATATATGAATGACCCTTTAATGGTTGCAGTTAAAAAAGAAGAGGTTACACTTATTAATATTAAACAAGAAGTGGTAGAAACTACAGATAGAAAAAAACAAGATTCTTTATGTAAAGTTTTAGATGAAGATAATCCATTTATGGCTATAATATTTTGCAGAACTAAGAGAAGAGTAGATGATCTTGAAATGGCATTACATAGACGTGGATACAACTGTACAAAGTTGCATAGCGATATACTTCAATCAAAACGTGAAAGAATAATAAAATCCTTTAGAAATGCAGATGTTCAGTATTTAATAGCTACAGATGTGGCAGCTAGAGGATTAGATATAAGCGGGGTTAGCCATATATATAATTATGATATCCCAGAAAATGCAGAGTCTTATATACATCGTATGGGCAGAACAGGAAGAGCCGGTGAAGAGGGTTATACTTGCCTATTTATAGATCCCAAAGATAAAAGAGCTCTGGAGGAAATAGAAAAATCCATAAAGTTTGATATACCAAGAAGAGAATTAGATATATAATGTTTTAAGCATATCTATTCTTTTAACATTACGTGTATATGCTCTTATTGATATGAAGATTGTATACTTTTCTCTAGTTACATGTAATAAAACTCCCTATAATTTTTCAAATCATAGGGAGTTTAAAAATATTTTAATTCACTTTTTTAACCGCATTTTATATTCATTAACCGAATCAGCTTTTACTATATATCAATAGATGCTTCTGCGTGAGATATTGAACTTTTACCCTTTCCTTCTTGATTTTCAACATTATTATTTTCTTTATTCCAGCACTCAACGTTTACTAATCCATCAATATTTTCTGCATAGAACACTGGATCTTTGCCTTCCCTTTTTTGCGCTATATAATCTTGAGCTACTTTTGAAACTATCTTACTTAATTTAAATATAACAACAATATTAAGAAGTGCCATTAATCCCATAAATAAATCTGCTAAATTCCATACAAAATCTAATGATGACATGGAACCTACAAACACCATAGCTAGTACAGCAAATCTAAATACATTGAGCACTGTTTTACTGCCTTTCATAAACTCAATATTTGATTCACCATAATAATAGTTTCCAAGTATAGAACTAAATGCAAACATGAAAATACATACTGCTATAAATATATTACCCCAATTACCTACTTGAGAAGTTAATGCTGTTTGTGTTAACTGTATTCCTGTTAACCCTTCCTGCTGATTTGTACCAGAAACTAATATAATAAATGCTGTTGCACTACATATTACTATAGTATCAAGGAAAACTCCAAATACTTGCATAATAGCTTGTTTAACTGGATGAGTTACTTCTGCTGTAGCCGCTGCGTTTGGTGCACTTCCCATACCTGCTTCATTTGAGAATAATCCTCTTTTAATTCCCATCATAACAGCAGCACCAATTCCACCACCTGTAAATTGCTTTATACCAAAAGCTCCTTCAAAAATCATTGCAAATATATGTGGTATTTCACCTATATTCTTTAAAATTACAAACAATGCAACTAATACATATCCTAAAGCCATAACTGGAACTATAACTTCTGCAACTTGAGCTATTCTCTTAACTCCACCAAATATAACCATAGCAGTAAGCACTATAAGAACTATAGCTCCATAAAGTCTTTTAATACCAAAAGCACCTTCAAATGCAAATGTTATCGTATTTGCTTGAACTGAATTAAATACAAGTCCAAAGGATATAGTTATAAGTATTGAAAATATAATTCCTAGCTTTCTATTTCCAAGAGCTTTTTCCATATAATATGCAGGACCACCTCTATATCCATTTTTATCCTTTACCTTATATACCTGTGCTAATGTGTTTTCAACAAAACTTGATCCTGCTCCCAAAAGAGCTATAACCCACATCCAGAAAAGTGCCCCTGGCCCTCCAACTGAAACTGCAATGGCAACCCCTGCAAGATTTCCGGTACCAACATGAGAAGCAACACTTATACAAAACGCTTGGAATGAAGAAACTCCTTTACCATCCTTAGGCTTTTTACCACCTAAAAGATTAAATGTCTGAAAGAAAAATTTGAACTGAGGACCCTTAAGATAAATAGTAAAATAAAGTCCTACCGCTATAAGTAAAATTATGAGTACATAGGACCAAAGTATAGTATTACTTGCTGACACAAAAGAATTTAAAAGATTTACCATTTGTACACTCTCCTCTTAATAATTTTATTTTTAAATTTAAAAGATTTATCATTATTGACATATCAAACTAAATATTCTATTGTAAAAATTAGAAAATGCTTAGATTTAGTTCTCTAGAAAGACCTTCCATTACCTTCACTCCACCAATGCTGTTTCCATGCTTATCAAGTGCTGGTCCTACAACTGCTATTCCCATACGATTTGGAACAACTGCCATGATACATCCACCTACTCCGCTTTTAGCAGGAACACCAACATTAACAGAAAATGTTCCAGATGTATCATATAATCCACAGGTTGTCATAATAGCCTTTACTATTCTATTAACCTCCTCTGGAATCAACCTTTCGTTCGACCATGGTGCTACACCATTATTTGCAATTACAGAAGCCACTTTGGCTATATCTTCAACAAGCACCTCTATTGAACAGGATTTGAAATATGTATCTAATATATCCTCTACATCCTTTTCAATTATGTTAGCTCCTTTAAGATAATAAGCTATCGCTCTGTTCGTATTTCCAGTTAATTTTTCTGAGTTATAAACTGAATAGTTTACATCAATGTCGTCATTATTGGATAATTTCTTTATCATATTGTGGATTCTACTAAACTTTTCTATGCCGTTATCCCCTGACACAAGAGACGTACAAACTATTGCCCCTGCATTTATAAATGGATTTAAAGGCTTGTGATTTTCCTGTATTTCTAACTTTAGCAATGAATTAAATGGATCTGCTGAAGGCTCATTGCCTACCTTAGAAAAAACCGCTTCCTTCCCATTATCTATAAGGGCGCATATAAGGGTTACTACTTTTGACACACTTTGAATAGTAAACTTTGTTTCGTAGTCACCTTCTAAAATTGAATTACAGCTTGTATCGAAAATGCATGCTCCGAGAGCATCTCTATTTCCCTTTGCAAGTTCAGGAATATACGTTGCTACTTGTCCAAATTTTGTAATATCCCTATTGTTTTCGATTACATTTTTTAAAATCGTTTTCACTAATAATTACCTCCTTCGCAATTTCTGAACACTAATATATATAGCAAAATGCATGCCAATCAATAAATACAATCAAATTTTAAAAAATAGCTACTTTTCTGTATATTGATGCTGGAAATGTTAGAAATCGCACATTTAAAATGCTCGATATCGAACAACTTGCGCGATATCGAGCATTTTTTATATAAAACTAAATCTTTCACTAATTTATAAAAACCGCATTGAATTATTTCTTCATCTTCTTCCTCAAATTCTATATTTATTTTATAAGTTACTTGTTCTTGCATTTCACTAGAGGAAGATTTTCTGCATCTATAAAACTTACATTATTTAAAATTACAATTCTCTCTATAATAAAATATTATTATAACTATAACTAATAAGGGATTGTCTCTCAATGTATATCTATTCATTGTAAGACAACCCCTTTCGTTATAGAAACTATTAATAAAATTTAAATCTAATCTCTATCTTTGACTAACCCATCAATATTCTCTATGCAGAATGCTGAATCTTTTCTCTATCTTTACTCCAACATTCAACATTTACTAACCCATCAACATTTTCTACATAAAATACTGGATCCTTACCTTCTCTCTTTTGTGCTGCATAATCTTGAATTACCTTTAAAACTATCTTGCTTAATTTAAATATAACTACAATATTAAGAAGTGCCATTAATCCCATAAATAAATCTGCTAAATTCCATACCATATCTAATGAAGCCATAGAACCTATAAATACCATACCAATTACGGCAAATCTAAATATACTAAGTACTGTTTTACTTCCATTCATAAATTCTATATTTGATTCACCATAATAATAGTTTCCAATTATGGAACTAAATGCAAACATAAAAGTACATGCTGCTATAAATATGTTTCCCCAAGCACCTACCTCTGAACTTAAAGCTGTTTGTGTTAATTGAATTCCTGTTAATCCTTCTTGTTGATTTGCACCAGAAACTAATATAATAAATGCCGTTGCACTGCATATTACTATCGTATTAAGAAAAACTCCAAATACTTGCATAATTGCTTGGTTAACTGGATGAGTTACCTCTGCTGCAGCTGCTGCATTTGGTGCACTTCCCATACCTGCTTCATTTGCAAATAATCCCCTTTTAATTCCCATCATAATAGCTGCACCAATTCCACCGCCTGTAAATTGCTTTAATCCAAAAGCACCTTCAAAAATCATTGTAAATACGTGTGGAAGCTGACTTATATTTTTAAAAACTACAAATAATGCAACTAATACATAAGCTACAGCCATAACTGGCACTATAACTTCTGCTACCTGTGCTATTCTCTTAACTCCACCAAATATAACCGTAGAAGTAAGTGCTATAATAATTATAGCTCCATAAAGCCTGCTAAGACCAAAAGCTTCTTCAAACGCAAAAGTTATAGTATTTGCCTGAACTGAATTAAATACAAGTCCAAAGGATATAGTTATAAGTACTGAGAATATAATTCCTAACTTTCTCTTGCCAAGAGCCTTCTCCATATAATATGCAGGACCACCTCTATAGCCATTTTTGTCCTTTACTTTATATACCTGTGCTAATGTGTTTTCAACAAAACTTGAACCTGCTCCTAAAAGAGTTATAAGCCACATCCAGAAAACGGCCCCTGGACCTCCAACTGAAACTGCAATGGCAACCCCTGCAAGATTTCCAGTACCAACGCTAGAAGCAACACTTATACAAAATGCCTGGAATGAAGAAACTCCTTTACCATCCTTAGGTTTCCCACCACCTAGAAGCTTAAATGTTTGACCGAAAAATTTGAATTGCGCTCCCTTAAGATAAACAGTGAAATAAATCCCCACTGCTATAAGTAAAACTATAAGCACATAAGACCAAAGTATAGTATTACTTGCTGATATAAAAGAATTTAAAAGTTTTAACATTATTATACTCTCTCCTTAACAATTTAATTTTTAAATTTAATAATTTTATTTTTTTGACATATAGCTAAATACTTTTATAAAAATTAGAAAATACTTAGATTTAGTTCTTTAGAAAGACCTTCTATGACCTTCACTCCACCAATGCTGTTTCCATGCTTATCAAGTGCTGGTCCTACAACTGCTATTCCCATACGGTTTGGAGCAACAGCCATGATACATCCACCTACTCCACTTTTAGCAGGAACACCAATATTAACAGAAAACGTTCCAGATCTATCATATAATCCACAAGTTGTCATAATAGCTTTCACTATTTTGTTAATTTCCTCTGGAATTAATCTTTCATTTGACCATGGTGCTACACCATTATTTGCAACTACAGAAGCTATCTTTGCTACATCTTCAACAAGCACCTCTATTGAACAGCATTTGAAGTATGCATCTAATATATCCTCTACATCCTTTTCAATTATGTTAGCGCCCTTAAGATAGTAAGCTATTGCTCTATTTGTATTTCCAGTTAATTTTTCTGAATTATAAACTGAATAGTTTACATCAATTTCATCATTATTGGCCAATTTTTTCATCATATTGTGGATTCTGCTAAACTTTTCTATGCCGTTATCTCCTGATACAAGAGATGTGCAAACTATTGCTCCTGCATTTATAAATGGATTTAAAGGTTTGTGGTCGTCATTTATTTCCAACTTCAGTAATGAATTAAATGGGTCTGAAGACGGTTCACTACCTACCTTAGAGAAAACTTCATCCTTTCCATTATCTATAAGAGCACATATAAGAATTACTACCTTTGATACACTTTGAATAGTAAACTTTGTCTTATAGTCACCTTCTAAAATAGAATTACAATTCACGTCGAAAACACATACTCCAAGGGCATCTCTGTCCCCCTTTGCAAGTTCAGGAATATACGCTGCCACTTGTCCAAGTTTTGTAATATCCCTGCTGTCTTCAATTACTCTTTTCAAAATCGATTTCACTAGTAATTACCTCCTGCTTAATTTATGGACATTAATCTCAACACTAAATATACCAAGCAAGATTCATGCCAAACAAAAAGCATAGGTAAAATTAAAACCCCGATAATTTTTCTGCATATTTATGTTGAACACGCTCGAAAATGCACATAAAAATGCTCGATATCAAACATCATGTTTAATATCGAGCATTTTTTTAATATAAAGCTAAACCTTTTAGCAATTTATTTTTATTCTATTATATCATTAAAGTATTTTTCCATCCTTCTATTAAGTGCATGTCTTGATATTCCTAGGAGTTTTGAAGCAGCACTAAAATTTCCCTTTGATTTGTCTAAAGCTTTTGTTATATAATACTTTTCTAAGTCTGCAACCTTTTCCTCTAATGAAAACCCACATTGAAGTATTTCTTCATCTTCTTCTGCAAATTCTATATTTTTTTTATCAGTTACTTGTTCTTGTATCTCACCAGGGAGATTTTCTACATCTATAAAACTTGCATTATTTAAAATTACAATCCTCTCTATAATATTTTTAAGTTCTCTTATATTTCCTGGCCATTGATAAGATGTCATTTTATCAATAGCTTCATTTGTGAAGCCTTTAAAATTCTTCTTAAATTTAGTATTGAACATATGCAAGAAATATTTAGAGAGTTCTACAATATCAAGCTTTCTCTCTCTCAATGCCGGAATAAAAATAGGTACCACATTCAATCTGTAATATAGATCTTCTCTAAATTCCTTTTTAGCTATTGCTTCTTCAAGGTTTTTATTAGTAGCTGCAATTACCCTTATATCGACTTCTATTTCCTCAAGTCCACCTATTCTATTAAACTTTCTTGTTTCAAGAAATCTAAGCAATTTAGACTGTATGTCAAGCGGCATCTCCCCTAATTCATCAAGGAATACAGTTCCACCATGAGCTAGCTCCAAAAGTCCCCTCTTTCTGGAATTAGCACCACTAAATGCATTTTTTTCAAAGCCAAAAAGTTCACTCTCAAGAAGCTGCCTAGGTATTGCAGCACAATTAACACTAAGCATTAATGAATCTTTTCTATTACTGTTCTTATGTATAAAGTTAGCAATAACCTCTTTGCCTGTTCCAGTTTCTCCTCTTATCAACACCGTCACAGAATCATTTTGAGATAATACATTCATTTTTTTAATGGTATCTTCCATTATAGGATCTTTGCTTATAAATGTATCTCCTGATTTTAGTTCTCTTTCTTCATAAAGCTTTAACTTTTTCTTCATACTCTGACTAGCAATTGCCTTTGATATAGTGACTTCAATTTCTTCGATGTCTAGAGGTTTCTTTATATAATCTATTGCCCCTATTCTTATTGCCTCAACGGCAGTTTTGATGTCTCCATATGCTGTCATAATAACTATTTCTACGTATTCATCTATTTGCTTTATTTTTCTTGCAACATCTAGACCATTTTCTGATCCTAACCTCATATCAAGTAATATAACATCAGGCCTAAATTCCTTTAATTTTTTTATTCCCTCCAACCCGTCTGCTGCTGTTTCTACATTATATCCAAAATCACATAGTCCCTCTCCAAGGGTTAATCTCATTATTTCTTCGTCATCAATTACTAGAATTTTAGTATCCATTAATCTCTCCTCTATACTTTGGCAAATATACCTTTACAATAGTTCCAACTAATTCTATACTTTCTATTTCAATATTTCCATTGTTTGCTGTAGCTAATTTATGTACTACAGAAAGTCCTAAACCAGTTCCACTTTCTTTAGTTGTAAAAAATGGATCATAAATTTTATTTATATTCTCCTTACTTATTCCAAGCCCATTATCCTCAAATGATACAAGTATACACTTGTCATCTCTTTCTATTGGGTTTTCTACACTTATCTTTAAATCACCCTTTACATCAATAGCATCTAATGCATTAGATATGATGTTTAGAAAAATTTGCAAAAGCTGTCCCTTATCAAAATATACTTGTGCCCCCTTTGTATCATAATTTACGCTAACCCGTGCTTCCTTTTCTCTTATTTTCTTATCTGAGAAAAGAAGTGCTCTATCCAAAATCTCAGATACATCTATAATTTGAAACTTTGGTATTCTAGGCTTTGAAAAGTTTAAAAGATCTGTAATTAATAAGTCAAGCCTGTCTGTTTCTTTAATTATAGCTTCAAATAAATTTTGTTCAGATGCTTTAAGATTACTAATAAGCCTTTTATTTAATATTTGTGCACTCATTTTAATTCCTGAAAGAGGATTCCTTATTTCATGTGCTAAAGCCGCTGTTAGCTCTCCTAACGAAGTAAGCCTGTCTATCCTTTCTACACTTTCCTCAATTTTTTTCCTGTTTGTAATATCATTAAAACTGCATATAACACCAATACATTCTCCAGAAGAATTTTTCATTAAAGACGTGGTTATATCCAGGTAAACTGACTCCTTCGTATCATATTCATTAAAACACTCTATTCTATTTATGTAATCCATTCTTTCTATAGTTGCGTTTATCTGCATCATAAGTGTTTTAATTATCTTAGGCTTTTTTTCATTAAGGCACATTAGTTTTTCAATAATATCTGATGCAGCATCGTTATAATTCTTTATTTTCCCACACATATCTGCAGTTATTATTCCTGTTGAAATACTACGTAATATATCTTCATTGAACCTTTTCATTTGTAAAAATTTATTACTTCCAATAGCTATCTGTTGCTTCATTTCATTAAATGCTTCACCCAAAAGTCCTAATTCATCTTCCATCTTAATATCTGTATTATTTTTAGGTTTTCCTGTTATTACATCGTTATATCCTTCTAAAAGTATGGATATAGGCTTTGAAAAACTATCTATCAAAAAAAGAATTGCTTGCAGTGAAATAAATATTGAAATAACTATTAATATTAAATATGGCTTATATGCATTTAAAACATTAAAGAAGATTTCATACTTATCAATTACTACATATACAGAAGCATTTAAATTTTCATATGTTCTCTTCTTAATTTCATATCTTTTATTCTCTGTGTATCCAAGTTTTATTTTATCAGTATCCAAGTTAATACCAGCTAAACTGCTATAAAATATATCATCCCCATCATAGGCTATAACTCTCAACTTTTTCAATGAAGAAAGTTCACTAGATAGCATCTGTTTAGAATAAAAACCATCTTCCATTTTATAAGTTCTTTCTGAAATTAAGTTTAAAAAGCCTTCTGTATTCTGAACAACATTCTCATAGTAAATCTTTTGCATTCTACTAAAAAAAGAGACACTCAGTATTAGTGTAGGCATTATCATCAAAAATAATATTGGTAATACTATTCTTCTTTTAAATTTAAGCTTCATATTCTACACCTTACTCTTCCTTAAAAATATAAGTTTACAAATTTAAATTTTAATATAAAATTAGTTACTCTTTTAACTACTATTTTACGATACTTATCAACAATTTCTTTTATTATAACTTATTATTTTCTGGTTTTGAATAAAAAATTTTAACACTCACACTTATGTATATGCTAGAATAATTATGTAACCATACTTAGGAGGTGCCTTGTGTTTAAAATATTAAATGGTCTAAAAATAAAAATTATTTTATTTATTATAGCTATCATTCTTATATTTACAAACATTTATATAAACGCTAATCGTATAATGTCTCAAAATAAGTATACTAAATCTTTTAATATTTCTGTGGAGCAGTATAATCTTTCAATAACTGAATTTTTATCTACCTTGGAAAGTGCTGTTGAAATGTTATCTAAAAATGAAATGATTCAATCTGTATCAGATAATCCTGATAAATATTATGATTCTACTCTTGAGCTTCTAAAAACCTTTCAACAGGCTTATTCCTCAACTGCGTTTGCTTATTTTACACCAGAAAAAAAAATCTTTGGCACTAAGAAACTTGTGTCATGGCCAGACACTTCAGAAGAACTCTCGAATAATTATTGGGAACCAACAGAAAGGCCTTGGTATATAAACACAATAAATTCAGCGAGTAAAATCACTTGGACTAAGCCCTATATTGATAGTACAACAAAAAAAAATATAATTACTGTTTCTAAAACTGTTACCGATAAGGAAAATAAGTTTAAAGGCGTTATGGCTATAGACATTTATCTTGATGATTTATCTAAAAAAATAAACTACTTTAAAGAATTTAATCAAGGAGATATTTTTATTATCTCAAGAACTGATAATGAAAATTTTTTTATAGTTGATAATATTGAAAATATCAAATCTAAAGCTATTTTTAATAACAAGCTTATCAATAGTCTATATAGCCAAAAATCAGGAAGCTTAAATTCTGATAATATATCAGGAAACTATTATATTTCATATACGACAAATACAGTTACTGGATGGAAAGTGGTAGGTGTAATAGAACAAAATCAATTAACAAAAGAAACAAAGACTATAATAACTAATATATTTATAGGAGTTGTTGCCATAATATTTATAAGCATTATTAGTATATTATACATTACAAAACAAATGGGGAGTACTATACAATCACTAAGTGTTTCTATTAAATCTACCGAAGAGCAAACACTTCCTAAATCAATAAAATTAGATTTATTTCAGATTGAAAGTGATGAACTTCTATTTGAGAAAGCAACTTCACATATTAATATATTATTTGAAATCGAGACTGAAAAAGAAAGAATAAATAAGCTAATAAAAAATGCCAACGATTTTAGTTACTCAAATTCTAAAGAGTTAAAAACTTTAATAACAAGGCTAAATAGCTATAAATGCAAGCTCAATTCTTCCATAAAATCTCATGAAATCCAAATTACAAACATAAATAATTACTTTTTCGAGATCCAAGATTACATAAATTCTCTATGTAAAACTTCTATTGCCATTGAACTAAAAACTGAACTTGTACAATTAGATGAACTTATTAGTTCTATTATTAACTCTTAAGTAAACTAACAGCCATATAATCTATGACTTATATGGCTGCCTTACTCATACTTACCTATTTACAGTTCACCGTAATGAATTTTAAATTTATTTCATTTCATTAATCATGCCTTCAGAATAGCCCGCATATTCCGTATTAGGGTAATCCTTCCTAACTTTTTCAAAGAATACAAGAGCGTTTTTATTATCACTAGCTTGTTTATAACAGTTTCCTATTTGATAAAGTACCCATGGCATGATATCTAACTCCGGATCAATTTTTTCAACCATTATTAGTTTTGGTAATGCCTCTTGATACTTTCCTTGCTTGTATAATTTATTCGCCTCATTGTATATAGTCCATATATTATTTGTTTTCATATTATTCCATATCTTATTAAATCTTAATTTTTCTGTGTCATCAAGTTTTAAAGATCTTAGTGATGTCAAATTATCTAATACTTTTTCATAATTTCCTTCTGCATAATACTTTTCAGCATCACTCAGCATTGAAATAATATTGTTTTTACTTTTATAATTATCAAGTTCTAGTTTTGCAGTTTCCAAATCTTTTTGGAGTTTTTTATTTTCTTCTTCTATCTTATTATACTGTTCATTTATTGCTTGCTTTTGTTCAATCTCCTCGTTTTTATTAGTCTCAGTATTTTTAGGCTTACTAAACATCCCTTGAATGTTAGAACGATTCCAATAAGCTAATCCTGAAATAGTGATTATTGTAATTGCTACTAAAAATGATATACTGCACTTTTTTGTAAAGTTAGTAGTATTTTTTATTTTCTTTGTATTATCCGAATTTGAGCTAGCATCTTTTATAGTGTCAAGTGCTTTTAAAACAGTCCTCTCAGCCTTCAACTCCTGTAAATACTCATTTGCAAGTTTAGCATATATGCTGTATCTAGCTAATTTTTTAAAAGTATTTTCGGCCTTATTAAAGTCCTTTATATAGACATAACATAAACCTAAAAGTTTTATTGCTTCACAAAAATCCGAATTAAGTGATAAAGATTTTTTTAAGTCTGTTATAGCTAAGTTTACATGCTTTAGTCTTAAATTTATAATAGATTTGTTATATAAAGCTATAGATTTGCGAACACTGCTAGGAATTTCATGCGAATTAAATTCTTCAGAGCTAATGCTAATAGGATTTATTTTTTGTATTTCGTAGTCAAAATTCATAAGCCCATCCCACCTTTATTTTAAACGCAGTATTGTTTTGATTAACATTTCACCAATACAATACTAAATTTATATATATTTAAATTAATTCTAAATTGTACATGATAATTATACATATTTAGACATTTTCTTTCAATAGATTCCAACAAATAATTTTTTAACCAAGTACTTATGAATATAACTATACATTCAATATATGGAAAAACCATTATTATTTTATCACTTAAAAAAGCACCTGCAAATTGCAGATGCTTTAGGATTTCATGTTTAAAAAAATTAATATGGTATTTCATCTAATTATTTATGCCTAAATAACATTTCATTAAACTGACAATTTAGCTCTTTCTTCACAAGAGTTAACTGCTGCATCATTTCCAAGTCCATTTAAAATTCTCATTTCATATCCTATACAAATGAATGTTATCACTGATGAAACAAAATCCGCAATTGGTCCTGATCTCCATACCCCATTCAATCCATAAAAGTGTGGAAGTATGAGTATAAGAGGTATAAGCAATGTAATTTGTCTTAATAAACTTAAAAACATTGAATATTTTGCTTTTCCAACAGCTTGGAAATAATTAGTGCAAGTTGCTTGTGGTCCCACAAAGGCAAATGCCATAAGATAAATAGAAAGTCCATTTGCTCCTAGAGCTATAAGCTTAAGATCTGTTTTATTAAAAATTTTAATAATTTCAGTTGGGAATAATTGAACTAAAATAAATCCAACTGTTGATATACATGTGTTTACAATGACTGCATATAACAATGCTTTTTTAACTCTGCCCATATTTTTAGCACCATAATTATATCCAATTATAGGCTGTGCTCCTTGATTCACACCAAGTACTGGCATTAATATTAAAATAGCGATGCTCATTATAAGGGAATAAGCTCCTATGGCAAGATCTCCACCATACTTTGCTAAATTTGTATTTATAGTAATAGTAACTAAACTAGCTGCAATCTGCATCGCAAAAGGAGACATTCCTATTGCTATTATTTCTTTAATAACAGACTTTTCCAACTTCATATTCTCTTTCTTTAGCTTTAACGCACTTTTGCTACCTGTGAAATATTTATATATCCATATGGAGCAAACAGCCTGTGAGGTGATAGTTGCCAGTGCTGATCCTACTACACCTAACTTAAAACCAAATATCAATATAGGATTTATAATCAAATTAAGTACAGCACCTATAAGCATAGTAATCATAGCTGTTTTAGGATCACCTTGTGAACGAATTATAGGATTTAATCCAAATCCAACATTTTGAAGTACAGTACCTAAGAGCACTATTCCCCCAAATTGCTTTGCATAAGGCATTGTTTCTGCACTTGCACCTAATACCTTTAAAAGAGGTTGTAAAAATATAAGTCCTAAAATAGTTACAATTATCGACATTATGATTGTAAGAACATAAGAAGTACCTAAAATCTTTTCCGCCTCATCTTTCTTCTTTTGTCCTAATTTTATAGAAACTACCGCTGCGGCACCTGTCCCAACAAGCATTCCTACTGCCATAATTATGTTAGTAATAGGAAATGTAACCGCCACTCCTGAAAGCGCAAGTGATCCAACTCCTCTACCAACAAATATTCTGTCCACAATACTATATAAAGCATTAACAAGCATGCCTATAACAGCTGGAATAGAAAATTTAAGAAGAAGTTTCCCTACACTTTGCGTTTCCAATTCTTTCGATTCATCCATATTTTATACTGCCTCCTTTATTTTAACTATTATATTTAGCTTCCTAAGCGTATTAATATAATTAAACGCATTAAAACATGCTATATACTTATTTTTCTATAGCATTAAGATTATTATATAACTTTCTCATCCATGATATAAAAATTCTTCTTTCATCATCAGAAAAGCCTTGAGATACTTCATCTTCAATTTCTTTTAAAATTGTTATAGATATCTCCTTCATCTGTCTTCCCTTTTCCGTTAGATAAAGTCTTTTGAATCTTGCATCTTCATCATCCTGTTTCCTATATATAAACCCTTTTTTTAGTAACATTTCTACAAGTCCAGATACAGAAGCTGCTTTCAAACATAGATTTTCTTGAATTTCTTTTTGAGTAAGTCCATCCTTATTCCAAAGCTGATACAAAATTGACTTTTGGGACGTGGTTAAATCATACTCCTGAAACCTTTTATCATGAACATTTTTCATAGCTCTATCAATCTTATTAATCCAATATCCAATCCAATCCTCAGGTTTTTCCCTCATAAATTAGTTAGCCTCCTAAATGTTTCTTATATAAGCATAGCAAATATTAAGCTTTACTGCAAGTAATTTAATGAAAAATAAAGTTGCACTATATCCTAATCATCTATAGCTATATTCAATATGTACTAAAGGCTATAGAACATTTTGTTCTATAGCCTTTCTCTAAGACTTATTCTTAGTTTATAAGGTTCTGAAAACATATCATATATAGAGTTTTCAATTATACAATGCTTAACTGTAAATAAAAATCCATCATGTACTGGATAAGCTACTTCCTTACTATTTAATATCACAAGAATTTCCTCATTAGTTAGTTGCTTCTCTACATTATTTTCTGCAAGAACTTTCCCGCTTGAGTCTTTAAATTCAAATACTACTCTCATAGTTCTTTCTCCTTAAATTGTTATTTGCATCTCACTTATACTTATATTTGGGTTTTTATATCTTCCCTTATTTTGCGTATTCTTACCATATTCAATAGCTTTTACTGGACAAAAATGAATACATGCTAGACATTGTGTACACGCATTTCCCCATTCTGGTTTTTCTTTAACCCTAATGATCTTAGAATTGCATACTTTTTCACATATTCTGCACCCAGTACACTTATTATTTACATTGAACTTTTTTGTATTCATGGCATATTTATTGAATAACGGATTTATGACTGATGTTAGTATTCCTGGCAAGAATCCCTTTTCAACTTGAAATATATCTACTCTTCTTTCTTTAATAATTATATTAATATTTTTCAAGATTTCCTGTGCAAACTGCAGTTTCTTATTTTCAACCTCTTTTGAATCAATATTACCCATAATAATATAATTATTAGGCATTACAATTGAAAATCCGCTGCTTAATTTCATGCCCTTTTTATTTAAACAATTATCAAGAACTTTCATGGTGTCTCCTATATTTTCTCCACAAGTTGCTACAGAAAAAATATAATTATCATTATAATTATTAATCTTTAATTTTTCAATAAACTGTAACACCATCTTAGGCGGCGCCCATGCATACACTGGAAATACAAAGCCTATAACTTCGTTATCTTTTAACGTATACTCAAAACTTCTATTCTCGCTGTTCATTTCTTTTGATATAGAGATTAATCTCTCATCGTTATAATTTCCAATACTTTTAGCTGCCTCTAAAGAGTTGCCAGTACCTGAAAAATAAAATATCATAATAAAACCTCTCTCCTTATAGTAATTTGATTATCCTCAGCTATTATTTTTTAGCTTAATTCTTATTTCTTCGCACACGTCATTTATGGAAGGATTGTTCATGTCGGATACTATTGTCATAAATTCACCAATATTGTTCATTATCTCTTTAGTTTTCTTAAGTTCTTCTAATAATTTTATAGTACTTTGATTATCATCAATTTCTTTTATTGTATCATATAATTCACTGTATTTCTCTTTCCAATACTTTATATATTTAGCTTTACTTAATGCATCATATATAAGAGCATCATTTAAAACTACAGTAAGTATTCTCTCTATATAATTTTCATCTTTCATTACCTCTAGTACTTCATACATACAGTTTACAGATTTTAAATAATTGTCACTAATTACTAATATTGCATGGCTGCTTTTCCTTATTCTCTTCATAAAAACTTTTATACTTTCCCAACTTTCAATATCTCTTTTGTCCCTTTGAAATATAACCTGTCTACTTTTAAAATAATTATCTATTTCATTTACAACGTCCTCATCCTTCCAACAATAGGATAGAAAAATATTGTTATTCATGTAACCTCATCTCCCTGTACCTAATAATAAATTATATTCTGTAATCTTAAGTCTTTTAACTTATTTAAATCTTTATGCGCCAGTATAATCCTATACCTAGTTTGCCACTTGTCACGTGGGTGGCACTAAATTTTATACAGCATCCATCTGCAGGTTTTTAAATCATATTTGATTTCAAATAGTTTTAGCACATCATTAATTAAGCTTTGGCATTTAAATACAAGCATGATATTGCCAGCAAGCTTCTCAGTTTCTTTTACAATAACCTTATCAACTTTTATTACCTTTATAGTTTCGTCCTCCATCTGCATCCTAAATCTTAAAGGCCTTACATCACCCTTATCGTTGGTGTAGGAAACTACTTCAATTGGTTTAGCTATGATTCTCATAATTCTCACCTCTCACTATAGCATAGAACTAATTAACGGATAGTCTTCTTCTCCTATACCTCCGCACATTGATCTTAACCCTGAATGTAGAAAGCATGATCTCATAATAGCTTTATTTCCATACTTGAATCTAATTTCATCAACTGTCTTATTTAGCTCCCTATCCTTATCATAATTGAAAGAATCAAGTATACTATATTGATAAAAATCGTTATTACAAAAATCTGTTATATGCACCCCTAGATGTCTTATCTTATTTCCTTTCCATGCATTATCAAATAACAAGCATGCAACTTCATATATTTTTCTAGTGGAATCTGTAGCTGTAATTAACTTATTTTGACGTGAATAAGATATTAAATCACTGCCTCTTATTGATACTGAAACTACCTTACAACAGTTACCTGAATTTCTAAGCCTCATGCTTACTGTTTCACATAAAGATAAAAGTACCTTATGGGCTGTTTCTTTATCTTCTACATCAAAGGGAATTGTTGTAGAATTCCCTATACCTTTCATATCAATATAGTTACCCTTTCTTACCTTTGAATTATCTATGCCATTAGCATAATTCCATATTAATTCACCATGACTTTTAAAAATACTTTTCAGTATATTTACATCATAATTGGCTAAATCTCCTATTGTATTGATATTTAATTTGTGTAATTTAGGAGTTGTAGCTCTACCTACCATAAATAAATCTTCAACTGGAAGAGACCACATTTTCTTCTTTATCTCCTGTGGAAATAAAGTTTGAATTTTATCTGGTTTCTTTAAATCTGAAGCAACTTTTGCAAGTAGCTTGCTATTCGATATTCCTATATTTACTGTAAATCCTAATTCATTCTTTATTCTTTCCTTTATGGTTTCAGCAAGCTTCATATAATCTGGATATAAATTCTCCATATCAGAAAAATCTAAAAAACTTTCATCTACAGAAAATCTTTGTATGTTAGATGTATACTCTTGTAATATTTCATGCATAGCTGAACTACATTGAATATACAACCAATATCTTGGTGGTACCACTACTAATTCAGGGCACTTTATTCTAGCACTATACAAAGTTTCACCAGTTTGAATATTATACTCCTTCGCAGGAATTGACTTTGTCAGAACAATTCCATGTCTACTCGACTCATCCCCACCTACCACCGATGGGATTGTTCTAAGGTCCAACTCCTCTCCTTGCTGAAGCCTATAGGTCGCCTCCCAAGAAAGGTATGCACTATTTACGTCAATATGAAAAATTAATGTACTCATAAATTCTCAACCTCTTAATAAATTTTAGTTCTTCTTAGAACATACGTTCGTATATATTATATACCATTTTTATACTTTTTATAAGAGGTTTTTAAAAAAATTATGACTTAAGTAAAAACGATAAGTTAAAGCTATAATTAGGGTATTATCATAAAAACAAAAAAATTCCGATACTTTATTTTCTAAAGTATCGGAATTTCTGGTTTTTATGAGTAATACATTCATACTCATTTTATAATATTAGCTTTCATAAAGTTATCAACTTTTTAGGGCTAATATCACATCTAAAGAACATAACAATCTAAGCTGCACTAATATAGGTATTTAATATTTTAATAAAGCCTTGCAAATACCTTCATATCCTTTTGCAGCTTTTATAAGCTCATTAATTTCTATGTATTCATCAATTGTATGAGCTAAATTTTCACGAGATGGTCCAAAACCTATTGTTTTGATTCCAGCTTCTCCTGCATAATGACTTCCATTTGTACAGAAAGAGTAGTATGTTATTATTGGATTCAAGCCTATCTCCTCTAGAGAACTATAACACTTCTTAACAAAATCATCTTCTCTTGAATACTTCCATGCTGGGAAAAATCTTTCATCAGAAATCTCCTCACCTGTATAGCATTTTTCTTCTCCTCTTGCATAAAAAGCTCTAGCATTAAATTCTGGATCTTCGTTTTTCATTTCTTCAATTAAATCTAATACTGGTTTTAAAACTTCTTCCTTTGTTTCACTAACCAAAAGTCTTCTATCATAAGTTATTCTGCAATAATCTGGAACCACAGAAGCGCCTGGATATGGGGATGATTTTATATCGACTAATTCAAGTATTCCCTGTCCCAATTCTTCATCGTAATTCATTTCCATGTTTCTTATCTTATCAATTAATTTTGATGCCTTATATACTGCGTTTATTCCCTTTTGAGGATTTGCTGAATGAGCAGCCTTCCCATAAGTTTCAATAACTATTTCTGCTCTACCTCTTTGTCCTATTTTTAAGTTACATTCTGATGCTTCTCCAATTACTACATAATCAGGTTTTACTCTTTCATTTATCTTTCTCGAAGCAACTCCTTCAAAGCACTCCTCATGAACTACTCCTGCTACATAGAGTTCACCTTCAAACTCCTTATTAGCTCTCTTTGCAAAATTTGATACTCCACAAAGCATAGCTGATAAAGCACCCTTCATATCTGAGGTTCCTCTTCCATATATCTTTCCATCAATAATTTCGCCGCCAAAAGGATCTACTGCCCATTTTGAATTATCTGATACCTCAACGGTATCTATGTGAGCATCAAATAATATCTTTTTCCCTGGTTTATTTCCCTTTATGCATCCCACTATATTCCCATATTCATCAACATGAAAGTTATCAAATCCTAAATCATTAAATATGTCTTTTAACCTTTCTACCACTTGCTCCTCTTCACCTGAATAGCTTTTAACTTTAACAAGCTCTTGACATACATTAACAACCCTTTGTTCATTTTCCTTTAACAACATTAATGATCCCCCCTTTAGTAATCTGCTAAAAATATATCAAGCAATGTTTATGCCAATAATATTAATTTACATTTCGCAAATTGATAAACTCATAAATATATTTTCCAAATTTGATAAACTTCACTACAGCTAGGGTTACTCATCTATTAATCTATTATCAAATTGATAAAATTACTAATTCCATAATAAAACTTACGTATTATTAGTATCATAGTGATAATAATTATTAAAATGATAATACTTAGTTCTAGATATATTAACATAATGCAACAATTCAATAATTTACTATATAAACGTACTAAAATGATTAAGAATGCAATAAATATAGAGATGGTTAACAACTATTTTAGTCATTAACCATCCCCTAACTTCCTTCTTTTTATGTGAGAACCAAGTGAAAATTTATGTTAATAAGCTATTACTTAGTTTTAATAGTTATTTCAGCACGATTTTCATAAGCTTTTTTAATCGCACCTATTATATCACCATGTGCATCCTTAACACTCATAGTTGCTCCAGATACTATATCAGCAAGATCTTTTTTTTCTTGATCAGTAAGCTTAGCATATTTTTCTTTATCTTTTTCATTTTTGGAATCAGCCTTTAATGGACGTCCATTAACGTCAGAACAATTCTTTTCATACCATTGTTCAATTTCTGATACAGTTTTACCTTTAAAAACCTTCTGGTAGAAGTCAGCTTGTTTATACCAATCTCTAGCATAGTCCATGCCATATTCATTTCCACGTTGACGTTTAGTTTTCCAAGCATTAACCTCAGCTGCAATCGTTTCATCAGTATTCTTAGATACTTCACTTACCTCCATGGTTTTATGATCAGTTACATTATATCCTTGTGTGCCTGGCCATCCAGAAAAATGAGGCATACTTGCACCATCATAGTTAGGGGTACTTACTTCTAAGGAATCCAAATAAACATCAAGTATTTTTCCATCCTTATCAAACATAGCACTAGCAGTTACATAAGTAAAGGTATACACTTGAGTTCCCTTACTATCCTTTCCAGGTCCTACACGGAAAGTTGGAATTTGTCCTACTCCCCTATAAATTTTCATTTGTGTTGACTGTGTTTGATTAGCCTGCTGTGCAGTTGGCTGACTTGAACTACATCCTGCTAAAAGTCCAATAGATAGTGTCAAAGCTAAAATCATTGGCATTATCTTTCTTTTCGCCATGTGTTACTCCCCCCAAATTTGTTTATATTATCTCAATATAACTATATTACGGAGTATTGTTAATTATACTGAAACAACTCACATTATTTTCTTAGACTTTTATTATTAACTTCTCCTACTTCTATGAAAAAAGCACCTACAAATTGCAGATGCTTTTAACTTGCCACTTGCCATGTGGATGGCACTATTCTTCTCTCACCACATCTATTAAATTTTCCTTTTTCATTCTTCTAAGAGGTGCCTGCACAGAGATATATCCAATTATCATAGCACCTGCCATTGCAATAATTACTGAGTCTATGGGTAGTTTATAACTTTGTTCTCTTACCTCATTCATACTTCTATACATAGCATAAGATAGTGAAGTTCCTATTATTGAACCATATAAACTTCCTACAATTCCATAAAGCATTCCCTCAAGAGTTATCATCTTCTTAAGTCCTTTTTGAGTAAGTCCTATACATTTTAGTGCTGCAAATTCTCTTCTTCTTAGTATTAAGTTTGTAGTTAATGTATTTATAATATTAACGCTGCCTATTAATGATACCACCACAACAAATCCAAATAATAAGATTTTAACCATCAATATAGAAGCCTTTGTTTTTCTATTTTGATCTATAATATTTATAAGCTTTAAATTTCCTTCTCCATTTATTATAGATTCAATATCTTTTTGGGCTGTATCTTCTGCTTTTGCATCCTTGAGTTTTATGTTTAATGCTGAAGGTTGTATATCCCTACCTATTAATTTTTCAGCAACCTTTTCTGTAGTTATTATCTTAACATCTGTTTCAGATCCTAGAAAATCAAAAGGATTGCTTTGGAGAACAGCTAGAACTTTAATTTTATTTACGTCTCCTTTTCCAAACTCTAAAGCATTTCCATCTTGATTAAATCTATTTTCATCCCCTTGGAGAAGTATTTCATCTCCTACTTTTAAATCTGTTACGGGTCCGTAGTAACTATTCTTGGTTTTTCCATTATATACTCTATTTTTCCCTATTATAATTACTCCATTTTCATTATTTAAGTTATCAACACTTATACTTCCTTCCTTTAAATACTTCTTTGCAACTTCTAAAGAAGCTTCGTCATAAACAACTAAAGAAGCATCTATCAAAGTTTTATCTTTACCTTGATATGTTATATCTTTGTATATTCCACCTATAGTTTTTATAGGATTTATCTCCTTAGTTTTATCTATAACTGCCTGAAAATGCTGTGTTCCATATTCCTTATACAAAGTTCCTATTTCAGGTAGTTTTTCTACATTACTTAAAACTTTATCTTCTATACTCTTAGTATTATCATCTCCAGAAGTTCTTACTGAAAAATGTATATTATTTGACTCGTTCATTTCACTGTAAACATTTAATGACATATCCATAAAAGCTTTAAAGGTTATAAATAAAGTTACACTAATTATTATTGAAAATACAGTTGTTCTATACCTTTTTCTGTTTCTTTTTATATTCTTTGAGGCTAAAGCTCCTTCAAATCCAAAAAGTCTGCCTATAATTAAACTCTTTCTTTTCTTTATTTTTTCTTTTGCTATAGAATTTCTACTGCTTATTGCAACTAACGGTGAAATTCTACCTGCAAATACTGCTGGAAGCATTGCTGATGCATAAATTGAAAGTAATCCAACAATTGTACTGATAATTAATACGTCTATAGTAATGGTTGGTTTAATAAAAACCAATTCACCCTTACCTATAATTTTAAACGCTAAATCTATTCCATATAATGCAATTATGCCTCCAACCAGTCCTATAGGAATCCCTATGGCTGCAAGGAATGTAGCTTCTCTTAATATAATTTTTCTTATTTGTTTTGGAGTGGTTCCTACAGCTCTTAGAAGGCCAAATTGTTTAACTCTTTCCACTACACTTATCTGGAAAGCATTATATATAACAGCAATTGTTGCAATTATTACAATTCCAATTACCACAATTAAAACACTTAATAATTCCTTAGGAAATCCTTCACCTTGCATTGCTAATAAGTCAGAATTTTTTACAACTGATTTCTCATCTGATAACTTTTTAAGCTCATCAAGGTTTGTTCCCAGATTTTTATTAACATGTAGTTCTGCTAGTAAAATTTTCTCATTTTGATTTACATCAGAACTATTTGTGATTATTTCCCCTATGCCTAAGCTTTGGCTTCTAAAAGTATCACTTAATATTCCAACCAAAGTGTACTCTTTATCTAATATCTTTATAGTGTCTCCTAGCTTTGCATCTTTTCTTATTTTGCCAAGAAACCACTTTTCTAAAACTACTTCTGTATCCCTTTCCGGGAATCCCCCTTCTTTAAGAGTGTAAGGTAGTAGTTTTACCCCCTCATCTGTTACAAATATTTCTTGTCCCTTAAGATTATTGCCTATATTTATTTCTTTTCCCTTTGCATAAGTACCACTTCTTAAAACATTTGGGTTGCTCTTTATTTTAGTAATAAGATTATTATCAACTTTAGAATACATAATATGCCATGAACCATAGGTATTTTTCATATCTTGTATTTGTGCTTCCTGCATACTCTTTAGAAAAAATCCTATGGATGATACTAAAGCAACTGACAATATAATTCCTATTAAAGTTAGTATTGTTCTTTTTTTATTTCCTCTTAGATATTTCCCTGTTATCTCCTTATAACTCTTAATCATATTTTTCACCTCTAATCTATTTCAAATATTTATCTGAAACTATTCTTCCATCCATAATTGTTATTACTCTATCTGCACTAGAAGCTATGTTAACATCATGAGTAATCAAAATCAAAGTTTGGTTATATTTTTTTGCAGAAAACTTCAAAAGCTCAATAACTTCCTTAGAATTGCTGCTGTCAAGGTTTCCAGTAGGCTCATCTGCAAGTATTATAGAAGGCTTATTAAGAAGCGCCCTTCCTATAGATACTCTCTGCTGCTGACCTCCTGAAAGTTCTGATGGCAAATGGTTTTTCCTATCTTCCAAGCCCAAAAGTTTTATTATCTCATCTAAGTACTCCTTATCCACCTTATCGTTATCAAGTAAGGCTGGTAATGCAATGTTTTCTTCTACATCAAGTATTGGCAGTAGGTTAAAAAATTGAAAAATGAAACCTATCTTCCTTCTTCTAAATATAGCAAGCTTTTCTTCCTTATATTTATAAATATCCTCCCCGTCAATAATAACCTTTCCTTCAGTCGGTCTATCCAATCCTCCCAAGAGATGAAGTAAAGTACTTTTGCCGGAACCCGAAGCCCCTACTATAGCCACAAACTCACCTTTATTTATGCTTAAATCCACACCTTTTAATGCTTCTACTTTATTTCCTTCTTTTCCATAAATCTTTTTTAAACCTTGAACCTTTAATATCTCCATTTTGTACCTCCTAATATTATTTTCTATACACAAATCAATCTCCATTAATTAAAATTAGAAATGTCTCTTAACGCTGACTTCTAAGCCAACTTCTATCAATGACATTATTATAATCTTATTTAAACAAAGACTCCATGACAGCCTGCTTACAAAGAAAAAAGTTATCTTACAGTTTAGTAAGATAACCTTAATATTTTAAAAATGTAATTATAAAACTTGTTCCTTCTTGCTCTTTACTTGTAACTTCAATATATCCCCCATGCCTTTCAATTACTGACTTTGCTAATGATAGTCCGATACCTATAGAATCACTTTTTTGTGATTTTTTGCTCTTGAAAAATCTCTTAAACACATGAGGTAAATCTTCTTCTGAAATAGCTTCTCCAGTGTTTTTTATGATTATTCTTGTATATATAGGGTTATCTTCTATATTGATGGTTACCCTTCCGCCATCGCAGGCATGCTCTATCCCATTTTTAACTACATTACTTAGTGCTTCCTGTAGCCATAGCCTATCATGCTTTAAGATTACAGTATCCTTTGGCATAAGTTCCACCTCTACCTTAGCCTCTACAGCTTTGCTTTCTAGTATTTCTATAGTTTCTTCTATAGTTTCATTTAAGCTTTGATCTTCCATCTCAAGTTCTATGGCGTTAGCATCTATTTTAGCAAGCTTTAGTAAATTTAAAATAAGCCAACTCATACGATTAAGCTGATTTTCATTATTCTTCAAGAAAGTAGTTTGCTGCTCTTTTGTTAAATCCTTATTTAAAAGAATATCATTATACAAAATCATTGTGGAGAGAGGAGTCTTTAACTGATGAGAAATATCTGAAAGCAAATCTACTAAAAACCTCTTTTCCTTAGTAAGGGCAAATAGGTTTCCCCTAATAACCTCCCCCATGGAATTAAAAGATTTTGTGAGCTTTGATAAATCTCCTTCCTTTTCTTCACTAAGTTTTAAGTTGTAATCTCCCTCCACAATTTTTTTTGCTGCTGAGCTAAAGTTTCTCATATTTTGATAAAAATATCCATGCTGAAAATAGTTAAGAATAAAAAGCAGCATTGTAAGAATAATTCCTGAGCTAAGTATACTTATTTCCATACTCTTAAAATTGCCCTTTATATAAGGAAATAAACCTATATCTAACTTTTCACTTAAACCATATTGTCTTAAAATTTCTCTGCCTTTTCTCTCCTGTTCCTTACTTACTTCCCTTGTCAAAAGTGGTATTATTTCTTTTTCAAGCTTAGGATCAGCTTCAACTATTTTAGCTGTAATAGTCCCTAAAGCCTTTATATAATCGCTTTTTAATTTTTCATTATAATTCTTTATCACAAAATAATTGCAGGTTAAGAATATAACCATTATTAAAAGAAATATAATAGAACTCTTTTTTATTTCTGGATTATTAAAATATCTTTTCATATACTACTCCTTAATTACTTCCTTGTTCCACTTATACCCTTGCCCTCTTACAGTTACTATATACCTTGGCTCTTTAGGGTTTTCTTCTATCTTCTCTCTAATTCTTTTTATGTACACAGAAAGGGTATTTTCATCAAAGAAAGCTTCCGCTCCATCCATTAACCCTCTTAATATTTCTTCTCTTTTCATTAATGCATTTGCATTTGACATAAATATTAAAAGCAATCTATATTCTTGAGCTGTAAGAGCCACCTCGCTACCATTCTTTTTAGCCAATGCCATGGATGTATCTATAACAATATCCCCACTTACCAATTTATTTCCAGTTGTCACTGTATTAGAATTTCTTCTCAAAATTGCTTTTATTCTTAGAAGCAGTTCTTTTACTCTAAAGGGTTTAGTTATATAATCATCCCCACCCATTTGAAAACCAAGCACTACATTTACTTCTTCATCTAAAGCAGTTAAAAATATTACAGGTGTATCCCTTTTACTTCTAATGTACTTACAAAAATCATATCCATTTCCATCTGGTAAATTTACATCTAATATTACTAAATCAAAATTTTCTCTTTCAAAAAGTACTTTTCCTCCTTCTAAAGTAGAAGCGCTCAAAACCTCGTAGCCTTCATCTTTAAGCGTAAATTCTATTCCCATTGATAATGCCTCATCATCTTCAACTAACAGTAATCTATTCATACATTCCTCCATCACTTTAAAACTACGATTCATATCTTTATTTCAATTAGATTATACATCTATATTGTAATTATTAACATACTTATCATGTACATAACAACTTGCCATGTGGGTGGCACTTGGCAAGTTGCGTATCGGACTTTCACTGACAAGATTACGCGTATGCCGGGCGCACACGAAAAAGCACCTGCAATTTGCAGATGCCTTTAGCTTAAATTTATATTATATCACTTGTTTTCTTGATAACACTGTAATTTTATTTACTTTCCTCAATTAAATACAAGAGATTATCATCTACATTATAAAATAACGGTACAACTGATATCTTTGGATATTTTTCATTTAACCTTTTTGTTTCACTTAATAAAAAATCTATTTCATTTTCAATTTCAAACATTGGAGCAAAACTTGTAAAATGTTCTTCTGCATGTTTTTCATCCCATCCAGCATTCTCAATTAATCCTTTTATAAAATTATCCTTTTTAGATATTAAATTTACCATTCCACAATTATTGTGACCTATTAAAGCTATTGTCTTAACACTTCCAATAGCAACAGCATAGGATACCTTAAATTCACTATATCTCAAATTTCCCCCACCTGTTCGTAAGATATATGCAAAATTATTTGGAATTCTAAGTTGTTTACGATTATCCATACACATTCCTACTAAAAGGTCAGCCTTAGCATATTTTTCAAAATCGTATCCTAAGTTATGATATTGTAACAACTTTTCAATTGGAGTATTTATATATTGTGGTAATATATCCTTTTTATCCAATACCTTTATTAATCTATTCATAAATAGCCCTCCTTATTTTATGTAAATAGAAGTAGTCACGAACTGCATTTATTACCCTTTACAAGTATATAGTTTACTATAGTATATTTGATAGATTTAGCCAAGTGTTTTTTGTTAAATCTTTCAAGACCTCGTTGGATAAATTAAGGACGATTAATAACTATTTGATAAAATCACAATTAGTTATTCACCATCCCCATTTTCATTATAAATATTCTCTTTTAAACTCTAAATATCCATTTTTTCTTAACTTACAAGCTGGACACTCTCCACAGCCATTTCCTTTTATTCCATTATAGCAAGTCAAGGTTTCTTCTTTTACTATATTAAGAACTCCTAAATCACTGGCCATTTTCCAAGTTTCTGCTTTATTTATCCACATTAAAGGAGTGAGAATTTCAAATTCATAATCCATAGCTAAATTTAGTGTAACATTTAAGGATTTTATAAATACATCTCTACAATCTGGGTATCCACTGAAATCACTTTGAGATACACCTGTTATAATAGTATTTATTCCTCTTTGTTTTGCAAATACTGCAACAAAGGTTAAAAACAACATATTTCTTCCATCTACAAATGAATTAGGCACTCCCTCGGATGGTGCATTTTTATCAACAGTTATATCCTGTCTAGTTAATGAATTTGGTGCTAATTGATTTAATAAATTTAAGTCTAAAATGTGATGTTCTACATTATATTTTTTACATATGTCCTTTGCACATTCTAATTCTAGTTTGTGTTTTTGATTATAATCGAAGGATAGTGCTATAACCTCTTCAAACTTTTCTTTTGCCCAAAATAAGCACGTTGTACTATCTTGTCCACCACTAAATACTACTATGGCTTTTTTCTTATTCATTTATTACACCGCCTTTAAGTTTTTATTTAGTATAAAGCATCAGCAACTTATTATTTAAAATTGTATCTGTATTAAATCTACCTCTTAAAGTAGTTGATATTGTTTTGGTTCCCGGCTTTTTTATTCCTCTAGTACTCATACAGCCATGTTCACCTTCTATAATAACCGCTACATCTTCTGAGCCAGTTATCTTTTGCATGATTTCTGCTATATCGCTTCCAATTCTCTCTTGAAGCTGAAGTCTACGGCCTACCATGTCCGCTATTCTTGCTATTTTACTTAATCCAATAACTTTTCCATTAGGCACATATGCTACTGCCACCTTCATATTATACATCAATGCTAAATGATGCTCGCAATGGCTAAATATTTCTATATCTTTCATAAAAACTATATCACTAGAATTTTCGTTTATAGATAAATCATCCTCGAAAGTGGTATTAAACATTTCTGCAATTTCATCGTTAGTAAAGCACATTCCCTTAAATACTTCTTCATACATTTTAGCTACACGTTTAGGCGTGTCCTTCAGCCCTTCTCTATTAGGATCATCACCTAAAGCTGCTAGGATTCCCCTTATATGCTCTTCAATTGCTTTTACATCAATAGCCATGATATTATACCCCCTTTTTACTTGGTTCCCATATAATTTTGTGAAGCTGTACCTGTAAATTAACTCCATTCATTTTATTATCTTTCATAAATTCTACTATATCTTCCATTTGAATTTCTCCAAATACAGGACTAATATATACGCTGGCTTTATCCACGAGATTATACTTATCTATTATATATTTAGCTTTCTCTAAATCTTTGGTGCTGCCAGATACGAATTTAACTGTATCTTTCTGATTTAAATAGTTGAAATTTTCCACTGACATTTTTTCTTCCATATTACTTGATGGGAGCTTATAGTCCATGGTAAAGCTTGGTGAATTTTCTATGTCGGCAAACTTATTTAAAAGCACACTTCCATTGGTTTCTATTTCGACGTTAAGTTCTTTATCTTTAGATAGAACCTCTAAAAGTTCTATTATTCCTTCTTGAAGAAGAGGCTCTCCCCCTGTTAAGGTTGCATTTTTAACACCTGTGGATTTAATATACTCATATATATCATAATCTGACATTAGCTCATAAAATACATCTTTTTCATTAGCCCAAGTAGTATCACAATAGCTGCAGTTTAAATTACATCCTGCAAATCTTATAAATACTGCTAATTGTCCACAACGTCGTCCTTCTCCATTAATACTAACAAATTTTTCAACTACCTTAAAATTCACCTTATCTAGCCTCACTTTCCTCATATATAGCACTATTAGTAGGAGTTTCATAAACCGTAGCTCGTTTTACGCTATATCCCTTTTCCTTCATTGTTTTAAAGAAAAATGCTGCAAAACTTTCTGCTGTTGGTCTAAAATTTACCTGTAGTACTTTAAATCCGTCTTGGCATATACAATGTAATGTTTCTTCTCTCATAGTTCCTTCTTGAATTATTAATGCATGATCATAATAATCTACCATAGCTTTAATATCTCTTTTTAAATCTCCAAAGTCAATTACCATTCCATCAAGCTGACCGCCCGTTTCTAATGTTTCTGACTGTACTTCTATTTCAACTTTCCATCTATGTCCGTGAATATTTCCACACTTGCCTTCATAATTAGCAAGGAAATGAGCACTATCAAAGCTGTGCTCTGCCTTTAAAATATACATAATTACTCCTCCTGAGTTCATCTTAAAATCTTGCTTCCATAATAGCAGCAACCAATTGCTCCATTAAATTGAGGTTCTTCTACAGATACTATTTCTTCATAATCATTCTTAAGATAGTTTCTTATTGCAATATTACTAGCCACACCACCAGTTAAAACTAGTTTTTTACCTCTAAATTTAGTTAAAAGATGCTGTAATCTTTTATACAGAGAATAATTAACCCCTGCACATAATCTTTCAATTCCTACGCCTTCAGCTATTTTACCAATTAGCTCTGACTCAGAAAATACCGCGCAAGTTGAATTTAAATCCACAGGATTTTCTGAGTATTTACTCATTTCATCAAGGGATATTTCAAGTACATTTGCCATATTCTCTAGATATCTACCACAGGAAGCAGCACATTTTTCATTAAGCTCTAAATCTGTAGTAATGCCTTTTTCTATTTTAACTACCTTAACATCCTGTCCTCCAACATCTAAAAGTATAAAATCTTTTAAATGGGTTTGGTAAATAGCCCCATAAGTATGAGCCTTTATCTCATTTATTGGTGTAAAGAGCTTTAAATCAGTATTATTTTTTCCGTAACCTGTAGATACTGCCCTATCAACCTCACCTATATGAAGTTTTTCTAAATCTACAATTATCTTGCCATCAAAACTGCAATAATCTCTGTAAAAACTCATTGTACTTACTTTTTTCTTTTGAACTATATTATTATTTTCCATTAACACAATCTTAACTTCTCTACTTCCAAGATCTATTCCTAATATTCTCATCTTTCAGCCTCCTTTAAATCAAGAAGCATATCAAGAAAAGCTTCTAGCCTAAGTTTTGTTCTTGCATCTAATGAATTTAACTTATCTCCTTCAATGTTCAGGATTGGAATATCTAATTGATTCTTTAACACTATATCTTCAACTGCCCTATGACAAAAGGCTTGAGTGTAGTGAATTATACCATCCAATTTCCTATCTTCAATTTGTTTTCTTAATTCTTTAATTCTAAATTCAGTATCATAAGGATAAGTGTAGTCATAATACTGATGAAATACATTTAAAGCCTTATCTCCCCTAGGGAAAGCAAACTCTCTTTGAACTTCGTTATAAACAAAATGAGCATTAAAATTTTCAACAAAGTCATATATATCTCCAGTCATTGGAGGAACCCCTATATATCCTAATCTTAATTTTTTATTTATTGGTTTTCTTTTTTTAATATTATCGATAGTTTTCTCAAGATCATCTTTATATGAGTTTATATCTCCATTAAAGTCACTTAAACTTACCTGATATAGATGATTTTCAAAACCAGTGGCCTTATTTTCCTTATAAGTTAATTCATCAATTTCTTTACCTAATTGTCTAATTTCATTCAATCTTTTTCGAACTGCTTCAACTTCTTCTAGAGTTACATTAAAAATATCAATAAATCTTTTTATTTCATTTTCTACATCCTTAAGATTATGACTATTGGGAAAGGAAAATGGATAAACCTTTATTCCTCTTAACTCAAGCACTTCAATAAGGGCTTTAGTATTAGAACAATCTCCCCCCATAACTCCAACTATTTCTTTAATATTATTTTCTAAACATACTCCATAAATTCCCTTTATCCAAGCACATAAGCTTTTAGGAAATCCATCTCTTTCAGCTATATCTATATATTTCAAATAATTCTCTGAGGTTATAAAGATATTATTTAAATCTACCGGTGTATATCCTGCAGCAATTATAACTTCTACTGGTACTGTTGTGGTTAAACCTATTTTTTTCATTATAACTTCTCCTTACCTTAGGAACTATATATCTATAATTTTCTATTTTTTCCAAACAAAAAAGGGCATACGCCCTCCATAAACAAAAAACTACCTAATTCAGTAGTTACGTCCTAGTTTTGTTTATAGACAGGATGGTTACGAACTGTCTCTATTATTTTTTATGTGGCTACAGTTTACTATAAAATATTTACTAAGTCAAGTTTATAAAAATAGCTGATCAGGATAAAGCATTATGATGACCCATAAACTTCCACATGCCAAAATAAAAGTATCCACTTAATTAATAATTTCGTGGATACTTTTATTATTATTTAGTATTTCTATGTATTATACTTTATTCATTTCTTTCATAATTTGTTATTTTATCTATTGTATTATCTTCATTAGCTATTACTACAATAGGCCTGTACTCTCTAGCCTCTTCTTCATCCATTTGACAATAAGCCATTATTATTACTTTATCACCAGTTTGAACACATCTTGCTGCTGCACCATTTAAACATATAGTTCCACTTCCTGGCTCTCCTGGTATAACATAAGTTTCAAATCTGCTTCCATTATTAATATCTACTATTTGTACCTTTTCACATTCTAAAATATTAGCAGCTTCCATTAAAGTTCTATCAATAGTTATACTTCCTACATAATTAAGTTCAGCTTGAGTTACAGTAACTCTGTGTATCTTAGATTTTAACATGTGTAATTGCATATTATTTCTCCTCCAATTCAAAAGTAAAATTATCTATAAGTCTAGTGTTCCCAATAAATACAGCTATTGCAATAAGAATAGAACTTTTTATATCCCTTACAGGCTCAAGTGTATATTTATCTACAATTTCTATATAATCTATCTTTGCAAGAAGTTCACTATCAATTTCTGCTTTTATTTTAGATTTAATGACTTCTGCACTGATCTCTCCATTTTCTAAAAATTCTTTACTTTTCATTAAACTTTTATTAAGAATTGTAGCCGCTGCTCTTTCTTCCAGTGAAAGATATTTATTTCTTGAGCTTTTAGCAAGTCCATCTTCTTCTCTTATTATAGGACATCCTATTATCTCTATATCAAAATTTAAATCTCTAACCATTCTTCTTATTACCGCTAACTGTTGAGCATCCTTTTCTCCGAAATATGCTCTATCTGGATTAACTATATTGAATAATTTAGATACTATAGTACATACCCCTCTAAAATGACCTGGCCGTTTTAAGCCGCAAAGTCCATCTGTTAACTTTTCTACATCAGCGTAAGTGTTAGCATTATTAAAATACATCTCTGATGCTTCAGGATTAAATACTATGGCTGCACCTGCCTTTTCACATAGTTCTTTATCTCTATCAATATCTCTTGGATAAGTACTTAAATCCTCATTAGGTCCAAATTGAGTAGGATTTACAAATATACTTACAACAACCTTATCATTTTCCTTTACTGCTTTATCAATTAAACTTCTATGGCCCTCATGTAGATATCCCATAGTAGGAACAAGTCCTATACTTAATCCTTCTCTTCTCCACTGTTTTGTATATTCTCTTAGTTCTTTTATTGTAGATACAGTTATCATATTTAATCCACTTCTTCCCTTCCGATTAAATGAAACCCTTAGTATAATTTATCTATTATCTTATCATCTATTGAAAAAGTATGTTCTTGTGATGGAAAAGCTCCATTATTAACTTCTTCTATATATCTCTTAAAACCATTCTTCATACTTTCTCCAACCTCTGCAAACTTCTTTACAAACTTAGGACTAATATTTGAAAACATGCCTAGCATATCTTGATATACAAGTATTTGTCCATCACAACCTGCTCCTGCTCCTATTCCTATAGTTGGAATAGATATAGATTTAGTTATAATTTCTGCTAGCTTAGCTGGTACACATTCAAGTACTATAGCAAAAGCTCCAGCAGCTTCAATTTTTTTCGCATCTTCAATAAGCTGCTTAGCAACTGATTCATCTTTACCTTGTACTTTAAATCCACCAAAAACATTTATAGATTGTGGAGTAAGACCAATGTGCCCCATAACTGGTATTTGAGCATTAACTATAGCTTCAATTTGCTTACATACTGCAGCTCCACCTTCTAGTTTTACAGCTTCAGCTCCTCCTTCTTTAATTAGTCTTCCAGCATTAAACAAAGCATCATAAACTGAAGTTTGATAGGACATAAATGGCATATCTCCTACTATAAGTGCATTCTTACTTCCTCTGGATACAGCCTTAATATGATGAATCATATCTTCCATGGTAACACTTAAAGTATCCTTATATCCAAGGCAAACCATACCTAAAGAATCTCCCACTAATATTCCATTAATTTCACACTCGTCTATCATTTTTGCTGTAGAATAATCATAGGCTGTAAGCATTGTAAGCTTGACTCCTTCTGTTTTAGCCTTCTTAAAACTAACTGATGTATTCTTCATTCTATTCCCTCCAAAAAAGCTTTTATATGGTCATAATTTCTTCCTGTATTTTTCACTTTAGATAATTCTAAGAGCCTCATTGATAGAATTTTATATAAGTGCACATCCTTTGATGGAATACACTCTATGTGTTTTTTTATTGTCCCTAGATCAGCTCTTTCAACAGAACCTGTAAGTGAATTAACAAATCCTTTTTTCCCTATGTTTTTTATGTTACTACTAATGAGCGGCATTAAGGCACTAATAGATTCTTTAGAATCTACTCCACATTCTTCTAAGTAATTACACCCTAAACTTATAAGTGATAACACAAAATTAGACACAGCAACATTAGCTAAATGATAAAGTGACTTTTTGCTGCCATCAATCTTTACAACCTTATTACCCATTTCTTCAAAAAAAGAGCATAAATAGTTTAGATATTCACTACTTCCTTCTATTGAAAAATAGGCATCTTTTAAATACATATATGTTTTAAACTTATCTGAAAATGGAAACATAGGATGGATAGAATATCCGAATGCACCTGAATTGTTTATATCCAAGAATATTTTAGAAGACTCTGCGCCACTTGTGTGGCAAATAATTTTACCCTTTATATTAAAGTTTTTTATATTCTGCCAAATATCACATATACTATCATCAGAAGTTGTAATAAAAATTGTATCACTGTTATTTACAAGTTCTTCTAGATTATTATAAGCTTTTGAATTTGTAAAAATTGCCGCTTCATATGCAGACCGAAAGGTTCTGCTATAATACCCCTCAACTTTTACTTTATTACAAGATAAATATTTTCCAAGAGAAAAGCCAACTTTACCGGCACCGATAAAACCTATATTCAATAAGCATCACCTCTTTAATTTTTTGAAGTGATACAAAAAAATCCTCAGCTATACTGAGGTATACTTCTCCTGTATAGTAGTCTCATTCATTGTGATATGAGCAGATATTGATATAAAGTTAAAATTAACCTTGTTGAATATAACCAAATAGTGCAGTTCCTTAAGGATACTACCCATTAAAATGAGTTTATCACAGAAAAAAATACTAGGCAAGAAAAATATAAAACGCCGGTCAATGTCATTTTACAAACATTGACCGGCTCATTTTTGCTCTATAGAAGCTTTTTTTATAGATTTGATATCCTTGGGATAAAGTCAATATTAATATCGGGTCTACCTGTATAATATCCCTGAGACAAGTCCACACCTAATTCTTCAACAGTATTCAGCGTTTCCTTATCTTCTACGAATTCTGCAACAGTCTTTACATTAAATGCTTTTGCCATATTTACAATTGCCTGAACAATATATAGATTTTCGCGTTTACTATTTATATCCTTAATAAATGAACCATCAATTTTTAAATAATTTACATCTAGCTTTTTAAAATAGTCCATAGATGAAAAGCCTGTACCAAAATCGTCAATAGAAAATCTATAATTATTCTTTTTACATTCGTTAATTATTGAAGTAAATTTCTTAAAGTCTTTTATGTTCTCTGTCTCTGTAATTTCAAATATTATATTTTCATGTTTAACATTATACTTATCTATAATTGAATTTACTTTATTTAAATAATCAATATTATCTATCTCTTTTACAGATAAATTAAATGCAAATACCAATTTATTTTCTTTGTCTATCTTACTTTTATAACATAATGATTTTTCAAGTATTGTTAAATCAACAGTTTCTATTAAATCATTTTTTTCTGCAGTTATAATAAAAGGATACGGAGATAAATAATTTTCTCCCTCCTTTATTCTCATAAGCACTTCATACTTTTCTACTTCTTTTGTTTTTATGTTAATTATTGGTTGGAAAAATGGTACTAATCTATCTTCCTTTATTGCTTCTTTTAATAACATTAATTTATTATTATCTAGTTCTATATCTTTTGCTAACGCTTCTAAACTAGAGCATATATACTTATCTTTACCATACTTTAGGTCATCTACTATTTTCTCTATCTTGAATAAGCTATCATTAGCCTTTTGCATTTCTATTTTGTTTATATTTATAAGTGCCAAAAATGATTCTATTTCAATACTTTTATTTTTTATATTAAATTCTCTGCGCTCTAATTTAGCCAAATTCTTGTCAATCAAATCTAAAAGTTCCTCTTTATTTTCATCTTTAAACAGCAAAATAAAGGATTTATCACTATAACTATATAAAGTTGCCTTATCATCAAAGAGTTCTTTTATTAATTTTGCATATTTATTTATAGCCATTTCATATAGATTTCTTCCATATGCAAATTTAATATTGCTTAATTTTTTAATACTAATTACTAGTAAGCCAACATTGTCATAATATTTAGAGCTTCTTATGATGTCAGCATATAATTTATTTTTGGTTTTAAAACCCGTTAGATCACTAAAATTATAAAACCTATTTATAAAATAATTTCCCAGTATAAGAATTAATAAACAAATAATACTTCCTATAGATGCAATACGAAAATTTGATATATTCTTTTCCTTGCTTATTACAGTAGGTTTAGTAAAAGTAAATATTGTACACTTCAAATTTTCTATGCTATTGTAATATCCATATATCTCATTGTCATTAATATTCTTATAATTCATATAACCCGAAATATCTTTATTTATTCCAATCCATTTATCTTTAATTTCGTTAATGTTATTATCTACGGACTCTTCAGATGATGAAATTATTACATTATAATCATTAAATACCAAATATATATCATAGTTATATACCTTTTTTACAAGTAAATTATATATATCCTCCAGCAGTATATCATCACTGATGACGCCAATAAATTTATGATTCTTGTAGATTGAATAACTTATTGTTATGCATGGCTTTTTAGTTATCATATCAGTGTAAACATCACTTACAATAGGAATTTGTGATTTTTCAGCATGCTTATACCACTCTCTTCCTCTTAGATCATATTCCATATCAGTTAATTTAACTATTCCTTTTGAATTAATCTTATTACCAGATACAGCATCAACAAAATATATATTATGTGATATGTCGGATAATATATTTTTATCTTTAAATATACTTGATATTATATTAGTATGATCTGTATGAGTTTCCTCTAAAGAATTATCTAGAAGTTCTGCTACTACATCCCCCTTAGATTGTATAGATAACTTTTCGTGGGAAATTTGTTGCTTAATAAAGTAAATATAATCCTTATTGTTATTACTTAAATTTAATTCATACTTAGCTTTTATATTACTATTTTCTTTAACTATAAACATTGTAATTATTCCAATAAAAATAAAGCCAATAATTGAAGATATTAGTAAATGATTTTTTATATGCTTAGTCATAATTCACCTCTATTAACAAAAAAAACAGGCATAATCCGCCTGTCCAATTCTCAAAATGCAATTTGGTAATCTTAGAAAACTTATGCTTCCTTATCCTTCGTAAATTTACCAAGACATACCAATGATATTATATTACCAAAGATAGCATAATGCAACATAAAGATTTACTTAATAAAAATATTGCTTAGTGCAAAATTTTGGCTTTATAAATCGTATTAGTAATGAAAGGGGAGTAAAAACTCATGAATAAATTTTATGGTACCGAAAATTATATTCAAAATATTATTGAAAAATATTCTGATATGATACTAAGAATTTCCTACTCTTACATGAAAAACTTTAATGATGCTGAAGATATAACACAAGAGACTTTTATTAAGCTTCTTGAGAAGCAGCCAACATTTCAAAGCAGCGAACAAGAAAGGGCCTGGTTAATTAAGGTTGCAATTAATTTAAGTAAGGATAAGTTAAAGTCCTCATGGTTTAAAAAGACAGCTCCATTAGAGGGAGAGTTTATTGCTACTTGTCAGGAAGATAATGAAATAATTGCAACTGTTTTAAGTTTGCCTTTGAAATATAGAAGTGTTATTTTCCTATTTTACTATGAAGATTATAGTATTTCCGAGATTGCTAACATTTTAAATTTAAAAGAATCAACAGTTGGTTCACAACTTAGTAGAGGAAGGAAATTACTTAAATCTAAACTGATGGAGGATTTTGAAGATGAATAAAAACAAAATCAAAGATGCCTTTTCTAATATAAAAGCAAGTGAAGAATTTAAAAATAAACTAACCAACAATCTAAATTCTGCTTCTATAGAGACGAAGAGGACAAAGAAGAATCTGTATAATAATTCCTTTGCAGCAGTAGCCGCTATTTTATTAATCTGTATAGGACTCATGAGCTTTAAAACTATAGCAAATAAAACTAAAAATCCAGCTAATATAGTAACTATCCCTAAAATGGAATTACCAAATAACAATGGTGTTTATGTTAAAATGATTCCCCTTATTGTGTATAATGGTAAAATATATACTGCGTCCCATACAACTATTGATTCTAAAAATGCAGAAAACCTTTTAGGCGAGAAGTTAGGCAGAACAAAAGCTAATATAAATGAATGGAGTAAACAAACAGAGTATTCAAAGGAGTTTGCCTCTAATATAGGAGAACAGGACGTATATGCAGTAAAAGGCTATGATAAAGCTTTTAGAATAATGACTAATATTAAAACTCCTGAAGGAGCATCTTATCCTGAGTTTTATGACTGTTTGAATGGAATAACAATTAATACCGGAGCAGATGTATTTGGAAGGCTAAATCTTAAAGGTAATGTTATGGAAGCTAAATTTAGAAGTTATAATAATTGGAATAATGGTGTAGAAGCTTTTAGCCAAATAAATGATATAAGCCTATTAAATCGCTTTCTTGATAAGGTAAATAAGTCTACTCCTTACTCTCAAGAGGAAATAGAAACTTCCTTAGGTGATTACAGAAATGATGACGAATATAAAGAAATTATCTTAAAATTAAAGGATGGCTGTGAAGTAAGTTTTACAATTTTAAAGAGTGGATATGTAAATTATGGCTATTCGACTGTATACTTTAAAATTAATGATAAGATTTTTGAGAAACTATGGAATGAACTAATCATTTCACAACCTACAAAATAAACAGCTATTTCCAATATGCCGCCCCCTAAATTTAGGGGGCTATAAAATTAGTAATTTGCAACTTGCCACGTGCCTGGCACTTGACATCTATGCTACACTATATAAAGAGGTGTTTAAAGTGAAAAAAATAGTAAAAGTAGTTGGGGCAATTATTCAAAATGAACAGAATCAAGTGCTTTGTGCTCTTCGTTCTACAAAGATGACACTCCCAAATCTTTGGGAATTTCCTGGTGGAAAAATTGAGCATGGTGAATCAATTGCTGATGCAATAATACGGGAAATTAGAGAAGAGCTTAGTTGTGATATTGAATTTATTAATATATTCAATATCAACACTCACGAATATGATAATTGTATAGTAAATTTAATTACAGCAAAGTGCAAAATTGTAGGTGGACACCCTATTGCAGATGAGCATGCAAAACTTATTTGGTTACCTAAAGAAAACTTGCTTTCCTTAAACTGGGCACCTGCAGATCTTCCTGCTGTTAAATTATTGGCATCAAAAATGGATTAGGAGGGAAAGTTAGATGACTTATCCCTCCTTGCATTTTTACCGATGAAAAATCACAATTTTACATTTTATCCCGTGGGTCTGACCCCTTTATTCATATCTCAAGGCATCAATTGGATCAAGCTTTGCTGCTTTTTTAGCAGGATATAGTCCAAAAAAAATACCTACTGATGATGAGAAAATAAAAGCAATAAGTATAACTTTTACTGATACTGGAATATCCACCTTCATTAGCTTACTTGCTGCTTTTCCTGCTGAAATACCTAGCATAGTTCCAACTATTCCTCCTATTAGACATAAAATAACTGATTCTGATAAAAACTGAAGTTTTATATCACTTGTCTTAGCACCAATTGCTTTCCTTATACCTATTTCTCTTGTCCTTTCCGTTACAGATACAAGCATTATGTTCATTACTCCTATGCCGCCAACTAATAGTGATATAGCTGCAATTGCACCTAATCCAAGTATAAGCATGTCTAATATCTTGTTAACGCTATCCAGATCTTCAAATCCCTTGTTTGCTGTGTATTTACCTGAGTTACTATGTTTATTTTCAATAATTCTTATTATTTTAGAACTTATCTCATCCGCTTTTGACATATCTGATACAATAACAGACATATAACTTATATCACTAGATTTCATTATTTGTTCACGTATTGTTATAGGTATATATATTTGACCTGGCCTGCTATCCTCAAAAGAAGCTAGCCCTTCTTTCTCCTTTAAAACACCTATAATTGATACATCTAAGTACTTTTCACCTATATTGATTTTTGCCTTTTTTCCAACTACATTTTCTACATCATTAAATAATTTTACTGCTGTTCTCTCATCTATTACTGCAACATTTTTTTTAGTATCAACATCATGCTCATTTAAAAATCTTCCATAAGAAAGCTTTATATCTTCAATCTCTGGATAATTATGATTTATTGCACTTACATATGCCCTGTTAGACTTATTGTTTACTTTAATGGAGCTAAAGCCGCTAACTATAGGAACAACTGCAGTAACTTCTGGTACCTTAGCTGTTAACAAATCTACATCTTCTAAGGTAAAATAATCCCTTTTTGCTACATCGTCTGTTGAGGAACTTATCTGCAAATTTATCACATTGGTTCCCATACCCTCAAATTCACCTGTAATAAACTGCTTTGCTCCTTCTCCAATTGATACTATCGTGATGACAGATGATATACCTATTATTATTCCAAGCATAGTTAAAAAAGATCTCATTTTGTTTGCCTTTATACTTTGAACAGCAGATTTTAAGCTTTCAAGAACATACATTTATACCTGCCCCCTACTTAATGTTCTATTTAAAACAGGTTTATCGGATATTATATTCCCATCTCTAAAAAGAATATTTCTCTTTGTATATGCTGCTATATCTGGCTCATGAGTTACCATTACTATTGTTACACCTTCATCATTTAATTCTTTAAAAATACCCATTATTTCTTCACTAGATGCGCTGTCCAAATTTCCTGTAGGTTCATCTGCCAAAAGTATCGATGGATTATTTACTAGAGCCCTTGCAATTGCAACTCTTTGTCTTTGACCTCCAGATAACTCATTTGGTTTATGATGCATTCTACTTTCAAGCCCTACCTTCGCCAAGGCTACCTTTGCTCTTTTCCGTCTCTCTGATAAAGGTATCCTATTATACATCATAGGCAGCTCAACATTTTCAAGAGAACTAAGCTTTGGTAGTAAGTTAAATGACTGAAACACAAATCCAATTTTCTTGTTCCTAATTTCAGCAAGACTATCATCATCTAGAGTAGATATATCTTTACCATCTAAAATATATTTACCAGAAGAAGCTCTGTCTAGACAGCCCAAAATATTCATAAGTGTAGACTTACCTGAGCCAGATGCCCCCATAATTGCAACATATTCATTTTCTTTAACCTGAAAATTAACACCCTTCAAAGCCATGAGCGTAATAGCTCCCGTATCATATATCTTTACAAGATCTTGAATTTCAATAACCATTATTTATTTCCCCCAGACTCAGAAACTTTGTCTCCTTCTTTTAAAGTTTTTTCTGGACTCAATACGTATTTTTCCCCTTCTTTTAATCCGCTTAAAACCTCAATATTATAATCAGTTTCCAATCCTGTAGTGATATATCTTCTAGCTATTGTATTATTACTGTCTATAACAAAAACATATTTTTTACCCGCATCTTCTTTTATTGCTTCAAAACCTATTTGTAGTACATCTTTCTTTTCATTCAAAATAATTTCTGTATCTACTTCATATCCTATTTTTACATTTGCATCTGGCTTGTTTATAGATACTTTAACATTAACCTTTGAATCCTGATCTGTTGAGTTTAATTTTTTTTCTGCCCGCTGTCCAATATCTGTGATAGCTCCTGTATATTTTTCATATCCTCCATTTACATTAATTATTGCCTTTTGCCCCTTTTTCATCTTTATGGCATCATACTGACTTACATCCATAGAAGCCTTGTATAATGAAATATCATCTATTATAATCTTCTCCCCTGCTTCTGGATATTGATTTACCTTAGCATCTATTTTTGTAACTATTCCATCTACGTTTGCTCTTAAATTACAATCCTCAATCTTCTTGTTAAGACTCTGAATCTCTGACTGAATTAATTCAATTTGATTTTTTTGATTTATAATCTTATTGTTTATAGTTGAATCCATGCTAGAATAAGTACTTTGCGCATTGGTCAAAGCAATTTCAGCACTTTTTAAAGCATTTTGGTTATCCTTAACTGCTTTTTTTGCTGCTTCAAATTCATTAGCTGATATCAATCCGCCTTCAAATAAATTTTTACTTTGTCCAAATTTTTTATTTATATCGTCCAGATTAATTTTCGCATTTTCAAGTGATATCTGCGCCTGTTTTAACGCATTTTCAGAAGTTAGTTTGTCATTTGATGAACTGCTTTCTACTATGTAATTTAAATTATATTCTGCATTAGATAAATTAAGTTTTTGCTTTTCTAACTGACTTCTAAAATCTGAGTCATCTAACTTAGCCAAGATATCACCCTTTTTGACAGTTTGTCCTTCTTTTACAAAAATCTCTATAACTTTTAGAGAAGAAGATAATGCTATTTCGTTTCTGCCGCTTGATTCAATACTGCCTGTAAGTGTTGCCGATTGAGTTAATGAGCCTTTTTTAATTGCTGCAGTGCTAATTTCTTTAATTTTCGCCTTTTGAGACTTAGAATAAGACCTAATTCCAAAAACTCCTCCAATAATGATTATAAGTAAAACAATTATCATTGATTTTTTAAATCTAAATCTAAACTTTTTAGATTTAGGTGATTTAGTATTATCGAAGCCTATACCTGAAGTAGATTCTGCAATTGGCTTTGCATTTAGTTGTGTATCATCTTCTATACTTGACTGATTTTGTGAATTTTCATTATCCATAATTATCCCCCTTTTATACTTATAAATCACTTCACTCTTAGATTAGTGATCTCTTTTATTTTTCATTAAAATGCCCTAATAATTAAGCAAATACATTTTGAAAAAATGTATTTATATAAATTATCAGGGTAATTTAATTTCATATTTACTATAAATAAACTCCAATTAAGTTATATTGTTGAAATAATTGGCTTTTATGCCATTTATGATATCATACACAAAGCTATAGTTCAATATTTTGAGCTGCTTCATAGCAAATTTAATATATTAATTATTTCTTAATAACTACAATGTAACTTCTTTCCTTCGGAAAAATTATTAATTATAAAAATTAACAACCGATGCTCTTTTGTACTATTTAGCGCTTACCAATTCTTCAGTACTAATTTGAATTTTATTTCTTTCCTCATAAGATTCAAGCATAAGCATAAAGCAAGATGCAGTAATGCTTATAACTCCAACTATCTTCCAAGCACCATTTATTGTTGCAAATCTTAATATTTGCCCCATTCCTACAGGTCCTAGTGTATAACCTAATCCATATATCATAGGAATAATAGCACTCATCCTTCCCCTATGGGATGCTGGTGTATGATTTGCAATAAATGGCGATGTGCTAATTGCAAGTGATATTTCTCCTAAAGTAAATATAAATGTACTTACGAAGAAGTATACTAACCCATTATAAAAGCCTAGCATTCCAAACCCTAAGGCATATAGTAATCCCCCATAAACCACTCTTCTAATACTCTTAACATTTTTAGACATAAAAGTAATTAAAGGAGTAAATAATATTACTACTATTCCATTGAGTCCTGATATCCGTCCAAAAATTTCAGCTTTATTTTCTGGATGAATAGATATAAGATGAAGCGGCATTAAGTATGACCATTGAGAATACACAAAATTAAATCCACATACAATTATAGCAAAGTAAATTAATATTGGTCTTTTTATAAGTACCTGAAAGATGGAACCTTCTTCGCGCCTCTCCATAATACGATTTTCATCAGTAATTTCTTCCTCTGTTTTATGAATAGTTTCTTTAATAAATAACGTAATCAATGCAAGAGAAATTAAAGCTGTTATTGCATCTCCTATAAATATAAGAGACAAGTTTTTTTCATACAAAAGTCCACCTATAACTGGTCCTATAGCAAAACCTAAATTCCATCCCATATATGAAAGGGCATATGCCCCCTCCCTATTATTATGAGTAGTTAAATCTGCTATTAAAGAGTCATGCGCTGGCCCAGCAGTAATCATTGAAGCTGATGCTAGCATTAATACATATACCATAGTAATAGATGGCTTCATAAATCCACAGCTTAGGTAAAGTAACGCAGCTAAGCAATCAAATATAACTATTACTTTTTTTCTTCCTATACTATCCGCCAGTTTTCCACCGAGCATAGCAGCTGGGAGCTGTAATATACCTGTAGCGCTTATGTACACTCCAACCATTTGCTCTGACAGTCCTATTTTGTCTTTTAGTATAATCGTTAGTAATGGCATTACAAAGCAACCAAAAGCATTAATTATTCTAGCAACAAATATTACATATATTTCTTTAGGCAACCCTACATAGGGCTTTATTAGCTGTTTTAAATATTTCATTTTATATTCACGTCCTTGCATAATATTTAATTAATCTTCATTATATTTAATCCATTCTTCCAGTAACCTTTCTAGTTCCTTTTCAATATTCTCTTTTTGAGAAGTGTATTTACTTAGTTCTATATAATGAAAACCTATGGAGTTTATTTTAACATCCAATTTTTACTCCTTTTCTAATGGCCATATTCCCTTTATCGACAGCCTCTAGTCCCGATATCAGTTTTAATACTGTGCTTTTTCCACTTCCATTTCTCCCAACTAACCCAACCCTTTCTCCTTGATGCACATCAAAGGTAATATTACTTAAGATTAAGTTAGCTCCAAAATACTTAATTACTCCATTTAATGATAATTCAATCATATAAACCCCTCCTTAAAATAAGGATAAGGTGTGCTTACCAGATTTATTTGATTTTTAACAACAAAAAATCCAGGCAAGTAAACTACTGCCCGGAATGCTCCACAAAAAGAATATAAAAAACCGGGCAAGGCCACACCTTACCCGGATATTATTAGCTTAGTATATCTGGTAAAATATGAATCACCTGCTTACTTCAGAAAAATATTTAATTTTAGACGCACTTGTCCCGTCGAACACAAAATTTGCTGAAATTCTTACAGATATTGCTCTAATTTTATCCATTTTTCTAATAATGCAAATACTCATAATTTTACCTCCTTTACTTTAATATGTAACACTAACATTATAATCCAAATCAATTATAAAATCAATGAATTTCTGAAATTTACTGGTTTTTATTATAAACTTTTCCATTGACATAGCATATTTTCACAATATGCTTATCACTTTTTACATAATTATGGTTCCATCTTATTACGATATGAAAATTATTCTATAATATCTTTTATTACATTTCCCCAACACTTAATTTTACTCACATGCTTTTATCAAAATAAAATGTTTATACATACCCATGTATATAATCCCATATAAATAAATAATAAATAAAATTATGCGTTATGGAGTTAATAGATGAGTAGCAAACAAGAATTTAAAGAAAGACAAAAAAATAGTATTAATAATACAAGTGATATAAATAGTGTTAGCAATACAGAAACTGAAACTTGTCCGATCTCAGATAGTATTATTAAATCTGCTGAAACCCTTTCAAGTGTAAATATAATTAAAGATGAGATAACTAAATTGGGGTTAAATCCTGAAGAAAAGAACTATATAGAAAACTATGTTACTCCATTATTAAATACTTTATATTTATTAAGTGCTACTTCATTAGCCTTAGCCAGCTCTGCTGGTCATTTAGCAGTGTCTATCAATACTTCATCTAAATCTTCTAAAATAAAAGATACTGAAAAATTAGTCTATGATATAAATGAACAATGCGAAGATATTTATGATGTTTTAAAAAAAAGAATTGATGTGCTTTTATAATATATTCAAATTTATTTCATACTAGTTTAAATCCTATAATAACCTTAGGATGGCTCACAACTATTATGAATAAATAGTTATGAACCGTCCCTCTTATTAAAGGCTTAAATTTTGAAATTGGAAACTTCTTTCTTAAGCTTATTGGAACTTTCTTTTGACTTTAATACCTCTCTTAATAAATCATTAGATTCATTATTAATTTCGGAAACTCTACGTGAAATATCTGTTGTTCCTCCCGCCCCTTCACCAGCTGCTTTTGCAACTCCATCTATGGTCTTTAATACATCACTTATGGATGCTAAAAGTTCCTCTGAAGTTGAGCTAAATTCTGATACAAGATCATGAACAAACTCTGCATCTTTACTATATTTATCTGCAACACTAAGCATAGTATTATAATTATTTGATATATCTGTATTCATGAATGTTAATAGCTTATTTGAGCTTGCTGAAAGATCTTTTACAGATTCTGTTACTTTACTCGTTATATTTTGGATTTCAATTACTGTGCTTTTAGATTGTTCTGCCAGTTTCCTTATTTCTTCAGCTACCACTGAGAATCCCTTTCCTGCTTCCCCTGCTCTTGCCGCCTCAATAGCAGCATTTAACGCAAGAAGATTTGTTTGAGATGTAATATGCATTATGGATTCTGAAAGTACATTTATTTCCTCTACGACCTTTGATGCTTCAATGGCCCTTTCTAGGTCCATTTTTGTGCTTATAAATATATCATTAGATTTTTTCTGAGAATGTTGCACATTTTCTTTTGTTTCCTCTGCTCTTTTATTGATTTCTCCTGCTTTCATGGCACCTTCTTGTGATTTTTCTGCAATGGAGTAAACAGCTCTTTCAATTTCATCTGCCGTTGCAGACATTTCTTCTGATGATGCCGCAGTTTCTTCCATACTTTCAGATAGTTCTTTTGTAGTTAATGATATTTTCTCTATATTTTCATTTAGATCTGTTACTTTTTTATTTACCATATATACAACATTTTCAATCGAATTTGTCTCATATCTTACATTTTCCACAAGGGCCTTTATAGAACCTTGCATAGTATCCAAAGCCTTTGCAATTTCACCTATTTCATCTTTTCTTTTCATAAACTTATCTGGTACACTCATAGTAAAATTCCCCATTGATATTAATCCTAAGTGATTTATTACAAGGGTTAATGGGTTTACTAAGTTTTTTGCTATCATAAAAGTAAAAACTATGCTAATAATTAATACTATAATGCCTACTATAAAAATACTTAGCATTAATGCGAATATCTCTGAGTCAACTTTTGTTTTTTCTATTCCTGTAAACCACATACCTATAACTTCATTATTTGAATTCTTTATTGGAGAATAATGAGTTATCACTTTTTTATCTACTACTATCGCTTCTCCATGATATTCCTTTCCTTCATTTAATACTTTTTCAGTTACATCTTTAGAAGCCTTTGTACCAATTGCCCTTTCTCCATTATCTAAAACCACATTAGTAGATACTCTTGTATCCTTCATAAATATTGTTGACAGATATCCTGTATCCTTTTTTATTGAATCCACTACATCAAAATTTTCATTGATTAAAGTATCTCCCTTATATAATTTCTCTCCCTTTAGTTCCCACTCTCCAGGATATTTTGTATCTATAAGAGTAATTCCCATATTAGCATTAGCTAATATTGTCTGTTTAAAGTTTTCATTTACCATTTTATTAACTCTATAATATACTACTGTAAAAATAATTAAAGAAAATATAACTATAATAGAGCTAAATGCTGTTACTAATCTTCCTTTGATTTTCATAATTTTACTCCTCCATCTTTAGCTACAACTTTTTAGTGTTTAAATATATTCGATATTTTTTTATTATTTCCTTTATTTTCATTAACATTTCATCTGTATTATTGAATATAACTCCCATAATAACCAACATTTCCATATTTTTATACAATTACTGTGATATCTATTAATATTGTTTCGAAAAAAATAGCTAAAAACTGTTTATATGTTTCAAAGACTTAAAAATAATATATATTTCCTCAATATAATAACTAATGAAATATGATATTATTATGGTAACAGCATGCATAATTTCTTTATTTAATTAGGAAAATCATCAAATAGTCTATATCATTAGGGACGGGTCACAACTATTATAGATAAATAGTTGTGACCCGTCCCCTTTTAATTAATGGTTATTGTGATTATCAAGTGGATGCAAATTTACTAATGACTATCTATAAAAAAGTTCTAACAGCTCTTCCTTTGATAATTTATTTAGCATAGTACCATCTGTAAGTTCTCCTGTTATAATGGTATCAATTAGCTCTTTTTTATGATCTTGCATTGATATTATTTTTTCTTCTATAGTTCCTCTTGAAACTAACTTAACTACTTCTACCACATTCTTTTGTCCAATTCTATGAGCCCTATCCGTTGCTTGATCTTCTACTGCCGGATTCCACCAAGGGTCAAAGTGGATAACTAAGTTTGCTGATGTTAAATTAAGTCCGGTACCTCCAGCCTTTAAGGAAATTAAGAATACCTTAGGCTTATCACTGTTATTAAACTCATTTACTAATTTAATTCTTTCTTTAGAGGGAGTTGACCCATCTAAATAAACATACTCAATTTCATTGTCTTTTAAAGATACAGCTATCTTTTTTAAGGCAGAAGTAAATTGTGAAAAAAGCAATGTTTTGCGGTGATATGCTGTATTTTCTTCTATTAATGCCATTGCAAGCTTAAGCTTTCCACTGCCTCCTTTATATTCATTAAATACAAGAGAGGGGTCTAAGCAAATTTGTCTTAGTTTTGTTAAGTAAGAGAAAATTTCTATTTTCCCTTGGGAACTATCCTTTATTTTTTCTTTAACCTCTTTTATATAATCTTTATATATAGTCTTTTGAGCTGAGGTCATTTCTACTAATACTTTCTTTTCTATTTTATCTGGAAGATCATTTATAACTTCTTTTTTAGTTCTTCTTAAAATAAAAGGCTTTATAATTAACTTAAGTTTTTCTAAATCGCAGTCCTCGTTATAAATAAACTTTTCTTCAAAGGTTTCTTTAGAGTATAGATAGCCAGGCATTATAAAATCAAATATAGACCAAAGTTCTGTTAAACTATTTTCAATAGGAGTTCCTGTAAGTGCAAATCTTGCATTAGCCTTAATTTCTTTAACCGCTAAAGTTACTTGGGCTTCGAAATTTTTAATATTTTGAGCTTCATCTATAATACAATAATCAAATTGAATATCATTATACTTATCAATATTATTTCTCAGAGTTCCATAGGTGGTTAAAATCAAATCATATCCTTCTAAATTATTTATTACAATTTCCTGCTTATCTATATTTCCATGAGCAATACCTGCTCTTAGTTCTGGAGCAAATCTTTCTATTTCAGACTTCCAATTATAAATCAAGGATGTTGGAGTAACTATCAAAGATTTTTTACCTTTTTGTCCTACAAGAAACGCTATGGTTTGAACTGTCTTTCCAAGGCCCATCTCGTCTGCTAAAACACCACCAAAGCCTAGCTCACTTAAACTATTAAACCAATTAAATCCAATGATTTGATATTCTCTAAGTTTGGCCCTTAAATTCTTTGGAACAGTTACGTCTTTACTATTTATTGTAATTATTTTGTTCTCTATATTCTTTATGAGCTCTATTCCTTTACCAAATTTATAACCTCTATTTTTCAAGCTTTCAGCTATGTATATCGCCTTATTTTTTTCTATAAAAGAGCTGCCTTTATCTATATCCTTATTGATATCTAGCATTTCAATTAAATTAAAGAAATTTCTTATACCTTCATCTTCAAAATCTATAAACTCATTATCTTTAGTTTTATAGAATCTGCTATTAGATTTGTAGCTTTTAAATATATCTCCTAGCTCCCTAATATCCAAATCACCAATATTATAACTGAATTTAAACCTATCGTTTTCCTCATAGAAATCTATGTTAATAGAGCTAGTATTATATAATTTTATATCTTCCAACCCTTTTCCTAAAACCAGTGTACCTAATGACTCTATTCCACATTTTTTGCTATTTAATATATTAAAAAGATCTTCATCCCTGCCAATAAATATAAGTGTATCTTTTCTTTTTATAAACTTATAGTATTCAAGCTTCATAAGAACTTTCTCTTCCTCGCGTGAATTTCTTATAACTTGTGTTTTGTTATTAATCTTTTCTAATATGTTGATTTTATCATTGTTATACATTGCATATACATCACAATATATATTTCTCTCCTCTTTATAAATAAAAAATTGAAACTTTAATAAATTAGCTGCAAATCTTTTTACTTCTTCTGTAAGTGTAATATCTTTTGAAATGCTATTTAACAAAGAAATAATTTTATTATAATTTTCTATAGTTTCATCATATAAAATCTCATTTTTTTCTCTAAACTTATAATATAAAGGTAAATATTTTTCAATTTGATTGCTAGAAGGTAAATAAAGATTATCATTAAAGAAATATACATCTTTGTTTTCAGTTAAAGAAATTGGAAGCTTATTATAAGTTGTTAATTTAAAGTATTCTTTTTCTTCTTTTAAAGTAAAAGTAAGAGGTAAATCAGTATTAAAGACAGTTGTGTTATATTCTATCCCATTATACTTAAATCTAATTTTGCTTTTCTCTATACATTCTAAAAACCTTCTTAAATCATTAGCGTCTATTGTTAATACTTTACCTATTGACAATATTCCATTGCTTTTATTTATATACTCTCTAATAAAATTTACTACCTTTATATCTTTTGGGGAAATCATATATTCTTCTGGATTATATATAAACTGATTATTGAAGTAAGTACTTTGTTCCTTATCTAGATTTAAAATAAAACCCACTAAATCATCAATTAAATACTTTTGTGCAAAGCCCAATCGGAATTCTAACTCATAACTACTTATTCCTCTACATGATTTATGAGTTATTTTTATATCTATGCCCACATGAGTTTTTTCTTTTTGTTTCTTTGGCGTATTTTCTTGCTTAAGTAACTTTTCCGGCGTCTTTTTTTCTTCAGATTTTTTATTTTTTAATAAACTTAAAAACCTATATGCCGTAGCAATTAAATGCTCACACATAAACAATCTTTTATCTTTAGAAATCTCTCTAAAATTCTCACAGCTACAACGCACATCATCTAGTTTTTTACCCTTCAAGTTTATTTTTATATGGGTTTTCAATTCACCATAATTCTTGTCACTGGATACTTCTCCATAGATATGGTATATTTCTTCTATTTTTCTTCCCTTCACATTAATAACTAATCCATTTTTAAAAACCTCTTCTCCCATTTTTCTCATTATATTAGAAGAATCTTTGAAAATTATTTGTTCTATTTCTTTTATGTTTATTTTTATCATCTCTTTTCCTAATTTAGGGTTTTCACTTTTTTTAGTATCCATTTACTTCTTTAAAACATCACCTTAAGATTTATTATAATGCATAATTCCTTTTTCTTTCTAGATTTTTATGATATGTTAATTAATTGTTGCCAACCGTCCCCAAGAACGTGGAAAAACATCTGCAATTTGCAGATGCCTTTAGATTAATTTGTATTATTTACTTATGCAGAAGCTGATTTGATTCTATTTAAAAGAAACTTATTTGCTTTACTTCATAATCTTTTTTGTATCCATCAATGATATCTTTCATTTTATATAATATATTCGCCTTATCACATTCTACTTTAAAGAGGTTCCATAATTTAGCTGCTCGTTTCGAGCGACATTCATAGGAAAACCCATATTCCTTTATATATTTTTCAGTTATGCCATAAAAATTTTCATCTAACTTGTTAAAGAAATGGTCTCTTTGATTTTGTCTAAGTGTAACTCCAAATGCAGGATAAATAAATTTTGCTCCACTTTCCTTTGCAAGTCTTATGATCTTAAGTATATTTTCATCACTATCTTCAATAAATGGTAATACAGGCATTAGCAATATACCTGTAAAAATCCCCTGAGAAGAAAGTTTATTTATTGCTTCAAACCTTTTAGATGACACCACTACATTAGGCTCAACTTTTTTACTTAGGTTATCATCTGCAGTTGTAACCGTAATTTTGATAAGAATAGGCGAATGACTTTTTATATCATTTAATATGTCTATATCCCTTGTAATAAGATCACTTTTTGTGGCAATACCTATTCCAAAGTTATATCTATTTATGAGTTCCAATGCACTTCTAGTAAATTTATATTTTGCTTCAAGAGGATTATATGGATCTGACATTGCACCAGTTCCAACTACGCCTTTTTTTCTCTTTGATTTAAGTTCACTATTTAATATCTCAATAGCATTAGCTTTTGCACGAACAATATCAAAATCCTTAATTTGATAACATTCACTTCTTGAATCACAATATATACATCCATGACAACAACCTTTATATATATTCATATTATAATTTATTCCAAACCAGTTATTATTATCTGCCCAGGCTGATAGTATTTGCTTTGCAGGAATAAGTTCCATTTTATTTTACCTCATTATAGTTATTTAATTTTGTACGATTAAAAACTCACTGGGAGTCTTACTATTTTAAGTTCTTTTTTACAATCAAACTTCAATGCAATACGACATTAGTATGTCATATCAGTTGTTAACCATCACCATTTTCAAACAGCCCTAATATTTCTTCATCACTTAAAGCTGCAAAGCCTTCACCGCCTGAAAGTTCGTCTCCCATCAATTGTGAAATTAGCTTTTTCTTTTCTTCTTGAAGTGATATGATTTTTTCCTCGATAGTTCCTTCGGCTATGATTTTTATTACTTCTACCACATTTTCTTGACCAATTCTGTGTGCTCTATCTGTAGCCTGTTCTTCAACTGCTGGGTTCCACCAAGGATCAAAGTGGACCACCACATCTGCTGAAGTTAAATTCAACCCCGTTCCTCCAGCTTTTAAACTTATTAAAAATACTGAGTTCTTCCCATCATTAAAGGCCTTTACCATATTCATTCTCTTCTCTGAAGGCACAGAACCATCTAAATAACTAAAAGATATTGATTCTAACTCAAGTCTTTTCCCAATGTTTTTAAGCACAGACGTAAATTGTGAAAATACAAGTATCCTGTGGCCTTCTTCTATACTTTGAAACAGGAGTTCCACAAGGGCTTCTATCTTTCCGCTGCCCCCAGTATAATCATCCATGAGTACCTTTGGGTCTAAGCACAGCTGTCTTAGCTTTGTTATGTAAGAAAGTATTTCTATCTTGCTCTTCTTAAATTCGTCATCACGTACCTTTTTTTCAATAAGCTCCACTGCATAATTTGCATAAGCTTTATATACCTTCTTTTGCTCATCATCTAATCTTACAAGTAGCCTTTTTTCTATTTTATCAGGCAATTCTTTTATAACATCCTTTTTTCTTCTTCTAAGAATAAATGGCTTTATAAGCTTATTTAATTCTTCTAAAACCTCTGGACCTTCTTTAAGTTTTTTATGATATCTTACGCTAAATCTCTTTTCATCATATAGATATCCAGGCATTATAAAATCAAATATAGACCATAACTCCATAAGAGAATTTTCAATTGGTGTCCCTGATAATGCAAATCTCGTTTTTGCATTTATGTCTTTTACTGATATAGCATTTTGAGAATTTGAATTTTTTATATATTGAGCTTCATCTAATATGCAATAATCAAATTTTATGGTCTCATAAATATCTGAATCTCTCTTTAATAAATTATAAGTTGTTATTACTACATCATAAGTTTTTATATTTTTAATTATTTCTTCTCTCTCTTCTCTTAGTCCGTTAATGGCAACTGCTTTAATAGATGGTGCAAATTTTTCAAATTCATTTATCCAATTGTATACTAATGATGTAGGTGCTATAATTAATGACTTCTTCCCTTTGTTAGATAATATAAAAGCGATAGTTTGAAGGGTTTTACCAAGTCCCATTTCGTCTCCTAAAATCCCTCCAAAGCCTAAATAATCTAGAGTTTTAAGCCAATTATATCCAACCTTCTGATATTCTCTTAAGCTTCCCTTTAAGTCCTTTGGGAGCTCAAACTTTAATTTTTCTATATTCTTAAATTTATCTCTTATTTCTTTTAATTCTTTTTTACCTTTTATATACCTAATATCATTTTCATCTAAATAATTATCTATGAATACTCCCTTACTTCTAGATATTTTAATATTGTTTTCATCTATATCATCATCAGAAACCACATCTAAAAGCTTCAAAAACTTATTAAGTTCTAGTTCCTTCAAGTCAAGGTATTCTCCGTTTTCAAGCTTATAGTATTTTAGATTATCTCTAAATGCTCTTAATATTTTAGAGGTCTCTTGTGGTGAAATATTCCCTATTTTAAACTCCATTTCAAAATAATTGTATTTACCAGATTTAATATCTCCACTAATACCCTTTTTACCAATAGATTTTATACCTTTAAAGTTTTCAGAGTAATATACATCCCCTATTTCCTGCAGCTTATCTATTTCACTTTTGAAAAACCTAAATATATAGTCATCTCCCATTAATAGATAAAACTTCTCTGCTACTGCTTCAAATCCAAATGCTCTAAGGCGTGAAATAACATCATGTTCTTTTTTAGAATCTCTGTATATAATTTTCTCATTGTAATCTTCAAATATGTTAAATTCAAAGGCTCCATACCTAACCTTTAAAGTAAGAGTAATAGTTTTCCCTTCTTGATCAAAATAAAAATTAAACTTACACTCGTCCATTACTATTTTATTTTTTATGTTTTTAGACAATGTAACATTAGGTGTTAAAAAATTAAGATTAGGAATTAAATTTCTTAATACAGTTTCTTCTTCTGATTTGGAAATGGTTACAACTTTTTCTTCCTTAAATACCTTTAGATATGGACCTATTTTATAACAAAACTCATAATCTGGAATATATATAGTTGTACCATATAAAAAGGCATCATTTTTAGAACTTAAAACCTTCGGCATTCCCTCTGGTGATTTAAGAACATAATTATCCTTTACAGTTTTCAAATCAAAATTTATCGCTGGATACTCCTTTAGAATTTCTGTTTCTACAGTTCTATAAAAAAATCCTTCATTCAGATAAACTCTGTGTTTTCGTATAATTTCAAAAAACTCTCTAACTAAATATTTAGGAATATTAATATATTTTCCGTCTACAGCTTTTTTATCAGTTCTATTAACATATTTTTGACTTCCTTCTATATCCTTTAACATCATAATAAAATCTATAAGCCTTTTATCCTTTGTACTTAGTTTCTGATTTCTAATATCAAACATAAAATTTTTGCTATACTTTATAGGAATTCCATTATAGTAAGATACTAAAAACTGATCAATGTCTTTTAAAATATACAGATTGCTAGAACTTATAGAGTTAAGCCCTATTTTAAATTCTGCTGAAATAGTATGTTTCCACTCATTTCTATTTATATAAACCTCTATTTTTATTTCGTCCTTAAGTTTTTCATCTCCTAAAAGCATGGATATCACATTATCCTTGCTTTTAAATATCCCCTGCTCCTCTTTCATTTCCTCGTTTAATATTTCTTCTTTTAAAAGAGGGTGCTCTGCTAGCTCATCTATAGCTTTATAAAATGTTGCAACTAAATGCTTGCAACAATAATTTTTCTTTTTAAACTCATTCTTTTCATAATCTGGACAGCTGCAAGAAGTAGAAAATATACTCTTTCTCCCTGTATCCATCTCAATCTTTGTATTATATTCATTAAAAAGATTTTCTGAAATAACATTTCCATCTATGCAAATTAAATTATCTTCACTAGTAATATTGAACGAAGAAATTAAATCATTATCTAAAATCCTTTGGCCCTTATCATAATTCTTCCCAGTAGTTTCTTCATTAAATATCCTCAACAACTTATTTTTATCTAACATATTTTCTCCTAACTCCTGTATAAGTGCTATGTATCTGCATTATAACTTTTCTAATTCCAAGGATTTAAATAAATATAACATACTCAAATCCTCCTTATAGCTATTATATTCATCTTAATTATTATATCACTATTTTCATCTAATATTATTGACAGTTATCAACTATTGAATCCAGCATTTCAACTTCCTTAGCGCATAACAAAAACACCCCACTTTTGAATGAATTTATATAAAGTTCTATCCAAAGTGAGGTATTTTAAATAATTATATTTTGCTATATTTATTGATTACTAGCTTTCTGGTTTTGGTTGTTAACCGTCCTCTTATGTTATTCTTCATCATAAAAATCTAAGTATGAGTATTTTTTCCCGTCCTTTACCCAGCCTAAAATGGAATCCATTCCAACATTTTGTGCTGATTGGAATATAGATTTTTCTACATCTTTAAAATTCTTCTTTAGATTTTTAATTAAATTTTTTATTTCAGTACGTTTGCCTGAAATCTTACTAGCTGCTACCATACAACCACAGTTCATAGGAGAAATTCCAGAATTTAATGTATATCGTCTAATATCATCTTCATGGATATAGAACATCGGCCTAATTAATTCTAACCCTTCAAAATTTTTAGCTTTTAATTTAGGTCTCATAGTTTGAAAATTTCCAGAGTATAATACATTTAATAAAGTTGTTTCAATAACATCATTAAAATGGTGGCCCAGTGCTAATTTATTACATCCAAGTTCTTGTGCTTTATTATATAATGAACCTCTACGCATTCTTGCACACATATAACATGGATAATCCCTTGCAATCCTATCTACAACTTCAAAAATTCCAGAATCAAACATTTTAACTGGAATATTTAAATACTCACAGTTACTTAACAGCATCTCTTTGTTACTTTCATGAAACCCTGGATCCATTGCAATAAATTCTAACTCAAATTTAGTCTTTGAGTGTATTTGAAATTCTTGAAACAGCTTTGCCAAGAGTAAACTGTCCTTGCCTCCAGAAATAGCTACCGCAACTTTATCTCCTTCATCTATTAATTTAAAATCGCTAATTGCTCTAATAAACTTAGACCATATTCCTTTTCTATATGTTTTAATAATGCTTCTTTCTATATCTTTTAATGGCTTTCTTTCATTTATTGGAATTAATAACTCGCAGCCTTCTCCTGCTATACTATTATTACTGTTATTATCACTCATTCTATCACCTCATGCCGGAACGTATAATTATAAATCTTATTCTTTTCTATTTTAGTGCAAAATACTTATAATTTCAATGTTATTTATCACAATACATAAATTAAGTGAATTTAATAAATTGTTGTTAACCTTTCTCATCTTAGGCAACCTTAGAGAGTTCTTTTTTACTTCTTCTTTTTTGATATAATCTAAGAGCTGTAGTTAAAGCACCAATTGCACATATTATTGCCGCGGAAATATATACAACTCTCATTCCATAAATAAATACTTCTTCTCTACCTTGAACAAAACTTGAAACCTTATACCCAATCTTATAACTCATTCTGTTATATAATAAAGTTGTTGAAAATGAAACTCCAAATACCATTCCTACATTTCTTACTAAAGCATTGATGCTGCCTGCAATACCAAGTTTGTGATTTGGTACAGTAGACATTACTAAAGAAGTGTTTGGAGATTGGAATAGTCCATTTCCTAAAGATAGTATGGATACAAAAATCATCATAACTCCTATAGTCGAATATTCATTTAAGGTGGACATAAATATTAATCCTACCGCTGTAAATGAAATCCCTACAAATGTAAGAAATTCTGATCCAATTTTGTCTGATAAGTATCCACTAATTGGGGCAACTACAGTTAAAATCAAAGGATAAACCATCATAAATAATCCTGTAGATGAAGGTGATAATTTTATGACTTCCTGAAGGTAGAATGGTTGAATGATATTTATACAGCTAATTGCTGCAAATGAAATAAATGCACAAAATACACTTATTGAAAATAATTTATTTTTAAAAATATCCAACTGTAACAATGGTGATTCTGTTCTTTTTTCAAGTATTATGAATGCCGCAAATGAGCCTATTGCCAATACAAATCCTAAAATTATCATAAAATTATTATATCCAATTTCCTGGCCCTTTGTAACACACATGAATAATGAAACAATTGCTACTAAAAATAAAAGTGCTCCTTTAATATCTAACTTTTCATTTACTCCATCATTGGACTTAGGTAAAAACTTCATACCAAATATAAATATTAAAATTCCTATAGGTACATTGATTAAAAAAATATATTGCCAGCTTGCAACAGATACTATGAAGCCTCCAAGTGGGGGTCCTACTAGTGTTCCAAGCGCAACAAATGTTCCTGATATTCCTAGTGCTCGTCCCCTTTCTTCTGCTGGGAATACATGAGTTATAATACCCTGATTTGTTGCCATTGTTGCTGATGCCCCAATAGCTTGTACTACTCTAGAAACTACAAGCATATTTAATGTACTTGAAATACCACAAAGCAGTGATCCTATAGCAAAAAGCACAAGCCCCCATTTAAACACAGTAGTCTTTCCTTTTATATCTCCAAGCCTCCCAAAAACTAAAATAGTTGCTGAGATAACTATTAGATAACTTGTTACAACCCACTCTATTGATGACATAGTTACAGATAGCCTTCTTGCCATAACAGGCAAGGCAACATTTACAATACTACCATCCAAGCATGCCATAAACGGCTGCATAACAACGATAAGGAGTATTAGCCATCTATTCTTATAAATATTATCTTTTGTATTTTCCATAGTTTATTAAATCCTCCACTATTATTTTTAGCTAATATTAAATGCATAATAGTTAATACTTTGATTAGAAGATTTATTCACAAAAATTCCTCACAAAATATTAACTATTAATTATTAAAGCTTATTATTTAATTTTAGCAAATTAGTTTATCATGTCAAATTATATCATTGCACGTAAATCTTTATTAATCATTAAATTGTTGTTAACCGCTATTCTCCGCTGGCAGCTGAGAACTGACTATTATAAAGATCAGCGTAAAATCCGCCTTTTTCTAGAAGTTCATGGTGATTACCTTGCTCAATGATAGTTCCATTGTTCATAACAAGTATTAAATCCGCATCACGAATTGTTGATAATCTATGCGCAATAACAAAACTTGTTCTTCCCTGCATTAAGCTATTCATAGCCTTTTGTATTTGTACTTCTGTTCTTGTATCAACGCTTGATGTTGCTTCATCAAGTATTAATATTGAAGGATCTGCAAGTATTACACGAGCAATAGTCAGAAGCTGTTTTTGACCTTGTGAAATATTAGAAGCTTCTTCATTTAATATTGTGTCATAACCTTCAGGTAGCGTTCTAATAAAATGATCTGCATGAGCAGCTTTTGCAGCTCTAACTACTTCTTCAAAGGTTGCATCTTTACGACTATAAGCTATATTATCCTTTATAGAACCTGTAAATAACCAAGTATCTTGAAGTACCATTCCAAACATACTTCTTAAATCTCCACGTTTAAAATCTCTTATATCTACTCCATCGATTAAAATTTTACCACCTTGAATTTCGTAAAATCTCATAAGTAAATTTACAAGAGTAGTTTTCCCTGCTCCAGTTGGCCCTACTATTGCAACGGTTTGGCCAGATTTCACATCTATATTCATATTTTCCATGAGTGTTATAGTTTCTTTATATCCAAACTTAACTCCTTCAAACTTAACGCCGCCCTTTAATTCTCCTACTACTTTAAATTCTACATTATTTAAGTTTTTCTCTTTTATTTCATTGTTTTTAAGGTCAATTATTTTAGCATCCTCTTCATCAGGTATTTCCTCAACTTCATCCAATATTTCAAAAACACGCTCTGCCGCTGCTACAGTAGATTGCAAAATATTTGCTATATTTGCAGTTTGAACTATAGGCTGACCAAATTGTCTTGAGTATTGAATAAATGCTTGAATGTTTCCTACTGTAATTCTCCCATTAGTTACAAATATACCTCCAACTACAGATACTAAAACATAGCCAATGTTATTTATAAAATTCATCATAGGCATTATTATTCCTGAAATAAATTGAGCCTTCCACCCTACATTGTAAAGTCTTTCATTTATTTCATTGAATTCATTTATAGCCTTTTCTTCATGTCCAAATACCTTTACTATTTTATGACCAGTATACATTTCTTCTACGTGTCCATTAAGCTCTCCTAAAGCCTTTTGCTGTTCTTTAAAATAATTTTGAGACTTTTTAGCTATAAGTATTGTAACTAGTACAGAAAGCGGTAATGTTGTAATAGTAACTAAAGTAAGCATTGGGCTTATAGTTAACATCATAACTATTACTCCAATAATAGTTACAATAGATGTAATGAATTGTGTTAAACTCTGCTGAAGAGTTGATGCAACTGTATCTAAATCATTGGTTACTCTACTTAATATTTCTCCATGAGTACGTGAATCAAAGTACTTAAGTGGCAATTTATTAAGCTTTTCATTTACATCTCTGCGCATATCAAAAACAGTATTTTGTGCAACTCCTGCCATTATATATTGCTGAATATAACTAAATAAAGCACTGATTAAATATAGTCCTATCAGTATTAAAATTATCTTTCCAATATAGTCGAAGTCTATTTTCGGACCATGTTTACTGATAAATGTCCAAAGTTCTGGGTCGATATTTGTAACGTCTACTTTAGGAGCCGCTGTTCCTTTAGCGGCTTCTGGATTGGCCATGGCTCCAGTTATCATTTTTCTAAGAGACTCCGGTAAATCCGGCATCTTTAAAGTATTTGCTATATTTTCAGGTTTAAATAAATCCATGGCATATTTCCCTTTAGCCATTAGCCCTTCAAATAACTTTGTTGTAGCATTACCCATAATTTTAGGACCTACAATACTAAAAATTGTACTTATAATTGCTGTTATAAATACTATTATAAGATTAAGCTTTCTAGGCATTAAATATTTCATAAGTCTTTTTAATGTTCCTTTAAAGTCCTTAGCTTTTTCTACAGGCATTGTCATGGGGCCACCGCCGTGTCCTGGTCCCCTTCCTGGCTTACCTAGTTTTTGTCCTTTATTTTCACTCATGCCAATTCCTCCTCACTAAGCTGTGAAGATACAATTTCTTTATAAACTTCACAAGATTTTAAAAGCTCTCTATGAGTTCCAATTCCTGCAATTTTGCCTTCATCTAAAACTATAATTCTATCTGCATCCATTACAGTACTTACTCTTTGAGCAACTATAATTACGGTTGATTCCTTAGTTTCTCCCTTTAGCGCGCCTCTAAGCTTTGCATCAGTTTTAAAATCAAGAGCTGAAAAACTATCATCAAATATATATATTTCCGGTCTTCTTATAAGGGCACGTGCAATGGACAATCTCTGTTTTTGTCCACCAGATACATTGTTACCACCTTGAGCAATTACAGCATCATATCCCTCTTTCATGTTATTAATAAATTCAGAGGCTTGAGAAACTTCAGCTGCATGCTTTATTTCATCTTCTGTTGCATCTTCCTTACCATATTTAATATTTTCACTAATAGTTCCAGTAAACAGCACTGCCTTTTGTGGAACAAATCCTATCTTTTTTCTAAGATTTTCTTGAGGCATTTCTCGAATATCCACGCCATCAACTAAAATATTTCCACTTTGAATATCGTAAAAACGTGGAATAAGATTTATAAGTGTTGATTTACCAGAACCTGTACCCCCAATTATTGCAGTTGTTTCTCCTGGATTTACACTAAAGGAAATATCCTTTATGGCTGGCTGCTCTGCTCCTGGATAGCTAAAGGTAACATCCTTAAATTCTACATATCCCTTTCTACCATCAGTATTTTTAGGATTTTTAGTATCAGTAATTTCCGGATCAATATCTAGCACTTCATTAATTCTAACCGCTGAAGCTTCTGCACGAGGTATCATAACAAACATTATTGCAACCATAAGAAAAGAAAACATAATTTGCATAGCATATTGTAAAAAAGCCATCATGTCTCCAACTTGTATATCTCCAGTATCGATACGAAGACCTCCAAACCAAATAATTGCAATACTTGTAAAGTTCATTATTATCATCATAACAGGCATAACAATTGCCATCATCTTATTTACTCTAATAGCAGTTGTTGTAAAATCATAACTTACCTCTTCAAAACGATTCTTCTCATCTTCAATACGATTAAAGGCACGAATTACCCTAATCCCTGTCAAATTTTCACGGAGCACAAGATTTATCTTATCAACTTTTTTTTGCATTACTTTAAATAAAGGCACTGCCTTTTTTGCCACTAGAAATATAACTAATCCAAGTAGTGGAATTGCAACTGCAAGCACTAAGGATAACTTTTTATCCTTTGATAACGCCATGATAATTCCACCAACGGCCATTATAGGAGCACTAACCATCATACGCATTATCATAACTGTAACCTGTTGAATTTGTGTAACATCATTTGTAGTTCTTGTAATCATAGATGAAGTTCCTATTTTATCAAATTCATGAAGTGAGAACCTTTCTCCTTTAACAAAAACCTCTCTTCTAATATCTCTACCAAATGCTGTAGCAACTTTGGATGATAAAAAGCTTGATAAAATTACACATATAGCACTTCCAAAGGCTACAAGAAGCATAAATCCTCCAATTTTTAAAATATAATCTGTATCTCCTTTAACTATACCTGTATCAACAATGTCTGACATTAATGTAGGCAAGTAAAGTTCAGCCATGGATTGAAGAAATAAAAGAATTAAAACCATAGCTACATATCTTCTGTAAGGCTTTAAAAACCTAAACAATTTAATCATAAATTTTCATCTCCTTTAAACTAATCAATAACATCAAATAATTACGGTTCCATGCCAATGTAATACTTTTACTAATTTGCACTAGTGGTTAACTATCCTCATTTTCTTCCTTTCCCATACAATGGCTGTTACCCGTCCCAACTTTATCTTCTAAATTGTTCTTCACCTGCATCAGAAGCCTTTTAAGCAGTATTTTCTCTTCTATAGTAAAATTTTCAAAGCACTCTCCTTCTATAACCTTCATTAGTTCATGTACCTTTTCATAAGCTTCTTTTCCTTTATCTGTGAAATACACCCTAGATATTCTTTGGTCATTTTCATCAGCCCTTCGTTCCAAAAGCCCTGCATTTTCCATTCTTTTAAGCATAACTGTAATTGTAGCAGGTTTAATCTTAAGTCTCTCAGCAAGTTCTTTTTGACTTTGCCCATCCTTAATATGTAGTGCAAAAAGCATAGGTGGCTGCCCTGGGTATATATCAACTGTATTAAGTAAAGAATGTGCACGATGAAAGTGAAGCTTCATCACCTGCGAAAACACATGATATAATGAATCCTTTTTGAAATCCTCCATTTTTAATTCCTCCTATGTCAGCAAACCCTCAATATTTTTAATTATTATACGAATTCATTTTTTATTTAGCCGACTAAGTAATTATTTTAGCACCGGTTTATCTATCAGTCAACTATATTATTACATTTAACAAAAAATACATATATAAAAAATTATTAGTCAACTAACAATTTCTTTGACTTATAAAGTTGTTAATCCCCAACTTGTGGAAATATTAAGATAAGCAGAGATGGTTCCCAACAAATAGATTTTTTAGTTTTTATTTTTGGTATGTTGTTGCTATGCTAAAAGGGACGGTTATTGTAATTACAATAACCGTCCCTTTAAAATCAAAATTTGTTGTTAATCGCCCATATTTTTCTAGTAAGCTGTTCTCTTTAATGCTAATTGAATAGAATTATAAAGTACCACTCCAACCAAAGTGTTAACTATAGTTGCAGGAAGCACTACTGTATACATTAAAATTGAAAATGGAGCTGGTAATCCGAAGATGTAAAATGCGCTTCCTAAAAAAATAGTTCCACTAATTACTGTTCCTATAACTGAAACTAATGTCATTTGAAATTGATTATTTAACTTTTTATCTGTAAACTTAAACATCAAGTATACAATTTGTCCAGTAATTAATTTATCTATAACATTGGGAATTTGTCCACCTGGGAAGGTAGTAGTTGCAGCAGTAAGTATTCCTGATGCAATGCTAATGATTACAGCAAGTTTATAATCTTTACTAATAAGTATAGTTATAAACATCATGGTAAGCAAAATATCAGGCTTCATCCCAAATAAAAGTGGTGGAGCAATTTGATGTAAAATCAAACCTATGGCTAAAAGAAGTGAATTAATAATAATCTTTTTTAAATTCATAATAAATAACCTCCTAAATATTTCATAAAATCTTATAATTTTTTTATAAATTAACCAGTACCAATCAGATATATCTTCATTTCAAACCATAGCACTCACCTCCATACATCATTTATGCATGATTTATAGAAATTTTTAATTTCGTTATCAAATAATATTTTAGAAAATAAAAAAACCCTCACCCTAAAAAAATTAGGGCGAAGGTATTATCCGCGGTACCACCTAAATTATGCAAAAGCATATCTCTTAATCAGACACCAACATGTCCTATCCACTATAACGGGCGGCCTCCGTTAAGTACTACTAATTTAAGATTTCACTTAAACTTTCGGCTTACTTCTAAATGGTCCATTCACTACATGACATCGTATTGAGATTCCACCATCCTCAACTCTCTGAAACTAGGCAATATAGCTACTCTTCCACTTCAATGAATTTATTAAAACAAATTATTTACATTTAACTTTTTATCATCTTACCACTTTACATGAGTATTGTCAATGTTTTTTTACAATTAGCATCTGCAAACTTTAAAGTAACAAACTAAACTACACCAATATTTCTACTCCATTCTTTGTAACAGCTATAGTGTGTTCCCATTGAGCTGATAGTGAACCATCCTTAGTAATTACAGTCCAACCATCTTCAAGTGTAACGCATTCATAGCTGCCTTCGTTTATCATAGGTTCTATGGTGAATACCATTCCAGGTAATAAAAGCACTCCCTTACCAGGTCTTGCAAAATGATCAACATGAGGCTCTTCATGAAATTTCAAACCTACTCCATGACCACCTAAATCTCTTACTACAGAGTAACCCAGTTTATTACAATAACTTTCTATAGCTCTTCCTACATCATTAAGATCTCCATAAGGTTTTACTGCATTAATTCCTATATATAAAGCTTCCTTTGCTGCTTCTACAAGTTTCACAGCTTTTTCACTTGTTTCTCCTACTATAAACATTCTACTTGCATCAGAATAATATCCGTTTAGTATGGTACTTACATCTACGTTAATAATATCACCATTTTTTAAGGCTCTATCCTCTGGTATACCGTGACATATAACATTATTTATAGAGGTACATACACTTTTAGTGAATCCAAAATAATTTAATGGTGCAGCAGTCCCTCCACTTTTAATGGTATACTCACTAACCCACTTATCTATTTCATTAGTGGTTATTCCTTCTTTAATTCTCTCTCCAACAATATCCAATATTTCATTAGTGATCTTACCACTTTTTCTTATACCTTCAATTTGTTCTGGGGTTTTTATTATATCAAGGGGAGGTATTATAAATCCTTGCTCTTCATAATCATATAACTTGTTATCCTCTTCGAAATGACACTTTTTATACTTTTTTCCACTACCACACCAACATAAATCATTTCTATTCGGTCTTTTCATTTAGCACATCTCCAATCAAATATTTAATCCTACAACTATTATGAAATATATTGCTTGTCAAAGTCAACCCTTTAAGTTTAGGAGACGGTTAATAGCAAAATAGTATTCCTTTATATATTAAAAGTAAGCGCTTATTGATTATTTAGATAATCGTCCCATAAACTAAATTTGTTGTTAACCATACCTAATTGTTTTCTTCAATTTCCTTATTCTTAATTTCTTTGCTTTTAAACAACTTATTCTTTAAAAATTTTATATCTTCATCTATAAACCTATGTTTAACGGCTTTTACATCAAATCTAAATAACTTAAATGCAAATTGCACAAAGTATCCTATGCTTAAAGATATAATCACAGTTCCTATTCCTACAAATCCTCCCAGCATATATCCTATAATTGATACACATATCTCAATTGAATTTCTAATAAACCTAACAGACTTATTAGTTCTTTTAGTAAATGCAACCATAAGTCCATCCCTTGGCCCTGTGCCTAATCCTACTCCAATATAAAGATAACTTCCTATACCAATTATAAACAATCCTAAAAATATCATTAAAACACTTGATATGCCACCATAAACCATAGGTACAAAATCATTGATTAAAAGAATGTCCATAAAAATTCCAATGAATATCATATTAGCAACGGAAGACCATCCTATTCTTTCCCCTAGCTTCCAGTTTATTATAAGCAAAACTGCTCCCACTGCAATATTTGCTTGTCCCAGAGTTATAGGAGCCTTTCTTACAATTCCTTGATTCAAAACATCCCAGCATCCAACTCCTATATTTGCATTTAATGTCATAACCACACCTAAAGCAAAGAGAAAAAGCCCTAAAAAAAGTCTAAAAACTTGTAATACAATCTTTTTCAAACATCAATACCCCCTGTATAAATTCTTATCTATATACTATAAATTTTAAGTTTCCTATTTTGATCTTCAACCCCCGCCATATGGCTATATTGTATATATTTATATAATTATACAATACATTTTATGCATTATGTATTATGTTATATATCATAATCTGAAAAACTACCTACGTGTAACCCTTGGATTTTTTTAAAGTATTCTAGCCTCTTACTACTTTTTTAACATGAAATATATAAAGCTTAGTAAACATTTGATAAATCTCTCCATATTATAATCTTGTATCATTTTTAATACGGAGGGATTTAATGCATATTTTATCAATTCTCTTTTTTGCTATATCATCAAGCAGTGATAGTCTTATTGTCGGGCTTAATTATGGGGCAAAAAAAGTCAAAATAAATTTAATTAATAATTTTGTAGTATCCTTTATTGCCGGTATGGGAACTTTTTTAGCAATGATATTTGGAAAATTACTCACAAAGTTAATTCCATTAATCTATACAAATATAATAGGAAGCAGCATATTGATTCTATTAGGATTGTATCTATTAACAGTTTCATTAAAAAAATGTGGGAATAATGGCAATAATTCAGAAGAATTAAGTGAAGATATGTGTGAAATTTATCGCTATGAAGCTGCACTTAGAAGTCCAGAAATAATAGATACTAATCACTCTAAAACTATTGAGTTTAAAGAATCTATTATATTGGGAATTCTTCTCTGTTTAAATAATATTGGCTTTGGGATAGGCGCAAGTATTACAGGGTTAAATATTTATATAACATCAATATTCTCAATATTTTTTAGTTTAGCATTTATTTCATTAGGATATTACATTGGCGAAAAGATATTTTCTAATAAATTATCAAAATACTCAGAGATAATTTCTGCATGCATTATTATAGCTCTTGGAATATACGAGTTATTTATATAAATAGATAGTCATTTTAAAAAACTATATTTATTATTAATACTATGTTCTTTAATAAATATAGTTTTTAAAACAATGCTAATTGTAATTTTATTATATTTTTAACATAAAATACTCAAATCATTGATTTTAGTCTAAAAACAAGAGTGCAAAAATTATTATATTTTGCACTCAAAATTTTCTTTTCTGTCTTCTTCTTGTATCAAACTTTCTCTTTAATGCCCTTATATCGTCATCTATAAACCTTGGTTTAACCTTTTTCACATCAAATTTAAACATTTTAAACGCAAGTTGTATAAAGCATCCTGTAGCAAGGGCTGTTATTACTGTTCCTATACCTACAAATCCACCTAGGAAGTACCCTATTGCAAGTATTGTTACTTCAATAACTGCTCTAACTACACACACAGATTTATGAGTTTTTCTTGTCAGTGCCACCATAATTCCATCTCTAGGGCCTGCTCCTAACCCCACTCCAATGTATAAGTAAGTACCAATTCCAATTATAAATAACCCTATAAACAGCATTAGAAATCTTAAAAAAGTACTTTCAAATATAGGTATTAAATTATTTCCCATTAAAAAATCCATAAAAATCCCTACAAATACCATCCCTCCAACAGTTCCCCAACCAAGTCTTTCTCCTAAAACTCCATTAGCTACTAGAAGCATAGCACCTACAGCAATATGAGATTTACCTCTTGAAATATTTCCTACCTTAGCAATACCATGATCTAGTACATCCCAAGGACAAAGTCCTAAATTGGTATTAATAATTATCACAACGCCTATGGAAGAAACTAAATATCCTAATAGCAGTCTTAAAGTACGTAATACTATTTTTTTCATATCGCATCCCATCTTTCTTATTATAGCTAATTTTTTTACAAATTAGCATAGTTCGCTTTCTTAAGATGCTTTCTATATTAGTATTACACAAAACTCTTTGTAAATTCATCTATATAGTATATATGTTTAAGGCAATTTTTAGCTTAATATTTTTTTAGTATAAACTCTTCAAAATCTATATGTTTATTTACATACACACATACACACTTATCAGTTTAGCTAAAGGTCTTATATCAGTATCTCTTGAAAATTCAAAATATATCTTTCCAAAACTTGACGCCCATATTTTTAGTTCTGCATCTGTATCAAAATTACCTCCACTTTCACAAGAAAATGAAGAAATCTTTGAATAAGGTATGCTCATATATCCTCTTTTTCTACTTGTTATACCCTGTACGTCAATAACAATCACTCTCTTATTTGTAAATATAAGTCTATCTCTAATTGATTTATATGATTTTTCTACTAGCTCATCATTTAAGAGTAAAAATTCATATACTTCTCTTCCATCATCAACACTTGATTCTGTTAAACCTACAATTTTTGGTGATACTTCTGTCATTTTTCATTCCCCCTTTATTTCCCTATATAATATATTATACACATTTAATCAAAATTTTACTATTCTAAAAATTCGCACATTTTTATGTTATTAGAATAATATAATAAATATACAATTTACTGTTTACAAAGTTCCCTTATGGTGCCATAATCTATATGTATTTAATAGTTAATATTAAAATTAGTTATATTCTTAGCTTATTTAAGATATTTTTACTAAGTATTCAAATTAGCTATTAAATATTAACTATAGTTGTTTGGAGTTGATAATATGAATTGGAATAGTAATGACGTAGCCAAAGCATCTATTGAAATGGCAATCTCTTCAAGAGAAAATGAATCTAAGTTAATTAAGGATTTTAAAGATAAAGAAATACTTACTGTAGCTGTGGATATAGGTGGTAATTTAATATCTTCTATACCTAAGATAATTGAAAGAGCATTAGTAGCATCAAAAAGACATGGTCTTATCAAGGATTGTCATCCTCATGATGGTGCTGTTGCTGGCGCTACAAGAGAAGCTATAATACAAGTTGCATCAAAGGCAAATGGTCTTAATGTAGGTGGAAAAATAGGAATTGCACGATCTGGCGAACACTTGAGCGTATGTATATTCATGAGCATAGGACTATTACATTTGAATGAAGTTGTAATAGGACTTGGACATCGTTCCATATCTGAAATATAAACTATAATTTAGGCATATATTCAAATGAAAATTAACTTCATACATACTCTTGACAACACGTAATACTTAATATAAAATCTTATTAAGCTGTTAGTAGTTTATGGTAGGAACCCCTCAAAGGAATTGAGGGATGGTAATTTATTATAAAGTCATTTTTTGCAGATTATGCATGGTAATTCAGTAGAAACAGCTTAAATTTTTATAATAGTAGTATTGTAGTTTAATGTAGATTAGTAGTTTTGTAGTATAAGTTTTTAATAAATTAATTCTCAAAAACCGTAGTATTGTAGTAAAGTAGGAGATAGTAGAAAATTAGGCCTTTATTCAGGCTTTGTTTTGTTGCATATAACTCTCCTAGTGAGAGTTTTTTTATTGTAAAAATTTGCGTGATTTATAGAAATTTATAATTTCGTTATAAATCAGCACATCTCAATTCATTGAGATGTTTCCTTAACTATTAAATATTAAATAATAATTTAATTATAATTGGAGGATGGTAGTATGGTAGGAAAGAAAAAAAATTTATTATTATGTTCAATTTTATGCGCTGTTACACTTCTAGGAGCAGGTTGCACAACCTCTAAGCCTTCTAGCACTAGCAAATCAAACGTTAAAAACATTGGAATCACCCAAATAATAGAGCATCCGGCACTAGATGCTTCCAAAAATGGATTTATCAAGGCACTTTCTGATAAAGGTTTTAAAGATGGCGAAAATTTAGCTATTGAATTTTCAAGTGCTCAAGGTGATACTGCAACAACTCAAACTATAGCTCAAAATTTCGCTTCCCAAAAGAAAGATTTAATATTTGCAATTTCTACGCCAAGTGCTCAAGCTGCATTTAATACCACAAAGGAAATCCCAATATTAATAACTGCGGTTACAGATCCTGTAAAGGCTGGGCTTGCAAAATCTCTTGAAAAATCTGAAACCAATGTAACTGGAACCAGCGATTTCTTTGATATAAAAAATCAATTTGACCTTATAAAAGAATTATTACCACAAGCTAAAAGAGTGGGTTTTATATATAATACTAGCGAAGCTAATTCTGAAAAACAATTAGAAGAAGCTAAAAAAGCAGCATCTAGTTTTTCTTATGAAATAGTTCCAATGGGAATTACAAGTTCAAATGAAGTAGCTTCAGCATTAGATGCGCTACTTTCAAAAATTGATGTACTTTATACTCCAACAGATAACCTTGTAGCTTCATCAATGTCATTAATAGTTCAGAAATCTACTGAGAAGAAAATTGCCGTAATTGGTGGAGAAAAGGCTCATGTAGAAAATGGAGCTTTAGCTACAAGAGGAATTGATTACTACAAATTAGGATACGAAACAGGTCTCATGGCTGTAGATGTTTTAAATGGCAAAAATCCAAGTGATATGCCTATTGAACATCTAAAAGATTTAGAAGTTGCTATAAATGAAAAAACTTCAAAAGCCTTAGGAATATCTATACCTTCCACTTTAAAGGAAAATGCGGTAATCATAGGAGGTAATTAATATGTCAAGTTTTTGGATAAGCGTTTTAGAACAAGGCTTAATATTTGCAATTATGGCTCAGGGTGTTTATATAACTTATAAAATATTGGACTTTCCTGATTTATCAGTAGATGGTACTTTCCCACTAGGAGCAGCTATAACCTCTTCACTGCTTTTAAAAGGTGTAAATCCTTATTTAGCTACCCTAGCTGCACTATTATTTGGTATGTTTGGAGGCCTTGCAACTGGAGTTTTGCATGTTAAATTAAAAATAACAAATTTATTATCTGGAATTTTGGTTATGATAGGCCTTTATTCAATAAATCTTAGAATTATGTCAAAGCCAAATATTCCTCTTTTCAATCAATCGATAATATTTAATAACTCAGTACCAAAAGTATTGATTATCTTAGCTGTAGCCTTAATTGTAAAACTAACATTAGATATATTCTTAAAAACTAAATTAGGATTTTTACTAAAAGCAACAGGAGATAATCATCAGCTAGTTACTTCTTTAGGGGTAGATATTGATTCAATGAAGATATTAGGACTTATGCTTTCCAATGGTATAGTAGCTTTATCAGGCTCCATACTTGCACAGCATCAAGGCTTTGCAGATATCGGTATGGGTGGCGGTATGATTGTAACTGGTCTTGCCTCTATAATCCTTGGCGAAGCACTGTTAAAGCACTTTAACTTTATCACAGGCACAACCTTAGCAATCATAGGTGCCATGGTTTATAAAGCAATTATAGCCTTAGCTTTAAAACTGGGACTTCCTCCTACAGATTTAAAATTAATAAGCTCAGTAATAGTTATAGTGATTTTAGCATTATATCAAGCTAAGCCTAAAAAATCATTAAAACCCTTAGTTAAAAAAGGAGGTAGTCAAGTTGTTACGAATACGAAATCTATCCAAGATATTTAACAAAGGTACTGTAAACGAGAGTGTATTATTTGATAATTTATCTTTAACTATAAACGATGGTGACTTTATTACTATAATAGGAAGCAACGGTGCAGGAAAATCTACACTATTAAATATTATTTCAGGAAACACTGAACTTGACGAAGGCGAAATCACTCTTAATAAGCTGGATATAACAATGCTTCCTGAGTATAAAAGAACTAAATTCATTGGTAGGGTTTTCCAAAATCCATCAAGTGGCGTATCTCCTTCAATGACTGTTTTAGAAAACTTGTCTATGGCCTATAGTAAAGGAAATAAATTTGGACTATCCTTTGGAGCTACTAAAAAGGAAAGAAGTTTATTTAAAGAATTATTGAAAGAATACTCATTAGGCCTTGAAGAGAAGCTGGATGTTAAGGTAGGTGCCTTATCTGGAGGCCAAAGACAAGCGCTATCCCTTGTGATGGCTAGTCTTTCAAAGCCTTCACTAATGCTTTTAGATGAGCATACCGCAGCCCTTGATCCTTCGATGTCATCTAAAGTACTGGAACTTACTTCTCAAATTGTAAATGAAAATAAAATGACCACTTTAATGATAACTCATGACCTAAATGATGCAATAAGCCTTGGGAATAGACTTATAATGCTTCATAGAGGAAAAATAATACTTGATATCTATGGGGATGAAAAGAAGAATCTCACCACTGAATCACTTTTAGACTATTTTAAAAATGTTGCTGACAAAGGTGTTTTAAGCGATAGAACACTTTTCTCATAGTTATATGCAAAAAGCTAGGATGAGAAGAAAACTTTATCTAAGTAAAACTTTATTCTCATCCTTTTTAATGTATAACTCTTTTTTTACTACTTTATCCCCTCTTCAATCTTCTTAATATATTCCTTCACATTTGAATCTTCAACCGGCGCTCCTTCATACCATACCTTTCTACTTATATCTTTATTTCCAAAATATCTGGCTTTTAATATAATTTCAGGCCTATATTCAAAATGTAATATATCAAAATGATACCATTTCCCTCCCCAAACAAAATTATGCTTTTCAAAAACATCTACAATTTCTTGAGGATAAGAGGCTATTCTTTCTGCTCCCTGCTTTTCAGATGCCCACTGCCAATAATCCCTATTATCTCTTGCTAAATCAATTGCAATTCCAAAGGCATGAGGACTTAATCTGCCTGTTCCAGAGATTATTCTATAATTATATGTTCCGCTACTTGGAAATAAGCTAGCTGCAACTTTAGAATTTTTTTGAGCTATAGGTATAAGCTCCTGCATAACTTTTTTTAATTCATCTGCTGCTTTATTATTTTTATTAAATCTAGAGTACTTGCCAACATTTACATTTATAAGGTTAGATTCTACCTTACTTCTTGATCCACCGTAAACTTCCGAAAGTAAACTATATACTCTGCCGCGGCCAGGATCTTCATTTTTAGGCATTAAACTCTTAATGGGTGTTAACGGATATTGTTGTTCCATCATATCTTGCAAATCGGGATTAGCTAATTTTTGTTCAAAACTCTTTACAGTTTTATCATCATATATAATTCTCTTTCCAGACTTCATAATCAAATATACCTTTTCATTTTCTCTTGTTTCTACACCTACAATATATTCAGGATAAGCCATCATAAGCGATAATATATCCCGCTTCATTGTCGCCTCATATGTATTTTCTATAGAGCTTGCAAAGGCATTATTTTTATCTAAAGGTTGTTTTACATATGCTAATAAACTTAATACACAAAATAAGACTATATATATAGTAATATTTTTCATAAGCTTACATCTCATTTTTTCACCTCCATCTTCAATTAATGATTACTAATTAATATATATCCTTGCCACTATCTATAAATTCTATGTAAAATAAAAAAGCTGCAGCATCTTTCAGATATAAACAAAAGGATCTTGCATGGCAAAATCCTTTTATTTATCAATAAACACATATTGTTCTTGTAATAAGCTAAGTCCTAAATTTAATATAATCTTCTGTGTTACTTCTCTGAATGTGTATGTTTCAGGTAGTTTATTTTTTAAAACTTTAATACCTTCTTGACTCATAGTTCCTAGTATATTTGTGCTGCATAGTTTACAACAAATCTTATTATTTAAAACAGGTGGATTATTAAAATAAACTTTAGTAGAGCATTTAAATGAAATATCTACTTCTAAACTTTTTACATTTCCGCTTACTGCATGCTCTGTTACACAATTTATATTTGAGTATGTTATATTTTCTCTTATAAATCCTTTTATAAAAAGCTTATTTGAATTATTTATTAGATTACAGCTTTCTAAAAACACCTCTTTATTCACATCTATTATTTTAAAAGCTGGTTCATTAAACTTTGTTAATGTTTCTATACAAATTGGAATTTCAATTTGAGATATTATCACTGGAAGTTTGCAAACCACTGGTTCTTTAATAAATTTTGACTTTATGTTTTTGCTCGAGCAGCATTCTAATACTGTATTATTAGAAACTTTAGCTTTACAGTGTACAGTAACCTGGTTTTCTGTAAGCTCTATGTCATTGATATCACTTGTTTCATCTAAATTATTATCTATCTCTTCTATATTCTCAGTACTGTTTATATTATCTGTGTTATATTTATCTTCCGTATCTTCTATATTATATATATCCGCTACATTGTTATCTGCAATATCCTCTACAATATTTTCCTTAACTTCATATTCTACATCTTCTACTATATTTTCAATATTATGTTCAATATTATCATCTACTTCGGTGTTTAATACCTCCTGCTCTTCTTCATAAACATTAAATTCATTATTCTCATCTTCTGTCTGCACATTACTTGATAAATCTTCATTATTACTTTGATTATTATTACCAAAAAGGTTAAATTGACTACCTAACATTTCAAGCAACCCTATAAACGCTAGGGATGAGTCTTCTACTCCTTGAGGTGAATTTTGTGGAAACATATTGTTTCGAGGCATAAGCTCTAATTCCTCTTCACATCTTCGTCTATGTCTATGTTTCTTTGACATATAGACTCTCCTTAATTATTGATAAAAAACATATAATAAATAATAGATAATAATTATTGAACCCTATGGCTGAATTGAGATTCGATAATTTTTAGAAAGCCGCCCAAAGGCGACTTTCATCTTAGATTATTAATTATATCTATTATCTGATGTTTAGCATCCTGATTTAGCTATAGCTGAAAGCGTTACATTACATACATCTACTTTATCTCCTTCAATTACATTTACAGCTTCAACTAATCTAACACTATATTTGCAGCATCCTGGACAGCTATTACATTCGCAGTGGCAGAAGTTAAAGGATGTGGTTATTTGTTCATCTGAACTATCTAAAGCAACTGTAAAGTCCCAAGTTCCGCATGGTACTTCTTGGCCTTCATCACAAGTTTTAAATAGCCCAAATACCAATCTTACTGGAACAGTTGTATCTCCATCAGTAAAATAGTGGATAATACTACAGAAGTCAAATTTAACAACTGGATTTTTTAAGCAAGTTGTATCAATAGTAATGCATCCTAATGATCTTGGATAGAAAAAGTTTGTTGTTCCTGTGTCACCGTTAGGTGCTACTACAGTTCTTTCTATTCTAGCACCTGTTCCACATGCACATTCAAATAGTATTGGGTATGGGCATGGGTTTTTGGGGCAGCAGTGTCTATATTCATGTTTATCTTTGCATTCTTCACATTCTCTACATTCGCATATACACTTTTTCTCATCTTTGTCGCAGTCTTTGTGTTTTCTATCATAATCGTAATCCCTGTCGTGATCGCAGTCTCTTCCATAGTCTCTTCCATAGTCGCAATATCTTCTATAAGGGTATGGTCTACAAGCTGGGTATCTTGGTTGATCGTCGCATTGTTTATTGTCATAATATAGTTTCATAAAAATCCTCCTCTTTATTATCTTTAACTAATCACTTTTTTAACTTTAGAAAGGTTTCTAGCCTTCTAATATAATATATGAGAAACTTAATTAAGCGTTACATAACTTACAGCTTTTTTTATTCTAGATTTGTTCTAAAAATTTAAGCTTCTTACTCTTTAAATCAAAGCCCTCTTAAGTTTTTAATCTTCACATTCACATTGATCTTTATATGGTGGGTACCAACGTGACTTTGGAACATATACTGGCTGATTTTGAAGCACTTTAAGTCTAATATAAATTACCATTTTCTCAGTAAATTCTCTAAAGCATTTTTCTCTTTTGAATCTGCCAGTACATTTTATATCACGGTTTAAAATAGTTGATTCTAAAATCTTTGCCCACTCTAATTCACAAAAAATTTTTTCATGAAACTTTTGAAAGTGTATCCTAGACTCTTCTTCATCATTTGAGCAGGTCATCTTATTATCCAATGAATTTAATTCACCTTCATAGGACTTCCCAAATATAGGTTTCTTATCAAACCTAACTTTAGTTACACATTTAAAAGGAATATTTACTGTTGTATGCCTTATATCTCCACTAATACTTGTTTCATTAACGCACCTTACAGTAGAGTACTGGATATTTGCTTGAACAAATCCTCCAATAAATAACTTATTGGTGCAAGGAACTAAATGACATTGTGTTATACAAACTTTTTTATCTATAGCTTTTATATCAAAAGCAGGCTCCTCTAATCGAATGTCTGCTTCAACATCTATTTGTACCTTAACATCTGAAAGTACTACTGGAACCTTAGCAACTAATGGCCCACATATTCCAACTGGATCATAGCATTTACTATCACATTCTCCCAAAGTTTCACAATTTATAACCTGTGAGTCACACTCTGGAATTGGCCTTGGCCTGCATCCTGGATCTCTTCCTTCATCCATAACTCAAGCTCCCCTCCTTATAATCTTAAGTATATTAAAACTTTAAGGCCTAACTTTTTTGCCCTTAAAGCTTAATATCTACTATCATATTATTCTGAAAATACTAATTTGCTACAAATCCTTAAATTTTGTACATTGCATGATTTATAGAAATTTAAAATTTCGTTATAAATCAGCACATCTCAATTTTATTGAGATGTTTCCTTAAATATTAACCTATTTTAGTTTTCATCTAATTCTTCAACAGGTACTTCCTTTCCAATCATTCCTCTCTCAGGATCAAACCCAACTTCGATTTCAACGCATTTTATATCTTTACTAGAACCACACTCTCCAGGCCAATCTTTTACCACAGTTACTTCACAGCTGGGTTCAGGAATACATACATTTTGGTTTTGTAATACCTTAAGTCTTAAATATACAACCATTTTCTCAGTTATCTCACGGAAAGATTTTTCATTAGGTAAGGTATTTAAAAGAGATGTATTTCTATCTAAAATATCTGTTTCCAATATTCTCGCATGCTCTAACTCACAATAAACTGGTTCATATAGTTTATTGTAGTGAATCCAAGAGTCTTCTTTTTGATCCTTATTTAACATATTATTATCTAAGGAATTTAATCTTTTTTTATATTCTTTTCCGTATATAGGATAATTAGAAAAGTGAATTTTTGTTACACATTTGAAAGGAATGTTAACAGTAGTATGCTGAATATTTCCGCTTATACTTGTTTGATTTGTACAGTCAATAGTAGAAAATTGTATATTCTTTTGAACGTGGCCTGCTATGAAAAGCTTATTTGTATATGGAATAAGTTTACACTGAGTAATCACAATATGTTTATCAATATTTTTAATATCCAAGGCTCTTTCTTCCAATCTAATTTCTGACTCCAGATCAATTTGTACTTCCACATCAGATAAGACCACAGGAATCTTAGCTATAAGCGGCCCCGTCCTACCCGTAGGAATATTGCACTGATTTTCACATTCATTTAAAGTAGTGGAATCCTTAACCCTAGAATCACACCTCGGTATGTTTTGGTTATTTTCATTACACTCTTTTATTTTATTTTCTTGTGCCATAAATATAATCCTCCGATTTTTTACTACAGTATCATAATATTCAATATAAACCAATTTGTTACATGTTATTATTTATTCAATATATAATTATTAGTGAATAATAATTAAAAAACTACTAATACTATAGAAATGTAAAATTTATCATAATGCATTTGGAGGAGTTTATGTGAAGACTACTATAGAAGATAAATATATTATATTTTTAGTCTTTTCAGGTATAGTTGGACTTTTTACTAATCTTCCCACCGAATATGGCTCATATGCAGGTACTGGCGGATGGGTGGTTATCATTATAGACTTATTATTAATATTACCTCCGAGTCTTGCTATCATTTGGTTAAATAAGCAGTATGATGGAAGAATTATACCTGATTATTTAGATGAAATTTTAGGAAAGTACTTAGCATTGCCTATAAATATACTTTATTTTATAAAATTTGCTATGTTAGTTCCTTCAATGACTAGATCGCTTTTAGGTATGGTTAAGTCCTCAGCATTGCAAACCACTCCTATCTGGCCGTTAGCTTTAATATTTATAGCTTGTGGATGCTATGCTGCAGCCTGTGAAATAAAATATCTATCTTACATATGTCAGCTTTTTATTTTAATTGCACTAATTCTATCCTCTATAGTGTTTTTTACATTACTTAGCAAAGGTCGAATTATTAATTTAATGCCGTTTTTTATTAAAGAAGATATACCCTTGTATTTTAAGGAAAGTATTAGAAACTTAAGGTTTTTCTTTGGAACCATGGTGCTTCTGGTAGTTCCTCTTAATAAAAAAAATAATAAAAAAGCTAGTATATATTTATTAATAGGCCTCATACTATCAACCTTATTTTACTTATTTATATTTTGGGGAACAGTTTCAGTTTGTGGAATAAATAGCACTGTGTTATTTAATGATGCATTTTTTATTGCAGTTAGAAGCGTCGAAATTCAAAAGCTAGAAATTTTACAAAGACTTGATGCTTTAGCAATTGCTGCTTTTATCTTTACTAGTTTAATGATAGTTGCTCTGTATATATATGGAGCTGCTGTTGTTTTTAAATACTACCTAGGAAAAACAAAAACTTTAAAAAATATAACTCTTTCTTTTTCCTGCATTATTGTATCTATTGTAAGTTTTCTAATTTGTATTATTATTCCTAATGAATTTTTTTTAGTACGATATCTCGAAATAAGTTACATGATATCATGGTTTACTTCTATGATTATTCCTATTATATTATTTATCATTGTTAAAATTAAAAAGAAGATTAATAAATAAGCATCTCGATAAAAAGATATAATACCTTTTTGTTGAGATATTTATTTTTAAATTAGGATCCATTATATTTAATTGTTGGTGAATAATAAAAAAAAAACTACTAATAATATAAAAAGGCAAAATTTATTAGCATGTATTTGGAGGAGTTTATGTGAAGACTATTATAGAAGACAAATATATTATATTTTTAGTCTTTTCAGGTGTAGTTGGACTTTTTACTAACATTCCAAAAGAATATGGCACATATGTAGGTACTGGTGGATGGGTAATTATCATTATAGATTTGCTTTTAATATTGCCTCCAAGCTTTGCAATTGTATGGTTAAATAAGCAGTATGAGGGAAAAATAATACCAGAGTATTTAGTTGAAATCTTAGGAAAACACATAGCACTACCTATAAATGTTCTTTATTTTATGAGATTTTTCATGTTAGTTCCATTAATGACTAGAGCACTTTTAGGCATGGTTAAGTCTACATCATTAGAAACAACTCCAATTTGGCCGTTGGCTTTTATATTTTTAACCTGTGCTTGCTATGCTGCATCACAAGGAATAAAATCTTTAAGTTACATATGTCAATTTTTTATTTTAACTGCATTGATTTTATCCTCTATATTGTTCTTTGCATTACTTAGTAAAGGTGGGTTTATAAATTTAAGGCCCTTCTTTGTTAAAGAAGATATTCCACTCTATTTTAAAGAGAGTATTCGAAACTTAAGAATTTTTTTTGGAGCTGGCGTGCTTTTAGTAGTGCCGTTTTCAAAAAAGGATAATAAAAAAACTAATATGTACTTATTGATAGGCTTTATGATAATAACTTTATTTTATTTATTTGTATTTTGGGGAACTGTTTCAGTTGCAGGAATAAATCAAACCGTATTATTTGATGATATATTTTTCATTGCAGTTAGAAGTGTTGAAATTCAAAACTTAGAAATTTTGAAAAGACTTGATGGTCTAGCAATTGCTGCTTTTACCTTTACTAGTTTGATGATGGTAGCAGTAGATATATATGGATCAGCTGTTGTATTTAAGTATTATTTAGAAAAAACTAAAATACCTAAAAAAATGACTCTTTCCTTTTCCTGTATTGTTATATCTATTATAGGTTTTGTGCTTTGTGTTATTATCCCTAGTACATTTGCTTTGAGAAAATATCTATTAATCAGTTATAAAATAGCATGGTTTACTTCTATGATTCTTCCTATCGTGCTATTTATTATTGTTAAAATTAAAATGAGGATTAATAGGGAAACATCTCAATAAAATTGAGACGTGATGATTTATATCAAAACTGAATTTGTTATTTTGTATATGGAGGAATTTACTTGAAAGAAGCTATAGGTAATAAACAAATAGTATTTATACTTTTTGCAAGCATTGTAGGCTTTCCCTTTAGTATTCCTATGGACTTTGCTGTGTCTGCAGGCACTTGTGGATGGACAATAGCTATTATATGTGCGTTACTAGCAACTCCCCCTATATTTATGATATCATCAATAAACATGCATTATGAAAAAAGAGGATTTCATGAATATATAGAAGATATTGCTGGGAAATATTTAGCATTAGCTATTATGATATTTTTTTTAGCAAGATATTTATCTTCAACCATGATGGTAGCTGGATCTATTACCAGATTAGTAAGACTTACTATACTAGAGTTTACCCCCTTGTGGGCTTTATTTATAGTATTCATTGCATGTTGCAGCTATACATCATCCAAAAGTTTAACATCCCTATCCTATATATATGAGTTTTATGGATTAATACTAACCTTCATATTTTCTCTATTAATTTTAGCAATGCTTACAAAAGGTGATTTTATAAATTTAAGACCTTTTTTTGTTAAAGAAGATATGCCTACTTACCTTAAGGAGGGTTTTAGAAATTTAATAGCCTTTGCCGGCTTTGATAAACTTTTCTTTGTACCATTATTTAGAAAAGAAAATAAAAAAATTCATAAATATTTAGTTGTAAGCATACTGTTAATTACCATTTGCTATATTGCTAGTTTTGAGGCTACTCTTGCAGTTTCAGGCGTAAATGAAACTGTACTTTATGATGATATTTTTTTTCTTTCAATTAGAGGTATCGAATTACATCACTTTGATCTTATAAGGAGATTGGACCTTTTTGCACTTTCTAATTTTATTTTCAGCTCACTTATGATAGTTTCATTTAATTTATATGCTTCAAATGTAATAATTTATCATTATTTACAAAAACTAAATTTTAGGAGTGTAACTATTCCTCTTATTTCAGTTATTATATATATTTTTGCATCTATAATATGTATCAGTTTTGCGTCTATATTTACTTCAGAAGCTTACGTTAAAATTACATCTAATATGGCAATAGTTGCTTCTTATATAATTCCAATAATATTATTTACGATTGTTAAGGTGAAAAACTATGAAAAAAAAACATTATAAAAAATTATCATTATTCCTATTATTAACTTGCTTTAGTTTATTTTTTACAGCTTGCTGGGACTATAAAGATATAGAGGACAGAGCACTTGTAGTATCTTTTGGAGTAGATACTCCAGCTCCAGATAGAGTGCGATTTGATGCTGAAATAGCTGAATTTCGTCCTATGAGTGCTCAACAAACTACCTATGAAATAAGTCATTTTACCGGGGAAGGCAGCAACTTTGATAAAGCAAGAGCAAATTTACAGGTTCAAGCTAAAGGCCCACTTTCTAATGGTCCTGCCACTGCTGTAATAGTTAGTGAAAGATTTGCGCAATCAAACTTCTTTGAAGATTACTTGAATAGGGCAAATAGACAATATGACTTAAGGAAAACCGTAACCTTACTAGTAAGTAAAAGGCCTCCAAGTGACCTTATGGAATTATCCACTAAACAAAATACATCCATAGGTTTTTTCGTAGAAAATAACATACAAAGCTTGTTCAAGGATACCCATGTAGATATAACCATAGCAAATGTAATTTCTGAAAGCCGTATAAAGGATTTAGGTCTGCTTCTTCCTACTATTGATATAGTAGAAGGAAAACCTCAGTACATAGGATTAAGTGTAATAAAAGACTTTAAGCTTGTAGATATAATAGATTTAGATGATAGTACTGGAGTATTATTTCTAATGTCTCCTAACAATCCACTAATCTTAAACTTACCTGATCCAAAACATCCAACTAATGTTTTAACTATTTCGACACGAGTTAAGAATCGTAAAATTAAAACAAGTTGGGAAAATGGGAAAGCTATTATAAATGTATCTTTAGCAGCTAATGCATCCTTGTCATTTCAATATGAATTACAAGGAAAGTCACCAGAAGATATAGAAGAACTTGAAACTGTATTAAGTAAGCATATTAAAAAAATGATCATGGAATCAGTAAGTAAATCTCAAAATAATTATAAAGTAGATATATTTGAATTTATTAAGTACTTTAAAGCTCAAAATCCAATTCAATATAGGCAAATAGAATGGGGTAAGGTTTATCCCGAAGCAGAAGTTAATGTGAATGTTAAGGTTAATATTACCGACAAAAATGCAATGGAATTTGAAAATAAAGAGAAATTAGATAAAAGGTGATTTTATGGAAAATTTTTTTAGCATAGATGATGTTATTTCTTATATTGAAAATAATAATACAAATATGGTTGTTAGAAAAATTAAGAATAAACAAACCATGATATATGTAGCATATCTCCCATATATTACAACTAAAGATAAATTAACTGAAGAAATAATAAAACCACTTATGCAGTATCAAAATACTATATCAAGTGCGAAGCAAATTGGAGAATCTGTCATTTATACATCTGATTTATCTATAGATAATGATTTTTCTAAGGCACTTGATCATCTTCGTTTAGGAAAGTCCATCATTGGAATATCTCATGAGTCAACTTATATTGTTGCTGATACTGGTGGAGTAGCTCAAAGAAATGTTTCAGCACCTGAAGTTCAATATGCCCTAAGAGCGCCAAAGGACTCCTTTGTAGAAAATTTAGATACTAACCTTTCCCTTATAAGCTATAGAATTAAGGACTCTCACCTGTGTTTCAAAAACTTTATTGTTGGAACAAGGACTCAAACAAGGGTAGTAGTGGCTTACCTAGATAACCTAGCTGACAAAAATATAGTAAAATATGTGGAAGATACTATAAGTAATATAACTATAGATGGTATCCTTGAATCATCCTATATTCAAAAAATTTTAAATGGTAAAAGTCGTAAAGTATTGCCAACTGTGTCTATTGCTGAAAGATCTGATAAGGCTTGTTCCACTATATTAAAAGGAAGACTTTGTGTTTTGGTGGAAGGAAGTAACCTTGCGTTAATGCTGCCCGAAAGATTTATTGACTTTTTAGATTCAGGAGATGATCATTATGGCACTGTACTTCTTGGTCCTTTTAATACTTCTTTGAGGATATTTGGTATAATATCCACATATTCATTACCTGCCCTTTACTTGGTAGTTACATCATTTAATCCCGATATGCTTCCAGCTAGTTATCTATTAAGTATTGCATCTGCTCGTTCTGCCGTTCCACTAAATGCAGTACTTGAAATCTTTTTTATGACTATAGTAATAGAAATGCTGAGGGAAGCTAGCATAAGGCTTCCTACCAAAATCGGAAGTGCCATAGGTATAGTTGGAGGTATAGTAATAGGTCAAGGTGCTATTGCAGCAGGTCTTACCAGCCCAATTTCAATAGTAATAGTATCATTTTCAAGTATTTCATCATTTTTATTGCCGGATTATAATATTGTAACTCCATTAAATGTATTAAAATTTATTTTAATAATGATTACTGGGGTTCTTGGGCTATTTGGATTTTTAATAGGCTTAAGCTTTCTAGCTGTACATATTATATCTCAAAGAAGCTTTGGGGTACCCTATGCTGAACCTATTGCGCCTTTTACTGCCTGTGAAATTAAGGATCAATTTTTACCTCAACTTCAATTTTATAAAGAAGGAGATAGTAACGCTACTAATCCTAATTCTCCAGATAACAGTAATGATGATAGTAACGGTAATAATGATACCCTCATTCATACCAAAAATGATAATAAAACTCATAATGCTGATAAAAATAATACCTCAGATAACAACAATAATGATACTAATATAAATAAAGATAAAACTAGGAAAAATAACAATAAAAATAATGATACCAATAGCAATGATGCTATTGACAATAATAATTTAAATGATAATAAAAACAACAAAGGTAAAGATAAGCCCGATGGCATTATTAAGAAAATGTTAAGCTTCTTTAAAGATGATAATAATGATGACAATAGTGATAATGTAGATGATAATAATACAAGTACCCCCAGCTCCGATGATAATGATAATAATAATAATAATAATAATAATAATAATAATAATAATAATAGTGATAATAATAACAATATGAAAAGTAGTTCTAGCAAGAGCAATAACAGTAGCACTGGTAGTAGCAGTTCAGGTACTTCTAGTGGTATATCCGGCAGTACTGGTGGTGGAAAGTGATTTTTTCCATTGTTAACTGTAATATTTATAAAGGCACTAGGCATATTATATAATTTATGCCTAGTGCCTTATTATTAAGTTTTATCATGTATTTTATAAATAAGAGAACTTACGTTTTCACTCTCTACTAAAAACATTTTCCCCATTTTTATTTATATATTTAGTTCTATTTTCTAATATGACCCTAGAAACTCCATCTACAAATTTTGACACTTCATCATAAATCGGCTCTATGATAAAATTACATTCCTTATCTATATATCCCCATTTTCCATTTACTTCTACAGATATTAACCCTTCACTAATAGTATCTACGTTATCAAACTTCACTGGAATTACTTCATTGCCATCTTTATCTATAAATCCATATTTTTCATCAATAGCAACTGTTGCAAAACCTTCGTAAAAGTTATCTGCCCAATCATATTTAAGTGGAATCACAGCTTCCCCATCTTTATTTATAAATCCATATTTATTGTTTAATTCAACACATGCAAGCCCTTCATTAAAATCATTAGCTGTATGATACTTAATTTTGATAACTGTATTTCCGTCCTTATCAATATAGCCATAATTAGATTTTAACTGTACTGCTGCTAATCCTTCTGAAAATCCATAAGCATAATCAAATTTAGGTTCTATAACCATCTTACCTTCCTTATTTACGTATCCTAATTTTCCTCCTAATTGCACTAAAGCTAAATCTTCACTGAAATCAAAAGCATCTAAAAACTCAGGCTCTATAACCACTTGCCCTTCTTTATTTATATATCCCCATTTATAATTTACCTGTACAGCTGCTAACCCCTGTGAGAATCCATTAGCTTCTTTATATTCTGGATTTATAACTACTTCCCCTTCTTTATTCATAAATCCTTTTTTCCCTTTTACTTCAATTGTAGCTAATCCATCAGTGAACTCATATACATCATCATATAAGTTTTCTCCAATTAAACTTCCTTCTTTATTTATAAATCCAAACTTATCTTCAATTCCTATTATAGCAAAATCATTAATAAAATCCTCAGCATAATCAAACTTTGGCTCTACTATAACTTCCCCTGTATTATCTATATATCCATATTTTCCATTAATTTTTACTGGATAAAGCATCTTTTCCATATTTAACTCTCCCTTTAATTTTATTTATTTATTTAAAAATTCCAGTTCTTTCTATAACTACATTACTATCTACCTTAAATTGAACCTTTTTATATTGGTTTTCTAGCCATTCATCACTAAAATGATAATTTCTATTATTAGCCCAGTATTTTACTTGGAGCTGAAGAGGATCTAGGCCTTTTTCTTGAAGCTTTTTTACTAAAGTATTTACACGAGAATCTACTATTTTTTTTGCTCTGGCCTCAACTTCTTTTAATTCTACATATTCTCCTACTTCCTCTAGATTTCCCTTAATTGTAACTTTTATATTACATATAATATCGTCATTCACTTCTTTTAACTTTACACTCCCTTTTCCGCTATTAACATTTATACCTAAAGGACTCTTAGAACCCAGAGTATCTATAACTATATATCCATTTTGTACTCCCTCAAAAAGTAATTTAAACAATTTGGTTTCATCCCTATTCAAAAACATACTAAATTTAACTCTATCAAATAATGCTACCTTTTCTAGTACAACTCTACCTTCAACAGCTTCAATCACTGGACAAAATACAGTCATCCCCTTCGTCGTTGCAGAATATTTTACATCCTTTAACATTGTAATAAGTCCATATTCAGAATTTGTTCCCTGGCCAAACTTCATAAAAAGTGCACTTCCTGCAGTTTTTTCTCCTTGCGGTTCTATATTTAGCACCGTCTTAGCACTTGGCGATCCTACAGCTACATAGCCTATAAGCTGGATGTCTCTTCTCCTAGAAAAAAAGTCTATAACATCATCAATTTCATTGTTCTTAACATAACTTTCTCCAAGCACTATAATCTTCATATGGCCAAAGTCCGGCTCTAAAGCCATTTTGGTTTTTAAAAGCCTAAAAATTTCCCCAAGTGAGTTTCCTTTTACAGTATAAAACTCAAAATTTTTCCCTCCATTCTGTGAGCCTGATCCCCCTACTGATTTTGGTATAGCAGCCTTAAAACTCACTTCTATCTCACCATTTTTACCAATTGAATCTATACCTACTGCTACTATAAAAGTTCTCCTATCTATATCCTTAAAATCACAACCTGTAAAAAAAGATAATATAAAAAATATAATTAATAATTTACTAAGATATTTCATATGCTTCTCTTTTCCTTTCTTTTGGCTAAGAAAAAAAGTATAAAAAATAATATATTAGTGAAGAAGCTACTAATAACCATATTTACTAATGCCATGTCAGTAAGCTGTCTTGTATTTCTTATAAAAACACCTAGTGTAACATAGCAAATCAATACTGCTGCTATAATTCCTTTTTTTATTTTATTATTAATACTCATCCTGTCTAATAAACTTTTTCCTACAAAAGTATAAAGGATAATTTGTACAGATCCCAATGTTAAAAATAATGGAAATAGTATATATAGCCCTCTTTCAATAAAAAACAAATTAACTTGTATAGCATCTGAACTAGCAATCCAAGGATGTTCAATATTTCTAACGGTTTCAACACCCCAAAAAGATACTGGAATTAAAATAGTTAATAACGCCATAGGCAGCCCTATAAGTATAAATATAAGCATAGTTTTTTTATAACTTATTTTGCCAAATTCAGTATTGAACACCTGTAAATGTCTAACTCCTACATAAAAATAACTAGCTATACTAATCAAAGGTATATTCGGCATCTTTAGAGAATGAATTAATGTTCCCTTTATATAGGTGAGTCTTAGTTCTTTAATACTTAGTAAATAATACATAACTATACCAACTAAAATAATTATTCCAAGATAACCCAAGAGATATAAAAATGTTTTGTTTGTATTTAATAAAACAAGTATTACAGGAATAATAAGTAATATTCTTAAAAACCAAGTATTTGTAGTAGATAAAAGAAATTTCCTTGTTATTTCAATAAGTCCCATAAACATAAAATATCCCGAAGTAAAATTTAACATTATTGATATGAAAGATATGATACTCCCAAACTTTTTACCTAAAAGCTCATTATTTATTTCTACTAAGGTAAAGTTTTTAAAGTGATTAAATACATAAATTCCAGCATAAGAACTTAATAATATCATTATAAGTGCTATAAATATCGCTACTATAGCTCCATCTAATAACTGTGTCATGAGATATGGAGCATTGTAAAATATAAAATTAGAAAACGTACAAACTATAAGCATCATATAATAATATTTTTTTTCAATCATAACTCAGTTCTCCTAAAAAAATCCCTTAAATTTTTAACTGAAATTGCATCTAATGGATTTAGATAAGGAATATTAAAATTATAAACTGAAAATGCATATACCGTTAAAGCTAATAATGCTACAAAGATTCCATAAAGCCCAGCTAAACTTCCAAATAATAAGACTATGTACTTCAATGCTCTTGCTGGTATACTTATACAAGTTGTGGGCATGCAAAAATTAGTTATAGCAGTTGCTGCAACTATTATTATAAGTATATTACTTACAAGCTGTGCCTGTGAAGCTGCCTGGCCTAGTATAAGTCCTCCAACTGTTGTTGCTGCCTGACCTATAGTTTTAGGGAGCCTGATGCTGGCTTCAATCAAAAACTCTATCATTGCAAGCATAAATAGTACTTCTAGATAAGAAGGATATGTTACTCCTGAGCGGCTTTCTGTAATGGATAATGCTAGCTGTACTCTAAATATTTCAGGATTATATGAAGTAACTGCAACATATAATGCAGGAAGTGTTATACTTAAAATAAAGGCTATATATCTTAACACTATAAGTATAAATGCTGGTATAGGAAATAAATAGTAATCATCTACTGCAACAAAATATTCGTGAAAAGTAACAGGAGCCACCCCTGCACCATTGGTGCCATTTAATAATATAACTGCCTTTCCTTTAGCCATAAGCCTTGCCACTCTATCTGGCCTATAGGTTATAAAAATTCTTGGAATAAGCCATTGTCTCTTTACTATGTGTTGCTCCAGTTCCCTTAATGTTTGAATTGCAGGTGCCCTAACTTCACTGATACTTTTTTCTATAAAGTTCAATGAGCCTTTATCTACCTTTTCCTCATCATATATTATAGCAACCCTACTTTTAATTAACTCTCCAACTTCAGTTTCCTTTACTATAAGATTTGAACTTGGATAATATCTTCTTAAAAGACCTATATTTAAAGTTATTTCCTCTACGAATTCCTCTAAGCTTCCTTGAAAAGAACTTTCTTTTATGTTTTGTTGAACTTCTCTATAGTTTTTTCTAACACAAACATTAATACTTCTTAGTGCACCTTTATAAATTGCTATAACATTTCCTTCTGTAATACTTTTACTTACCTCTTCAAGTGTTATTTCTGTGCTAATACTTTGAATATATGAATTAAAGTTTAAATCCTTATTAAAATAAGGCATTTTAATATTTTCAGTTAGTGCCGACTTCTCTGTAAGACTTTGCACAAAATAAACAACAAAGAAATTATCTAATTCTAACTTTTTTGTATCACTATCTATATTTATAAATTTATCCACTTCTTGCATTAAAACTCTATGACTTTCCATCTCATTCACCTCTGAATAACAATTGAGATTTTTAGCTTTAAATGGTAAATATTAATTATAATTATTTATTAGTATTTATTTCAGCTTTTAAATAATTTTTTAATTTCTATCTTAATATAATTTGCCATAACCGCCAATTTTATTCAACTGTGCTTAATGAAAATACTACTAGAACACAAATAAAATAAATCTTGGTGTGAGTAATTTTCACTTCACATAAACACCAAGATTTAAAGTATTCTAATAAGCATATAAATGTTATTTTTAAAAAGGCTTCCCATAGGCTTACTATTTATCGAATAATCCACCTGTTTTCTTATTTCTTACAGCCTTTTTAGCCCCTCCCATGCTTTTGGTCGGTCTTCCATTTCCCTTTTGCTCAGCACTTTTTTTCTTTTTTGCTTCAATAAGCTTTTTCATCATTTCTATATTCTTATCTGACATAAATACTTCCCCCTGTGTTGATTATTAACTTTCAATTTTTTCTATATATATTCATTTATCAAATGTCAATTTTAAGTTATTAATTACTAATTGTCAATGTTATTTTAAAGTCTAGCGATTATCGCATCTTTATGTTATAATATGACGGTTAGATTAAAAGTAGAAAGTTGAGGAATGATTAGCGTTGATTACAGTTACAAATGTTGGTTTAAGATATGGTGATAAGAAATTATTTGAAGATGTAAATATTAAATTTACTCCAGGAAATTGTTATGGAGTAATAGGTGCAAATGGTGCTGGAAAAAGTACCTTTTTAAAAATTTTATCTGGTGAAATTGAGCCTAATACTGGAGAAGTTTCTATTGCACCTGGTTCTAGAATGTCAGTACTTAAGCAGGATCACTTTGAATATGATGACTGCCGCGTACTTCAAACAGTAATTATGGGTAATGCTAGATTATATGAAATCATGACTGAAAAAGAGGAATTATATGCAAAGGCTGATTTCACTGATGAAGATGGTATAAAGGCATCTGAACTTGAAGGGGAATTTGCTGAATTAAATGGTTGGGAAGCTGAATCAGAAGCTTCATCACTTTTACAGGGTCTTGGAATTCCTACAAGTCTTCATGAAAATAAAATGTCTGAACTTTCAGGTGGAGAAAAGGTTAAGGTGCTTCTTGCACAAGCCCTTTTTGGAAATCCTGGAATACTTGTTTTAGACGAACCTACTAACCACTTAGATATTCAATCAATTAACTGGCTTGAGGAGTTCTTAATTGACTTTCCAGGAACAGTTATTGTTGTATCCCATGACAGACACTTTTTAAACAAAGTTTGTACTCACATGGCAGATGTTGACTTTGGAAAAATTAAGTTATTTATGGGTAACTATGATTTCTGGTATGAATCAAGTCAGCTTGCCCTACAATTAATGAAGGATCAAAATAAGAAAAAAGAAGAAAAAGTTAAAGCACTTCAGGAATTTGTTGCGAGATTTAGTGCCAATGCTTCTAAATCAAAGCAGGCTACTTCTCGTAAGAAGCTTCTTGATAAAATAAACATAGAAGATATAGAACCTTCAAGTAGAAGATATCCTTTCGTAGGATTTAAACCTGAAAGAGAAGTTGGAAATGATATTTTAAGAGTTGATGGAATATCAAAAACTATTGATGGTGTAAAAGTTCTTAATAATGTAAGCTTTATCGTAACTAAGGGAGATAAAATTGCCTTTGTTGGTGAAAATGAAATGGCAATTACTACATTATTTAAAATACTTATGGGGGAAATGGAACCAGACAGCGGAGAATTTAAATGGGGCGTTACTATTACTAAGTCATACTTCCCTAAAGATAACTCTGAATTCTTCAATAATGTTGACTTAAATCTTGTAGATTGGCTAAGACAATTTTCAGAAGAAAAGTCTGAAAGCTATCTTAGAGGCTTCCTAGGAAGAATGCTTTTCTCTGGAGAAGAGGCGTTAAAAGAAGCTAAGGTTTTATCCGGTGGTGAAAAGGTTAGATGTATGCTTTCAAAGATGATGCTTAATAATGCTAATGTACTTTTACTAGATCAGCCTACAAACCATTTAGACCTTGAATCAATTACAGCAGTAAATAATGGTTTAAGAGACTTTAATAGCAATATATTATTTGCTTCTCATGACCATCAATTCATACAAACTATAGCAAATAGAATAATCGAATTAACTGAAGATGGACTAATCGATAGACAAATGAGCTATGATGAGTACCTAGAAATGAAGAATGGTAAATAACAACTGACAATAAATGATAAAAGTCAGCCTTGGGGCTGACTTTTATCATTTATTGTTTATTTTATTCCCATTTATTTTCTACAACGCCTGATGGCTGAACTCCACGTTGACAAGATTTCTTAACGATTAAAGTTCCAATAGCTTTAGCTACAAGTACTGGAGGATCTAATACATCCATATCTGTTTCAGCTGCATCTGGCTTTCCATTTTTTCTAGATGGTGTTGCAACTTTGTAAGTTTCAAATTCGCATTTACGTGAACTGTTACCTAATTTTATTATTCTACCTCTAGCTTCAACATAATCTCCTGCATATACAGGTGCTAAGTATTCTACATTTTCATAACCTGCAAATAATGATTCGTCTCCATCCTGTAAAACACAAAGTTCTGTTCCAACGTCACCATATATATCTAAATGTATGTTAGGTTTAACAACTTCGCCTGCATACTTACCTTCATCCATTCTATATCTTAATATTGACTCTCTTACCATAAGAGGCACCCCCAAATTCATATAAATTTTCTTTTATTTAAAATAACTTATTATAAAATCTTTTCAGTTTGATTTTATTATCCTTAGATTATCTTTCTGGGATTACATAAGTTGAAACTGTTTCAACTGTCATAACTGGTTTTTCAAGAACGTTTACTGCAGAGTTTTGAGCTTCAATTCTAGCATTTTCAGCTATTTTAAAGGATCTGCATTGCACTTTCACTTTGTTTCCTTCTACACCAATAATTCTTCCGCATACTTCAACAAAGTCTCCTGCGAAAGTTGGAGCTGTAAAGCTTATTTTATCATAGCCTATGCATTCTCCTGTATTTCCAGCATACATAGCCATTAATTCTGTAGCAACATCTCCCATAAGTTCTACTGTATGTGATCCATTTACTAATTCTCCAGCATAATGAGCATCTCCTGAAGACATACGTAGACGAATCATAGTTTCATAATTTTTTTCTGGTTTAACAAATGCCATTTTCCATACCCCCAATATTTAAAATATAATTAGATATTTATTATCTTATTCCCATTTATTTTCTACAACGCCTGATGGCTGAACTCCACGCTGACAAGGTTTTTTAACAATTAAAGTTCCAATAGCTTTAGCTACAAGTACTGGAGGATCTAATACATCCATGTCTGTTTCAGCTGCATCTGGCTTTCCATTTTTTCTAGATGGTGTTGCAACTTTGTAAGTTTCAAATTCGCATTTACGTGAGCTGTTACCTAATTTTATTATTCTACCTCTAGCTTCAACGTAATCTCCTGCATATACAGGTGCTAAGTACTCTACATTTTCATAACCTGCAAATAATGATTCGTCTCCATCCTGTAAAACACAAAGTTCTGTTCCAACATCACCATATATATCTAAATGTATGTTAGGTTTAACAACTTCGCCTGCATACTTACCTTCATCCATTCTATATCTTAATATTGACTCTCTTACCATAAGAGGCACCCCCAAATTCATATAAATTTTCTTTTATTTAAAATAACTTATTATAAAATCTTTTCAGTTTGATTTTATTATCCTTGATTATCTTTCTGGGATTACATAAGTTGAAACTGTTTCAACTGTCATAACTGGTTTTTCAAGAACGTTTACTGCTGAGTTTTGAGCTTCAATTCTAGCATTTTCAGCTATTTTAAAGGATCTGCATTGCACTTTTACTTTGTTTCCTTCTACACCAATAATTCTTCCGCATACTTCAACAAAGTCTCCTGCAAAAGTTGGAGCTGTAAAGCTTATTTTATCATAGCCTATACATTCTCCTGTATTTCCAGCATACATAGCCATTAATTCTGTAGCAACATCTCCCATAAGCTCTACTGTATGTGATCCATTTACTAATTCTCCTGCATAATGAGCATCTCCTGAAGACATACGTAGACGAATCATAGTTTCATAATTTTTTTCTGGTTTAACAAATGCCATTTTCCATACCCCCAATATTAAAAATATTTATTTAGTATAAAAGTTTAAATTAAATTAATAATTTAATTTATCAGCTTAGATGTAATTTATTTCCATCTGATATATATTATACACCTTTCAAAAACTTTATTCCATATATTGTAAAAATTTTATTAATTATTTTACTATCGCTGATTCAAAATCTTTAACAAAGGTATAAAATAAAGTTAATATTATATTTGTATTTTTTGATTAATTATATAAATTTTTTCTACGAAAACGCTAAAAAATCCCTACTTATTTAAAGTAGGGATCTTTTACTTTCCTCAATTTTTTCTGCTAATTCATTAAGATACATCCATCTATCCATTTTTTCTTCTAAAAGCTGTTCTGTTTCTTCTTTTTCTTTTATAAGGCTATTAAGTTTTGCATAATCAGTTGAGTAATAATGCATGTCTTTTTCAATTTGCTCTAACTTTTTCTCTAAATCTGAAATAATATTATCTATTTCATCGTACTCTCTTTGTTCATTGTAAGAAAACTTTAAAGTAATACTTTTTTTCTTTGATACATTTACATCTTCCTTATGCTTTTGATTAGTTTTTCCATCTTTTAAAGACTTATTTTCCTCTTCTAATAGCTTTGCATTTTCATCTCTTATTTCCTTCACATCACTATAATTTCCCGTATACTGAGTTATTTTTCCTTTTCCTTCAAATGAGAAAATTCTTTCTGCCATTCTATCTAAAAAATACCTGTCATGAGATACTGATATTACTGCTCCTTGAAACTCTTCAATATAATCTTCTAATACCTTTAAAGTTTCTATATCTAAGTCATTTGTAGGTTCGTCTAATAAAAGAACATTTGGAGACTCCATTAAAACTCTTAAAAGATAAAGCCTTCTTTTTTCTCCACCTGAAAGCCTAGAAATAGGAGTCCACTGATCTGATCCTGTAAATAAAAATCTTTCAAGCATTTGAGAAGCGCTCAATTTATATCCTTCGCTATTTTCTATAAATTCTGCTCCTTCTCTTATGTATTCTATAACTCTCATATCCTCATTCATATGATAACTTTCCTGTGAAAACATACCCATTTTCACTGTTTCTCCAACTTCTACATTTCCACTATCAGGTTTTAGTTTTCCACTTATAATATTCATAAGTGTAGATTTTCCTTCTCCATTAGGCCCTATTATTCCCACTCTGTCACGTCTAAGTACTATATAGCTGAAATCATCTATAACTTTTTTATCTCGAAAAACCTTTGTAATATTATTAAGCTCTATAACTTTCTTCCCAAGTCTTGTTCCTGCAAGAGATATTTCAAGCTTATCTTCATTCAAGTCTATTGATTCATCTGTTAGCTTTTCAAAACGCTCAATTCTTGCCTTCTGCTTAGTACTTCTTGCTTTAGCTCCTCTTCTTATCCAAGCAAGTTCCTTTTTTAAAAGACTCTGCCTTTTCTTTTCACTAGAAGCCTCTATTTCTTCTCTTTCAATTTTCTTTTGAAGAAATGTACTATAATTCCCTTCATAGGTATAAAGGTTACCCCCGTCTAACTCTATTATTTCATTTGCAACTCTATCTAAAAAATATCTATCATGAGTTATCATTAAGAGAGCACCTTTTCTCTTATTTAAATATTGCTCCAGCCAATCTATAGTTTCATTATCTAAATGATTGGTTGGCTCATCTAATATAAGTAAATCAGATGGATTTACTAAAGCTCCTGCTAATGCTATTCTTTTTCTTTGTCCTCCTGAAAGTGTTCCTACCTTCACATTAAAGTCCATAATGCCCAGCTTTGTAAGTACTGCTTTAGCCTCACTTTCAATAGTCCATGCATTTAAATTATCCATACTGTGAGTAAGCTTCATTATTCTTTCCGGATTACTGTTTTTATCTTCAAGTGCTTCTTCATATTCCCTTATAACCTTGATTATAGGAGAATTCCCTCTAAAAACCTCTTGAATAACTGTCTTTTCAGCATCAAATTCAGGCAATTGTGGTAAGTACTCTATATTAATTAAACTATTTTTTATAATCCTTCCACTGTCTTCTACTTCGATTCCTGCAATTATTTTAAGAAGAGTGCTTTTTCCTGTACCATTTATACCTATAACTCCTATTTTATCTCCTTCATTAATGCCTAAGTTTATATTGCTAAAAAGTTCCTTTTCGCTATAGCTCTTTGATATATTTTCAAGTGTTATTAAATTCATAGCTACTACCTTCCTTAGTTCATTTAATTTTTAATAAAATCTGCTTAAATCTATAAAACCTGCCTACACAAGTTTTGTATTGACTTTTAACTATTAGATATTAGCTAAATGTCTAGCATTTACAATTATATTCTATATCGTCACTTCATGCAAAGATTTAAAATAGAAATTTTGTGCTATTTTAAAATCTATTTTTATATTATAATTATGTATTATGTTTTATTAGTTTTTAGTAGTTAGGCTTAGCTTTTAGTACCCTTGGCCTAATATTATTTATAATATCGGGGGACATTTAAATGAATTTTAGAACTTTGTTTTTAGACAAGAAGTTTTATAAAACTTCACTAAAACTTGCACTTCCTATTGCAACACAAAATCTTATCCTATCTTCGTTAAACTTAGTTGATACTATTATGATTGGGCGCCTTGGTGAAACTGCCATTGCAAGTGTCGGCCTTGCTAATCAATATTTTTTTCTATTAAATTTACTGCTCTTTGGAGTTGTAAGTGGATCTTCTATATTTACTGCTCAGTATTGGGGAAATCGTGACTTACCAAATATAAAAAGAATTTTAGGATTATGTTTATGTGCTGGAATTTTCACCTCAATTTTATTTACCTTAGGTGGCTTAGTATTCCCAAAGCAAATATTAAGTATATTCTCAAAGGACATTGAAGTAATAAATCTTGGCTCCACATATCTTAAAATTGCAGTCCTTAGTTACACCATAACCTCAATTACATTTGCATATTCTTTTGTACTTAGAAGCACAGGCAATGTAAAATTACCTATGTTCGTAAGCACTATTGCACTTGGTACAAATACAATTTTAAATTATATGTTTATCTTCGGAAATTTTGGTGCTCCAAGTCTTGGAGTACCTGGGGCAGCTTTAGCTACATTAATAGCTAGATTAGTAGAAGTTCTTCTACTTTTATCTATTGTTTATAAGACTAGAAGTCCTATAGGCGGAACTATAAAAGAAATGCTAGATTTACCTTCTGAACTTATAAGAAAATTTTTCAAAGTAACTACTCCTGTAATACTTAATGAAAGTGTTTGGGCTCTAGGGGCAACTATGTATGCAGTAGTATATGCTAGAATGGGCACTGAAGTAATTGCATCAACAAATATAGTGTCTACTATAGAAAGAATAGCTTTAGTAATTTTCTGGGGTTTTGGAAATGCCGCTGCAGTTATAATCGGAAATAAAATTGGTTCTGGAAACGAAGATGAAGCATTTATGGATGCTATACGCTTTATTACATTAAATCCAATACTTGCAATGTTAGCAGGGATTGTAATATTTTTAGGTTCGCCATTTTTATTATCGGCATACAATGTATCACCTATAGTTCATGAGTACTCAAGAAATATACTCAAAGTGCTTTCCTTTTGCTTATGGGTTAAAGTATTTAATTATACAAACATTGTAGGAATCCTTAGAAGTGGTGGAGATACAAAGTACTGCTTACTTCTTGATGTAGGAGGCATGTGGCTTGTAGGTGTTCCTCTAGTTTGTTTCGCAGGATTATACTTGAAACTTCCAATACATTATGTATATATATTTGTGTACACTGAAGAAGTGTTTAAATTTTTAGTTGGACTTCCTAGAATAGCCTCTAAGAAGTGGATAAATAACTTGGTCATAACATAGCCTGAGCTAATAGTTACTAATGAGTAGTTATAAAGTTTTATGATACAATTAGAGTTATTTATTATTTATATGTTTTTTTATTTAACATAAAGGAAGTTTGCAAGACAACCTTCCTTTTTTCATAAACTTAAACTTCAAAACTTATTACATATTCGGCTTCACCTTTCGGAGCTTCTCTATCGTCTACCCACTTCCCCTTAAAACCAAGCTCATTAATTGCAAGCTCAAAATGGCACATTGCTATGCCTATATCAATTTTTTGAATATCATAAGGTACTGTTTCTTTATACCCTTTTTTTCTTTTTATATAAAAATGAAATTTATCATTATCCATTATTATTCTCCAAGGCTGAGCATTTACTGCAGATGGTGCAAGTCTTACAGCTTCAAATGCTTCTTCATACATTCCTGCATTCTTTCTTGATAAAGCATTTTGAAAACTTTTATTATAGAAGATTTCTTCAAAACCTTTTCTATTTTTTGATCCCGATGAGAATTTCACGATTGAATCTATTATGCTTCTACCTTCTCTAGAGTATCCTATAGGAGTTATTATTGGAAGTATTTCTTCGTCCTTCAAATTTATTGCCTTTTTAAATTCTTCCCTTTTAAATGTTCCACCAAGCCAGCAAGTTCCCAGACCCTTAGATGCAGCATAAAGTATTCCGCTTTCCAATCTGTATCCAAGCTGTTCCATACTTCTAGGCTCCTTTTTAACAGCTGTTGCTATAAATACATTACATCCTCTTATAATTCCATAGGTTCCAAGCTTTAAATTATCTAAACTTTTGTCATTTAAATCCACAATCGAAAATCTTACATTGACGTTAAAGGGTCCTTTAGTGTTATTTAAATGATTTAATATATCTTCTCTAATTTCATTACTTAGTTCTTGATTTTTATAACTTCTTACTGATGTCCTTTTTTTTACTACCTCTATTATTTTTATTTTATTACCCCTTCTTCATGCTCTATTAATTATATGGTATCTAATCATTAATTATTGGCTTGTGTCTTATAATTTCTATAAAGATTATATCATTATTTTAATATTTAAAAATCAAAAAAGGAACCTCAAATCTCTTCGAAGTTCCTTTTAATTCATATTGATTTACATTGCTTATTAACTAAGCCCCATTCCTTTTCTCTTAGAAATAATATGAGCCTCTATATTATTTGCAACTTCTACAGGATCATCTCCAAGAGCAACTTTACCGCCAGTTAATCCCTCAACTTCTTCTGTAAGTAACTTCACAAGTTTAGGAGCACCAGTCATAAATGGCACTGGGGATAAATGAGTATATGCACCATATGCTACTGCAAATATACCATCTATTGTAGCCTTTTGTTCCATCCATTCTGGAGCTGTAACAGCTATAGGAAGTTGTGGTACATCCACATCTAAGTGGTCTGCAAGAGCTGTAACAAGCATTGATATTCTTCCTGTATCTGTACATGTTCCAAAGCTTAATACTGGAGGAATCTTAAGTAAGTTACAAACTTCCTTTAATCCTTCTCCTGCCATGGTGTTCGCTGCATCCAAAGTACAAAGTCCTGCAACTTCAAGTGCATGATTTCCACAACCACCACTAACAACTAATATATCTTTCTTTATTAATTCTTTTGTTAAGTTTACTGTATTCCAGTCCTGTGGACCATTTCTAAGGGTTGAGCAGTTTGCAAGAGCTACTACTCCCTTAATTTTTCCTGCAACTATTACGTCTACTAGTGGTTCAAGTCTGTTTCCAAGAGCACCTAGTACTGCTTCTGTTGAGAAGCCTGCAATTGCCTTTTGAATCTTTTTAGGAACCATAGGTGTTATTTTGCCATGACGCTTTTTAAAGTTTTCTTCTGCAAGATTAATTAATGTATCTATTGTTTCATTTACCTTTTCAGGGTAATATGGAAGTTTATGTTCTATTCCTGGCAAATCAATGATAGTGCTTAATGATACTAAAGTTAACTGATATTTTTCAGCATACATATCAATAGCAGGTGGAGAACAGTTTTCTTCCATTGCTAAAACGTCCACTGTACCTGTTGCAAGTAATGGTTCTATTGTAAGCCAATTTCCCATAAGTCCTACAAAAGTGTCATCTACATTATATCTTTGTAATAATTCCTGGCCAGTTTCTATAGATCCTACTACGTGAAGTCCCTTTGCCCCTGCTTTTCTTGCTCTTTCTTGAACTTCAGGTGTTCTAGCCTTTTCAATCATTGCAGCACCTATCCAAGGTTGGTGACCATTAAATACTATGTTTATGTAATCTGGATCCATGATACCTAAGTCTGTATCTACTTCATGAGGAGTTGGTGTTCCAAATAATATATCTTGAACCATTTCAAGCCCAATTTGAGAGTTATATATAGTAGCTATTCCTAAGCGAAGTGCCTTTGCTGCTAAAGATACATAGCTTCCATCTACATTTGTTAAACAGCTTGCTACACAGTTCTGCTCTTCATGAATTGTTCCTTTAGGGTAAACATTTATTTTTTTCCAAACTTCTTTTCTCTTTCTTGGTGCAAAAGCTTCTACCATAAGATTCTCGTCATCTTCACCAATCTCTTGTTGTCTTTGTAATAATTCTGCTAATTGTATGGCCATTTTATTTGTATCCTGACTTGTGTCAATTCCTAGTTTTTCACACATCCATTTTAGCTTTTCAACATCCTTAATCTTAAATGGAGTTTTTCCTTCTCCTGTAGCTTTTAGTGTTCTAAATGCTTCATAGGCATGATGACTATATGTACCAGCCCCCATTATATTTTTAAGAAGGAAATTTCTCATTGCCATTGCATCTGGCCCAATTCCGCATACTCCCTTGTCTGGTTCACCATTATCATTTAATCTACAAGGACCTTGAGAACATAATTGACAGCTTAATCCTTGAAGACAAAATTTACAACGTATTTTTTCTTGTTGTACCCACCTATCAAAAACATTGGACATTCCATCTTCTCTAATACGCTTAAGCATTTCTTCAACTGAATCATGATAACTTACGCGTCCTTCAGTTTTTTCTAAAATTGTTTCACTCACTTAAATCACCCTTCCAATTGTAATAATTATTTTTAACATTATTGATTTTTAAAACTCTATAATATTTTTACCCCTTTTTGAATAATTATTACAATTAAATTTACAAATGAGACTACTACCAACTTTATAAATTTAAAGGAATTAGTTTCTAGGATTTAGACACCGGAAAACGGATAAATTTTGACTAGTCAAAGTTCTATCCAATCCTTGTACCTATCACCTTACTACTAATTCCTAAATATCACTTTTTCGCAATATATTTTCTTATGTCAAAAGCCACAGCGGTTACTATAATAAGTCCCTTTACTATAAGCTGCCAGTATGGATTTACTCCTATAAATGTTAATCCATAATTTATTACACTAAATATTAAAACTCCAGCCAAAATTCCTTGAACAGTTCCTATTCCACCTGAAGTAGATACTCCCCCTACAACGCAGGCAGCAATGGCATCCATTTCGTACATGTTCCCATAGTTATTTGTAGCTCCTCCAGTTCTAGCAGCTTCTAATACTCCTCCAAGTCCATATAACGAACCTGCTATTGCATATAATATTAAAAGTGTAAGTCCTACATTTATACCTGAAACTTTAGCTGCTTCCTTATTTCCACCTATAGCATACATATTCTTTCCAAGGCGAGTTTTATTAAATATTACCCAAACTATTATTGATACTATTATTGCAATTAATACTATAACAGGAAATGAAAATATATGTCCTGATCCTAAATTAGTAAAATCTTTTCTAAGTCCTCCAATTGGCTGTGAGTCATTTGGAGGTAGATCAAAGTAAATTGAATTTAATCCATATACAATTACCATGGTACCTAAAGTTGCTATAAAAGGTGGTACACTAAACTTTGAAATAATAAATCCATTTACGGCACCAGCTAAAAGTGCTGCAATTATGGCAATTAAAATAGGTATAATTAAATTAAGTTGAGGTAAATTGGGGTAAAATCTTCTTGCATAATCAGGAGTTTGAAGCATAGATGCAGATAATACTGCTGCAAATCCTACTACACGTCCTGCAGAAAGATCAACACCACCTGTTATAAGTACAAAGGCTATTCCCAGGGCAATAATTACCTTTGTAGAGCTTTGAAGCAAAATGTCTTTTAAGCAAGTAAGCGATAAAAATCTTGAATCCTTTATTGCAATAGCCAATACAAGCATTACTAAAACTATATAAATTGCATGTTGGGATAAAAATCCCTTTACTTTTTTCATATCTATTTTCTTAATATCGGATTTTTCCATAATAAATCCTCCTTCCTTATGAACTAAACTTTGTTGCAAGACGCATTATTTCTTCTTCTGTTGCATTGCTGCCATCTATAATTCCAGAAAGATGTCCCTCACACATAACCATTATACGATCAGACATTCCAATAAGCTCTGGCATTTCAGAAGATATCATTATGATGCTTTTGCCTTGCTTTGCAAGATCTGCAATAATTGTATATATTTCATACTTTGCACCAACATCAATTCCACGAGTTGGTTCATCTAATATAAGTATTTCAGGTTCTGTTAAAAGCCACCTTGCTATAAGCACCTTTTGTTGATTTCCACCAGATAAATCCTTTATGAGCGTTCTAAACGAAGGGGTTTTTACCTTAAGCATTTTTATACTTTTCTTTACATCTTCTCGTCTTTTACCCTCATTTATAATGTGTAAAGGTGTGACATATCTATTTATATTTGCAACCACAGTATTCTCCAATATTGAAAGTACTGGGAATATTCCCGTTGCTCTTCTTTCTTCAGTTAGAAGTGCAATTTTATGCTTCTTTGCATCTATTGGTGATTTTATTTTAACTTCTTTATTATTAATAAATATCTTTCCACTACTAATTCCCCTTAGTCCAAATAACGCTTCCACAAGTTCTGTGCGTTGTGCCCCTACAAGTCCACCTATTCCTAATACTTCTCCTTTTTTCAATTCAAACGAAATGTCACTAAAGGATTTTCCCATGATAGATGTCAATTGCTCAATTTTCAGCACTACTTCTCCTGGGACATTACTTTTAGGCGGGAATCTATTTGTCATATCACGTCCTACCATTTTAGAGATTATCATATCTGTGGTAAGCTCTGAAGACTTCCATGTACCTATATATTTACCATCACGCATAATTGTCACTTCGTCAGATATTTTAAGTATTTCTTCGATTTTATGTGATATATAAATTATAGAAACTCCATTATTTTTTAATTTATTTATTATCGTAAATAAATGCTCTACTTCGTTTTCAGTTAAGGATGATGTAGGTTCGTCCATTATTATAACTTTGGAATTATATGATACTGCCTTTGCAATTTCTATTAACTGAATCTTAGATACAGACATATTTCGAACTATGTCTTTAGGATTTATATCTATATTAAGATTCTCAAAAAGCTTCTTTGTAGCCTCATACATGCTTTTTTCATCTACAAATTTTAATGGCCCTATTTTTTTAGTTGAAAATCTTCCAAGCCATATATTTTCAATAACATTTCTATAAGGCACAGGATGTAGTTCTTGGTGAATCATCGAAATACCATTGTCTAGTGCAATCTTAGGTTCTTTTATATCAATTTTTTTTCCATCTAAAATTATCTCTCCTGAATCTTCTTTATATATGCCAAAAAGACATTTCATAAGAGTTGATTTGCCAGCTCCATTTTCCCCCATAAGAGCATGAACGCTTCCTTTTCTTACTTTTAGAGTTACATTATCCAATGCTTTAACTCCTGGAAACTCTTTAGATATGTCATTCATCTGGAGAATAAATTCACCTTCGCTCATTTAATCACCTCCGCTTACTTTATTTTCAGCTATTTATTGAGAATTAAGAGTGAAAAGTTAATGTAGTTTTTAACCCTCACTAACCCTTCACTCTTTAATGAATCCTTATTTTGCTTCGTTCATGTTTTCCTTTGTAATCTTTTTATATGGTACCCATACATATTTTCCATCAGTTAAGTCAAATCCTATATTTTCTTTGCTTGGAGTTCCACCTTTAGCTAATACTTCAGCTATATTAAATGTAGCCTTTCCTTGGTTCTTGGCGTCATTTAATACTGTACCAAGCATAGTTCCTTCTTCAAGGGCCTTTAATGCTGGTGCAGTTGCATCAACACCTATAACTGGCATATATTTATTATCTTTGAAGTATCCACCTGCTTTTAGTGCTTCAATAGCTCCAAGTGCCATATCATCATTATTTGCAAATACCATTTCTATTTTATCGCCGTTTGCAGCAAGGAATGCAGCCATCTTTTCCTGTCCTTTTACACGATCCCACATAGCTGTATCTTCAGCAAGCTTATCTACCTTTATACCTGCATCTGTTACAGCTTGAACTGAATGTTTAGTTCTAAGCTCTGCATCTTGATGTCCTGGTTCTCCCTTTAACATTACATACTGCATAACTCCATCTTTATTCTTATCAGCTTCAGGATGGCCCTTCCAATAATCAACTGCAAGTTGTCCTGATATTGTTCCAGATTCTTCAGCTCTAGCTCCAACATAATAAACCTTATCCCATTTTTTCATATCTTCTGGCAAAGGTTCCCTATTGAAAAATACTACTGGTGTATTTGCCTTTTGAGCTTTATCTATTAACACTCCTGCTGCAGTACGATCAACTGGGTTTATTGCAAGACTATTTACTTTCTTTGTTATAAATAAGTCCACTTTATCATTTTGAGTTGGCTGTGAATTTTGACTATCTACTATGTCTACTGTTGCCTTATCTCCTGCCGCTTCAGATATTGCATTACGAACTCCTGTCATAAATGTATCGTCAAACTTATAAATAGCACATCCTATAGTCGGCTTATCCTTCTTATCTTCTGCTTTATCTCCTGCTGGTTTTTGTCCACCTGAGCACCCTGCCAAAGCTCCTGTAAGTACAGAAGCAAGGATTATGCTTGCCATTACCTTTTTCATAAAGTTACCCCCATTATAATATTAATATTTTATTAATTGAATTTCATTAATATATTATTCATATGATTTCCAATATATACCGTAGAATTCGTTTTCATTTATCCAATATTCCATTAAATATTTACAGTTATATAATTTCACTTTATATCATTCTTCTTATAATTAAGATATGTATTAAATTTAAATTTCAGGAAAAATTAATCTTATTGATTAAGTAATAATTAAGAAATTGTCATTTAATAAGATTTATTGATTAGCTTATCTTATTACTTTAATCTTAATTGATAACACAGGAGGCATATGATATGACTGAAGATAATTTACAAAATAAAGATATCCCTAAATATCCTGAGGCCTATTGGATGGAGTCTACAAAGTTCCCATCCTTCTCAAATTACTCTGATAATATGAAAGTAGATGTGGTTATAGTCGGTGGAGGAATTACTGGTATCACACTCGCTTATTTACTTAAGAAAGAAGGTTTAAAAGTTGTAATTTTAGAATCCAGTAAAATATTGAGTGCAACTACTGGCCATACTACAGCTAAAATAACTGCACAACATGAATTAATATATGATGAATTTTTAAATGAAATAGGACATGAAAAGACTAAGCTTTACTATGAGTCTAACATGGAGGCATTAAACTTTATAAAAAGCACTATAAAGGAAAAAAATATCGACTGTGATTTCATTGAACAAGATGCTTACATATACACTCAATCTGAAGATTATGTGCAAAAAATATTAAATGAATCAAAGGCTTATGAAAACTTAGGCATACCTGGGGAATACTTGAATAGTATACCTATACCATTAGATATAAAAGCTGCATTAGTTATGAAAAATCAAGCTCAATTTCATCCACTTAAATATTTAAATAGTCTTGTAAATTCTATCAATGAAGATGGTAATATTATTTATGAAAATACTCAAGCAATAGATATTGAAAAATCTCCGGAACTTAAAGTTATAACAAAAGCTGGCCATAAAATAATCTGTGACAATGTAGTTATTTGTACCCACTATCCTTTTTATGATGGAATGGGATTATATTTTTCAAGAATGTATCCACTTCGATCTTACGTATTGGGAGCTATAACTGAAAGGCCTTATCCTGGCGGTATGTATATAAACGCTGAAAATCCTGGACGTTCTCTTAGATATACACCTTTTAATGGAGAAAACTTAGTTATAATTGGAGGGGAAAGTCATAAAACTGGCCAAAGTGATATTCCCACATCTGGTCGATACGAAGCTTTAAGACTCTTTGGTGACGAACTATTTAAAATAAAAAGTATACCTTATAGGTGGTCTACTCAAGACCTAGTAACCTTAGATAATATACCTTACATAGGACATATTACTGATAGCAACCCAAACATATATGTTGCTACTGGATATAAACAATGGGGCATGACAAGTGGAACCCTAGCTGCTTTAATTATAAAGGATTCTATTTTGGAGAAAGAAAACCCTTATTCTAATCTCTATACACCTTCTAGGTTTAATGCTGATCCTAGTGTGAAAAACTTTATTTCAATGAATACAGACGTAGCTAAAGAGCTTATAAAAGGAAAAGTAACAGCTAACAATAGAAAACCTGATGATTTAAAGAATGATGAGGGCTCAGTTGTGTTCATAAATGGTAAAAGAGCTGGTGCTTATAGAGATAAACAAGGAGAACTTCATATTTTTGATACTACCTGTACCCATATGGGATGTGAAGTTCAATGGAACGATGCAGAAAGAACATGGGATTGCCCATGCCATGGTTCAAGATTTTCTATAAATGGGGAGGTAGTTGAAGGGCCTGCTCAAAAACCATTAAAAAAAATTGAGGAGTAATCCTCAATTTTTTAGCTAGTTTTAAATCTTTCAATATTACTATAAATATCTTCAGATATTTTATTTAAATCTTCTGCCATGTATGCTAAATTGTTAACTACCTTATTTTGCTCTTCTATGGTTGCTACAACTTCTTCAGTTGAAGCAGATAGTTCTTCGGAAATACTTGATACAGATTCCGTCTTTTCTAGTACCATTTCCTTTTTCCCTAAAGCACTTTCAATTTCACTATTTATATCTTCCATAGCAGGCATTATTTCATTTATTTCTTTAAGGATAGATTCAAAGGATGTCATAGAACCTCTTATTATTCCAACTTGGTTTTCAATCTTTAATGTAGCTGAATTAGCTGTAGTTGCTACATTATTAAAATCTTTAGTCATATTGTTTGTTATTCCAATTATATTATTTGAAGACTCCAAACTTTGCTGAGCTAGTTTTCTTATTTCATCTGCAACAACAGCAAATCCTCTTCCTGCCTCTCCTGCTCTTGCAGCTTCAATGGATGCATTTAATGCTAAAAGATTTGTCTGTTGAACTACTTCATCTATTACCTCTACTATCAAATTAATTTTTCCCATGTTTCCTTCAAATTCGTTTATTTTATTTATCACGTCATTAAATAAATTTTTTATCTCTTCAATAGATAACAGTAATTCTTGAAGATTTTCAGAATTTGTATCTGCTGAATATTTTATTTCTCTCCCACTTACAGCCATTCTAGAAAACTTTTGACCTATAATATCTAAATTTGATGTTAATCCTTCAACGAGCTTTAAGACATCTGAAAGCTGATTAGATTGATCCGTTGAACCTTTTGCGATTTCGGACATAACTTCCTCTATATCTTTACTTGAGTGATTTATATCTGAAGAAGATGCTGCAAGTGCTGTTGAGGAATCATTTAATGTATTTAAGGCGGCTTTTACCTTGCCTATTAAAGCTTCCATTTGAACTGTCATTTCATTAAATACACTGCTTACATATCCTATTTCATCCTTTTTATTATAAGTAGATCTAACTCTTAAGTCTCCATGTGATAACTCCTTCATACTTGCTATTATTCCTTCTAATGGGAATATCTTTTTTCCTACAATATATATTAAGCAAATGCTAACTAAAACGCTAAATATTATAATAAGTGCTATTATTTCAATTAATAATTTATTTGCTCCTTTATAAAAATCTTCTTCATAACATCCTACATTTACATACCAGTCCCAATTTTTGTAATACTTAACTACATTTACCTTTGGCTTTGCCTCAGTTTCTCCAGGGTTTTGCCATATAAAATGTATAACTCCATTATTAGTAGGATTACTTCCTTCCCTTATTATTTCTTTTGCAACATATGTTCCTCCTGCATCCTTATAATCCATAATACTATCTCCCTCTTTAGCAGGATGCATAACTTCTAAGCCTGTACTATCTATAGCATACATATAAGCCTTAATATTTTCTAAATCAATGGAAGATTTGACTTCTCTAGACTTACCGTCTTGTGATTTTGGATTTAAAAATATTTGTCTAAACATTTCTTGAGCTTCTTGTCTTGTATATTTCCCTTTTTGCACTTCTTTTTCAAGGCCTTCCATGGTTTCTATTCCAATATTGACCTTGTTTTGTAATGATCTAATTCCTAAATCAGTTAATTGTTTCTTTGCTGAAGAATAACTAATAAATCCTATAATACTCATAGCCGTAACTACAATTACAGAAATTATAATAAAAGAAATATACATGGATTTTCTTAATCCACTTTTCTTATTCATGGTAAATTCCTCCTTATATTGTAAAACAATAGGTGATTTCTAGATGACTCATCTAAATTTACCATATTATGCGCCAAATTCCAACATATTTTATGTTAATTCTTTACTAAATTTACTATTATCATAACTTATTATTTGTTACACTTGGCATATTTTTAGTTTATATATAAAAAAGAAGCTTGCATTTGCAAACTCCTTTTATTACCAATATATATCCGAAAATTCTATATTCATTTTTTCTATGATAGACTTATTTTCTATGTTATCAAAATTCAGTGTAGTACATGCAACTTCATTAATTTCTGTTATAGGGATACTTATAATTATTTCAGTACCTTGTCCTACTTCACTTATTAATTTTATTTTTCCCTGTTGAAGCTCTACAAGTGACTTTACCAAGGCTAATCCCATACCGTTTCCTTCACATTTCCTTGTAAACAAATTGTCGACCTGAGTAAAGTTTTCAAAAACTATTTCATGTTTTTCTTTTGGAATCCCTACTCCATCATCTTTTACACTTATATTTATATAATCTTTATTATCATGATATAAACTTATACTTATATTACCATTATTATTACCATACTTAATTGAATTTGATATTAAATTTAGCATTATTCTTTCCATGAGATTATTATCTATATTTACATACTCCTCTTCTATATCTGTATCAAATATTATACTTATTCCTCTTTTCTCAAGATAAGGCACTACTGACATAACTATATTTTCTACTACTTCAACTATATTAAGATAAGCTATCTTAGGTCTTAAAGAGCCTTCATTTATTTTAGTAACATCAATTATATTATTAGTTAATTTAATAAGTCTATAACAGTTTTGTTTAATTATTTTATTATATTCCCTTATCTTCTGTAGGTTTTCTTCATTAATAAAATATTCCTCAGCCTGACTGACACTATATATTAGATTTATAGGAGTCTTAAGTTCGTGAGAGATGTTCGCTAAAAATTCTAGCATGGATTTATCTTTTTCTATTCTATTTAAGCTTATATTCCCCATCTCCTTTTATCCATAATTTTTATAGAAATATAATAACACATTCCGTTGATATTTTCTATATTATGGGATATAAGTAAAAAAATATTACAATTCGTACACAATCTATTAACAAATAATAATTATTAATTGTAATTTTGAAAAATAAACTTAGAAAGTTTTTAAATTCTCTCTGTTTCCTTAAGTCTCTTTCCATTATCCGTAATTTTATGAATATTCTTACCCAAAGTTTCTTTTATAATTGCAGTATATAAAATATAAAAGGATATAAATTTAAGTACATGTCCAGTTCCATTAATAATTCCATACACATCTTTATATATAGTAAATGCCAATTCTGATCCTATTGAAAATATAATAAAATAGCTATAAGATTTATCAGATAAAAAATTTATATTATACTCATCATAAGATATAAACAAACATACTCCCAAAATTACAATTATTATATACTCACTTATCATCTTAAAGGGTGTTAGTCCATATCCTTCTATAAAACAGTCAGGAAATATATGAAACTTAAATATACTTAAAATAATTAATACTGCAATAATTGCGTAAGAAATAAAAGTCTTTAAAATATTAATTCTTTTTTTAATATAACTAAATGACACTAATATAGAAATTGATTCTAAATATCTTACAGCTATCCATAATTGAGTAGGTATATTTGCTGTACTACCTATATCTATTATATTCATACCTCTATAAGATAAAGTGTGCAATAATTCAATGCAAGCTACGAATCCATAAGTTATTCCCAAAAATATAAAATAATCACTTTTATGACTTTTACTCATATTAAGTGTTATAATCATAATACTAAAACTTACAATTATAATAAGCAGTTCACAAATTGTATGAAACATCAGATATTTGAATGAACTTATATACATAGCTATTATAAAAAAAACTCCAAAAATTATATGAATGATATAATTATTTATATTATCTTTAAAGAAACTTATATATTTCATAACTGCCTCCTTTATTAAGAAATATTCATTCTCCATTATATCATATATTTTACATAAAAATATCCATTTTTGCTACAATATTTAATAAAATATAAACTTCTACTTAACTTGTTTACTTTTATAAGAATTTAAAGCCATAAATTAATATATGTTTTACAATTTAAAAATAGTCTGTTTATAAAAAAGGCATAAATTAATAATTTTATAAACTCTCTAAACTTGTATAAAATATATTAATGCAACTATAATATATAAATGTTACAATATGCTTTATAAGTTAATATATTATGAATAGAGATTTAATATAAAGGAGGTGTGTTAATTTGGAGGATAAAGATAACTTTTATACATTTGGAGAAGAATTAGCTAATGCCATAACACATGGATTAGGTGTACTTCTATCTGTAGCAGCTTTAGTACTTTTGATTGTATTTGCAACTCTTTATAAGGATCCTTGGCATGTTGTAAGTTACACTATATTTGGAGTTTGTATGATTATACTTTATCTTGGCTCTACACTTTATCATAGTATTCCAAATAAAAAAGTTAAGAGAATATTTAGGATTTTTGATCACTGTTCTATTTTCTTGCTTATTGCTGGTACCTATACTCCCTTTACTCTTACTATACTTCGAGGACCATTAGGATGGAGTATATTTGGGATTGTATGGGGACTTGCTATTATAGGAATTATCCTAAAATCCTTTTGGGTTGAGAAATATGAATTATTATCTACCTCGGCTTATGTAGGTATGGGATGGATCATAATATTTGCTATAAAAAGATTGATTATACTTCTTCCATCCACTGGTTTATTTCTTTTAGTAGCTGGTGGAGTTCTTTATACCTTAGGTGCAGTTTTATTTATGTTCGATAAAATACCGTATAACCATGCAATCTGGCACCTATTTGTACTTGCCGGCACTACTTGCCACTTCTTTTGTGTTCTGTTATACCTTTAGAAATATTACGACGGTTTTTAATGTTAAATCTTCCGTTAGCAGTTCACATTAAAAACGTCGTAATATCCTTTTAATACGAAAAAGCACAGCAAGTTAATTAATATTTGCATTAATTTAACTCGTTGTGCTTTAATTATTCAAAAAATAAAAATGGCTCCGTGGAGAGGGCTCGAACCTCCAACCCTTCGGTTAACAGCCGAATGCTCTGCCATTGAGCTACCACGGAAT
>NZ_JAFBDB010000008.1 GCF_016908015.1 Clostridium pascui
GCTCATCGCGTTTCTTAACATTTAACTGTTAAGTAATTGACTGGTTTCTATTCTCTGTTCAATTTTCAAAGACCCTGTCGCTCCAAGCGACTTTTTATATATTAACATTTTCATTTTAATATGTCAATAACTTTTTTAAGTTTTTATTGACTATTTTGTCATCCCTTGTGACGACATGTGTTATTTTATCATAGGATCAGATCTAATCCTATGATATATTTATTATTAAATGAAATTAGCTTGTTAAATTTAATTATTTTATCAATTTGCTATATTATTCATATATGGATACGCCAGAGTAAGTGTGTGCGAAATGCTTTTATTTCTATTATTATAATCTTAAAATTCTTGTTATATTTTCACTTATACTGTTCCATATTTTTAATCTCATCTTTAAGAGCTTCTATACTTCTATTAGGGATACTATTCCTCGCAATATTCCTACATAATAAATACAACTCCATATTCATATAAGCTTTCTGCTCCCTCTTCTATATGTATACTTATAAAAAGCATGACGGGTCTATTAAGCTTTTTAGCAATAGTAACTACATAAAAGCTGTTTGATAATCTACGTTTCCTTCTACTAGTATATATAATGTATGCCCTTGATTTTTCTTCAAGATTAGTCTATTTAATTGCTAGTTCAACTTCTCCTTCATTTAAACCATATTTTATCAATTCTCATTTCCCATATGGCATATAATCTAACACTGTAGCTTCATTACTTTCTATGCAATGCCCCTTTGGGTTTAATAATTTCCTATAATTCCTTTAAATTATTCTCATAACTATATATTTTTACATGTTTTTATATTTTTTTTATATTTTTTGTTGACTTATTTTAAATATCATAATATAATAAATTTGTTCGATGAACAACCCTTTAACCTTATATTTATGCCGAAGTGGCGGAACTGGCAGACGCACAGGACTTAAAATCCTGCGGGCCTAACAGCCCGTACCGGTTCGATTCCGGTCTTCGGCACCAAAAGAGATTTGATTTTCAAATCTCTTTTTTTATCTATATATATCTTTTCTATCATACTATACTCTCCCTAATTTATAATTAGCTTCTTTAATTAAGATACTCTCTATATTTTACTGTTAGCAAAGTAATTCTTAATCTTTTCCTTTTTATTTTTCAAATCTTCCCTATATTCTTAATCATAAAGTAATGTATATTTAACTTAACATATAACTAAACTATAATTACTTTACTTATGTTTGCAAAGTATTACAGCTGCTTTTGTTTGTATTATTTTAAATTTTTGAAATTTTCATTTAACATTCCGTAAAGTTGTAGTATAATTAATGTAAATTGTAGGTTTATTTTTTATTTATAAACTATAAGGGAGGTTATAACTATGAAAACAATAGTAATTTTCGAAAAAAATTCAAATGAACCTCTACCAGCTAATTATAAATTGTATTTAGATTCATTTATATGCAATTGTATATTAGATGGAGATTGTAGATTATCTAATTTAGTATATAACTACACAAAAAATTATGATACTTCTAAAAGACCTTTTAGTTTTTCCGATTTTTATGTAGATTGTGCAGATAATAATGATGAATTTTTCCCTTATGAAGTTGTAAGAATGGATTTTTCCTCTCAATATCCTGACATTATGGATGCATTTGTAAGAGGTGTTAAAAGCAAAGTCTTTTATGCAAAGGAAATAGACCTTCCAGTAGTTACTACCTTAGATGTTATTTCAAACAAACCTGAAGAATTGTATCTTGCTACTTTATAATTTATACCTAAAGTTTAATTATTAATATGTATATAAAAAAGAAGTTTGTACATGCAAACTTCTTTTTTAATATAATCCTCATATCAAATAAAAAAATCCACAAACTGTGGATCTTTCTCTAATATTATTAATTGTTATTACATAATTCCTATAGCTGAAAGTACTAAAAGTATTATTCCTATAAAAATTCTATACACTGCAAATATTCTCATAGGTTTCTTCTGAAGGAACTTCAGAAACTTTTCCACTACTACTAAAGCTACTATAAAGGAAGCTATGAATCCTACTGTTAAAGCAACCACTTCTATACTGCTCATAGCCATACCGCCTTTTATAAGACTTAAACCCGAAGCTCCTATCATCATCGGTATTGCCAAGAAAAACGAAAATTCTGCTGCCGCTACAGTTGAAAGTCCCGCAATCCATCCACCAATTATAGTTGAAGCTGATCTTGACATACCTGGCCAAAGTGCAAGACATTGAAATACTCCTACCACAAAGGCTTGTCTTGCAGTTATTTGATCCACATTATTAATTTTCTTCCCTCTTCTATACTTATTCTCCATAACTATCATAAGTATACCACCTACTACTAAGGCTATTGAAACTGGAAATGTATAAAAAAGCTTTGCTTCTATCATATCATCAAATAGAAATCCTAGTATAACTCCGGGAATAGCTGCAACAATTATATTTGTCCAAAACTTAAGGCCTCGTCTATCTGGTGCAAATATATTCTTTACACTATTCCAAAGCTTATTCCAATATAAAACTACAATAGCTAAAATCGCACCCAATTGAATAACTACTGAAAATAAATTTGCAAATTCTCCAGTAAATCCAATCAACTTTCCCGCTAATATTAAATGTCCTGTGGAAGATACCGGAATAAATTCAGTAAGACCTTCTACAATTGCCATTATAATGGCTTGAATTATAAGTAACATATAATCACACTCACTCTCAAAATTTTAAGTTTTCCCATATACTCTTATGTTCAGCACTTTATTATTATACTACCTTTCTATCAGGTATAAAAGGCAAAATACAGCATTGTAAATTACTAATACTGTATTTTTATATTAATTCATTTTCACTTTATTAAAATCCATTATTTTTTATACTGAAGTATTATTTCTTTTATTGCTTTCTTACCATCCTCTGAAAGCCTTATATTTGATTTTCCTTCTTTCATAGATATAGTTTTAAACATACTTATTTTTTCCCAAGGTTTATTGTCTACACTTATAAAATAATCTTTAATATTTCCACTATTTTTAAATGCTGCAACATTTATAGCAAGCTCTTCTTCCTTTTCTCCTTCAATAGCATTTTTCTTTTGAATTATTAAACTTGCCAATTTATCGCTATTATCATTTTTGTATTCAACTCTTGGGGATTTAGTAAACAAAGTATCCTTTTTAACAAAAATAGTCGGCCTTATAAGTCCTCCCTCTATTCTAACTTCAGGCATATCTGAGCCCTTGGTATAACTTATAAATGCATTACTCTTTGGCATCCCATATATATTATTATCAATTTCTATAGTATAGGAATATAAGTATGGTTTTAGTCTCTTGATGTACTTTTCTAAATCCTTTATTCCATTAGCCTTTATATTATCTATACCTATATTTAATACTTCAGTGGCACTTAGCGGTTTTCTTTCATATTCTATATATGAATTACTTACTATATCAAGCATTATCCATTTACTGTATTTATCACTCCAAACTTCACAAACCTTATAATAGGAATCCTTCCCATCTTGTTGACTGTTTTTTATTCTATACTCTCCACGTCTTGCATATATTCCTAATGACGAAGCTGCTTGGCTATATACAATTGCAAAATCCTTATCAGAAAAAGTTGAATTTGCTGCCGTTGCTTCCTTTAATATACTTAAAGCATCTTCTTTGGTACTGATACTTCCTTTACTATATTTCATCTTAGTGTTTATCCATTTCATTAAATTTAACGACTTTTCAAAATCATCTTTTCCATCCTTTACTACTTCACTCAGCTTGTACTTATCCTTTAAAAGCTGAAGATTAGATTCCTCTGGATTTTCATAATAAAACTTAATATTAGAACCCTCATAAAAATTATCCCATTTCTCTACAAAGACTCCCTGTTCACTCTCTTCCTTTTTGCCTTGATTATTCGAACTACATGCAATAAATGATACTGAAATTAATATTATAACAAATGCTAAAAACTTATTTTTTCTCAATAAAACCACCAACTTACCTTTTATTAAATAATAGATAATAACCTAGGGCGAAAGTTGGCTTAAAACCAACTCTCTACATTAAATTATTATTTAGTATTTACTATTTTTATCGTGTATTGGGAGTAGCACTTAAGATATCGTTAGATACATCCTTAAATCTTTTAAAGTTTTCTACAAACATATTTGCAAGTTTTATAGCTATGCTTTTATATATCTCCTTATTTCCCCAAGTATTTTCAGGATTTAATATATCTTGTGGAACATTTCTACAGCTTGTAGGAATCATAGTTTTAAATATTGGATGTTCTATAAACTGTGAATTTTCTAATTCTCCATCAAGTATTGCTTTTATTATAGATCTAGTATACTCTAATGGTATTCTTCCTCCTTCATTATATCCTCCTGCAATCCATCCCGTGTTTACCAAATATACATAAGCCCCATATTTATCTATTTTTTCTCCAAGAAGTTCTGCATAAACCTTAGGATTCATAGGCATAAACGGCTCCCCAAAACATGTTGAAAAAGTAGCTGTAGGTTCCTTAATGCCTCTTTCAGTGCCTGGAATTTTACTAGTATATCCAGACATAAAATGATACATTGCTTGTTCTCTAGTAAGTTTAGATACGGGAGGTATTACTCCAAAGGCATCTGCAGTTAAAAATATAATATTTTTAGGGATATTTCCCTTGCCACTTAACTCCGCATTTTCTATATATTCTATAGGATAAGCTGCCCTTGTATTTTCGGTTAGACTATCATCGTCATAATCAGGAACCTTATCTTCTCTTAAAACTACATTTTCAAGAATACTTCCAAATCTTATTGCATTATAGATTTCTCTTTCCTTATCACGCGATAATTTTATCGTCTTTGCATAACATCCACCTTCAAAGTTAAATACTCCTTCTTCACACCATCCATGTTCATCATCACCTATTAGTTTCCTATCTGCGTCAGCAGATAAAGTTGTTTTTCCTGTACCTGAAAGGCCAAAAAATAAAGCTGTGTCCCCTTTATCGTTCATATTAACTGATGCATGCATAGGAAATACTCCTTTACTTGCCAGTAAAAAGTTCATAACTGTAAACATTGATTTTTTTATTTCTCCTGCATATTTGGTTCCACCAATAAGAACAACTTTTTCCTTAAAATTTATTATTACAAAGGCTTCAGAGTTTACTCCATCTGCCTTTCCTTGTGCTTTAAAATCCGGCGCAGCTATAACCGTAAATTCTGGGATAAAATCTTCAAGCTCATCTTTTGAAGTGTTCACAAACAATTGATTTACAAATAAACATTCATATGCATATTCACATATAATTCTTGTTTTTAAGGCGTATTCTTTCATCGAACCCACAAAGCCTTCAAATACATACACATCTTTTTCTATTAAATGCTTTATTACCTTATTATATAAATTATAAAATACCTCTTCCGATACAGGTTTATTTACCTTCCCCCAATTTATTTCTTTTTCTGTAGTTTGTTCCTTCACTATAAATCTATCCTCTGGAGATCTTCCTGTATATTTCCCTGTATTTACAACTAATGCTCCATTTTCTGCAAGTACACCTTCTCCATTTTTTATTGCAATTTCTACTAATGCAGATACAGGTAAGTTTCTATAAGCCTTTTTAAATTCCTCAAATTTAACCATAACTTCTTCATCCCCCTACAATTTGTATTCATATATTATATGAATGCATGATATTATTTGACTAACTATTAAAAGTAAGTATGTAAATAAATAAAAAACATCCCTACTAAGTAGTTTATATAACAGTTTTTTAACTGTACTACTCAGTAGAGATGTCTTTAAAAATAAAACCTTAATTTTTAATAAAACATTATAAGCTCAGGCACTTGAAGCTTTGAGTTTCCTTTTGCGTTCTTATATTGATCAAGTAATTCTTTAGCTTTTTGGTAATTTTCCTTTATAGTTCTTCTAGTATATTCATCAGTATCATCTTTAATTCCATCATAGGCTTCTTTTAGGTTATAAACTCCTCTTTGGATATTTGATGCTGTCATTACATAGTAACATCCTGCATTATTCAATGTTAATATATCTTTATTATCCGCTTCAAAAGCAAGTCTTGTTTCTTCTATAGCAAGCTTATCACGTCCATTTAAGAAATATATAGTTCCTAAAGTTCTGTGGTATTTTGGATTTTCATCATCTAATTTTATAGCTTGTCTAAGCACCTGTACTGCCTCTCCATCTTGCTTATTTGCAACATATATAAGGGTGATATTGTACTTTATTTCAGGATCATTAGGTCTTACTATTTCTGCAAGTTCAAAGTATTCTAATGCTTTCTTATTACTATCTGTAGTTTCCCAATAGTAATCCGCTATGTTTAACATTATATTGTAATTGTAAGGCTCCATAAGCATTGCAGTTCTAAAATATGGTTCTCCTTCTATGCTCTTATTTTTTTGCTTTAATATTTCAGGCATTAAGAATGCATAGTTATCTGGATAATTTGGATTTAAATACATAGATTCCTTAGCATATTCTTCAGCCTTTTTCAAATCCTTTTTCTCCAAGAAGTGCCAGGAAGCAATATGATATGCTCTATAATCTTTTTTATAGTTTTTTAGTACATCTTCTATGATTTTATCAGCTTCTTCAATTTTTCCGCTATTGCTATATATTGAAGACAGTATAACTTGTTTCTCAAGCTTTCCTATGTCCTGTCCTTCAATTTCCTTAATCATATTTTCTGCATCTAAAGCAGTTTCCTTATTGGCTGAATATAATTTTGCCATCCACATCTTATATGCTGGTTCATTAGGATTTTCTATAATAAGATTATCTATATCTTCGAGCAGACTATTTCTATCATATAATGCAATTTGGGATAATACGTCATAAACTTTAAATTCATCCTTATCTTTATCCCAGGCTTTTTTAAGCTCTTGAAATGCCTTTTCTTTTTCCCCTAAGAGCATAAGCATTCTGCTCTTTTCTGCTATATCATAAGCCGAATTTTCATCTATAGGGTAGGTTTCTAAAAGTTTTTTAGCACTATCTATATTTTTATTTGCCATATAAACTGCAAACATTGTCTTATTTAATTGCTTATCCTTCGGAAAACTTTCAATTCCCTTTTCTCCATCTTCTAGTGCTAATTCGTAATCATCATTCATATATTCTGTGAATGTTATAATATTTATAGTTTCTGGGTCTAACTTGTCTACACTTTTTGCTTCTTCTAAATACTTAGCTGAATTTTCTTTATCTCCTTTTATGGAGTGCACTTGAGCAATTTTAGCTTTCCACAGTGGATTTTTATCCTTATTAAAATAAGCTTCATATTCCTTTACAGCACTATCAAAATCCGCTGCATAAAAATATTGTTCCCCTTTATTATTTGCTATATTATGTGTTTTATTTTGTAAACTCTTATATGTAAACATTCCACCAAAGATGATAACTACACCTAGTATAATCCCTAAAATTTTATAGTTTTTCTTTATAAATTCTTTCAAAGAAACCATACTTTTGCTTTCTGGGTTATTAGGTGTTTCATTAGTATTACTCATAAAATTTCCTCCTTCTAAATAAACTATATACGTATTAAATACGAATATCTCACTAAAATTGAGATGGTCGATTTGTAATGAAATCACAAATTTCTACAAATCATGCATACCACATATGATTTTAACAGAATTAAGTTAATAAATCCACAGGATTTAATTGTATTTTGTCAATTTTCAGTATATATTAAAGTATATACCATTTATTATTAAGGGGGATGAATATGAAAAGCTCTCATAAAAAAGGAGTATTTATAGGATTTTTGATACTTGGATTATTAATCATGACTGGAATCATTTCCTACATATTATATTACTCTGTTACTAATGAAAAAACTGCTGTTAAACCTAACGAAACTACAAAGCCACAAAATATTTCTAAGCAAGAAAATAGTAAACCTAAAGATAATGAACCTAAACAAGATGTTAAAACTAATGTCCTATTAAGCTTCGCAGGGGATTCTACAATTGGTCATGACACAAACTTTGGGTTTGCAAATAGTCTTCCGGCAGTACTACAAAAAAACGGCAATGATTATTCTTATTTTTTTAAAAACGTACTCCCTATATTTAAAAATGATGATTTAAGTATAGTTAATTTAGAAACTACCTTTACTAATTCCAACTCGAGAAAAGCAAAACAATTTAACTTTAAAGCAGATCCGGAATATGGAAAATCACTTACATTAGGTTCTGTTGAAGCAGTAAACATTTCAAATAATCATATATATGATTACAATAAAGAAGGCTTTGATGACACTGTAAATACATTAAAGAGCAATAATGTTGGATTCTTTGGAGAAGGATATAAATACACAAAAGATATAAATGGAGGAAAGTTTGGGTTCCTTGGCTACACAGGATTTTATGCTGACGAAACTTTCCTAAAAAAACTTAAAAGTGATATAAAAGCCTTTAAGGATGAAGGCCGCATTGTAATAATAAATTTTCACTGGGGTGCTGAAAATATGTACTATCCAGTTGAAAGTCAAACATTTATTGCCCATACTGCAATTGATAATGGAGCAGATTTAATAATAGGTCATCATCCTCATGTTGTTCAAGGTATAGAACAATATAAGGGAAAAATAATAGCTTATAGTCTTGGCAATTTCTGCTTTGGAGGCAACTTTAATCCTAAGGATAAGGATACATTCATACTACAAGTAAAATATAATTTGATAAATGGAGTTCCTCAATCCTATGAAGTAAAGGCTATTCCTTGCAGTATTTCTTCTGTAAACTATATAAATGATTACTGTCCTACGCCAGCTCAAGGCAGCGAAAAAACAAGAATACTTAACAAATTAAATAACATATCTCAAAGTTTTGGATTTAGTATATCTGATGAGTTTAAGATTATAAAATAACTTCTAAAGTACTAGTGATAGGAAATGGATAGAACTTTCAATTGGAAAGTTTTATCCATTTCCTATTTTAAGCTACTCGTCCCTACCCTCTAACCTCCAAATACTACAATTATGGAAATTCAGCTTCCTGAATTTTTTCATTTAGTAAGTTTAAGTGATATTTTTAATGTTGAATATATAGTATAGAATTTGCATTGTAGAAAGCATTGAATAAGCTTAGAAGCTGTTTGTTTATGATTGTAGAACACCGTAAAGAACTTTCTACTGTCTGGGCGATAGCGAGTTTAGAAAGTTTAGGGGTTTTACAATCATAAACATTAGAGCTTCTTTGTGAAGTGAACTGCTTTCCTAAATGTAAATCCCATGCGGTACATTCAACATTGCTTTAAAATATCATGTCCCCTGTTTAAAAATATCGCCAAAAGATATAATTTGTATTATAATTAGTAATTGTAAGTAAATAATATTCTTCTAAGAGATAACCAATTCTACAGCAAAGGATGTGTTTAAAATTAACATAAAAACTGGTTTAAGTATAATAATCTCCAAAATAGTACTTAAATTATCAAAAACCTTTTTAAAAGGTGGAACTAATTTCCCGGGAAAAGTTGCATTAAAAGTCGATAATAGTATACTAAAAACTGTAGCAAGAGACTACAAAGTAATACTTGTTACAGGAACCAATGGAAAAACTACGACTACAAATATGATATATTCCATGCTTAAGGATAGTGGAAAGAAAGTCATTTCTAATAGTACTGGAGCTAATATGCTTCCTGGAATAGTTGCTTGTTTTATAGAACATCACAAATTTAGTCATTCATACGGTGAAAAATATGCTGTAATTGAAACAGATGAAGCTAATGTAAAATTAGTTACTGAATATATCACTCCTGAAATAATAACAATTACAAATTTATTTAGGGATCAATTAGATAGATATGGTGAAGTTTATACTACATTGAAAAAAATAGTGGAGGGACTAGAAAAAGCTCCTTTATCTAAGCTTATACTAAATGCTGATGAATCCTTACTTGGAGATTTAGAAGTCCACAATGCAACGGTTTATTACGGATTTAATACTTCAATAGATGATAATAAAACTATAGATATAAATGCGGATGCAAAGTTTTGTAAAAAGTGCAAACATCCTTATCAGTACAATTTCCTAACTTATAATCATTTAGGAGATTTTTATTGTGAAAACTGTGGATATAAGAGGCCTCATCTTACATATTTTGTAGATAAAATTCACGAACAAACTCCCGAGGGTTCCTATGTGAGTATAAATGGAACAGATCTCTTCATAAATCAATCTGGTACATACAATATATACAATGCTCTTTGTGCTTACTCTATTGCAAGAGAACTTGGAGTTGAAAAAAAGGTTATTGTAAATTCCTTGAAGAGTCAAAAAAGCAGCTTTGGTAGACAGGAATGTTTAAATATAGATGGAAAAGAAGTTAAAATAGTTCTTGTTAAAAATCCTGCTGGCTGCGACCAAGCTATAAATACCATATTTCTTGATAAGAGAGAAATTAGTCTTGTAGCTCTTTTAAATGATAATTATGCCGATGGACGTGATGTATCTTGGATATGGGATGTAGCCTTTGAAAAGTTATCCTCTCTTAATATAAAGGATGTATTAGTCGGAGGAGACAGACTTTATGATATGGCAGTAAGACTTAAAGTAGCTGGACTTGAAGAGGAAGCCTTTCAAACTCATGAAAGCCTTGACTCACTTTTAGAAGGTATTAAGAATACTAGTACAAATACAGTCTACGTACTTGCTACATATACTGCTATGCTTGAATTTAGAAAGTATCTTTTCAATAAAAAATATATAGAAAAACTTTGGTAATTTAAATAAAAAAGAAGGTGAAAAAATGGAACTTAACATATGTCATCTCTACCCTGACCTTTTAAATGTCTATGGCGATATTGGAAATATACTTATACTTAAATATCGTGCAGAAAAAAGAGGTATTAAAGTTAATATAGATAATATTTCTCTTAACGATGAATTTGATGCCGCTAAATACGACATAGTATTCTTTGGCGGAGGTCAAGATTACGAGCAATCTATAGTTGCGGATGATTTAAAAAATACTAAAAAAGAAGCACTAACAGAATATGTAGAATCCGGAAAAGTACTACTTGCTATTTGTGGTGGATATCAGCTTCTTGGCAGATACTATACAACTCCTGATGGAGAAAAACTCGATGGCCTCGGAATATTGGATTTATACACAGAAGGCGGAGACACTAGATTCATAGGAAACACCATAATATTAAATGAGGAATTAAATCAAACCTATGTTGGTTTTGAAAATCACTCTGGAAGAACTTATATAGGGAATCTGAAACCTTTAGGAAAAGTAATCAAGGGTTACGGAAATAATGGCGAGGATGGATATGAAGGCTGTATATATAAAAACACCTACTGTACATATTTTCACGGTTCTCTGTTATCTAAAAATCCTGAACTCGCTGATCTTCTTATAAACAAAGCTCTTGATAACAAATGCAATAATTTGAAATATGTTTGCTTAGATTCAATAGATGATACTCTAGAACTGAAAGCCAAAGATGTAGTTATTAAAAGTTTTTATAAAAAGTAGCTCGCAATATGCTGGCTACTTTTTATCTTTAAGCATATTAAGTGCTTGTATTTTTACATCGATAATACTATATAAAATCCTTAATACTTACAGATTATAAATAGTAAAGGAGTGATAATAATTGCAGCAAAATAAAATGGGCAGCGTTAGATTTAAGCTTATAATGATGGCTATAGTACTTCTTATCCCCGGTGTAATAATAGGCTTAATTAGCTTTAATGTAGCAAAATACCAACTAAATGAACAAGGAAAAGTAATTCTAAAAAACAGTGTAAAAAGCGTAATTCAGTTAATAAGTGAAAAACAAGAATATGTAGACAAAGGTATCTTAACCCTAGAAGAAGCCCAAGAACAGGTTAAAGTATTCATGCTTGGGAAAAAGAACTCAGATGGTACAAGGACTATTAATAAAAATATTGATTTAGGGGAAAATGGATATCTCTTAGCTTATACTCAAGACGGAGTTGAAGCTGTCCACCCATCTCTAGAGGGTAAAAGTGTTTGGGATGTAAAGGATAAAAAAAAGGGGCTTTTCTTAGTTCAAGAGCAAATTAAAATTGGTAATAATGGTGGTGGATTTTTGGAATATTCCTGGACACTTCCTGGCTCTGAAAAAATCGCCTCAAAAATAACCTATCAAGAAACAGATCCTAATTGGAATTGGATTGTAAGTTCTGGTACGTATATGAATGACTTTAATAAGGGCGCTTCTGTTATTTTAAAAATACTTATAGTTACATATGCTATTGTATTAGCTTTAAGTGCTGTATTTGTACTTATGTTTGCAAGACATATATCCGCTCCTATTAAGTTAATTGCAAATACCGCCAGCGAAATAGCATCTGGAAATCTTAATATAAGTAATTTAGAAATAAAAAATAATGATGAAACTAAAATTTTAAGTACTGCATTTAACCACATGATTAAAAATATTCAAGTCATAATAGAAGATATTAAGAAATCCTCTTCTACAGTATTTAGCAGTTCAAAATCCCTTGCAGATATATCAGAAGAAACTGCTCATTCTATGAATGGTATTAAGCAAAATGTTAGTGAAATAGTTAGTAGTAGTGTGATGCAAACAGAAGAAATTCAAAATGGGTTTGAAAAAATTACAAAACTTGCTGCAGAAATTGAATTAATTTCAGAATTTACAAATGAAATAGGTAAATTATCAAATACTACTAATTCCCAAGTCGAATTAGGACTTATTACAATTACTGAATTAATAGATAAAAATAACAAAAATAATGCAGTTATAAAAGACATGGAACAAATTATTAATTCAATAGCAACTAGTTCAGAAAACATAGGAAGCATTACAAATGTAATTAAAAATATATCTGAGCAAACCAATCTTCTTGCATTAAATGCCGCTATTGAAGCTGCTAGAGCAGGAGAAGCTGGCAGAGGTTTTTCAGTAGTTGCAGATGAAATAAGAAAACTTTCAGAAAAAACAAGTATATCTACAATAGAAATAACAAATCTTATTAATGAAATACAAAAAAAATCGGATACTGCTGTATCATCTATGACTGAAGTAAATGACATCATTGAAATTCAAAAGAAATGTGTTAGTGGAACTGAAAATATATTTAATGACATATCAACTTATATACATCAGTTGATTATTAAAATTGAAAGTACCAGAAAATCTCTAAAAGAAATCAATGAAAATAAAAATAATGTAGTTACTGTTATAGAAAACTTATCTTCTAGCTCAGAGGAAAATTCGGCATTAACAGAGGAAGTTTCTGCAACCATGGAGGAATTTGCTCAAAATATAGACAAGTTAAACAACCTTGCTTTAGAACTTGAAGATTTGTCTGAACACCTTAACTCTACACTGAATAATTTTAGATAATGTTCACTATCGAACTATAGAATTGATAAAACACCTAGTTTGCTTGGATATACTAAAAAAATTTCTATATATTATTCAGCTTATTCACTGTACAAGAAGCTCTAATATTCATAACTTTAAATCATCTAAACCCTCTAATATTCATTCAACTTGAATAGCATAAAGTTCTTAGTGATGTCTTAAAGTTATAAATAAAGAGCTTCTCGTCTTGTTCAATGCTTTCTACAATACAAAGCACATACTATGATTGTTTACTATATCCATATCCGTTTGAATTGTTTTTATGCCAATTCCATGCAGTTTCCATTATAGTTTCTAATGAATCAAATTCTGGCTTCCAGCCAAGTTCTTTTTTTGCCTTTTCTGAAGATGCCACAAGTACTGCCGGATCTCCTGCCCTTCTAGGCGCTACTTCAGCTTTAATTTCCTTTCCTGTAACCCTTCTTGCAACTTCAACTACCTCTTTTACTGAAAAGCCCTTACCATTTCCTAAATTATATACAGCACTTTCTCCACCATTCATTAATCTCTCTAATGCTAAAAGGTGAGCTGATGCTAAGTCATACACATGTATGTAATCTCTTATACATGTCCCATCCTCTGTTATATAATCATCCCCAAAAATCATTATTTTATCTCTTTGCCCTAGGGCTACTTGAAGTATTATTGGTATTAAATGTGTTTCAGGATTATGATGTTCTCCTATCTTCCCACTCACATGGGCTCCAGCTGCATTAAAATATCTTAAAGCAGTATATTTTATACCGTAGGCATTATCACACCATTTTAATATTTTCTCTACAGCAAGCTTTGATTCTCCATAAGGATTAGTAGGAAAAGTTTTATCATTTTCAAGTATTGGAATATTTTCAGGTTCTCCATAAGTTGCTGCAGTAGATGAAAACACTATATTTTTCACTTCATAATCCTTCATTGCACCAAGAAGACTTAATGTGCCTCCCACGTTATTTTCAAAATACTTAATAGGTTCTGATACACTTTCACCAACTAGTGAATCTGCTGCAAAATCAATTACAGCTTCTATATTATTTTCTGTAAAGACCTTATCTAAAACTGATCTATCTCTTAAATCGCCTTTATAAAATTTCTCACAAAGTACCGCTTCTTTGTGTCCCTTTTGTAAGTTATCGAGAACGACTACATCCTTCCCCTTTTCCAAAAGATATGTCACCATATGACTGCCTATATATCCTGCTCCCCCACATACCAATATTGCCATTTAAAACTCCTCCTAAATCTTAATTTCGCTTTAAAAGCTTTTGTAACTTCTCTTTTAATTCTTCATCTTTAGTTAAATTATAGCACACCATGTAATAACCTATCGCATCGTCAATTCTTCCTGACTTCTCAAATTCACTTGCCATTCCATATGAAATTTCTATCCATGTATAATCTGGTTTGAATAAAACACCATGTTTTTTAAATACTTCAGGTGTTATATTGATATAATGTTCTATATCAATATTTATATTTGCAGTTTCACTTATATAATCAAGTTCTCCATTTGCTATTTCTGTTTCCTGCCAAAAGTTACTATATAAATAGCAACATATAGCTTCTTTCCATAAACCTTTTTCTGTAAAATAGCCTCCAAGCATTCTATACGAGCGTGCTAGCTCTTCTGGAATATAACATAATTTCAAGCTATCTTTAATAACTTCAAATATGTCTTCCGAATTGTTTAGCATAGCATATATAGAAGCCGTTTGAAATACAAATGCCATATTAAGAGGATTACACTTTATACCTTTCTCTATATATTTTAATGCCTTTTCCAATTCACCCTTTTTAATTAATATGTAAACATATTTCTCAAGTATTGAAGCTATAGGAAGTATTGGATTTTTTATTATTTTATCATTTTTAAACTTATACTTATAATAAATTTCCTCTAATGGATTCCTAAATTCCATATATAACTTTATCTTGTCCTCTTTACATATATCAAGCATAGGCAAATAATCTAATATTATCTTTTCAGCCTTTTCAATATCATTTTCATTTATATATTTCTGTACTAACTTTAACTCTTCCATTATTTTATTTATATCTCCTTCATAAGCATTATCAAATTCTTCTTCTTCTTCATTATATAAAATCCTTCCAATAATTCTATTTATTTCATCTATTATTTCATCACCATATTCGTGATCTACATAATCACATTTCAAAGATTCAAGAATTTCTATGTCTTTTTCTTTATTACCGGTTAACTTACTGCTAATAAACTTCATTTCATTATTATATTTTTCAATAGACATATATTTATCTCCTTTTATTTTTATCTTATATCTTAGCATAGACCTTTATACTTCTAAATTCTACACAACTGAGTTAATTCCTTCCCTTTTATTTAATTTACATAATTTTCTGCATTGAACTTATTACAATTTAATTTTATGATATAATTTATATGTGAATTTTATAAGGATATATAATATAAATTATATTCAGTTTATGAGGTGATAAAATGTTAACTACGCAAATAGGTCTTAGGAATATTAAAACCTCCTTATCTGTAGTATTATGTATATTATTATTTCAAGGTATACACAGGCCTTATCCTTTTTATGCATGTATTGCTGCAGTAATATGTACTCAAAGCACTGTAGACCAGTCCTTCAAATCTGGCATGGATAGACTAATAGGAACAGCAATAGGCGGATTTTTAGGAATGTTTTTATGCTTTCTACAAGAATCTTTTCCAATTTTTGTGCTCCATGCGCTTCTTACAGGTGTTGGAATAATGCTTACTATATTTATTTGTAATGCCATCGGACGTAAAGGGGCTTGTTCTATAGGCTGTATTGTTATTTCAGCTATAATGACAAATTTAAAGGATGTGCCCTATACCCTTTATGCATTAAATAGAATGCTTGATACATTTATCGGTATAATAATTGCATTACTTATAAACAAATATTTTTTCACAAGATATAGCAAGGAACAGGAGAAACTTAATGATATCCCAAGATAAATTTTTAGAACTTATTAAATCCTTAGATATAAATTTGACCACTTCTCAAATAAAAGCCGTGACCACTGTCAATGGTCCTTTAGCTTTTATTGCAGTACCTGGAGCTGGGAAGACTTTAACTGCCATCACACGAATTGCAAATATGATATTATGTCATAAAATTCTTCCTGAAAACATACTAGCAATAACCTTCAGCAAGACTTCTGCTCAAGATATGAGAAAAAAATTTTATGATAGATTTGGTAATATAGTTATAGATAAAGTTCATTTCTCAACAATTCACTCCTTTGCCTATTCTGTAGTTATGTATTACAGTAAGCTCATTAATAAAAATTTTATATTAATTGAGGGAAATTCTAATATAAATAAAGGGATGATATTAACAGATCTTTATAAAAAGTATAATCATGAACATTTAAATGAGGATAAGCTTGAAGAATTATCTAGTTATATAAGCTATATAAAAAATTCCATGCTTCGATATAAAGATTTATTAAAGGAAGATAAAGACATATTCCCTGTACCTCACTTCCTTGATGTATATAAAAATTATCATGATATTATGGTGGCAAATAATTATCTTGATTTTGATGATATGCTTATTTATTGTTTAGTAATACTTGAAAAAAACGCTGAACTTTTGAATAGATATAGAAGCAAATATAAATATATACTTGTAGATGAAGCTCAAGACACTAGTAAAGTACAGCATGAAATTATAAAAATTCTTGCAGCTCCTTTAAATAACTTATGCCTTTTGGGAGATGATGATCAAGTACTCTACTCTTGGAGAGCAGCTTTTCCTGAAGTACTTTTAAACTTCAAGAAAAATCATCCTAGTGGTACTATTGTATTTGCAGAGCAGAATTTTAGATCTACTAAGTGCATTGTATCTGCCGCTAATGAATTTATTAAACAAAATAAAAATAGATATAGTAAAAATATGATTACAGAAAATAGTGAAGGCTCAAATATAAAACTTATAACCCTAAACTCTATAGATGAGCAATCTCAATATATTATAGATCACTTAAAAAAAGAAAAGGATTATAAAAATACTGCTGTGCTCTTCAGAAATAATATATCTGCCCTTCCCTTAGTAGACTTATTTAATGAAAATAATATTCCTTTTTATATTAAGGATGTGGCACCTCACTTTTTTAATCACTGGATAACAAAGGATATACTAAGATTCTTAGAATTTTCAGAGCGGCCTTTTGACTACAGCATATTTAAAGATATATATTATAAGATGGGAACTTATTTAACCAAGCAAGATATTCAAAAACTTTATTCTGAAATAGATAATAAAACAAATATATTTCAAATACTAAATGCAAAATATCCCGATAAAGGGCTTATAGATTTTTATATAAAATTTGATATCTTAAGGAATAAAAAAACCTTTGATGCTCTTTCATATATAGAAAATGAATTGGGATATAAAGATTATTTAAATAAATATGCTAAAGACTTTAAATATTCTATGGATAATATAAATACAATACTTACAACTCTTAAAACACTTACTAGTAACACTGGAAACATAACTGAATTTAAAGAAAAGCTAAATGATTTAGAATTAACTATGCGTAGGGCAAAGTGTGTAACAGAAGGTGTTACTCTTGCTACCTTTCATAGCAGTAAAGGTTGCGAATGGGATACGGTATTTATAATAGATATGATAAAGAATATATTCCCCACTATAACAAGCATAAAAAAGGCCGTGGAAGAAGATGATTTTACTGAACTTGAGGAGGAAAGGCGTCTTTGCTACGTTGCCGTAACCCGTGGAAAAAAACAGGTATATTTAATTCATCCTAAAGGTTCTAGTTCAGTATTTTTTGATTTCTTTCAAAAGTATAATAATAAAAAATTGGAGGAATCTCGAAAAAAAGATCAAGAAATTCAAAAAAGGAAACAAGATAATGAATTTAGAATTACACTAGACTCCTTAAATATAGGTAAAAAGATTATCCATAAGCAATTTGGCATGGGAGAAATTATAAATTTAAAAGCTTCAAATATGGAAATTAGATTTTCAAATAATATAATAAAAAACTTATCCATTGAGATTTGCTTAAAAAATGGACTAATTAAATAAAAAATGCGAAGCAGTTTTTTAGTAACTAAAAAATTGCTTCGCTTCTTTTAGTGATTAGATATTAGCGACTAGAGATTCCTCCTCAGCCTCTTTCCACGACCAAATTTTCTCCATTAGAATTTACATCTACCTTTACAGTGGTTCCTTCGTAAATTTCTCCCTTTATAATCTTTTTAGCAATGGCCGTTTCTAAGATATTTTCAATATAACGCTTTAAAGGTCTTGCTCCATAAACAGGATCATAACCTTCTTCAGCCATAAGTTCTTTTGCTTTTTCAGTTATTTCTAACCCTATATTTCTATCACTTAATCTGTGTCTTATATCTTCTAGGAATATATCAATTATCTTTGTTATTTGATTATTAGATAATGGTTTAAACATTATAATATCATCTAACCTATTCAAAAATTCCGGCTTAAATCTTAACTTAAGTTCACCTAAGACTTTATTTCTTATATTCTCATCTATTCCTTCCCCAGAAGTATTATCTAAGAGATGGCTACTTCCAATATTTGAAGTCATAATTATTATTGAATTTTTAAAATCTACAGTTTTACCTTTATTATCTGTAAGTCTTCCATCATCTAATATTTGAAGAAATATATTAAATACGTCATCATGAGCTTTTTCAATTTCATCAAACAGTATTACGCTATAAGGCTTTCTTCTAACAGCTTCAGTTAACTGTCCTCCTTCATCATAACCAATATATCCTGGAGGTGCACCTATAAGACGGGCTACTGTATGCTTTTCCATGTACTCAGACATATCTATTCTAATTATATTTTCTTCACTATCAAATAGCGTTTTCGCTAAGGTTTTTGCAAGTTCTGTTTTACCAACTCCAGTTGGTCCTAAAAATATAAATGAACCAATAGGACGTTTTGGATCTTTCATTCCTGCTCTTGCTCTAATTACTGCATTAGATACTGCAGTTACTGCTTCTTCCTGTCCTATGACTCTATTATGAAGATCTTCTTCAAGTCTTAAAAGCTTTTCCTTTTCTCCTTCAAGCATTCGAGATACAGGTATTCCAGTCCACTTAGAGATTATTTCAGAAACCTCTTGTTCTGTAACCTCTTCTTTAAGCATATTCCCAGATTGATTTTCATTAATTAAACTTTCCTTTTCTTCAATTTGTTTTTCTATGATTGGAATAACACCATATTTAAGTTCTGCTACCTTATTTAAATCATACTCTCTTTCAGCCTTTTCCAGCTTGCCACGAGCATCATCAAGCTCTTCCTTAAGATTTCTGACTGATACTATTTGATTTTTTTCCTTTTCATATTTTGCAGTCATTTCCTTATCTTTATCTTTTATATTGCTGAGTTCCTTTTCCAAAGCTTCAAGTCTTTCTCTTGAATATACGTCTTCTTCTTTAGATAGCGCTTCCTTTTCTATTTCCATTTGAAATATTTTTCTTTTTATCACATCAAGTTCCGTTGGAAGACTGTCTATTTCTGATCTAATCATAGCTGCTGCTTCATCTATTAAATCGATTGCCTTATCTGGAAGATATCTATCTTGAATATACCTTGAAGAAAGCTTTGCTGCAGCCACAATTGCTGAATCATGTATTCTTACTCCATGATGTATTTCAAACTTCTCTTTTAGCCCTCTAAGTATTGAAATACTGTCCTCTACCGTTGGTTCATCTACAATTACAGGCTGGAATCTTCTCTCAAGTGCCTTATCCTTTTCAATATATTTTCTATATTCATCAAAGGTTGTAGCTCCTATGCAATGAAGTTCACCTCTTGCTAGAAGTGGCTTTATAATATTTCCAGCGTCCATAGCTCCTTCAGTCTTACCAGCCCCTACTATGGTATGAATTTCATCTATAAATAATATTATTTTCCCTTCACTTCTTTGAACTTCCTTAAGTACAGCTTTAAGCCTTTCTTCAAATTCTCCTCTATACTTTGCACCAGCAATAAGTGCTCCCATATCAAGTGAAAATATAATCTTATTTTTAAGCCCTTCAGGTACATCTCCTCTTATTATTCTCTCAGCTAATCCTTCAACTATAGCTGTTTTACCAACCCCAGGCTCTCCAATTAATACAGGATTATTCTTAGTTCTTCTTGAAAGTATTCTTACAACCCTTCTTATTTCCTCATCTCTTCCTATAACCGGATCAAGTTTATGAGCTTTAGCATCATTAGTCAGGTTTCTTCCATACTTAACTAATGCTTCATAAGTTCCTTCGGGATCTTGAGTATCTACCCTTTGATTTCCTCTAATTTCAGACAAAACATTTAAGAAGTTTTCTTTAGTTATTCCAAATTTATTTAATATATTTCCTACTTTACCTTTGCTGTCTATATCCATTATAGACAGCATAATATGCTCAACACTTACATAAGAATCCTTAAATTTTTTAGAAATATCTTCTGCTTTTATAAAAACTTCTTCAAATCTGCGAGTTGGATATACAGCTCCGCTGCCTGCTCCCTCTCCTAAAACCTTAGGCATGCTATTAAGTTCTCTATTTGTTTCATCATTAAGCATTCTTATGTTTATTCCCATTTTCCCGAAGATATTTGGAATTAATCCCTCATCTTGAGAAACCAAAGCTGAGAATAAATGTATTATATCGATTTGCTGATGATTATGTCTCACTGCGGCAAGCTGCGCATCATTTATAGATTGTTGAACCTTTAAAGTTAACTTTTCAATATTCATACTAATCAACTCCCTTTCTAAGTAACCACTGAACACTATATATAACATTATTTTTTACATATTAGAATATTAAAATTCAGCTTCGTAATATAACTCTTACTATAGTTATATATTATATTATAGGTCAAAGAAAGTCAAAGTCTAACAGGTTGAGTAATTATTTGATTTGGATAAATACTTAAAGCAATAATTTAATAAATGAATTTTTTGGAGTAATTTAATCATTATTACTACCTATTCCTTATTATTTTCTATTTTATAATTATCCTTTATAGCTGTATCTTTTTCATTGTGCTTAGATTTTAGTAAAATATATATTTTGTTAAGCTATTACTGCAATAAAAAAAGTTGCCCTTTGGCAACTTTCTAGATAAATAGGTATTTACTACGCACTATTGACTGTACTTATATTTTCTTTTCTAAGTTTATAGCTAAATTAAAATATTTTAATGCATCTGATATACTATTAAGCTTATAATACATCTCTCCCATTTCAAGATACCTTTTGTAAACTTCCTTCTTATTACCAAACCTCATAAGAGCATCCAAAGAAAGATTCATATACATTTCCATAGAAGCATATTCCTTCTTTCTTCCTAAAATCACCGCTTTATAATGATATGCCTTTTCTATAAATCTTACATTATCTAATGCTATAGAATAATTTATAGTTTCATCTATGATTTTTTCTGCTTTCTCTAAAACATTATTATCTACAAGTTCGCTTATGCACATGAGCATAAAGTTTACAAGCTGTATTCTATCATCTTTAGGATACTCCTTCAGAGCTTTTGTTATGTATTTTATACCATCATCTTTTTTATTAATTTTAATTAAAGTAATACCATAATCATTTAAAGCGTTGCATTTAGCTCTTTGATTTTCTCCATAAAATGAAAGAGCCTTTTTTTCATATTTCGTAAATTTTTCTCCTTGAAGTCTCAATTCTAAAAGTGCTAAAAGGTGATAAACTCCTGCTTTTTTATAATCATCTTGAAAATAATTTATTAAGGCTGGTAATTCCTTTGCTACCTCATAGGCCTTTTCATAATCTTCTATTCTAATATAGCAATCACATTCATTAAATAAAGCCTTTCCAAGTAGTTCCTGGTTATCTGATTCTTGTGCTGATTTCTTAATTGTATTATAATATCCTGCAGCTTCTCCATATTCCTCAGATTTATATAAATACTTAGCTAAATCCATATAATATATTAAATAATTTTTATCTTCTCTAGTTTTTAAGCACATATCATAATATCTTGGTAAAAGCAACTGAAGTTTTTTCAGCTTATTTCTTTCCAAATTAAATGTAAACAACATATTCATTATATCAAATGCTATATCAAAATACTTATATTCCTCCGCATAGGATAAATTATATTCTAAACTCTTTTCATATTCATCTGGTTTCATGCTTTTCTTCAAAAGTTCAGTAATATTTTTTCTTATTTGACTTTTTACATCATTTTTTAAATATTCTGTTTCTAAATCAAGTTTTTCTGCTAAATATTCAAGTACCCAATCCTCTGGAGCAATTTTATCATTCTCAATACAACTCATTTTGGATACTGATATTTTATCCCCACAAATGTATTTTAGTGTGTATCCTTTATATATTCTTGCTCTTCTTATTTTTTCACCTGTAGACAGTATTTCCATAACCATTCACCTATTCCTTAAGACTGTTTTAATATACCTAGCTCTTTAAATATCTCAACTCCACCATTTAAATATTGTGCAGCTTCAGCTTCCCTACCACTATCTATATAAAACTTTCCTAACATAATAGCAATTTCTGCCGTTTCTTTTTTATAATCCATATTCTTTACAAAATTTAACGCTGTCAAAATAGTACTTTCAGCTTCTCTAATATCTCCCTGAAGCATATCCACCCTATATTTTAAAATATAATATTCTACAAGCGACTTATGATCACCATCTTTTATGCTTTCCATTATTTCCTCAAGGGCCTTTTTAGAATTTATTACATCTTTTAATTTAATGTAATTTTCACAAATACTTATTAGCGTTTCTGTAAGTCTACTATCTTGAATAGTCTTTCTGAGCTCTTTAGCTTTATTTAAATGTACAAAAGACTCTTCAATATTTTCAAATTCACAAAAAAGTTTTCCAAGGTTATTTTCAATTTCTGCTACATATATATCATCATTTATTTCATTAAATAATGCCAAGGTCTTTTTAGAATACTTTATAGCATTATTTATATCTCCATTTTTATTGTACTCTTCCGCTATCATAAGCAAAGTATTGGCATATTCCTTCTTATTATTCAATTGCCTAAATTTTTCCTTAGCAAGAAATGAATAGTCCATAGCCTTGTCTATATTTTCAAGTTTAAAATTTGTATATGCCATATAATAATATATCTCTGCAAGTAAAAAATCATTTCCTATATTGTTATCATGGTATATCTTTTCAGCCTGTTGAAAATAACTAAAAGAAGAATAATAAGATTTAAGTTCCAAAGTTATTTTACCTAAATTTAAAAAAGTCTTTACTATTTCTTCATATTTATTTTCCTTTATAAATATACCATTTGCAGAAAGAAAGCATTGCTGAGCTAACCCCATATCCTTTTTCATCATGTATATTATGCCTCTTAAATATAGATTTTTAGCTTTTCTATATTCTAATTCATATTTATCAGCATAATAAAGAGCTTTTTCTACATATCCTTCAGCAGATATTAAATTTTCACTTAATATTTGGGATTCTGCTATATTCTCAAAATATGTGCATATCTTTTCAGCTTGTGTTTCTTCTGATTCCATAAAATATTCCACAGAAGTTTTTAAAGCTTCAGCTAAATATTCTAAAAGATCCATACTAGGATTTGACTTCCCCGACTCTACAAGACTTATTTGCCCAGGTGTAATCCTAGCTCCTGCTAAATCCTTAAGAGTCATATCTAATTCTTTTCTTCTTCTTTTTATTTTTTCACCAAGAGACATTATTTCCATAGTCACTCTTCCTTTTCCCGATAATTCCAACAATAGATATAATATAACTTATAATTTTACAAATTCTCTATATATTATAACATATTTTTTATCTAAACATTTAAATTTTGTTAAATATTATTAAATTTTAGGAAACATTATAAAAAAATAGAGTGACTTTTACAGTCACTCTATTTTTTATCGCATATATTTCATCATACTGTCATAAGCATCCATTGCTGAATGTCTCATTGTTCTTTGTGCTCTCTTAAGCCTCTTCCTTGTTCCTCTATCCATATCTGGAACCATCATCATTGTAACTGCTGCTCCTAAAAGCATTCCTGTAATAACTTTACCCTTCATATTTATCCACCTCTTTTAAAAAGTAGTACATAAATATGTTGTGTAATTTTAAGCTTTTTATCCTTCTATAAATACAGGTATATTATGAGAATAATTTATACTTTAATCTATTTATCCAATTAATTTATTTTTTAATATTAATTTACTCTAGCTTAAGCTTCGCAAGTGCCTCTGCTAATGCTGAGTTAATTGGCTCATCTGCTTCTTTTTTTAATTTTTTCATATAATTATTTACATCTCTTTTATCTGCTTTACCATCTTTATCAAATCTCTTTTTAAATTGACTTGCTTTTTCTCTGAAGCTGCAATTAGCACCTGTACATACGTATATTTGTCCTTCTCCTTCGCCACGAAGTTCAAGCTTTTTCTTACACTCTGGGCATCTTGCATTAGTGACTCTTGCAACACCTTTTCTATATCCACATTCTCTATCTTGGCAAACAAGCATTTTACCCTTTTTAGCATTAACCTCAAGCATTGGCTTTCCGCACTGTGGGCATTTATTTCCTGTAACATTATCGTGCCTAAATTTTTCTTCGCTGTTTTTTATTTCACCAACAATCTTCTCTGCATAACTTCTCATTTCATTTATGAATGTATTTTTATTTAATTTTCCTTTGGATATATAATCAAGCTTTTGCTCCCACTGCCCAGTAAGCTCAGGTGATCTTAACTCCTCAGGGACTAAATTTAATAACTGCCTTCCCTTAGAAGTTATAAATATATCCTTACCTCTTTTTTCAATTAAAAATGTATTAAATAACTTTTCAATAATATCAGCTCTTGTAGCTACAGTCCCAAGTCCTCCTGTTTCTCCAAGAGTTTTGGCTATTTCCTTATCATTGGTATTCATATACTTTACTGGATTTTCCATAGCAGATAATAGGGTCCCTTCATTAAATGGTGCTGGAGGCTTAGTTTCCCCTTGATTTTGAGATACTTTAATTACTTTTAAAACATCTCCCTTATTTAAATTAGGTAATATTTGTTCTGAGGAATCTTCTTCACTATCATTTCCTGAAAAGTTATTTTCATAAACCTCTTTCCATCCCTGTAAAATAACTATTTTACCCTTTGCAGTAAAAACTTCTTCTCCAATTTTAGCTTTTATTGAAGTTTCTTCATACTCAAAAGGAGGATAAAGTACACTTAAAAATCTTTTTACAACCAAATCATATATTTTTCTTTCACTATCATTTAATGAAGATAATGTAGCTCTTTCTTCCGTAGGTATTATGGCATGGTGATCTGAAACCTTACTATCATCTACAAAGGACTTATTTGCTTTTATTGGACTTTTAAGTATATTCAAAGATGCTTTTGAATAAGGCCCCACTCCACATGCCTTAACTCTTTCCTTTAAAGTATCCACTATATCTGCTGATATATATCTAGAATCCGTTCTTGGATAAGTAAGTACTTTATAATTTTCATAAAGCCTTTGCATAATAGACAGTGTTTCCTTTGCTGAGTATCCAAATATTTTATTTGCATCTCTTTGAAGTTCAGTTAAATCATAAAGTCCTGGGGCAAAGCTCTTTTTTAATCGCTTATTTACTTCTATAATTTCTGCATCTTTTCCTTTTATAGATAGCAGCACTTTATCAGAAAAGTCCTTATTAAACGTCTTTGTATCATGAGTTCTATTATCTTGCCAAGTAAGCTTTAAAGTAGCTGCTTGTGCATTTATGCTATAATAAGTTTTAGGCTTAAAGTTTCTAATTTCCTCTTCTCTTTTCCCAATCATAGCGAGAGTTGGGGTTTGAACTCTTCCACAGGAAAGCTGTGCATTATATTTACAAGTCAGTGCACGAGTAGCATTGATTCCTACAACCCAATCTGCCTCTGAACGTGCTTCTGCCGCTGCATATAAATTTTCATATTCTCTACCATCTCTTAATTTATTGAAACCTTCCTTGATTGCCTTATCTGTAACTGAAGAAATCCATAATCTTTTTATAGGCTTTTTCACATGAGCTTTTTCAATTATCCATCTAGCAACCAATTCTCCTTCACGTCCTGCATCTGTAGCTATGACAATTTCACTTATATCTTTTCTATTTAGCTGTTCTTTAACAACATTAAACTGCTTACCTGTTTGTTTTATAACCACAAGTTTCAAGTACTTAGGAAGCATTGGTAAGTCTTCAATTTTCCATGATTTATATTTATCATCATAAGCTTCAGGGTCAGCTAAGGTAACTAAATGACCTAATGCCCACGTAACTATATACTTTGCTCCTTCTATATATCCATTCCCTTTTTTATTACAATTTAAAACTCTAGCTAAATCCCTTCCTACAGAAGGTTTTTCAGCTAAAACTAATGTTTTACTCATTTATATTAACCACCTTTATTTAAGTTATATAAGTACTGTATATAATACCTATACCCTATAATTTCTGACTTCATGTTCTTCATAATATCACAATGATAAAGATATTAAAAGAATTAGCTCAAAAAAACAAAATAGCTCTATAATTCTAGCGCTATTTTTGTTTAACTTCAAACAAATTAATCCTTTTTATTTTATACCAAAATCACCTTGCATGATTAAACTTCTTGCCTCACCAACATAATATAATGATCCACATATACAAATTATAGAATCATCTACAGATTCTGATAAAATTAAATCTATGGCTTCTTCTATGCTACTACATGCTTTCGTTTCAATATTATGCTCCTTAATAACTTCAGATAATGTTTGTGCATCCAAGGCTCTTTCATTTTTAGGACTTACGGTAAATATACTTTCTGATATAGGTGCTATCTTATCTAACATTTCCTTATAGTTTTTATCCTTTAAAACACCAAATATAAACTTAATTTTTTGTCCTTTAAAGTTTGCCTTAAAAAATTCAGCAACAGTATTGATTCCATCAACATTATGAGCTCCATCTATAAAAATTTTTGGTTCTGTACTAATTAACTCAAGTCTACATTGCCATCTTGTATTAATAAGTCCATTAACTAGGTTAGTTTCATCTATATTAAATCCGTACTTTTTCAAAGCAAGAATTACCTCAATAGCAGTTGCAGCATTATCTATCTGATGCTTACCTAAAAGCTTTATTTTAAGATTTTTTATATCCTTATAATCAAATATTTGTTCTAATACACCTTCATTATTGTGAATAAATATTTCTTCTTTATTTACACAGTTTAAGCTGGCATCATGTTTGTTACAGTAAGACTGTATTATAGGTGGAACTGTTTCAAAATCTTGCGGTGATAAAACTACTACACTATTATCTTTTATTATTCCTGCCTTTTCTCTTGCTATATCTTCTATTTCATTTCCTAAAATATTAACATGATCATAACCAATTTTACTAATTACTGAAACTAGAGGCTTTTCAATTACATTTGTTGCATCAAGTCTTCCACCTAATCCAACTTCAAGTATAACAAAGTCACACTTTTTTTCATAAAAATATAAAAGAGCAACAGCAGTTAATATTTCAAAAGAAGTTACTCCTTCTTTATTCAAACTAGGGCTTGATTCAATAACATTCTTTACATAAGAAGTTATACGAGCAAAATCATCATCACTTATACATTCACTACCTGCTTTTATTACTTCATTCATTTTAATTAAATACGGTGATGTATATATACCTACTTTGTATCCTGCATCCATCAATATATTATATGTATAATTTGCAATTGACCCTTTTCCATTTGTGCCAGCAATATGAATATACTTTTGACCTTTATCTGGACTCCCTAATTCCCTAAGTAACTTAGAAATTCTTTCAAGTCCTAAATTTATTTTACTGCAACCCAAATTTTCATAATAATTCATCACTTCATTATAGTCCATTTTATGATCCCCCTCTTTTGATAAACTCTAATAAAACTTAATAAGTATATTTTAACATGCGATACCCTTTTTCCCAACCTTAAATTAGGATAGTATATATGTTATAATAATTTAAATATCAAAATTGTATACCATAACTTAAATCAACCTGGGGATGGGGGAATTAATATGGCAGATAAGATAAATGCTATACTGCAAAATGAAAATTACAAAATTTATTTGGCTAAGAATGAAGAAAAAGAAAAGACTAGAGAGTTTTGTCATCATGATTTGCAGCACTTTCTTGATGTAGCAAGAATAGCCTATATAATTAATTTAGAAAAAAGCATCAACATACACAAGGATACAATTTATGCTACTGCCCTGCTTCATGATATTGGCAGATGGATGCAGTATGAGAAGGGCATACCCCATGATGAGGCCAGTGCAGAGCTTGCAGCTGATATACTTAAAGCATGTGGCTTTAATGAAAATGAAATTAGAGAAATCATCGCTGCTATATTAATGCACAGAAAGGCTCCTGCAGATGAAAAAAGCTTAGGTTATTTGATTTATCGCAGTGATAAGCTGTCAAGGGGATGTTTTAACTGCAAAGCAATTTTGGACTGCAATTGGTCCGAGGAAAAGAAAAACCACAATATTAAATACTAGTAAAGGAGTTAAATTTATTTATGAGTAGAGTAATTAATATAGGTAACAAGAATTTTGAGCTTGGAAAGAAAACCTACATAATGGGAATACTAAATGTAACACCAGATTCTTTTTCTGATGGCGGAAGCTTTAATAGCGTTGATAAGGCATTGAATCATGCTGAAGAGATGATTTCCCTGGGAGCTGATATCATTGATATCGGCGGAGAATCTACAAGACCTGGTCATAATATTGTATCTGGAGAAGAAGAAATTGAAAGAGTGCTGCCGGTAATCAGAGCACTAAAACTGAATTTTGACATACCGATTTCTATAGATACATATAAGGCAAAGGTTGCAGAAGCCGCGGTTAAAGAAGGTGCTGACTTAATCAATGATGTATGGGGCTTTAAGAAAGACCCTCTTATGGCAAAGGTTGCAGCAAAACTTAATGTACCCTGCTGCCTCATGCATAATAGAGATAATACAAATTATAGTGATTTGATGAAGGATGTATTATCTGACTTACAGGAATCTATAGATATAGCTTTAGAGGCTGGAGTAAAGCCGCATAATATAATTGTTGACCCAGGTATAGGCTTTGCTAAGACCTATGAGCAAAATTTAGCTGTGATGAATAATCTTGAGAAGTTAACTACTCTTGGATTTCCTGTGCTTTTAGCTACTTCAAGAAAATCAATGATAGGAAATACATTGAATTTACCACCTAAAGAAAGAGTTGAGGGTACAGTAGCCACTACTGTTATTGGTATTATGAAGGGCTGTGATTTTGTAAGGGTACATGATGTTTTAGAAAACAAACGTGCCATCATGATGACAGATGCTATAGTCAGGATTTAAATATTTTGATAGTTACATCACTTTTAGTTATTTCACCTTTTAGCATTGGAGATGATTTTATGGATAAAATGTATATAAAAGATCTTGAAGTTTATGCCTATCACGGAGTTAATATAGAAGAAAAAAATATGGGCCAAAGATTTTTAATATCTATAGATTTATGGCTTAATTTAAGAGAAGCTGGAAAAAGCGATGATCTTACAAAAACCGTTAATTATGCAGAGCTATGTCATAATGTTGAGAAGGAATTTACAAAAACAAAATATGATTTGATTGAAACATGTATTGAAAAGTTAGCTGAGTATATATTGTTAAATTATGAACCTGTTGAGAAAGTAAAGATACTCCTTAAAAAACCTTGGGCACCTATAGGGAAGCCTATAGATTACGCTGCGGTAGAAATAGAAAGATTTTGGCATAGAGCCTTTATTAGCTTAGGATCTAACATGGGAAATAAGAAACAAAACCTTGAAGAGGCTATAGAGTTCATGAATACAGGAACAACACGAGTAATAAAGTGCTCTAATTTTTATACCACTAAACCCGTGGGCTATACCGATCAAGATGATTTTCTAAATTGTGCTGTGGAGATAAAAACTCTGCTCACCCCAAGAGAGCTTATTGGATTTTTATTAAACATTGAAAGAGAACTAAGACGAGAAAGAATTGTACGATGGGGTCCTAGAACTATTGATTTAGATGTGTTGCTCTATGATGATATAATTACCTCCTTGGAGGAGATAATTATACCTCATCCTAGAATGCATGAGAGACTTTTTGTACTAAAGCCTCTTAGCGATATAGCTCCATATATGATGCATCCAATTTTAAATAAAAGAATAATTGAACTAGAACAGGAAGCTATTAAAACACAAAATGGTGATGAAATTATTGATATATTAAGATAGTAATTTTAAATAAAAATTTTGCACGTCTTAGCTTACTTGTATTACTTATATTTATTTGTAGTGAATATAGATATAAATCAACCTTTTTATTGCATCTTTAATATAATTTTATTGATAAATTTAAAACAGTATTATCTGTAATAGGAAGGTTATTTATTTTAAATTTACAATAGCTCTTCTCTAATATCCTTAGAATCTTTTGATGATAAATAGGATAATGGCACATCAAATACTGTTTTTGCTCCTTTTAATCCTTCTCTATGCATACGAACAGCTGCTCTTGCATAAGCTACAAGAATGTTTGCTGTAAACTCTGGATTACTTTCAAGCTTCAATGAGAATTCAATTGTATGATTCGTACTATCTTTTCCTGTCTTTCCTCTATGAATTACAAAGCCTCCGTGTGGCATTTTAGAATGATTTTTCTTAAATTCTTCTTCATCTATAAAATAAACACTTGTATCATAGTCTAAAAAATAATTTGGTATAGCTTTAATTTCTCTCTCAATTTTAGATAAATCCTCTCCACATTCTGCAACTACATAGCACTGTCTTAAATGCATTTCCCTATCTGTAAGTACAATATCACTTCCTAATCGTATCTTTTCTAAAGCATTTTCTATCGGAATAGTATACTCAATTCCATACTTTACCCCTTTTATACCACGAATAGCATTAGAATGTCCTTGACTTACTCCAGGGCCCCAAAATGTATAAAATTGTCCATTAGGAAGTACCGATTCTGCTAAAAGCCTATTCATTGAAAATAATCCTGGATCCCATCCTACTGATATTATACTTATGTGGTTATTTTCTATTGCCTTTTCATTTACTGCGTTAAAGTAATCTGAAATTTTAGCATGGGTATCAAAACTATCTACTGTATTAAAAAGTTCTGCAAATCTAGGGGTCTGCTTGGGAAGATCTTTTGCAGAACCTCCACACAAAATCATTACATCTATTTTATCTATGTAATTATAAGCATCATGTATATTAGCTACATTTGTATTAGAATTTTCAGGTACTATACTTTTAGAATCTCTTCTCGTAAATATGACTTCAAGCTTCATATCAGGATTTTCTCCAATTGCAAATTCAACACCTTTCCCTATATTTCCATACCCTACAATACCTACTTTAATTTTCTCCACAATGTTACCCCCAATTTAATTCTTATGTTAAAATTTATGCTGATTTAGTACAATAAATTTATATTTTTATTACTTTAACTATTTAATTTTAAAAATCATCACAAAAACAGCTCTAAAACCTTAGAGCTGCTCTTCATAAATCTGCTTATAGTCTTTAACAATCCCCCAGTATTCTATACGATTAACGTTTTCAATTATAGAGTCAAAATGTATATAAACTGGTGCATCATACAATTCATTATGAGCTTCGAAAAATTCCTTGTCCCCATATAGTATTGCTTGAAGAGCTAATGGAAGTTCCCGTGTGAAAAATTCATTTCTCTCATCTGGAGTTTTAGGATTAAATCTTCCATCCACATAAACATATGCATATAACTGAAGCTTTCCCTCTACCTTCCTCCATCTTACAAGAATTTCTTCTCGCGCAGATGTAATCTTATCATAAGCATAAGTAAGTGCTACATTTAAAAGCATTTCTTCTTCAGAATCTAAGTGGGTATAGGTGTAATGCCTTCCTAGTATTGATTGATTTTTAATGACTCCATCATCAAATTCAGTAATTAAATTTTCGGGATTTAGCTTATCCATCCTTTCACCTTCTTTATTATTAGGCTAAAAAATAAGCCCCTAATATTATATTATTGAAGGTTAAAAAATCTGTTACTATTGAATATACTAACATAGATAATATTAAAAGAAAGGATATATGTCTTATGATGAATTACGACCTTTATTCTACAAATGCGCAAAGTTTAAAAAAAGGTGAATTAAAAATCAATGGAACTGCAACTATAAAAATAGAACCCAATATAGCCATTGTAAACTTAGGAGTTGTAACAGAAGATATAAATTTAGAAAAAGCACAAAGAGAAAATGCTATAAAAGTTACTTCTATTATAAATGAATTGCTTAAATTTAATATTCCTAAACAGGATATCAGTACATTCACTTACAATATAGAACCCCAATACGATTATATAGAAGGGAAGCAAATATTTAGAGGATATAGAGTTACAAATATTTTATCCGTTACTATTAGAGATTTGCCTAAGGTTGGCCAAATTATAGATGCTGCCGTCTATAAGGGAGCTAATCGAGTAGATAACATTAAATTTACTGTAGAAAATCCATCGCCATATTATAGCAAAGCATTAAGTCTCGCTATAATAAACGCTGTAAATAAGGCAAGACAAGTAGAAAACACATTAAAAGTGAATATGTTTAAAATTCCATACAAAATTATCGAGCAAAGTTCTACTGAAAATATTCGGGAAGTTGCAGACTTCAAAGTCCTCGCTGCTACAACCCCTATACTTCCTGGCCAAATCACCATAACTTCAAATATAGAAGCATTTTTTTATTATAAATATTAATACTTTCCATAATTATTTCTTTGAGCCCCAAATTTTATATAATATATTTCTTTTAAAAGGGTACAATAATTTTGAAACTAATATAAATTGAAAGGGGTTTTTTAGAAATGGCACTTACTAATAAGGAAAAAACTTTAATAGAGGATAATTTAAATGCGGAGTACTTATGCATAAGAAAATATGAACAATACGCTTCTATGGCATCAGATCCACAAATCAAGCAAGTGTTTCAAGACCTAGCAAACAAGGAACATCAACATGCAACTACACTTGAACAAATATTATCTCAAAATGGAGTAAATAATCAAAATATATTTAAAAGCTTTACTAAGCCTCAAGGAGATTCATCAAGTGTGCAATCAAATCTCGGATTTACAGACGCACAACTTTTAAATGATGCATTATATACTGAAAAACATGTTTCAAGTTCTTATAATAATGCTGTTTTAGAATCCGTTGATTCTAACATACGACAAAAACTTCAGCATATTCAGCAAGAAGAACAAGGTCATGCTGAAACATTATTTAAGACAATGAACTCAAAAGGTTGGTATGATGTTCAGTAACCAGTAGTAAGTAACCGGTAACCAGTATTATGTAGTTTTTCTTTACAAAACATTCATTACTGGTTACCGGTTACTATAATACTTATTTTTAATTATTAAATTTCACATTTATATTATATCCATAGAATAAATATTTACTTATACACATATAAACAAGAGATTTATTCATATCTTTTTTTCTCAGGGTCTTTTCCTAAGTATTGATAATAATAGCATTGAATTCTTCCATTATAAAGCTTTCTATTTTTATTTGATTTTTCACCAAATAACTCTTGAAACTTAGGATGAGAAGTAAGTACAAAATATGACCAATCATTTAAATTTGTAAACACTTTTCCCATAGCTTTATATAATTCTTCTACTTCTTTTTCTTCTCCAATTCTCTCGCCGTAAGGAGGATTTGTTACTATAAAACCATATCTTTTCTTACTACTAAAATCTCTTACATCCATCTTTTGAAAGAATATATTATCCTCGACTCCTGCTTTTATAGCATTTGCTCTTGCAGTAGCCAATAATCTTCCATTTACATCAGAGGCAAGTATTTTGAAGTCCTTATTATTAACTGAATTTTTAGCATGCTTTCTTATATCTTCCCATAATTCTTGATCTATTATATCCCACTGCTCTGACACAAAGCTTCTGTTAAGCCCTGGTGCTATGTTTCTTCCAATCATTGCAGCTTCGATGGCTATAGTTCCTGAACCACAAAGGGGGTCTGCAAGAACTCTTGAAGGTTCCCATTTACTTAAAAGTACTAATGCTGCTGCTAAGGTTTCCTTTAAAGGGGCCTCTCCTGCAAGTTCTCTATATCCTCTTTTATGTAATCCTGGTCCTGATGTATCTATAGTTAACGTAACAATATCTTTAAGTATTGCTACTTCAATTTTATACTCTGCTCCACTTTCAGGAAATGTATCCATTCTATATTTTCTTTTCATAGCTTCAACTACAGCCTTTTTTACAATAGATTGACAATCAGGCACACTATAAAGTTTAGATTTAACGGATTTCCCAATAACATGCATAAACCCTGTTATAGGTATTATGTCTCCCCACTCCACTTCTTTAGTTCCCTGAAAAAGCTCTTCAAAAGACTCAGCTTTAAATTCTGCCATTTTTATAAGAACCCTCTCTGCAGTTCTAAGCCACATATTACAGGTCACTATATCCATTTCGTCCCCTTCAAAGGTTACTTTTCCATTTTCTATAGTTAAATCATCATATCCTAACTCTTTTAATTCATTTGCTACTACTTTTTCAAGGCCAAAAGTAGACGTTGCAATTAGTTTATACATATATATCTCCACCTTTAATTAGCAATTTCAAATTTGAACAAATAGGTTCTACTTAGATTTCCCATTATGATTATGTATTATCAATTATATATTGTCAATTTTAAATTACTTATCAATATCAAACCATCCTTTTCGTTTAAACCATAGAAACATGAAAATTCCTATAAGTACCATTATACCCCATACTATAAAATATCCATATTTCCATTTAAGTTCAGGCATATTTTCAAAATTCATTCCATATACACCTACAATAAAAGTCAATGGTATAAATATTGTAGATATAACTGTAAGCACCATCATATTTATATTCATTTTATTTGAATTAGTAGACAGATAATTATCCCTTATATCTGAAGTGATTTCTCTACTTTCTTCAATCATATCTGATAGCTTAAGCAAATGATCATAAATATCACCAAAATACACTTTATGCTCTCTTATCCAACTTAATCTTTCTGAATTTATCATTCTATATAACAAATCTCTCATAGAAGTTACTAATCTTCTTAATTTTAGCAAATCATTTCTAATTGAAAATATTTCATCTATAAGACGATGTACAGATTCCCTTTCTTCATTATTATCTATTACACTTAATTTATCTTCAATTTCCTGAATAGCAGGAAAAAACTCATCTACTATTTTATCCAATATTAAATACTCTACATCTACAGTTCCTTTATTCCATCTACTTTCACTACATATAAACTTATTCCATGCCTCATCTATTTCGTTACAGTTTTCTCTATGTACAGAAACAATAAATCTTTCTGATATAAATATTCCTACAGTTTCTGACAAAAGTGTGCCGTTATTTAATGCATTAAATATAAAAAAAGCATAACTATCATAGTAATCCATCTTAGGCCTATGATGGATTTGCAACGAATCCTCTATAGCTAGCTTATGAAAACCAAATACATCGACTAAAGCTTTCTCTTCATCCTCTGACGGATTTTCTATATCAACCCAGTACCAGCTTATTTCTTCATCTTCTAATTCATCTATAGGAATATCTTGATATAATTTCAAATCTTCTTTTATAACAGCAGTACGAATCAACTTAACACCTCCTCAGCATTAATTATCAGTTTTAAGCTTTTAGTTGTCAATTAATTTTAGAATAATATACTAACTTATGAAAATGAGCAATTAATTACTAGTAACCAGCTTGCCATAACAAAAAAGCTCCCCAATTTTGAGGAACTTTTTGTCATAGCTTTTAATTATTAACTTATAATCTATTCAGCACTTAACCCTGCTAAGTTTAGTAGATTCCATGGTTTATTATAGTGTGGTTGAAAAAAGAAATCTACAAACGCTAACTCATCTATAGTCATCTTATTTTGAATACATACAGACATTGTATTCATAGCTTGAGTTAAATCTACTTTTGATATTATCTGTGCCCCTAAAATTACTTTTGAGTCCTTTTCATAAACTACTTTTAATTTTGCTGTATCATAAGTTGGCATGAATTCTGGTCTATAATTATCTTCTACAGTTACAGTCTTAACTTCTATACCTGCTGATTTTGCCGCATTTTCAGTAAGTCCTGTAGATGCTATATTATACTCATAAATCTTAATTCCTGAAGTACCTTGAGTTCCCATGTATTTAGTAGTTGGTTTTACTAGATTTCTAGCAACCAATGTTCCCATACGTACTGCATTTGTTGCAAGAGGAATATATGCATGCTTTCCAGTAGGGTTATATATAACTGCACAGCTATCTCCTGCTGCAAATACATCCTCTTTACTTGTTCTCATATATTCATCTACTATAATTGCTCCGTTACCAAGCATATCTAATTGACCTTTAAATAATTCAGTATTTGGTCTAAATCCTATACAAAGTACAACTAAATCTGTTTCATATTCTCCCTTATTGGTTAATACCTTTGACACTTTTCCACTTTCGCCTTCAAACTTAACCACAGTTTCCCCAAGAGCAAGTTTTACTTCCTTATCTATAAATGCTTTTTCTGCTATGTCTGTATATTCTTTATCTAAGTATTTGCTTAATATACGGTCCTCAGCATCAATTAAAGTTACATTTTTGCCATTCATCTCAAATGCTTCTACCAGCTCAACTCCTATATATCCTGCTCCTACAACTACTATATTTTTAGCTTCCTTGGATTTTTCAATTATTGTATTTGAATGATAGAAGTTTTTAGATAATAATACATTTTCCAAATGGATTCCTTCAATTTTTGGAACTATTGGCCATGAACCTGATGTTATTATAAGTTTATCAAAAGTATCTTCAAATTCTTCATTTGTGTCTAAATTGCGTATCTTTATTTTCTTTTGATCTAAATCAGTTTCTAATACTTCATGTTTCATTTTTGTCTCTACGCCTAGCTGTGATAATTGTTCTGGTGAAGAGTAAAATAATCCTTGAGGGTCTTTAACTACTCCTCCAATATATAATGCTATTCCACAGGATAAAAATGAAATATTATCATTTTTTTCGTAAACTGTAATTTTTGCCTCTGGATATAACTTTGCAACATTTATAATTGCTGCTGTGCCAGCATGTGTGCATCCTATAACCGCTATTTTCATAATTTATTTCTCCCTTCATTTATAAAAACCTTATTTATATTTCATTAATTAATTTAATTTCATAAAACTCATTAATTTGATTATATACCACTTTAGTATATAATCAAATGATAATTTTTATTAATTACAAGTAATTATCCTTTGAAATCGTCATTTTTTATTTATTAGCTTTGATTCTTTAATTTTTTCATCTAAATTATATAATTTGTTTAAAAGAAGATATTATTCATCTCAATTTCGTCGGTGTATCGTAACCATAATGTATACTGCTTTCATTAAACAAAAATAAAAAACCTTACTTCAAATAAATTTTGAAATAAGGTTTTTAACATAGATTATTTCTTTATAAAATCTTTCTTTCTAAATATAGATCTTAAAAGTATAATCCATCCCCAAGAAATCGAAAGTGATGGAAGTGCCGCTGTAATTGCTGCTTCCACAGGATGCATGGATGAAAATTTTAAGGGACTAAAAAATATTATAAATGTAATAGTTAACATAAGAAACAACGTAATTCGTTCATACATTGTAGATGGTGGTGACAAAAATATCTTGTTTAAATCCATTTTTACTTTCATCTTTACACCAGCTTTCCTACTCTTTCTTCTACCAACTCAATTATTTTTCCTGAGTGTATCAAATTCCTTATGGTATTAATATGAGGATAAAGATACATGTCCTCTTCCATCACAGGTACAGTTTTGGCTATTTCATCTAAAACAGCCTTAGATGCACTGCCCGTTGATAATTCACTTTCCATAAACTGTTGTGCCTGAAATACTGATAAAAGTTCTATTGCCAAAATAAATTCAAGCTTATCTACAATTTGTCTCGCCTTTTTACAAGCATTATATCCCATTGCTACATAGTCTTCCTGATTACCACAAGTAGGCACACCATCTACACTTGATGGATGAGATAAAATTTTCATATCATTTAAAAGCCCCGCCTGAGTATATTGTGGTATCATAAGCCCTGAATTAAGTCCTGGCTTTTTTATAAGAAACCAAGGATATTCTGAAAGGCTTCCATCTACAAGCCTATTATTTCTTCTCTCAGACATCTTTGCAATCATAGTTGCTGCAATGCACGCTGAATCCATTTCAAGTCCTATATAAGAAGAGTCCGGATTACATCCTGAAATAGCTTCTCCATCTTCCCCTTCAGGCCATATTATTGGATTATCACAGCAAGAATTCATCTCTATTTCTATAGTTTCTAAAGCATCCTTTAAGGTTTTTTTTGCGGCACCATGTAATTGTGGTATACATCTTATAGATAGTGCATCTTGAAGCCTATAATTCTGAAAATGCTTTGCTACCTCTGAATCACCAAGTATCTTTCTTACATTGTCAGCCGTATTCTTTTGATCTTCATGAGGTCTAACACTCATAAGTCTTTCATCAAAAGCCCTTGTGGTTCCTTTAAGGATTTCTAAAGTCATGGCTCCTATAACATCTGCAGTCTTTGAGGAATCTATCATATCATATAATGCTAGTGCCCCAATTGCTGTAACACTTGTAGTTCCAGAAACTAGTACTAAGCCTTCCTTAGAAGATAGTTCTATAGGTTCTAATCCTACTTTTTTTAATGCTTCTCTACCTTCTAATAATTCCCCGTTTACATATGCCTTTCCTTCTCCAATAAGTACCAGTGCTATATGCGCTTCTGGTGATAAGTACCCTACTGATCCTTCCTTTGGTGCAAAAGGAGTAAGTCCGCGATTTAAAAACTCCCTGTACATTTCCATGGTCTCAATTCTCGCTCCGGTATATCCCTGTCCAACATTTTGAAGTACCATAAACATTGTTGCTCTAACTTCCTCAATAGATAAGGGCTCTCCAACAGATGTAGAATGAGATAATACTATATTTTTTTGTAATCTTGCTGTTTCTTCAGGTGATATTACTTGAGTGCAAAGTGCTCCAAATCCCGTGGTAATACCATACATTACTCGTCCTTCTTCAATCCATTTTTCCACAAGATTTCTTGATTTTTTAACTTTTTCATAGTAAGCTTTTGAGAATTCTACTTTTGCTCCAAATCTAGCAACAGCTAAAAGCTCTTCAATATTAATTTTATCTCCCAAAATAACTTTATTTATATCTTTAGCGTACATCCTTAATGCCTCCTTGTATGAAAAGGACGCTTATAAACATCCTTTTCTTGTAGTTTATTTTTCTAATTATTCTTCAACCTTATCAATAAAGAACATTTTAATTGTTGAAATTATTTGTAATACAAATATGAATAAAACCATAAACCCACCAGCTGCTGCAAGGTATTTTACTCCATCTACACCCTGTGCACCGCCTCCATAAGCTACCATAAAAAATGAAATTGCACCAATTGAAACTCCCCATAATATTTTCTGCCAAATTGGTGGCTCTACATCATGCCTTGATTCCTTTGTGCATAAAGCTGCAATAGTTGTCGTCATAGCATCTGCTGCAGTGGCAAATGAAATGATAAGAGTTAACATTACAATTGGTATAAGTATAACTCCTAATGGCAATTCTCCAAGGAAACCCCAAAGCCCTGCTACTGCTCCATGATTTTTAATAATGTCTATTAAATTTAATCTTCCACTTTGTTGCCAATTAAGTGCAGTAGATCCCCAAACTGCAAACCAAACAAGTCCAAAAACTGAAGGAAGTATCCAGTTAATTATCATAAACTCACGTATTGTTCTTCCATAAGATATTATAGCTAAAAATATTCCCATTAAAGGTGCATAAGCAATCCATATAGCCCAGTCATATAATGTCCACCACATAACTAGTGCTTCTCCACCCATATCAATTGGATCAAGTCCCCATTGCCAGAAGTTTTGTAACCAATATGCCATTCCAGCTGTGGAAGTTCTACATATATACAATGTAGGCCCAACTACAAATAAAAATCCTAATAATATATAAAATATTTTAGAGTTAAAATCTGCCAACCATTTAATTCCCTTATCTATTCCTAAAGATGAAGCAACTGTAAATGTAGCTGTGATTGTAAAGGATAGTACTAACCATAAAATTGGTCCTTGCTTAATTCCATATGACATTTCAATTCCAGAACCTACTAGTGCAAGTCCAGCACCTAATGAAGAAGCAAGTCCTAAGGCTATAGCTAAAAGTGATAAGGTATCTATTATATTTGCCCATATTCCTTTTGTTATCTTTTCACCAAACAAAGGTATTAATGTTGCTGTTACAGATAATGATTTCTTTTTATTAAAATACATATATGCCACTGCAAGTCCACATAATGAATACATTGCATAAGGAATGAAAGTCCAATTATAGAAACAACGTGCCATAGAAAAAATAGCTGCTGTTGGAGTTCCCGGTTCCACTCCTGTTTGTGCCATCTCTCCATAAATGTTTCCAAAATAAATTATTGGTTCATTAGCTCCATAAGTAACAACTCCTGTTGCAATACCACCAGTTAACGCCATTGCAAACCAAGTCAAAAATGGAAATTTAGGTTTTGCCTCTACTCCACCAAAACGAATTTTTCCAAATTTAGAAAAGGTAATTACAGCTGCGAGAATCAATGCCACAATTGAAATAATTTGATATAACCATCCAAAGGATTTAAGCGACCATGTAAATGTATTCATTGCAACAGTAGTTAACGCTTTATTATTCACTACACCAAGTATAGCTGCACCACCAACCACAATAAATGATGGCCAAAACACTCCTGATCTTACCCCTTTTAAATTTTGACTCTTACACGTTTCCTTTACAGTTGTTTTTTCTGTCATTTGATATCCCCCCTATGTTTTTTATTATTTTGTTAAAAATAGTATGTAATCTATTGATCCCTCCTGATTAATAATATAGCAACATTCATGCCAATAGCTGTAATGATTGACTAGTATGTAATTGGGCGTTACCTATGGGGATTAGGTAACGCCCAATTACTAGTACTTAGTTAGAAGTTTTACTACTAAACACTTATTAACCAAGATTGCAACATTAGTTAATTTAATTTAATTATATATCTTGTTGGCGCAAAATAATTTTGCACCAACACATAAATATTTAGAATTTTATTTATTTTCGGAATAAAATAGGTGCCAAATAATTTAGCACCCCCGCAATAATATTTTGCGCTATTCATTAAAGATTTTTAACTTTTTAATTCTATATTGAAGACTTTGTCTACTCATTCCTAGTGTCTTTGCACTTTGTGTAATATTTCTATCATATAAATTTAGTGTATCAATTAAAATTTTCCTTTCAATTTCCTCCATTTGTTCTTCTAAAGTTCCTGTATTTTTAGATTCAACTTCTAAATTATTGTATTGATTTGCTATTTTGTGAGTAATAGTTTCTGTGAATTGTAGATAATCTGGTAAGTGTTCAAAATCTAGTGATTGTATACTTTCTGAAGCTCTGTTAAATGCATATTCAATCACATTTTGAAGTTCTCTGATATTCCCAGGCCACTCATAGTGAATTAATGCATCCATAAATTTTTCTGTAAAACTAAGTTCTCGTCTACTATAATCACTACATAGACTTTGCAAAAAGTGTTTAACTAATATAACTATATCTTCTTTTCGTTCCTGTAAAGTTGGAATATTGATTTTAATTGTTGAAATCCTATAATAAAAATCTTTTCTCATTTTTTCTTGTTCTATAAGTTTAAAAGGATCTTCATTTATAGCAGCAATTACTCTAACATTACATCGAATATATTGAGTTCCTCCAATTCGCTGAAATCTCTTTTCTTGAAGTACTCTTAAGAGCTTTGCTTGCATTTCTGGACTAATAGAATTAACTTCATCTAAAAATAGTGTCCCTCCATTTGCCATCTCAAAAAATCCCTGCTTTGCAATACTCCCTGTAAATGCACCTTTCTCTGTTCCAAAAAACATACTTTCAAATAAATTACTTGGCACAGCACTACAATTAACATCAATAAAAGGCTTTTTCCTTCTGGGACTAAAGGAATGTATGCTTTGCGCTACAAGTTCCTTTCCCGTTCCTGTGGATCCAACAATTAGAATACTTGAATCAGTTAAAGAAACCTTTTTTGCAAAGTGGATCATTTCCTCCATATTCTTAGACGAGTGCACAATATTATCAAAAGCATATAATTTTTCACTATCCTTATGCTTGTCACTTTCCACATAAGTTTCTAAATCCAATGTTCTATTTTTAATTTGTTTTAGCACAGATAAGTCACTTTCAAAAACTACGGCACCATATAATTCTCCATTTATTTTTAATGGATAAGCTGAATTAATAGTAGTCAAATCTTTACCTGTCCTTGTTTTAAATCTATCGCATCTATTAACCACAGGCTTTTGGGTTCTTAATACTGTTAAAACAGTGCTATAATCTTCTTTTAAATCATATATATCCATTAAATGTTTTCCTTTAAAATCATCCTTTTTAAAATATTCTAAAGCTTCACTTGCCGGATTTGCGTGGAGAAAATATCCATTCTTATTGTAAATTTGAACTCCCTCTGCTACATGTTTTATAGCTTCTTCATAAAGTTCTAAAAGTATTCCTTGCCTGCTCAAATATAAAGAAGCTCCATATTCTTCACTTACCCATTGATATGTAAAAAAATTACTTTTAATTTCTACTATTCCACCTTTCGGTTCAACACTTGTTCTAAGTACATAATCAACCTTTTGTCCTAACCAGCTGCTACAGGTATACTCATCAAATAAATCCTTACTTTCCCCAAATGAATGTACTTTTTTTATGTAAAGTTCCTCATCAATTTTAATTATTAAATCAATTATACACATAGCCCATCGCCCCTTTGACTATAACTATCCACCATTTATATTAACTTTTACTTTTTTACCTTCTTTTCTATACCTTCATACAAATATTCTAGGTGTTCTGTATTTACTCCTTCCTGAATTAACTTGTTTATTCTATCATTGGCTTTTTCTAGAGCTTCTCTTGCTTCATCAAAATCCCTTTGCTTTATAGCTACACTTGCATATTCTAGTAAATAGTCAACCTTTAATACTATTTTAGCTAAGTTTTCTCTATCTTCATTTACTAAATCCACTAATAAAGAATATATCTTAGGAGATGTTTTGGTTTTTGAATTAAATAATAAATCATTATTTCTAGCACTTTTCTTTGCCATTTCTATCGCTACCCTTCATTTATATATTAAAGTATTTCTTTCTTAATAATATAATAGAAAATACATACCATCTTTTTCAATAACCTTTTGTATAATACTATTGTAACTTAAATATAAAAGATTTAAAATGCTACATATAACCAAAACAAGCTAGAAGCCCTGGAAGCTTCGTATAACAAAACTCCCTTCACTTCTAGCATTTTATTTTAGTTCCCATTCCAATTTATCAGTTAAGAACTCATTTCTCTTTTGGTGTAAATCCGCAATATCCTATTTTATCGCATCTCTTTTTCATGTCTTCCCACAAATCTTTATCTCTTAATGATTCTAGTGCTGTAGGATATAGTATATAATTTTCTTTAAATATATGATCTCTTAAATTAAATATTATATATTTTGCTACTTCATCTAAAGTTTCCTTAAATACTTTAAAATCAAGACCAGATACAAACTCTGCTACATTTTTTAATTGTTTTTTTCTCGCTCTTAAATCATCATGCTCCATTCTCATAATTCTAGTTGGTCCTGTTATTTTTCTCTCCTCTAGCTCTTTAAATAATACTTGTTCTTCTCTTTGATGATGATTTTCCGCATCTAATATATTGTCTGCCACTTTAATTAACTGAGCAAATTCTTCTCTGGCTGAATCATACTTTTCCATATTTTGAATTTTAGTATTTAACTCTTCAAGTTCTGTTAGAAATCCAAGCAACTTTTCATGTTCAGATATCAACGTACCAAGCACATGGCCTGTGTCAATTTGAGTTTTGATTTTATTTAATTCATCCTTTAAAACTTCCATGTGAATATCACATAAATGTCTTAAGTCGTGAGGATTCATACCTTCTTCTACGAGCTTTTGCTCTGCTACAGATAATTCCAGTGGATTTATATTTGATACTATTTGAAGTGCTTCTTTTCTTAAATCTTCCGTTACGCCTTCAGCATTTAACCTTCTTAATATATTAGTTAACTCATCTATTCTTTTATTATCCATTACAATACCTCCCATTACAAATTATTAATTAGAACTATTATCTATCCATATACATGTTAAACAACACGCTATTTTCTAAATAAATATGAGTAAAAATATCCTTTTCTAAAGCATCAATTTTTGTATATACCAACTGAAATGTAGTGCATGCTCCTTCTGGTGCTTTAAAGTCTCTTGTTACCTCTTCCAATTCCTTAAATATATCTCCAGCTGTGTCGTGTTCATCCTCAGTTTCCTTTATAAACTTACGTATTGCCTTTAATATTTCATCATCTTTAGTTTTTTCATACTGCTCTATAAGTGGGAATAAATTTTCCTCTTCCTTTATTAGATGCTCTTCTAATTCAATTTTTAATGTACCAAATAATTTGTGAACCTTTAAAAGTTCTTCACTATTATGCTTGAAATGAACCTTTAATATTTTACGCATAAGAGGATCTATTTCACTAAGAGTTTTATATGTGTAATCATGATGAACGTGCTGTATGTGTTTCATTAAGACTATAGGATCTTCATTCCTCCAGTCTTTATAATTTGCATTGGAGCTTTTAAATTTTTCATACTCATCATTAAGCTCTTTTACTATATTTTCGTGTGCAAGCCCCTTTTCATCTAATGCTTCTTTTAAGCTATCATGTCCTCCACAGCAATAATCTATTTTATACTTTTGGAATATCTCTGCTGATCCTGGAAATATAGAAACAATTTCTCCAAGTTTTTGATTTACATTTATATTATTTGCCATATTAATCACCTCATAAATATTTTAAAATTTAGTTTAATAAATCTGAAACAAACTTTGCTGATCTTTCTATTTCTTTTAAAGTATCCCCTTTAGCTGAAAATCTAATTCTCATTGGAAAGTAAATATCACTCATTCCTGTGGATTTAATTATTTCAGAAGTAGTTAAAACCTTCATATTTGTTTCATTTAAATAATCTTGTATAACTTCTATAGCTTCTCCACTCCATCCGTAAGAACCAAATGCTGCTGCTATTTTCCCTTCTAAATTCATATCTTTAAGTTCCTTTAATACATCTTCTAACTTTCCTATCATGTCACCATATTTTGTAGAACTTCCAATAAATACTGCATCTGCTTCCTTAACTGCTTGTAAGACTTCTTCTTTATCAGTTTTATTCACATCTATAGCTTTTGTATCTATATTGTCTTTTTCAAGATTTTCTTCAATTAAAAATGCTATTTTTTTAGTATTGCTTGTCATTGAGGAATATACTACTACAGCTTTCCTATCCTTATTTGTATTTTTGCTCATATTATCATATATATCTATAAATTTTTTCACATCATCTCTTAATATAAAGCCATGGGATGGTGCTATCACCTTTATATTCAAATCCTTAATTTTATTTATCATATCCTGTACATACCTTCTGTGTGGATGCATTATTAGCTGATAATAAACTTTAAAGTCTTCTGTAATATCTTCTTCAGCCATATCATTGAAGTATTCATAATTAGCTATATGAGTGCTAAATATATCACATGGGAACAATGTTTTATCTTCTATAGCATAAGTTATCATGGTTTCTTCAGTATGAAGATATGGTGTTTCTATGAACTTTAGAGTTTTTCCACCTATGTCTAAAGTATCTCCATCTTTTATCACCAAAAATTCCCTATTATGAAGTTTGTACATTTCTTTCAACTCGTTAGCTGCAGGTTCAGTACATACAATTACAGCATTTTTAGCTTTTGATGCTAGACTTCCAAGTGCTCCTGAGTGATCTGGCTCTGTATGATTTATAACTATATACTGAATTTTTTCAAGATCAATTAGTCCCTTTAGATTTTCTACAAATTCTCTTCCAAAACTTATATCCACAGTATCTATAACTGTTGGCTTTTCAGTCATTAATAAATAACTATTATAAGTTGTTCCTTTAGTTAAAGTTAATCTATGAAATGGTACATCCCTGTCATCAACCTTTCCTATCCAATATATATTTTTATTAAGCATAATTTTATTTTCCATATCATCTATCTCCTTTTTATCAATTATCAATTTTTAATTATTAGTTTTATGTAGCCTCAACTACTTACCTGATGTCTTTATTTTATATCTTTTTTAATTTAAAAAATATGATTCAAATCACATTTTATACTATTTCGGTATACTTTATACTTTTAAAAAAAGCCCGCCTAAGCGAAGCTTTTATTCTACATACTCTCTTAAAGCATTTTTGTCCTTTATAATAATAAGTTTATTTCCTACCATACTTATTATGCTTAATTCTTCAAACTTACTGAGTTTTCTACTTATAGTTTCTCTTGTAACTCCAGTATAGTTTGCCATTTCTTCTCTATTTATAGGAAGCTTTATTTCTATTCCATTACTAGTTTCAGTTCCATACTTCTCAGCAAATTCTAGTATCATATTTGCAATTCTAACTTCTGCATCATTTGTGGCAAGGGTTTGAGCAAGATTTTCTGTTTCTGATAACTTCCTTGTGACTTCCCTAAGTATCTTCAAAGAAATTTCAGGATTCTTAATTAAAATTTCATCCATGTCTTTTTTAGTTAAGGTACAAATTCTTAAGTTTGAAATAGCATATGCACTAAAATTATATGTATCACTATCAGTAAACAAACTTAGTTCGCCAAAGAATTCCCCACTTGTCAGTATGTGAATTATTTGTTCTTTACCTTCCTTAGTCATCTTAGTGAGTTTTACTTGTCCCTCATTTATTATAAATAATGTGCTTGATTTTTCCCTCTCATAAAAAAGAGCATCTCCCTTTTTAAATTCTATGTGTCCTGTACTATCTACTATCTTTGCTAATTCTTCATCCTCAAGAGAAGAAAATATAGGAACTTTTTTAGCACAAAGATTATGATGACATCTCTCACAAGTACATTCCATAGATATCCCCCCTTTCATTTATATATTTATATTATCATATATAAACTGAATATAAAGTAAATTTATGTATCTTACTACAAATTCTTATTTTCATACACATAAAGCCTCCCATTACTTGCTTTCAAAAATTTATCTCCATGAAAACCTCTTGCAAATAGCATTTTGCGAATTTCATAAAGTGTTCCTGCATGGCTTACAATCAAAATATTTTTATCCTCTTCATTTTCACTTAATATCGTATCTAAAATTTCACTTACCCTTTTCAAAGTTAACTTTCTTGATTCTGGTTGAGATGTATGATTTCTTATCCATGCAATTCTATTAAGTATTGCCCAAATATGATATGGTATATGAAATTTAAGTTTTACCAATGCTGCTGTTGGAATTTCAACCAGTTTATCTGTTACTATAATTTCACCATCATATATAGTTTTTGCAGTAGTTATTGCTCTGCTTAAGCTGCTGCAATAACATTTATCCCACTCTTCATCTACTACAAGTTCATTTTTTATAACTCCTGCTTTGTCGTATTCAGCAGTATATTTATCAAATTCTTCTGCAGTCATAAAAAAGTTTCTCTTTATATCCACCTTAAAATGCCTAACAAGTCCTATTTTCATTTTCCTTCACCTCATATTATTAATAAATATCATCCCAATATAGAATTTACAGAAACTGCAGAAAAAATGCAGTGCAATAATAAAATAGTTCTTGCACTGCTTTCCTTTTAATTATTTATTTTCATTCTCATTTCGCTTTGATTTTGGCTTATTGTTTTCCTTGTTAAACTTATCTTGTATATCCATCTTTACAGGTTTACTTAATTTTCCCAAGTCTTCATTTTTAAATCCAGTCATCTTCAAACCTCACTCCTCTCTAAATTTAGCTTATCCACAGAAAGAAGTTTTATTCTATTTACTCCACCTTTTATAAAGTTCTGGCCTTAACATTTTTACATGAATTAAAAATTCTTCTCTGCATCCAAGTGTCTTTAATCCCGTAAGCATTATTTTAGGATATGTGCTTTTTTTCTTCATAACCCTTCCTGTGTCTATTATCTTAAACTCTCCTTCAGGTGTTACAAATATATGGAATAGTGCTATATCTTGCCTAGCATAGCCCACTCTTCCTAAAGCTTCATATACATCAAGGATTTTAGCTGAAATATCTATACTTAAAAGCTTGGTCTTTAAGTATTTGTTAAGCTCTATGCCATCAATGCATTCTCTTACAATATAATGCTGTCCGCTATCATATAGTTTGGCAAAATGCTTATCTCCTTGGGCCATTTTAAGAGTATCCGCTTCACCTTTGCACACACTTTTGCTTTTAAATACTTTAATACATTTTCCAGAATCGATTTTATAAACTTTTCCTTGAGTTCCTCTGCCTAATAATTCAAGCTTAGAAATATCATATCCACCATATTTCTTAATAAAAATCACCCACTAGTAATTAATTGTTCTTAATAATAGTATATGATTAATTAAAAATGTGTTCTTAATAAATTAATTAGTTTACTAGTATTCTGAATGAATCAATGCCATTTGGGAAACTCTAGTATTATAAACTACTGAAGGGGGTTTTGAAAATGACAGGTCTTATTATTAAAATGATTACTTGTCCTTTACTTATTTATATATTTGATTTATTGTCACCATATGTTCGCTATGATTCCCTATATCAAGTCATAATTGTAGGATTAGTTCTTGCAATTGTAGGTCATGTGACAGAATTATCCTTCCTGGACAGAGGCGCATTTTGGGTAAATAACGCCTTAGATTTTACAATAACATTTTTCATCGTATATTTTAGTCAATTTATTCTTTATAATTCCTTTGTAACTTATGGAGCCGCAATGTCCATTGCACTTATACTTTCTGTGCTGGAAGCTTTGCTTCATCTATACTTAATACGAAGTGGCAAAACAAAAAAAGGAGATTATTAGGTCTTTTTCAGACCTTAATAATCCCTTTTTCAATGTAATATTTATTAAGGTATATTATTTAAAACAACATAATTATACCATTTTTATTTAGTTACTCTATAAATAACATACCCTACTAATCCTATCATATATAATAAATACACTATAATAAAAATATTAAACTTTTTATTTATTTCTCTTTGGTGATTTTTATATTCTTCTCTAGTTAACTTTTTTCTGATGTTGGGAAATGATGGGATTATAATCCCCAGCATAATTACATTTACATATAATATCAATTCATCATATCTTATTATTCCAAAATTATTATTTAAGTAGTTAAGTTTAAAAATCAAACTTATTGATGATAAGAAGCTTATAGTAGTTGAAAGTATTAATAGTACACTGCCTAATTTTTCATTAGTTATTTTCAAAGATAAACTAAATCCTTTTAACTCTAAAAAATTAAACATTAATGTTAAAGTAGCTAGAACTTCTATTCCTAGGAAAATAATATGAATGCTTACATCCTTATTTCCTATAGCCAACATATAAAAGCTATATCCTAATAATGCTAAAGCATCTATAACAATAGAATTTCTTAATGCATTATTGAATGCAAATTCCTCTAATTCATCTTTATGCTCTAATAACTTTATAAAGAAAATTGAACTTATAACAGCAACATATAGGGTATGTGATGATAATAGTAGATTTCCTATGTTTGTCATTCCTCATCCTCCTCTAAGATTTCAAAAACTTCATCAACAGTTTTATCAAAGTATTTTGCTATAGAGAAAGCTAATTTTAAAGATGGATTAAATGTACCTCTTTCAATTTCTAAAATAGTTCCCCTATTTACTCCTAAATCTATAGCTAAATCCTCCTGAGTTAAATTCCTTTCAACTCTAAAAACCTTTATCTTAGTATTAAATAACTTTTTTCTCTTTACCATATTAACCCTCCTGAATTTAGTATACGCCCAATGTTGTATATAGTCAACAAAAAGTTCCTTATATCAAACATAATATTGCGTATAAATAAAAAAACTGTACTAAATCTAGTTTAGTACAATAATAATACTTATAATGATTTATAATAAAGCTGTTTTTTTAATTTATACTAATTTAACAACATTAAAATTGTCTTCAATAAGCAACCAATTTTGAGGAAATGAAAGTCCCAGTTTCCAGTAGCTTACTCCTCTTAAGTTCAGTTCTTTTATAAGATTAAACTTTGCTTGAATGGATCTAGCATCTTCAAACCATACTTTATGTGATCTTCCTTGATTATCAACATAATCAATATAAGGAGCTTGTGCGGTATAGTCATATTTAATTGGAGCATTATTTAATCTTGCTATTTCAATGGCCTGCTGAGGGCTAACAGCTCTTGCATACTGTCCGCCTTGGACATATGGAAGGGTCCAATCATATCCATACAGATTTTGTCCCATCATAATTTTAGATGAAGGCATTTCTGTAAGTGCATATTCAAGTACTTGTCTTACAGGTCCAATAGGTGATACAGGCATTGGAGGGCCTGCACTATATCCCCATTCATAAGTCATTAAAACTACAAAATCCACAATTTCTCCATGTGATTTATAATCATGGGCTTCATATAATAATCCCCTTTGGTTTGCATTGGTTTTAGGTGCAAGCGCTGTTGATAAAGTTATACCTTCCTGCGAAAGTCTTTCTTTTGCTTTTCTTAGAAAATTATTATAATCTTCTCTGTTCCCAGGAGATATGAATTCTAAGTCAAAATGTACATCTATAAATCCTATATCATTTGATATTCTAACAATATTATCTAGCAATCTATTTTGTATCTCTTCATTTGTTAGAATTATTCTTGCTAATTCTGTGCTAAATTGTCCTTCTTCCAAATTACTTAACACCATCATTAATCCCGCATCATTCTGCGCTGCAATTTGTGAAAAATTATTTAATAACGGTTCTATTAAATTTCCGTCTCTTTGAATTCTATAACTAAATGGGGCAAGGTAGGTTAAATAAGGTACTGCCTCTTCTGCTGCTTGTTCAAGAGCAGGAGTTACTGATGTGCCCATAGGTTCAACATATGCATTTATTTCAGCACTGGTTTTAGGTTCTGGCGGAATAAATAATCTAACTCCAACTTGAAGAGGTTCGTTTATTGAAATATTATTAATTCGGGCAAGCTCTCTATAGTCAATATTAAATCTTTGTCCAATGGCAGATAACGTATCCCCTGAACGCACTGTGTAAAAATCCCCCCAGATAGGAATTACTAAAGTTTGACCAACAACTAACTGGTCTGGATTTTTAATTTCATTTGCAACTACAATTTGTGTAATGGTGGTACTATATGCTTTAGCAATACCATATAAAGTCTGCCCTGGCTGAACTACATGTATTTGCATTATTTTATTCTCCTATAAAAATTGATATATAATATTAGTATATGTTATTAACAAAAAACGTTCTCAAAATAAAAAACTAGAGATTATTATTTAAAATACTCTCTAGTTACGCCTTCTTTAAAATTATATAATTGCAATTAATTTATATTATATAACTTCCTCAAATTCATCATCCTTTATGCAAGGCAAAATAATTGTAAAGGAGGTTCCTTCCCCCAAATTACTTTGTATATCTATTCTTCCATTATGCTGTTTTATTATTTCATAACATACACTTAAGCCCAATCCTGTACCACTTTTTTTAGTAGTATAAAATAGTGTTCCTACCTTTTCTAAATCTTCACTAGACATTCCTTTTCCATTATCTTTAATTCTTATAAACATCTCATTTCTTTTTTCATTATATCCCGTTTTTATATCTAACGTAGGAGTTAATGTTTCAGTCATTGCATCTACTGCATTTCTACAAATATTTAATATGACTTGCTTTATTTGTACCTCATCACATAATAAGTATCGTTCTTCCTTTGATATTTCCATATTAACATTTATACCTTGTACTAATGATGATGTTTCAACTAGATTTTTCGTACTTTCAAATATATCATACATAGAAACTTCCTCTAGTTTTGTTTCCCTAGGCTTTGATAAAAATAAAAACTCACTTATAATTGCATTGACTTCGTTTACATCATTATTAATTTTTTTTGCATATTCCTTAACTTTTTCTGCTTGTGATACAGCTTCTATTAATTGGCAGCGGCCTTTTATGGTTGTTAAATAATTTCTAGTTTCATGTACTATTCCTGCTCCTAATTGTCCTAGTACTGCGAGCTTATCCTGCTGCTGTATTATTAACTTTTCTTGCCTAATTTGCATATTGGCCTTCTCAATTTTTTTATAAGCATCCTCTAATTGTTTATGTTTTATTTCAAGCTTTTCATAGGAATAAGTAATTGTACTAATAAAAATTCCTCTAAATAAAAAATAATAGGATGTTATTTTTAACATATGTCCAATGGTCCAAGATATTCCTTCAACTGATCTATATAATGTAAAGCATATTTCTGATGGTATCATCATAAGAAGAGCTAGTAATATATAATTATATTCCACCTTATTTTCTTCATAGTTTTCATTAAGCATTTTACCATTAATTATATATAAGCTTGTACAATACAACGCTATAATTATATACTCTGAAACTACTTTTACTGGTGTAACTCCCTTACTTGTTAATAATATTGGAAAATACTCATGATAATTAATTGTGCAATAATATATTGTGAAAACTATACTAAGTGAGATTCCGAGGCCTTTCCATTTGTTGAGTCTATATTTAAACTTACGTGTACATAAAAGTATAATTATAGCTTCTGTAAGCCTTCCAATTATCCAATACCTTGTGGATAAATCAAAATATGAATTAATATCCAGATCTAATTGCAAAAAATAAATAGCATGCATTATATCAAAATTTGCTATAACTAAAAAACCTAAAGCTAGTATACAATTTCTTGATGAATTTCTTTCATAGTTATACCATATTGATACAAATATTGCCAATGCAAAAAAAACACAGGTGCCCTCTAATATTGTATGATACAGGTTTAGGTTTTTTATCCAAGTGTTATGCATAAATATTGCAATACTTATGCATGCCACTATGCAAAACAAAGACTTAAATATAACACTTTTTCTTACGTCTTGTAAATCGTGTTCACCACTATAAATCATATTCATTTTTAACGCTCCCCATTCCATTAAATTAACCCATAAACATATAATACCATTATTTTCAATATTATTATAAATCTTAATTTATATATTCATATATTATTAACAAACAATTGTTCTTATTTGCTAAATTTTCATTAAACAAAAATGATGAGTTGTTTAAGTGTACTTAAAAACTCATCACTATAAAAACATTAATATAACTATTAGTCATTATCTATAATAGTTTCTTCTAAAATTTTATCTTCTTTTGCCATCTGATTTTTATCTAAATTAGTATTATACAGAAGTCCAAAAATAATAATTAGTCCACCAATTATTTTCCCCTTGGAAACAGAACTAAGTCTTATATAATCTATTATTATTCCTGTAAAAACTTGACCTATAAAAATAAGAAGTGTACTGTATATGGCTGGTATCTTAGGAATTATTACATTTGAAGTAGCTACTACCATAACTCCGATAAATCCGCCCAAAAATCCGTAGAACGGAACATTACTTAAGTTATTAGTAATAAACTCTTTAGGCCCTTTTAGTATCATCACTAAAACTAAAGTAAATACTAATCCAACTATATAATTCACAAGAGTTCCTTGAAGTACTCCTATTTTATTAGCTAACCTAGAATTTATTATCATTGATAATATAACTAGTCCCCCAGTTATGGCTGCCAGTATTATATACATTGCTACTCCTCCTTAATACATAGTCATAACGACAATTCCTATAAATATTATTGCAAAACCTATAAGTTTTTTCTTTTTAAACTTATAGATTTTCATACCTAAAAATCCAAAATGATCAATAATACATGATAATAGTAGCTGTCCAATAATCCCCAATGATAAAGTTAATGAAGCTCCTAAATTATTAAAACAAATATTGTTAAAGGAGACTACAAATACTCCCATGGCCCCTGCGCTAAACAAATATAGAGGAAGCTTTTCTTTAATTAAGAACTTTTGTTTTTTAAGTACTAGTAAAAGTATTATCGTAATTAATCCTACTATGTGTATTATAACTGTTGCTAAATAAGTACCAACCTCAGTGTCTAATGCTCCGTTAAATGCAACCATTATAGCAATTAAAACTCCTATAAACGCTGCAGAAAATTTATACATACAATCCCTCCATCATCTTTTAATACCCCATTAATAAGTTTATCAAATAAAATAGCTTTTATAAAGTAGAGTATAATTTTCTAACCTCTTTCACAACTAACTTTGTATATAGCTCTATTTCGCTTATATTTGAGTATATTCTATCATTTGAGTTAACTATACTTTTATATTCTATATCAGTTATTAGTAATTCATGTGCTTTATTGTTAGAAATAAAATTTATAATTCTCAAATTTTCTATAGCTTTATTAATTAATTTGAAACTATTTTTATCAAATTTATCATATTTTTCTTCCTTACAAATTTCAAAATTAATATCATAAGCTAAATGATTAATTTGCCAAAAATACTGCAAAATCTTCTGCATAACTTGAAGCTTTTCCTGCTTTTCTTTTGTAGATAAATATTTTGACTCACTGATCACCAACTCAATATTTGAGTATACTAAATCTAAATCATTAAATATGTATGGAAAAAGAGCTATATGTTCCTTTCCTCCATTTACAAAATTATTTTCTAGCTGCATTTTTGTATATTCTAATCCATTTAAAAGTCGAAGTTTTGCAAACTCTAATCTTTTGTATGCTATTTCTCTATAGTATATAAAAGAAAATAAGTAATTATATAAAATAGCTATTATCACTCCAATGCCTAGTGCTACAATCCTAAGCTTGAATGTAAGCCATATACTAGGATTGCCTAAGGAATTCTTTTGAATATATTGAGTCATATAAATACACGTAAATATTGCCACAGGAGAAATCATTCTCCAATTTATTTTAATCGATAAATATAAAGTTAATCCCATGGATATTGCAATAGTGAAAACGTTTATGCCTAAAAATATTATTAGAATTGATGTACACACTGCTCCTAATGTGGATGCAATAAGTTGACTTACACCACTTTTAACTCCTACTGTGTTAATAGGCTCTAGGTTATACATAACTCCTAGTAATACTGAGATCATATCCAACCTTGCAACCCTGGATATTTTTCCAACAACATATCCTGTACCTATTGCTAAAATAGCTTTTACTATATAAAGCTTTGAGTCAAATAATATAGCTTCATTACTTAATCCAAACGCAGTAATTAATCTTCTCATACTTACCTCCAATATTAATATTAAAACTAGTATAGTTATTAATTTCCCCGTTATGTTATTTTTTATCAATAAATAAACTTAGTAAAATCAACGTCTTAATTTTCGATATTTCGTCATATTGTTTATATTACAAATATATTATTCCATTTTTCACCAATGTCATGGTATACTATAGTTGCCATAACAATTAATAAATCTAAACTTAAAAGGGGGCATAAAATGAAAAATAATAGCGGCATAAAACTTAGATTATATATGATGGTAGCATTCACCATAATATTAACAATTGGCATTAGTATTTTTTCTTGGACTTCGTTTAATAATTCAAACGAAAAATCTCATTCTAGACTTCATAATACTATTGACTATATTGATCTGGTTAATTCTTCCCGAAAAATTGAAGTTGACTTTAAAGAACAAGTACAAGAGTGGAAAAATACTTTATTAAGAGGAAATGATCCTGCATCATTTAAAAAATACTATGATGCATTTTTGAGCAAACATAAAACCATTCAGGAAGATTTAATAACACTTAAGAAAGATATGTCTTCTAAGAATTTAGACACTTCATTGGTTGATAACTTATTATCCTCTCATAAAGAATTATATGATAAATATACTATAGCAATTAAAAAATACGATTCTAATAATAAGGAAAGCTTTAAGATAGTAGATACTTTAGTAAAAGGTATTGATAGGGCTCCTACAGATGATATAGATTCATTAGTAAAGCAAATTGAAGATACCGCAAAACTTAAAGCAGAAGACATGATAAATGAAGCTAATAAGGAATCCCTTAATTTTAAGAAGACCCTAATCAGAATATTAATTTTTAGTATCTGTGTAATTGTGTTTTTAACTATTCTTATCTTATCTACTTATAAAGGGATTAAAAACTTCATATCAGAACTTGAAAGAGTCATTAATAAAGCAGAACAAGGTGATCTCACTGTCGAAGGTAGGGTTTATTCTAAAGATGAATTAGGAGTGCTTACCAAACAATTTAATAGATTTTTGAGTGAAATTAGACTTTTAATTTCTAAAGCAAGGGAAACAAGTGTTGTTGTACTGTCTTCTTCTCATGAAATATTGAAGTCTTCTGAAGAAACTAGTAAAGCATCTGAAGAAATTTCTGCAACTGTTACAAGTATATCAGAAGGTGCTTTAGAACAATCAAAATTAGCTCATGAAGGCAATAATTTAGTAAAAGATGTTGCAATTAGTTTACATAGTATAACTGATAATACTCTAAATATAAGCGATCTTGCAAATAAATCTATGGAAATCGTAAATAATGGTACTAAAATTCTTGAGTACCAAAGGAATAAAATGTTCCATAGTCAAAAGGCTTCACAAAACGTATCTGGAGTAATTTCTCAGTTATCTATTAAGTCTTCTGAAATTGGACAAATCATAGGATTTATTAATGGAATTACAGGACAAACCAACCTATTAGCTTTAAATGCTTCAATTGAGGCTGCTAGGGCTGGTGAAGCAGGTCGTGGTTTTTCAGTAGTTGCTAATGAAGTAAAAAAACTAGCTGAATTATCTAAGGAGTCAACTGAAAAAATTAATAGCCTGATAATAGAAGTTCAAAGAGATATTGAAAAGGCTGTTATTGAAATGAATAACACTAAAATTTCAATAGACGAGCAATCATCTTCTCTTCAATCAACAGAAAATGCATTTAACGATATAAAACTTTCTGTTTCTGAAGTAGTAAATAAAATCAATGCAGTTTCTTATGAGACTCAAATTGTAAACAATAATATATTATCTGTAGAAAACTCAATAAATAATATTGAAAATCTAGTTACTGAAAGTGCTTCTTTTACAGAAGAAGCTGCCTCTATAACTGAAGAACAAACAGCATCCATGGTAGAAATATCTTCTTCTATAAATGAACTCGCAGAACTCTCAAAAGATCTTCAAAGCACTCTAGACAAGTTCATTGTTTAAGTGTATATATAATCAAAAGTAAAATAAGGACATTTTGATAATATCGAAATGTCCTTATTTTACTTAAAACCCTACATACTATTAAATTTTCCATCTTTCATTTCAGGTCTTAATTTATTTTTCCCTAATTTTTTAGATTCATTAGAATATCCTATTTCATTAGATGTTTCCATTTTCATTTTATCTAGTTGTTTTTTTGTTTTTTGTTTTGATTTTTTATTATCTTTACTATTTTTATTACCTTTGTGTGACATAAAAACTCCTCCCTTTTGTAGAGAAATATTTATATGCTGCTTACTTTATTAATTTCTCCAAGAATAGTTGTTTTTATGTTAATCAATAAAAGGAAAATGTGTCATTTTTAATATCCCTATAAAATTAAAAAACAAGCATGATAAGAATGCCTGTTTTTTAATTTTATATTTAATTACTTTCCAAAATATCTGTTTAAAAGGCCTTTAAATGCTGAACCATGTCTTGCTTCATCTTTACACATTTCATGTACTGTGTCATGAATTGCATCTAAGTTCAATTTTTTAGCTAAAGTTGCTAAATCTTTCTTACCTTGGCAAGCTCCATGTTCTGCTTCAACTCTTAACTGTAAGTTCTTTTCAGTACTATTTGTTACTACTTCTCCTAAAAGTTCAGCAAATTTTGCTGCGTGTTCTGCTTCTTCAAAAGCTATTCTCTTATAAGCTTCAGCAATTTCTGGATATCCTTCTCTATCAGCTTGTCTTGACATTGCAAGATACATCCCAACTTCTGTACATTCTCCTGTGAAGTTTGCTCTTAATCCTTCTATAACCTCTGGATCAACACCTTCTGCTACTCCTATTTTATGCACATCTGCCCAATCAAACTCTCCCTCAACTTTTTGTATAAACTTATCTGATGGCACTCCACACTGTGGGCACTTTTCTGGTGCTGCATCTCCTTCATGAATATATCCACATACTGTACATACAAATTTTTTCATAATAAAAATCCTCCCTAAAATCACCATTTATTTTTTATTTCTAATCCCATCTTATGGGGTTATTATCATTTTCAATTATTATTTTAATTTTGCGTTCTGTTGTTTACATTTATTATTATATAATAATTATTATTAATTATCAATACCTTTTTTAAAATTTATTTTAAAAATCTTTATTCTTGTATAAAAATGAATTGAACTGTGATATTTTTTCAAATAATATATAAATAATACCTGGTGAGAGGAGACTAATTATGAAAAGGATTAGTGTTATAGATATAGGTTCTAATTCCATAAGACTTGTTATAGTGGATATAAATAATGAATATTTTAAAGTCGTAGATGAATTTAAAGAAACGGTGAGACTTGGTAAAGATATAAATAAAGATGGCAGCTTATGCTCTAAAAAAATGCAAAAGGCCATAGACACTTTAGGTTTTTTCAAGAAGCTTTGTGATGAATTAAGTGTTGATGAAATAATAGCTGTAGCTACTGAAGCTGTGAGAAAAGCATCTAACAGAGAAGAATTTATACAAAATATTTATAGAGAAGCTGAAATAAATGTAGAAATAATTGATGGTAATATGGAGGCTTACTATGATTTCTTAGGTGGTATAAATAGCTTAAATATTAACGATTGTCTTATGATTGATATAGGTGGTGCAAGTACTGAACTTATAGAAGTTAGAAATAAACAAATTAAAAATTCTATAAGTCTTCCTTTTGGAGCATTAAGTCTAGCAGAAAAATTCAAACTATCTGGTAAGGGGTGCATGATTAACGAGAGCCATCTTAAAAATTATATTAAGGAGTTTTTTATTAAAGCTCCATGGATAAAGAACATAAGAGGTGTTCCATTAGTGGGAATTGGCGGTACTGTAAGAAATATAGCAAAAATACATAGAAGAAAAATCAAATATCCATTTGATACAATTCATAACTATCAAATGACTCCAGAACAAGTAAAGGAAATATATAACTTTGTTGTTTGCAAAACCATAAGCTCTAGAAAGAAAGTAAAAGGACTTTCTATAGATAGGATAGATATATTTCCAAATGCAGTTTCTGTTGTAAACGCTGTAATGGAATACTGTAATATTTCTGAAATATATGTAAGCTCAAAAGGCTTAAGAGATGGAATTTTGTATAGCTATATTTTAAAAGATAATTCTATATTAAGCGATGTTTTGGATTTCTCCTTAAAAAATATTATGATAAATTATAACGTTAATATAGTTCATGCCGAGAGAATATGCAATATGTGTTTATCTCTATATACTCAATTACAAAGTTTAATTAAACCTCCGAGAGATTTTTCAAAAATACTAAAAGTTTCTTCTATGTTGCATGATTGTGGTATTACCTTAGATTATCATAATCATCATAAACATTCTTTTTACATGATTTTAAATTCCAGTTTATATGGGCTTTGTCATAAAGACATTTTGATTTCTGCATATATTGCAGCCCTTCACAGAAAACATGATTTTGCCTTAACTGAGCCCTATCATAAAAAACTTATAAAAAGAGAAGAACTACACATAATTGAAAAGTTAGGAGTGCTTCTTCAAATATCAGAAAGCTTAGATAGAGGGTTAAATGGAAACGTAGAACAAGCAGACGTACTTATTGATGAAAACTCTGTATCATTAAAGCTTCACTCTAAAAACGATGCTTCCTTAGAAATAAATGAAGCCTTAATTGCTTCAGACAGATTTAAGAATCTGTTTAAAAAGAAACTTATTATAGTAGGTGAATAATAATCGCTATAAAAGGATATTGCTACATTTTTAATGCTCTGGGTCGTATAGAATTTTCATCTAGTAAGGCGTTCATTTCGCCGAGAGCGGCTAATATTTATAAATTTAAAATCCCTAAGCCGCCTAAACTCGCTGTCGCTCAGACAGTAGGCGGCCCTTAACGGTATTTTAAATTTATAAATAAAGCCGTTCTAAGGCTCATTCAATGCCTTCTACGATGAAAATTCCATGCTCCCAGAGCATAAAAAAATTCTTCATGTGAACTGCTAAAGGAAGAAATTCAGCCAACTGAATTTCTAAAGTTTCATATGCTTCAAGGTTCCACCATTTTTAATCATCAAAATTTCTGCAAATATGCTTATAGCAATTTCATTTGGTTCATTGCCTCCAAGCTTTAACCCTATAGGAGCGTATACCTTCTCTAAAGCTTCTTTATCTACTCCCTTTTCTTTAAGCCTATTCATCATATTTATAACTTTTCCCTTACTTCCTATCATACCTATATATTTGGCCTTTGAATTAATTACATTTTCTAAAGCTATTTCATCACATAAATGCCCCCTGGTTACTATTATTATATAAGTGTTTTCATCAATGGCATATTTACTTAAATTTTGTTTAAAATCTCCTGCAATAGTCTCTTCTACATCTTTAAATCTTTCTTTATTTGCATATTCTTCCCTATCATCAAACACTACTGTATAGTAATTTAAAAACTTACCAATTTTTGCAAGCTCCATACCTACATGTCCACCCCCAACTATTAAAAGTTTAGGTGTAGGTAAAAAAGATTTTATAAATACTTTAGTTTGTCCCCCACAATCCATTTGCAAGCCCCCCTCACCGGTTTGCAATGCATAAGTAAATTCCTTACTTATACCCTTTTCCATACACTCTAAGGAATCTTTGATAGCTGTATACTCGAGTTTCCCTCCGCCTATAGTTCCATAAGTTCTACCATCTTCAAACACAGCCATCATTGCGTTAATTTTCCCCGGAGAGGATCCTTGCACTTCAGTTACCATTGCCAAGGAACATTTTTTATTTTCATGTACTTTCTTTAGTACTTCTTCCATTATCCTTGTTTCCATGTTAATTAACCCCCAGTTTTTTAGTGATATGTTACTTATATTATAATTATATCCTTTATTTTCTATTTTTCAAAGCAGATATTATTCTCTCTGGGGTTGCTGGCAACTCAGTTATATTAACCTTAAGAGTATTATTTATGGCGTTTATAATAGCTGGACCTATTCCATTTGTTGCAATTTCACCAACACTCTTTGCACCATAGGGGCCGTATTCATCTGGATATTCAATTAAATCCATGTTTACCTTAGGCATATCTGGGGCATTTATTAAATGGTATTTACTAAAGCTGTTACTTTTTATCCTTCCATTGCTATCTATTTCTATTTCCTCTGTCAAAGCATAACCTATACCCATTTGTGCTGCTCCTTGTATTTGACCCTCTACAAAGGTTTTATTTATAGCTCTTCCTATATCATGTACAGCTAATATCTCATTAACTTTAGTCATTCCAGTTAAAGTATCCACTGTAATCTCTGCAAATACCGCTGCATATACCCCTGGATTTGCTGGGGAATGATAAGTGTAAGTTACAGACATATCATCACTAAATTTCTTTTCTGCTAAAACAACTATTTCTCCATAGCTTAATACTTTAGTATCATTATTTTTATTCCATACCTTTTCATTTTTTATAATTATATCTTCCTCATCACATTCAAGTATTTTTGATCCATAATTTTTTATTTTTTCTTTAAGCATTGCTGAAACTCTTTGAGCTGCTCCCCCATTTACATAGGTAACCCTACTTGCTTGAGTTCCTGCTGAATCATAAGGAGTTACAAAAGTATCTCCCTCCAGTGCTGTTACTTTTTCAATATCCATATCCAAGGTTTCCGCTACTATTTGCCTCATAACAGTTACAGTTCCACATCCTAGGTCATGTACTGTTTCCTTTAAAATCACACTTCCATCAGTATCCATTTGTATTGTAGCTGTAGTAAAATCTGGGTGTGCCCCATAATATCCATTTCCATGGGTAACGCAAGCCATTCCAACTCCTGTGGCATATCTTCCATCAAAATGTGTGTTATTCCATCTTTCCTTCCAGTTAAACTTTTCTATTCCTCTACTTACACAATCAACTACTCTAGCATTACCCAAATCTACTCCCTTAGCTAAATCTTTATCATAAGGATGTACTAGATTTTTAAGTCTAAATTCTGTAGGATCCATGTTTAACCTTCTTGCTGTATTATCTATATTTATTTCAGTAATAGCATGTATTTGAGGTGCTCCATATCCTCTACACGCTCCTCCTATTGGAGTATTTGTATAAACTACGTGTGCTGTGTATTTTTGATTTTCTATTCTATAAAGCCTAGATAGTTTTTTACCCATAGACATACAAAGTGCATCTCCATTTGTAAAATATGCTCCAGTATCTACTATCACTTCAATTTCTCTTCCTAAGATATCTCCATCTTTTGTCACAGCAGTTTTTACATTTCCTATTACATTATGTCTTGTTCTGCTGCCTACTATAGTTTGATTTCTATCTAGTTGAATTTTGATGGGTTTTTTTAAATCTAATGCCACATAGGCACATATCGGTTCTACTATAGGATGAGTTTTTCCCCCAAAGGAACCTCCCATAGGTGACTTTATTACCCTTATCTTTCTTTTAGGTATATTAAGTGCATCAGACACTACAAGCTGACTTTGAAATACCTCCTGACATGGGGAATAAATTATTATATTATTAAATTCATCTATTTGGGCTATTGCCAAATGAGTTTCCATAGCTGCATGATGTATTTTAGGTGTAGTTATAGTGTCCTCAATTATTAAATCTGCTTTTTCAAAGGCTCTCCTGCTATCTCCATATTCGATTTTCTTATCCATTACATGATTATTATTTTCTTCATGAATTTTAAAGGAGTTTTTATTAAGAGCTCCCCTAGGGTCTACAACTACAGGAAGTCTCTCATATTCCACTTTTATGAGCTTAGTTGCTCTTTCAGCAATTAGATTATCTTTAGCAACTACAAGCGCTACTCTATCTCCTACAAATCTTACTTCACTATCAAACATCAGCTCGTCTTTTATTGTTTCTAAAGCTTCATACCATCTATGTGAATTGTAATAATTTTTAGGTGTATTTTTATGTGTATATATTTTCACAACGCCAGGCAGCTTTTCCGCTTCATCTGTATCTATACTTTTTATTATTGCATGAGCTACATCACTTAATAAAAGTTTCCCATAAAGCATACCTTCAAGTTTCATATCACTTACATATTTTAATTTTCCTGTCACCTTTTCATTTACATCATGTACTGGAACATAATTTCCTATATATCTAAATCCCTCTGCCATGTTATCACCATCCCATTACCCAAATATATTTTTAAAGACATCCTCACCAATTCCCCTTATCACTTCTCTTTTATAAGGTCTAGATTGTCTTGTTGGTATTGACAAGTCTACTTGCTTTTCAAGTGCATTTTTAAATTCTTCTAAAAGTTCATTGGTAAAAACCTTACCTTCTAATACTTCTTCAGAGATTTTAGATCTAAAAGCCTTAGGTCCTAGTGATCCTATTGCTACTTTTACATCTTTTATTTTATCTTCATATTTCAATGATACTGAAATACTTAACTTTGAAATTGTTACAGTACTTCTACTTCCTATCTTTACAAATGAGGTTTTATATCTTTTATATTTTAAAGGAACTAATATTTCAGTAATAACTTCTCCAACCTTTAAATTATTCTTTTCTAATCCTATTACTACATCATCTAGTTCTCTAATATTTTCCTGACCAAATTCATTTAGAGTTTTCACTTTAGCATCTAATGATAAAAGTGCTGGAATGGAGTCTGCCGCTGGAGATGCATGTGCTATATTTCCAGCCACAGTTGCAGTATTTCTTATTTGAGTAGACCCCACTTTTTCTGCTGACTCTTTTAAGCATTTAAAATATTTATTTATTATAGGACTAAATTCTATTTCTGAAAAAGTAGTATTTGCACCTATTTTCAAAAAGTTATCTTCCTCTTTTATATATTTAAGTTCCTCTATCCCTGAAAGATCTATCATATTAATATTGTATAGTCCCTTTCCCCTCATTTTTATAATAAAATCCGTGCCTCCAGATATAAAGCAAGTGTTCTCATCTACATTCTTAAGTAAACATTTAAGTTCTGCTAAGTTTTTTGGAATTGCTGCTTCCATAGTCATAATCTTCCTCCTATAAAGCTTTATTATTTTTCTACAGTAATAGCATCTATAACTGCTTCAATTATTTTGGTATATCCTGTACATCTGCATAAATTTCCCTCAATAGCTCTTTTTATATCTTCATGTGTAGGGCTTGGCTTTTTCATAAGAAGAGCTTTACAAGACATAATCATTCCAGGTGTACAAAATCCACATTGTACTGCTCCCTTTTTTATAAAGGATTTTTGCAGCTGATCAAGTTCTCCGTCCTGCTCTAAATATTCTATAGTGAGTATTTCTTTATCTCTTGCTTGTATTCCAAGTACCATACAAGAATTTACTGCTTTACCGTTCATTATAACTGTACATGCTCCACATTCTCCCTCACTGCAGCCCTCTTTTGTGCCTGTAAGTTCTAGATCTTCTCTTAATATATCAAGTAGCCTTTTAGCTGGATCTATATCTAATTCATGATTAATTCCATTTACTTTTAAGTGTATTAACATTTTTTTCAGCTCCTTCATATCTATTGTTTAAATTAATTTTATCATCTAAAAGTCTAAAAAAAGTCAGAAAACCACTTCATATTTGTGCTATTAGTAGTATAAGGCGATGTTTATAATATTAAAACATCGCCTTATATTTAAATCTTATTTACATTGGTCCAAAATTTATAGCTACTGCTCCAACAAGCATTAATGCAGCTGCCATCCATATTAATGCCATAAAAGGTGTTATAAATTTAAGCCACTTATTAAACGGAACCTTTGTATATGCTAAAAATGCTATTAATCCCCCTACTGTTGGATAACATAAGTTTGATAATCCATCTCCAAATTGGAAGGCTAAGATAGCTATTTGTCTATTAAGATGTATTAAATCTGCAACAGGAAGCATTATAGGTAATGTTACAACTGCCTGTCCGCTTCCTGAAGGTACAAAGAAGTTTATTATTGTTTGAATTATAAACATGCCTACTGCATTAATGGTTGGAGACATACCACTTAATAGAGAAGCCAAACCGTGAACTATAGTATCTGATATATGCCCCTGCTCCATTATTACTTGTATTGTTCTTGCTAATCCTACTGCCATTGCTCCAATAAATATAGCTCTTCCACCTTCCAATATTTCGCTAGCTATTTTATTGGCATTATATCCTGCAACTATACCTCCAATTATAGCTCCTATAATATACACTGCTGACATTTCAGTCATTCCCCACTTCCAACTTATAGAACCATATACTATAATTCCTATAGTTGCAGCAAAAACTAATAATACCATCTTATGTCTTAAAGTAAATTCTATCTCTTCATCCTTATTACTTACATTTAAATGTCCTAAATCCATTCCATATACTATGCTTTTTGTTGGATCCTTCTTTATTCTAGCTGCATATCTTACAATAAATAAAACGGCCACTGCCATAAATACTATAAATACTATAAATCTATAACCTAATCCAGAAAACATAGGTAACTGTGCTAAGCTTTGACCTATGCCTGTAGTCCAAGGATTAGTACATCCTGCTGACCATCCTATTACAATCGATACAAGGGCAATATATATTCCAACTAAAACATCATATCCAAGTTCTAATGATATAGCTACACATAAAGGTGCAAAGGGTATAGCTGCTTCAAGCATTCCTGGAAATGCTCCCAGACAGCCAAAGAATATTATTATAGCTACTAAAACTACTACTCCCTTTTCCTCACCCATGACTTGTCTTAGTTTAAATAAGGCTGCCTTTATAGCACCTGTTCCATCAAATACCCTAATAGCTCCCCCTATTATTAAAATCATTATAATTAATTGAGAAGCTGCTTGAATTCCTAATGGAATAGCCTTGAAAAAGTTGAAAAAATTTATCGGGGTTTGATTTATATATTTAAAGCTGCTTGCATCTACTACAGTTTTTCCATTTTCAGTTATTTTTTTAAATTCTCCAGCTGGTACTAAATAGGTCATAATAGCTACAATAGCTACCAAAATGAATAGCACAACAAAACCATCCGGCATTTGAAATTTTCTCTTAACTGGCATCTTGTTTTCCTTTAACATTTAATATTCCTCCCCAAAAATATATTTAGTTAGATATTATTAATGTCAGCCTAAAATACATACTTTTTGCTTTAGTACTTTATCGAGAAACTTTCCATATATTTGCACCCATGTTTATCTAATTATTTTTGCTCATTTCTTCCCTTACTCTATTTAAAATCTCATTTGATTTTATAAGTTCATAGGCCTTCCTTATATCTTCTGTTAGGTTTCTGTCCTTATCATAAAATGGAATAACTTCTCTGATTGTTGCATATGCAACTTTCGTTCCTCTTCCTTGGTGAATATCATTTCTTAAATCAACTGCTTGTACTGCATGAAGCAGTTCTATACCTAATATATATCTTAAGTTATCAACAATTTTTCTTGTCTTTTGTACCACATATGGTGAGTTATTAGCATGATCTTCTATATCCCCTGCAACAGAAAAGAAGTCACTAGTTGATGGATTTGATAAATGTCTTATTTCAGCATCTAGTGATGTAAATGCCTTTTGTATAGTTCCATAGCATATTACATTATCTGCCGGAGATAAAAATCTTGGAAGCTTTGTAAAATCAGGAGTACTTAATTTAATAGTTCTATAACAGCTAACTTTTGATAAGTGGCTTAACGCAATTCCTAGCATTTCAAAGCCAAGTACCCAAGTAGTTGGTTCAAAATTTGAACAAGATATCATTCTTCTTTCATCCAATATTACACATGGGTTATCGTCGGATGAATTCATTTGTATTGTTAAATATTTTGTTACGTATTCAAGTGCATCTCTTACAGATCCATGCACATGCGCGGAGCCTCTAAAACTTAGCGGATCTTGTACTGGCTTTTTCCAGTCTGGTTCCCAAATATAGCTACCCTCAAGATATTTTGTTATTTTTTCTGCGCTATATCTTTGTCCTGGGAATGGCCTAGCTTCATGGGTTTTAGAATCAAGCGGTGAAGTATTTCCATTAAGGCCTTCAAGGGATAAGGCATATATTATATCTGCAATATCCAATAAATCCTCTACATCTTTTACTACTAATGCACCTTCTCCTGCTGCTAGGGCATTTGAACTTACAATTGCAAGTCCATCTTTAGGCCCTAATGTTACAGGGTTTAACCCTGCCTTTTCTAGTGCTTCCTTTGCTGGCATTTTAACTCCATTATAGTAGGCATCTCCTTCTCCAAGCATTGTAAGTCCTATATGAGACAAACATGCTATGTCTGCTTCTCCTACAGATCCTCTTTCTGGCATAACTGGTGTTACATTTCCATTTAGCATTTCTCCATACATGAAGGCCACTTCTGGCTGAATTCCCGTACAACCACAAAGCAAAGTATTAAGCCTTGTAAGCATTATTGCTCTAACTTCTTCTATGCTTGCTTCAGGCTCTACCGCTACACAATGAGCACGTATTAAATTTGTGTTGTACTCTTGAAAAAACTCCTTGAACACCCTTTTATCCTTGTTCCAACCTACCCCTGTATTGAATCCATATACAGGAACATTGCTGTCTGCTAGTTCAAATACAAGTTTTCTTGATTCAATCAACTTACTTTTTCCTTCTTCACTTATTTCTACTTTATATCCTTCTCTTGCAACTTTACTAATATCATCTATAGTTAAATCTTTACCATTTACTACTATTGTGTTTTCCTTCATAGTTTAAACTCTCCCTTCAATCTTTTACTACGGCCTAGGTTTCATCACATCTTTTACAATATGAATTATTAGTTAAAAGTCGGCCTTAGCCGACTTTTAACTAATTATTTATTATTATCTATTTCTACCTACTACAATGTTTCTCCATTAGATTTTGATCCTAATACAATTTCCTCTACTTGAGCAGTCTCAGGGTGATAAACCACATCGTATTTTTCTCCCTTAACTATTATTTTAACCGTACAATAAGCCATAATTAACATAAAGAATAGTATTGGGAATCCTGCAACTGTTGATATTTGCTTTGTCGCATCTATACCTGATATCTTTCCACCGCCTGTACATAAGATGTTTATTATAGCCATAGAAGCCATTACAATTCCCCAGTATATTTTAAGCACCCCTGGTGCTTCTTGATTTTCATCATTATATGCAGTACTTGTAAGAGATGCAACTGTTGAAGTCATAGAGTCACAAAGCGTTACTATCGAAATAAATATAGTTATTACAAAAATCCAAGAAATAACCTTAGAAAGTGGATAATGGCTCAAGAATGCAAATACTGAGGCTTCTAGTCCACCCTTTTGTATAGCTTCCCATAACCCGCCACCAGTTAACTGAACATTTATCGCAGCACCTCCAAACACAGCAAACCAAACTATACCAAACACTGCAGGGCATATGAGATTTACAATTATAAATTCTCTTATGGTTCTTCCTTTGCATAATGAAGCAAAGAACATACCTTCCATTGGGGCGTATGCAAGCCATATTGCCCAATAGTATATAGGCCACCATCTTGGCCATTCTGAACCCTCGATAGGACTTAAGTAATGAGTTCTTGTAAAATAATTTTGTATAAAATCTCCTACGCCCTGTGTACCCATTTTTAATATAAATGTAGTTGGTCCAACAACTAATATAAATATCATTAAAAACAGATATATTTTTGAGTTTTTATCTGATAACCATCTTATACCTTTTGTAAGCCCTGTCCAACTACAGAATATATATGCAACTACTAAAAGTGCTAATAATATAACCCAGAGGGTTTTCCCTGTTTGTATACCTGTAAGCACGTTAAGTCCGCTGCCCATTTGCATAGCTCCAACTCCAAGTACTGCAGCTACAGCACCTACCATTGCAAACATACAAATATTATCTACTACTGCACCTATAGTTCCATAAACCTTTTTCCCAAATATAGGATAAAGCAATGAACTTATTTGATATGGAAGTTTCATGTTGTGTACACAAAATGCTATACCTAAACCTGCTATAGCATACATAGCATATGGAATAAACGTCCAGTGAATAAATGATGTAGTCATAGCAAAATTTGCAGCAGCTTCACTTCCCGGCTTTAATCCTAATTCCTTTGGAGGATTCATAAAGTGAGTTATTGGTTCTGCAATTCCCCAAAAGCATATTCCAGTAGCTATACCTGCACAAAGTGTTATTGCAAACCAATCCCAATACTTAAGTGTAGGTTTTGCATCAGGTCCTCCAAATTTTATATCACCATATTTAGAAAACATAAAGAAAATACAAATAAATAAAAATAAGTTACCTGATATTTGGAATAACCATCCAAAATCTTCAAAAGCAAACTGAACTATTTTATTTTGTGCATTATAAAATTGCTCTGGTGCTACCACCCCTGTAATAATTGCAATTAAAAGTATTACGCTCATTGGTATAAATATAGACCATCTAATATGAGCCTTGACCTTTGATTTTTCCATGCCCTTTTCCCCCTTACATTATTTATTGTTTTAATCTTCTAAAGATTTAAAATTTCATTTATAGTTTATCAAGCCTTAGTCAAAAAAAAGTCAAAACGTTACTATAAAAATGAGCCTTTAATAAAAATTAAAGGCTCATTTTAAAATATTTATTCTTTGTTTTATGCCTTCCAATATGTCATATTCTTGTGGATTCTTTAGTAATTTATAATATGCCTCAGCTTTAGTAAAAGCTTTTAAGGCTTCTATATTATCTTTTGACTTTGATAAAATTAATGCAAGTATTCCATAAGCTGAAGCCTTCTCCCATATTACATCCATTTTTTCATACATACTTAGGGCCTTTTCTATATATATCTGTGGCATATCACTTATATTAAGTTCACAGGCTGAATAAGCCGCATGTGTATAAAATATAGGCAGCCCTTGCTTTATATGGTTTCCTTCACACATAGTTATTGCCTTCTCATAATTTTTTAAGGCTTCTTCAAATTTATTCTCTCTTTTTTTAACTTCGCCTAAAAAGTCATAAGCTGCTGCTATATTTAGTATATATTTATTTCTATCTCTTAATTCATTAAATTTATCTATAGACTTTTTTAGAATTAATTCGGCTTCTTCATACTTATTTTCCATTATATTTTGAAATCCTGTAAGTCTATATAAAATAGGTATTTCTTCTTTTAAATTGTTTTCCACTGCAATATCTAATGCCCTTTTTAAATACTTGTCCATTTTAACTGAATCATATATATTCATTGAATAATATATTAGTTGTTTGTATGCATTGAGTATATGTACTATATCAACCTCTGAAGAACCTTCATTTATTATCCCTTCCATTATCTTTACACCTTCAATATAGTTTCCGCTTCTTATATAGTCTCTACCAATCATATACTCTAAAGTGATTTTAAGTTCCTTTAGTTCCTTTGCGTTCTTAGGTGTTTCCTCTATCTGATAAAGTATATTATTGAACTTTTTAAATTTATCCAAAGCTTCTGCATCCGTTAAAAAACCTAAAGCTGTATTTTGCAATTCTTCATTTACTACAGGAAATATTTCATGATAACTTTGAAGATACATATTTAGTTCCTTTATCATATATTTTAAAGATTTAAGCTTGTTTCCACTTCTTTCAAAATGGTATATAAGTTTAGAATTGAATACATTATCCATTATACTATGTTTTAAACTCTCTTCAATTAATTGTCCTATTTTTTCATGTAATAATCTCTTTTCTAATAATCCTGCTTTAGAATACACAAATTCTCTCATCTTTTGATGTGTAAATTGAATATTTATATTTTCATTTTCAAAGCTTTCTTTTATAATGCACTTATTTTTCAGTTCACCTAATATATCTATAAGCTCAAAATCATCATAATTACATAACATTTTTAAGTTTTGAAAATTTACCTTATCAAAAAATACAGATATTATATTTAGAGTTTTTCTCTCATCTCTATTTAATCTATATAATCTAGTTTGAAGTATATTTTCCATTTTAGGCGAAATCAAGTTAAAGTCTTTGCTCTCCTTTATATTGTTTAGCACTTCCGTTATAAAAAATATATTTCCTTCTGTTTCTTCATATATAGCTTCCATTTTTTCATTATTCAAATTAAAGTTTGGTATACATTTTGATATGAATTCAACGGTTTGTTCCTTATTTAACCTATGCAGCTGAATTTCACTTATGAGGTTTTTAACTTGAAGCTGATTTAAGAAATTTATTATTTTATCATTATATTCTTCTCTCGATACCAATATAGGTAAAATATTTTTATTTTTATTTTGTAATATTAAGTTTTTAAGCATAGTTATACTTAGTTTATCTATCCATTGTATATCATCAAAGAATAATATTAGCTTTTTATTTTTAGTACACTCATTTAATATTTTTATCGCGGCTTCTTCTGCTGCTTGATATTTTATCATATCCATACTTTTATAAATATTTGCGCGGCTGCCCTTATTAAACTGAAATGTTGGAAAGATACAGCTTATTATTTCTATAAGTTCTTGTGCTATTCTTACATTTTCAGAGTTTATTATGTCGGAAATTTGATTAAACACATTATTCCATGGTTTTAAAAGGTATTCCTCCTCTGCCTGATAACATACAGCGCTTATAATATTTATGTTTTTAGTATTTATTGTACTTAAAAACTTACACACCAAACTGCTTTTACCTATACCAGCTTCTCCAATTACAATAGGTGCTTTTACAGGCTTATTTAATGTAAAATCATTATAATTATTCTTAAGTAAATTTAATTCTTTATTTCTTCCATAGAAAAAACTAAATTCATCGCATTCTTCACAAACCTTTTCAGAATTTTTTATATGGATTATTTCCTTGTATAAATTTATGGTTTTTTCATCCGGGGAAACTTCTAATTCCTTTTTTAATAAATCCAACAGTTTATTATATATATAAATTGCTTTATCATATTTTCCTTCTTCTTTATATGAATACATAATTGTTCTATATGCCTTTTCATTGTACTCATCTACTAATATAAGAGCCTTGCAATATTTCCTTAATTTTGTTATATTCTTGCTGCTTTCATATTGCTCAATTATATCTTGAAGTTTATGAATATATAAATCTTTGTAATACTCCCTAAGCTCTAGTACCCATTCCTCAAAATGCTCTTCATATTTCAAATAAAATCCTTCTAAAAAGTCTCCTTTATAAACATCTATACTTTCTTCAAAATTTGATGATAAAAATCTTTCTATATCCACTTCTACATTTATTTCTGGATTTAACATAATAATAGATCTTTTTGGTGAAACAAGAACTTCTTCATTAAATATCTTCTTTATCGAATAAACAGCATTTCTTAAATTTTTCTTAGCTACCGCTTCTTCCAAATCACCCCATAAAAGATTTACAATTGTATCTCTAGAGGCTTGTTTATAAAGAGCCATATAAAAAATTAATGCTTCAGCCTTTTTAAATGGAAAACTTACCTTTTTTCCATTCTTGAATATTTCAGGATATGCAAAAAGATTCACTTTTATATTTGTCATTTTATCACCTTTATCTTAATATTGTAAAAATTGACTATAATCTAATAATACCATTAATTTCAAGAAAAATTAATACTCTTTTAATAATCTTTCTATAATATTAAAATTTTGTAGCTATTCAACTATTAAAGCAATTTAAAATTACTGTTATCATTAGTTTATAAAAGAAGTTCTTCAATTTATCATTATTTTTTGTATCATAAAATCTGTCTTACAAAAACTAATGATAAAGGTGTTGGCACGTCGCAATCGAAGGCAAGATTATTGAGATTTACAACCAAGGTATATCTCAAGCTATAAGTGTTATTAAGGAACTATCAAATGAAGCTAAAACACTAAATTCTCAAGTAGAAACACTCTCTAAAGAAAATAAAGCTCTTAATGAGCGTGTACACTCGTTGGAAAGTCAAGTCAATAAAAATAGTAATAGTAACAGTAAATCTCCATCATTAGATGATTTTTAAAAAAGCTAAAAGTTTAAGAATAAAATCGGGTAAAAGACCTGGCGGTCAAGAAGGTCTTGAAGAAACAGTATTATACCTAAATGATATTCCTAATGAAATTAAAATTTACAGCATTGAGCAATGTACTGAATGTGGAGCATCACTAAAGGACGTAGCGCTAAAATATATATTTTTCGTCAAATTATAGATATACCACATATAAAAGTTAAAATTGTAAATCATAAAGCAGAAATTAAAATATGTCCTCATTATAAAAGTAAAAATACATCTAATTAATACAGTTCAATATGAAGAACGAATAAAAGCGACAGCTGCTTATTTGACTCAATATAAGCTAGTTCCATATAAACAAGAAACTGAACTGATTGAGGATCTATTCAATCATCATTTAAGTCAAATTAGTATGGTAACTTTTAATCACGTTGTTATGAAAATTTGGAAACAATAACAAATAAAATTAGAAATAGTGTTACTTCATTTACGTGCGCTATTCGTTTTGATGAAACAGGTATATATGTAAACAAAAGCATCAGTGGCTTCATGTTGCATCTAATGAAACTCTTACCCACTATGAATGCCGTGAAAAACATGGTAACAAGGCTATTGAAGATATTACAATACTTCCAAGCCTGACAGGGACGGCAGTCCATGATGTGTTTAAGGCTTACCATAAATAAACTAAATGTAGTCATGCTCTATGCAATGCTCATATATTAAGAGAACTTAATGACATAACTGAATTACGGGATCAAAACTGGTCAAAGCCAATGAAAAGTCTATTGACAGAGATAAAAAAGAAATAGATTTAACTAGTTACAAATATAATGCTTTAACTTTAGATATAAAGTATAATGAAATGCTTAAAGCTGGATTCGATGAAGACTATGCTAAAAATATCAAATTATATTCTAAAAAGAAGATAAAGAAAAGTGTAAGTCTTAATTTACTCAATATATTAATTGACTATAAAGAACAAACTCTTGCTTTCATGTATGATTTTAATATACCTTTTGATAATAACTGACAGAACGTGATTTGCATATGACTAAAGTTAAACAAAAGATTTCAGGAACCTTTAGAAGTTCTGATGAAGCAAATGCTTTTATTAGTATTCATGGATATATATCTACTGTGAGAAAACAAGAAAAAAATACTTTAGAGTGTATAAAGCCAGTACTTACAGTAATGCCCCTTGATATAATCTTAACATAAAAGCTACGCTTAAAGAGGTATCCCCCCTCCTTTTGGCGTGAATAAATTTTATATTAACACCTTACTGTCAGATGCATAAGAATTTGAAGGTAAGGTGTTTTTATATATTTTTTATGGTAACTGAATAATTATGCAAATTATCTTAATAACCTTTATAGACTAATTTAAGCAAAAATATCATGTAAATAATTGCGGTATGAAAGGGACAGAAATGAACATGAAAAGAATTTTTATATGTATAGATTCCGTTCATGCTCATTTTTTACGTTTCATGCCCATTTTTTTACGTTTCATGCCATTAGGGTTGTATTTATTTTTTTATTATATAAAATAGATATTGTAAAGTTAACTTAATCTTGAATTCAAGTAAATAATTTTCACAAGTACTAATACTTGTAAAAATTAAACATTACAACTTTAGAAAAGGAGGTAGTAAAATGAAATCATTAAATAAGAAAATTGTAAGATCAAATAAAGAAGTTGTTACTTCTACTAGTGCATGTGTATATTGTATGAAATAAAAAAGTTATTACTTCTACTAAGTGCATGTATATATTGTATGAAATAAAGAAGAGGATTAAATCCTCTTCTTTATTTCATACAAAACAAGATAAGTTTATAGGAGGAGTTTTTTAATATGTATTTAGCTGATGAAATTGATGTTATACCTTTAAATGAACAAGAGGATTTATTATTAAATTATTTAAGTGGAGCAGCAGATATTATTGACAAAAACATAGTTAAACAATTATTAGATAAAAAATTTGATGATGTATCTCAGGAAATAACTGAACAGTTAAAAGATAGAAAGTATATATTTGATAACAAAGAATCTAAAATATTATTTGAAAAAAGTTTAAAAGATAAGTTGGAGTTTTTAGAGCGCCGACAAGTCCCAAACTTCTTAATTATACCTACATATAATTGTAATTTAAGATGCATTTATTGTTATGAGCAAAAGTATAAGATTGGGAAAGAAAATCTATATGAAGATAAATATGAGTGGGTTGATAAATTATTTGAAAGCATTAACATATTGATAGAAAATTTCAAGTTGGAAAATAAAATTAAAGTTGATAATAATGAAATTTATATTACTTTAATGGGCGGTGAGCCCTTATTGTATAAAAATATAGAACTAATAACTTATATAATAAATAAAATAAAAAATTATAATTATAAATATAATGTAATTACTAATGGATTTGAATTAGATAAATATTTAGATCTATTAAGTTCCACTAATGTGGATTGTATTCAGGTAACAGTAGATGGGCCAAAAGAAATACATGATTTAAGAAGAATTGATAAAAATGGTCAGGGGAGTTATGAAAAAACAATATCAAATATAAAAAAAGCTTTAGATAGAAACATTAAAACATATTTAAGAGTAAATATAGATGAGTCTAATTTAGATTATTTACCTAATCTTGCACAAGAGATAATGGAATATATAGGAATAAGCAAATATTTCATACCTTATATATACTTATTACAAGATGGAGGCTGTAGTGGAGACAAAAATATTATAGATGAGGTATCATGTATAAAAAAACTGATAGGTATAGAAAAAGAATATCCTATTGTAAAAATCTTTAATAAAAGATTTCATGCACAATCAATGATAGATAATATTTTAAATGGTAAAGAAAATGAATTTAAATTGCGAAATTGTTCAGCATGCAAGGAGCAGTATATACTTGATTATAAAGGTTATATATATAAATGTTGGTTTGGAATAGGAAATAAAAATTTCAATATTGGAAGCTATATAAATGGATTAAAAATTAATACCAAGTTAGACTTAATGTGGAAAAACAGAAATATTAACACTTTAGAAAAATGTAAAGAATGTAAATATAAATTTATTTGTGGTGGAGGATGTGTTAGTCATATAATACAATCTGGAAATGAATTAAATAAAGAGAGATGTGTTGATTATAAAAGTATCTTTAAAGAATTATTAGTGAATGAATGTTGTCAATAGACAATGGAGGAAGGTATTATGAAAAAAAATAAATATACTGTAGGATTTAAAATAAAGAATAATAATATTTTATTTAATTCATTGTATGGAACGGTAGATATAATTGAAAATGAAAATTTATATAATAATATAATAGCTAATAAATTAAATTATATAGATAATGATTTACTACAAGAATTATTTTTAAGAAAATATATAACTAGAGAGGATGATATAAGTTTAGTAAAATCTCTTTATTTAAAAAGTAAAGATACCAATAAAAATAAAGGTAGATTTTATATTGTTTTTTCATATCTATGTAATTTTAAATGTCCATACTGTTTTGAAAAAGACATTAATGATGTTAATAGTATGGATATGTTAAAGTTAGAAAATGTACTTAGATGTATTAGAGAACTTATAGCTACATATAAACTTGAAGAATCTGAAATTAATTTGTATGGTGGTGAGCCTTTATTACTTATAAATAAAGATTTAATTAATAGAGTTTTTGAGTTTGCTAGATTAAATAATATCAAGATATCAGTAATAACAAATGGAAGTAATATAAAAAATTATATAAGTATATTAGAAGAATATAAAAAGATTATAAATGTTATAAGCATAACAATTGACGGTCCTAAAGAAAATAATGATTTAAGAAGAATATACAAAAATGGTACTGGATCATATGATAAAATTATAGAGTCAATACAATTACTAGGTGAACATAATATTAAAACATCAGTTAGAGTAAATATTGATAAATCTTATAAATTTTCATATTTAGAATTTATTCAAAAACTTTATAGTGATATAGGACATAGTATAGATGTAAATTTATTTAAAGTTGAGGATAATAGATGTTTAGGTAATATTGAAGAAATAATGTCAGATAAAGATATAGTATCAGAATTTAATTGTGAGGAGGTACAATATATTTTTGATAATTATAGTGTTAATAGTTGTGTAAAACATTATAATCAAATTAAAAATCTTATAGATAATGAAGAATTAATATTACCATTATTTAAATATTGTAAAGTTGGAAACTTATTCACATTTGATCCATCAGGAAGTATATTTATATGTCCTGAAGCGACTGGCGATAACAAATTTACTTTAGGGAAATATTATCCTGAAATAGAAATAGATAAATCAAAAATAGAAGAACTGCTAAACTTATCTATAACTAATGTTGATAAGTGTTCTAATTGCGATTTATCTCCAATATGTGGTATGGGATGTCCATATGAATCATTTAATTTTACTAATAATATAAAAAATCCTAGATGTAAGTATGATGATATTTATAAAGCTGTAGAAGAATATATTGAAACAAAGTATATTAAGTAGAGGTGCTATAATGCATAGTAAACGAAATATAAATTTATTACTTATTGTTCAGTTTGTATCAAGTTTCTACATGGTAAATGTAATTCAAACCCTGTATTTTCAAAATAAGGGTATAAAATTACACCAAATAGGAATAATTTTAGCTGTTTATCAAATAACAAAATCTATATTAGAGTTGCCAACTGGAATTATTGCAGATAAATATGGTAAAAAAATTAGTTCTTTAATAGGTTTTATATTATTTGAAGTATTTTTATTAATTTGTTATTTAAGCTCTAACTTACAATGGTTTGTAATAGCTGCATTTTTTCAAGGCATATCATATACGTTTCTTTCAGGAGCATTAGATGCATTATTTATTGATGTTATTATTGCTTCAGGAGAAAAGGATAATTTGGATAAATATAATTCAATTAACAGAACTCTTTTTTATATGGCAATAGGATTAAGTAGCTTAATTGGTGGAGGTATAGCTTTAAAAAGTTATAAATTGGTATATACAATAACTATATTAATTCAAGCACTACCAATTATATTATTAATATTTCTTAAAGAACCAATTATATATGAAAACAATATAATTGAACATAATAAAGAAAAAATACGAATAACAATAGTTAATAAGTATTTATACAATAATAGAGTTATTATATACTTTTTATTAATAGATATATTTATATCTATTTCAATGATGCCAATAGATTCATATTACTCTAATTATTTAAATCGATTAGGAATAAATGAAGCACTGATAGGAATAATAATTTGCATTCAGTATACGTTTAGTGCTTTTACTGGAATCTTAAGTAGAAAACTAGCATCTAAAATTAGTATAAGATTTATAATAGAGATCTTTCCATGCTTAATGATTTTAATTTTTATAGTTTTTTCATTAACGAAAAATAATTTTATAGCTATCAGTTCTTATTTAATAGGACTAGTAATATTTAGTTTATTTGCACCACAAAAATATAAGATATTACATAGTAAAATGAAATCAGATTATAGGGCTACAATTTTATCAATTCAAAGTTTAGTTATGGCTGCTATTTCATCAATTATACAACCTATATATGGATATATGTCTGAATTTATAGGGATGAGCAATAGTTTTTTATTTTTACTTGTAATATCAGTAGTTTTACTTAGTGCTAATAATATTATTTTTAAAAAGGATATATATAATCTTTTCAAAAGTAAAAATACTGTAAATGATGTAGTTAATCAACTTTGAAGGTATAGACATATATTTATATATTGATTATATAAATTGTTAAAGAAAATATATTTGAATAATATATAATTTAAAAAGTGACGTTGATAAATATAATTTGAGTCTGTCAATAAATTTGTGTAAACTTCTTTAAAAATTTTATATGTAGATATATATTTTATTTGTAGAGAGGATAAATGTTAGAGTTTATCCTCTTTTACTTTAGTAAATTATGGTGCATAAAATACTGTGTACAAGCTCGGTGAAAAAAGGGATTGAGCTCCCGTCAGCCGGTAGGCTGTACAATCTATATCATGCTTTCATCAAATCTATCTTCAAATGTATTGATAGCTGCGCTAATATTTGAGACCATCCTCTTAGATTTTGAGTCCATTTCTTAACTACGTCCTGAGTAGCTAAGTATAGCATCTTCAATAAGGAATCGTCCGAAGGAAATATACTTCTAGATTTAGTTAGCTTTCTTAGTTGTCTGTTAAAACTCTCCATAGCATTTGTTGTATAAATCATTCTTCTTATCTCTTCAGGATATTTAAAGAAGGTTGAGAGCTCTTCCCAGTTGTTTTCCCAAGAATTTATGGAGATTGAATATAAATGACTCCATTTACTCTTTATGTTATCCATAGCCATAAGGGCTAATTGCTCCGTTGAGGCTGTATATATTTCTTTAAGATCTCTACAAAATTCCTTTCTATGTTTGTAGGGTATATATTTTGTGCTATTTCTAATTTGGGGTATGATACAGCGTTGTATTTCTGTGTTAGGAAATACTGCTTTTATGGCATCCTTAAAGCCGGTTAGGCCATCTATAGCTGCAATATAACTATCATTCACACCTCTGTTCTTAAGTTCTGTTAAGACACTTAGCCAGTACTTTGCATTTTCATTTTCACCAACCCAAATACCTAATATATCTTTAATCCCAGACATAGATATGCCCATAATTATGTATGCTGCTTTATTTATAATTTTTCCCTCAGAGCGAACTTTATAGTGTATAGCATCAAGAAAAACTACAGGATATATTGAATCTAGGGGCCTGTTCTGCCACTCCTGAGCCAGTGGGCTAATTTTATCTGTTATTCGTGAGATAAGCGTATGCGAAGCTTCTATTCCGTATATTTCCTGAAGGTGATCACTGATATCTCTTGTGGTCATTCCTTTAGCATACATTCCTAGAATTTTATCTTCTATGCCTGAGACGTCAGTCTGGTGCTTCTTAACAGCCTTCGGCTCAAATTCTCCTTCTCTATCTCTTGGAATTGCAAGTTGAATTTCTCCTAAATCGGATAATACTTTTTTAGAAGAACTACCATTTCGGCTGTTGTTAGTGGTTTTATTTTTATAGTCATACTTTGTATATCCTAAATGTTCGTCAAGCTCCGCTTCAAGCATTTCTTGAAGCGTACTTGCAAAAACATCTTTTAGAGCATTCTGTATCTCTCTTGCTGTTGTTAAGTTATTCTCTCTAATAAACTCTCTTAATAATTCTTTTCTTAATAGCATAGTAGTTTGTGTACCCTCCTTGGATATATATTTTTAAATTATATCCACATTTGAGTTTACACAAACTATTTTACACTCTCATAAAAAGCAGTAGCAAACTTTCGCCACTGCTTTCTTATACTACTATTAAAGGTATAAAATCATCATATTCATCCATCATGTATTCATCGTATACCCTATTGCCCATAAATTTTAAAATTATATCTTCCCTTTTGTAACCTTCTTTATACAACTTTAACTGCTTAATTATCTTCTTAGCCTTACTTTTATTTAAGTGAAGTATTCCTTCAATTTCTTCTAAAATATAAAACTCCTTACAAAAAAGCTTATTGAGCTTTTCTTGAAGCTCTAGCTTATACTCAAGATCAATTTTAGAGTCCTTATGAGGACTATTTTTACCTCTATGATGCTCCGAACAAAGATACTTATAATTTACTTCACAATCCAATCCACCCTGGCATCGGTTGATTATGTGGTGTATTTCGGCCTTCTTGCCGCATACTTCACACTTAAGCAATAAGTTCACTCCTTTTTTATAATTTATTTTGTAATTTATAAATCATAGTTATTTATATTAATTCTCTTATATTAATTATACTATTTTTTTTATAAATTCAAAAATCCTTTTTCTGGTGAAAAACTTTCAAAATAAATTATTTAAGACTTTCATATACTTCCTTTATATTGCTTTCCATACTTTGTATGTAATTTTTATTGTCTTCACTGGCTTCCACAGTGTATATAGTTTTTATATCTGCTCCGACTTCCTTTGCTAAGGTCTCAGACACCTTAGGACTTACCATATCTTCTACAAATATTGTTTTTACTTTATTTTCTTTGCAGTAATCTGTAAGATCCTTAAGCTTTTTAGGGGTTGGTTCTCCTTCTGCAAATACTCCTTCTACACTATTTTGCTTCAATCCAAAATCCCTACAAAAATATGCAAAGGCAGCATGCCCAGTAACGAAATTTTTATTTTTTAAAGCTTGAAATTTAGGCTTATATTCATTTAATAACTTATCTAGTTCATCCTCAAATTCCTTATAATTCTTTTCATAAAAGTCTTTATTTTTTCCATCAACCTTTATTAAGGCATCCATTATATTTTTAGCTTGAACCTTTGCACTAGTAAGTCCTAACCATGTATGAGGATCATAATCTCCATGCTCTTCTTTATTTTCCTCTACTTTATTCTCATCTTCTTCAATTTTTATAGCATTAATATTTTTAGATGATTCAACTGTTATTAAATCTTTATTTTGAAGATTAGAAATTACTTTATCTACCCATGGCTCCATATTGAATCCATTATAAACAAATATATCTGCATTTTCTATATTTATTAAATCCTTTGCTCTAGGATCAAAATCATGTGGTTCACTACCATTAGGAATAATTGTCTCTACTTTAACCTTATCTCCTCCCACAGCCTCTGCAAATTCTTTCAAAGGATTAAATGTAACAGCAATTTTTATCTTTCCATTTTCACTTGATTCTACCTTACTAGTTTGTTTTGTATCAGTGTTCTTATTACATGCCACTAAAGACATTATTAATAATATTACAGTAATCAAATATAATAATTTTTTCTTCATAACTTTTCTCTCCTTAAATCATTACTTGCAAATGATTTGCATCTTAATAATATTATTCCACAATTTTACTAATGTCAAGTATATTTTTTAAGGATGTTGCAAATAATTTGCAAATAGGTATATAATATTTATGATACTTTTAAGAAAGGAGTTAATTTATGATTGAGATAAGTAATTTACGTTTTTCCTATACTGGAAAGCAGCCTTATATTTTAGAAAATGTAAATTTAAATATAGAACCTGGAACTTATATTTCCGTAGTTGGAGAAAATGGCAGTAGTAAAAGTACTCTTGTTAAACTCATTTTAGCTCTATTAAAACCATGCAGTGGTAATATAAATTTGCATACAAACAAAGTTGGGTATGTTCCTCAACGCGGGGAAAACTTTAATTCAGAGTTTCCTATAACTGTAGAGGAAATATTGAAGTTTCATCAAAGGGTTTTAAAAAGAAAAGAAAAAAATCTTATACAAGATTCATTGTCCCTTGTGGGAATGGAAAAGTTTAAAAAACATTTAATAGGAAATCTCTCTGGAGGCCAACAGCAAAAGGTGTTTATTGCAAGAGCTATTATGGGCAATCCAGACATTATAATACTTGATGAGCCTTCAACTGGAATTGACACCAAAAGTCAAGGAGATATATATTCATTTTTAAAAAACTTAAACACCAGATTTGGTACAACTATATTGTCTGTTGAGCACAATATAGATGCAGTGCTGAAGTATTCAACCCATGTAATTAGAATGGATAGAGGGAGCGCTTATTTTTATGACATATCAGATTATAAAAAGTATTTAAATGATTCTAAAAAACATTCCCCTAATTGTGATTGCTTAAAACTTGTAAATAAATAATTTTTAGGAGGTTACTATGCTTCAATATACATTTATACAAAATGCACTTATAGCAGCCTTCTTAATTGCACTGCTTTGTCCTTCTGTGGGAACATTTTTAGTGCTTAAGAGATATTCTATGATGGGAGATACCCTATCTCACGCTTCTTTTGCAGGGGTAGCCATAGGTCTCGTGGCAGGCTTTAATCCCATATTAAGTGCCTTTATATTTACTTCTATATGCGCTATATTTATAGAAGTGTTAAGAAATTATTATAAAAAATATTCAGAGCTTATACTTGTAATTGTAATGACACTATGTTTAGGTATTGCTATAACTCTGATAAGTACAGGAAAAACTTCTGCAAATGTTAATTCATTTTTATTTGGAAGTATACTTACTGTTACTCGTGAGGATTTATATACTATATTAATATTAAGTATCGTATGTATTTGTTTGTTAGTATCTTTATTTAATAAAATTGCCTATGTTACATTTGATGAGGATGGTGCAAAAATAGCAGGGCTAAATGTTAAACTAATAAATTATATTTTTGCTCTTTTGGTAGGAACAACCATTGCTGTTTCCATGAGAATAATGGGGATACTTGTAGTGTCTTCTATGATAGCAGTACCAGTAGCTACAGCAATGCAATTAAATAAAGGATTTAAGCTTACATTTATATATTCTTTAATATTTGGACTTGTAGATATAATGGTTGGATTATTCACCTCATTTTACATAGATTGTGCACCTGGAGGAACCATTGCTATTACCTCAGTGGTAATACTTATAATTACTATAACCTTCTCAAAAATAAAATGTACAAACTAATACTTCATTTTTACACAACTTACCATTACATACTTTAGTTAATACAAATTGACAGTTAATAATGTTTATTATATAATATATTTAATCTATAAGAAGGATGGTGTTTATGAATAACATTACTGCTATTTTTAAAGAAAAAAAATTAAAACTTACGCCTCAACGTATTGCAGTATATAAATATCTTAAATCCACAGAGGAACACCCTTCTGCAGAAACTATTTATAAGGCATTACAGCCTGAGTATCCTACAATGAGTTTAGCAACAGTATATAAAGCCTTAAAAACTCTTGTGGAAGTAGATTTAGTGCAAGAGCTAAATGTTGGAGAAGGTAATTTTAGATATGATGGAAACACTTGTCCTCACTCCCACATACAATGTTTACAATGCGGAAGAGTAGAAGATATTAAAGATGTATGTTTTTCAGATTTAAATGAAAAAATTGCACCTTATACAAATTATGAAGTTCTTACAAATCAAATTTATTTTTATGGTCTTTGTAATGAGTGTAAGCAAAATAAAGATACATTAACAGAAGCAGACTAATCTTAGCCTGCTTCTTCTATTAATTCCTTCCATTCATTTCCTGTATATTTTTTATTTAATACGCTTTTTACTTTATTTGAAAATCCCTTTTGAATTTTTTCAGGAAAATTGTACATAAACAATATACTGTTCTCATTGCTTTCTTCTAAATGCTTTACCACTAAAGCAGAATTCTCCTTAAACACCTTATTTGCTTCTTTATTTCCTGTTACAAAGCCTTGCTTAGCTAACTTTTCTTGCATCTTCTTACCATATACAAATTCTATAAATTTACCTACCTCGTTAGGATTTTTTGATTTAAGAGGTATACACAATAAACTATTTACAATAACAGGTACATTTTCTTTAATAGATGCTGACTGAACATAACTAGTTACTAACCCTATATTTTTCTTTTCAAGTTCTTTCATATAATAGGATATGGTTATGAGCATAGGTATTTCCCCTTCAGTAATCTTATTTATAGAGGATTTATTTCCCATTTCAAAAGTATTTTGAGCAATTACTCCTTGTTTAGCTAAACTGTCCAAATAGTTAAATATATTTTGAACTTCCTTTTTCTCTAGATATTTTCCCTTTGAACTATTGTATATATTATCTATATCATACATATTACTTGTATTACCAGCTATAAGTGCTGCAATTACATTGTTTACATCAACATCTTCTGTAACCAACACTGGAATTTTAATAGACTCTTTATTTACCTTTTTCATTACTTCATATGCTTCACCTAAGGTTTTTGGAGGATTTATATTATATTTCTTTAGTGCATCCTTATTGTATACAATTTCTAAAGTATATGGAATTAGTGATATTCCATAGGATTTGTCTAAATACCTTCCATAAGAACTAACTACCTTATAATACTTTTCATTTAATTTTATCTTATCATGATAAGACTGTACATCTTGAAGAAGTCCCTTATTTTGCATTTCTATCATTTTATCTCTGGAAGTAAATATTATATCTCCTTCTTGTTTATCTCCATCGTTCATTATACTTTCCCCAAGTGAACTATTAATAATAATATTAACATCCTTATTTTCTTTCTTATATTCATCAATTATAGCTCTTAATATACTAAGAGAATGATTATCTTTAATTTCTACTTGCATTACTAAGTCCTTATTTTTATTTTCTTCCTTCTTTCCTTTATTGCAGCTTATAAAAGCTATTGAAATACACACGAGTAATACGAGTACAGTTAAAAACTTCTTTTTGCGAAAGAACTTAGCCATTATATCACCTCAACTTTAACTTTATATAAAGTATTATCTAAAGTATATTGTGTGCATTAATTATAATTTTTATTATATCAAAAAAAAGAAACGGGACCGTTATACGGTCCCAAAGGGGGATGGGGGGTTCTTGCATTAAACAAAATTTTATAGGTTTGCTTAATGCTTAGGAGATTTTATCTCCTTTACAATTATTATGATATCCCGTTTCTTATCTTTTATACATTCATTAAAACTTTATTTATAAAAATTTATTAACTTATTTATTTCTTCGCCTATTTCTTTCCTCAAACTTCCAGGTTCCAAAACTTCTGCTTCTCCTCCGAAACCTAGTATCCAAGATTTTATATCTCCTATGTCATCCAAGAATAAACTTAATATTACTCTTCCATCTTTTTCATCCTCTATAGTTTGATTTGGAGACCATTTTACTTCTTTTATGAATTTACTTAACGAATTATTAAATCTTATTTTTACTAAGATCTTTTCTCCTGAAAATACTCCCCACTGCTCTTTTAAATACTTATTTAATGAAAAATCGCGAGGCTTTATAAATATAAAATTGACTATCTTAAATTCATAAATTTTAGATAATCTTAAAGTTTCTACTTTATTTTTTTCATGACAATAGCAAATTATAAACCATTCTCCATCCTTGTAAATTAAGTTATATGGGTCTATTGTATTTTCTCTTATTTCATTTTTATTTTCACAAACATATCTTATATTAAGAGATCTTCCCTTATCCATAGAAGCATTTATGTATTCTATCTTTTCATCTAAATTTAATTTGCAACCTATTTTATTTAAATCAAATTTATGGTTTTTATAAATATTATTTAACCCTTCATGCTCTCCTATGCAAGTAGTCCTTATTTTTATAACTGCATTTTTCAAATCTTTCTTTAATGGAAATTCTCCATTACAATCTATTATTTCTTCTGCTACTAAAATTGCATGTAATTCCTCTAAAGTTAATTTAGGAGTTTTCATATAAAATTCCTCATCTATATAAAAACCACCATACCTTCCCTTCTTAGTATGGATAGGTATATTAGCTAAATTTAAATTACTTATATATCTATAAATAGTTTTTTTATCTACATTTAAGGTTTCTGCAAGTTCCGAAGCGGTTGTAAATTTTTTATGTTGTAAAGTTAATAAAAGCTGCATCAAATGGGAAATCTTAGACATGAACTTCTCCTCCTACCTACTTATATATAGACTATCGTCCTTTAACCAATAAATTTTAGTAAATTTATTATAAAAGATAAATAAAATTATTTTTCATTCATAATTTCATGATTTATAAAATATAAATATCTTAATTGTGCATATAGGTTAAAGGAGGTATTTATATGTTTAAATCCAATGAAAAAGAAACTCCCATAAATAAAATTGAAACACTTATTGGTGAAGGATGCAGCATTATCGGATCCTTAAAAGGTGATGATTTGCTTAAAGTTGATGGATATATAGAAGGTAATATAACATGGCAAAATGATATAATCTTTGGATCCACAGGATATTGCAAAGGAAATGTATACTGTAAAACAGCCTATGTAAATGGTAAAGTAGATGGAAATATAACCTGCGAAGAAACCCTTTGTATTGAGTCTTATGGGAAAATTACAGGCGATATTAATGTAAAAAATATTATAATAAAAGATGGCGGAATTTTTCAAGGGAATTGCTCAATACGTAATGAAGATGATTTTAATAGCTTAGAATAGCATAAAAAATAATAGAAAGACTTCCGTCTTTCTATTATTTTTATTACCCATTCATTGCCTTGCTTAAGGAATAAATTTGTATTATTCTATCTATAAGTATTGCTTTGTCTGGAGTTAACATAGGCTTTAGAGTATAAAGTAGTTGAAGAGTTTTATCTTGTACTGGGGGCGTATTAGGTATGCTACCTGTATCCTCTGTATTTTCTAAATTGCCCATAAGTGGATTATTTGCTCCTAAGCTTTGCATAATGCTATTTAATTGTTCTTGATCTATATTATTTAACATATCCATTATATTATTGCCATTCATATTGCTCATATTATTGATAGTACTATTGATATTATTAGATTTTTGTACATTTTCTATATTGTCATTCCTATCTCTTCGTCTGCTTCTGCCTCTTTCAATATCCGCATCTCTATCTCTATCACGTCTATGCCTTCTATGTTTAGACATTATAATCCTCCTATATAAAATTAATAAACCTTCCTTTATTAATAAGGAGGGCTAAAAAAGCCCCCCCTAATTAGCTAATATTAGAATCCACAGCATGAACTTCCTAAGTTACCGCAACCTAAGCTAAATCTGTTGCTGTAGCATATTAAATAGTATAGAGTGATAAGGAACAATATACTATTGTCTATGCATCCAGTACCACATTCATCGTCATCGTGGCGGCCTCTTCTGCATTTGAATTGAAGTGCTATTAATATTAATATTAATAGGCCGTTGCCTCCGCAACTGTTGCCTGCATAAGCACCTGCTACGCCGTAATCTCTACGGTTTCTGCAACAACATCTTTTTGACATGTTAAACCCCCCTTTCTATGGGCATTGGTCTTTGATTCTATTGTAATCTATTCTTCGGCTTGTGTTCTTGTATTTGCTTCACTTAAGTTCATTATACCGCCTAAGCCATCCCTACCTCCTCCGCATAAGCAGAGAAGTATAAATATAGCTATTATGAATATGAAGTTTCCTCCTCCGTAGCCAATACCATTTCCATAACCACAACCGCAGCTATTTCCATAGCCACTGCCACAGCCTCCACCATAGTTATCACATCCACAGCTATTATAGTTGTTAGTTGGACAGCAATAGTAGCAGCCTTCATAATCATCACAGCAGCATTTCCTCTTATGTTTATGATGTCTACGTCTTCTGCTACAGCAATCATCATCGTCGTCGCAAGGGCAGCATATATAGCCAGTATTCTTGTTTCCTATATTTCCATAGCCGCATAGTATTAATAGTACTATAAGCCATAGAAATAAGTTATTGGATCCTCCGCCTCCTCCTCCGAGCAATGACTTTGCTGAGAAGTTGCCATCTTCACTCATTAAAGAGTTTAGCAAGCTGTTGAAATCCACTTTACTTCCTCCTTTCAGAAGTTTCTTCTATTCTTTTGTACTTCTAATATATACTATTCTGCTTTTTTATTTTTGCTACTGTTCTAAAAACATTTTTTTGTGCATATACTTTATTTTTTTCTATAGTTTTTATGAAATGATTTATGCCTGATTTATGAAATCCTTGATTTCTTTATAAACCATTAAATCTTAACCCCTTGGGTAGATTTCTTATAAATCATTCATAGTATATATTATGAATATGTCAAGAAGTTGTGATTAAAATAATATCTGTTAATAAACATTTAAAAAAGGTATATTGAAAGTATTAAACTTTCAATATACCTTTAAATATCTATCCTAAATTTATATATCCTAGCTTTTGAAATAATATCAAAAAAGTAGAAACAGAATTAAATACCATGTGATTAAATACAGAATACCAATATCCCTTCTTATGAATTAGATAGCAGTTAAAGAGCCCTATTCCAAAAATAACAAAGGACGATTTTAAGTTAAAGTGAGTAGCACTAAACATTAAGCTTGTAATTATAGATCCTAGTATTACACCAATTCTTCTTTTACAAATTCTTTCAAAAAACAGCCATCTAAATACAAATTCTTCTACTATCGGAGCAAAGATTACAGTAACAGGAATAAGTATGATAAATGTTCTAAGAGGGACCTTTACCATAATTGATACAATTTCTTGCTCTTTTACAGGTAATTTAAAGTAATTAAATACTTGCATTCCCACTGCTCCAAGTATTATCACTATAATATAAGACATCATAGCATATTTTAATCCCTTAAATAAATTAAATCCTCTTAGTGAAAAACTATATTTTCTGTAATCCTTATAATAAATTTCACTTCTTTTAAAACTAACTATACATATCGTTGTTGCTATAAAAGGAAGAAAGTTTTGGGTAAATAAGCTAATCGCTACATATATTAATCCTAAAAACAATAATAAAAACTTATTCGTTCCTTTTTCTCTAAAAATTTTCCATAGTATAAGCAAAGGAGGTAAACAAACCACCACGAATACTATAATATCTTTAGCAAGATTTAGATTCACCTTTTTCCCTCCTTGAAATTGAAATTTACTTTATATTATATTGTTATATTATCATAAAAATCACTTTTCCTTTATGTATTTGGTAAATATTAATTAGTTAAAAAATAATAAGGTATGCAGTGAGCATACCTTATTATTTTTTGATATTTAACCTATATCATCAATCTACTGAGATATTTCACCATTTAATGAAAGTTCTATATCATCTAATACTTGTTCCTTGCCTATCTTTTTCAAAGTAGAATAAAAAATTATTTTTTCGTCCTGACTCATTCCTAAAGTTTCTCTAATTGTCTTAATACTCTTAGCCATTTCACTCTTTTTTATTTTATCGCACTTAGTAGCTATTATTGTAGACTCATATCCATAATGCTTTATCCAATTATACATCATTATGTCATCTTCAGTAGGCTTATGTCTTGAATCTACCAGCAACATAATCTTCTTTAATTGTGATCTATTTAAAAGATATGTTTCTATAGTTTTGCCCCAAGTAGCTTGCTCTACCTTAGATACTTTAGCATAGCCATACCCCGGTAAATCTACAAAATAAAAACTATTATTTATTATGAAGAAATTAACTAATCTTGTTTTTCCTGGTGTCCCACTCACTTTTACTAGCTTTCTTCTATTTGTTAAGTTATTTATTAATGAAGATTTTCCTACATTAGATCTGCCTACAAAAGCTATTTCTAACATACTATCTATAGGATATTGATTTATATTCACAGCCGATGTTACAAATTCTGACTGTTTTATTTCCATATCACTTTCACTCCTTACTACTTTCTTCTAAAAGAGCATTGTCTAAAACTTCATCAATATACTCAGCTAGAATTATATTTATTTTACCTTTTATGCTCTTTGGAATCTTTAGCAAGTCCTTTTCATTTTCTTTAGGAACTATAATAGTATCGATACCAGCTCTAAATGCAGCAAGTGTCTTTTCTTTTAATCCACCTATTGCTAGAACCTTACCTGTTAATGTAATTTCTCCAGTCATAGCAACATTATGTTTAACCTTTCTGCCACTTAATGCAGATACCATAGCTGTAATCATAGTTACTCCTGCTGAAGGTCCGTCTTTAGGAACTGCCCCTTCAGGAACATGTATATGTATATCTTTTTCTTTGTAAAAATCCGGATTTATATTATACTTTTCTGCATGTGCTCTAACGTAGCTATATCCAGCCCTAGCAGATTCCTTCATTACATCTCCTAATTGTCCTGTAAGTTCTAGCTTTCCACTACCTGACATGACTGTAACTTCTATTGGAAGTGTATCTCCACCATATCCAGTCCATGCCATTCCCATAACTACTCCTATTTGATCTTCTTTATTCGCTTTTTCATAGCTATAAATTTCAGGTCCTAGATATTTCTTAACATGATTTATTGTTATATTTATGTTATCTTTATCTTTTTCAACCATTTCTGCAATAGATTTTCTTATTACAGCAGAAATTTTTCTTTCAAGATTTCTAACTCCTGATTCTCTTGTATAATTTTCTATAATGTAATATATAGCTGATTCAGAAAACTTTATTACATCTTCTCCTAAATTATGCTCTTTAATAATTTTACTTATTAAATGATCCTTAGCTATATAAAACTTTTCTTCAGTTGTATATCCTGATACCTCTATAACTTCCATTCTATCTAATAAAGGTCTTGGAATAGTATCTAATGTATTTGCTGTAGTTATAAATAAAACATTAGAAAGATCAAACTCTAGCTCTAAATAATGATCTCTGAAAGTACTATTTTGTTCACTATCTAAAACTTCTAAAAGTGCTCCTGATGGATCTCCTCTAAAATCATTACTCATTTTATCAATTTCATCTAAAAGAAATAATGGATTTTTAGACTTTGCCTGTCTCATTCCGTATATAACACGTCCTGGTATAGCCCCTACATAAGTCTTCCTATGTCCTCTTATTTCAGCTTCATCTCTTACTCCACCTAAAGACATTCTTACAAAGTTTCTATTTAGTGCATTAGCAATAGATTTACCTATTGAGGTCTTTCCAACTCCAGGAGGTCCTACAAGACATAATATAGGACCCTTTAGGGTATTGCTCATCTTTTTAACAGCTAAATATTCGATTATTCTAGTCTTTACATCTTCTAACCCATGATGTTCAGCTTCTAAAGTTTCCCTAGCCACTTTTATATCAATATCATCTTCTGTTTCATTATTCCATGGAAGTTCTAATATCCAATCTAAATATGTTCTTATAACCCCACCTTCAGCTGAATATGTACCACTATTTTTTAATCTATCTAACTCATAAAGTGCTTTTTCCTTAACAGCTTTAGGTAACTTCCCCTTACTTATTCTATTTTTATATCTTTTTATTTCCTTTTTATCTTCGTCTTCTTCCCCTAATTCTTCTTGTATAGCTTTTAATTGTTCTCTAAGGTAATATTCTTTTTGAACTTTATCAATCTTATTTTTTACTTTTATTCCTATTTTCTTTTCTACTTTTAAAATATCTATTTCATTTTTTAGCACAATTAGAAGTCCTTCTAATCTTTTTACAACATCAAAAGCTTCAAGAAGTTCTTGCTTCTTACTTTGCTTTAATATCATATAGGAACTTATAACATCGGACAGTCTTCCAGGACTTTCTATATCTTCTAAAGAAAGTATGACTTCTGTTGGAATATTTCCTGATAATTTTATGTATTCTTCAAAGGATTTTCTAACTGTTCTCATAAGTGCTTCACATTTACTGTCTTCTGCGCACTCTTCTTCTTCTAATATATTTATTTCCGCCTTAAAGAAAGGATCCATTTGTACTATATTTTTTATAGTAGCTCTTTTTTCTCCTTCAACTAATACTCTTACTGTATCACCTGGCAACTTTAATATCTGCTTTATATTGCAAAATGTACCGACCCTGGATATATCTTCTTCTTCTGGCTCCTCTATTTTTGCTTCTTTTTGAGTAGCCAAAAAGATTTTTTGTCCATTTAACATAGCCTCTTCTAAAGCTAAAACTGACTTTTCCCTACCTACATCAAAATGCATAACCATATATGGAAATATAGTTATACCTCTTAGAGGAATTAGAGGAAGAATTATCAATTCCTTTTCCATATTTCTCCCCTCACTTCTTAAAATTATAATATGTAACAATTACCTAAATATAATTAGACTAATATATTATACCTATAAAAGAAAGTTTTTTCAATTAAAATGTAAATCAAGCTATGCCTTAATAATATACCTTAAAGCATAGCTATTTATACTAATTAGATATTTCTACTAATTAGCTATTTATTGCATTATTTAATGGTTTAGCAGAAAGTACTTCACCTGTAGTTTCAATATATATTGACGAATTGTTACTGTCTTCTTTAATTAATGACATCTCTAGTACTTGCTTAATACTTTTTACTCCTATCACAGTTGCTTCTTTTATACTACCAAAGCTATCTTGCCAATTATCCTCTGGAATTATAATCTTTTTTGCTCCTGCTTTAATGGCTGCTTGTATTTTGCTATTTACACCTCCAACAGGTTTTACTTCTCCATGAAGGGATATTTCTCCAGTCATAGCCACTTTATTATCTATATAGCTATTAGTTATGGCACTGTATAAAGCTGTTGCCATACTTATACCTGCAGAAGGACCGTCTACAGGTACCCCTCCTGGAAAATTTATATGTATGTTGTAATCTTGAAAATTAAAGTCAAATATATTTTCTAAGGCTGTCATTACATTTTCAACCGAGCATCTCGCCATACTTTTTCTTGTTATTTTCTTTCCATAACTACTTATTTGCTCTTCTTCTACTATGCCTGTTATATTTATCTTACCTTTTCCAAATCTATTTTTTACAGCAGCTACTTCAATTTCCATAACTGTCCCTAGATTGGCTCCATATACTGCTAGCCCATTTACATACCCTACTCTTGGCTCATCTTGTATCTTTATTTCTGGCCTAGGGCTATAATGACCATTTTCTATTATCCATTCTACATCTTCTACTGTAATATTTTTTCTATTATCACTTAATGCAATACCTGCAGCTAGCTGTACTAAATTTACTGCTTCTCTTCCATTACTCCCATATCGCCCTATAGTTTTCAATGCCTTTTCTTCTAATTCATAATCCACCTTTAACGCTGCATTTAATGCAATCTTTTCTATTTCTTCTGGAAGAAGAGGTCTAAAGAATATTTCTACACATCTAGATCTTATAGCTGGAGCTATTTCCTCTGGACTTCTAGTTGTTGCACCCACCAGCCTAAAATCTGCTGGAAGTCCATTATCAAATATATCTTTTATATAGCTAGGCACATTGGGATCTGATGCATTATAATATGCACTATCCAAGAATACCTTTCTATCTTCTAAAACTTTTAAAAGTTTGTTCATTTCTATAGGATGTAATTCTCCTATTTCATCTATAAACAATACTCCTCCATGTGCTTTAGTTACAGCTCCTGGCTTTGGCTGAGGAACTCCGGCAACTCCCAGTGGACCTGCTCCTTGATATATAGGATCATGCACTGAACCTATAAGTGGATCAGCTATTCCCCTGTCATCAAATCTTACAGTTGTAGCATCTATTTCTATAAATTTTGATTCTGGCTTAAAAGGAGAATAAGCCCTCTTTTTTGCATCTTCTAAGACCAATCTCGCCGCGGCGGTCTTCCCTATTCCTGGAGGTCCATATATTATTACATGTTGTGGGTTAGGTCCACATAAAGCTGCTTGTAGTGCCTTTATCCCCTTTTCCTGTCCTATTATATCCTCAAATGAAGTAGGTCTACTTTTTTCACTTAATGGCACAGTAAGGTTAATATCCCTTAGTTTCTTTAAACTTTCTGTTTCCTTTCTGTTTTCCTTATCAACTACTACTTTATTAGTTTGTTGTCCTTTAAGAGCATTAAAAAAATAAAGTCCCATTATTATAGTTATTGCAAATTGAACCATCCACAGCACATTATTCATAAAAGCTTCCTCCCATTCATAACTTTTCTTTTTTTATTATGTGCTAAATTCTTTTTAATATTCCCAAGGAAGCAAAAAAGGAATAGAGATTTTCTCTATTCCTTTCATATACTATTTAAGCTGTTTCAGGTCCCTTTTTAGTTCTAGGTTTTTTCACTTTTACAGGGGCTCTTTTTCCATCTTCAGATTTAATAACTTCAGGATTCTTATTTTCAATTGTGTCCTTTGTTATTATAACCTTAGTTATACTTTCTTCTGAAGGTATATCAAACATAATGTTTTGCATTACATCCTCCATTATAGCTCTAAGGCCTCTGGCTCCAGTATTCCTTTTTATAGCTTCCTCAGCTATAGCCTCTAACGCATCATTATTAAATTCTAATTCTACGTCATCTAATTCAAAAAGCTTTCTATACTGTTTTACCAAAGCATTTTTAGGCTTAGAAAGTATATTTATTAAAGCTTCTTTATCCAAAGCATTTAAGGTAACTATAATTGGCAACCTTCCTACAAACTCTGGAATTAAACCAAACTTTAATAAATCTCCTGGCATTATATCTTGTAAAAGCTTTCCCGCTTCGTTTTCTTTTTTAGATTTTACATCTGCTCCAAATCCTAAAGAACTATTTGTAGTTCTTTTTTCTATTATCTTTTCAACTCCATCAAAAGCTCCTCCACAAATAAATAGTATATTTGTAGTATTTATCTGTATAAATTCTTGATGAGGATGCTTTCTTCCTCCTTGAGGTGGTACAGATGCTATAGTTCCTTCTAAAATCTTTAAAAGTGCCTGTTGGACACCTTCACCCGATACATCTCTAGTAATAGACGGATTTTCTGATTTTCTAGCTATCTTATCTATTTCGTCAATATATATTATGCCTCTTTCTGCTCTTTCTATATCATAATCCGAATTTTGTATGAGCTTCAAAAGTATATTTTCAACATCCTCACCTACATATCCTGCTTCAGTTAAAGTAGTTGCATCTGCTATAGCAAAAGGGACATTTAAGAACTTTGCTAAAGTTTGAGCAAGTAATGTTTTACCTGAACCTGTAGGCCCTAATAATAATATATTACTCTTTTGTAATTCTACATCATCATTATTAGCATTAGAATTTATTCTTTTATAATGATTGTATACTGCTACTGCAAGCGCTTTTTTTGCTTGATCCTGTCCTATTACATACTGATCTAGGTAGGTCTTTATCTCCATAGGTTTTGGAAGTGCACCCATTTCTACGTTTACATCTTCTTCAAACTCATCAGTTATTATTTCAGAACAAAGTTCTATACATTCATCACAAATATATACTCCTGGCCCTGCAATAAGTCTTCTTACCTGATCTTGTGTTTTACCACAAAAGGAACATTTTAATTGTTTCTTGTCATCTAATTTGGCCATATTTACACCTCACAATAAGGTTATTTTTTCTTGGTCATAACTTCATCTATCAATCCATACTCTTTAGCTTCATGAGCTTCCATAAAGTTGTCTCTTTCAGTATCTCTCTCAACAATTTCTAGCGGCTGACCAGTTCTTTCACTTAGTATTGTATTTAACTTCTTCTTAATATTTAAAATTCTATTTGCATGTATGCCTATATCTGTAGCTTGCCCTTGGAATCCTCCAAGCGGTTGATGTATCATTATTTCACTATTAGGTAGCGCATATCTTTTTCCCTTTGCTCCTGCTGCAAGTAAAAACGCTCCCATTGAAGCTGCCATCCCAACACAGATAGTACATACATCAGGTTTAATATATTGCATAGTATCATAAATTGCCATACCAGAAGTAATAGAACCTCCTGGACTATTTATGTACAAATATATATCCTTGTCTGGATCTTCTGCTTCTAAAAATAATAATTGTGCTACTACTAAGCTTGCAGTAACATCATTTACTTCATCACTTAGCATTATTATTCTATCCTTTAAAAGTCTAGAATAAATGTCATAGGATCTTTCCCCTCTATTTGTTTGTTCTACAACAACTGGAACTAAACTCATAAACATTCTCCTCCTTATTATAAGTGTCATAGTATATTTTGATTATTCCCCTTATTTAATAAATTAAAATTAATTGCCAGAAATCCTTCCTGGCAATTAATTGTAAATACATATTAAGCTATAGTTTTGCTATTGTCAACTAATAATTTTATAACTTTTTCATTAACTATATCCATTTTAAGAGCTGACTTTTGAGAAGTAGCTATTAGCTTAGCAGTCTTTTCAACTTCATTTCCGCCATATTGCTCTGCCATTTCTTTAGCTTTTTCCATTATTTCTTCATCAGTTGCTTCTATGTTCTCTGCTTTTGAAATTTCGTTTAAAACTAAATCAGTTTTAACTCTTTTTACAGCAGTATCTTTCATATATTCTCTAACCTTTTCTTCGCTGCTGTTAGTATACTGATAGTATGTTTGAAGATCTAATCCTTGATATTTTAATCTCATTTCAAGATCTTTTAACATATTATCTGTTTCGTTAGCTACCATAACTTCTGGTATTTCAACAGTTGCATTTTCACAAACTGCATCTATAACCGCTTCTTCGTATTCTCTTTGAGATCTTAAGCTGTTTTCTTCTTCTTTTTTCTTTTTTAAATCAGCCTTCATTTCTTCTAATGTATCAAACTCTGAAACTTCTTTAGCAAACTCATCATCTAATGTTGGAAGTTCCTTAGCTTTTATTTCTTTTATAGTAACTACAAATTTAGCTGGCTTACCATTTAGATCGTCTCTACCATACTGTTCTGGGAAATTAACATTAACATCTTTTGTTTCTCCAACTTTCATGCCCACTAATTGTTCTTCAAAAGTATCAATAAATGTACCTGATCCTATTTCTAGTGGATAATCAAAACCTTCTCCGCCTTCAAATGGAACTTCATCTACATATCCTTTAAAATCTATAGTAGCTATATTACCATTCTCTACTATAGCATCTTCTGCTTTAACTTCTACTCTTGCATTTCTTTCTTGCATAGTTTTTAATTCATTTTCTATTTCTTCATCATTTGCTTCATATGTATTTTTCTTAACTTCTATTCCTTTATATTCGCCTAATTCTACTTCTGGAACTACTGTAACTTTAGCAGAATATTTAAAATCCTTTCCTTCGCCTATCTCAAGTATTTCTATAGCTGGATAATCAACTGGCTTTATGTCATATTGCTTTAATGCTTCTGGATAAGTTTCATCACAACAGAAGTTTATAGCATCTTCATAAAATACGCCTTCTCCATAATGCTTTTTGATTATATTCATAGGAGCTTTACCTTTTCTAAAGCCTGGAATGTTAAACTGCTTAACATTTTTTAAATATGCCTTTTTAATAGCTTCACTAAACTTTGCTGCTTCTACCGTTATTTCTAATTGAACAACGTTCTTTTCTATTTTTTCCATATTAACGTTCATCATTTTATTCCTCCTAGTTACCTCTATGTTTTAAACCACAATATTATAACATATATTTTAAATTATTTATATATGTTTACAATCATTTTACTTCAATCCTGAATTTTAGCCTTATCCTTTAAATAATTATATACAAATACTTCAAGTTTTACAAATAAATTTTCTGTTATATTGTATATTTTTTCAAAAAATCTCTTGATTCTATTATTTCATCATATTTGCTATAATTTTCACTGTAAACTTCTATTATACCTGGACCTTTATAATCCATATCTTTAAGCTTTAAAAATAAACTTTTGAAATCAACTTTTCCTTTCCCTGGAAGCTTGCATAAACTTTCTTCATCCTTATCATTTAAATGAAGGTTTATAAGTCTCCCATTCATTACCTTTAGGTATTCATCTATGGGAACAGCTGATCTATAGGATTGTTTAATATCTAATGTAAAGTATATAGGATATTTACACCTTTCTATTAAATTGTATAAAAAATTTGTATTAGAAGACATACACCATACTACATTTTCTTGTGCTAGCTTTATTCCTTCTGCTGCCGCTGTATATATGAGTTTATCGTATATATCTATGACTAAATCCCAATTTATAGCTTTTATATTTCCAATACGCATTCCATGAAAAGTGTAGCATTTAGCTCCCAGTATTTTAGCAGCTCTACACATCTTTTTAAAATATTTAAACGTATCTTCCCTTCTTCTTTTATAATCATCAAAAAGATAAGGCTCAAAAGAAGATGAAAAGCTATGTACAGATTTAATATTAAAATCATGCATTAGCTTCTCTTCTAGAACCTTCCTTGCAAAATCTTCTTCATACTCTTGGTAAGTGTTTAAAAAAAGTTCTCCGGAATTAAACCCCAGCCCTTTCATAACCTTTATACTATCTTCTACTTGTATATGAGGATAAAAACTTGCTGAGGATAAACCTATTTCCATGGCATCTTCATTATGTATCATTATTTTACGACCTCTCCGGTGCTCTTTAGGTAAAATATGTTCCCATCTATTGTAGCGGATAATCCTTTAGGATCAATATTATTAAACTTTATGCTTTCTCCATTAACGGTTTGAACATAAACATGATTACTTCCTTGAATATTTGTTATCCATATATATTTAGTAGACTTATTTAACCATGGAAGCTGACTTATATACGCTATGTTATTATCATCAATAAATTTAGGTGCAGTACACCATATGTAATCTGCTTTAGATTGAAGCCATTCATCATGATTTATTACTACATTGCCACTAGTTGAAACATATTGATTTCTTGTTATATCTGTTACTTTTCCCGATATATCCAAGTATTTTATTCTTTGTACTTTATCATCAAACACAACTGCCGCTTTTCCATTAGGACTTATATCATATTGTATTTTGCTTTCTAAAGGTACTATATGTTTAAAACTTTTTTCTTCTCCTTGCCCTTCATATACAACTTTTATTTTTGTTCCATTTGCAAGAGTTAATTCATACCCTTCTTCTTTTTTCTGTTCTGTAGTTTTTTGAACTGGAGTTTTAACTTCACTTTGTTTCTTATTTAAATTATCTTTGTTTTTACTTTCATCACTTATTTGTTTACTTCTTTCATTTTCTTTTGTCAAAAAATCAGTTTTAATATCTGTTATCTTTTTCTTAAAACCATTTTTTGTAAGCAACCAAGTAGCTGTTACTGCTGATATAACACAAACTGTTATTAAAGCTATAAATATTCTTCGTCTTCTCATTCTTTGCTTATAATTGCTACTAAAAATACTTGGTTTCCCCACACCAAATCCCTCCTAATGATTTTTCCCAGCATTTAGCCTAATAGGTCATATACAATTTATTATAACTCAATTAGGAGGTATTTAGTAATATTTTTTATAAAATTTATTTTTTTGCAATATACGAGTCTGCAAATATTTTAGCTGTATCTAAACAAGTAAATAATGGAATTTTACAAGCTGTACAAACACTTCTTAATTTAAAACCTTCTCTACTGGAATCATTTCCCTTATTAGGTATATTTACAACTAGTGAAATGTGATTTTTTCTTATATTATTTGCTACTTCCTTAAAGGACATTTCTTTAGCATATATACCATTATAATTTAAAAAGCTTGCTGTTCCTTCAGATGCTGCAATTGAAAATCCTAATTTTTTATATTTTCTTAGTATATCTAGGGTTTCATGATTTTTTTCATATTCATTTAAGGATACATATACGTAGTTATTTTCATTCAAGTTAATTCCAGTAGCTCTAAATGCTTTATAAACCGCTTTATTGTAATCCTCATCTATACCTAGTACTTCTCCTGTTGACTTCATTTCCGGTCCTAAATATATATCTGCATTATTTAACTTTTCTCCTGAAAATACAGGTGCTTTTACTGCATAATAATTTTTATTTGGAAGAATTCCTATTCCATAATTAGACTCTTTAAGACTTTTTCCTAGCTTTATTTCCAAGGAAATATCAATCATAGGTACTTTTGTCACTTTACTTAATATAGGTACTGTTCTTGAAGCTCTTGGATTAACTTCTATAACATAAACCCTTTCTCCATCAAAAGCGTATTGTATATTTACCAGCCCTTTTATATTTAAGCCTACTGCTATTTGTTTTGTATGATATACTAAAGTCTCTATTACTTCTTCGCTTAAACTCACTGGTGGATATACGGTTATACTATCTCCAGAATGCACCCCAGTTCTTTCTATATGCTCCATTATTCCTGGAATTAGTATTTCTTCTCCATCACAAAGTGCATCTACTTCTATTTCTTTTCCCATTATATATCTATCTATGAGAATAGGATGCTCCTTAGATACTTTTACAGCTTCAGTTATATATTTCAATAGTCCTTCATTATTATGAATTATTTCCATAGCTCTTCCACCTATAACATAGGAAGGTCTAAGTACAAGAGGATATCCAAGCTCCTCTGCTGCTGCTATTGCCTCTTCTCTATTCTTTGCACATTTCCCTTCTGGTGCATATATATTTAAACTCTTAAGGAATTTACCAAATTTATCCCTATCTTCTGCTATATCAATAGATTCAAAAGAAGTTCCAAGTATTTTTATCCCTCTTTTATGGAGTTCCTTAGCTAGATTTATAGAAGTCTGTCCTCCAAATTCCAATATGACTCCTTCTATCTTTTCCTTTTCTATTATATTCACAACATTTTCTATGGTTATAGGTTCAAAATATAATTTATCTGCTGTGTCAAAATCTGTACTAACTGTTTCAGGATTACTATTTATTATTATAGGTGAATATCCATTCTTTTTTACTGCCCATATTCCATGCACTGAGCAATAGTCAAATTCTATTCCCTGTCCTATTCTTATAGGTCCTGATCCTACTATTAATATTTTTCTTTCATTACTTATTATATTTTCATCCTCTTCATCATAAGTAGAATAATAATATGGAGTACTTGCTTCAAATTCTCCGCTGCAAGTATCTACTATTTTGTAGGATGGTATTATATTATTTTCTTTTCTTATTTCCTCTATATACTCTTCACTAAGATCTAAAATCTTACTTATATCCTTATCTGAAAATCCTAACTTCTTAGCTTCCTTTAAATCATATATATTTAATCCTTCACGCTGAAGTTTTCTTTCCATATTTATTATGTTATTTATTCCATTCAAAAACCACATATCAATTTTAGTTATTTCACTTATTTCTGCTAAAGACATGTCTCGTCTTATGGCCTCTGCTATAAAAAACAATCTTCTATCATCTTGACATCTTATTCCGTCTTTTATTTCATCTAAAGACAATCTCATAATTTCATCTACTAAAAGTGAATTTATATTTCCATCTAAAGAAGCTACAGCTTTCATAAGCGATGCCTCAAAACTTCTTGCCAGTGCCATAACTTCTCCTGTTGCCTTCATTTGCGTTCCAAGCTTTCTATCAGCTCTTTCAAATTTGTCAAAAGGCCATCTAGGTATCTTAGTTACTACATAATCTATAGCTGGTTCAAAGCACGCACTGGAATTTCCTGTAACAGGGTTCTTAAGTTCATCCAAGCTATATCCTAGTGCAATTTTTGATGCTATTTTTGCTATTGGGTACCCTGTAGCTTTAGAAGCTAGTGCACTTGATCTACTTACCCTTGGGTTTACCTCAATTACTACATATCTATTATCATTAGGATTTAATGCAAGTTGTACATTACATCCTCCCTCTATTTTTAAACTTCTGACTATATCTGTGGATGCTTTTCTAAGCATTTGATACTCTTTATCTCTTAAGGTTTGCGATGGAGCAACTACTATGCTATCACCAGTATGTATTCCTACTGGGTCCATATTTTCCATATTACATACTATAATACAATTATCCTTTTTATCTCTTATAACTTCGTATTCTATTTCCTTCCATCCTGCAACACTCTGCTCTAATAATATTTGATTTATAGGACTCATATTTATTCCTCTTGAGCATATTTCTAGAAGCTCTTCTATATTAGAAGCAATTCCGCCGCCACTTCCACCTAATGTATACGCTGGTCTTATTATTACAGGAAATCCATGATTCTCTACAAATTCTTTACACTGATCAACATTTGTAGCTATAATACTTTCTGGAATAGGCTGGCCTGTTTCTAGCATCAACTTTTTAAATTCTTCTCTGTCTTCTGATTTTTTTATGGCATCACTATTTATACCAAGAAGTTTAACTTGAAACTTATCAAGTATTCCCTGTTCTTTAAGTTTCATAGCAAGATTTAAAGCTGTTTGTCCTCCAAATCCAGCCATAATACCTTCAGGTCTTTCCTTTTCTATTATCTCTTCTATAGATTCTACATCAAGAGGCTCTATATATACCTTATCTGCTATTTCAGTATCAGTCATTATAGTAGCAGGATTACTATTTACTAGAACTACCTCAATTCCTTCTTCTCTTACAGCAGTACAAGCCTGAGTTCCTGAGTAATCAAATTCAGCAGCTTGCCCAATTATTATAGGACCTGACCCTAGTATTAAAACCTTCTTTAAACTTTTATCTAATGCCATAATTTTTACCTCCTATTTATGCACTTATTGTTTTATTACTGCTTGCCATATTATCTAAAAATTTTTCAAAGAGATATGCTGAATCCTGTGGTCCTGGACATCCCTCTGGATGAAATTGTACAGAAAAAACCTTATAGTGCTTATGTCTTATTCCCTCTATAGTTCCATCATTTAAATTCACATGAGTAATTACTATATCTTTATCCTTTATACTCTCTTCTTCTACTGCATAACTATGATTTTGAGAAGTTATAAAAACCTTATCTTTCTCTACATCATGAACACCATGATTTCCGCCTCTGTGTCCATATTTCAATTTATATGTGTCTCCTCCTAATGCTAATGAAAGCAATTGATGCCCTAAACATATTCCGAATATAGGTACTTTACCTATAAGCCTTTTTACATTTTCTACAGCTTCAATCATCTCTTTTGGGTCTCCCGGTCCATTACTTAAAAGCACTCCATCCGGCTGTATACTTAATATTTCTTCCGCAGATGTACTGCATGGAAATATTGTTATGTCACATTTTCTTTCCTTCAAACTTCTAATTATGTTTGCCTTAGCTCCGAAATCCATTAGAGCAACTTTAAGACCATCACCTTTTATATGAACTACTTCTTTAGTACTTACTTGTCTTACAAAGTCACTTCCAAAATCCTTTTGAAATAACTCCTTAAGATTTTCTCCACTATATATTTCATTAGATATTATGCACTTCATAGTACCTTTTTCTCTTATTCTCTTAGTTATTGCTCTTGTATCCACATCATATAGTGCAGTTATCCCCATGCCGTTTAAGAAATTATTCAAGTCCTGTTCATTTAAATAATGGGAAGGTGTTTTGCTTAGTTCTTTTACAACTAAGCCTTTAGCATGAATCTTATTACTTTCTACATCAAAGCTATTTATTCCGTAATTTCCTATTAGGGGATAGGTCATGTTTATAATCTGTCCTGCATAAGATGGATCTGTAAGTATTTCTTCATACCCTGTCATAGAAGTATTAAATACTATTTCTCCTAAGGTTTCCTTAACTTCTCCAGCTATTTTCCCTTCATAGACCTTTCCATCTTCTAAATATAGATATCCCTTCATAATACATCCCCCTTATTTTATATTTCTGCTTCCTGGCTTTACGTATGGTATATTTGCAGTGCAAAGTGGACATTCTTCCTTTTCATAAGAATTAACTTCTAACTTTATAGCACTATATACAGGATAAGGAACTTCCACTCCTTCCTCTCTTCTATCTACTATTGAACAAAGTGCAACCACTTCTCCTCCTAATTCTTCTATTAGTTTAGCTACCTCTAAGGAAGATTTTCCTGTAGTTATTACATCTTCAGATATTATTACTTTTTGTCCCTGTTTAATTTCAAATCCTCTTCTGAGTGTCATTATTCCTTCTTGTCTTTCTGTAAATATTCCAGGTTTATTTAACTGTCTTGCAAGCTCATAGGCTACAACTACTCCTCCCATAGCTGGGCCAACTACCATATCAAACTCAATATCCTTTAGCTCATCTGCTACAATGCTTAAAACTTGCTCTGCTTTATCTGGATATTGTAGAAGTTTTGCACACTGACAATATCTATTACTATGTCTTCCTGATGATAATAAAAAGTGTCCTTCTAATAATGCTTCACATTCCCTTAATATATCTATTACATTTATATCTTTTTTCATAAATTATCTCTCCTTTAATTTTAAATAATTCCTCTTATTTCTGATAAACTTTTTATTCCCTCTTTATTCATATACTCTTCTATCCCATGTACAATTTCTAAAGCTGCATAAGGATTCATAAAATTAGCCGTTCCTACTTGAACAGCATGTGATCCTGCCATAATAAACTCTACCGCATCTTGCCATGTTAGTATTCCACCCATTCCGATTACAGGTATAGAAACTTCTCTGCATACCTCATATACCATTCTTAAGGCTATAGGCTTTATAGCTGGTCCAGAAAGCCCTGCAGTAACATTGTTGAATACAGGCTTTTTAGATTTTATATCTATAGCCATACCTTTAAATGTATTCACCAGTGATATAGAATTTGCTCCTGCTTCTTGACACTTCACCGCCATATCTACTATATCTTCGGCATTAGGTGATAATTTTACAATGAGCGGTTTCTTGCATATACTTCTTACCTTGCTCACCACTTCATAAGCCACTTTAGATTTTATCCCAAATGCCATACCTCCATCTTTTACATTGGGACAAGATATATTTAGTTCTATCATGTCTACGTCAGTTTCATTAATTCTATCCACAGCCTCAAGATAATCCCCTATGGTTCCTCCGCCTATGTTGGCTATTATTACAGTATCAATCTCCCTCATTTCAGGTAATTCTTCTTTTATAAAGTTCTCTATTCCAGGGTTTTGTAATCCAACGCTGTTTAATATTCCTGAAGATGTTTCATGTATTCTAATTCCTTCATTTCCTTCTTTTTTGTTTATCGTAAGTCCCTTTGTGCTTATTCCCCCTAGTTCACTTGCATCATAAAACTCACCGTATTCTTTTCCAAATCCATAGGTTCCTGATGCAGCTATAACTGGATTTTTAAAATCAATTCCACATATATTAACCTTCATATCTATTCCTCCAATTCTTCAGCCAAGAATACAGGGCCATCTTTACAGCTTTTTTTGTTTCCATCTTTTGTCTTGCAAGTACATACAAGACATGCTCCTATTCCACAAGCCATTTTCTTTTCCAAGGACACATATAAAGGTACTTTCTTTCCCTTACACATTTCAATAACCTTATTCATCATAATTTCTGGTCCACAACATAATACAATTTCATACTTATCAGGGTTAAATATCTCTGTTATATATCCCTTATGTCCCTGTGCACCATTTTCAGTAGATATATTTAAGTTTTTTACATAAGACTTCAATTCTTCTACTGCATATGCTTCTTCCCTGAAACCTGAATATAAATCTATATCACAACTTTCAAGGTTTTTTACAACATAGTTCATAGGAGCTATTCCTATTCCTCCAGTTATAACTGCAACTTTCCCACTTATGTTTTCTAATGGGAAGCCATTACCAAGTGGTCCCATGACTTTTACTTCATCGTTAATCTCTAGTTTTTTAAATATTTCAGTTCCCTTTCCACATACATGATATAAAAAGCTTATCCCCTCATCATCTATGTCATATATACTTATAGGTCTGTTAAGTATAGGTTCTTGATCCCAAGCTCTTAGCATAAAAAACTGTCCTGGTTTCCCAGTAAAATTTCCTTCTAATTTTAATTTATATATATCTTCAGATATAACTTCATTTTTTAAAACCTTCACCTTTTTCATATATAAAACCTACACCCTTTCTTATTTAAATATACAGTTTATTTTAAACAAGCTTTTCTTATTTTATCTCTCATGCTTACAGCTTCCATTCTAGAACATTCTTCAAAGCTTAAAGAAGAATCTTCACATTTTTTATATGCAAGTAAAATTCCCCTTGAAGAATTTACTACCCCTCCATTTCCCTGATTAAGATACAAACTTACATCGTCCTCTGTACCACCTTGTGCTCCATAACCTGGTATTAGAAAGAAGGTGTTATTGAATTTTTTTCTGATCTCTACCGCGTCTTCTCTATGAGTACATCCAACAACTCCACCTATAGAGCTGTATCCACATTTCCCCATAAAATTTCCACCTAAAATTTCAAGTTTTTCTCCAACTGTTTCATACACTTTTTTCCCATCTTTAGTATTTAAAAATTCTATATCTTTTGCGCCTTCATTAGATGTTCTTACAAGTACAAACATACCCTTTTCTTTTTCTTTTACATAATTTAAGTAAGGCTCTATGCTATCCATTCCCATGTATGGACTTAAGGTTATAAAATCCGTTTCAAAATCTCCCTCAAAATGACCCTTAGCATACATACTTGCAGTTGAGGAAATGTCCCCTCTTTTTATATCAGATATCGCTATACTTCCTTTGCTTCTTATATATTCTAAGGTTTTCTTATATGCCATTAACCCTTTAATTCCTAACGCTTCATAGTAAGCTATCTGCACCTTAAAGCAAGCCGCAATATCAGCTGTTGCATCTATAATTCTTTGGTTAAATCTAAATAATGCATCTTGTTCAAAGTAATATTTATCTTTAAAATCCTTGGGTATATACTCCATGCAAGTATCAAGCCCTACGCATACATTTCCCTTGGATTGTACTTCTTCATATAATCTATCTATTAACATTGAGAATTCTCCTTTTCATAAACTATTTCACCATATCTTATAGTCTTTAATATTTCCCCATAAACACTCATTCCTTCAAAAGGTGTATTCTTACCCTTTGATTTGAATTTACTAGCATCTATAGTTACTTTTTTGTTTACATCTATTAAAACTAAATCTCCATCTTTTCCGATTTCTATTTCACCCTTATTTATTCCCATTATATTAGATGGATTTTTAGACATAATTTCCGATAGCTTATTTAAGCTTAATCCTTCCTCTTGCACAAGCCTTGTGTAACACACTGAAAACGCTGTTTCTATTCCTGAAATACCTGGGCTCCCTTTTAACTTATCCTCTATGGTATGCGGAGCATGATCTGTAGCTATAGCATCTACATATCCTTCCCTTATAGCGTTTACTATATAGTCCACATCTTCTTTAGATCTGATAGGTGGATTTACACTGTAATCTGAGCCCCATAGTGCTATATGATGAGGGGTTACCTCACAGGTTAATTTAGTTCCTTTATCCTTTGCTTCTTTAATATAATCAATTGATTCCTTTGTGCTTACATGGCAAAGATGCATTTTACACCCTGTATACTTGGATAATGTTATGTTCCTCCAAGTCATTAAATTTTCTGCCATCCTAGAATCTGTGGACGCTAGTGTTTCATCTTCAGAATGACAAAGCACTGTAAAACTATTTTCCTTTGCCTTTATCATTGCATTCATCATAACTTTGCTATTCAGTACATCTTTCCCATCTTCTGAAATCATTCTAGCCTTGCTACCTAATTCATCTAACTTTGTTAATGTATTTCCATCAAAGTCTTTAGTTATAGAAGCTACTTGATGTATATCTACTAGGCCCACTTCGCTACCCTTATCAAGCACATATTTTATAGTTTCTTTTGTGCTGCATACTGGATTTGTATTTGCCATAAGATTTACTGCAGTGTATCCGCCTCTTACCGCTGCCCTGCTTCCACTTAACATATCTTCTTTATGAGTAAATCCCGGATCCCTAAAGTGAGTGTGTAAATCTACAAAAGATGGCATCAGAAATTTTCCTGCTGCATCTATAGTTCTGCAGTCTTTAACCAGATCTGATCCTATTTCATATATAAGCCCATCTTTTATATAAACATCTCCTATAAAATCACTCGTCCAATCTACAATCCTTGCTCCCTTAATTAAAAGTTCCATTCTATATTACCCCCAAAAGCTTTGATATTAGAGCCATTCTTACATACATTCCATATCTAGCCTGCTTAAAATATGTGGCTCTTTTATCTAAATCTATATCAGGATGTATTTCATTAACTCTTGGTAGAGGGTGAAGTATTAACATATCATCTTTAGCATTTGTTAACTTTTCCTTAGTTAATATATAGCTATCTTTAAGTCTTAAGTATTCATCCTCACTATCGAATCTTTCCTTTTGTATTCTAGTCATATACAGTATATCTAGATTATCTATGACTTCTTCTAAAGATTTAACTTCTTGAATTTCCATAGAATCATTTTTTAAAACTTCCTCTTTAATATAATCTGGAATTTTTAATTCGTCAGGTGATATCAAAATAATTTTATTATTTGAATATCTTGATAAAGCCTTTATGAGAGAATGAACTGTTCTACCAAACTTCAAGTCTCCACAAAGCCCTACCGTAAGATTGGATAATCTTCCTTTTAAATTTTGAATAGTTGATAAATCTGTCAATGTTTGAGTAGGGTGTTGATTTGCTCCATCCCCTGCATTTATTACAGGGACATCAGAGTATAGAGAAGCTCTCTCTGCAGAGCCTTCCTTAGGATGTCTTATCGCAATAATATCTGAATAACAAGATATAATTTTTATAGTATCTTCAAGACTTTCTCCCTTTGATACAGAAGTTGAATTAGGCTCTGAAAAACCTATAATTCTTCCCCCAAGTCTTAGCATTGCTGCTTCAAAACTTAATCTTGTCCTTGTGCTTGGTTCATAGAATAGTGCAGCAAGTATTTTGCCACTACATAGATTTGAATACCTCTCTGGATTTTTTTCCATATCTTGAGCTAATACTAAAATTTCATTTATTTCATCTGTTGAAAAGTCAGTTGGGTCAATTAAATTTCTTACCTTTATCATTATTAATCTCCTCCTTTTTAGTATCACAGTACTATCTTAAAGGCATAAAAAAACCTTCCTTTTATCAAAAGGAAGGCATAATCTCGCACCTAGTATAAAATCAATTTAGTATATCGCTTAAGGCTGATTTTATACGTACTAATTACCATTCCTTTCAGGTCTCACAGGACCTTTCTTAAAGGAAAATATTTATATTCTCTTTGTAAAAAGAGTACCACTTGTCTCACTAAAAGTCAAGTGTATTTTCTATCTTTCTTCTCTAAAATATGATACTCCGAGACCTTTTGGGGGTAAACTATTAATCGACTTTTTAGCAGAAACCACTACCATAGCAACTATAGTAATCACATATGGCATCATGTCTATTATATATTGAGAAACATTTACATTTAGTCCCTGCATTCTGAAGCCTACTATATCTAATGCCCCAAATACATATGCACCTATTAACGCCTTATATGGATTCCAGGACACAAATATAACTAAAGCTACAGCTATCCATCCTCTTCCTGCAGTTATTCCTTCCTGCCAAGCTGGTACATATACCAATGATAAATAAGCACCTCCAAGCCCGCATAAAGCTCCTCCTATAAGAATATGGATATATTTATATAAGTTTATATTTATTCCCGCTGCATCAGCAGACTTTGGATTTTCCCCTACAGCTCTTAAATTTAATCCTTTCGAAGTACAATACATATATATTCCCATTGTAACCGCTAATATATATCCTAAATACACAAATGAATCCTGTCTAAAAAATATTTCACCTAGAAATGGAATATGCCCTAGTATGGGAACAAATACAGGTTTAAAGAAATCTTTTATAGCATCAGGTGCTACTTGACCTATTAAGCTTTTTCCTACCATACTCGAAAATCCCGTCCCAAATATGGTTAGCGTAAGACCTGATACTACTTGATTTGCCCTTAAGGATACTGTTAAAAATGAATATATAAGCGCTCCTAAAGCTCCTGCTAGCATTGCGCCTATCATTGCAATTATAGGATTTTGTGTTTTAATTCCAACCATAAATCCTATAACCGCTCCCATTAGCATCATACCTTCTACTCCAAGGTTTAAGTTTCCAGATTTCTCTGAAATAAGTTCTCCTAAAGTTGCAAATAAGAGTGGCGTTCCAGCTACTATGGAAGCCTGAAGTAAAGAAGTTATCATATCCATATTAAGCTGCCTCCTTAAGTGCTTTCGCTGTATTTTTTCTCAACACCTTATACTTTATAAAGAATTCACTTCCTAATACAAAGAAAAGTATGGTTGATTGTAATATTAATGCTGCAGCCTCAGGTATTCCGAAAGCTGTTTGTATAAATGCTCCTCCCTCTAAAAGAGCCGCAAATAATACTCCAACGATTAGTATAACTGGTGCTTTTAAAGCGGAAAGCCAAGCTACTATTATAGCAGTGTATCCAACTCCCCCTGATACTTCCACGGATAAAGTGCCACTCACTGCAGAAGCTTGAATCATACCTGTAAGTCCGCATAATCCTCCACTTAAAAGCATTGCTACAATAAGCGTTCGTTTTATATTGATTCCTGCATAAATAGCTGTCTTTTCACTTTCTCCAAGAACTGATATTTCATAACCTTTTTTAGTATAATTTATAAATATATGCACAGCTATAATAAGTATTAAAGCTATAATCCATCCTAAATGCACTCCCATAACCTCAGGAAGAGTTGCATTATCACTAAAGCTAGCTATCTTCGGAAATCCTTGAGCTTTAGGATCCTTCCATGGTCCATACTGGAGATAAGTAACAAACTTTAAAGCTATATAATTCATCATGAGAGTTACTATTGTTTCATTGGTATTAAATTTAAACTTCAGAATCGAAGGAATATATGCCCATATTGCTCCACCTACCATACCTGCTATGGCCATAATAGTTAATAATAAAAACTTATTCATATCAGAAAAATTTAACGCAAAATAGGATGAAAAGAGGGCTCCCATAACTATTTGACCTTCTCCTCCAATATTCCAAAACTGCATTTTAAATGCTATAGAAACTCCAAGAGCAGTCACTATAAGAGGAATAGCTTTTACTATGGTTTCCTTCGTACTATATAAAGAGCCAAATGCTCCTTTTACCATTGCTCCATATACTTCAATAGGATTTAATGCTAAAATACTTATAAATGCAGCTACTACTAAAAAGGCTAATATTATGGAAATACATCTTATGAGTATACTTCTTTTAGTTGTAATTTCTTCTACCTTAATTATTTTAAACAACTTCGTATTCCTCGCCTTCTATTTTATTTCCAGCCATTAGATATCCTATCTTTTCTCTTGTAGCTTCTCTACCCTTCAATTCCCCTGTAACTTCTCCATTACAAAGTACAATGATTCTATCACATAAGTTTATAAGAACATCTATATCTTCACCTACATATAACGTAGATACTCCGCTCTTCTTTTGTTCATCAATTAAGTTATATATGGTATAACATGTATTTATGTCAAGTCCTCTAACTGGATAAGCCATTATTAGAAGTTTTGGTTTTAAATCTAGTTCTCTTCCTAAAAGTATCTTTTGAATATTTCCTCCAGAAAGATTTTTTACCGGATAATATATACTAGGAGTTTTTATATCAAAATGTTTTTTTATATTAATCGCCTTTTCTTCAGCTTCTTTCTTTCTAAGTAAAAATCCCTTTTGCTTGTGATAAGATTTTAAGAGAAGGTTATTTACTATATCCATTGAACCTATGAGGCCCATTCCAAGTCTATCCTCTGGTACAAAGCTCATGCTTATACCCTTTTTAATAATGTCTCTCGGTGAAAGTCCAACTATATTTTCACCTTCCATAGTTATTTCTCCAGATTCTATGGGGTATATCCCAGATATTGCTTCACATATTTCCTTTTGGCCGCTTCCTGCTACTCCTGCAATTCCAACTACTTCTCCCTTTTTAATATTGAATGTTATTCCCTTTACCGCTTTAGCTTTTTCTTCATTTAAAACTACTAGATCTTTTACACTTAAAAGTTCTTCTTTGAAACTTATATCAGCTCTTTTTATGGATAGATTTAATGCTTTTCCGACCATAAGCTCTGCCAATATTTTAGGAGAAGCTTCTTTTATATCAATAGTCGATATTGTTTCCCCTTTTCTCAAAACAGTTACCTTATCACATATTTCCATAACCTCATCCATTTTATGGGATATAAAAATTACAGCACAATTATTTTCTCTCATTCTGTTTATTATTTTAAATAACTTACTTACCTCTTGAGGGGTAAAAACTGTAGTTGGTTCATCAAATATAAGTATATCTGCTCCCCTGTATAAGACCTTAATTATTTCTACTATTTGTTTTTCTCCTACAGACATGTCCTTTATTAATTTATCTAATGAAATATCTATTCCAAACCTATCGCATATTTCATTTATTTTATTTAATGCCGCCCCTTTATTTATAAAAAAGCTATTTTTTTGTCCTATTATTATGTTCTGAAATACCGTCATGTTGTCTACTAATTTAAAATGTTGATATATCATTCCTATTCCATTGTTTATAGAATCCTTAGGAGATGAAAAAAATGTATCTTTGCCATGTACATAAATGCTTCCGCTGTCTGGAGTATAAACCCCAGACAGCATATTCATTAAAGTACTTTTTCCTGCTCCATTTTCCCCTAAAAGAGCATGAACTTCTCCGCCATGAACTTTAAAGTTTATATTTTTATTTGCTATGACTTTTCCGAAACTTTTATTTATATCCTTCATAACTATATATGGAACAGTTTTATTCATAATCATCACCTATACTTTTATTTATTTTGCTAGTTGACCTTTTACACCTTCTACAAACCAATTAAAGCTTAATAATTCCTCATCTGTCATAATCTTGTCTTTTTCAACTTTTATATTTCCATTTTGATCCTTTATTGGTCCTACAAATATTTTATTCTTTCCGTCCATTATTTCCTTCTGAGCCTTTTCAACTGCTTCCTTCGCTCCAGCTGGTGCATTTTCAGTTAATGGGGCAAGTGATACCATACCTGTTTCAAGGCCTCCCCAAACATTTTGTGATTTCCATGTTCCTTCTTTAATTGCCTTTACTTGTTCAACATAATATGGTCCCCAGTTCCATATAGGTGCTGTCATATATGCTTTTGGAGCCTTATCTTTCATATCTGTGTTATATCCTATAGAAAATGCTCCTTTTTCTTCTGCTGCTTGCTGTGGTCCTGCTGTATCTTGGTGTTGAGTTATTACATCTGATCCTTCTGCAAGTAATGCCTTAGCTGCTTCCTTTTCCTTTGCTGGATCATACCAAGTATTTGTCCATTTAACGGAAACCTCTGCATTTGGATTAACTGACTTTACTCCTAGTGTAAATGCATTTATACCTCTTACAACCTCTGGGATTGGGAATGCCCCTACATATCCTATTTTGTTTGTTTTTGTTTTCATTCCAGCAACTATACCTGAAAGATATCTTGCCTGATATATTCTTCCAAAGTAATTAGCCATATTTTCTGATGATTTGTATCCTGATGCATGTAAAAATTTAATATCCTTATGTTTTTGAGCTTCTTTTTCCATTCCATCCATAAACCCAAAGCTTGTACCGATTATTACGTTGCATCCTTGATTTATCATATCTTCTACAACCTTCTGTACCTCAGCAGTATCTTCTTTAACAGATTCTTTATAAATAGTTGGAACCTTTAACTCTTTTTCTAAATACTTTCTGCCTTCATCATGAGAATATGTCCATCCGCCGTCTCCAACAGGTCCTACATATATAAATCCTACCTTTGTTTCCTTTTTGTCTGATGCAGCATTTTGAGTACTTGATTCTTTTTTGTTGCTACCGCACCCTGTTAAAGCTAAACCAATACACATTACAGATGCCAATAATAAAGATGTTATTTTAAACTTTTTCATCTTAGTGTTCCCCCTTGTATAAATTTTATATTAAAATTTTATTTAGAATCAAAATTTAAAGCTTACTATTCTTCACTAAATACAACTTTTCCATCTTCTAACGCTTCAACTATTGCTAGAGATTCTAATTGTATTCCCTTACTCAATATCTCTTCTCTTCCTTGTTGAAACTTCTTTTCTATTGCTATACCTATTCCTTCTACAGCTGCTCCTGCTTGTTCACATAAACTAATAAGTCCTGCTGAAGCGCTTCCCATAGCTAAAAAATCATCTATTATGAGCACTTTATCGTTTTTGCACAGATAATTCTTAGAAACTCTTATCTTATAATCCTTGTTTTTTGTAAAAGAATATACATCTGCTTCATAAACACTTGTATCCATATTGGTACCTGAATATTTTTTTGCAAATACTACTGGTACATTATCAAAATATTGAGCTACTATACATGCGATACCTATTCCAGAGGTCTCTAAAGTCATTATTTTATTTATATCTTTATCCTTAAATCTTTCCTTAAACTCTTGTCCCATCCAATTGAACAATTCTACATCAATTTGATGATTTAAGAAATTATCAACTTTTAATATTCTATTTTCTATAACCCTACCTTCTTGGATAATTTTATCTACTAACTTATTCATCTTTTCATTCCTCTCCATATATGATTTATTAATAAATCCATATGCTTCAATCTATTTTAAGCATTTACTATAAAAAATAAAAACCCCCAAAAATTTGGGAGTTTAAAAAGCTAATTGTATTAGAAAACAACAATATTAGCTCAATAAACACCCATAGCCCAGCAATTTACGGTTGCCTGGTAGAGACACTTAGACCCTATTTCTAAGTATATATGAGTGCGAATATTTTATTTTAATTTAAGTTTAATGTTCGTTAATTACTTTGTTAAAAATATAATACAATACTTCTTAATAAAAATCAAGCATTACTTGCATGATTTCGCTATAAATCAGCAAATTTCACTTTTCTAAGTATTTTATTATTAATATAAAGATGGCACAATCATCACTTTGTGATGATTGTGCCATCTTTATATTAAGCTACTTCTTTAATTTTATCCATATCATTAAATACTTCTAAATCAATTTCATTTTCAGACTTGGCTACAATTAATGTACCAACAGCATCCCCAGTAATATTTACTGCAGTTCTTGCCATATCTACAAGTCTATCTATACTTAACACTAAAGCCACTCCCTCTAGCGGAAGTCCTACTTGTTGAAGTACCATAGAAAGCATTACTACTCCAGAGCTTGGAACTCCTGCTGTTCCGATGGAAGCTAATGTTGCAGTCAGGATTATCATTAGCTGTTGTTGCACACTTAAGTCTATTCCATACATTTGAGCAATAAACAATGCTGCCACACCCTGCATTATTGAAGTTCCATCCATATTTACAGTAGATCCAAATGGAATTGTAAAACTTGCTACAGGTTTTGAAATACCTAGTTTCTTTTCACATGTATCTAAATTCATTGGTATAGTAGCATTACTACTAGAAGTACTTAAAGCCAATACCATAACTGGCCAAAACTTCTTAAAGAATTTAACAGGACTTAACCCACCTAAAACCTTTAAGGCTCCTCCATATACCACAACTACATGTACTATCATTACAAATAAGCATGCAAAAAAATATTTTAAAAGCGGTAATAGAACTTTTATTCCTTGGCTAGCTACTACACTAGAAATAAGTGCAAATACTCCATAAGGAGCCAATGTCATAATTAATCCTATCATTTTTAATAATACTTCATTTATTTGATTTAAAATATTAACAAGGGGCTTTACTGGATTTCCTATGATATTAACAGCTATACCAAATACAATAGAGAACACTATTATTTGAAGCATGTCCCCTTTTACCATAGCTTCTACTGGATTAGTAGGAACCATATTTACAAGTATATCCATAATAAAAGGTGGAGCAGCACTTTTTATTTCACTACTTCCGGCGGTTAAAGCTACTCCAAGGCCTGGCTTTAGCAAATTAGCAAAAAATAAAGCTATTGTTACTCCTATAGATGTAGTTAACATATAGTAGGAAAATATCTTCCCTCCAACTCTACCCAGCTTACCCATATCGCTTATGCTAGTTACTCCACATATTAAAGAAAACATAACCAAAGGAACTACTAGCATTTTAATAGCCCTTAAGAAAACATTTCCTACAGGTTTTAATATCCACATATTTAAAACTAATTTAACTTGATCTGAGAAAGCAAAATTAGATATTATTCCAAAGACAATACCCATAATTAATGCAATTAATATCTTAGTTGTATTAGACATTTTTTTAATTTGCAATTTTCATCAACCTCCTGATACATTACTTAGCATAATATTTCATTTACCATGTATATAATAACAAAAACCGACAATTATCGCAATAAATAATTTTCTCCAATGTATTTTTCGCAATATTCAAAATCACATATGATAGTTTGAATACATTTTTCTTTCATTTGAGATTATATATTATAAAATAAAAAGACTATTAGCATATAACTAATAGTCTCCAATTGCTTTTTATAATTAACAAATACTTATACTTAACTCTTTATTATAGTTTATGTTTTCTTTTGCTAGAATTCTTCCTTTTTCAGTTAAATATACAACCTTATAGGAATTCTCTTCTCCTACCATTATATATCCTTTTCTTTTTAAAATAGCTATGTTGAAATCAGATATAACATTATCAGATAAGGTCATTTTATTTTCTGAAATATTATAAAGATTTATTAGAAAATTTATTCTATCAGATATCTCCTTTAAAAAAAGTGATGTATACGCCTTCATGTTTTCACCAACCTTATTCTGCAATCGTTATCTATAATTATAATATAGGAAATAATTAAATTCAAGTTAAAAAGTTAACTTGAATTTAACAATGCATTTACATACTAATATAAAAATCGAAGCATTATTCATATTTAATAAATAAAAAAGAGTTTGTGAAACTTTTTCAAGTTTTACAAACCCTCATATATCAACCTTTTGCGTAATGCCTATATTATACTTTATGGTGCGCCCAACAGGAGTCGAACCTGCGACCTCCGGATTCGAAGTCCGTCACTCTATCCAGCTGAGCTATGGGCGCTTAAAGCGCATCTAACTTTTTAAATTTGGAGCGGGTGAAGGGAATCGAACCCTCGTAACTAGCTTGGAAGGCTAGCACTCTACCATTGAGTTACACCCGCATATTGGAGCGGAAGACGAGATTCGAACTCGCGACGTTCACCTTGGCAAGGTGACGCTCTACCACTGAGCCACTCCCGCAAATACAAAACATCAAAATCATCGATTTTGATATGTTTTTATTTTCTTAAACCATTATAACAAATCATATATGGTGCAGGTGACAGGAGTTGAACCTGCAAGCCATAGGCGCTAGATCCTAAGTCTAGTGCGTCTGCCAATTCCGCCACACCTGCATATATGTGCGTACTTATTAACAAGTACTAATGGTGACTCACCGGGGAATCGAACCCCGGACACCATGATTAAAAGTCATGTGCTCTACCGACTGAGCTAGTGAATCATACTATGTTTGTGGGGTGAATGAAGGGATTCGAACCCTCGACAACCAGAATCACAATCTGGCGCTCTACCAGCTGAACTACATCCACCACATCATGCACAAATTATGGTGCGCCATCAGGGGATCGAACCCGGGACACCCTGATTAAGAGTCAGGTGCTCTACCAACTGAGCTAATGGCGCATATGTTAAATGGTGCGTCTTAAGAGATTCGAACTCCTGGCCCACGCCTTAGAAGGGCGTTGCTCTATCCAGCTGAGCTAAAGACGCAAATTGGAGCGGGTGAAGGGAATCGAACCCTCGTAACTAGCTTGGAAGGCTAGCACTCTACCATTGAGTTACACCCGCAAGTTTTGTGGTCGGGGTGACAGGGATTGAACCTGCGACCTCATGGTCCCAAACCACGCGCGCTCCCATCTGCGCTACACCCCGATATAAAATTTGTTAATGGTGCGCCATCAGGGGATCGAACCCGGGACACCCTGATTAAGAGTCAGGTGCTCTACCAACTGAGCTAATGGCGCATATGTTAATGGTGCGTCTTAAGAGATTCGAACTCCTGGCCCACGCCTTAGAAGGGCGTTGCTCTATCCAGCTGAGCTAAAGACGCAAATTGGAGCGGGTGAAGGGAATCGAACCCTCGTAACTAGCTTGGAAGGCTAGCACTCTACCATTGAGTTACACCCGCATATTGGAGCGGAAGACGAGATTCGAACTCGCGACGTTCACCTTGGCAAGGTGACGCTCTACCACTGAGCCACTCCCGCAAATAAGCTTGTCTTGTATATTGAATATAATTTAATTGGTGCAGGTGACAGGAGTTGAACCTGCAAGCCATAGGCGCTAGATCCTAAGTCTAGTGCGTCTGCCAATTCCGCCACACCTGCATATTAAATTTATTGGTGGCTCACCGGGGAATCGAACCCCGGACACCATGATTAAAAGTCATGTGCTCTACCGACTGAGCTAGTGAACCATGGCTGGGATAGCAGGATTCGAACCTACGAATGCGGCAGTCAAAGTGCCGTGCCTTACCGCTTGGCGACATCCCAGTATGGGGTGAATGAAGGGATTCGAACCCTCGACAACCAGAATCACAATCTGGCGCTCTACCAACTGAACTACATCCACCATATGGTGCGTCTTAAGGGATTCGAACCCCTGGCCCACGCCTTAGAAGGGCGTTGCTCTATCCAGCTGAGCTAAAGACGCATTTTTGGAGCGGGTGAAGGGAATCGAACCCTCGTAACTAGCTTGGAAGGCTAGCACTCTACCATTGAGTTACACCCGCAGGTTTTGTGGTCGGGGTGACAGGGATTGAACCTGCGACCTCATGGTCCCAAACCACGCGCGCTCCCATCTGCGCTACACCCCGTTATCCTTCAGAAGTTTTCGTTTGTTTCGCTCGCTCCTGACGACATAAATTATTTTACATGATAATCTTAAATCCGTCAACACCTTTTTTCAAGTTTTTTAATATTTTTTCATGTGTTTTTATGTGAATTACACCTTATCCTAGTTATATCAATGCGTATGGATTCTAAATAAATTCAATTTTCATTGAGAAAATGCTCATTTTTAAGAAAATCAGGTCTTATTTTATAGCTCTTATACTAGCATTTATTTTATTATCTTCTAATTCTATTACTGCTACACTATTAAATCCATCTCTGGCGATAACGGGACTTCCAGGATTCACAAACCATATGCCCTCTTCGTATATTATTTGAGATATATGAGTATGCCCGAATAAAACTACTTCTACTCCAAGTTCCAATGCTTTAAATTTCAATCTAGTTAGACTATGTTTTACATCATAGTAATGCCCATGAGTTATTAAGAACTTATGGCCTGCTATATCAGTTACTATATCTGCGGATACACTTGTAGAATAGTCACAATTTCCCTTTACATTTATAATTTCTCCATTATAGTACTTCTTAAAATCTTTCACATCTTGAATATTATCACCTAAATGAATAAGTATATCTATATTTTGAAGTTTCTCCATAACTCTTTCTATGATCCATGTATGCCTATGTGTATCACTTACAACTCCTATTAGCAATTTTTATTCCCCCTGTAAATATTCCTTAAAGGCATCATCTAGTTTATTTAAAGCCTGTGCTCTATGACTTATGGTATTTTTTATGGTTTCACTAAGTTCTCCAAAGGTTTTTTCATATTGAGGTATATAAAATATCGGATCATATCCAAATCCATGTTCCCCTTTAATTTCCTCAGCAACTACACCATGAACCTCCCCTTGTACTTGAATCACATTATCTGCATTTATGAAAAGTACCATAGCACATACAAATTTAGCCTTTCTGTTTTGTTTTCCTTCCATTAGTTTTAACAGCTTCTGATTGTTTTTTTTATCATTGCCATGTTCTCCTGCAAACCTAGCTGAAAATACTCCAGGAGCTCCATCTAAGGCCTCTACAGCTATACCTGAATCATCCGCCAGTACCATAGCCTCCCCTTTTAGCATATCAAATATTACCTGTGCCTTTTTCCTCGCATTATCTATGAAAGTTATACCATCTTCTTCTACATCAATATCAATATTTGCTTCTCTTAGTGAAATTACTTCTATATTTAATTTTGATAATATAGCTTTTATTTCAATTATTTTATGTGTATTATTACTTGCAACAACTAATCTTTTATTCATTTTAATAAATTCCACCACCTATTTACTTACTTATCTGTGCACATTCTTCATTTTACCTACATATAAATTAAATGTCCACAGTTTAAAATAAATAATCAACATTTTGCACTTTCACTCATATTATTTATATAAGGATTAATTTTAGAGTAGGTGTTAAATTGAGGTATATGGGACCATTCCTTAGAATTAATAGTTTAACCGAACAAAATATTAAAAACCAACTATTTCATTTATCAAAAGAAGCCATGAAACATATCGTGTTACACACTGGAGGAGGGCTTACAACTTCACGAAAGGACTTTAAAATAAAAAACCTTCATCAGAGCGAACTCAATCTAATTAAAGGTTCATATCCACTTATATGCATATATAAAAAAGCTGATCCTAAAATAAGCTCAGACAGCAAACTACTTTGGGATATTAAAGAATTAAAAAAAGATGTATTGATAAGTTCTAATGCATTTATGTCTTTAGCACTTTTAGAACTATCAGATTATTATTCCAAATTTAAAGACCTAGATGAATCGAAATATTCCCATTGTGGTTTATATGCAAAACTCACTAAAAGACAACTACAATTTTATTTTTCTTACTTAAGAGATGAGAATGGAGTATTCGTAGATAAAGCTAATATAACACCTGAAGATGAAAATGAATTAAAATTTGAAAACAAATATGCTGAATTCAAATTTTCTGACCAAAGCTTTTTAATGGCTGCTTTTTACAAAGCTTCTCTTTATGAAGATAAAGACAGTGAAGAATTCAAAAACTTTTCACTAGATATTCTAAATATGTTTAAGAACTATAAGGATGAATTATACAACTTAAACATGGATGAAATAATAAAATTGGCCCTGGGATTCAATATAATGTATGAGTATTATAAAGACGAAGATGTAAAATTCATACTATTGGATTTGTTAGAACTTATCCAAGAAAACTATGAAGAATATACAATTTTACAAAAGAAACGTAAATTTGAAAATCAATGTCTATGTTCTCTTAACTATATAATGTTCTATAAAAATACAGGCATATTAAAATTCAAAGACTTATATAGCAGTATATATGAGAGCATTTTAAATCTCTACAATGAGGATTTAAGTTTGTTTATAAAAGATACAGATAAAGATAAAATGGTTTACTCTGCAGAAGAAATCAACTTATATATAATGTGCTTACTTGCTTATAACAAGTTTTTTAGCGAAGAAAATTCTAATTCAGAATCCAATGAGAATCGTATTTTATTGAATGTATTCAAAAAGCAATTAGTTGAATCAGGCATAATATCAAGTTGGCCCGAAGCACCCTCATTAGATGACAGAGAAAGATATATTAACTTTTCACTAAATAGTGAAGATTTACTTGATGAGGATAACTTTAAAATGAATTCAATCCCAACACCAGAAAGCATAGAAATATCACCTGTATTCTTAAAGGAAATAAAATTCAGTGAAAGAAAAGGCATATTTAAGACTCCTAAGGATTCATTTTATAGCGAAAAAAATATGTTTATATTTTTCTTATATATATTTTTAAACAATCATGAGTCATTTTAAAATTTTATGGTAATTAAGTAATTATTTTTATAAAATATTTTATATATAAATACACATACTAAAATCACCCTACAACTAAATTTCCTCTTATTAACCACCCTTTGTATAGGAGGTAATAACTATGATGAACATAAATTGTTCTGAAAACTGTATGTATGAAAGAGACGGAATATGTACTTTTAATACTATACTTAGTGCCTCCAATTGTGTAATTACCAATGAGAAATGTGGTTATTATACTGAAAAGGAATCTACAAAAAAAGCTCCTCCCATAAATTAGGAGGGGTTTTTTTTAAATGATACTCTTATTTATTAGAAGTGATTCAAAATTTATATATGATTTATAGTTTAACTTTAATCCTTCAATATATTTATTTTTATAAACATATATATTATTTGAATACAAGGGGATTACAGGGATATCTTCTTCTAATATTTCAAAACACTTATTTTGCAGTTCGCTTTGTTTATTAGTATCCTTATTTGTCCTAAGTAAATTTACGTATCCATTATACAAAGAATTATTATATTTTGAATAATTAAAAGGATTATTGTAAGTAAACTTTTCAAATATGCTCATAGCATTATCATACTCTTTATTATATTTTATAAGAGCAACATCATACTCACCATTATTTATATTTTTAAAAAAGTCATTCTCGCTATATTCCTTTAGTTCTATAGCTATGTCCGAATCTTTTTCTATATTAGCCTTCAAATAACTAGCTAACTTTTTATCTTCTGTTGTATCCTTAAATATAAACTTCAACGTAGGTTTGATATCCAGCACAATATTGCTTTGATTATTTTTAGTCTCACTTTTAACTTTCTTCTGTAAATTCATAAATCCATTTATAGGTGCTGCTTCATCTTTTAACAGTTCATTATAAATTTTTTCTTTATTTAGAACTTCCTTTATAATCTTTCTCACCTTATATGGAACTTTATTTTCCTTTAAGTTAAATACTAAATATTGAAACTTATAAGATTCATTTTTAAATGGGTCTTCTAGTATATTTCCTATATTACTTAAATGCTCACTTTTAAATAAATCAACTTTTCCTAATTGAAGATTTACAAGTGCATCTTCATCACTTTCAACCTTAACAATTTTTATCTTATTATTTGGTGTAATTCCCCAATACTTTTTATTAGGCACTAGATTTATCTCATCACCATTTATGTCTTTTATTATATATTGTCCTGAATACTTTAAAGTAGAATAACTACTTTCCCAATTATTAATTTTATTATCTAATTCTCTTAGTCCATATATAGGATTAGCAAGTAACTCTAGAAAAAAACTGCACGGACTATTAAGTTTTATTTGAAGAATGTTATTTTCTATATTACTTATGGCTACATTACTAAAATTAGTCTTGCCATTTTTATAAGTTTCTGCTCCGAATATACAAAACAATTCATATCCTAAAGGATTATCAGTATCCTTATTTAAAAGTTCAGAAAAAAATACCTTAAAGTTTTCTGCGGTTATAGATTCTCCATTGCTAAAATATGCATCATCTCTTATATAAAATTTATAAGTAGTTTTATCTTTACTTATTTCCCATCTTTCTGCAATTCCTGGAACTATATTCCCCTCATCATCTTTTTTTACAAGCCCTTCAAATGTACAATTTAATATTTCCAGCGAATTATCATCATAAACAGCTTTCATATTTAAATATTTAGGCATATTTATCATAGCATAGGTGATATACTCTTTATTTAATACACTTTCATTAAAACTTTGCTTTTTTTCTATACATCCACTTAATAAAATACATATTGTTATAGCTATTGCTATAATTCTTTTCATTTTACTCTCCCCTTTACTTATAATAATTATTACCCAAGCAAAAAAAAATAAACAAAATTTATATTTTGTTTATTTTAATAAATTGGTAAATATCTATAAAACTTAAAATTATTCTCCTTTAAACTATTGAAAATGTCTCCTGACAATCCTACTTGATGTCTTATAAATGTATATCTATCTATAAGCTTTATATTTCTATGAATAACTAAAGTAGGACTTTTTATTATTTTATTTTCAAATATCCCCATAGTTATAAATATAGATTTTTTAGCATTATATTTTAGTGCCTGCGTTAAAAAACATTCAAATGTCTCCTCAAATATCATCTTTTCTTTAGAAAAGTTAAAGAAAACACTATCTTCTTTTCCCTCTAAGTACATCATAAGTATTTCATTATTTTTTAAAACAACACGATATTGTATATTATTCTTCCAACATACCTTAATTAAATTATGAAATATTTTATCTGTACTTATTCTATTTAGAATTGAAATAGCCTTATTTTCATCCACTTGTATTAACTTAAAATAAACTTTATAAAATTTATCCCTCACTAATCTCTCCCAAATATTGATCATTAATATTATATGAACGAGAGGAATATTAATTTCCAAAATAACTTGCTATAGGTTATAATTTATTTTTATGGTATAATTTTATTACAAGTTTTCATCTACTGGAGGGAAATTTATATGATTTTAGCATTAGAAATACTTGCTATAATATCTATGTGCATATTAATATTTGTAGTTGTATGGGGATTTGTAACATTACAGCAGGTATATAATCAATTGAAATATAAAAATTATTTACTAGAAAAGTTAAACGTACATATGCACAACTTATGTCAAAAATTTAATGTTCCTGATTCATCTAAAGACTTAAAAACTCAAGAAGAAGTTACTAAATAAAAAAATTCCCCATGACTTATATGGGGAATTTTTATTAGGCTTTGCTTACTTCTTCACTTACAAGTTTATTTACTATTTGAGGGTTTGCCTTACCTTTAGTTTCTTTCATTACAAGACCTACTAAGAAGCCTATAGCTCTTGTTTTACCATTTTTAAAATCTTCTATAGATTGAGGATTATCTGCTATTATCTTTCTAACCACTTCAAGTATAGCTCCCTCGTCATTATTTTGTACTAGACCCTTTTCTTCTACTATTATCTTTGGAGACTTTCCTGTTTCAAACATTTCTTCTATAACTTTTTTACCTATATTATTTGAGATAGTTCCTGCGCCTATAAGCTTTATAAGCTCTGATAAATGTTCTGGAGTAAACTTAACTTCTGCTATAGTTATAGCCTTTTCATTTATTATTTTTGAAATATCCCCCATAAGCCAGTTAGACGTTGCCTTAGCGTCATTAGATAACTTTACAGTACTTTCAAAGAACTCTGCCATAGCTGTAGTCAGCGTAAGAACTGATGCATCATATTTTGGAATACCATATTCGCGAACAAATCGCTCTTGCTTTTCATGCGGAAGCTCTGGTATTGTTTTCCTAACCTCTTCTATCCACTCATCAGATATATTAAGAGTTACCAAATCTCCTTCTGGGAAATATCTATAGTCATTTGCTTGCTCTTTATTTCTCATAACTATAGTTACATTATTTGCTTCATCCCATCTTCTTGTTTCCGGCTCAATCTTTTCTCCATTTTTATTAGCTTCAATTTGTCTATCATATTCATATCTTAAAGCTTTTTCAAGAGCCTTAAATGAATTCATATTTTTTATTTCAACTCTAGTTCCAAATACATCGCTTCCCTTTGGCATAACAGATATGTTGCCATCACACCTTAAAGACCCCTCTTCCATCTTACAATCAGATACTTCAATAGAAGATAATATACTTCTAAGTTTCTGAAGATATAAAGTTGCTTCTTCTGGTGTCTTAATATCAGGTTTCGATACTATTTCTATAAGAGGCACTCCTGCTCTATTATAATCCACTAATGTTCCATTTCCTGTATGAAGTAGTTTACCTGCATCTTCCTCCATATGTATTCTCTGAATACCTATCTTTTTCTTTTCTCCACTTTCAAGTTCTATTTCTATATAGCCATCTCTACATATTGGAATTTCATCTTGAGTTATCTGGTAATTCTTAGGACAATCTGGATAAAAATAATTTTTTCTATCCATTCTGCTTACCTGATTTATAGAGCAATTAAGGGCTAACCCTGCCTTTATAGCATAATCTACTACCCTTTTATTTAACTGTGGCAGTGAGCCCGGAAGCCCTAAGCATACAGGACATACATGAGTATTTGATTTTCCACCAAACTCAGTTGTACATCCGCAATATATTTTAGTCTTTGTAGAAAGTTCTGCATGAACTTCAAGACCTATTACCGCTTCAAATTCCATCTATCTTTTCCACTCCTTTTTTTAATTCTTAAAAGTCCTAAATATCAACTATTAACTAAATACTTGGTTTCATAGTGTGCCAGTTAGTTGATTGTTCAAAACTATATGCTAAATTAAATAATATATCTTCTCTATAGTAGTTACTTATTATTTGAAGCCCTACCGGTAATCCATTTACCATTCCACATGGTACTGAGATAGCTGGAAGTCCTGCTACACTTACTGGCACAGTATATACATCAGATAAATACATCTCCATAATATTATCTGACTTTTCCCCTATTTTAAATGCAGGTGTTGGAGAAGTTGGACATACTATTGCATCAAACTCTTTAAATACTCTTTCATAATCTTGCTTTATCAAACTTCTAACTTTTAGTGCTTTTTTATAATAAGCATCATAGTATCCTGCTGATAAAACATAAGTTCCAAGCATTATTCTTCTCTTTACCTCTGATCCAAATCCTTCATCTCTAGATTTGAAATAGATATCTACGGCATTTTTTGAGTTTTCTGTTCTATATCCATATCTTATCCCGTCAAATCTTGCAAGGTTTGATGAAGCTTCAGCACTAGAAATTATATAATACGCTGCAAGAGCATAATCAGTTAAAGGAAGTGAACATTCTTCTACATCTGCTCCATTTTCCTTTAAGACCTTTATAGCTTCCTCTACGGTTTTTCTCACTTCATCATTAAGTCCTTCCCCAAAGAACTCTTTTGGTATACCTATTTTTTTACCTCTTAAATCTTTAGATAAGGCTTTAGAATAATCAATGACTTCTATAGGAGCCGTTGTAAAATCTCTTTTATCTAATCCTGAAATATTTTGAGCTAACAGCGCAGAATCTTCTACATCTCTTGAAATTATTCCTACTTGATCTAATGTAGATCCAAAAGCCACTGCCCCATACCTAGATATTCTTCCGTAGGTTGGTTTTAGTCCAACTACTCCACATAGAGCTGCTGGCTGTCTAACTGACCCACCAGTATCTGTTCCAAGAGCTAATGGCGCCTCAAGTCCTGAAACACAAGCCGCACTTCCTCCTGAAGAACCTCCTGGTACTCTATCTGTATCCCAAGGATTTCTCACTAACTTATATGCACTATTTTCATTTGAGGATCCCATTGCAAACTCATCCATATTTAGTTTTCCGAGTATTATTCCATCCTGCTCTTTTATTTTCTCTATGACATGAGCATCGTAAGGAGCCTTATATCCTTCAAGTATTTTAGATGCACAAGTATTTTGCATACCTCTTACACTTATGTTATCTTTTATAGCCACAGGAATTCCTGTAAGACTTTTAAGTTCTTCTCCACTAGCTATCTTACCATCTAATTCTTTTGCCTTATTTAAAGCCTCTTCCCCTGACACATATAGATATGCACCCAAAGTGGAATCAACTTTTTCTATTCTATTTAGATAACTATGTACTACTTCTTCAACTTTTACTTCTTTAGTTTTAATTTTATCTTTCAGCTCATGGGCTGTAAGATTACATAATTCCATTATATCTGTTCCCTCCTTTTAAAATGCAATTTTTAGTTTTCTATTACATTTGGAACCTTTATATACTCCTCTAATCTTTCTGGAGCATTGTTCATTACATCTTCTATATTCATAGATTCCTCTACTTCGTCTTCTCTAAATTTGTTTTCGATATAGCATGGATTAACTATTATATCAGTGTCATCTGTATTAAGCTCATTTAACTTTTCCATATAATTTAAAACGTTATTCAAATCCACAAGAAGACCTTCTTTTTCCTCTTCTGTAAGCTCTATTCTAGCGAGTTCAGCTACATATTCCACATCTTTTTTAGAAACAGCCATTTACATTCCCTCTCTTTCTACATTAAATTTTTTTAAACTCTTATATTGTATCATAAAAAATACAAATTATATACCATATAACATTTTAAGCCAACCCTATATACATTATATACAGGGTCGGCCTAAATTATTGTACATTCATAAATATAAAAAATATACTTCCTGCAGCAAAAAATATACATATTAAAGGGTATACTTTATTTGTTAATCCACCCTTAAAATCTATAAGTTTTATGCTCCATATTATCATTGTAAAGAAAATACACCATTGTAAAGTATAATAGCCATAAAAATACTTTATGTAAACAAATTGATAAGTTGTTAGTATCGTAAGTATTAATGCTAGAGTAGTTATTAAAACAAGTCCCCATCCTAGCACATCTACTGTTTTCCTCATTTTATTCTCCTCCAGTTTCTCTCATATACCTTTTCTTTTACACCTGCTCTTTGATAAGTTTTTCAAATTCTTCTTCATTAAGTATGTTTATTCCAAGTTCCACAGCCTTATCATATTTTGATCCTGCATCTTCACCTGCAATCACATAGTCTGTTTTTTTACTGACACTGCCAGATACCTTTGCGCCTAAAACTTCTAGTTTTTCCTTTATTTCATTTCTGCTATATTTTTTTAGGGCTCCCGTAACTACTACTGTTTTATTTGCAAATACACTATCCTCTATTACTTCCAAATTATCTGATATAGGTTGTATTCCAAGGCTCAATAATTCCTCAATGCTCTTTATTATTTTCTCTTGATTAAAAAAATCTATTACACTTTTTGCAACTATGTCCCCTATATCTTGTACGGATATAAGTTCCTCAAAGTTTGCATCAATTATTTTTTTTAAGCTTTTAAATTTTTTCACTAAATCCTTTGCAGTCTTTTTCCCTACATTAGGAATACCTAGTGAGTATATAAATGAAGATAATTCTGGTTTCTTGCTTTTTTCTAATGCATTTAGTATGTTTTGAGCCTTCTTCTCTCCAAACTTATCTAAAGTGAGTAATTCCTCTTTAGTAATTCTATATAAATCAGCAATTGATTTTATATTAAGTTTTTCAAAAAATTGCTCTGCAGTTTTTTCACTAAAACCTTCTATATTCATTCCTTCACGACTTGCGAAATGAACTATGCTCTTTACCATTTGAGGCTTACAAGATAATGTGTTCTCACAAAAATAATGTACACCTTCCTGTATAAGCTCACTGCCGCAATATGGGCACTCATTTGGCGGCTCTATTTCCTTCCCATTAGATAAAGTTTCTTCCACAACCCCCATTATTTCAGGTATTACGTCATTAGATCTTCTAATAAATACATCACAACCTATTTTAACACCTTTTCTTTTTATATCATCCATATTATTTAATGTGGCTCTTTTTATAGTGGCTCCTGCAAGTTCTACGGGTTTTAATAGCGCCGTAGGAGTTACTCTTCCACTTCTGCCTACGTTCCACTCCACATCTAATAATGTAGTCGAAGCCTCTTCTGCTTCAAATTTATAAGCTATTGACCATTTAGGAAATTTAATAGTGTATCCTAAAACTTCTCTTGTTTTAATATCATCAATTGCAATAACTATTCCATCTATGTCATAATTCAAATCATTTCTAACACTTTCTATGTAAGCTATTTCTTCTTGAATTTCATCTATGTTTTTACAAGTCTTCATATAATCATCCATAGGAAGTCCCATTTCTTTTATAAAATTCATCATTTCAGTATAGCTTTCAAAAGGCTTTCCCTCATTATATCCCACATCATAGAAAAAAGCCGAAAGATTTCTTCTAGCAGTTTCCCTTATGTCTAAGTTTCTTAATGCTCCCGCTGCTCCATTTCTTAAATTTTTTAATGGAGTTGAAGCTTCTTTATTATATTCGTCAAAAGCATCCTTAGTCATTATAGCTTCTCCATGAACTTCAATCAAGCTATAGTTATCTATTTTTAATGGTAATGTTTTGATAGTCTTAGCCTGCATTGTTATATCTTCCCCAACTTCACCATTACCTCTAGTTGCAGCTTTAGATAACACTCCAAGCTCATCATAAGTGCAATTTATGCTGAGTCCATCAAATTTTTTTGTTATTATATAGGTAAGCTCTGGAAGCCTTTCCTCATGAATTGAATTATAATCATTTACTGCCTTAATATTTTTGTTGTGCCAATCCTTTAATTCTTGAATGCTTTGAGCTTTATCAAGACTCCAAAGTCTTGCCTTATGAGTATATTTTTGAAATTGAGTTAACACCACATCTCCAACCCTTTGAGTTGGAGAATATGGTAATATGTGTCCTGTTTCTTTTTCTAATACTTTTAGTTTATCATATTTTTTATCATATTCTTTATCGGATATAGAAGGATTATCTAATACATAATATTCATAAGCATATCTATTAAGTTCCTCTATAAGTTCTTCTATTTCCCTTTTCTTTAGTTCAAGACTTCCCATGCCTTAGCCCTCCTCTAAACCGCCTCTAAAGGAGCTACACTTAACATCAATATTTTAACTCCCATTCTATCAAATGCAATTGTTAGTTTTACATCCTCTCCACTTTTAACTGCACTTACTATAGTTCCTATTCCGAATTTACCATGTCTTACCTTTTTCCCAGGAGTTGCATCAAATTGAGTTAACTTATTACTATTACTTTCAGCAGCAGCTTCCCTTTGAACATTTTGTCTAGTTATATTAGTATTTACTTGACTATTATTTCTATTTATATAATTATTACTTTCGTTCATATGTCTATTAAATGAATTACGTGGGCTTATATCCTCTTTTAAATTTAAAGGTATTTCCCTTATGAAATCCGATTCTGGATAGTTTACAAATCTTCCAAATACCCTTCTTGAAGATGCTGAAGTAATATAAAGCCTTTCCTTAGCTCTTGTAATTCCTACATAGCAAAGTCTCCTGGATTCCTCCATTTCTGCTGGATTACTTATGGATTGAGCTCCTGGAAATATCCCATTTTCCATCCCTGCCATAAATACTACATCGAATTCTAATCCCTTAGCGCTATGCACTGTCATAAGTACTATAGCATCTACATCTTCACTATAGTTATCCACATCAGATACTAGCGTCACTTGCTCTAAAAAGGCGGATAAACTCTTGTCATCAGATCCACTTTCAAAATCCACTGCAGCAGAAACTAATTCCTTTAAATTTTCAAGTCTAGTTAAATCTTCTATATCGTTAGATTTTTGAAGTTCATCAATATATCCTGTAGTTTGTAAAATTTCTTGAATAAGCTTTGATACAGATACTTCATCCTTTTTTCTTATAAAGCTATTTATTAGCCCTACAAATTTATTTATAGAAGATACCGCTCTAGCTGAAAGTCCAATATTTTCTGCATCTAAAAGCACACTATACATACATTCATCCATATCTATTGCAAATTCTTGGAGCTTATCAACAGTACTATCTCCAATACCTCTTTTAGGTACATTTATTATTCTTTTTAAACTTATATCGTCTAATGGATTATTTATAAGCCTTAAATATCCCATTATATCTTTAATTTCTTTTCTATCATAAAATCTAAGTCCACCTACTATTTTATAAGGTATTTGGTTTCTCATAAAAACTTCTTCAAATATACGAGATTGAGCATTAGTTCTATAAAGAATGGACATTTGATTATAGCTTTTATTTTCAGCATCCCTTATTTTCTTTATTTCGCTGCATATGAATTGAGCTTCATCTATATCAGAACTTGCTCTATATACCTTTATATTTTCTCCCATAATACTTTCATTATAGGGTCTAAGAGCCTTATTTTTTCTTTCACTATTATTTTTTATAACTCCATTAGCCGCATATAATATATTTGGAGTTGATCTATAGTTTTGTTCTAGTTTTACAACCTTTGCCTCAGGATAATCTTTCTCAAAATCTAGTATATTTCTTATGTCGGCACCTCTCCAAGCATATATACATTGATCATCATCACCTACAACGCATATATTTCTATGAGCTGCTGCAAGTAGTTTCGTAAGCTCATACTGGCATTTATTCGTATCTTGATACTCATCTACCATTATATATTTAAATTTTCTTTGATAAAACTCTAAAACATCTGGATTCTTTCTAAACAGCTCAACAGTTTTGTATATCAAATCATCAAAATCCAATGCATTATTGCTCTTTAATTTCTTTTGATATAAAAGGTATACATCTGCTATTTTATTAGTTCTATAATTACCTTCATTTTCCCTTTTAAATTGCTCTGGAGATATAAGATTATCCTTTTGTTCTCCTATTTTATTTATAATTTGTTTCTCATCTATATCCTTATCGTTTATATTTAGTTCCTTAATACACTCTTTCATAAGCGTCTTTTGATCGTAGCTATCGTATATAGCAAAGTTTTTATTGTATCCAAGTTTCTCTATTTCTCTTCTAAGTATTTTTACACATGTAGAGTGAAAAGTGGATATCCACATATTTTCTGCTTCATTTCCAACTATATTTTTTACTCTTTCCTTCATTTCCTTAGCTGCTTTATTTGTAAATGTAATAGCGAGAATTTGTGAAGGATAGACATCTAAATTTTTTATTAAATTTGCAATTCTATATGTAAGTACTCTTGTTTTCCCAGAACCTGCCCCTGCTAAGATAAGTAGTGGGCCATCTACAGTCGATGCTGCCTCATACTGTTCCTTATTAAGTAACTTTCTTAAATCCATATAACTCACTCCCAAATTTGCTTTATTAATTTCTAGTTCGTTTTATATTATAACATTTTACTAGGCATTTAATCATACCTATTTTGAATTTCTACTGTCCAATTTTTAGCTGCAATAAAAAAAGCCAGCCTTCGCTGACCTTTTACAAAGTAACCCTTTACATAAATGCAAATTTTACGTTTTAACTATCACCAAATTTTAGTGCTGCTGCACACATTGATTTTATTCCAATAGGTATAACCCCTTCATCGCAAATAAAATTAGGATTGTGCAGCACGCAGGAATTTTTATTTAAATCAGATCTGCATCCTGCCCACATAAATGTACAAGGGATATACTTATTAAAAAAAGCAAAATCCTCTGCTCCTGTGGCCGGTCTTTCAGGTATCAATACATTTTCCTCTCCTATGGCCTCTCTAAGTCCTTCTATAATATTCTTTGTAAGTTTTACATCATTATGGGTAAGTGGGTATCCTAGTACATATTTAAATTCATAATCACATCCTAAAGCTTCACATATATTTTTTATTACGTTTTCAATTCTTCCAGGTATCATACTAGCTACCTCTTGTGCGAAAGTCCTTACAGTCCCTTCCATTTCTACACCATCTGGTATTACATTATATCTGTACCCGCCTCTTATAACCCCAAGTGTCACCACTGCACTATCTAGTGGATTTACATTTCTGCTTACTATGGTTTGAAGCGCCGTAATGACATGTGCTGCTGCAACTATAGCGTCTGCTCCTTGATGGGGCGCTGAGCCATGGGCACTTTTCCCTTTAATCTTTATGAATATTCTATCAGATTGAGCCATCATGACTCCAGTTTTTAATGCTACCTTTCCCACTGGAATATCCCATATATGAAGTGCTACTGCCGCATCTACTTTAGGATTTTCAAGCACCCCCTGCTCTATCATATAATTTGCACCACCTGTTGGATTGCATTCCTCCGCAGGCTGAAATACAAATTTTATATTCCCTCTTATTTCATCTTTCATTTGAGATAGCACCTTAGCTGCTCCTATCAAAATTGAAGTATGAACATCATGTCCACAAGCATGCATCACTCCCGGAACCTCTGATTTAAATAAAATATCTGTCTGTTCATCTATAGGAAGTGCATCCATATCAGCTCTTAAAAGAATTGTCTTTCCATTTTCCTTCCCTCTTAAAAGCGCTACCACTCCTGTTTTTCCTACTCCTGTTTCAACTTCAAGTCCCAATCCCTCCAAACTCTTCTCTACTATCTTAGCGGTTTTATGCTCATTCATACCAAGTTCAGGATATTTATGAATTTCTCTTCTTATGTTAATTATATCTTGAGTAATATCTTCAATCATAGAATCAAGCTGCAAACTCATCCTAGAACTTGTATCTAAATTTATCATATATAATCCCCCCATTATAATAATACCTATTTCCAATTTATCAATCTCAAGTCTTAAATCCCTAACTCCTAATTATCAAATTAGAAATTAGGGATTATAAAACTTTTAATATCTTTGTGTTAATTGTTAATTATCGACTAAAGATTAATAAAACTTGTGTTTGAAATTTATTACTTAACACTTACCCCAGGTCCTATTGGTAATCCAAGTGCATACCATACCATTATAAATACAATCCATACACCTAGCATTATCAAGCTATAAGGTATAGCTGTTGATAAAACCGTACCCACTCCTGCCTCTTCATCATATTCATTTACAAAACCTAATACAATTGGAAAGTATGGGAATAGTGGTGATATTATATTAGTGGTTGAATCACCTATTCTATAAAATAACTGTGTTAATGCTGGATGATAGCCAAGCATATAAAACATTGGCACAAATATTGGTGCAAGTAATGCCCATTTTGCTGAACCACTACCTATAAATAAATTTATAAATGCAGTAAGTAGAATAAATAATATAAATAATGGAACACCTGTTAAATTAGCTGCCTTTAATGCATTGGCTCCATTTACAGCTAAAATATACCCCAAGTTACTCCAGTTAAAGTAAGCTATAAATTGTCCTATAACAAATACAAGTACAATATAAGATGCCATGTCTTTTATAGCTACAGCCATATATTTAGGAATGTCTCCAGAAGTCTTTATTTTTCCTACTTCTCTTCCATATATTACAGAAACTATCACAAATAAGAATAATAGTAGTGGAATGATTGAATTTAAAAATGGTGATGGGATAATTCCATGAGTTTTAGGATTTCTTAACAATCCGTTTTTAGGAACTACTGCAATAGCTACTATAGCTATATATATAAGCGCTACAACTCCAGCTTTCTTAAGGCCTCTTTTTTCTTCAGGTGTTGAAGGTTTATTTTCAACTTGTTTCTTTCCAGTATATTTTCCAAGTCTTGGTTCTACAATCTTTTCTGTAACTACAGTACATATAATTGCCAGTAAAAAAGTTGATATAAACATGAAATACCAGTTATCTACAGGTGTTACAGATATATTTTTATTTACCAAATGAACTGCTTCTGTAGAAATCCCTGCAAGTAGAGCATCTGTACCAGCTACAATTAAGTTTGCACTAAATCCTGCTGTAGTGGCAGCATACCCAAGGGCAATACCTGCTATCGGATGCCTTCCCATGGATGCGAATATAACTCCAGCTATAGGTGGAATTATTACAATAGCTGCATCGGATGCAATATTTCCACATATACCAATTACTGCAACTGCAAATGTTATTACTTTAGGAGAAGCTCCCATTATGGTCTCTTTCATAAAAGTTCCCATAAAACCTACATGCTCTGCCATTCCAATACCGAGTGTCATAGTAAGAACAAGGCCAAGTGGTGCAAATCCTGTAAAGTTTTTAATCATGCTTTCCAGCATAAACACTATGCCTTCTCTTGATAAGAGATTTTTTGCAACAACAGGTTTATTAGTTACAGGGTCAGTCACTTGAACACCCGTCATTCCACAGATTACAGATATCACCCATATCAATACAATAAGACCTATGAATAGCATAAATGGGTGAGGTATCTTATTTCCTACTCTTTCCACCCAACCTAGAAATCCCCCCGTTTTTTGAACGGTTTTTACATTTTTATTAGTCTCCATAATTCCCCTCCTAACACAATTAAAAATTTATTGATTAAAGTTCAACAAACAATATTAATAAATAACTAATTCCCCTCCTTTTCATAAAGTTTTAAGACAGCCATCATATAAACTTTTACAGCCACTTTTAAAACCTCTTCATTAAAATCAAATCCATTATTATGATGATCCGCTGTCCTTTCTGTGCCAAACATTAAATAAACAGCCTTCCCCTTGTTTTGTTGAACCCTATTCATCATGTAAGTTGCATCTTCTGAGCCAGATAAACTTGTATATTCTACTGTATCAGTTATATCAGGAACTTCATTTGACGCTTCCTTTACTAATAAAGATAATTCCTTGTCGCTATATCCACTTTCTGCCTTCCCTGCTAAAGTAACCTCACAGGTTACGTCATACATATTTGCAGCACTTTCAAGTATCTTTATTGCTCTTTGTGTAATATAGTCATTTATTTCAGTTGTTTCCCCCCTAGTTTCTATTTTCATTTCTGCTCTATCTGGCACTACATTTCTTCCTGTTCCTGCTTTTAAAACTCCTACATTTATTCTCGCTGTACCATTCCCATGCTGACATAAAGTATGCAAGTTCAATGCCGCTGTGGCTGCTGCAAGCAGTGCATTTTTCCCCTTTTCAGGGGTAGCTCCAGCATGACTTGATCTTCCTTTATAATGCACATCAAGCTTTGTTGTGGATAAAAATCCCCCTGTATTTACAACAAGTTCTCCTAATTTTCCAGACTTAAATCCTATATGGCCAGTAAATAAATAATTAACATCATTAAAAATCCCTTTATTAACCATAGAATAAGCTCCTCTAGTGCCTTCTTCTGCTGGTTGAAATACAAATAAAATTTTTCCCTTTAATTGTTCCTTTATGTTATTCATTACTTTTGCCAGCACTAATCCTATAGCTGCATGTCCATCATGACCGCAAGCATGCATATTACCTTTGTTTATTGAAACAAATCCTTCATTTATAGGTCTATGAGTTATATCCTCACTTTCTATTCCATCTAAAGAGTCTATATCAAATCTAAATGCAATAGTTGTCCCCGGTTTTTTTGTATCTAATATTCCAACTACTCCAGTTGCTCCGTTTTTCATTAGACTTAAATACTTCTCTTTTGCTCCTTGTGAAAGCGCTCTCTTCTTGTATTCTTCTAAGACTTCTCTACCTGGAACTCCCATCATAGAGTCTATATCTATAACTTCTTCCCCTATTTTTACTTCTAATCCAATCGCTTCTAGGTACTCTGCTATTTTGGATGTAGTTCTAAACTCAGTCCACCCACTTTCTGCATACTTATGAAAATCTCTTCTTAAACTTATCAATTCGTCTAAAGATAAATCTATATTTTTGAATAAATCATTTTTTAAATCCTTCATTTTCATCAACCCCTTTTAGCACTTTAATACATATATATATTCTGCTATATTTCATTAATTCCTTCCATATTTTTGAAATTTTCTTATAACTTATATATTTTCATGCTTATCTATTAACTTTTACATTTTTTTAATATTTTTCAAAATTTGCTCAAGATGCAAAGCAGTTTTTAGGAATAAAAATAAGGTGCTAGATGCTAAGAATTATACAAAATTTTCACACATGAAAATTCTATAATTCCTAGCTCCTAGCACCTTACTTCTTAAGTCTAAAGACTAATTCTCATTATTAAGATTCTTCTTTTTCTTCAAGTCTTTTTAATACTATTCTATATCCTTCGCTTCCATAATTTAAGCATCTATTTACTCTACTTATAGTTGCAGTACTTGCTCCCGTTGCCGCTGATATATCTTGATAAGTTCTCTTTTCTTTTAGCATCTTTGCTACTTGTAATCTTTGACTAAGAACTTGTATTTCATTTATAGTACAAATGTCATCGAATAATCTATAACACTCTTCCCTAGTCTCTAAAGTTAAAATTGCATCACATAAAAAATCCATTTCCTTACTTTCAACTTTTGAACTAAAATTTCCCATGATTTTCAGCTCCTTATTCATAATTAAGATATTTCTCTTATGTAATTTATAAAAATTCATAATTTCGATATAAATTAACATATCCCACTTTATTTAATTCGTTTTCTCTATTATAGCACATATATTATAATTTTTATCGTTTACATTGTATAATTTGTAAAAATCTTTGTTGCAGTTTATTGTTTTACAAAAAAAATAAAACAACCCATTGGGGCATGGGTTGTTTTTTAATAAATAAAAGGGGGCTATTCATTCTTTTATTTATTCTTGCATAACTAATTATATAAGAATACCAATTTAAATTCAAGTGATATTTGAAAATTTGATTTTAAAATTTTTATTAAATGAAATAAAAACCTTCAATTTTTATATATCTTTGAGTGTTTCTAATTCTTCTTCTGTGAGTTCTCTATATTCTCCTTCCATAAGTTCATTATCTAAAGATAAATTCCCAAATTTAACCCTCTTCAAATAAACTACTTCTTTTTCCCTAGCTTGAAACATTCTTTTTACTTGATGGAATTTTCCTTCTTGTATGGTTATATAAACCTTAGAGCCATTTTCATCTGCCTCTACTATTTCAAGTTTTGCAGGAAGACATTTATAGTCATCATCTAAAACTACACCCTTTTTAAAAGCCTCAATATCCGTCTCATTTACCTCTTTGTCTATTTCAGCATAATACACCTTATCTACATGCCACTTAGGAGAAATTAACTTATGATTTAAATCTCCATCATTTGTAATAAGCAGTAATCCTACAGTATCTTTATCTAACCTTCCTACTGGGAATGGCTTAAATACCTGATAATCTATATCTAATAAATCTATTACCGTTTCATCACGATTATCAAAGGTGGCTGAAATAACTCCATCAGGCTTATTCATCATAAGATATATGTACTTTCTATATAAAAGTTCCTCTCCATTTACCTTTACAATGCTTTTTTCTGGATCTATACTAATTGAGGAGTCCTTAACTACTTCTCCATCTACTTCTACTCTCCCGCTTTTTACTAATGCTTTTACTTCTTTTCTACTTCCAAATCCTAAGTTAGCAAGTACTTTATCTAATCTTTCCACTATTTTTCCTCCCTTGTTTTTAAATACAAAATTAATATACCATTTCTTATATATATTTTACCACTACTTTCTTTTACAATTCTTTAAAACAAAAAGAAGTTTGCTTTAGGCAAACTTCTCCCTATATTATAAACTCTAAATTGTTATTTAAATCCTAGTAATTACTTTCCGTAGTTTTTCATAACATATTGTATAAACTCTCTGGATTCATAAGGTAGCTTATGTATATCTTCTTTGCTCTTTACCCCTAACTTTTCTACAGTACCTGTTCCAGCACTATATCCTGCTAAAGCTAATTCTTTACTATTTCCATAGGTATCTAAAAGAGTCTTGAGAAGTTTTGTCCCACCCATAACATTGTCTTCTATATCATAAGGATTCTCAACTCCCATAGCTTTGGCTGTTCCTGGCATCAGCTGCATTAATCCCATTGCACCCGCTGAAGATGTTACATTGGGTTTAAATCTTGATTCGTGATAGATGATTGTATTTATAAGATCCTTATCTATACCATATTTTTTAGAAGCCTTCTCTACAGCTTCTTCTATTCTTGCATCGTTACTTTCCATACTAGAACTTATGTCTTTTATAGCCGCTGTAACTCTTTCTTGTCCCCCATATCCAAGACTTTGCGTTTGATCTTCTGTAAGTCCTAGATTAGAAAAATCTATATTGCCATTTGAATCCATCATAGCCTCAGTTAGACTTTGCATTACTATTTCAAAAGCTGGAGAATCTCCCATGGTCTCTTTAAACATTTGAGTCATAAGCTGCATTTGATAAAATTGCTCTATTCTTTTATTGTCGTCTATTTTCATTTTCATATCACCTCTAAATAATAAATTCTAAAATATCATAATCTTCATAAGCACACTTTCTATAGCTGCTTTTACACAAAGCAAGTATCCTATACTTTCCCTTTTTAAAAGGAACAAAGCTATAATAATTTTTTTTGCTATAATTTTGAACCTTAAACCATTCCTCTTCTTCCATCAAATAAAATTCATATATAGCATCCTTTCCACCCTCATTCTCTACAGTAACTATAATAGGCTTATTAATTTCTATTTGACTATCACTACATTTTATAGTTGTATTAGTAATTGGTAAAGCCTGATGAACTGGTATCCTAGCTTCTTTTTTATTATCAAATTCCTTATTACTTAATTTATTTTTAACGTATATTTCCACCACATACATGCCACTGTGTGGGGCAATAAAATAATATTCTATACTTTCTACATAATCTGTTTCTTCAATTTTACGACCATTTATTTTCAAAACATACTTAAATAATAAGTCTTTTGTATTTATTGATATTATATTAAGTTTTATAGTATCACCAGCAACATAATACTCATTTAGTGGCATCAAAATATAATCTATATTTGATGGAAAAAAGTCATAGGAATTTATATATATAATTTTATGACTATCATATTCCTTTAAAGAATATTTATCTTTTACCATTACTTCTATTTCAAACTTACCTTCTTCTTGTGGTATGAACTTTATAAAATTGCAGCTTCCATAATCTATTCTTCCTCTTTCTTGCCCTTCTTTTCTTATTATAAAGCTATATCTTAAAGTAGAACTACCAGAAGCATTTACCTCTATTATAACTTCTTCATGCTTTAATATCTCATTTCCCTTGTCTATAATAACATTCTCTATTTTTATAGGGAGCTTAACCTTTTCATCAACTGTAAAGTAAAACTCCTCTTTTTGTTCATACTCACCATCAAAAGATGAATCCTTTACCCATAATATAACCTTATATTCCCCTGGCTTTTCTAGCTTCCAAGTATAATTATTTAGTCTTATGTAACCTGAATCAACACTAGTATTTCCCTCTATGATATACCTATAAAGGAGTTCACGCCCTCCAGTAACTATTGCTTGAAGCTCAATTTCTGTTTCAACTCGCTGTGGGCTCATTTTATTTGCAGTAAAGCTATTTATTTCAATATCCTTATAGGGACGTATGCTAAAATTTATTATAGCTCTGTCATCATATTCCTTGGGGGAATACATATCCTTTACCATACACATTAGCCTGTAATCTCCTGGGACTTCTTCAACATATGCTACCACTTTTTTAGTAGAATAATCTTGTATACACTTAAATTCTCTATCTTTAGATATCTTTATAAACTTATAAAGTATTACTCTATCCTTGTCTCCATCAGTATCTACTTCAAATAATAACTCTTTGTTGCATATCCTCTCTCCAGTTATACATCTGAAATTTCTTATTTCTATTTTTTTTAATGGAAGCACGTTAAACTCTACTCTTGCAAAATCATTATATTGCTTAAGAGAATTAATCTCTTTACATTCCACTAATATTTCATGCTTACCAGGATTTTTTATTGTGCATTCTAAAAAGTTATCTAAAGTATAATCCTTTATAATTTGCCAATTAAATTCTTCCTTTAACCAGTACCTATACATAATATTATCTTTATTTGACGTAGCATCTATTTTTATTTTTTCCCCAACTTTTATTTCATCTTTATTTATTTTAAGAGAATCTATTATTTTTTCTTGTGATTTACCTATTATAAAGTCACTTCTTGACAGATATTCAAAAGGCTTTGTACTATCTTTTACTTTAGCTTGTACCATTATCGTGTACTTTCCATCTTCTTTTGGTACCCATTTTATATTATTTTTATAATCAAAATCTCTTAATACTTCCCATATTCCATTACATCCCACAAAAAATTTATATAATAAATTATCGTTATCAGATACTTCCGCCTTTATAATTATTTCTTCTTCCCTCTCTCGGGGACTTTCTACACTAAAGGTGATGGAAATCTCATTCATAATTCACAACCCCCATTTAAACTCTTCCTATTTTATATTATACTATAAGTACCATATTCTGTAATGTGTTTTTTATTTACATATGGATAATTTGGAAAAATATTTGATTTTATCCTAAATTAGTACATCTGAATGACCCGAGATACTTTCTTGTAAATTAGGGGGTGTATTTTATGAGATTATATAACGCTGAACTAGTATCATTTGATACTATAAAACTTAAGGCCGACAATTGCTCTATAGATAAGTTACCCAAGCTAAAAATACGCAATGGCCTTAAAACTTTACGTGTAAACGCGTATTATTTAAATAAGAATATGTTACAAATAACTTTAAATGGATTTATTAATATAAAAGAAAAAAGTGAGCTAATATTAGGTAAAAATAAAGTTTCCATAAATTATTATCCTCTATATAAATCAGATGAATTTAATAAATTATACTATTATGACGGTAAACTTGGATATACTTATACTCCACAAGAAACCTCATTTTCCTTGTGGTCTCCCGTTGCTTTAGGTATAAACATTTTAATTTACGATTCTGGAGAACCTAGTTTAGAAGAAAAACCCCGTAGAGTAAAAATGGAAGAGTATGAAAATGGAGTTTGGAAATGCAGCATTCACGAAAACTTAGATGGGCATTTTTACACTTATGAAATAAATATAGAAGGAATAGTAAGGGAAGTTATAGATCCTTATACTCCAGCAGTTGGTATAAACGGTTTAAGAGGCGCTATAATAAACTTAAATAAATCTAATCCTAAAAACTTTGAAAAAGACTGCCCTTTGAAACTAAGCTCTCCTACAGATGCCATAATTTATGAACTAAGTATAAGAGATATTTCTACTCATCCTAATAGTGGAATAATAAATAGAGCTAAATTTTTAGGATTATCAGAAGATAATACTTATTCTGATAGTAACATAAGCACAGGCCTTGCTCATATTAAAGAGCTTGGAATTACCCATGCGCAACTTATGCCAATTTTTGATTTTAGTCACATAAATTCTAATGAAAAAAACCCATTGCTTTATAATTGGGGATATAATCCTGAAAATTACAACTCAGTTGAAGGTATATATGCTACAGATCCCTATAATCCTTATTGCAGAATAAAAGAGCTTAAGACATTAATATGTACCTTACACGCAAACAATATAGGTGTAAATATGGATGTAGTATATAACCATGTTTTTAGTGCTCCTAAAAGTAATTTTGAAAATATATTCCCTAAATACTACTTTAGGTATAACGAAGATGGCTCCTTAAGCAATGGAAGCGGATGTGGCAATGATATAGCATCGGAAAATCCCATGGTAAAAAAATTCATAATTGATTCGGTAAAATTTTGGGCTAAGGAATATCATCTAGATGGATTTAGATTCGACTTAATGGGTATTCATGATGTAGATACCATGAATATTATAAGAGAGGAATTATATAAGATAAATCCTTACACTGTTATATATGGAGAAGGATGGAACTTAAACACTTTCTTGCCTGAAGAAAACAAAGCTACTCAGAAAAATTATTATAAAATGCCTTCTATTGGCCATTTTAATGATTTTGTAAGAGATGTCATTAAAGGTTCTACCTTTATACCTACGGATATTGGCTATGCTTCTGGGAAAGAAAACATGGAAAATAATATAAAAGTTTGTGTTTCTGGTTCTATAAATTATAATGGACATATAAAAGGAATGTTTCAAAGTCCAATTAATACTATAAATTATGTATCTGCTCATGATAATCATACCTTATGGGATAAAATAGAAATAAGTTGTAGAGATAAAGACTTTGAAGAAAGAAAGTATATACATAAATTATGCAATGCTATAATTTTAACCTCTCAGGGTATTTCTTTTCTTCATAGTGGCGTAGAATTCTGTAGAACAAAAAATATGGATGAAAACAGCTATAAATCACCAGATATAATAAATTGGATGGATTGGGATAGAAAAGGAAAGTTCATTGATGTCAATAACTATTACAAGGGACTAATTAAGCTTAGAAAGGAACATCCTGCATTTAAAATGAATAATGCAGATGAAATCAGAAGGCATCTGTTTTTTTTAGAAAACACTCCTCAAAATGTTGTAGCCTTTGTTTTAAAAGATCATGCAAGAGGTGATATTTGGTCAGACATACTTGTAATCTATAATCCAAATAAAAGTACAATTGAAATTGACATTCCTGAAGGAACTTGGAATGTAGTTGTAAACAGGGATATTTCCGGAACGGATGTCTTAGGAACTATATCAGGAAAGAGTTTACTCGTAGAACCTATAAGCGCTACCGTGTTATATAAAGACTAGTAGGCAGGTACTAGGTGCTAGGAATTGGTGAAATTTTATGCAATAAAGTTTCTACGTTACCTATCTCCTAGAACCTCTGAACTAGTACCTAAAAATTTGTTTCACAACCTTTTATTATCTTTATAATGCTTTCATATAATCTCAAATCATCTTCTTCTGTTCTCTTCTTATGACTTGCAGTTTTCCCTCCACCTCTCCTGACCTTAGCTGAAAGGTGTCTTTCAAAAAGTAGTCTATCCATATTCTTATCATCGTAAATATATCCCTTAGGATTTATAGCATAAGCTTTTTTCCCTAAAGCTAAAGCTGCCACCCCATAATCTTGCGTAATTATTACATCTCCTGCCTTAGCTTCGTTTATAAGATACATATCTACACTTTGAAATCCGCTGTCTAAATACTTAACAATACTGTAATCACTATTAATTACATGATTAATATCACAATACATTACAACTTCTATATCACTTTCCTTTGCTGCTTTTTCAATCATATGCTTACCCGGGCAGGCATCCGCATCAACTAATATTCTCATAAATTTCTCCTTTTGTGCTGCTTTAAAGGCCAGGATTAAAGGTTATTAATATTAGATCCTTTAACTCAAGGCCTTATAACTTATTTTAATCTAGCTTCTAATTCTAATTTCATTTCCTCATAGCCTGGCTTTCCTAAAAGAGCAAACATATTCTTTTTGTATGCTTCAACTCCTGGCTGATCAAAAGGATTTACTCCTAAAATATACCCGCTTATAGCACAAGCTTTCTCAAAAAAGTATACCATATATCCAAAATAATATGGAATTAATTCTGGAATATTTATAATTATACTTGGTACATTTCCATCACTATGAGCAAGTACTGTCCCTCTAAAAGCTTGCTTGTTTACAAAATCCATAGTTTTTCCAGATAAAAAATTTAAACCATCTACATTTTCCACATCTTCTTTTACAGTTATAGTTTTCCTTGGGTTTTCTATATTTATAAATGTCTCAAATAATATTCTTGATCCATCTTGTATATATTGACCCATAGAATGTAGGTCCGTCGAAAAATCTACCGATGCTGGATAAATTCCCCTTTGATCCTTTCCTTCACTTTCTCCATAAAGCTGCTTCCACCATTCTCCGAAATAATGTAGGCAAGGCTCAAAGTTTGCTAATATTTCTATGGTTTTGCCTTTTCTATAAAGAGCATTTCTTGCTGCTGCATATTTATAGCATTGATTTTTTTCTAAATCAGCTTCCATAAAAGCTTCCCTCGCATCTCTCGCCCCTGCCATCATTTCTTCTATGTTAGCACCCGATACAGCAATAGGCAATAATCCTACAGCCGTGAGAACTGAATATCTTCCACCTACATCATCTGGTATTACAAAGGTTTCATATCCTTCCGTGTCTGCTAAAGATTTTAGTGCACCCTTTGACTTATCTGTGGTAGCATATATTCTTTCTTTTGCCTCTTCCTTGCCATACTTCTTTTCTAATAATTCCTTAAATATTCTAAAAGCTATAGCAGGTTCTGTAGTAGTTCCTGATTTTGATATTACATTAACTGATATATCCATATTTTCTACTAGCTCTAATAAATCTACCATGTATGTAGAGCTTATATTATTTCCTACAAAATATATAGCCGGAGTTTTTCTTTTATCTTTACTTAAGCTATTATAAAAGGTTTGAGTGAGCATTTCTATAGCTGCTCTTGCGCCTAAGTACGATCCACCTATTCCAATCACTATAAGAGCATCCGAATTATTCTTTATCTTTTCAGCAGCTCTTTGTATCCTTTGAAATTCTTCTTTATCATAGTTTATCGGCAAATCCATCCATCCTAAAAAGTCATTTCCTGCCCCTATTTTTTCATGAAGCGTTTTATGAGCTTCTTTAATATGTTGGCTAAAATAACTTATCTCTTCTTCTGATAAATGTGCCTTTAATTTAGTTAGATCTACATTTGCTCCTGTTCTCATAATATAACTCTCCCTTAATACCCATGATTTATTTTAGTAAAATATTCATTAATTTAAGATGTGCTGATTTGTAGGAAAATCATAGTTTTTACAAATCGCATAAAATTGCCATAGTAAAATTTTAGTATATTATACAAAATAAATCAAGTACCCCAGATTAATGTATAAGTTTTCCTGCGGAAAGCTTATAAAAAATCACCTTAGACATGCTCTAAATCCCAGCACTATCCAAGGCGATTAAACTATCTAATTATTAAATTCTATTCCCACTCAATAGTTGAAGGTGGTTTTGAAGTTATATCATAAACTATTCTGTTTACTCCATGAACTTCGTTAACTATTCTTCTTGAAACTTTATCTAAAACTTCATAAGGTATTCTAGCCCAATCTGAAGTCATTCCATCTGATGAAGTTACTCCTCTCAATGCTATTGTGTGACAGTAAGTTCTTTCATCTCCCATAACTCCTACTGATCGTATATTTGGGAGACAAGCAAAGTACTGCCATACCTTTCCTTCTAATTCTGCATTAGCTATTTCTTCTCTGAATATAGCATCTGCTTCTCTAACTACAGCTAGTTTCTCTTCTGTAACTTCTCCAAGTACTCTTATTGCAAGACCTGGTCCTGGGAAAGGCTGTCTCCATACTAACTTATGAGGTATTCCAAGTTCTTCTCCAACAGCTCTTACTTCATCTTTAAATAACTCTCTTAAAGGCTCTATAAGACTAAATTGAATGTCTTCTGGAAGTCCTCCTACATTATGATGACTCTTTATAGTAGCAGAAGTTCCTGTTCCACTTTCAACTACGTCTGCATATATAGTACCTTGAACAAGGAAACTTATTTCACCTAGCTTATTTGCCTCTTCTTCAAATACTCTTATAAATTCTTCACCTATTATTTTTCTCTTTTTCTCAGGATCACTTACACCTTTAAGCTTTCCTAAGAATCTATCTTGAGCATTTACTCTTATTAGGTTCATATCAAACTGTTTTTTAAATATTTCTTCAACCTGGTCTCCTTCATCCTTTCTAAGTAAACCATGATCTACAAATATACATGTTAATTGCTTGCCTATAGCTTTATGGACAAGCACTGAAGCTACAGATGAATCAACTCCACCTGATAATGCACAAATTACTTTCTTGTCTCCTACTTTTTCTTTTATAGCTTTAATCTGTTCTTCTGCAAAAGAAGACATTGACCAATCTCCTTTTAATCCACAGATATTAAATAGGAAATTTGATAGCATTTTCTTTCCAAATGGTGTATGTTCAACTTCTGGATGGAATTGAACTCCATATATTTTTCTTTCAACATGCTCCATAGCTGCAACAGGAGTTTGAGTTGTAGTTCCAACTATTCTAAAACCTTCTGGAGCCACTTCTACATAATCTGTATGACTCATCCAACAACTTTCATTCTCTTCTATTCCATCAAATAGTAGACATGTTTTATCTAATTTTACGTCTGTTTTGCCATATTCTCTTTTATCAGGACTCTTAACATTTCCTCCAAGAGTATGAGCAATAAGCTGTTCCCCATAGCATATTCCAAGTACTGGAACACCTAATTCAAATATTTCTTTATCTATTCTTGGAGCTCCTTCACCATAAACACTGTTAGGTCCTCCAGTGAAAATTATTCCTTTAGGATTTTTTTCTTTTATTTTATCTATTGAATATGTGTATGGAATTATTTCGCAATACACATTATTTTCTCTTACTCTTCTAGCAATAAGCTGGTTGTACTGTCCACCGAAATCAACTACTAAAACTAATTCCTTTTCCATAGTTACCTCCTTAGGGGTTATTAATTATCTATTAGTAATCCTAATTTAAATTTATCTTTAATTACTGTGACACACTGTAGTTTGGAGCTTCTTTTGTCATTACTATATCATGAGGATGACTTTCTCTAAGACCAGCTGATGTTTGAACTACAAATCTAGCTGTTTCATATAGGTCAACTAAAGTCTTAGAACCTAAATATCCCATACCTGAACGAATTCCACCAAGTAACTGGAATATTGTATCTGATACAAATCCTTTGTATGGAAGTCTTCCTTCTACTCCTTCTGGAACTAGCTTTTTATTATCTTCTTGGAAGTATCTATCCTTACTTCCACAAGCCATAGCTGCAAGAGAGCCCATACCTCTATAAACTTTATAACTTCTTCCTTGATATATTTCAGTTTCTCCTGGAGATTCTTCGCAGCCTGCAAACATAGATCCCATCATACAAACCTTAGCTCCAGCAGCTAATGCCTTAACTATATCTCCTGAGTACTTTAATCCACCATCTGCTATAACAGGCACTCCATATTTATTAGCTTCTTCAACACAATCCATTACAGCTGTAAGCTGTGGTACACCAACTCCTGCTACAACTCTTGTAGTACAGATAGATCCTGGCCCTATACCAACTTTTATACAGTCTGCACCAGCTTCTATAAGGTCTTTAGTTGCTTCTGCAGTAGCTACATTACCTGCTATAACTTGAAGCTCTGGATACTCTTTCTTTATAGTTTTTACAGCTTCTATAACACCTTTTGAATGTCCATGAGCGGTATCTACTGTTATAACATCTACATGTGCATCAACTAATGCTTTAACTCTTTCCATCATATCCTTAGTTACACCTACAGCTGCACCACATAAAAGTCTGCCTTTACTGTCCTTTGCACTGTTAGGGAACTTTCTTACCTTTTCTATATCCTTTATAGTTATAAGTCCTTTTAAATTATTGTCCTTATCAACTAACGGAAGTTTTTCTATTCTATGCTCTTTAAGTATTGCTTTAGCTTCTTCTATGGTTGTATTTTCTGGTGCTGTAATTAAATTTTCTTTTGTCATTACATCTGATATTTTCTTTGAATAATCTTGTTCAAATACTATATCTCTATTTGTTATAATTCCTACTAGTTTTCCGCCCACTGTTACAGGAATACCAGATATTCTATACTTACTCATAAGTTCTAATGCATCTTGAAGAGTGTTTTCTGGAGATAAGAAAAATGGATCAGTTATAACTCCGTTTTCTTGTCTTTTAACTCTGTCCACTTCCATAGCCTGTTGTTCAATTGTCATGTTTTTGTGTATTATACCAATACCACCTTCACGAGACATAGCTATTGCCATTTTGGATTCTGTAACAGTATCCATTCCTGCGCTCATAAGTGGTATATTTAAGCTAATAGTCTTAGTCAAATTTGTTTTAAGAGTAACACCATTAGGTAATATTTCTGATTTATTTGGAACTAAAAGTACATCGTCAAAAGTATATCCTTGCTTTAAAATGATTGCCATTTAATCCACTCTCCCTTACTTTTTTATAGAATTTTTTTCTTTGTTACAAATTTAGTACATCTCTGTTTTGAGATATCTACTCTTATTATTTTCCCTAAATGTTTAATTTATAGACAAAAAAACATGCTAATTTTACTTATTCTGTATAAGTGAAATTAGCATGTACAAATAATACACGTCTATTTCCACTCATAGTCAGGAATTTGCGGCTCCCGGTAGATACTCCCTGCCATATTCAGGGGATATATGAGTTATGTTTATATTTGATATGTTTCCTTCATTAATTTTAACTATTGACATTATTCTATTGAATTTTTCGTTATTTGTCAATTATTTTATTTCACATTATTAAATCTAAAAATGCAATGTAAATGTTTAATAATCTAGCTTGCTACTAATCTCTAGTTACTCGCTTATTTAAACATATCTGCAGTGCTGTCAAATCCTTCTTTCCATCTATCATAAAACTCATAATTATTAAGTATAGTAGATTTATCTTTACACAAAATACATTTCACCTAACTTTATAATAAATACCACGTTATAATACCTTGCCCCCAAAGTATAGTTATAATAGAAGCTAGTACTATGAATGGTCCAAATGGCACATAATCTTTTCTAGTCTTTTTACTTAAAGCTATAAGTGCTACTCCCACTACAGAACCAATAACAAAGGATAAAAATAACATTAATAACGTCAGTTTAAGTCCTAAAAACAATCCACATATAAAGCAAATCTCTGCATCTCCCCCGCCCATGCCACCTTTAGTTATAATTGTTATTAAGGATAGGGTACCTCCACCTATGACGCCTCCATATATATAGTTTATTACAGGTAATCCCATATAAGCATGTAAAGCTAAAAAAATTATAGCTAAGATAGATCCTGTTAAGGTAGTTTTAAAGTAAACATTTGTAGTCTCTAAATCAATCATTCCTATAACAATTAAAATACTTACCATTATAATATACTTTATGGCATCTAAGGTTACACCATACTTTACATAAATCGACACATATAATATACCTGTTAAAAATTCAACTATTGAATATCTTACAGAAATTTTTTCTCTACAATACCTGCATCTTCCCTTTAATAAAGTATAACTTAAAACAGGAATTAAATCATAGGGCTTTAAATTGATCTTACAATTAGCGCAATGAGATGGTGGATATACAATAGACTGGCTTTTTGGTATTCTATAAATGCATACATTTAAAAAACTTCCAATTATAGTCCCAAGAATAAAAATAATCAAGTAATCCATAATACTAAACCCTCTTAATAAATCAATTTGTAAAAATAAACCAATATACAAACAAAGCTGTGGATCTAGTCCACAGCTTATATTTTATATTAATACATTCCATCCATTCCTGGTCCTGGCATTGGAGCAGGGTTTTTTTCTGGCATATCAGCTACAGCAGCTTCTGTTGTTAAAAAAGTAGCCGCTACAGATGCAGCATTTTGTAATGCAGATCTTGTAACCTTAGTTGGGTCAATTATACCAGCTTCTATCATATTTATATATTTATCATTTAGAGCATCATAACCTATTCCAACTTCAGCATTTTTAACTCTTTCTATTACTACAGAACCTTCTACTCCAGCATTAGTAGCTATTTGTCTTACCGGTTCTTCAAGAGCTTTTCTTATAATGTCAATACCAACTTTAATATCTACTACATCAGAAGATAATTCTTGCATTTCTTTAAGAGCAGTTACATATGCAGTTCCACCACCTGGAACAATACCTTCTTCAACAGCTGCTTTAGTAGCTGCTAAAGCATCTTCTATTCTTAGCTTTCTTTCTTTTAATTCAGTTTCTGTTGCAGCACCAACTTTGATTACAGCTACTCCACCAGCAAGTTTTGCAAGTCTTTCCTGTAATTTTTCTCTATCAAAGTCAGATGAAGATTCATCTATCTGAACTTTTATCTGATGGACTCTATCATGTATAGCTTCTTTATTGCCTTTTCCGTTAACAATTGTAGTATTTTCTTTAGTAATCTTAACGGATTCAGCCATTCCAAGCATATCTAATGTAACGTCTTTTAAATCTCTTCCTAATTCTTCAGTAATAACTTCTCCACCAGTTAATACTGCTATATCCTGAAGCATATCTTTTCTTCTATCGCCAAATCCAGGAGCTTTAACTGCTACACAAGTAAATGTTCCTCTTAATTTATTAAGAACAAGTGTTGCTAATGCTTCTCCTTCTATATCTTCAGCTATTATTAATAGCTTTCTTCCCTGCTGAACTATTTTTTCAAGTACTGGAAGTATATCCTGTATGCTAGTTATCTTCTTATCTGTAATTAATATATATGGCTCTTCAAGTACTGCTTCCATCTTTTCAGAATCAGTTACCATGTATGCACTTAAGTATCCTCTATCAAACTGCATTCCTTCAACAACATCTAGTTCAGTTCCCATAGATTTTGATTCTTCAACAGTTATAACGCCTTCGTTTCCAACTCTCTCCATAGCATCTGCTATAAGCTTTCCTATTTCTTCATCAGCTGCTGAGTTTGCTGCAACACTTGCTATGTCTTCTTTTCCGTTTACCTGCTTTGAAATATTTTTAATTTCTTCTACAGCTTTTTCTACTGCCATTTGTATTCCACGTCTAATTAGCATTGGGTTAGATCCCGCTGTAACGTTTCTTAATCCTTCTCTAATTATAGCCTGAGCAAGTAGTGTAGCTGTTGTAGTACCATCTCCTGCTACATCATTTGTCTTAGTTGCAACTTCTTTTACAAGCTGCGCCCCCATATTTTCATATGCATCTTCAAGTTCGATTTCTCTTGCTATAGTAACACCATCATTAGTTATAAGTGGTGATCCAAATTTTTTATCTAAAACAACGTTTCTTCCCTTTGGTCCTAAAGTAACCTTAACTGTATTTGCAAGCTTATCTACACCTGCCTGCATAGCTCTTCTAGCTTCTTCTCCAAATAATAAGCTCTTTGCCATATTACATTTACCTCCTAAATAGTTAATTTATATTTTCAAATTATTCTAAAACAGCTAATATATCATCCTGTTTTAATATTGTATATTCTATGCCATCAATTTTAACTTCATTTCCTGCATACTTAGAAAATAATATTTTATCTCCTACTTTTAATTCCATTACAACTTCTTTTCCATTAACCATTCCACCAGGTCCTACTGCTACTACCTCAGCTTCTTGTGGCTTTTCCTTAGCGGTTCCTGGTAAAACTATTCCGCTCTTTGTAGTTTCTTCTACTTCAATTCTTTTGATAACAACTCTGTCTCCAAGTGGTCTAATTCTCATTTTAAACCCTCCTTAAAATATTTATGTTTATAAGAATGAATCATCTCAAATAAATTGAGATGTATTAATTAATTTTTTATCATTAGCACTCACTATCAATGAGTGCTAATACAATTATTATAATAAAGAATAGCATATATAATATCAAATGTAAATGTTACCCTTATTTATTCTTTTTGTTAAATTATACCCTATTATTATAATTTATCTATATATTTTGGCATTTTGCTTACCTTTTCTTTTATTTTATAATACTATATTTTAATAAAACAGTTCAAACTATATAATATTATTACAACATAATTAATATTTCCAAGAGGTGACATTTTTATGAAAAAATTTCATGTTTTCTTCAAATTTGTTTTTATGCTTTCACTAGCACTATTTGCAATAACCCTGTCCATAAAAATTACTGTGAACTTCAGACAATTATATTACTTTGACATGAAACATTTAGGTATAGAAAAGTTTGTAGATATGAGTGCGAGTGAAATTAAAACAAATTATGATTATCTTATAAACTTTTTATATTCTCCTCCTAATACACAATTTAAACTGCCTTCCTTTAAGGCTTCCCCTGAAGGCATTATACACTTTTATGAAGTGAAAAAGATATTTTCTTTAGTTGATAGAATATTTTACATATCATTATTTTTAAATTTAATTGCTGTATATCTATGCTATAAATATAAAGACTTCTCAATTTTTAAATATAGTTCTTGGCTTTTAGTTTCTTTACCTATATTTTTACTTACAGTATTTTCGATTAACTTCAACAAGGTTTTTAATACGTTTCATTCTATATTTTTCAATAATGATTACTGGATATTTGACATAGATAAGGATCCAGTTATAAATATACTTCCTGAGGCATTCTTTATGCACTGTGCCATACTAATAGCTGTGCTAATACTTATATTTTCAATAATCTACATAATATTTTATAAAAGTAACCATCATGTAATAAAACCCTAAATTTTAGGGCTTTTCTTTTATTATATTTTTTATTATTTTTTCTCCCTTTATTACACCTAGTATAAAAAGCACTGTTGCAGCTACAGCTATCCCGATTAATAGCAGTTTATTATCCGTACCTATTTTAGCTCCAAAATAAGCAGATAAAAATATTCCCGGAATTCTCCCTAAAGTTGAATATACAACAAAATTTTTAAGGCTAATATCTGAAATTCCACATATATAAGCTAATGCATCTTTGGGAATACCAGGTACTAAATAAAGTAAAAATACTATGTAATCTACGCTTCCAAGCTTTAGTATTTTTTTAAAAAAAGTTAAATGTTTTTTAGATATAATTTTTTCTACAAAGGGCTTACCATATATATTACATATTATAAATATTATAATACCGCCTAAACAAATACCTACAAGTGAAATTATACTGCCAGATATAGTTCCAAAAATATATCCACCTGCAATTTGAACAATCTCTCCAGGAATAAAGAATACTACTACCTGTAACATTTGAAGAAGGATAAATGCTAGTATACTATATTGTCCATAGGAATTAATAATATTTCTGACTTCATCTGGATCCTTTAATATATAAAAATAATCATGAAAATATTTATATCCCACAAACAAAAACAATACAAATAAACCAGCAAATATAATACCACCCATATTTCCCTTTATATATCCAACTGCTTTTCTTAATATTCCATGCTCTTCATCATGCATATAACTCACCCTCTTTAGCTACAAATCTCTAATTTCTAACCACCATCTATATCTAGAAAATTACCTTGTTTTTATCTATTATATCAAAATTTAAAACTGCATTTAATTAGATATACTAAATATTGTTTTATACTAAAAGTAATTATATACATCTTCCTGTTAATCTCTTGTTAGTTAATAATTTAGTAGAATTATATAACTTTTTATATTCTTATAACTTCATATTATCATCTAGAAATTGCATATTAGTCTAGAGATTACTCACTAAAAACTAAAAAAGAAGCTGCTCTCGCAACCTCTTTTTTATTATCTTTCCATATTAACTTCTTCATAACGCTTTAAATTTTCATTATCTATAACATGTTTTATTTGAGCCTCTTTGCTGAACTTTGCAAGCTGTGGCCTAGACTTCATCATAGAAACCATAGTTGCTGGTCCACCTATACATCCACCTTCACACATCATACCTTCAATAAAGTTTCCTTCTAATCTTCCTGACTTAGCCATCATCATAGCCCTCTTTATTTCAAATGGACCGCTAACTTTAACAGGGTTAAAGTCTACCTTAACTTCTTTTTTCTCTATATAGTTTTCAATAGCGGCTGTTAATCCTCCACCTTGAGCAAATCCTCTTCCAAAAGATGATGCATCATTAATATCTTCCTCTTCCAAACTTTGAGGTTCTATATCATATGCTCCCATTAAGGCTGTAATTTCCTCAAAAGTCATAACATAATCCACCGAATCTTTAACACTTGGTCTCTTAATTTCACTTTTCTTAGCAGTACATGGCCCTACAAATACAACTAGTGCTTCTGGATCCATCTTCTTTATCATTCTTCCTGTAGCTACCATTGGAGATACTGTACCTGATACCTTATCAATTTGATCTGGGAATTTCTTCTCAATATAGTTTAAGAACCCTGGGCAACAGGAGTTAGTCATATACTTATCTCCCTTTTCCATTCTTTCTACAAACTCATTACCTTCATGTACAACTACTGCATCGGCACCACAAGCTGCCTCTATCATATCTACAAATCCCATTTTCTTAAAGGCCGCTTTTACTTGGCCAACTTTTGCCTTATTACCAAATTGTCCTGTAATCGCTGGTGCAACCACTGCATATACCTTCTTCTTGTTCATTAATGAACGAGTTACATCTACTATATAACTCTTATCAGATATAGCTCCAAATGGACACGCACCCATACAAGCACCACAATTTACACAATCCTTTTTATCTATTGTTGCTCTATTGTTATCTAAATTCATTTGAAGAGCTCCTGTAGGACATGCTCTCTTACAAGGTCTCATTACCTCTGCAACTGCTCCATAAGGACAAGCTTGTTTACATAAGCCGCACTCTTTACATGTCTCATGATTTATATAAGCTCTTCCCCCAGCTCTTGTAATAGACCCTGCTGGACATACTTCCATACATTTATGCTGTATGCATCCTCTACATGCTTCTGTTACAATAAATCTATTTATAGGACACTTATCACAAGCTGCGTCAATTACGTATACTATTTGGTCATTATTCTCTACATGTACAAATTTCTCAGCTTCTTGTCCATTTGGAAGACATCCTATTGCAAGCTTTGCTCTCTCATAAACTATAGCTCTTTCTCTATATACACAGCATCTGTATTCTGCTGTATCACCTTCTATTATTGTAAATGGAACTTTTTCTAATTCCTCTTTATTTACTCTATCTTCCAAAGTCATTTTAGCTACTTCTTTAAGTACTAAATACTTTAATTTTTTTAATTGAGTTTCAAATTCCATAATTTAGATCCTCCTAATTTTCAAAAAAGTAATTTAATTGTGTAAATAAATTACTTGAATTGTTGCAACAGTTTTGCAACTGTTGATTTTTCTTGATATTTATATTATAACAGAAACTCAAAAAAAATTAATACATATTTGAGATTTTTTTAACAATTTTTTTTACCTTTATTGTCACCCTCTGATATGTTCGGTTAATTTACCCAATTATGCTATTTTCTCTAGCATAATAAAACAAATATTGTTGAGCAAAACCAGAAAGTTTTCCAAACTTTTCACGGGCAAAATCTCTTATTTTCTTCAAGGATACATCTGGGGCTACATAGAAATGCTGCATAGCTCTTTTTACCCATACATCCACCGGAAATGCAGAGTATTTCCCCATAGAAAACAACATTATACAATCTGCCACCTTAGGGCCTATTCCCATAAAATTTTGAAGTTCCTTATGACATTCATCATCATTTTTGCTTATTATTAAATTTATATCAAAGCTTTCATTGTAAGTTTCACTTAATGAATTTAAACTGTTATATATTTTCTCAACTGTATCTCTTATATATTTAGCCCTAAAACCTGTTCCTAAACCTTCTAACTCCTCTTCTGTGGCTGCATGTAGTTTCTCTGCAGTCGGGAAAGTATAGTAGACCTCATCCTTGTAATAAAGCGGCTCTCCAAAACTTTTACTTATCTTCTCTATAGCTCTTTTTATCATTGGTATTCTATTGTTTGCAGATATAATAAAGGAAATAATAAGCTCAAAAGGCTCCTGTTTTAAAAGCCTTATCCCATGCCCAAATTCCACTGCTTTTTCCAAAAGCTCATCCTCACTTAATATATTTTTTACCTCTGCATAATCTCTAGTTAAATCGAAATATTCCATCCAAATATTTTTAAATTCTTCTTCTGTAGCATTATAAATTAAGACATCATTATCTCTTTTTTCTACTTCTATGACACGTCCAAAAGCTACTCCTATATAGCTACCACTCTCTTGCTTATTCCACCTAAAACACTGTCCGCATTCAAAAATATGTGGTAGTTCAAAGTTTAAGACATCCTTTACAACTACCACACTTATATCATTTTCTATATAGTTCTCTATATAATTAAAATCCATCTTTTATCGCTCCTTTTAGAAATATTACGACATTTTTAATGGCTCTGGGTCGTATAGAATTTTCATCTAGGAAGGTGTTCATTTCGCCGAGAACGGCTAATATTTATAAATTTAAAATCCCTCTCAGACAGTAAGCCGTTCTAAGGCCCATTCAATGCCTTCTACAATGAAAATTCTATGCTCCCAAAGTATTAAAAAATTCTTCATGTGAACTGCCAAAGGAAGAAATTCAGACAACTGAATTTCTAAAATACTTTAGAACTTATCACATAAAAATCTTTTAGGGCGGCAGCCCGCCACGTTACGAGAACTTATACTAAATAAATGAAAAAATTTAATTTACAAGTTCAAGATAAGATAATACAATAAAATATTTTTGATAAAAAATAAAATGACTAACAGTTTACGACCTACCGGTCTTCGGGCTTATCAGCCCTTTTATAAGTGTCCATTTAAAGGAAATTTCGCCAAAGCGAAATTTCTTCCTTCCGCAGTATACATAAAGACATTTTCCTTTTATTATGCTTCTATAACAAAGTTTTTATTCATACCTAAAATAAAGGTACTAGATACTAGGATTATAAGAAACTTTGTATGACAAAATTTCTTATAATCCTAGCACCTAACACCTAATTACTTACTTAAAAATTCATCAATAGCCTTTGCCGCTTTTTTACCTGCTCCCATTGCAAGTATTACTGTAGCTGCACCTGTTACAGCATCTCCACCAGCAAATATTCCCTTTTTAGTGGTTTCACCTGTTTCATCTTCTGCAATGATACATCCCCATTTATTTGTATCTAACCCTTTAGTTGTTGAAGTTATAAGTGGATTTGGAGAAGTTCCAAGAGCCATTATGACTGTATCTAATTCTATTTCATACTCTGAATCCTTTATTTCTACAGGTCTTCTTCTTCCAGACTCATCAGGGGCACCAAGTTCCATCTTAATACACTTCATACCCTTTACCCACCCATTTTCATCACTAAGTATTTCTATTGGGTTTGTAAGCAAATCAAATATTATTCCTTCTTCCTTAGCATGGTGAATTTCTTCTCTTCTTGCTGGAAGTTCTTCTTCCGATCTTCTATAAACTATATGAACTTCTGCTCCAAGTCTTCTTGCAGTTCTAGCAGCATCCATAGCTACGTTACCACCACCGACTACAGCAAGCTTTGTCCCTACCTTTACAGGAGTATCATAATCATTTCTAAATGCCTTCATAAGGTTATTTCTAGTTAAAAACTCATTAGCAGAAAATACTCCATTAAGATTTTCTCCAGGTATTCCCATGAACTTAGGAAGTCCTGCTCCTGACCCTACAAATACAGCACCAAAACCTTCTTCTTCCATAAGTTCCTCTATTGTAACAGTTCTACCCACTATAACATCCGTTTCAATTTTTACGCCTAATTTTTTTACATTTTCTATTTCATGTTTTACTACAGTTTCCTTTGGAAGTCTAAATTCAGGTATTCCATATACTAAAACTCCACCTGCTTCATGTAAAGCTTCAAATATAGTAACATCATATCCCATTTTAGCTAGGTCTCCTGCACAAGTAAGCCCAGCTGGTCCGCTTCCTATAACTGCAACCTTTTTATTCTTTTTATCACTCTTTACAGTTAAATCTAGGTTATTTTCTCTTGACCAGTCTCCGATAAATCTTTCAAGCTTCCCAATTGCTACTGGTTCACCCTTAATTCCAAGTATGCATTTGCCTTCACATTGGCTTTCCTGTGGGCATACTCTTCCACATACTGCTGGAAGTGAACTATCTCTATTTATCACCCTTGCTGCTTCCTCAAAGTTGCCTTCTTTTAAGCGTTGTATAAATTCAGGTATATTTATAGCTACAGGACATTTAGGAACGCACATTGGATTTTTACAATTTAAACATCTCTTTGCTTCCTTTATGGCTTCTTCTTCAGTATAACCTAAAGATACTTCCTTGAAATTTTTAACTCTTTCCTCTGGGCTCTGTTCTCTAGATAAAATTCTTTTAAATTTATCCATTATTCTTCACCGTCCAATCCTACAAAGCATTTATGACCTTCTACTTTTTCCTGGTCTTCAAGTATCTTCTTACCTTCCTCTGTCTTATACATACCTTGTCTTCTCATAGCTTCTTCAAAGTCTACTTCATGTCCATCAAATTCTGGACCTTCTACACAGGCAAATCGTGTTTTTCCAGCTACTGTAACTCTACAAGCTCCACACATACCTGTACCATCTACCATTAAAGTATTTAAACTTACTATAGTTTTTAAACCATACTCTTTAGTAAGTTTTGTAACAAATTTCATCATTATCATAGGTCCTATAGCTATCACTAGGTCATATTCTTTCTTTTCTTCATCAATTAACTTTTTAAGAAGATCTGTAACTAATCCTTTAAATCCATAGGAACCATCGTCAGTTGCCACATACATATTCCCAGCTACTTCTTTCATTTCTTCTTCAAGTATTAGAGTTTCCTTTGACTTAGTTCCAACTATTACATCTGCCTTTACACCTACAGAATTTAACCACTTAACCTGTGGATATACTGGAGCAGCTCCAACACCACCTGCTATAAATATTATTTTCTTTTTTCTTAGCTCTTCTAAGTCTTCGTTAACTAATTCAGAAGGCTGTCCAAGTGGTCCTACAAAATCCATAAAATGTTCTCCCACTTCTAAAGCCGCCATCCTTTTTGTTGAACTTCCAACTACCTGGAATACTATTGTTACAGATTTTTTATCTTTATCATAGTCACAAATAGTTAAAGGGATTCTCTCCCCTTTCTCATCCATTCTTACTATTACAAATTGTCCTGGTTTTGATGATTTTGCAACTCTTGGCGCTTCTATATCCATAAGATAAATATTTGGTGCTAAAAGTCTTTTATTTAAAATTTTATACATTGTTTTCCCTCCCTCAATTAATCTCCATTTAGACAATTATAAAACTATGTACTTCTCATAAATTAGCACATTTTAGCTAAATAAAGTGTTTGTTTTCTTATAGACTATTATATATAAATAATAGTCTAATAATCAACTAAAAAAGCAAGATAATTTAAGATATTCTTAAATTTAAAAAACAAAATTAATAACATCAAAATTAACAATATTAAAACTAATATAAAGATTTATACCACTAAATTTAGGCAATAAAAAAACTAGAGCCTTATTAAAGACTCTAGCTTTATATATTTAAAATTATTTTGCGTAGTTGTGGAATCCTCTTCCTGATTTTCTTCCAAGCCATCCAGCTCTTACATATTTTCTAAGTAAGGAGTGAGCTCTGTATTTTGTATCTCCTGTTTCTGTATATAATACATCCATTATAGCAAGACATATATCAAGTCCTACTAAGTCTCCTAATGCAAGAGGTCCCATTGGATGATTTGCTCCAAGCATCATAGCCTTATCTATATCTTCAGCTGATGCTATTCCTTCAGCGTAAATTCCAACTGCTTCATTGATCATTGGAATTAATATTCTATTTACAACAAATCCTGGAGCTTCAGCAACTTCTACTGGATCCTTTCCAATTGCTACAGATACTTCTTTAACAGCATCAAAAGTTTCCTGTGATGTAGCCATTCCTCTGATTATTTCTACAAGCTTCATAACTGGAGCCGGATTAAAGAAATGCATTCCTATAACCTTGTCTGGTCTTGCTGTAGCTGTAGCTACTTCAGTTATAGATAAAGATGAAGTATTTGAAGCAAGAATAGTTTCTGGCTTACAAATCTTATCTAATTCAGCAAATATTTCTCTTTTTATTTTCATGTTTTCTACTGCTGCTTCTATAATTAAATCACAATCAGCTGCCATGTTTAGGTCAACTGTTCCAGTTAATCTTGCAAGTATAGCATCCATATCTTCCTGAGCCATTTTTCCCTTAGCAACTAACTTAGAAAGACCTTTGTTTATTCCGTTAAGTCCTCTTTCTACGAACTCATCCTTTATATCTCTTAATACTACTTCGTAACCTTTTACTGCAAAAGCCTGAGCAATTCCTGCTCCCATAGTTCCTGCACCAAGAACACAAATCTTTTTCATAGTATATATCCTCCCTAAACAAATATATTTTATAGTTTAACAAAACATATGAAAATATACATGTTTGCACTAGTAAAAGTACAAACATGTATTTAAATGCTAGTTTTTAGCTTCTTTTATTTGAGCTATTAGTTCAGGAACAACTTTCTTGAAGTCTCCTACTAATGCTACGTCAGCTATCTGCATGATTGGAGCGCTTTCATCTTTGTTTATAGCTATTATAAAGTCAGAATCCTGCATACCAGCTAAATGCTGAATAGCTCCGGAAATACCTACTGCAATGTAGATCTTAGGTCTAACT
>NZ_JAFBDB010000009.1 GCF_016908015.1 Clostridium pascui
CATTAATTTAATAAAATAAGGCCCCTTGGTCAAGCGGTTAAGACACCACCCTTTCACGGTGGTAACACGAGTTCGAGTCTCGTAGGGGTCACCATATAATGTGGGAGCATAGCTCAGCTGGGAGAGCATCTGCCTTACAAGCAGAGGGTCACAGGTTCGATCCCTGTTGTTCCCACCACATTATGGCCCAGTGGCTCAGTTGGTTAGAGTGCCGGCCTGTCACGCCGGAGGTCGAGGGTTCGAGTCCCTTCTGGGTCGCCATAATTATGCTGGCATGGCTCAACGGTAGAGCAGCTGACTTGTAATCAGCAGGTTGTAGGTTCGATTCCTATTGCCAGCTCCATTAATTTAATAAAATAAGGCCCCTTGGTCAAGCGGTTAAGACACCACCCTTTCACGGTGGTAACACGAGTTCGAGTCTCGTAGGGGTCACCATTATAATGCGGGAGCATAGCTCAGCTGGGAGAGCATCTGCCTTACAAGCAGAGGGTCACAGGTTCGATCCCTGTTGTTCCCACCATTTTTTTTATTGGAGCTTAAAACAAGGTATACATCTTAGATGTATACCTTGTTTTTTACTTTCTTCTTGCCACATTTTTTCTTACTCTTATATCATCACCATAGAATTTATATAGATTAAAGTTTCCAAGTAGTCTAGATGATATTCTTTCTGAGTATGTCTTTAAAATCAATTCTAGAGTAAAGTTTGTAGAAATAATCATTTTCTTTCCTTTAAGAAGTTTTCTATTTAATAAGTTGAATAATTCTCCCTTAGAAAACTCAGTCATAGGCTCAGTGCCTAAGTCATCTATTATTAACAAGTCGCAATTTAAGAGTAAATCTTCTAATTCCTCATTATCTCTATAGCGTATCTCTTTTAAGTTTTCAATTAAATCAACTGCTGTTCTGTATATAACTAAATATCCGTTATCAAAAAGCTCTTTTGCAACACAGTTAGCTAAAAAGCTTTTTCCAGTTCCAGAATCACCGTAAAATAGCAAGTTTTCATTTGTATTAGGAAAGTTATTTATGAAGTTCCAACAGTCATTTGCTATTTTTTCCATATTTTTTCTAGGACTTTCAGGTTCATTTGGTCCTGCATTAGTAGAAAAGTATTCAAAGCTAAAATTATCGAAGTTATTAGTTTTGAGAAGAACATTTAATTCAGAGTTTTGATATAATATTTTTACTAAATTATATTTATAGCAGCTACACTGCATATTGCCTATACGACCAGTATCTTTACACTTAGTGCATCTATAATGCAATTCTAAGTAATCTACGGAATAACCTTTACAAACTAGTAGTTCGGACTTTCTTATTCTTAATTCTGTTATTTTTTCCTTTTGACTATTTATATAAGAATTTATATCTTCTCTACCTCTTAATATATTTAAGGAAAGCTCTAAGGAAAGCTTTCCTATTTCTTTTTCTAACCTTATAACTTCGGGAAGTTTTTTTTCTATTTCTTCTCTTCTTTTTAAAAGGGCATGTTCCTCTTGTGTCCTTATATTTTCATAAAGCTTAAGAACTTTTTCATGATAAACTTTAAGCATTATTTATCCCATCCTAACAATTTCTTTTCTAGCTCGTCAAAATTATAATTTCTTTGATCATAACTATTGAAACTATCCATTTTAACTTTATAAGAGCCATTCTTTTTAATAGTCTTTTTATTATCTTTCTTGTCTATATCTTCTAGAGTTTTAATACCTTCCCTTTGCCAACTATTTAAAATTCCATCTATATATTTAAAGTCAGCTTTATTTATTCGCTGAAAACATATGTCACAAGCTCTATGTATTATATCCATGCTAAAGCTATATGTGTATAGCCACTTAGTTAACATTTCTTCTTGAGGTTTCATTATTTCCCCATCTTTTATACCTAAGTAAGTTAGGATCTTTCTTATATTAATCCATTTATTTTCATGCTTTTTTATAAAACCTTGTGCATCTTCAATGGATTTAATATTAGCATCATACCAAGCGATGGCAATGGTTTCTATATATCGGCAGTCAGTTTTTCCCTTAGAAACACAATATTGAATTAGCAGAAGTATTATCTCAGGTAAAAATGCATAGTCTTTAATCCACCCTATGTACATAGTCATTTCCTTACTAGAAAGAGGTCTGCCCAAAAGCTTTTCAATATCTTGAAGCATATCTTTAGTAGAGTTTTTATTTAATTCCTCAAGTAAGTTTATATTATTTTCATTTTCAGATGATATAGAAGTTGTAATATCTAAAAATTCTATAGTATAGTTACCCATATTATCTACAGGTATCATCTTTATAAGTCCTTCATCATTCCAATAACTCCAAGCATTAAGTACATCTGTTTCAAGTAAGTGTAGGCTACTTGCCATTATGCTGGAATTTACTCCAAGTTCTCCAGATACACAATATTTTAGCCCAAGAAGATATACTTTTACAAACTCTCCACGGGCTTTCGGCATGTACTTATCTATAAATATATTGCTTACAGGAGTATACTCAGAATGCTTATTTTTAAATACAAATGTACTCATTTATAAGCCCCCTAAAAATTCCTAATTATTTTACTTCAATTAATTATAACAAAGTATATTTATTATCTCAATAACAAATACTTGATAACTTAGCTAAAAAATAGGACATACTTATATCATATAAATAATAATAAAATTATGAAAAATGCATATAATAAGTAGCGATTGGTTAAAAATAGATTAATATAACATGTGATTAAAAATGGAAAGGAAAGTAAATCATGAAAAAAAGGTTAATAATTGGGGTTCTGTCAGTAAGTATAACTTTTACTTCTACAGCTTATGTTATAAGTGCTGAAAGGATAACAAAAGAAGTAAAGTATACATCTAGTAGCACTGTGGAGAAATCAAATATTAATATGATTGAAGTCATATCTGTAAAATCAGATGGTAAGGAAGTTGCATTGGTTAAAGATAAATCTGAGATTAAAAAGTTGATTGATATGGTAAAGGAAGAGGCTATAAAGCAAAGTGATGTAAAAGAAGTAGAAGAAGTAAGGTTAAATAGTAAAATTACATATGTACCAAAGGTAGTTAATAGCTCAGAAATAAATAACCTAGCATACTATGTTTCAAATATATCTATGGCCCATGATAACAATTGGTCAATAAAGTTTCAGGTAAAGGGTTATAAGGAAGGCGATAAATGGATACCAGTTTCAAGAGGAACTATTTCATCTAGCTTTGGAGAAAGATGGGGAAGGATGCATAAAGGAATAGATATAGCCGCACCTACGGGAACTTCTATATATGCAGTAAGAAAGGGCAGAGTCATATTTTCAGGGTGGCAGGATGGATATGGAAAGGTAATTAAAATAGATATAGGAGAAGACACTGTTATAATATATGGCCATTGCAGTGCTTTAAATGTTAATAAAGATGATTTAGTAGATACAGGAGATAAAATTGGAGAAGTAGGAAGTACGGGAAATAGTACTGGCCCCCATCTTCATTTTGAAGTAAGAAAAGATGATATCCCTCAAAATCCAGAACCATATTTAAAAAAATATTAAAATAACATTATTTCATCAATTTATCACTTTACAAATTTATCATGCTAAAGTATAATGAATTTATAAATTTTAAAAGTATAGGGGGATTAACTATGAAAAAGAAATTTTTATTAGGAGTAGCAGCTTTAATATTAAGCTTTAGCATGATAGGATGTTCATCACAGGGAAATAGCAGCAAGGAAGATAAGTCTTTGGAAGCGATAAAGCAAAAAGGTGAATTCGTAGTAGGACTTGATGATACCTTTGCACCTATGGGATTTAGAGATGAAAAAGGTGAAATCGTAGGAATGGATATAGATTTGGCAAAAGAAGTGGCAAAGAGAATGGGAGTTAAGGTGGTTTTTAAGCCAGTTGAATGGGATGGAATAATAATGAGTTTAAACAATGGTGATATAGATCTTATATGGAATGGCTTAAGTATTACTGAAAAGAGAAAGGAACAAATAAATTATTCAACTCCATATATGGTTGACGGACAAGCTATAATGGTAAAGAAAGATTCAACCATAAAGACTAAGAAAGATTTAAAAGATAAAGTAGTGGCATTACAAATGGGAAGTACAAGTGAAGACGCAGTACAAAAGGAACCTGAATTATTAAATTCATTTAAGGAGTTAAAAAAATATGGAAACTACGCAGAAGCCCTTATGGATTTACAAATAGGTAGAGTTGAAGCGGTAGTTATTGATGAGATAGTGGGAAGATACTATATGACTAAAAAGCCAGGAGTATATACGGTATTAGATGATTCTCTTGAAGAACAAGCAATGGGAATAGGATTTAGAAAAGCGGACGTTAGCTTTAAAGATGAAGTAAATAAAGTTCTAGATGAAATGAAAGCTGACGGAACAGCGAAAAAGATATCAGAAAAATGGCTTGGAAAGGATCTTATTGAAAAATAGAGGTGAAATAAATGGACAATCTTCAATCATCAGCACTATTTATATTAAAGGGAAGTATAGTAACGGTTAAACTATTTTCTATAATATTCTTATTTTCTATACCAGTTGCAGTAATATTATCTCTTATGAAGGTTTCTAATAATAAAATATTAAAAGGAATAATTGGAGTATATACATGGGTGTTTAGAGGAACACCCCTTTTACTTCAATTGTTTTTTGTATACTTTGGTCTTCCGGTTACAGGGATAAAATTATCTCGTTTTGCAGCAGCATCAATTGCTTTTATATTAAATTATGCTGCATATTTTACAGAAATATTTAGAGCTGGAATTGAGTCTATAGACAAAGGACAATATGAAGCTGCAAAAGCTTTAGGGATGAGTTATTCACAAATCATGAGAAGAGTTATAATACCTCAAGCAGTAAGAAGAGTAATACCTGCTACTTGTAATGAGGGCATAAGCTTAGTAAAGGATACAGCATTAGTAGCAACTATAGGTATGGAGGAGATATTAAGAGCAGCTAAGCAAATTCTTTCAAGAGATTTTACTATTACACCTTTTTTTATAGCTGCATTTATATACTTAATATTAACTTCTATAGTGGTGTTGTTTTTCAAAAATGTGGAAAAAAAATACGCCGCTTTTGAGTAAATTTTCAAATTTTTTATTGACTTTATTTTTTTTTAGATATATACTTTGACTATCAAAATATTTGAATATCAAATAGTAGGGAGGGGAGCTTATGAATATTCCTCCTTTGCAAATTGGAGATCTAACCTTAAAAGTTCCTATTATACAGGGGGGCATGGGAATAGGAGTTTCCTTGTCAACTCTTGCAGCAGCAGTAGCAAATGAAGGAGCTTTAGGAGTGATTTCTGGTGTGCAGATAGGATTTAGAGAAGAAGACTTTAAATCTAATAGCAAAGAGGCTAATATTAGAGCTTTAAGAAAAGAAATAAGAAGAGCAAAAGAACTAAGTCCAAAGGGAGTTATAGGGCTAAACCTAATGGTGGCTATGAATAATTACGAGGACATGGTAAAAACAGCAGTAGAAGAAAAAATAGACATTATAATATCAGGAGCAGGATTACCAACTGTTTTACCAAAGCTTGTAAAAGGAAGTACTACTAAAATAGCACCTATAGTTTCATCAGCTAAGGCGACTAGAGTTATATTAAAGTTATGGGAAGAAAAGCATAATTATATCCCAGATTTAATAGTAGTAGAAGGTCCTAAGGCAGGAGGACATCTTGGCTTTAAGAGAGACGAACTAGAAGTTATTGAAAAATATGATTTAAGGAATATATTAAAAGAGGTACTTGATACTGTAAGTGAATATGAATCTAAACATAATTGTAAGATACCTGTTGTAGCAGCAGGTGGAGTATACTCAGGAAAAGATATAGCAGAGCTTTTAAGTATTGGGGCTTCTGGAGTGCAAATGGGTACTAGATTTATAGGAACTTATGAATGTGATGCGGATGAAAAGTATAAAAGAGCATTTATAGAAAGCAAAAAAGAAGATATAGAAATAATTCAAAGTCCAGTTGGAATGCCAGGAAGAGCTATAAAGAATTCATTTATAAAGAGTGTAAACGAACAAAGACCTAAAATAGATAGATGTTATAATTGTTTGAGAAAATGCGACCCCAAAACTACCATATATTGCATATCTAATGCATTAATGGAGGCAGTTAAGGGAAACATTGAAAATGGGTTAATATTTACTGGAAGTAATGGTTACAAAATAACTAAATTGGTTACAGTAAAAGAACTTATAAATGATCTTACTAAGGAAGTGATGGAGTATGAGCAAATCGATTAGCATACTAAATGAGTTACTGGTGGAATTGTTCAATGATATCCTCACTATAGAACAAAATGCATTACAGTCTGGAGAGTTTAAAGATTTATCTGTAACTGAAATACATACTATAGATGCCATAGGCATGTATAGTAAAAGAACTATGTCTGAAGTTGCACAAGAGTTAAGAATTACTGTAGGGACCTTAACAACTGCAATTAATCATTTAGTAAGAAAGGGCTATGTAGAAAGAAAAAGGTCAGAGGAAGACAGAAGAAATGTATATATAAGCCTTACTAAAAGAGGAAAGCTTGCCTATAGAATTCATCAAAAGTTTCATTCAGATATGATTAAAAATACTATATCAGGACTTAGGGATGAAGAGGAGAGAATTCTTATGGATTCTCTTGAGAAATTAAACACTTTCTTTAAAAGTCATTATGACATAAAAAATTAAAAGAAGGAGACGTAATTAAATGAATGAAGTAGAAATTATAGCAACAGGTAGCTATGTTCCGGATAGAATAGTTACTAATAAAGAGCTTTCTGAATTCGTAGATACAAATGATGAGTGGATAAGAAGTAGAACTGGTATATGCGAAAGAAGAATTTCAATTGATGAAAATACATCAGATATTGCAGCTAAGGCAGCAATTAATGCTTTAAAAAGTTCCAACTTATCTGCTGAAGACATTGATCTCATAATAGTTGCTACAGTTACACCAGATTGTTACACTCCTTCTACTGCATGTATTGTTCAGGAAAAAATAGGAGCAAGTAAAGCAACTTGCTTTGATATTTCTGCAGCTTGTTCAGGATTTATATTTGGCTTAAATATTGCATCTCAATTTATAAAAACAGGCGCTGTAAACAATGCATTAGTAATAGGAGCAGAAACTTTATCAAAAATTTTAAATTGGAACGATAGAAATACTTGCGTATTATTTGGCGATGGAGCTGGTGCAGCTATTATAACAAAAAGTGAAAAGCAAGGAATAATAAGCTTTCATACTGGGTCTGATGGAACAGGTGGAAAATTTTTAAGTTGCAGCGCGGCACCTTTAAAGGTAAATAACGAAATTTTTAATAAAAAACTTAAAAACTCCTCTGAAAATACAATTTATGAACAATTATTTTTGTCTATGGAAGGTAAGGAAGTTTTTAAGTTTGCAGTAAGAGCTATGAATGAAACAATAAAAGAGTTATTAAAATCCAATAATTTAACTATTGATGATGTAGATTATGTAATCCCACATCAAGCTAATTTAAGAATAATAGAGCATGTTGGAAAGAAATTAAATATAGATAGAAATAAATTTTATATAAATTTGCACAAGTATGGGAATACATCTGCAGCAAGTATTGCAATAGCATTAGATGAGGCAAATAAAAGTGGTCTTATTAAAAAGGAAGATAAATTAATATTAGTAGGATTCGGCGGCGGACTTACTTGGGGTGGAACCTTAATAAAATGGACTATATAAATATGTATATTTAAATTTGAGGAGGATATTAAAATGATTTTTGAAAAAATAAAAAATATTATTGTAGAACAATTAAATGTAGAAGAAGAAGGCCTAACTTTAGAAACTAGCTTTGAAGAATTAGGAGTAGATTCATTAGACCTCTTTCAAATAGTTATAGAAATAGAAGAAGAATTTAATGTTCAAATAGAAGATGCAGAAGAAATAAAAACTATAGGCGATGCAGTTAAATTTGTAGAAAGCAGAATAGAGGAATAGAATTAGGCCTTTTAGTATTAAATTTTGGGAGGTCAACGATGAAAAATAACAAATTTTGTGAAATGATAGGTATAGAATATCCAATTATTCAAGGGGCCATGGCATGGATAGCTGATAGTACTTTAGCTGCTGCTGTATCCAATGCAGGAGGACTTGGAATTATTGCTACAGGGAATATGCCTGTAGACCTTGTAAGAGAAGAAATAAGAAAAGCAAAAGAACTTACAGATAAACCGTTTGGAGTTAATATAATGCTTTTAAGTCCAAATGCTGAGGAAGTTGCAAGAATAGTTTGTGAAGAAAAGATAAAAGTAGTAACTACAGGAGCTGGAAGCCCGGGCAAATATATGGAGATGTGGAAGAGCCATAACATAAAGGTTATTCCAGTAGTAGCTTCAGTAGCACTTGCAAAGAGAATGGAGAAAGCAGGAGCAGATGCAATTATAGCAGAAGGATGCGAATCAGGAGGCCATGTAGGAGAACTTACAACTATGGCATTAGTGCCGCAGGTAGTAGATGCGGTAAATGTTCCTGTAATTGCGGCCGGAGGAATCGGTGATAAAAGAGGAGTGGCAGCAGCTTTTATGCTTGGAGCAGTGGCAATACAAGTAGGAACAAGATTCCTAGCTGCTAGAGAATGTAATATACATGAAAATTATAAGCAAAAGGTTTTAACTGCTAAGGATATAGACACTGTAGTTACAGGAAGAAGTACAGGTCATCCTGTAAGAGTACTTAGAAATAAACTCACAAGGAAGTTCCAGATTTTAGAAAAGGGAAATGCTGCTTCTGAAGAGTTTGATAAGCTAGGGAAAGGTGCATTAACAAAGGCAGTTAAAGAAGGAGATTTGGATAATGGGTCCTTTATGGCAGGCCAAATCGCTGGGTTAATAAGCAAGGAAGAAACCTGTAAAGAAATAATAGAAGAAATGTTTGATTTAGTAAATTTATTAGAAAAAATTAATAAAGATATAAGATAGATAAAGAGGAGATAAGTATGAGTAATTCAAGTAAGGTAGCTTTCATTTTTCCAGGGCAGGGAGCTCAATATGTAGGAATGGGCAAAGAATTATATGAAAATCATCCTAAGTGTAGAGAAGTATTTCAAGAGGCAAGTTATGCTTTGGGTTTTGATATGGCAAAGTTATGTTTTGAAGGCCCTGAGGAAAAATTAAACAGCACAGAATTTACTCAACCAGCTATTTTAACTGTAAGTATCGCAGCATTAAAGCTACTGGAAGAAGAAGGAATAACACCTGACGTAGTAGCAGGATTAAGCCTTGGCGAATATTCTGCATTAGTTACAGCAGGGGCAATTAAGTTTAAAGATGCAGTAGCTTTAGTAAAGAAAAGAGGAAGGTTTATGCAAGAGGCTGTTCCCAATGGAATTGGTGGAATGGCTGCAGTACTAAAACTTGATGAAAAACAAATTTATGAAGTATGTGAAATAGCTAGGGAAAAAGGTATAGTGGAGCCAGCTAACTTTAATTGTCCAGGGCAAATAGTTATTGCCGGGGAAATGGAAGCTTTAAGTTATGCTTGCGAAATAGCTAAGGAAAAGGGAGCACTAAAAACTGTAATGCTTCCTGTAAGCGGGCCTTTTCATAGCTCTATGCTTAAAGACGCGGCAGATAAGCTTTATGAGGAACTACAAAACTTAGAAATATCAAAGCCTAATATACCTGTTATAACAAATGTTACAGGGGAATACATGAATGAAGATAGTATAAGAGAAACACTAAGACTTCAAGTTATGACTTCTGTAAAATGGGAACATAGTATAAGAAAAATGATAGAAGAAGGTGTAGAGTCCTTTATAGAAATTGGGCCTGGAAAAACATTAAGTTCTTTTGTAAAGAAGATAGATAGAAAATTAAAAACTATTAATTATGGAGCATAATCAATTGCTCCATTATAAGTTAGAGAAGGAGTTGTTAGTTTGAATAGAGCACTGGAGGGAAAGGTGGCTATAGTTACTGGAGGAAGCAGGGGCATAGGCAAAGCAATATGCTTTAAACTTGCAAGCCTTGGAGCTAACATAGTAATTAACTACAGAAGCAGTAATAATTTAGAAGAATTAATTGAAGAAATCAAGGCCATGAACGTAGAATGTATAGCCATTAAAGGTGATATAAGTGATTTTAATGAATCAGAAGTTATAATAAAGGAAACAATAAATAAGTTTGGCAGAATAGACATACTTGTAAACAATGCAGGTATAACTTTAGATGGATTAATCATGAGAATGAAGGAAGAAGACTTTGATAAAGTTATAAATGTAAACTTAAAGGGTGCATTTAACTGTATAAGGCATGCATCTCCTATAATGGTTAAGCAAAGATATGGTAAAATAATAAATATGTCTTCTGTAGTAGGGGTTGCAGGTAATGCAGGCCAAGCAAACTACGCTGCTGCAAAGGCAGGGATAATAGGGCTTACTAAAAGTGTAGCTAGAGAACTAGCATCAAGAGGGATAAATGTCAATGCAATAGCACCTGGCTTTATAGAAACCGATATGACAAGTGGTTTATCAGATAAGGTTAAAGAGGAGTCAGTAAAGGGTATACCACTTAAGAGATTTGGAAAAGCGGAAGATGTAGCAGAGTTAGTAGCATTTTTGGCTTCTGACAGTGCTTCATATATAACTGGTCAGGTTATAAATGTAGATGGAGGAATGGTGATATAACTTGGAAAATAGAGTAGTAATTACAGGAATGGGAGCTGTAACTCCTTTAGGAAATAATGTTAATGATTTTTGGAATGGGTTAAAAGAAGGAAAATGTGGAATAGATCTTATAAAAGCATTTGATACAGAAAATTTTAAGTCAAAGTTGGCAGCAGAAGTTAAAGACTTTAAGCCAGAAGATATAATTGATAAAAGAGAAGCTAAAAGAATGGATAGATATTCACAGTTTGCAGTGGTAGCTGCTGACGAGGCTGTAAAGGATTCAAAGCTTGACTTAGAAACTATAGATAAGGATAGACTTGGAGTAGTTGTAGGTTCTGGAATAGGTGGAATAGATACTGTTGAAAAGCAGCATGGAACTCTTGTAGAAAAAGGACCAGGCAGAGTACATCCATTATTTATACCAATGATTATAAGTAATATGGCAGCAGGAAATATCGCTATAAGATTTGGAGCGAGAAATATATGTACAACAGTTGTTACTGCTTGTGCTACAGGTACAAATGCCATTGGTGAAGCATTTGAGATGATAAAATCAGGAAGAGCTGATGTAATAATAGCAGGAGGAACAGAAGCATCTATCACTCCTCTTTCAGTAGCAGGGTTTATAACATTAACTGCTTTAAGTAAAAGTACAGATCCAACTAGAGCATCCATACCTTTTGATAAGGAAAGGGCAGGATTTGTAATGGGAGAAGGAGCAGGAATAGTTATTGTAGAATCCTTAGAACATGCATTAAAAAGAGGAGCAAAAATATATGGTGAAGTAGTGGGTTATGGTTCAACTTGTGATGCTTATCATATAACATCTCCAGCACCAGGCGGAGAAGGTGCTGCAAGAGCTATGAAAATGGCATTAGAAGAAGCTAATATCAAGCCAGAGGAAGTTTCTTATATTAATGCTCATGGAACTGGAACAGAAGTTAATGATAAACTTGAAACAGCAGCAATAAAACTAGTATTTGGTGACAAGGCTAAGGAAGTACCAGTGAGTTCTACTAAATCTATGACAGGACATCTTTTAGGAGCAGCAGGTGCAGTAGAAGCTATAGCTTGTATAAAGGCTATGGAAGATAGTTTTATACCTCCAACCATTGGATATAAAGTTTTTGATGAAGAATGTGATTTGGATTGTGTTCCAAACGAAGGAAGAGAAAAAGAACTTCAGTATGCAATGTCAAACTCATTAGGTTTTGGGGGACATAATGCAGTTATTTTATTTAAAAAATGGAGTGATAAGTAATGGATTTTAAGGGAATTACTGAACTTATTAAGGTAATGAGCAGTTCTAATATAAAACTTCTTGAAGTTCAGGAAAATGGAATATCAATAAGGATGGAAAAGGATTCACAGGGTGTAGTTGTCAAAAATGAAGTACCTGTAATTAGTTCATCAAGTTATGATATTCTTGATGAGGAAGTAAGTAGAGATTTAGCAGTAGAAAAAAAAGAAATAGTAAATGATGAAAATATATATACAATAACTTCACCTATAGTGGGCACTTTTTATGGTTCACCATCACCTGATAAAGATCCTTTTATAAAAGAAGGAAAAGAAGTAAAGAAAGGTGATACTATTTGTATTATTGAAGCTATGAAGCTTATGAATGAAATACAAAGCGAAGTAGATGGAGAAGTTGTGGAAGTTCTTGTAAGTGATGGAGACATGGTAGAGTATGGTCAAGAGATGGTAAGAATAAGAAAGCTTTAATCTATAAATAAGCTAGGAGGTTATTATGGAAGGTTTAGATATCAAAGACATTATGGAAATAATTCCTCATAGATATCCATTTTTATTGTTAGATAAAATAGAGGAATTAGAGCCAGGTAAAAGAGTAGTAGGAATAAAAAATGTTACTATGAATGATAACTTTTTTCAAGGTCATTTCCCAGGTAACCCTGTTATGCCAGGAGTGCTTATAGTTGAAGCTTTAGCTCAAGCTGGCGCTGTAGCAGTTTTAAGTCTCGAGGAATTTAAGGGTAAAACTCCATATTTTGCAGGAGTTAATAAGGCTAGATTTAGAAAAAAGGTTGTACCAGGGGATACTTTAAAACTTCAAGTAGAACTTACTAAATTAAGAGGAAATTTTGGTGTTGGAGATGCTGTTGCATTAGTAGGTAATGAGAAAGTAGCGGAAGCCGAAATTATGTTTATGATAGGGTGATTATATGTTTAAGAAAATATTAATAGCAAATCGAGGAGAAATTGCAGTAAGAATAATAAGAGCATGCAGGGAAATGGGAGTAGAAACTGTTGCGGTTTATTCCACTGCAGATAAAGATGCCCTACATGTTCAAATGGCAGATGAAGCAGTTTGCATTGGACCTCCTGCGTCAAAGGATAGTTACTTAAATGTAAAAAATATTTTAAGTGCTACAGTACTTACAGGTGCAGAAGCAATACATCCTGGATTCGGATTTTTATCTGAAAATAGCAAATTTGCACAAATGTGTAATGAATGTAACATAACATTTATAGGCCCTGACGCTGAAACTATAGACTCTATGGGTAATAAATCCAATGCTAGAAAAATGATGATAGAATCAGGAATTCCTGTAATCCCTGGGGTAGAAGAAAAAATTACGGAAGAAAATATAAAGAATATAGCAAATAATATAGGATATCCAGTTATGATTAAGGCATCAGCAGGTGGCGGCGGAAGAGGAATAAGAATTGTAAGAGAAGAAAAAGAATTATTGGATGCATTTTTTGCAGCAAGAGAAGAATCTAGAGTAGCCTTTGGAGATGACGATGTATATGTAGAAAAGTATATAGAAAATCCTAGGCATATAGAAATTCAAATCCTTGCAGATAACTACGGAAATGTGGTATATCTAGGAGAAAGAGATTGTTCTATTCAAAGAAGAAATCAAAAGGTTTTAGAAGAAGCTCCAAGTCCAATAATGACTGAAGAATTAAGAAGTAAAATGGGAGAGGCAGCTGTTAAAGCAGCTAAATATGTAAATTATAAAAATGCCGGAACCATAGAATTTTTAGTAGATAAACACATGGACTTTTATTTCATGGAAATGAATACAAGAATACAAGTGGAACATCCTATAACTGAATTTATAACTGGTGTAGATTTGATAAAAGAGCAAATTAAAATAGCATCAGGAGAGAGATTGAAATTTTCACAAGAAGATGTTCAAATAAAAGGGCATTCTATAGAATTTAGAGTAAATGCAGAGGATCCTTCAAAAAACTTTATGCCGTGCCCAGGAAGAATAGATGGATTATTTATGCCAGGGGGATTAGGTGTAAGGGTAGATAGTGCAATATATGAAGGATATACTATTTCTCCATATTATGATTCAATGATAGGGAAACTTATTGTATATGGAAAAGATAGAAATGAAGCTATAAATAAAATGAGAAGAGCATTAGGTGAATTTTTGATAGAAGGACTTACAACTAATATAGAGTATGCCTTTAAAATCATTGATAATGAGGAGTTTAATAAAGGGAACTATGATACAGGATTTGTAAGTAGAAACCTAATGTAGGAGATGATTTTGGTGTTTAAAGGATTATTTAAAAAGACTAAATATATAACCGTAAGTACTCAAAATTTAAATACATCAGTAAATGATAAAGAAGAACAAAAGCCTAATATTCCGGGAGGAATGTGGCAAAAGTGTGAAAAGTGCGGGCAAATAATATATATTAATGATTTAAAGGAAAATAATAAAGTATGTAATTTTTGCAAATATCACTTTAAAATGCCTGCATATGAAAGAATAGAATTTATTTTAGATGAAGGAAGTTTTCAAGAGCTAAATAAAGAAATGAAAACTTTAAATCCATTGGACTTTGAAGGGTATGAAGAAAAGGTAGAATTTTCAAAGGAAGCTACAGGACTTAGAGAAGCTGTTATTACAGGAACAGGAACTATAACTGAGCAAGATGTTGTAATTTGTGTTATGGATAGCAGATTTCTAATGGCAAGTATGGGATCTGTAGTAGGAGAAAAGCTTACAAGAGCAATTGAATTTGCAACTAAAAAAGAATTACCTCTTATAATTTTTACAGCATCAGGTGGTGCTAGAATGCAGGAGGGAATGTTCTCTCTAATGCAAATGGCTAAGGTTAATTCAGCACTTGCAAGATTCAAGGAAAAGGGATTACTGTATATTTCTGTAATTACAAATCCTACTACAGGAGGAGTTACTGCTAGTTTTGCAATGGTAGCAGATATAGTAATTGCAGAGCCAGGAGCACTAATTGGTTTTGCAGGAAAAAGAGTTATTGAACAAACCGTTAATGAAAAGCTTCCAGAAGGATTTCAAACAGCTGAGTTTATGTTAAAGCGCGGATTTATAGATAAGATAATTCATAGAAAAAATTTAAGAAATGCCCTAGGATACTTAGTAAAGGTTCATAGAAATGACTGTATTAAGGATACTAATAACATTGAAAACAATGAAGGCGGTAAGGAAAGTATTGAAGAATGCAATGGATTAACGGCCTGGCAAAAGTTAAACCTTGTAAGAAAGGCTAATAGACCTACTGCTCTTCACTATATAGATAAAATATTTGATAATTTTATAGAAATGCATGGAGATAGATACTTTGGAGATGACGGATGTATAATAGGTGGAATAGCTACTATAAATGGCATGCCTTTTACGGTAATAGCTCAGCAAAAAGGTAGAGATCTAAAAGATAATATAAAAAGGAACTTTGGAATGCCAAACCCCGAGGGATATAGGAAGGCATTAAGACTTATGAGGCAGGCGGAAAAGTTTAAAAGACCTATTATTTGTTTTGTGGATACACCAGGAGCTTATCCAGGTATAGGAGCAGAAGAAAGAGGTCAAGGAGAAGCTATAGGAAACAACATTTTAGAAATGAGTCAAATCAAATCTCCTATTATTTCTATAGTAATAGGGGAAGGTGGAAGTGGAGGAGCTTTAGCTTTAGCCGTAGCTGATGAAGTATGGATGCTTGAAAATGCAATCTACTCTGTATTATCACCTGAAGGATTTGCAAGCATACTATGGAAGGATTCTTCAAGAGCTGAAGAAGCTTCAGAGATAATGAAAATAACTGCACAAAACCTAAAAGAGTTTAAGATAATAGACAAGATTTTAAAGGAACCATCAGGAGATGCATCTACAGACGTAGAAAGGTTATCCGACGAACTAAAGATAAATCTAATAAGCAAAATTAATGAGTTATCTTTATTATCAGATGAAGAGTTGTTACAAAAAAGATATGATAAATTTAGAAATATGGGTATGTATTCAGAATTTTAATTTTTAGGGAGTAATGCAATATAAGATTGTATTACTCCTTGGTAATTTATGGGAGTAATTTTTCTATATCTATTACTCCAGCACCTTGCACCCATCTTGATATATTTAGCATATTACAAGATATTTTTAAAAGAGAAGTAACATCTTTAAATGTAAGATCAGGATTAGTTTCAAATAATAAAGCACAAAGCCCTGATATATAGGCTGCTGCACAGGAAGTGCCAGTATATGTGATATAGGGGTCATCTAAAGGCCGAGGATATATACGCCTATTATTACGTTCAGATATATAGTCTATATTAGAGTTTAGAGAACATATATCTACACAAGATGCAGATAAGTTAGGTTTATCTAATTTTCCTACAGGTCCTGAGGATGAATTGGCATAGGCCTTTAAATCATCAGAAGAAGTATCAATTCCACCTACAGTAATGCAATTTGATAAAGTTGCTATACCTCTTATAGAACATTCTATGTTTCCATTATGTCCAGAAGGAACAACAACAATAATTCCACTATCAACTGCCTTTTGAAATAACTTGGAAAATAATGACAATATAAATTCATTGTTTTCATGAAGTTCACAAGGTAAGCATATGACCTTTATGTTATAGATATCCTTTTCTTCTATTAGCTTGTTTAAAGAGAATAGTATATTAGATACATAACCCTTTCCTAAGTTATCAAAAGCCTTTATACAATATAAATTACTATTAACAGCTACCCCTCTATAAACCCCTTTTGATGCAGAGCCATTACCACATAATATGCCGCTTATAAAGGTTCCATGTCCATTATCATCATATGGATACTTATATTGATTTATTAAATCAGTAAAGCATTTAATTCTATTATAAGGATTTACTAAATCCATGTGTGGATAAACTCCACTGTCAATTAAGCCAATGGTGATTCCCTTTCCAGTAAGCTTATGATTGTTTTGCAAAGCACATCTATTTGACTTTAATATGCTTTTAGCACAAAGAAAAGCCATTGTATCTAAGGATATATAGCTTATACTAGGGAACTCCAAGAGTCGTTCTATTGCATTAGGAGATAAATTAGCTACAATGCAATTTATATCAGGGAGTGAATGAATAACATGGCCTCTATAGCTTTTTATTTTACCCTCTATTTTTTCCTGGAGCAGCTTACAATGAATAATAACTCTTAAGCTTTTGTAAAGCTTATTTTTTACAAGTACCTTTAAATCAGGGCTTAATTTACTTTTGAAAAAATACATAGTAAGATACTCCTTAAAATTTATTCCATTATATATTATAGTAACAAAAGGATATATATGTGATAAAAACTATATAAATTTTTAAAATTCATTTTATAAATTCTTAGAGGTACAAAATGTACCCCTAAGAATTTAACATTTCCATTTAAATATAATAATCCCTATTATCATAACTCCAACTCCAATTATTTTTGTTAGTCCAAATTTAATTTGGGTGGAATCAAAAAGTCCAAAAGCATCTATAATAGCAGCAGCAGTTAATTGTGCTACTAATATAGTTGCAATAGAGCAGGTAGGACCAAGGGATTTTATTCCCATCATAACTGTATATATTATTATTACGCCTAATATTCCACCGGTAAGGTATAACTTGTTTGCTTCCCGTAAGTTTTTAAAACTGCCACTTCCTGAAATTAGAAGTGCTATTAAAGTAACAATTAAGCCAGTGCCCTGAACAAACACATTTGTTTCCCAAGTGCCTATTTTTTCACCAAGTCTTGTATTGAATACTCCTTGAAAACTCATAGCTATTCCTGCAATTATTGAAAAAATTACTCCTAGCATAATTAACTGATCACTCTCCTTTTATTTAGTGTATCCAAAGAAGAATGTAATTATAAAAAAAAGAAGTAGTAAAAAACTACCTCCTAATATCCAATAACCTGCCTTTGATGATTTATGAAATTTTTTTTATGATAACCTTTTTCTATATCTTCATCTGTAAAATTTAAATACTTTCCTAATAAGAGAAAGTCTTCAAATAAGGTTTGATAGTGATCTTTAGAAGGGCAAATTATAAAATCATTTACATCTATATACAAATTTGTGAATTTATCTGTTATATCTACTTGTAAGCTAACATCAGGTATAGTAAGTGATATATCAGTATAGTTTTTTTCAAGGCCTATGGTTAATATAAAATGAAGGCAATCCACATATTCTTCCAATATAACATCTTTTGAAGATGGACCTTTAGTGCTCCAGTATTTAAAGCAACGCGTTTCATTAGCTAGCTCCGCTATTTCAACTTGAAGTGCAAGTAACTTTTGCGGCAAAAGAGGTTTATCTTGAAGATTATGTTGGTTTATTATATATTCATCCAGCTTTTCTTGCATTACAAAAAGATTTTTAAGATTCATATTGTAAGGCCGCCTTTCTATATACTCTTCTTAAGATTTTAATTACATAATATATTTTATATAAACTTATTAAAAAGTTAAAGGTACAGCAATCGGTTACATAAAAAAAATTTTATATATGCGTGAAAAATGGACTAAAGTAAATGTGAAAACGATTTTATTGGGCTAAATCGTTGATAAATAAAAGAAACACCGCAAATCGATGTTTCTTTTGTTTATATTAGGTTAACAAAACCTTATAAATAGGAATAACGACTACACTTAATAAGGTACTGATTGCAACCATAACAGCTGCATATTTATAATCTGTATCATAAATCCTGGACATAATAGCTGTGTTGGTCATTGCAGGCATTGCTGCTTGTACAGTAAATACGTTTTTCATAAGTGGAGGAAGTGGGTAAATAAGAATAACGATAAGAACTAATATAGGAGAAATAACAAATCGGCCTAAAAGAGCACCAACCATATCTTTGTCCACTTTAATTCCCTTAAAATCAACATAGTAAATAGTATTACCTATAAAAATCATAGATAAAGGTGTAGTGATGTTTCCTAAATATCTACAGCTATCTAATATAAAGCTTGGAAGTTTAATTCCTAAAAGGATCAATACTATTGCCGAAGAAAAACCTAAAAGTGGAGGAGAAATTATTCTCTTTAATGTATCTTTAGAAAATAACTTAGCTCCACCAGTTTTTCCATCTTTACTTATTTCATAAACTCCAATTGTCCAAAAAAATGTAGTATTTGCTATATAGTATAAAAGTACATAAGGAACACTTTGCTCGCCAAATAAAGCTAAATTTACAGGAAGCCCCATATATATGGTATTGGACACGAAAAATATAGATTGGAATGCTCCTTGTCTTCCTTTTTTCACTCTAAATATACGACAAAAGACTTTGGCACAAAGATAAGATAGAGCAATGGAGGCAAAGGGAACAAATAATCCCTTGCCAGCATCTAAAAGCTTTTCTTTATCAAAGTTAATCATTAAGTTATTTATCATCATAGTAGGAAGTCCTATATTGGTAATTAGTTTGGCAAAAACCTTAGCATTTTCTTCATCAATCCACTTTTTATGTGTAAGAAAATACCCTAGTGCTATCATTATTACTATACTAAATACACTTCCCAGGGCATTAAAAAAAGCCATTGAACTCCCCCCTTTAAAAGTTATTTGTTAAAATTCAGCGGAACCTGTAGTTCTTGGATAAGGTATAACATCTCTAATATTAGAAATTCCGGTAATATACATTATTATTCTTTCAAAGCCTAAGCCAAATCCAGCGTGTTTAGTACCACCATATTTCCTAAGCTCTAAGTACCACCAGTAATCTTCCTTCTTAAGTCCTAGTTCTTCCATTCTTCTTTCAAGGACATCAAGACGCTCTTCTCTTTGGCTGCCACCTATTATTTCTCCAACTCCAGGAACAAGTAAGTCAGCAGCAGCAACTGTTTTATTATCATCATTTAATCTCATATAAAAGGCCTTTATATCCTTTGGATAATCAGTAACAAACACAGGTTTTTTAAATATTTTCTCTGTTAAGTATCTTTCGTGCTCAGTTTGAAGATCTATACCCCATTCAACTGGATATTCGAAGTTCTCTCCACAATTTTTAAGAAGTTCTACAGCTTCAGTGTAGGAAACTCTTTTAAATTCTGAATTCACTACATTATTTAATCTCTCAAATAAGCCCTTATCTACAAAGTTATTGAAGAATTCCATTTCTTCAGGAGCATTTTCCATTACATAGTTAATTACGTATTTAACCATATCCTCAGCTAAATCCATGTCATCATGTAAGTCTGCAAAGGCCATTTCAGGTTCTATCATCCAAAACTCAGCTGCATGTCTTGCAGTATTAGAATTTTCCGCTCTAAATGTAGGGCCAAAGGTATATACATTTCTAAAAGCTAATGCATAGGTTTCAGCAGATAATTGACCACTTACTGTAAGATTAGATTCTTTGCCGAAAAAGTCCTTTGAAAAATCTATGCTACCATCTTCAGTCTTAGGAATATTATTTAAGTCTAAAGTAGTAACCTTAAACATTTCTCCTGCACCTTCACAGTCACTGCCAGTAATTATTGGAGTGTGAACATATACAAAGGCTCTTTCATTAAAGAATTTATGTATAGCAAAGGCAGCTAGTGAACGCACCCTAAATACTGCAGAAAACATATTACTTCTTGGTCTTAAGTGTGCTATAGTTCTTAAAAATTCAACAGTATGTCTTTTCTTTTGTAGTGGATAATCTGAAGATGAAAGCCCTTCGATTATTATTTTTGATGCATGTAATTCAAAGGCTTGCTTTGAGTTAGGTGTAGCCACTAACTTTCCTTCTACTGTTAAGGATGAACTTATAGCAAGTTTTGTAATTTCTACAAAGTTGTCAAGCTTATCATCAAATACTATTTGAACATTTTTAAAGAAACTTCCATCATTTAATTCTATAAAACCAAATGTTTTAGAATTTCTTTGAGTTCTTATCCATCCAGATATGCTAACTTCTTTGTCTGTAAACTTTTCTGTTTCTCTGTAAAGCTGTTTAATTAATATAGTTTCCATATTTATCCTCCCTGTATCTAATTATATTATGTAAGAATTTATTTATATGTTATAAATAATTTGTAAAATAAAAAAAGACTTTCATCCTAAAGGGACGAAAGTCTTATATTCGCGGTACCACCCAATTTGCCAAAAGGCCTCTTAGCTACATAGAAAAATCTATATCCCAACTATAAGGTGTTGGAAACCTCTAAGCCTACTTTTATTTAAAATTTCGGTTAGAAACTCAAGGATGTTCTTCTGCAAAGGTCTCACACTGATCTCACACCATCATCAGCTCGCTTAGGTTATATCCTGTACATACTCTTCCTATCATAGTTTTTACATATTATTATATCTAATAATTATAATAATTCAAATATTTTCTGTCAAGGTAAAGTTTAATAAGATTATTTATTTAAACCAATTATCAACTTCATGTAATATTTTAAAGTTAGTTAAATCATAATGAAGAGGGGTAATAGTTACATAGCCATTATTAAAATAAAACTTATCAGTTCCCTCGCCTATATTATTATTTAAGGTACCTCTTAAGAGTACTGAAATATCGTTGTTTTCAGTAGTTGATTCTAAATAATAATTGTCATAAGTTTTATCTCCTATAGGACAAACTTGTATTCCCTTAATATCCTCTTCTTCAATACAAGGTACATTTACATTTAAAACTAAATCTTTATAAATTCCATTTTTTATTGCTGTATTTAAAATTTTAGGCGCAAATCTTGCCGCTATATCATAGCAAAGTTTATCCTTGCGGACTTCTGAAGAAATAGCTATTGATGGAATTTTATAAATAGCAGCTTCTATTGCAGCAGATACAGTGCCAGAATAAAGTACATCAGTTCCTAGATTAGTTCCTAAGTTTATTCCTGATATAACCATATCAAAGCTATCGCTTGAAAGCTTATCTATTGCAACTCGTACACAATCTGCAGGAGTGCCACTTATACTATATGCCTTTGATGAAACTCCTTGTAAACTTACTGGTCGTATTATAATGGGGGTTTCGATGGTTATTGAATGACCAGTTGCACTTTTTTGAGCATCTGGGGCAGCTATTATAAGTTCATGGTCTTTTTCTAATTCTTTTGCTAAGGCAAGTAATGCGGGAGATTGGATGCCATCGTCGTTAGTAAGTAATAATTTCATAGTTACCTCCTAAAAATATATTAAATAAAGTATTAATATAACTAATTATGCTAATTACTATTTATTATATATTAATATTATATATTTATATACAAATTATTATTTTGAGAGTTTTAATGAAATATCTGAATTATTATATTGAAAAAATATTTATAGAAATAAAAAAGATTAAATTTCCATAAATTATTTGATATAATTTTAGATGCATTAAATAAATAGGAGGGAACAATATGGCAGAGTTTTTTACGAATACCATTGGCCAAGCAAATAATATACTATGGTCTTATGTATTAATTGCAGTTTTGGTAGGTGTGGGTTTATATTTTGGATTTTTAACAAAATTTGTTCAAATAAGATACTTTAAAACCATGTTTAAGCTTTTAGGAGAAGGTGCAGGAAAAGCCATAACAGAAAAAAATAAAACTCATGTCTCATCATTCCAAGCATTTTGCATAAGCACAGCTTCAAGAGTTGGAACAGGGAACATGGCGGGAGTAGCAATTGCTATTGCAGCTGGAGGTCCTGGGGCAGTATTTTGGATGTGGGCTATAGCAATCGTAGGAGGAGCATCTAGCTTTGTAGAGAGTACATTAGCACAAGTTTATAAGGTTAAGGATGGAAATGGTGGATATAGAGGTGGTCCTGCATATTATATGGAACAAGGACTAAATAAAAGATGGCTTGGTATAATTTTTTCTATTCTTATAACAGTAAGTTTTGGGTTAGTTTTTAATTCAGTGCAAGCTAATACTATATCCGGAGCCTTTGAGGAAGCTTTTGGTATAAACAAACTTGTAGTAGGGATAGTATTAATAGCTTTAACATCTATTATTATATTTGGAGGAGTAAAAAGAATAGCTCAAGTAGCAGAGGCTATAGTACCTGTAATGGCAGTAGCTTATGTATTGATTGCATTATTTGTAGTTATAAGAAATATAACACTAGTTCCACACATGTTTAATCTTGTAATTAAAAATGCTTTTGGATTACAGCCATTCATTGGAGGTACCATAGGTACAACTATTATGATGGGAATAAAGAGAGGATTGTTTTCAAATGAAGCAGGTATGGGAAGTGCTCCTAATGCAGCTGCAACAGCAGAGGTTACTCATCCTGTAAAGCAGGGATTTATACAAACACTTGGAGTATACACAGATACTATTTTGATATGCAGCTGTACGGCATTTATAATACTTCTTTCAGGAGTTTATACTGAAGCTAATTTGACAGGAATACAGCTTACTCAAAAGGCTTTAAGCTCACAGGTAGGAAATTGGGGCAATACATTTATAGCAATAAGCATATTCTTATTTGCCTACAGTTCAATAATTGGTAATTATTATTATGGGGAAACAAACATTGAATTTATTAAAGCAAATAAGGGATGGCTTTTTGCATATAGAGCAGCTGTACTTGGCATGGTTATATTTGGAACAATAGCTAAAGTGCAAATAGTTTGGGATATGGCTGATTTATTTATGGCATTTATGGCTCTTATAAACTTAGTTACTATTGCAATGCTTGGAAAGGTAGCTTTCAATGCGCTAAAGGATTACGAAGTTCAATTTAAACAGGGAAAGGATCCTCATTTCAATAAAAATAACATACCTAATTTAGAAAATGTTGAGTGTTGGGATGAATAAAATACATAAAAATTTATGAATTTATAAGGCATGTACGGTATTAAATACTACTACATGCCTCTTTATTTATTAGTATTTTCAGCATTTAAATAAAGATTTTCAAGTTCGTCATGGGATAAAAGTGATTCTATTATAAGGCCCATGAGGATTATGCCAGGAAGATTTATAAGGAGCCTTGCAAAGGTGAATCTATAACCTAAAGCTGTAAGTTCAAATAAAAATGTTGATATCTTTGTGACGCACCAAGCATTCATAAATATTAGCACATTACTAAATCGGACACCTTTTTTTAATAATACAGTTGTAAAAGGAAAGGCTGCATACATAGGGCCAGCGGCAAGGGACCCTATAAGTATAGAGAGTAATATTCCCCCAAAACCTGAATTCTTTCCCATATACTTCATCATTGTTTCTCGAGAAATCCAAGAATCCATTAATCCAAGCATTATCATTATTGGAGGTAATACCGAAATCATTTGTTTAAAACTTGATAGCGCTATAACAAAAGACTTCAACCCGATAGTCTTATCAAATAATGCTAACAGAATAGTAATAAGAATAGAAAATAAAAAAAACTTATATCTTTTTAGTATTTTAGTAAACTTCATTTAAAAAACCACCCTATGATAAATGCTACAATAAAAGAAAATAAAAAAGCCACAAAGTTTCTTAAAAAAGCAGCTTTCTTACCAATGTATTTAGATTCCAGGGGAAAAGTAATTACCCCTACCAGTGTTAATGTAGATACAAGTGCTCCAACTTGTGCATAGCCGGCACCACTTTTAAGGAGCATGTCAGCAGTAGGAAACGCAACAAAGGTTGGCATCATTGTTATGGATCCAATTATTGAAGATAAAAACACTCCTAAAATCCCAGAATTATTACCAATAAGATTTGATATGGTTTCTGGTTTAAGTAGTGCAAGCATTATTCCAACTATAAATATTATCCCCAAAAATTGAGGCATTATATTTTCAAAGGATTTCATAGATCTAATAAGTGCCTTTTTAGTTTTATTTTTATCTTTAAAATAAGATAGCATAAGTAAAATTCCAGCACTTATATAAAGTATTACAGATGACATTTAGACCTCCAATATTATAAGCACTAATATACTATTAGTCTATTATGAAAATCTAAATAGGTGATAGGAGTAATCAAACTTTATAGCATACATTGCCTTAAATAAATAAATCATCAACTAACTTTCCGTCGGTATTCTCCATGGAAATACCAAGCATTTTAGCAAGGGTAGGACCCTCATCAACAATATTAGCTTCTTTAATTATTCCTCCTTTTTTTATATTTTTACCCATAGCTGAAAATATTGTACTGTAATTAGGTTTTAAAGGAGAGTAACCATGAGTAGCTTTTGTATAGTGTTTTTTGATGCCTATAAGTGATTCATCTACTTTCTCAAAAATACTTCCAGTATATTTTTCTAAAAAGTAATATCCCTTCTTGGCTTCAAGCATAAATGAACATTTATCATTAGCACCTAAGCCTATTGCTTGGTCTTTATTAAGTAAAGATTCTATTCCACTATCTTCTCTTTTTATAAAATCTATAAGTATATCTTCAACCTTTTTAACTAAATGACTATCATTAGGTTTTTTTAAATAAACATAGCCACTTCCATCACAGCTGCTAAAGTAAGCCTGCCAATCCTTTAATTCTCCATTTGAATCTAGGGTAATTAGATCTTTTTCTTTAAAGAGTACATTTATATTTATTATGGTATGTTCATCTAATGCACTATGATCACCTAGTATAGCAAATGTAGTGTCTTCATATATACCAATATCTTTAGTAGTCTTTAATATTTCACCTAATCTAAAGTCATGACGGTGAATAGCATCTACAGCTTCTTTAGAGTTATATCCGTATAAATGCCTATTTGTATCTACATCTGTAAAGTGGACCAAAAGTAAGTTAGGCATTTTACTTTTAATAGTATATATAGCAGATTGCAGTATAAAGTCGTCCAAGAAGGGCTGAGATATTCCTTTTCTTATCTTACCAAACTTACTATTTAATTTAAGTATATAGCAGAGAGACCCACCTAAAAGGGAAACTAAAGCTTGATTCTCATACCATTTATTTGGCCATATTTCAGGGAGATTATAATCTATATTAGCACCAGCAGTTACAGGCCAAAGAAGCGCTGCAGTTTTCAATCCCTTTTCTTTAGCTATATCATATAATGTAGGACACTTTATATATTTCCTATGCCAATACCAATCAGGACTCTGTTTTCCAGGTTGAAATAATGTGTTATTTACTATACCGTGATTTTTAGGCAGCATACCTGTAATAATAGATGTATGCGCAGGATAAGTTAAGGTTGGATATATAGAATTTACTTTTTCTATATGGGAGCCATTGTCTAAAATAAATTTAAAGTTTGGAAGAGTCTTCATATATCCATAATCTTCTGAAGACATAGCATCAAAAGATAACACTATTAAGTACTTAGAAGTTGTCATTTTTCCACCCCTTCAGGTTAATTATATTATATATATTATGCATGAATAAAACTAATTGATAAGAAATATTAAATATTTACTTATATTGTAACATGTACAGTTCATTAGTCATAAAATAAGTTGATAAATAATTTTTTGGGGGAATATTTATAGAAACCAATGGATTATTAAATCTTTTAATAAATGTACCACAAAGTGTATTAGCAAAATTAGCGGATTTATCAAAAAATGAGCAATTTTTAACTGGAAAGGTAGAATTAACAGTAATATATAATGTTCGGCCTGATGAAATATCCAGCCAAGTTACAGCTATAGGGGGAACATTTGAAGATTTAGGTTACAATTTTGGGATCGTAATCTTGAATGTGGAAGACATTGAAAAAGTATCTCAAATAAGAGGGATTCAATATTTGGAGCTCCCAAGAATTGTATTTACATCCGATTTAAATAGTAATAGAGCTTCTTGTGTTCCTCCGCTTTGGGGAAGTGGACTAACAGGTAGGGGTACACTTGTAGGATTCATAGATTCAGGCATAGATTATACAAGCCCTGCTTTTATAAATGCAGATAATACCACACGAATTGATTATATATATGACTTATCTCAAGGGGGAATGGTATATAATAGAGCGGATATAAATAGAGCTCTTCAATCTGAAAATCCATTTGCTATAGTTCAGCAAAGAGATACTCTTGGACATGGTACTCATGTTGCAGGTATAGCATGCGCTGGAGGAAGAATTCTTAGAGAAAATTATGGAGTAGCTTATGAAAGCTCTATAGCAATGGTTAAGATAACCGCAGGAGGTCAAGTAAACTATACTAAGGATACTTTAATTATGAGAGGAATAAAGTTTCTTTTAGAAAAAGCGGTAGAACTCAACAAACCATTAGTAATAAATTTAAGTTTTAGTACTAATGATGGATCACATACAGGAAGTACTTTATTTGAGCAATATATTGATACTGTTTGCAGGTTAAATCCAATTAGTTTTGTAGTTGCCGCTGGAAACGAAGGAGATAAGGCACATCATGCAGGCGGTGAATTAAGACAAAATCAAACAATACCTTTGAACATAGCACCAGATGAGAGAGGAATAATATTTCAAATATATAAGCCTGTACTAAATGACATTACTATACAAATAGTAAATCCCAGTGGAATTCGTTCAGAGCAAATTAGAATAACTGAGGGATACAAAGAAGGAACAATAGGACAGGACAGATATTATATTTATTATACAGGCCCTAAACCATATAACATGAATGGAGAAATTATAATAAGTTTAATACCTACAGGAGATTTTTTATCCTCAGGAGTTTGGAATCTGAATATTACATCTCAGGGAGAATATCAAGGAAGATATAATATATGGCTTCCTATAACAGAAGGGTTAAATCCGAATACTAAGTTTTTAGAGCCTGAAGTATATTTTACTATAGGTATACCAGCTACAGTAGAAAGTGTATTTTCTGTAGGAAGTTATAATGGAATTACAAATACTATTTCAAGTTTTTCAGGAAGAGGGGAACTTCAAGGGAATATAATAAAACCAGATTTAGTGGCTCCGGGAGAAGATATTCAATCTGTAATACCTAGTGGTAGGTTAGATACTAAAAGTGGGACCTCTATGGCAGCTCCTCATGTAAGCGGAATATGTTCACTTTTTATGCAGTGGGGTATAGTAGATGGGAATGACCCCTTTTTATATGGAGAAAGACTTAAATATTATCTTGCACGAGGTGCAAAGAAGGATAGGCCTCAAGTTATTTATCCTAATCCCACTTGGGGATATGGTCAGGTGTGTGCACAAACATCCTTTGATTTATTAAGACTTTTTAGGGGTGATTTATTGAATATGAATGATAACTATTGTAAATTAACTCGTGAGCAGCAAGAAGTTCAGCCAGTACCGGAGACTCAAGTAGCTCCTGAAGTTCAAGAAATTAGTCAAGAGCCAATAATTTTAAGCTATCTTGTAGAATATGATGGAGATATAGTTGAAAGACTTAGACAATTACCTTATGCAAGTGCAGCAATTTTAGATGAAAATTATGCCATAGTGTCTGTAGAACGAGGCAGAGAAACAGAAGTTTTAAGAATACAAGAAGTGGTTTACGTAGATAGGTCATCGTTATATACATTGATGCAAACACAACCTCAAGAATCTGCAAATATATATCAATTTCACATAAATCCATATCTTAATTTGTTAGGCACAGAAGTATACGTAGGAATAATAGACACGGGAATAGATTATTTAAATAGAGAGTTCATGTACGAAGATGATACAACAAAGATACTAAGTATTTGGGATCAAAGTGATAATAGTGGAACCCCTCCACAGGGACTTAATTATGGAACTGAATATAGTAGAACACAAATAAATGAAGCAATAACTATTTCAAGAAATAATGGAGACCCTTATGGGGTCGTAAGCCAAAGAGATACTATAGGTCATGGAACGCAAATGGCAGGGATCATAGGAGCAAGAGGATATAATAGAGAAATTATTGGAGCTGCACCTGACGCACAATTCATAGTTGTAAAGCTTAGACAGGCCAGCGCTGATGCCATAGACGAAGGAATAGGAGGGGTTTCAACTCCAGTACCTGTGTATGAGGGAACAGATATTATAACAGCTATAAGATATGTGTCCAACGTAGGTAAATCGTTAAATAAACCTACAGTAATTTTTATACCTCTTGGGACTAATTGTGGGCCCCATGATGGGAATACAATTATAGAAAGATATATAGATGAAGTTTCAAAAGTAAGAGGAATAGCAGTGGTAACAGGGGTTGGAAATGAGGGAGATGAAAACGGGCATACTTATGGAACGTTAGAAAGACAGGGTGATAGAAAGGTTATTGAATTAAATATGGCCCCAGAACAAAGGAATTTGGTCTTTCAAATATGGGTGAAAAAACCAGATATATTTTCATTAGGTATAGTATCTCCTTCAGGAGAAGTTATAGATAGAATTCCTGCTAAGCTTCAAGAAGTAGAACAAATAAATCTTGTATTTGAAAGAAGTACAGTGTTTGTAGAATATTTACTTCCAGAAGAATTAACAGGAGATGAGTTGATAATAATAAGAATTGAAAATGCTAGACCTGGAATATGGCAGTTTATATTATATGGAGATCTTGTTTTAAGTGGAGAATATAATGCATGGCTGCCCCAAAAGCCATTAGTTAAAGAAGGAACAAGATTTTTAAACCCTACACCTTTTATTACAGTTCAGACACCAGCTACTGCAAGGCAAGTACTTGTGGCAGGGTTTTATAATCAAAATACTAATGCAAGAGTTGTAGAATCCGGTAGAGGATACACTAGGGATGGAAGAATAGTTCCTAATATAGCAGCTGGTGGTATAAATGCTAAGACTACAGCAGTAGGAGGAGGAGTTACCACTATTAGTGGAAGCAGTGTAGCAGCAGCAGTTTACGCTGGAGCATGTGCACTATTATATCAATGGGGACTAGTAGATGGTAATGATCCAAGTCTTTTTGTTGGAAAGATGAGAACCTATTTTATAAGAGGGGCAAGAAGAAGAGAAGGCGATATCTATCCAAATCCTGAATGGGGTTATGGGCAGCTGGATTTAGAGAAGGTTTTTGAAACAATTCGTGCTGGAGGAAGAGGTCTAGAGCAAGAGGTATTAGGAAATAGAGATGTATGCATAAAGGAAGATTGTATTGAGTGTAGTATAGGTGAAATATTTTTAAGAATACCAAAAGATATATAAAGTCGCCATTTAGGCGACTTTATAGTTTAAAGAAGCATCTTTAAAAAATTATCTATTTCCCGGGAATTTAGGTATATGTCTCCTATCAATCCATGTTTCAAATCAGTTTGCTTATTTGTATGAAAGTCAGAACCAGCAGTATAAAATAATCCACTTTCAGTAGCTATTTTTATGAAGAATTCCATATCGCTAGGTGTATGTCTAAAATGCTTGGCTTCTATACCATCAAAGGGCATATTAATAATTTCCGTAAGATAGTTTTTATTTATAAGAATTGGATGAGCTAAAACTACTGTTGCCCCAAATAACTTTAACACCTTAATTCCATCATTAACAGATAATCTATGGCTATTTTTATTATAATCGCTTTGTAAATTTATTAATTGCTTTGCATGATTTGCTTTATGATCTTTTACAAGGTTTAAAAATTCCTCGAAAATTTTATCCTTATATCTATCATCTTTAAAGTAACCTAAAATATGAACACTCTTATTTTTATAACGTGAAGATAATTCAACCCCTGGAATTACCGTAATTCCAAGTTTATTACCTGCTTGAATAGCTTCTTCAACACCTAATATAGTATTGTGATCTGTTATTGATATTATATCAATATGTTCATTACTTGCAAGACTTACTATTTCACTTGGAGTGAGGTCACCATCAGATGCTGTAGAATGTATGTGGAAATCACCCTTATAAAACATATTAAAATCCTTTAATTAATTATTATATATTTATAGTATTAAAAAAGATTAATAAAGGACACTAGAAATCATAGATATTATAACAAAAATATAACTTTAAATAGATTATAAATATAAGTTTAATATTTATCTATAGCTTTTCTCTAATTATAGGCATACTCATACACCTAGGACCGCCACGTCCTCGTGATAACTCATAGGATTGGAATTCTAACACTTCTACGCCATTTTTTCTAAGTGCCTCATTTGTAATATAATTACGATCATAACAAATCACTTTTCCAGGAGAAATGGCCAAAGTGTTACTTCCATCACTCCATTGTTCTCGACTAGCAGCAATTGGGTCCCCATTTCCACATCTAATCAGGTTTACCGAAGGTAGATTCAAATGTTTTTTTAGGATATCACATAAGTCATCACATTCATAAGTAATGCTTATCTCATTATTTTTGCTCCTAGTTATTCTATATACATCTAAAGGCTCCTCAATTCCTGGGTATATGCTAAACTTATCATAGTCGACCATTGTGAATACAGTATCTAAGTGCATATATGCCCTTGCCTTTGGGATATCTAAGGCTAAAACTACTTCAAAGGGTTCATCTGAAGCTAAGAGTTTATGCGATAATCTTTCAATAGCCATTGGATCCGTTCTATCGCTAATACCTACAGCTAATATTTTGTCAGAGAGAACTAAAATATCTCCACCTTCTATAGGATGTGTCTTATCACGATTATACCAACGGCTCACATCTTTGAATCTAGGGTGATAATTAAAAATATATTTAGCAAATAAAGTTTCTCTATTTCTGGTGGTATTTGCCATAACATTTAAAGAAATTCCCCCTCCAATGGAGGCAAATGGATCCCTTTGAAAATAAAGATTTGGAATGGGATCCAAATAAAATGGATAAGGGTTTTTAACCATATCTCCTAGTGATTTAGGCTTAATATGCCTAAGTTCCTCTTTACGAACTCCAGATATACATTTTCTTATAAGTTCATGGGGGGAACATGAATTAAATAATTCCATAATGGCTTCTTGTAAGCCCCATGTAACTACACCGCCTTCCTCCATAAACTCTGTCAAAAATTCTTGCCTGATTTGTGGATGCTGTAAAATTTCTGCCATCAAATCTGTCAAGTATAGGACCTCGACACCTTCTTTTTTTAAAATATTAGCAAATTCAGTATGCTCTTTACGAGCTTGCTTTAAATAAGCAATTTCATCAAATAAAAGCCTTCTTAAATAATCTGGTACTATATTTTCAATTTCTTCCCCAGGGCAGTGAAGTAGTACACATTTTAGCTTTCCTATTTCGTTGTAAACAGAAATACTTGGGTTAGAATACATAGGCGCCATCCTTTCTATCATCTATTCTAACCATTAGTTTATCAATTCCATAAAATATTATGCTAATTTATATTTACATAGAAATGGGTTAAAGCTTAATTGGATTTAATTCTATTAAATTCAGATGTTATTTCCTGTAGTTTTTCTTTGTTTGTAATCAAAGCAAGTCCAGTAATTGCTAGAGCTTTTGCACCGATAATTAATGCCTCGTCGGCTTCCTTAGAAGCTGATGCCTCACAAAATTCAGGAGTATGCCCTACTAAGGTATTAGGACCAATTTTTATATAGGGATGTATAGTAGGAACAACCTGACTTATATTTCCGGCATCTGTTGATCCTAATCCCTCTTTCACCTTGTTGCTTATTTCTAAACCAAGCAAGTTAGCACTTTCAATAAATAGTTCATCAAAGCTTTTATTGATAAGAAAGTTATCAACTTTATTTTGAAAGGCTATTATATTTAACTTCGAACCAGTGGCAAGAGCTGCACCTTGCGCAATGTTTTTTATCTTAGAGGTAACTTCATCACATGTTTTTCTGTTTGCTGCGCGAATAAAAAATCTTGCTTTTGCATAATCAGGAACTATATTAGGTGCATCACCACCATGAGTAATAATTCCATGTATGCGCACATCCGTAGGCACATGTTGTCTTAAGGCATTTATACCGTTAAAAAGCTGAATAACTGAATCTAGGGCATTAATACCCTTTTCAGGTGCACCTGAAGCATGGGCTGATTTGCCTATATATTCGAAATCAAGTGGATCCACAGCTAGAGAATTCCCAGTTACTCCTGTTGTATTTGATGGATGAATTATCATACAAGCATCTATACCTTGGAGTAAATTATAATTAACAAAACTTGCTTTAGCACTTCCATTTGGACCACCTTCTTCTGCTGGAGTACCTAGAACTACAACTTCTCCTCCTGTTTCATCTAAAAGATATGAAAGAGAAATAGCAGCCGCAATACTGATTGTTCCAATCATATTATGCCCGCAGGCGTGTCCTAGTCCTGGCAAGGCATCATATTCAGCTAAAAATCCTATAGTAGGACCTTCAAGTTTTGTTGATTTTTTTCTTGCTATAAAGGAAGTATCATGACCAGCTACAGCTCTTTCTATAGAAAAACCTGCATCAGCCAAGGTGTCTGCAAGAAGTTTAGATGCAAAGAACTCTTGATTGCCTATCTCCGGATTAGCATGAATTTTATGACTTATTTTTATGTATTTATTTCTTTCATTGTCCAATTTATCAATAATTATTTTTTCATAGCTATTTATTATTTTACTCATTATAATAGATCCCCCTTTTTATAAGTAAATAGAGATACTAATCTTTATTTGCTTCGCTAATAAAATTAGATAAAATAAAAATCTTCTTCCTAGATGGAAGAAGATTTTAAAACATAAACTCTTATAAGAGCAATATTTAAACTTAACACCTTCCCTCATCTACCAGAATAAACTTCTGTTGGATTTAGCACCATACAGGCTAATGATACCTGCTGGTTGCTGAGACGTCACAGGGCCAATCCCTCAGTCTCTCTTGATAAGGATACTTATTAACTTTTAACTTTATCATGACAAAGATTAATTGAATAAAATTATATATGCATGCGTAAAAATTGTCAACAAATTTATAATATTTGGTGCATTGACGGTAACGTATGATTATTACATGATTAAATAAAATATTTAGAAAAAATGCGTTTCGGTTGTTTGACTTAATAATTTATTTTTAAGTATTTTTTCATAAGATATTAAAGTATATTTATTATATGAATAGCAAAAAAAGTTTATTTCTCTATAAAAATTTTTATTGACATTTAAAAAATATGAGAATATAATAAGTTTCAAGCAGAAAACGCTAACTTAAAAATCGAATATAAATCCTTATCTAGAGAAGCAGAGGGACTGGCCCGATGAAGCTTCAGCAACCAGCAATGCTTATTTGCAAAGCAAGGTGCTAAATCCTGCAGACATTAGTCTGAAAGATGAGGGAAGGTAATAGTTTAAAAGCGGTCCTTCCATGGGGCTTTTTTTATTGGAATTATCCTCTTTCTCATCTGGGAAAGGGGATTTTTTATTTTATTTGGGGAGGTAAATGAATGATTTATTTAAAGGATGTTAAAAAAGTCTATGAAACTAAAGAACATAAGATAGAGGCTGTAAAAGGAGTAAACTTACATGTAGAAGCTGGCAAGATAATGGGTATTATTGGATATAGTGGTGCGGGAAAAAGTACTCTCATAAGATGTATCAATTTGCTTGAGGCTCCTACTTCTGGGGAGGTAATTGTAAATGGTAAAAACTTAACTAAATTGTCGCCAAAAGAGCTTAGAAAAACTAGAGAAAAGATAGGCATGATTTTTCAGCACTTTAACCTTATGAGGAGTAGAAATGTATTCGAAAATGTAGCGTATCCTCTCAAAGGAAAAGGTCTTACTAAAGAACAAATTAAGGAAAAGGTAGAAAGCCTTTTGGAATTAGTTGGATTAAGCGATAAAATTAAAGTTTATCCTGGAGAGCTAAGTGGGGGACAAAAGCAAAGAGTTGCAATTGCTAGAGCACTAGCAAATGATCCACAGGTACTTTTATGTGATGAGGCTACTTCAGCATTAGATCCTCAAACAACTAGAGCAATCTTAAAGCTTTTAAAACAAATAAATGAAAAATTAGGCCTTACAATAGTTATCATTACTCATCAAATGGAAGTCGTTAAAGAAATATGTCATAGGGTAGCGATAATGGAGGATGGAAGAGTGGTTGAGGAAGGAAATATTCTTCAAGTATTTGTAAGTCCAAAGGCGAAGATGACTAAGGGCTTTGTATCCACAGTATTTCATTATGATAAGATTTATGAAGTTTTAGATAAAGAATCATTTATAGGAGAACTTACCGAAGAGGAGTTAATTGGAAAGATATCTTTTGTAGGTCAAAAAACGGGCCAGGCCTTTATTTCCAAGGTGTCTAGAAGATTTAAAGTTGATGCAAGTATCTTATTTGGTAACATCGAACTAATTCAAGAGGTTCCTGTAGGAAATCTAATCGTTAAATTTAGTGGCTCTAAAGAAGGAATAGTTGAATCATTAAATTATTTAAAACAAAATGATATTTATGTGGAGGTGATTAAAAATGCTAGAATTTCTGAACAACTTTATGCCGAATGTAATAGAGCTCTTTCCTGATATGATAAAGGCATTAGGAGAAACCATACTTATGGTAGTTATAGCAGGAAGCATTTCAACTGCTATAGGAATAATAATAGGAATAATTATTGTAGTAACAAGGCCAGGAAATATACTTGAGAATAACGCAATTTATAGTGTTGTGGGGAAAGTAATAAATATATTTCGTTCAATTCCGTTTGTAATACTTTTAGCAGCAGTTGTACCTTTTACAAGACTTATAGTTGGAACAACAATTGGATTAAAGGGCGCCATAGTTCCATTAGTACTTGGTGCTGTTCCATTTGTGGCAAGGCAAATTGAGTCTGCTCTTTTAGACATTGATAAGGGAGTAATAGAGGCAGCACAGGCCATGGGTTCAAGTCCTTTTGAGATAATCTATAGGATTTTATTAAAGGAAGGGCTCCCAGGTATCGTTTATGCTCTAACAATTACAACAGTTAGCTTAATAGGATTTTCGGCTGTTGCAGGAACCGTAGGAGGGGGTGGACTTGGAGACTTTGCTATAAGATATGGATATCAGTACTTTAAAACTGACATCATGGTAGCTACTATAATAATTCTTCTAATCCTAGTTAATGGAATACAAAGCTTTGGTGATTTTTTACTAAAGAAATTAAGTCATTAATAAAATAAAAATATTTAAGATAATTTAGGGGGGCTTTAATAATGAAAATAAAAAGATTAGCAGCGTTAGTATTAGGGGTAGTAATAACTGCTACAGCATTTGTTGGATGTGGACAGTCAAAAGGAGCATCTGCTGATGCAAGTAAGAAACAGGTTATAAAACTAGGGGTTACAGGGGATGACCATAAAGTTTGGGATAATGTAAAAGAGAGATTAGCAAAAGAGAATATTGAGTTAAAGATTGTAAGTTTTAGTGATTATGTAAGACCAAACATGGCATTAAATGATGGAGAAATAGATGCCAATGCCTTTCAAACTATGGCATACTTTGAACAATTTAAAAAAGACCGCAACCTAGATCTTGTATCTATCGCAAATACTGTTTTAGCACCAATGGCTATATATTCAAGTAATTTAAAAGACTTAAAGGAGCTAAAAAATGGAGATAAAATTGCTATTCCTAATGATGCAACCAATGGCGGAAGGGCACTTTTACTTCTTCAGGAAGCAGGTTTAATTAAATTGAAGGAAGGCTCAGGTATTACCCCAACTGTCAAAGACATAGTGGAAAACCCTAAGAATTTTGAAGTAATACCACTTGTAGCAACACAAATTCCAAGATCTATAAAAGACGTAGCAGTTGCAGCCATTAATAACGGTGTTGCAGTGGAAGCAGGATATTCTCCACTAGAAGATTCCATATATATTGAGGATACTAAAAAGGATAGTGTTAAGAACTATTTTAATATTATAGCTGCAAGAACTAAGGATAAAGACAATGCAGCGCTTAAAAGATTAGTAGAAATTTACCAAACTGATGAAACCAAAAAGCTTATAAAAGAAACAACTAAAGGTTCATCTATTCCTGTATTTTAAGATTTTATCAGCATGGCCATGTCTTATAAAGGGGATATGGCTATTTATTTTTATGATATAATACTATAGGGTGATAACATGCAAATATTAAAAAATGATTGGCAGGATTTATTAGAAGATGAATTTAAAAAGGATTATTATTTAAATCTTAGAGAGTTTTTGATAAATGAATATAAAACAAAAACTATATATCCTAATATGTATGATATATTCAATGCCCTGCACTACACTGAGTATAAGGATGTAAAGGTGGTTATATTAGGTCAGGATCCATATCACGGCCCTAATCAGGCACATGGATTAAGTTTCTCCGTAAAGCCAGGCGTACCAGCTCCGCCTTCTCTTATGAATATCTATAAGGAGCTTAATAATGACATGGGCTACTATATTCCTAATAATGGTTACTTAAAGAAATGGGCGGATCAAGGAGTTATGCTTCTTAATACTGTGTTAACAGTTAGAGCAGGTGAGGCAAATTCACATAAAGGAATAGGATGGGAACACTTTACTGATAAAGTAATTAGCCTATTAAATGATAGGGAAGAACCTATTGTCTTTATATTATGGGGGAAAAATGCTCAATCCAAAGTTGATATAATAAATAACCCAAAGCATTACATAATAAAGTCTGTTCATCCAAGTCCACTATCTGTTCATAGAGGATTTTTCGGAAGTAAGCCTTTTTCTAAGACTAATAAATTTCTTAGCTCCATAGGTAAAAAAACTATAGATTGGCAGATTGAAAATATTTAAAAAGCATCCTATGATGCTTTTTATCATTTTTGCCTAAAAACTTTGACTTTTTTAAAGCAATTTTTATATTATTGCATATTAAATATATAGGTAGAGATTTTTTGGAGGTGGATTACTTATGGCATTATATAGACAATTACAATTATCCTTTTGGGGAGATGCTTTTGTTATAGATTTGACACCAGAGGAGAAGTTTTTCTATGTCTACTTACTTCAATGTACTAATACTAAACAATGTGGAATTTTTGAACTTCCTAAAAGAACAATCGAATATGAGACAGGCTATAATAGGGAAACTGTGGGTAAGCTTTTAGAGAGGTTTATTACTTATGGGAAAATAGAATATTGTGAGGAAACAAAAGAGATTATGATTTTAAACTGGATAAAGTACAACTTTATAAACAGCCCAAATACAATAAAGTGCATAAATAAGGAAATAAAAGAAATTAAACATAAGGAGTTTGTAGATAAGCTTTATGATTTATGTAAGAAGCTAGGATACCCTATACATTTAATTTTTGATGGGGTAGGGGACTTTCTGGAAAAAACAAGGGTCTTAGAAGGGGCTTATAAGGACCTAGGGGAAGAAGAAATTAAAGAAGAAATTAAAGAAGAAATTAAAAAAGAAATTGAAGAAGTAGAAGAAGCAGAAGAAATAATAGGGAACTCTGCTGCTGATGTTCATGAGAATGTAGTTAATGAGACAGAAAATGCAGGTATCAGTGAAGTTTTAGAGATATTTAATGACAATATTCACCTAATAACTCCTATAGAGTTTGAAAGTCTTCAGGATTGGAGTAAGGATATGAGCTGTGATTCTATAATTTTGGCCATTAAAGAGGCGGCGTATCATAATGCTCGAAGCATGAAATACATAGATTCGGTTTTAAATAATTGGTATATCCTTAATCTTACAACGGGCCCAAAAATTCTAGCTTATCAAAGGGAATGGAAGGATAAAAATAAAGATAAGTGCAATAAAACTAAATTTCAAGGTGCTAATGCTGAAGCTTATGTATAACGTAGACTAAGGGTGATTGGGGTGTACTAAAAGTGCCACCCACATAGCAAGATTAAAAAACAATAGAATATCTTTTACTTTACTAGTAATTTGTAAGCACATAGTCCATTTGTTTGCAGCCGATGGCAGAGGCAACTGAACTGCATTTTGCTCGCAATAGATAAAATATAGTTTTATCTTTAATATCACTTAATGTTTCAAAGTTAGCTTGTCCTTTACTTATAATAAGATCTGCCTTGTTAAATTCACTCTTAAATGTACTTGAGCAATCTTTTAATATAGTTCCTTGTGCAGCATGTCCATTGTCGATAACTTTTACTAGATTTACAATACCTGTGCTTATTGCATCCTGCATCGTTGCATCATTAACTATTGGGCCTCCCTTTACCACATAAGTAACCTTGTTTAATGGAAGATTCTCTAATAGAAATTTATCAAATATTATTTCGCCAGCATTGTCAGCAATATACATAATATTATTTGATTTCTCTACTGCTTCTCGCAGAGCTGCTGTTCCAGTACCAAAAATATCATGCTTGATACTGTCCTCAACGGACTTAACAACATCTGAGTGCTCTAGCTTTAAGCCAACTGAAAAATCTATAATATTTCCTGCAATAGCTAGCCTACAGGACATATCGAAGGGATCTTTTGCATTATCTAACCACTTTTCCCTAGTAATTCTTTCATAAATCTCTTTAGCAATTTCATTATACTGTTCTTTCAATCTTGCATATGGATCAATAATCTTAGTAATATTCTTAGCATGTTGATGCATCCTAAAAGCTATTTCAGGCGCTGTTTCATTGAAGTTTATTTCTGCTAATTCTTTCAAAGATTTTTTGATTATTTCTTCCTGTATTGTTACATTGCTTGTAGATTCTTCAGCTATTTCTACTGCTTGTCTAGCAAGACAGTAGATGCATTCATGTGATATTTTCATAGCATTTTCTCCTTAAGAGCAATATGATTTTACTCCACTAATTAGAGTATTTATATTATACCATCTTAATTTACAATTAAGAAACTACATTTATTTATGGTAATGTTTCCTGTACCGTTATATTGGAGGTTTTTACTAATGTCATCTGTTTAAACTAACACGTCAAATTTCCATTGCATATATACCTTTTAGGATATCTATGACCTTAATCATACACTCCTATATGTGTGGTGGTTGATGCTCAATTTCTAAAGACTTCTATGTTTAATGATTGAAATTTGTGAAGAAAGGTGTTATGTTATCTACTGAAATCAAAAACAATATCATTGCTGCATAATATTGAATTTGAAAATTAAGATTGGCAATATTATATAATAAAGAGCTTATTTGATAGGTTCTTTTTAAGTGATAAAGAGAGGTAATAATATGATAAAGGTTGATAACTTGTCTTACTCGTTCCCACAAAAAAATCTATATAATAATATTTCATTTTCATTAGAAGATGGTCAACATTGCGCTTTTATAGGGAGAAATGGAAATGGAAAAAGTACATTAATAGATATAATTATGAATCCAGAAAGATATATGTTTGATGGTAAGTTAGAGATGGACCCTAATTGTAGAATTGGGTATGTAAGTCAGTTCTCGCAAATAGAGGAGAGAAAAGATACTACAGTTTACGAATATGTAGCAGAAGAATTTATTAAATTACAAAATCAAATAACATCCATTTGCACTGAAATGGAAACATCTATGGATATTGATACTTTATTAGAAAAATACCAGCAAGCTTTAGACGCATTTAATGCAATTGGTGGGGATGATTTCGAAAGCATCATAAACAAGAAACTAAATCTTGCAAATCTAACCAGGCATAAAGATCTAATGATATCTGAGCTTAGTGGCGGAGAATTCAAACTTATACAAGTTATTAAGGAGATGTTCAGTAATCCAGACTTAATGATTATGGATGAACCAGATGTATTCTTAGACTTTGAAAACCTTAATTCTCTTAAAGACCTAATTAATTCACATAAAGGAACACTATTAGTTATTACGCACAACAGGTATTTATTGAATCATTGTTTTAACAAAATTCTGCACCTTGAAAACATGGAACTCCAAGAATTTGATGGAAGATTTATTGATTATAACTTTTCATTGCTTCAAACTAAAATTGAATTGCAAGAACTGGCTATGGCCGATAGTGAAGAAATTGAAAGAAATGCTAAATTAATCGATAAACTAAGGGAGATTGCAACTGATGATTCTGAAGCTGCTAGAGGAAAGTCTTTAAAGGCTAGAGTGAAAATTCAAGAAAGATTAGAAGCAAGACGTATTAAAGAGCCTTTTTTGGATATTAAGCAGCCAAATATAAGTTTTGATATTGATAATAAAACCGAAAATATCATCGCTTTAAAGGTTAATGATTACAGTGTTTCCTATGATGAGATGCTTTTACAAAATGTTAATATCGAGATTAAATCTACTGATAAAGTAGCTATTATCGGTTCAAATGGTACTGGAAAAACCACTTTATTAAGATCCATTTTTAAGAATAATAGTGATTCAATTGAAATAAGTCCTGAAATTAAAATGGCTTATTTATCTCAACATCAAGGTGAAACACTAAATGAGTCTAATACAATATTTGAAGAGTTCTTCGATGCAGGTTTTAAAACCTATGCAGAGATTAAATCATATATTTCGAACTATGGCTTTGAGGGAGAAATACTTGATCATAAAATAGGATCCCTATCCGGCGGAGAAAAAAATGTGCTTCAATTAGCTAAAGTTTCTGCTAGTAAAGCAAACATGTTGCTTCTGGATGAACCCACAAGTCATTTAGATACATATTCACAAATAGCGCTTGAAAAAGCCATTGAAAACTATAAAGGCGCGATTTTAATGATCTCTCATGATTACTATCTTATATCCAATTGCATGGATTATGTTCTAATCGTTGAAGATAAAACCCTTAGAAAAATGAGTATGAAGAAATTTAGAAGGAAGATTTATGCCAATCATTTTGATAGGGACTATTTAGAAGTTGAACAAAAGAAAAAATCAATTGAAACGAAAATAGAATTGGCTTTAAAAGACACTAATTTTGAGCTTGCAAAAGCTTTATCTGAAGAGTTAGAAGAGCTGATTAAGTTGCTTTAATAAGAAGCTCCTAGAAACAATAAAAGTTGTACATAAAAAAGCTATGGAATCTATGGTGCACCTCAGATAACTAAGAATCTACTTGAAGATCAGAAAGCTAGCAAGGGACGCGTAGCGCGGCTTATGAAAGCAGATGGCATACGCTAATTTTCAATTAACATATCACAAAACAAAGGGGTTATGCTGAAAGATGAACTCAAAATCATCTTACAACATAGCCCCTTTTATTTTTTTAACTTTACCAGATGAGAATCCTCAATGTAAGTGATATTTTCTATGCGTGGTGAATATGCTAATATATGGTGCTCCGGCATATAATTAGTATGTAATTGAGAGGTAATTGTAATGATGAAGCTTGCTTTGATAGGCTGTGGAAAATGGGGAAAAAATTATCTGAAAACTGTAAATGCAATAGAGGGCTGTGAATTGAAGTGGGCCTGCGACCTAGAGTATGAAAAGCTAAATCAAGCAGCTGCTGTTTACCCTCAGACCAGGTTCACTGAAAATAAGGCAGATATATTCAATGACGGTGAGGTACAGGGGGTTATTATAGCCACAACACCTGAAAGTCATTACATACTGGCGAAGGAAGCAATAAGCAAAGGCAAAGCTGTTCTCGTAGAAAAGCCAGTGACAATTAACAGTAAAGACAGTCATGATCTAATTGAATTGGCTGCTGATCAAAATACCGTATTGATGGCCGGCCATACATTGATTTACCATCCTGCTGTGAAAAGGATAAAGGGGCTTCTGGAAGAAAAACATATTATTGATGATCTATGTTACTTGAACATGTCCAGAACCAGTTCCACTTCTCAGGCTCCTAAAGTAGATGTTCTTCATGATCTGGCAGTTCATGATATTTATCTTTCACGCCACCTTATAGGGATGGATCCTATCTGGGTAATTGCCCATGGTGAAAAATATATTCAAAGTCCTTATAACAATGTTATCAATATACTGTTGGGTTTCCCCAATGGTAAAACAGCTTCTATATTTGCTAGCTTCATTCATACGGAAAAAACAAGGAAAATGACACTGGTTGCATCGAAAACAAAATTAGTATTTGACGATGTACAGACTGCCGATAGAAAGATCCAAATCTTCCATAACGGAGAGCAGGAGCATTTTTGGGCAGTGGAAGACAATTCGGAACCTCTGACACAGGAGTGTATTCATTTTATGGAATGCATTAGAGAACACAAGGAACCTCTTAGCGGCAGAAAAGATATAGAATTTGTAGCAAAAATAACTGATTGCATTTTGGAATCTCTCGCAAAAGTCGGAGAGAAAATCAACATCTTTTGATGGAGATGGTAAGCACTATAATCAGGAAAGTGTGGTGAAATTATATTGTTTGTAAAGAGATATTCAAAAGAGCTTGAGAATGAATGGGAGGGATTTGTGAGTTCCTCAGTTAACGGCACTTTTATGCAGGAGAGAAGATTTCTGGGTTATCATCCTTCAGACAGGTTTTTAGATCATTCCCTGATATTTATGGAGGATAAGGGAATCATTGCTGTTCTTCCTGCCGCCGTAGTACAACAAGAGGATAAACGCATCCTAGTTTCCCACCCCGGCGCCTCCCATGGAGGGCTCATAATAAAGTCCAGTCTAAGCACTAAAAAATGCCTGAAGCTCGTAAGTGCCCTTGTGGAATATTGTGCCATAGCTGGTTTTGACTATATACGGCTAAAACCTGTTCCAAAGGTTTACCATAATGAGCTTTCGGAACAACTTGACTTTGCTTTAAGGTTTTCTGGGTTTAGGCTTGAGTATACAGAGCTGGCCACAGTCCTTGAGCTAAAAAAAGGTGAGGAATCTTTTGTAAAGCGGGTAATGAGTGACACCGCTTTTCGAAACTATCAGAAGGCATTGAAAAGTGGACTATCAGTGGTGGAGGATGCCGATATAAATGATTTTTGGCCTATCTTAGAAAATAAACTTAAACATAATCATAATGCAAAGCCTGCACATACATTAGATGAAATCAAACATCTAAAAACTCTTTATCCTCACAGGATAAAACTCTTTGCAGCATATGAAGGAGTAACTCCTGCAGCGGGTGTTTTGGCATTTTTACTGAACGACAGAGTTATAAACTGTTTTTATATTGCCCACCACGATGGTTTCCAACATAAGCGGCCGTTAAACCTTATTTTTGGTCATATGATGGAATGGGGACTAAAAAACAGCTTTTCATATTTAGATTGGGGTATTTCCACTGAGGTAAAAGGAAGTAGAGTCAATACAGGGCTGTTTCGTTTCAAAGAAGGTTATGGAGGGCATGGGATACTTAGGGAATGCTATTTGTATGAAGTAAACAATAGCAAATAATTTAAAGGAGTAAGGTAATGAAATTAGCAGGTCATCAACCGAATTATATTCCCTGGCCGGGATATTTTGTTAAGATGGCACAGTGTGATATTTTTTTTATTTTAGATACTGCTCAGTTTCAAACAGGCAGTTCATTGGATAATAGGAATCTTATCAAAACTTCCCAAGGGACTCAGATGCTAACTGTGCCGGTGAAACGCAAAGGCATGGGCTTGCAGCGGTTTAATGAAGTTACTGTTATACCAGGCTTTAAAAGGCATCATCTTATGGCACTCAAAGTAAACTACGCCAAAGCACCCCATTTCAAAGAAGTTTTCCCCATGATGGAGCAGGTATTGCAAGATACCGGATATCTTATAGATACCAACATGGCTTTTATCAAGCTGGTATATGACCTGCTGGGACTTAAAACAAAGCTTGTGTTTTTATCAGATTTACCTCAATTTTCTGAGCTTCGAAAAAATGAACTAATAGCTGCAATCTGTCGCCACTTTTCTGCTGACAGTTACCTGTCCGGTATTGGAGGAATGGCATATATTAAGCCAGAGATTTTTGAAAAACAAGGTATTAAATTGGAGTATTTGGATTATGAACCTACAGCATATTCGCAGCTTTGGGGCAATTTTATCCCTAATTTGTCTATAGTTGATATGTTATTTAATTGCGGTGCGGAGGGCACACGCAAGCTTTTGTTGAAAGAGGTGCAATTATGAAAAGAATATTGTTTTTTGCACATAGTTCTAAATATACCCTTGGGCTGCCCCAGGGCTTTAGGGAACTTAATTGTCCTGTTTTTAGCCTGAGGGATTTAAGTAGAAGCTCTATAACAGACGCAATTGACAACTTTAGGCCTGATATTATGATAACAACGGGATGGGCTTACCGCAGGTATAGCCGTGAGCATATAGACGAGCTTACGAAAAGAGCTACTAAATATAAGGTGAAACATGTCTATTGGGCAACTGAAGATCCAAGATGGACTGAAAAGTGTTCCTTCAGGTGTATTGAAACCTATAAACCTAATGCAGTTATGACCATACATCCTGGTAGTGTAAATAAATACAGGGAGCTTGGGCTTCCCGCCGAACATCTTGATTTTGGCTGCAATCCGGAATTCAATAAGAATGAACCTCCAAGCAGTAAATATGATTATGATGTCGTCCTAATTGGGAATGGGGGACGAGAGTGGAAGTCATATCGGAAGGATAGCGTTCAGATATTACTTAAGCCTTTGGTGGAAAGGGGATATAACATTGCTATTTGGGGTAAGCGATGGGATCGTTTTAATGAGGAGCTAATGGGTTTTAAGATCCCAAAGCATATGCTTAAAGGTGAACTACCTTATGAGGAAACAAATAAAGTATATAATTCAGCTAGAATTATATTAGGTTTGCAAAATGACCATGACATGTTAACATCTAGGACTTTTGAAGTGCTGGGTTCGGGCGGTTTTCTGCTTACCGTACCAACACAATCTGTCACCAAGCTGTTTATAAATAATGTTCACCTGTCATGTGCCTCTTCCCAAGAAGATACAGTTAACTTGGTAAATTATTTTCTTAAAAATACCGCAGCACGGCAAGAAATAGCGCACAATGGTCAGCTGGAGGTTTATTTAAAACATAGTTATAAGGAACGCGCCAGACAAATTCTTGATTTCTGCAGTTTAGTTGAAAGGAATTGAAATTGAAATGGATAATCAGACAACTATTAAACAAAGGGTTTCTTTAATGGGTACTAGCATTGCTGGCGAAACTGATGCAAAGGTAACTTTTTATCCAGCTCCGCCGAGTACTGGTATAATATTTATCCGTAATGACCTGCCAGGCTGCCCTAAAGTAAAATGCTCATTTGAAAAAGCAAAGGTTGAATACAGATGGACTTCTCTTGTTGATGGAGATGTTCGCATCGAACACACGGAGCATGCCTTGGCAGCCTTATCAGGATTAGGTTTGGACAACGTATTTATTGAGCTGGAACAGGCCAGCCTGCCCGTAACAGAGGATTACAGCAGTAAAGAGTTCAAAAGAGCGCTCACGGAAGCTGGGATAGTGGAGCAAAATGCCAAGAAGGAAATGATAAAAATACTTAAGCCCATTATTGTATATAAACGTGAAAGCTTAGGGGATATGGAATATGAAAAGTTCCTGATAGCTCTTCCCTACGATGGATTTAAACTAACCTATGTGGTTGACTATCCCAATCTGCCTCAATTATCTCAAGTAGCTGAAATGGACATAACTCCTGAAACCTTTGCTAAAGAGCTGGCAGATGCCCGTTCTTATATAATTGAGTCAGAGATTGAAGATGTTGTAAACCTAACTGGGAAAGTCAGCTCAAATGTATTGGTAGTCAAATCCGGGGCTGAGTACAGGTCCTGGAAATGGCCCAATGAACCTGCCCGTCATAAAGTGCTTGACCTTCTCGGAGACCTTGGCTTACTTGGGAAAAAGGTACTGGGACATGTAATAGGCTTTAGATCCGGTCACCGGTTAAATCTAGAGCTGTGTAAAAAAATTTATGAGGAGTGTAATTATGAATAAAATCAATGGAACTCTCAGTGTATTGGTTACAGGTGCAGGTTCCGTATACGGGCAGGGTATTATCAGGTCACTGAAGGAATCGGTGCTTCCTGTTGAAACAATAGCAATTGACGTTAACCCATATTCCCTAGGTTTATTTTTTGCCGACAAAAGCTTTATCCCTCCACAGGTAGCAGATGAAGAAAGCTATTATATGTTTATTAAAAATCTTTGTATAAATCATCAGATTAAAGCGATATTTATCGGGTCTACAGCGGAGCTTCCCTTTTATTCAAGAAATAGAGAATCCCTTGAAAGATCTACAGGAGCAAAGGTGTTTGTAAATTCTCCGAGAGTGTTAGAGCTTTGCACCGATAAGTGGCTGACTATGTGCCATTTATCACGCTCCGGTTTTCAAATTCCTGCAAGCATCAGGTATCCTGAAGATGCTGGTATGCTCTCCTCATTTATTGAAAGTGCGGGGTTTCCCTTGATAGTCAAGCCGCGTTTTGGACGTGGCTCAGTAGGTGTTGTTCTGGTTAAGGATAAGCAGCAGCTGCTTGAAAATATAAAGGGTAAGGAAAGCTTGATTATACAGGAATACCTTACAGATGAGGATCAAGAGTTTACCGTAGGGATTTGTACAAATCAAAAGGGAGAGGTTATTTCCAAAATCGCTTTAAGGAGGTATTTGCTGGAGGGAGTTTCTATTGCTGCAGTTTCTGATGATTATCACCACATTGCAGATTATTGTGCGGTCGTTGCAAGTACACTGGGAGCCTATGGGGCTATAAATATTCAATTGCGCATTAAAGATGGTATGCCGGTAATTTTCGAAATAAATCCCAGATTCAGCAGTTCCACAGGGATGCGGTTACTATTTGGAATAAATGAGCCGGAAAGCTTAATACGCTCAGAAGTGCTTTGCCAGGAGGTAATACCCGGCAGCCCAGCAACTGGCCTTGTATTGAGACAATACATGGATAATTACTTCCCGCTAGATAAGCTTAACTCGCTTTCTACAGCCAGGCTTCACAAGATATAAATATTTACGTGAAAATTATTGAAAACCACGACTAATTAATTAGTCGTGGTTTTTATGTTTTTTATTTATGGTACGGTTCACCCTTTATTATTCTAAAAGATCTATATATTTGTTCTAAAAGCATTACCCTAAACAGTTGATGAGGGAATGTCATTTTGGAAAAACAAAGCTTATAATGGCACTTATTTAAAACTTCCTGTGAAATACCTAAAGAACCGCCAATAATAAAGGTTATATGACTGTTGCCTGATAAGGCACGGTCTTCTATAAACTGGGCAAGTTCATCAGATGAAATCATTTTACCTTTTAAATCTAACGCAATCACATACATATTATCCTTAATGTGTTTTAAAATTGATTGGCCTTCCTTAAGTTTAATATTTTCTTCATCTTTAGGAGAGGCATTTTCAGGAGTTTTTTCATCAGCGACTTCTACAATTTCAAGGCTGCAATATTTGGTTAATCTTTTTGAATACTCATTTATTGCGTCTTTAAGATATTTTTCTTTTAGTTTACCTACAGTTATTATTGTTATATTCATTTTAATTCTCCTAACAGATTGTAAGTTCAATATAAAATGCAGAAAGCCGGGAGTACCCGACTTTCAATTAAAATTATCAAACTTTATTAATACTGGTTAATGGTAACTAGCTGCTAATTAAGCTTCTTTACCACAGCATTTTTTGTATTTCTTACCGCTTCCGCATGGGCAAGCATCGTTTCTGCCTACTTTATTGTTATTAACTATAACCTTAGATTCCTTCCACTGATTACGAATTTCTTTTCTTTTTTCAGGGGAGAATACAGCTTCCCATTGAGGAAGAGTATAAAGATAATCAGCTTTAGCATCTAACATGTTAAAGTATAATTTGTCAAAGTCGATAGCTAAATTTAATTCTGTATTAGTATCTATAGCTTCTAAATCTAGAGGATTAATTAAGCTATCGTTTACTCCATCAATAAATCCCATAAAAAATATTGTAGAAGTATTGAAGTCATTAGCTAAATCTTCTAGTTTACCGCTAATTTCCTTTGTATGATTTGCAAGTATTTTAGTATATATATTTTTTTCTACAGCACCATATTCTTTCCAAAAAGCAGCTTCACCTTTTGTTTTAACATACTCTACAACCATATCTGTCCATTCTGTATATAAACTCATATCCATTCTCCTTTTGTAAAAAGTATAAAATTTTACAATAATATTATAATAAAAAAAATTAAAGATTTCAATTAAAAGCAAGTTAGAAAAAATATATTTATTTTTTTTCTAACTGTTCTACATCAAGCTTTCCTATAGGCTTAGAAATATTAAAATTACCACCTAATGTATCAATAGTTTTATTTTCTACCAATATCTTAATTTTATCAATTGAAGGCAATTGAGTAAGTGACCATATAAGACTTCTTAAGCAGGCTTCTTCAGCCACAGGAGACATAGTTAAGATGGCTTCTTTGCTTAAATTTACATATGCAATTCCGTCGTTAATAGAGAAACTTAAAAGTCTTGTATTTTTAGGTAAAATAGGGCTTAAGCTACTATTTACTGCAGGGCCCTTTATAAGTTCACGAACTATAATTTCACCAATAAGTTCATTTTCCTTAATAATTCGCTCTTCCTTAGTAATAGTTATTTTCTTATTATCTTTAGAGGAATTAAAGTACAAATTTAATTCTAAAGTATCATCATCAGCTTCAGATAAGGTAAATTGCTGTACTTTTTGCTTATTTTCTGAGCTTAAAACATCTGTTTTTTCACAACCTGAAAATGTAAAACTTAAAAATAGCATAAAAGAACACGATAAGATAATAGATTTTTTCATTAACTTCACCCCTTTTAAAACTCTATACATTTAGTGGGTGCACTTCTGTCAGCCATAAGCAAATCGATATCCTTATTTAATTTTAACTTGTTTTCTATAAGAATATTCTTTACAGTTTCGTAAGCTAGTTCAGGATAATTATTGGTTTTACTCAAGTGCCCAAGCATTATTCTTTTAAAGTTGCCATCCATTAAATTAATGATTGCTCTTCCACAATCATCGTTAGAAAGATGGCCTTCATTGCTTAATATTCTTCTTTTTAAAACATATGGGTAAGGGCCAAACTTTAGCATTTCTACATCATGATTACTTTCAAGCAGTATGGCATCAGCACCTTTTAAAGCTTGTTCTACTTCTTTAGAAAAGTAACCTAAATCTGTAGCAAGAGAAAATTTTTTATTATTGCTACAAATAGAATATCCATGAGGAGAAACAGCATCATGAGATATTCTATAGCTTAAAATATCCATGTCTTTAATATTTACATGATTATTTTCAATAATTTTTATGTTCTTTTCTTTGATTTTCCCAATTGACTTACTCATGGCTTCCCAAGTAAGAGCGTCAGTATATATTGGAATATCATATTTTCTTGATAAAACTCCAACACCTTTAGTATGGTCTGTATGCTCATGAGTAACAAATATAGCATCTATTTCATTAGGGGACTCCCCTATAGTTGATAAAGCATTTTCAATACTTTTCCCAGGCAATCCTGCATCAATTAGTACTTTAGACTTCTCTGTAGAAACTAATATGCTATTTCCACTACTACCACTATATAAAGAACAAAAAAACATATATTAATTCACCTTGCCTTAGGAATAAGATACGCGCTTAATATCTGCACCTAACTTATTAAATTTATTTTCTATATAAGGGTAACCTCTGTCAATATGTTCAATATTAATTACTTCAGTAACTCCTTCAGCAATTAAACCAGCTATTACCATAGCAGCTCCAGCCCTTAAGTCTGTAGCCTCTACTTTGGCTCCTTTAAGTTTATCTACTCCAACTATAGTGGCAATTCTACCATCTACTTTTATGCATGCACCCATTTTTATCAGCTCATCAACATGTTTAAATCGGCTTTCCCAGATGCTTTCATTTATTATACTTGTTCCTGTAGAAATACATAATAAAGTACTCATAGGTTGCTGAACATCTGTTGGAAATCCTGGATAAGGTAATGTTTTGATGTTAACTCCTTTTAGGTTTTTGCTGGATATAACACGTACAGATTCACCATTTTCAATAACTTCTGCCCCCATTTCTATAAGTTTGGCAGATATGGATTCTAAATGTTTAGGTATAACATTATTTACAGTAACATCTCCACCACAGGCAGCTGCAGCAATCATATAAGTTCCAGCTTCTATTTGATCTGGAATTACACTATAAGAACATCCTTTTAATTCCTCTACACCAGTTATTCTTATAATATCAGTTCCTGCACCTTTTATATTTGCACCCATACTATTTAGAAAATTAGCTACATCTACGATATGAGGTTCCTTAGCTACATTTTCTAGTGTGGTTATACCTTCTGCTAAAGTAGCAGCAAGCATGACATTAATAGTAGCTCCAACACTGACTACATCAAAGAAAATATTAGTTCCTATAAGTTTATCTGCTTCTGCAGTTACTACACCATCTTCAAGGGTAACTTTAGCACCAAGGGCTTCAAAACCTTTAATATGTTGATCTATAGGTCTTACACCTATAGGACATCCTCCTGGCATTTCAACTCTAGCCTTTTTAAATCTACCAAGTAAAGCACCTATAAGGTAATATGATGCCCTCATTTTTTTTACATCTTCACTATTAGCGTTATAGCTATTTAAAGTTGTACTATCTATAACAGCAGAATTATCCTTTATGGATACCTTACAACCTAAGTTTTCTATAATTCGTTCTATACAATGAACATCTTCTATATTAGGAATATTATCAATATAACAAGTTCCTTTACTAGCGATTATTGCAGCAGGTAATATTGCTACTGCAGCATTTTTAGCACCACTAATATCAATGCTTCCACAAAGGGGTTTACCACCATTGATAACTAACTTTTCCATCCCCGCATCCATCCTTATCTATAAATTTTTAATTTATATGTAAATTTACTGATGTAAATTGAAAAATTCATCACTATTTATTCATAACCCCTATTATATCATAAGTTCATATTATTTTAACATGAAATTTTAAAATATCTACAAGCATATTAAAAAAATAATTAAAAATCCAAAGGAATTATATAAAACCTTTGGATTTATAGGAAATTATTATTCTTTTTGGAAGCTACCGCAATCTGTACATTCCACAGTATTGGCTACAGATTCATGCTTTGATACTTGGATTTGATCAAGAGTGCAGTAATTATCATCTTTACAGTGAAATTTGCACTCATTAACTATACATGCTATACTATCATTGTGATCATGTCTCATAGTATAATCCCTCCTACATATTTTTCTATATTAATGCCAATAATATTTTTGATATAATTGACAAAGTTATTTTCCCACGAAGGATTTTTTATATACATGTGTAATTAATATTATTAAGATTTAATAAATACAATAATTGGGGGAAAAAAATGAAATATTATTTAGTTGCTTTATTTGATGAAGAATCACAAAAGTCAATGGAAGAAATGCAAAAAAAAATATCTAAAAAGTATAAGATATATCGTAGTACTCCTGCGATACATTTGACGCTAGAAGTTATAGATAATCCTAATTTAGAAAAGCTTATACCCATAATTCAAGATGTGTTAAAACCATATAAGAGGTTTAAGGTTTCTGTAAATGGTGCTGTATGTTTTGATCCACCTTATAAATCTGTCAATTTAAAAATTGAAAATAAGGGATATGCTATAAGAATTAGTAGAAATCTAAATGAAACTCTTAAGCTATCTGGATTTAATGTTAGGGAAAATATAGATAAATGGGACCTACATGTATCATTAGCTAATACAAATTATGCTGCAAGGGAATGGAGTAATAAGGAATATAATGCAGCATGTGAAGTTACTAAGATGGAGAATATGAACAGAATGGCAACAGTTGATAGAATTGAACTGTGGAAGCCTATTAATAATAAAAAAGAGATGATTGTAAAATCATTCCCACTAAGAGAATATTAAAAGGTATTAGGTATTTATATAGATAATAATTAAGGTAGAAAATTACCATTAGGTGATTTTCTACCTTAATTACTATCTATATAAAATTTCTTAGCAGTTTATTAAAAATCTAAAAGATTTTTCTTGTAATTAGAATACAGTTTTCTTAGTGTAGAAATTTTTTCATCTAATTCAAGTTGTAACTCAGATACTTGAGCATAATCTTTTTCATCTGCAGCATCTTTGATTCTTGTAAATAAGCTCTTAGTAGTATAAGTATCTTTCATTAAGTATTTTCTTAACTCATCAATAGCAATCCAATTAGATAAGTCCAAATCTAATGCGTTATCCATTGAATGAAGTTTCTTGTAGCTTCTTATCTCTTCAGCATAGTTATTTATAAGTCTAGTAGTTACTTCTGTAATCCATCTATTAATAGTTATTAATTTGAAACTATTAATAATTTTATCGCTTAATATATTTCCTTCTTTTAAAACAGCTAGTTTTTCAGGATATTTCTCAAAAGCTGTTAAATTTTCATATACTGTTGCAGGAACCTTTCCAAAGAAATTTTCACGTTCTTCTTCAGTGAAATCTTCAAATACATCTTCTTCACTTCTGTAAGCTCTATCTTTTTCTAAGTAATCAGCTTCTTCTCCAGGTTTTTTAGATAATTCTTTTAATAAATCGTCTTGAGATTTATTATTTAAAACTGAATATTTAATTCCATCTAGCATAGCTAGATATAAAGTAGAAATACACAGATAAGTATTAGTAAAAGGATTTGGAGCTCTTAGCTCGAATCTTGTTCCTAGAGGATTTTGTAAATCTCTTATTACACCTACTAGTATAGTTCGATTTCTAGAAGGAACTTCCACTGTATGGCCTATGGATGTGACAATACAAACAGGAGCTTCAAAGCCAGGCTTCAATCTTCTAAAGGAATCATTAGTGGAAGTAACAAATGGGTTTATTACCTCATAATTTTTGAGCATTCCCATTAATGAAGAGTAACCAATACCACTTAGGAAATGGTTCTTATCTGTAGCAAATAAATTCACTCTTTTTCCATTCTTTAATTTAAGGGAAATACCTACATGAACATGTTTTCCGCTACCAGCAACTCCATCTACTGGTTTTGCAAGGAACGTTACATCTAATCCATTACGTCTAAATGTTTCCTTTACAACTATTCTAGCTAGTAATTCATTATCAGCAGCTTGAAGTGGAGAGGAGTACTTCCAATCTATTTCAAGTTGTTCCATTATGTGAGTTAACTTACCGCTATCATCTAACTTAGCTTTTACTCCACCAACTTCTTTATGACCCATTTCAGGTTCTAATCCATAGTATTCTAAAAGTAATAAGGATTGTTCTAAAGCTGTTCTTACAGAACCTTTAGTTCTAGTCCAATATTGTTCATGAAGTACTTGAGATGTTGAGAGTTCTTCTGTTTCAGCTTTATCATTAGGGGTTTTAACCCAAAATTCAAGCTCTGTAGCAGAAGTTATTACTACATCTTCTATATCATCGAAGGTAGCATTAAATTCGGAAAGTACATAAGGATGGGATTTAAGTAATTCCATAAGAGAAGATTTAATGTGTTCAATTGAGCTTTTTAAAATATATCGAGAGTCTATTGGCTTATTTTCATGATATAAAAAACAAGGTATTCTAAGCGTACCAACAGGATTATTTGTTTCAAAGTCTATATGTTCATAGTTATAGTCTACAAACCAATTAGTATCAAGATCTGCAATCATATCAACTTTTGCATTATTTAAAGTTGCTATTCCAGGAAAGAAAACAGAAGAACCATCTGTTTGTACTCCACCTGTTAAAAAGGTAGACATATCCTCTAAAAAAAGCGGAACTGGAATCTTTTCATCAGTATCATTACCAGAAAGGTCTATTCCCACAAATGAAACAAATTTTATTTCAGTATGAGAACTTAGTATTGAACGCAAATTTTCTTCTGAATGCATGGTAGGTGGTATTAAATACAGCAAGTCTTTTAACATAGTTGACCTCCTTAAAATAACTAATATTTATGTTTACATTATATTATAGTCTATATAAAAAATATATGCTTGATTGTACAACTTGCTATAACTTTTGTCAATGATTCCTATCAGTAATTCTTATCGATAATTATGAAATATGTTTTTTATAGATAATAAATAATGTATAATGATTAATAATGGAAATAAGAAATTGATATTATATAATTAATTATAAAGGAAGGGAGTGACTTGATTTTGGAGAATGATAAGATGATATTAATATATGGGTTAAATGAGCAAGAAAGTAATACATTTAAAAAAATAGCATCTGAGTATAACTTGCCAAAACACAAGATTATTAGAAATGATATGGGTAAAATGACAATTAGGGACATATTAAATGGTTTGAACTTAGAAGTATTTAATGTAAATTTACCAGAAGAAAAGATAATTCTCTTTAATAATTTTACTGATGAACAATTAAAATACACCATAAATCTTATAAGAGGAACATTTGATTTTTCACCTATATTAGCTGTAATTACTCCAACTTCTATAGAATGGACTTTTGAAAATTTACTTGAGCACTTAATTGAAGAAAGAGAATGGTTTAAAAAGCAAAAAAATAAATAAAGATGATTTTACGAGGTGATACTAATGAGCAGAATAGGAGAAAAGATAAAAAATATTAGAATAGAAAAGGGATTAACACAAAAACAGTTAGGTAAAAAACTTGGAGTAGCCGAGGGGTTTATCAATGAAGTTGAAAGTGGAAGAAAGGTTATAAATCAATCTCTTATAGATAGAATAGGAAAGGTATTAGGAAAGGACTTAAATGATATAACTATGTCCTTTGAAGAAGAAGTATATAAAGAGGAAAAACAGACTAAGTTTGAATACCAACCTAAAAAGGAAAAGATAAATGATGTATGGAATGAAGCGTTTGGGTCTGTAATTAAAAATGTACCAATATATTCATATGAGTTAAACAAAATGTTAGGACATAAGAAAATGCCTATAATAGAAAATAAAATAGAAAGTTTTCCCCAAGATAAGGTAGTATTTTTGCAAATGCAAGATGATGAAATGATGGGATTTAGAATTGCTAAAGGTGATATAGCATTTGCAAATCTAACTAATGAAGTGCAAAACAACTCCATATGTCTTGTAGAGTATGGGAATGAAAGAAAAATAAGACAAATAAAAATTTTAGATAGCAATAAAGTTTTGCTTATAAGTAATGCAGGGAGTGTAAGAACAGAAACTATAGAAAAGAAAAGTTTAAAGATAATAGCAAAATTAAATAAATTAGAAATAACTCTCTAAAAAATAAAAGTTAAATAAATGGCAACAAATTAGTCATTACTTCATATTTATAATAATGAATAAATGATATAGGAGTAATATTATGGCCATAGGCAGGCTAAAAGTTCAAGTTTTTAGAGGGAATTCACTTACACCTGTAGATAATGCAAGGGTAACTATACTTCCTAGTAATGGGCAGCTTACAAGAGAAGCTCCAAAAGTACTTAGGAGTGATTCTTCAGGTATTACAGGAGAACTAGAGCTTACAGCTCCTCCACTAGAATATTCACAGATACCTACAGATAACCTTCCATATAGTTTATATGATATTAGGATTGAGGCAGATGGATTTGTGCCTCAATTTATAGAAGGGTGTCAGGTGTTTCCGGATGTGGTTGCACTTCAACAAAGTAATCTTATTCCTCAGGCTACAAGGCAAGTACAGGTAGAACAAGAAATAATTATTGAACCAAATACATTAGTTGGAAATTTTCTACCCAAGATACCGGAAGATCCAAATAGGCCAGATCCACCGCCACCTACAGGACTTGTAGTTTTACCTGAGCCTGTAGTTCCTGAATTTATAGTAGTTCATGCTGGAAGACCTGATGATGATTCAGCACCTAATTATACCGTGAGGTATAGGGACTACATTAAAAATGTGGCATCTTGTGAAATATTTTCTACATGGCCGCAAAATACAATTAGGGCAAATGCTATGTGTATAATATCTTTTACATTAAACAGAATATACACAGAATGGTATAGAGGAAAGGGTAAAAATTTTGATATTACAAGTTCTACTGCTTTTGATCATGCCTTTAGTTATGGTAGAAATATATATGATACGATAAGTGTTATTGTAGATGAGTTGTTTGCAACCTATATGAAAAGACCCGATAGGAAGCAGCCATTACTTGCTCAGTATTGTGATGGTGTGAAGGTACAATGTCCAGGATGGCTTACACAATGGGGAAGTAAATTTCTAGGTGATCAGGGAAGAACTCCATATGAAATATTAACGAATTTTTATGGTAGTGATTTATCTTTAACTCGTGCAAGGGAAGTAGAAGGTATTCCCCAATCGTATCCCGGAACACCTCTGCGTCAAGGGAGTAGAGGAACTGATGTTAGAACAATACAAACTTATTTAAATAGAATAGCACAAAACTATCCTGCTATTCCAAAGGTAAGAGTAGATGGAGTATTTGGAACAGAGACCACAAGGTCTGTAACTGTATTCCAACAAATATTTAATTTACCTCAAAATGGGGTAGTAGATTATGCTACTTGGTATAGTATATCAAATATATATGTAGCAGTTACGCAAATAGCAGAGCTAAGGGGTATAGAATGCAGTGAGTCTAAAAGTGGAATTTTTGTACCCCCAGCATATGGCATACAGACTAAAAACTTTATACCAACTGCAATGTATCCAGAAGAATATTAAAAAATTTCCCGGAAAATTTTCCGGGAGATTTTTTAATATAGTTTAGTTAAGTTTATATTTTTATAATATGTGTTTAGAATAGATTTGAAATCCTTTCCGCTCTTAGACAGTGACATAGCTCCATATTGACTCATACCAACTCCATGACCATATCCACCACCGTATATTATAAAAGTATCATCAACTTCCTCAATAGAAAAAAATGAGGAGGGTAGAAAATTATTATTTATCAATGGATCACCTTTATGCCTTATAATAGGTATTATTTCACCAGTGTAATCATTACTAAGTCTTATAGCACTCCTAATATTATAGTCATTTTGTACATTTACTGTTGCGTTAGAAAATATAAAGCTTATTTCTATTATATTTCCATATTTGCTACGCTTAGTTGTTTTAATATCTTTTAATTCTTTAAGGTCCGGAAAGTCTTTAGATGAATTGTTAGACTTTACAGTTACGTAATCCTTTCTATTTTGAAATAAGTACTTAAGTGATTTTATAAGTGATTTTTCAAGGGAATTTTTTTTAATTTCTACATTCCATCTAAAATAAGGAGATTCTAAATCTACCGCATCATATTTTGTACTCTTAAAAAACTGTAACCATTCCGATTCGGTTACTGGCAGTTTATTAACATTATTAATATAATATCCTGTAAAATAATAATCTTTATTCTCAGAAGTTCCATATTCTTTGAACCATACATCATCATACAAAGTTCCTAGGCCTGGGGAAGTTGAGTAGTATTTAGCATCTATAGGTTGATCTTTGTTTGTCATAATTAGTCCTTTAGTTAAATTGACAGCTTCAATTGCCATGGAATTAGTAGGAGTATTGTTATAAACTTGACTTTGAGTACTATCATCTACATAAAATCCAAGTTCTGCAAATCTACATTGCAGCATATCAGATAATGCATAAGTTCTTGCAGCGATGGCTTGGCACTTTAAGGATTCTAAACCTCCAATGGTTGGCATTTCAGAGGGAACAACCTTAATTAGATAATCTTCCAGGGAGATTTCATTAATTATAAGCAACTTATTGTCCTTTTCAGAAGTTATTTCAAGAATTCCGCTATACGAAGGAATAAAATCAGGGATACCTCTTCTTATAGAATTAATCCTTAAGTTTTCGCCTTTTAAATAAAGTCTTTCTTTAAATTTCAATTCTTTATCATTGAATAAAACTGTATTTGGACTAATGGTAATCTTACTATTTTTCGATATATCTAGTTTTAAGTTTTCTCTTAGACTATAGAGTAGAGCAGAAGATAAACATTCTATTTCAATATTTGGATGATAAATGGATGAAAATTTTGTAGTAGATATTCCAATTCTCATATTAGTATAGTCCTCTGGGGTGATAATAAAAGTTTTTAATTTACTTTTGCTATCAAGATATATATTTAAATTATTTTTTCCCACCAATATCTTTTGACTGTCAGAAGGTATAAGTATCTTGCCATCATAAAAGTAATATTGAGATTTAGATGCAAGGCCTATAGGGCCATTTTTCTCAAGATCATAAGTATTAATATCTTTTTTCATTATGCGATCCTTTAAAGGTAATTCTTCTTTAAGTGAGAATATACCTATAAAGTTATATTTATAGCTTAAGACTGTCCCCAAACCATAAGTTTTTGATAGTTTAACTTTATGAGGTTTATTATTTATGTATACTTTTGTATAGTCATTATATTTTCCAGCTACTACTGCATGAGTAACCTTCCTTGGGAAAAGCAGTATAAAGGTCAGTATAATTAAGGAAAGTATTAATACATTCTTAATCCTAAACAAATTTTCACCCCTCAAAGTAAATTCTAATAATTTATGAATATTATAATTTTATATAAATTATAACTCATTGTTTTTGTAAAAACATTAATAATAAGTTATAATTTATATAAAGTGTTTATTTTATACAGTAACACAATGGTAATTTTATGTATATCTTAGGGGGAAGGTTAATCTCTTTTAAACATAAAAATGAATAGGAGGTGAGGGCTGCTTTTACAGTGAATAGATTTCATTTACAGCAGCTTCCCTATGGAACATCTTTATAATGTATTCCTTTGTAAATGGAAGGAAATATCGAAACGAGCAGTATTTACTTTACTAATTCCAATTATAAGCGTGATATATCCTATTCTAAATACCCCAAGTGTAAGGTCAGTTGTTATGCATACATTTATAGACGATGTCATTCCTTTTAATGCTTTTTTTGTAGTGCCATATATGCTGTGGTATGCCTATGTAGCGTGGTTCTTATTATATCTTTGTATAATAGATAAGGATAATTACTTCAAACTCTTGGCATGCTTAGCAATAGGAATGCTCATAAGCTATGGAGTGTTTTATCTCTATCCATCCCATGTGCCAAGACCCATAATAATAAAGAACGATGTTTTTTCACAGATGGTGGTATTTATATACCAAAGGGATAATCCTTACAACTGTTTTCCAAGTGTTCATGTTTTAAATTCATTGTTAGTTGCTATGTATGTAAATTCAAGCGATAAAGTAAGCATAACAGTGAAAATAGCTTGTAGTGTGCTAGCTACTCTAATAATTATGTCCACTTTGCTTATAAAGCAGCACTATTTTGTAGATGCAATAGGGGCTATATTTTTAGGATGTATATTATTTAAATTGATGAACATTGTAACGACTAAGCAGATAAAACATACAAGAAACCTGTAGATAATATTATCTACAGGTTTTTTAGACGCCCCTCATATCAAATTTAGGAACAAAGCTTTCTTTTACTGTACCCTCTTCTTGTATAAATCCTTGGGTAATTCCCATAGAAATACAATAATCTATGAATGATTCATATACTTTTGGATTTACAGGCTTGTTTATTTCAGGATAATCTTTAGCTTTATTTAAAGGAGTATATTGATTCATTATGCTAACATATACTAAATCATTAAATCTATTATAAATATAATCTATTATTTTTTTTGAATCAAACAAAAGTCCTGGCAGCATCATATGCCTTATTATAACACCCTTCTTTATTATGCCATTTTCATCAAACTCACATTTACCAATTTGGTTTACCATTTCTTCAATGGCTAGTGAAGCATGTTTAAAGTAATTAGGAGCATTAGAGTATTTTATGGCGAATTTATCATTATAATACTTTAAGTCAGGCAGATATATATCAATGTAGCCCTTCAAAGATTTTATGGTTTCCAAGTTCTCATAGGAACTAGTGTTGTATATTATAGGTATACAAAGGCCATTAGCTTTAGCTATATCAAGAGCTTCTATTATTTGTGGAACATAATGAGTAGGAGTAACAAGATTTATATTATGAGCACCATTTTCTTGTTGCTCTAAGAAAATTCTACTAAGTCTTTTTATAGATATTTCTTTTCCTACATGGTTTTCACTAATTGAATGATTTTGACAAAATACACAGGATAAGTTGCACTCTGAAAAAAATACTGTACCAGACCCATTTGTTCCAGAAATACAAGGTTCTTCAAAGTGATGTAAAGATACTCGTGCTACCTTAGGATTTATAGCTGCCATGCAAAATCCTTTTTCATTATTTAACCTATTTACATCACAATTTCTTGGGCATAGTCTACACTTAGAAAGTATACTTATCAAATCAAACACCTCATTAGTTTTAATTATAAATAATAATTATACAACATATAGTATTATTTTAAAACATCTGTTTATTTTTAAAATAAAATATAAAGCATTGAACTATAAATATTATTCCCACAACTCCAAAGGCAGGATATAAAAAAGTTATAAGTTTCACAAAACCTATTTGAGAAATTAAAATAGCTAAAATCAGTATAAGAAAACATGCATTTTTATAAGGAATTTTAAATTTCTGTTCTAGAGTCTTGCTAACACTAAATACATCAGAAACCTCAGTAGAAAACATTTCAAGCCAAATAATAGCTAGAAGCATTACTTGAATTACTCCTCCAAATCTATTTGAAACATATAATAGTGGAATTTCATAGTTAAATATATAAGGAATATTTAAAATTAATAGGAGATTTATTATTAGCGATAGTATAGTCAGCCCTAAAGCACCAATTACAATTCCTATATAAACAATTTTAAAGTTGTTTATTTCCCGGCTTAAAGGTACCATTACTCCACTAGATGATAATATATTAAAGCTGCCATAAAGAAGGCAGGAAAGTAGCCAAGGAGATTTATAAGGTTTAATACTCTTTATATAGGAAGCACTCATATTATCGTAAAATAAAAGATATAGTATAAATACTGTTATTATTACTAAAAATAATGAAGGAACTATAATTGAGTTTACCTCTATAAGACCTTTGGTATCACGAAGAAGGAAAATAATTGCTAAAATGGCCATAATAATAAGTCCAACCCATTTTGAAACATTAAAGTATTGATGTATTAAGGCACCACTTCCTGCAAGAATAATTGAAGCACTACTAAGTAAAAACAATGTAGTAAATATATGAGTAGCTTTTCCAAGCAAACCTGGGCTTATAAGCATTATCAAGTCGTTATAAGATTTTAAATTATACTTTTGAGATAAATTTACTATTATATAATAAGTGAATATATATAACATACAGCATATGCCTATGCCTATAAAGCTTTTATATCCATAAGTTGAGAAAAATTGTTTAATTTCTTGACCGGAGGCCAGTCCAGCTCCTACAATAGTGCCTATAAAAACTGCAGAAATTTGTAAAGTGGTAATCATTTTCTTAATCATGTTTTCTCCTTTTATTAAATACTTTTCCATATATGTATATATATAATTTATAAAAAAATGATTTTTCAACTAAAAATTTATTTTTGTGAAAGACTATATTAAAAGATGAAGGAGGAATTCCTGTGAAAATGAAAAAGTGTATCAGCCTAATTTTAAGCTTATTAGTTATCGTATCTTTATGTGGCTGTGGGCTTATGTCTTCTAAGAATAAGCAAAGTGAAGAGCCAGCCAAGGAATTTGATATAAAAGCAGCAGAAAGCATTGCGGAAAATTACATAAAGTACTTAATGCAAGAGGATTATGAAAAGGCCAACAAGTTTTATTCAAAAAAGTTATCCAAGACAACTAAAAGTACAGAAAAACAACCATTGAAAATAAAAGGATATAGTATTGATGAAGTTAATGAGGTGGGGAATTCAGGTCTTTTTAAAGTTAAAGTCATCAGATCTAATGAAACTGAACCATATGCATCCTTAGATGAATATTCTATCAAAGTAATACAAGAAGAGAAGGAATATAAAATAGAAGATATACAAAGTACTTCAGAAAAGGAAGCGAGAGCAGATAAAAGTCAAATAAGATTAAAAAGTAAAAGTAATGTGGAGTCAAATTTAATTATAGACACAGCAGGGCTACCCAATTACGCATTCTCAAAGGATGACAAAGCAAAAACTCACAAGATACTAGTGCCTAAAGATAATTATGGATCTATGTCATTTAGCTTTCATGGATATGATATAGCAGTAACCACATACAATGATAGATATTCTTTTGCTGGACTTATAAGAGTAGATGAAAGTATGCCAACACAGGGAGGACAAAGCGAAGGAGGACAGGGAGATCAGGGAGGCCAGGGCCAAGGCCAGGGAGGTGCAGCTGGAAGCGGCTTAAGAGAAAAGCCTATAGGGAAGGAAATTACGGCTCTTGATATACTGGAAAATGCTAAAATAAATTTTTTAACTTTTTCATCAGACGAGAAATATATACTTATGCAATATACCAAAAATGGTGGAGGAAAATGCATAAGAATATATGCAAGTGAAGGTGGAGATTTAATACCTTATGAATTTGAGCAAAACTATCCCATAGATAAAGTTGATATAGTATATTCCTGTTTTAGTGAGGAAGTATTAAATTATGAGGTTATTCCACGTACAAATTCAGATAAAGCTATAGGAAAATATATAGGAAGATGGCAATTGGATTTAAAAGAATTTAAGCCTTCAAAGATGTAGAGTTAATTGAAAGGAAGGTACTCATAAATTATAATATTTATGAGTACCTTATTACTTAAAAAATAAGAGGTGTATATATGATAAGTTTTGGAGACAAAAGATACAATAGTTTAAATTATTTTCTTAGAAATAAGTTTGGAGGTAAAATATTCAAGATATCCTTAGATGCAGGGTTTTCATGTCCTAACAGGGATGGAACCATCAGCAGTGGAGGATGTGTATTTTGTAGTGCCAGAGGTTCTGGAGATTTTGCAGGGGATAGAAAGTTTTCTATATCCAATCAATTTGAAGATAGAAAAAAAATGATGAAAAATAAATGGAAGGAAGGAAAATATATAGCATATTTCCAGGCATATACTAACACATATGCTCCAATAGAGGAGTTAAGGGAAAAATATAATCAAGCATTAGAAGAAGATGGAGTAATAGGACTTGCTATAGCTACTAGACCTGATTGTCTAAATCAAGAAGTTTTAGATTTGTTAAGTGAAATCAATAAAAGGACTTACTTATGGATAGAACTAGGATTACAAACAATTCACGAAAAAACAGCAAAAGTAATTAATAGGGGATATTCCTTAGAAGTATTTGAAAAAGCTTTAAATGAACTTAGAAAGAGAAATATAGACGTAGTAACACATGTAATATTTGGACTTCCAGAGGAGAAAAAAGAAGATATGCTTGAAACTGTGAAATATCTATCACATCAAGATATTCAAGGAATAAAGTTTCATTTACTTCATTTAATGAAAGATACTCCTATGGTAAAGTTATATGAAGAAGGAAGATTAAAATTTTTAGAGCAAGAAGAGTATATAGATATAATATGTGAAGCAATTACAATGCTTCCAGAAGATATTGTTATACATAGGCTTACAGGAGATTCCCCCCGAAATCTACTTATAGAGCCACAGTGGAGTTTAAAAAAATGGGAGATATTAAATAGTATAGATAAAAGTCTTCAGGAAAGAAATTTATATCAAGGATTGTATTATAATACAAAAAATCACTGATAATTTTGTAATTTATGTAAATTGAGTAAATATTGTCTAGATGGTAAAATGTTATATATTGAAAGTTATTAGGAGGGGATTATATGTCTAGTCTATCATTAAAACATATGTATAAAGTTTACCCAGGCAATGTTACAGCAGTAAGAGATTTTAACTTAGATATAAATGACAAGGAATTTATAGTGTTTGTAGGACCTTCAGGATGTGGTAAGTCTACAACTTTAAGAATGGTAGCGGGACTGGAAGAAATAAGTGAGGGAGAATTATATATAGAAGATAAACTTGTAAATGATACAGCTCCTAAGGATAGAGATATAGCAATGGTATTTCAAAATTATGCACTTTACCCACATATGACTGTATATGATAATATGGCATTTGGCCTTAAGCTTAGAAAAGTTCCTAAAAGCGAGATAGATGAAAAGGTTAAGGAAGCAGCGAGAATACTTGATATTGAGCATCTATTAAATAGAAAGCCGAAGGCATTATCAGGTGGACAAAGACAAAGGGTTGCTATGGGAAGGGCAATAGTAAGAAACCCTAAAGTATTTTTAATGGACGAGCCTTTATCTAATTTAGATGCAAAGCTTAGAGTTCAAATGAGAACAGAAATAGCAAAGCTGCATAAAAAGTTACAAACTACGTTTATATATGTAACTCATGACCAAACAGAAGCCATGACTTTAGGTACGCGAATAGTGGTAATGAAAGATGGTATAATACAGCAAGTTGATAATCCCCAAAACATATATGAGCATCCAGTAAATATGTTTGTAGCAGGATTTATAGGAAGTCCTCAAATGAATTTTATAGATTCTAAGCTTGAGGAAATTGAAGGCAGTGCCTATGTAGTATTTGGACAAGATAAAGTACTATTGCCTCAAGATAAAGCTAAAATAATAAAAGATAGAGGATATATAGGCAAAGAAGTGGTTATGGGTATAAGACCAGAACACTTAAGTGATAAAGAGGAACTAATTAAAACTTACCAAGATTCAGTATTTTCTGCTGATGTAGAAGTAACAGAACTTATGGGTGCAGAAACTTATTTATATTTAAGTAAGGAAAATCACAGTTTTACTGCAAGAGTAAATGGTTCATCAAAATCAAAATCAGGAGATAAAGTAACCATTGCGGTATTACCTCAAAATATACACTTGTTTGATAAAGAGAGCGAATTAACAATATTTTAGGGGGTAGTTAAAGGTGCATAATATAGATAGTTTTTTAGTAGAGCTTTCTAATGGGTCAAATATTAAATTTAATTTTTACTGTAAGACAATGGGGGTATCTTTTATTGGTATTACTAATAAAACACGTCTGATGAGCATAGAATTGAATTTATCTGATAATAGGGCCGTATTAGAGCTAGACGAGAAAAACTACATGTATGCACCTTTACTTAAATTTACAATAGAATATAACTTAAGAGAAGTTAGTAATAAAACAGAAAATTTATTAAGAGAAATTTTAATTGGAAATGATATTCGAGAAGAAGATGCAAGAAAAGTGATTCCATACATATTTAATAATAGTTCGTTGTTAGTATTTGATGTAATAGATAAGTATAAAGAGGTCTTAGCAATTATAAAAGAAACATATAATAGTGAAGATGTAATTTCTATATACCATGAAGGCAATGTTATAGTTTTGGGAAATTTCGAAGACATTGTGGAGCATGCAGAAAGTATAAGAAATTCCATTATAATGGAATTATATTGTGATTGTGCAGTGAGTGTTGGGGTAAATATAAGAAGTATTCTTTCTTTAAAGAGGGCTTATAGTAATGGAAAAAAAACGTTATACTTAAAAAAGAAATTTCAAGTTCCAGAAGGTGTATTATTTAGTGACAAGTTATTTTTCGAGGAAATAGTTAATGCTATTTCAACAAATATGAAAAATGAAATAAAAGAAATGTTTAAAAATAAATTCGATAATTTAGATAAAGAAATAATTATTACTATAGAAGAGTTTATAAACTGTGGTTTGAATATAAGCGATACTGCAAAAAATCTTTATATACATAGGAACACTCTAATATATAGGCTAGATAAAATATATAAAGATACAAATTTTGATTTGAGAAATTTCAAGGATGCAATAGTTTTTTATGTAGTATTCCTACTTTGGAAAGAAAGAGTTTAGATAGAGGTGTTAAAATGAAGGTGGACTTAATAATATCAGCAGATGATATAAAAAGAGAGAAAGTTGTTGATAAATCCGTAGTGGTTATAGATATGTTAAGAGCCACTTCGGTTATAGTAACAGCAATAAATAATGGATGTAATAAGGTTATTCCAGTGGTTTCAATAGAAGAAGCATTAAATATAGTAAATAAGGCTAAAGAAAGACATATACTTGGTGGAGAGAGAAAGGCCTTGAAAATAGAAGGATTTGATTGTTCTAACTCTCCTCTAGAATATACATGTGAGATGGTCAAAGATAAAGTGATTGTAATAACTACTAGTAATGGAACTAGAGCAATTAAAGGAAGTGAGGGAGCAAGGAATATATTGATAGGAGCGTTAATAAATGCTAAGGCTGTAGCAGAAAAGCTCATAGAATTAAATAATGATATAGTATTAGTAAATGCAGGAACTTATGGAGAGTTTTCTATAGATGATTTCTTATGTAGTGGGTACATAATAGAATGCCTAATTAAGAACTTAGATGTAGAGCTAACTGATATAGCTAAAACAGCCCATTATTTATATAAGGCAAACCCCAACTTAGAGTTCATAGAAAATGCAAGCCACTTTAAGAGGATAAAAGAACTGAACTTAGAAGAAGATTTAATATACTGTTGTAAAAAAGATATAATAGACATAGTTCCTGAGTATGCAGATGAGGTAATACTATAAAAATGCTAAGCGTTTTTATAGTAGCCAGTTATCAGTAACCAGTGGCCAGCTATAAATGTTTTGCAAAGCAAAATTACATTTTACTGGATGCTGGTTACTAGCATACTGGATACTGATATTATACTACTTGGAATATATAAAATTTAAGATAATAGGATTCATCGGAATTCCATAGTATAGGGTGGTCAGAAGACTGAGTTCTAAATTCTACTTGGCGTAAAGTTCTTCTTGCATCCTTTGCAGCATCTGCTATGGTTTCCTTAAATAACTCTGGATTCATAAAATGAGAGCAGGAACAAGTCATAAAGAAACCACCAGGTTTAACCATTTTTATTCCTCTCAAGTTAATTTCTTTATATCCTCTTACTGCACCATCTATAGTGGAGCGGGATTTTGTGAAGGCAGGGGGATCTAATATAACTACATCATATTTTCTTCCTTCTTTTGCCCATTTGCTTAAAACATCAAAAGCATTATGACATTCAAACTTTACTATATCTGAAAGACCATTAAGTTCTGCATTTTTAGTGGCATCCTTTATAGCCAGTTCGGATATATCCAAGCCAAGTACGCTTTTAGCCCCAGCAATGCCGGCATTAAGCGCAAAGGAACCTGTATGAGTAAAACAATCTAATACATCTGCACCCTTACAAAGTTTATGTATTGCATTTCTATTTTCCTTTTGATCAAGGAAAAATCCTGTCTTTTGACCATTTTCTAAGTCGACGTGATATTTGACTCCATTTTCTGTTATTATTACATTAGTGTCAAAAGGTTCTGTAAGAAATCCCTTTGTTTGTTCCATTCCTTCTAATTCGCGGACTCTAACGTCACTTCTTTCATATATTCCCTTTGCTCCATATTCTTCTTTCAATATGTTCACTATTATATCTTTATATTTATCTATACCTAAGGCAAGTGATTGTATCACATAATAATCCTCATATTTATCTATTATAAGTCCTGGTAAAAAGTCTGCTTCACCAAATACAAATCTGCAACTAGAAGTATCTATTACTTTTTTTCTATATTCCCATGCATTTTTTATCCTTTTTCTAAAGAAATCTTCATCTATTTCCTCATTGATATCTCTAGTCATTATACGTATAGCAATTTTTGATGCATCATTTATATAACCTTTGCCTATAAATTCATTTCTAAAATTATAAACTTCTATAATATCACCATTTACGTATTCTCCATCATAGCCTTCAATTTCATTAGAATATATCCAAGGATGACCTGCCTCAGATTTTCTTCCGCGACCTTTATATAAATAAAACTTACTTGCCATTAAAAAACCTCCTTGATATTTAATACTTTTGTAGTATACCATAATGAATAGTACAATAATATAACTACTCTATAAAAATTATAGAGTAGTTATATCAGTTATAATGTCTAGGTTATCTTCCGTGATCCAGCATATGGATGATTCTAAAATCCATCCTTTATTATTAATTTTTTCCTCTTGAGGGAAGAAGACTTCAAGCCAAAGAGTATCATGTATTTCTCCCATGTCTACCACATTTATTATGGTTTCTGGATTTAAAGTGAAGAGTACAGGGGAGTCATTTAAAGGTGATAGATGAATATAAGTAAAACTTTTAATTTTTACTTTAGAGTAAATAGGTGTCTTGTATTTTATTACTATAGTATTTAAAGCCTTATCTTCTGCATTACAGGATTCCTTAAGCTCTTCATATTGCTTCTTAAGTACCATTATCTGCCTTTTTTGAATATAAACTTTATTATTAAAGTAATAGGAAATATAAAGTGATAGACATAGAAGAATTATAAATAGAAAGGCAAACATATGGGCCTCCATATAATTATTTATAATTATATTTTATTCATGTAAGTTTTTTATATACAAAAAACTCGTGACTTTGCACGAGTTTTTATTAAACAGCTTCAGTTAAGTCGTCATATTTATATATATATAAGTCTGCTAAAGACATTAGCTCTTCCTTTTGAGGTTCAGCATATAAATCATGAACTGCGACTACTTTCATTCCAGCAGCTTTAGCACCTATTACTGCAGGAAGTATATCTTCGAATACAATACAGCTATCAGGAGACACTTTGAGTCTTTCTGCACAAAGCAGGTATACATCTGGAAAGTTCTTGCCCCTTGAAACTTCACCAGTAGTGGTGATGCAGTCAAAGTAATCATATATACCTGTGCTTTTCAAGGCAGCCTGTAGTAACATATCACAATTGCTTGTAGCTAGACCAATCTTAATATTATTAGATTTAAGTAGTGTCAAAAATTCCTTGGCTCCAGGTTTAAGAGTTACATCATTGATGTATTGACTTAGGGCCATATTATTCCACTCATCTGTTATTTCTTCTATGGAAGATTCAATAGAAAATCTGTCTTTAAAATACTGCGCAGTTTGACTAAAACTTAAATGCTCTATATTTTCTTTTAAATCCGAAGGAATAGTTATATTATGTTTTTTTAGGTATTCTACATCTATATTATTCCATATCCACATGGAATCAATCAGAGTACCATCCATATCAAATATAGCAGCCTTAATATTCTTAAACATTTATTTCATCCTTTCTACAATAGTTTTATAGTAATCCTATTATAGCATGAAGTAATGAAATATATCATTTAAAATTCACGTTCAAATATTCTTATCTTAACGGTGTCTTTAAAATCCTCTATTGAGTTTATATTTATTCTTTGAAGCATTGCATCCATACATTTACTATCTACAGCTACTTTAATCTCTGATTTATCTGCAAAACTGTTTACGAGTTCTCTACCTTGTTCGTGGGGAAGCAATGCTTTAGGCCCACCAACACATCCACCAACACAACCCATTCCTTCAATAAAATTAGCTGTAAATTCTCCATCCTTTAATTTATTAAGTAATTCTTTACATTCACGTACTCCATTGCCTTGAACAGTTTTTAAGTATTTATATTTTTCGGGAAATAGTCTCTCTATGGCCTCGCCTACAGCAAGAGATACTCCTCCTGTACGTGCATATAACCTACCTCCACGAGAAGCATACTCAGAGCATTCATCTTCCTCTAGCTCATTGGGATTTATACCTAGTGCATCAAATATATCCTTTACTTCTGAAAAGGTAAGTACGAAATCAATGGCACCTTCTATATCTTTTTCACGTGCCTCTGCTTTTTTAGCAATACAAGGACCTACAAATACCACTTTACAATCCGGATTTATTGCTTTTAAAACTCTGCCAGATGCAATCATAGGAGATACAGATGGAGAAACATGTTTAACTAAATCAGCATAGACTTTTCTAAGCATTCCTACCCACATAGGACAACAGCATGAAGTAATCATAAAATCTTTTTCATCTCGCACAAAATGGTCGTATTCTACAGCCTCTTTTAATGTGAGCATATCTGCAAAGAATGCAGTTTCAACCATATCTGAAAACCCCATTTTTTTAAAGGCTGTTCTAAGCTTATGTATTGTTACGCCTTCACCAAATTGTCCTACAATAGCAGGAGCAACACTAACAATTACTGGGGCACCATTCTTTAGTAAGCTAATTAAAGGAATAAACTCAGAGTTGTCTAATATGGTTCCTTCAGGACAACTGTCTATACACATACCGCAATCCAAGCACAATTCATCATTTATGTATATTTTCTTATTTATACTATCTGAAAGAATAGCACTAATAGGACAGGCTTGTTGACAGAGACAATCATCTGGATTTTTACAATCATCTATACAGTCTTCTATTTTAAATATCACTTTTTGGGAAGGAGAATAGTTTTCTATAGCTTTTGTAAGATTATCTATATAATTATCATCAAATTTTACTTCTACACCACACAATGAAGCTATGACTTTACCTAATTTATCCCTATTAACTTCAGGATTAGAAAACAAACTATTAATTTCAGCTTTTAAGTTTCCTTCATAGTGAGCTTTTATTAGTTTCTTAAATAAATCTTGATAGGACTTGTGCATTAATAAACACCCCTTTATATATGTAGTTAATGATGCTTTTATAATAATATAAAATAAATGAATAATATTTAGTATTATTCACTTAATGGATAGAATTTATTTATTAATTACATACAAGGTATAAAATAGAAAGTATTTTGATAATAAAAAAAAGGACTACCATTTGGTAGTCCTTTGGTCGGGGTGACAGGGATTGAACCTGCGACCTCATGGTCCCAAACCACGCGCGCTCCCATCTGCGCTACACCCCGATAACAAAATATATTATAAAAGAAATTTTGAAAAATTTCAAGAAGTAATTTCATTAAAAAAGAAAATTGGTGCAGACCAACTTTCTTTTTTAATGAAATTACTTCTTCTCTTTATCACCTATACCTCGAGTAGGAACTAGTGACATGACAAATCCAACTAATATAGAAACTAAAGCAGGTGCTATCACATTTATATAAGCAATAAATCTTGTCTTATAAAGGACTAATGCACTAATGCCTGTTATTGCTACAGTTATTATAAAAATCAATATTACAAATTTAGCAAATGAACTAAAGATTTTTTCATATATTTTATGGCGAGTAGGTCCACTTATTAGTTTCTTAAATAAAAAGTAAGATATAAATATCAATACTATGTTTACAGCAGTAGAAATTAAAAAATTTCTCACGAAAAACACCTCCTAGTACTGTTATATTTATTGTTACCAGCTTAGAGGTGTTTTACACTTTTTATTTTTTAATTATTTATTTAAAAAATCTTCTCCGATTTTGTATACATCTCCTGCACCAACTGTTAACACTAAATCTCCTTCATTTAAAGAATCATTTAGGTAAGTTAATATTTCTTTAAAGCTATGAAAGTTTTTGCAGTTTAAATTCTTTAACCTTAATGCATCACCAAGCATTAAAGAACTCACTATCCCGGTATCTTTTTCTCTTGCTGCATAAATGTCTGCTAAGATTATTTCATCTGCATCATAAAAGCATTCAGTGAATTCGTTAAATAAGGTTATAGTTCTTGTATAAGTATGGGGTTGAAAAATACATATAACTTTATTGTGAGGATAATTTTTAGCAGCTTTTAGTGTAGCTTTGATTTCTGTAGGATGATGCGCATAATCATCTATAACTGTAATACCATTTTTAGTGCCTTTAAGTTCAAATCTTCTATGAGCGCCACCAAAACTTTCAATTCCAAGTTTTATATTTTCATAAGATATATCAAGTATAAGTGCTATGCATATACTTGATAGGGAATTTAAAAGATTGTGTTTGCCGGGGACATTTAAGTTTACTGAAAATAATTTATTGTTATTTTGAAATACATCGAAAGATGCACAAGCTCTTTCGTTATAAGTTATATTTTTAGCAATTATGTCACCCTTGTCTATTCCGTAAGTTAATATATTAGCATTACAAGCATGTAACACTGGTTCCATATGAGGATCCTCGGCATAAGCAACTAAGTAACCTTCTTGAGGGATAAGCTTTGCAAATTTTACAAATGTATCTTGTATATCTTGTATATCTTTGTAGTAATCTAAGTGGTCAGCATCGATATTTAGGATTGTACCTATATAAGGATAAAACTTTAAAAATGAAGCTTTATACTCACAAGCCTCTGTTATAAAATATTCGCTTTTTCCTGTTCGTACGTTTCCGTTTATAATATCTAAATCCCCACCAACCAATATAGTAGGATCTAAATCAGCCTTTAGACATATGTGGGTTATCATGGATGTAGTTGTAGTTTTACCATGAGTTCCAGATATAGCTATATTGTACTTATGACCTTTCATAAGTTTTCCCAAAAACTCTGCTCTATCCATTAAAGGTATATTAAGTTCTTTTGCTTTTAGAATTTCTGGATTATCTTCAGAAATCGCTGCAGTATATACTATCAAGCCTGCATGTTCAACATTTTTTGATTCATGACCTATATAAACTTTTGCACCTATGGATTCAAGTTTGTCAGTTATATTAGATTTATTCATATCTGATCCTGATACAATATAATTTTTTTCTAAAAGTATCTCAGCGAGACCGCTCATACTTATTCCACCTATACCTATAAAATGTATAGGTTTGTCTTTGTATTTTTCTAAATCAAGTAGCAATTTGCTCAACTCCTCGTAAATTTCATTCCATCTAATAATTATATACAAAAAAGCATTAAAAAAACACTTAAAAAATTTTTTATTTTTACTATATCATTGATTATATTCTATTTTTAGAATAGAATATGAATAATAGGAAATATTTAATAAAGAATAATCGTAATTAATATAGTTAGGTGATATATATGGAAAAATTTACACGAAATCAAAGAATTTCTGCTATTACTAAAATACTTATAGAAAATCCCAATAAGATAATAAACTTGAATAGATTTACTGAAATGTTTAATGCTGCGAAATCCACTGTAAGTGAAGATTTAATTGCAATAAAGGAAATTTTATTAAAGCTTTCGCTAGGGAAAATAGAAACTATACCAGGGGCAGCTGGTGGAGTAAGATACATAGGAGGAGTTTCTGAGGAAGAAAGCCTAAGATTTGCTGAAGAATTATGCATGATTTTAAAAGATAGAGAAAGAATAATACCAGGGAATTTTCTCTACGTTACAGATTTAATGTTTAATCCAGATGTAATTAGCAAAGCTGGAAAAATATTAGCATCTTCATTTAATAATAAAGGTGTAAATTATGTAGTGACTGTAGAAACCAAAGGTATTCCGTTAGCTTATGAAGTGGCTAAAATGCTTGGGGTTCAATTAGTAGTTGTGAGAAGAGAAAACAAGGTAACTGAAGGGCCAACTGTTAGTATAAATTATGTATCAGGTTCTACTAATAGAATACAAAACATGACCTTGTCTAAAAGAACTATTAATAAGGGAAGTAATTGTATTTTCATTGATGACTTTATGAAAGCTGGTGGAACTGCCCTTGGAATAATGAATTTACTAAAAGAATTTGAAAGCAATTTGGTAGGCATTGGTGTACTTATAGATAATATAGAAATGGATAGGAAGTTAGTAGATAATTATGTATCCATTATTGAGTTTGAAGGATTAGATGGAGAAGATAATGCTATTTTAAATGTATCCAAGAAAATAAAAATGTAAAATATTCTAAAAATTATATATTTTTTTAAAAAATAAGAAGGAAAAATACAAAACGTAGAGAATATTATTATCATAAGCATCGTGGAGGTGGATTTTTATGCAAATTACAGATGTAAGAGTTAGAAAGATTGCCGCTGAAGGTAAAATGAAAGCCATTGTGTCCGTAACTTTTGATAATGAATTTGTTGTACATGATATCAAAGTTATAGAAGGACAAAATGGACTATTTATTGCTATGCCAAGTAGAAAAACCCCAGATGGAGAGTTTAAAGACATAGCTCATCCAATAAATACTCAGACAAGGGAAAAAATACAAAAGTCTATTCTAGATGAGTACGAAAAGGTAAAGGATGAAGCAGTTACTGACGTTACAGAAGAGTAAAAAGGAGGAGTATTAGTACTCCTTTTTATTTTGTCAAATTTTCTGAATATGCCCGGCAATGTTGCAATTGATATGCATATAAAATATAATAATAGGTAAGAAGTTATATTATTATATATAATAATGTAAAAATGTGCCTATAAGAGGTGGTAAAATGTATAATTGTGCTATAATATTAGCTGCTGGTGAAGGAAAAAGAATGAAATCAAGCTTACCAAAGGTACTTCACAAAGTGTGCGGAAAAGAAATGGTTAATCATGTAATAGATACCTTAAAAGAGGCAGAAGTAGATGACATAAATGTAATCGTTGGAAAAGGAGCAGATGAAGTAAAAAATGGAACTTCATCTAGAAAAGTTTCATATTCATTTCAAGATAAGCAGCTAGGGACAGGTCATGCAGTAAAATGCGCAAAGGACTTTTTAAAGGGTAAGGAAGGCACTGTAGCTATATTTACAGGGGATGCCCCACTTATTACATCTAATACAATAGAAAATCTAATTTCTTTCCATGAAAAAAATCAATATAAAGCAACTATACTTACTTCTATTGTGAGTGATCCAACAGGGTATGGAAGAATAATAAGAGAAAAAAATAAAGAAGTAGGGAAAATAGTAGAACATAAGGATTGTAATAAAGAAGAATTAAAAGTAAATGAAATAAATGCAGGTATGTATTGTTTTGATATACATGAACTTTTAGGAAGTTTAGAATTATTGTCAAATAATAATTCTCAAGGAGAATACTACTTAACTGATGTAATTGAAATATTAAAGAGTAAAGGTTTTAAGGTTGGTGCATTACCAGTAGAATTCGAAGAGACTATGGGTGTAAATTCTAGAGTTCAATTATCTGAAGTAGAAAGTATTATGAGAAGAAGAATAAATAATAAACATATGGAAAATGGTGTTACTTTAATAGATCCAAATAACACATATATTGAACCTGGAGTAATAATTGGAAATGACACAATTATTTACCCGGGAAATGTAATTGGAGGAAGTACCATCATAGGTCAAGAATGTATATTATATCCTAATTCTAGAATTCAAAGTAGTATTATTGGCGATAAAGTAACTATACAAAATTCAGTTATACTGGAAAGTAGCATAGGAGAAAATACTACAGTAGGTCCTTTTGCATATATAAGACCAGAAAGTAGAATAGGAAAGTCTGCAAGAATAGGGGATTTCGTAGAAATAAAGAAATCTATTATTGGAGATAATACTAAGGTTTCACACTTAACATACATAGGAGATGCAGAGGTAGGTAGTAAGTGTAATTTTGGATGCGGTACAGTTGTAGTGAATTATGATGGTAGTAAGAAATATAAGACTATTATAGGGAACAATGTATTCATAGGATGTAATACTAACTTAGTAGCACCTATAGAAGTAAAAAGTAATTCTTATATAGCTGCAGGTTCAACAATTACTGAAAATGTACCAGAAGATGCGTTAGCTATTGCCAGAGCAAAACAAGTAAATAAGGAACAATGGGTAATTAAAAAAGGATTTAGTAAATAATTCTAAGGAGGTCTTTCCAATGATAAGCCACGGAAAAAGTATTAAGATTTTTAGCGGTAATTCACATCCACAACTTGCGAGTGATATAGCAGAAATTTTAGGAGTGCCGCTAGGAGATGCAAGTGTAAGTAAATTTAGTGATGGAGAAATATGTGTAGACATCAATGAAACAGTTAGAGGTATAGATGCATTTATAATTCAGTCTACTAATGATCCAGTAAATGATAATTTGATGGAACTTTTAATTATGATAGATGCATTTAAGAGAGCATCAGCAGGAAGAATAACAGCCGTTATTCCTTACTATGGATATGCAAGACAGGACAGAAAAGCTAAAGCTAGAGATCCAATTACTTCAAAACTTGTTGCAGATCTTTTAACTGCAGCAGGAGCAGATAGGGTTTTAACTATGGACTTACATGCAGCCCAAATCCAAGGGTATTTTGATATACCAGTAGATCACTTGTTAGGAGTTCCTATCCTTGGAAAATATTTTGCTCAAAATGGATTTGATCAAAGAGATGATGTTGTAGTTGTTTCTCCAGATTTAGGTAGCGTTACTAGAGCAAGAAAGTTTGCTGATAGAATTCATGCACCAATTGCAATAATAGACAAGAGAAGACCAAAGCCAAATGTATCAGAAATTATGCATATAATCGGAGATATAAAAGATAAAACTTGTATACTAGTCGATGATATGATAGATACAGCAGGAACTATTACTAATGGAGCTAGTGCATTGATGAAAATGGGAGCTAAGGAAGTATACGCTTGTTGTACTCATTCCGTATTATCAGGCCCTGCTATAGAGAGAATAAATGAATCTGTTATAAAAGAATTTATAATGTTAAATACTATAGCCCTTCCTGAAAATAAGAAGAGTGATAAATTTAAGATGTTATCTGTAGCTCCTGTATTTGCAGAAGCTATAAGAAGAATATATGAAGAAATATCAGTAAGTAAATTATTCGAAGAATAGAACTTTGATACTTTTGAGAGGCATATATTACGAGTACTCGTAATATATGCCTCTCAAAATTTATTTAAAAATATAAACTTTAGTAAAGAATTTGTAACAATTTAAATATATACTATTAATAGTGTTATGGTGTATGATAAGTTTAAAATATAAAATAGGGTAGGAGGAGCATAAAATGATGGACGGTAAAATAGCAAAGGTATTGGTAGTGGATGATGATAATAATATTTGTGAAGTTATAAAAATGTACCTGGAAAATGCGGGATATGAAGTTAGGGTAAGCAATGATGGAAAAGAAGCACAGGAAGCCTTTTTAGAGTATAAGCCAGAATTGGTGTTGTTAGATATAATGCTCCCTCATATAGATGGAGTAGATGTACTTAAGTGGATAAGAAAAGATTCTGAAGTTCCTGTAATAATGCTAACGGCAAAAGGGGAGACTTTTGATAAGGTTTTAGGATTAGAACTAGGAGCAGATGATTATATAGTAAAACCCTTTGAACCTAAGGAATTACTTGCGAGAATTAAAGCAGTTCTTAGAAGATATAGTTCGGAAAATGAAAATAAAGAAATATTAAAGTTTGAAGATTTAATAGTTGACAGCAATTCTTATAATGTAATTTACAAGGGTGAGGAAGTAAAAATGCCTCCCAAGGAATTCGAACTTTTACACTACTTGGCAAGTAATAAAAATAGGGTTTTTACAAGAGAGCAACTCCTATGTGAAGTATGGGGATATGATTATCCTGGAGACTCTAGAACTGTAGATGTTCATGTTAAGAGATTGAGAGAAAAACTTCAAGGTGGATTTAATTGGAGCATAGAAACCGTTTGGGGCGTTGGATATAAGTTTGAGGTGAAATAATAAATGAAAAAGGGACTCTTCCCTAAAATGGTAGCTACATTTACGGCTATTATAGCAGTTAGTTTCATAGTAACAGCTGCATTCTTGTCCTATTGGTTTGAGGGCTACTATTTTAATGAAAGAAAAAAACAGTTAACTAACGAATCACAATTTATAGGTGAAAGTGCTATAAAATATTTAGAAGGAAATACTACTCATGAAAGAATTGAGGAGATGATTAGTAATATTGGTAGTTACTTGTCTACTAATATATGGCTTACGGATAACTATGGAATAGTATATAGTGTGTCAAATGATGAGCACAAAAGGATAATAGGGAAACAAGTACTTACAGATGAGTTAAGTGACTTAAGAGAGGGAAAGAATATAGAGAAAAGAGGTATATCATCAGATGTTTTCCATATGCAGGTACACACTTTTATAATTCCAATTTTTCATAACGATGTATTTAAAGGTTCTATAATTATGCATACTTCTCTTAATCAAATTAAAGAGCCGTTGGAGAGGGTTTATGAAATCATATGGCTAGCTGCAGTACTTGCTATAATGGGATCAGGATTTATTATTTACTATTTTTGTCAGAAAATAATTATAAAGCCTCTTGGAAAGATAAACTATGTAGCAGATAAAATTTCTAAGGGCGAAGTGGAAAGAAGGGTACACTTAAACTCTAAAGATGAAATTGGAATTCTTGCAGAATCTTTTAATACCATGGCGGAATCCCTTGAAAAAATTGAAGAAAATAGAAGAGAGTTTATATCTAATGTGTCTCATGAGATAAGAACCCCATTAACTTCTATAAAGGGATTTATAGGTGCCATATTAGATGGGGTTATACCAAGAGAAAAGGAAAGCTACTATCTTTCCTTGGCCCAGGATGAAACTCAAAGACTAACGAGACTTGTGAATGATCTTTTAGATCTTTCTGCAATTGAAGCAGGGGAACTTAAGCTTAATATAGGGGACGTAAACATAAGTGAGATAATAAGGGTTACTATTATAAAATTAGAAAATAAGATAAAAGGAAAAGATTTGAATGTAGAAGTGTATTTAGATGATGAGGATTTACATGTAATAGGTGATAAAGACAGACTTACTCAAGTGGTTACAAATTTAGTAGATAATGCAATAAAGTATTCCAATCAGTCCGGATTAATGCAAGTAAATACTAAAGTTAGAAATAATAAGGTACACGTTTCAATTTATAATAGTGGGCCGCGTATATCTGAAGAGGACATTAAAAACATATGGTCAAGATTTTATAAGGCTGATAAAGCGAGATCCTCTAAAGTTAGTACAGGATTGGGACTTTCTATTGTACGAAGTATATTAACTCAGCTAGGTGAAGATATTTGGGTTAGAAATAAACCTGAAGGAGGAGTAGAATTCACATTTACTTTAAAGTTAAATAAACAATAACATTATGCTATAAAAATGTATGTAAGTAGGAACATATAATAATTATTATATATTTGGAGGGCGTAACTACAGATGGATGATTATAAATATAATGAAGTAACTGATGTGAGTTTTGAAGAGATAGATTCGAGAAATAGTAATATTAAATTTAAAAAGAAGAATAGACACAGTGGTGGGATTTTCATGCTCATTGCAGTAATAGTGATTTCAGCTTTATCTGGAGCAATGGGTGGAGCTTATATAGTTCAGAAATATCAAGCTAATCAAAGTAACAAAGGGAATGCTATAATTCAGCAAACTCGGGTATCCACTAAGGAAGTGCCTAAAAATGCAATAACAAATGTAGCTGAAACTGTAGGACCTGCTGTAGTTGGTATAAATAATAAAGGTGAAACCTTTTGGGGAGATATACAGCAAGGAAGTGGGTCAGGAATAATATTTGAACCTAATGGATATATAGTAACAAATTATCATGTTATAAGTGGAGCATCTAAAGTAACTGTAAAGCTATCTACTGGCAAGGTTTTTTCAGCTAAGTTAGTAGCTGCAGATCAAAGGTCAGATTTAGCAATCATTAAGATAGAGGCAACTAATTTGCCGGTTGCTAAATTTGGAGATTCCTCCAAGGTAAGAGTAGGAGATTTAGCAATTGCTATAGGGAATCCATTAGGAGAAGAATTTGCGGGATCTGTTACATCAGGAATTATAAGTGCACTAAATAGAGAAATGCAATATGATGGAGCTATATATAAGGTATTACAGACAGATGCTGCAATAAATCCAGGTAATAGTGGAGGAGCCCTTTGTAATGAAAATGGAGAGGTAATAGGAATAAATAGTTTAAAGATAGGATCAGAGGCTAATGCAGAGGGCATGGGGTTTGCTATTGCAAGTAATGAGGCTAAATCTATCATTGATTCACTTATGAACTATGGTAAGGTTAAGAGACCTGCGTTAGGTGTAATAGGTCAGGCTGTAAATTATAAAAATGGCGAAGTTAAGGGGTTTTATGTAAGCGAAGTCATTAAGGGTTCAGGAGCTAGCAATGCAGGAATAAAGCCAACAGATATAATAACAGAAGTAGAAAATACTAAAATTAATTCTTATGAGGATTTAGCAGGTGCGTTAGATAAGCATAAAATTGGAGATAATGTATCAATAAAAATATGGAGAAGTGGCAATACTATAACAAAGAACTTAATTCTTTCAGAAATGTAGAAACAAAACTAATAATTAAATAAAACAGGTGATTATTATAATAAAGAGGCTTTAAGGTCTCTTTATTATTTATTTTACCTAGTGTAATATATTTATTAGCGCATTATTTAAATTATGGAGGAAATAACATGTATCTAATAGTTGGACTAGGAAATCCAGGAAGAGAATATGAACACACAAGACATAATGTAGGATTTGATTCTATAGACAAGATAAGCAGTAGGTATAACATAGATTTAAACAGGACAAAATTTAAAGGAATGTATGGAGAAGGTTTTATAAATGGTGAAAAGGTTATTTTACTAAAACCTCTTACATATATGAATTTAAGTGGAGAAAGCGTTGGAGAAATAGCAAACTTTTATAAAATAAAAAGTGAAAATATAATAGTAATATATGATGATGTAGATTTAGAGGTCGGAAGAATTAGAATAAGAAAAAAAGGTAGTTCAGGAGGCCATAATGGTATAAAAAGTATACTTTATCACTTAGCAAATGAAGATTTTATAAGAATAAAATTAGGTGTAGGAAAAGCAGAAAGGGATATGATTTCTCATGTGCTTGGGAAATTTAATGTAGAGAATAGGGAAAAAGTCGAGGGAGTATTAAACTGCACTTTAGATATAGTAGACACGATTATTAAGGAAGGTGCAGACAGTGCCATGAACAAGTATAATAATTTTAAGGCATAGTAGTTATTGAGGTGAAATAAATGAGATTAAAAGGTATAATGAAACCTTTAAAAGATAGTATAGAGTTTAAAAATATAATAAATGGTATAAATAAAAATAAGTTTCCTATAGCGTTGTATGGGGTCTCTGAATCGGCAAGGGCTTATGTGATGAATGGAATATATGCTGAGATGGATAAATCTCTTTTGATATTAACTCATAGTGATGTAGAAGCTAAGAATATATATGAGGATTTACTATTATATGTGCCAGAAGTATACTATTTCCCAACAAAAGAAATAGTTTTTTATAATATAGATGCAATTTCGGGAGATCTCAGGTGGGAACGATTAAAGGTAATAAAAAGTATAATTGACAATAGTAAGAAGGTTATAGTTTCCTCTATTGAGGCCATAGCAGCTTGCTGTATTGATTATGAACTTTATAAGGAATATACCTATAATTTCTCAGTGGGTGATGTAATTGACTTTAGTGAACTTAGTGAAAAGTTCATACAATGTGGATATGAAAGAGTAGATGTAGTTGATGGTAAGGGGCAATTTTCTATAAGAGGGGGGATAATGGATATATATCCCCCTATTTCAGCAGAACCATATAGGGTTGAACTATTTGGAGATGAGATAGATTCTATAAGAAGTTTTAATACAGAATCTCAGAGAAGTATCGAGAAAATACAGAAAATAGAGGTGTTTCCAGCTAAAGAAATCATATTATCTAATGAGAGTATAGACAGGGGATACAAAAATATAGAAACAGATTTAAAAGGTATGATGGATACCTTGAAAAGCAAAAACAACAAAGAAGCTGCAGAAAAATTAAGCTCCGCAGTAAATCAAAACTTAGAATTTCTTAAGGAAACCTGGAATTTTGAGGCTATTGATAGTTACTTACCATATTTCTATGATAATAGTACATCCTTTTTGAGTTATTTTAGAGATTGGATGATAATGATTGATGATGTGCAAAGATGTGAGGGTAAACTTAATAGTGTATATTTTGAATTTGAGGAAAACTATAAAAGTTTCCTTCAAAGAGGAGATATACTTCCAAAGCAAGGGGAATTACTTATCCCTAAAAGTGTTATTTGGAATAGCTTAGAGCAATATAATGTAATAACTATGAGTTCTATTCCTAAAACCGTAAAATTATTGCCGCCTAAAGCTATAATAAGTTTTACTGAAATTACTCTTCATAATTATCAAGGTCAAATTGACTTATTGATTGAAGATATAAAGGATAAAAAGCAAAGAGGATATAAAACTCTTATACTTTCTGGAACCAGGCCAAGAGGAGAAAGGCTTGTAAATACATTAAGAGATAGGGGAATAGATAGTGTATATAAGGATAAGATAGATGAGATTCTTAATGGAGAAGTAGTGGTTACCTTTGGAAGCCAAATTAAGGGGTATGAATACCCAACATTAAGGATATGTATCATTTCTGATAAAGAAGTATTTGGAGAAGCTAAAAAAGGCCTTGCTAAAAGAAGTTCCAAAAGAGGAATAAATAAAATAAAAAGCTTTACGGAGCTTAAGCCTGGAGATTATGTAGTACATGTAAACCATGGAATAGGAGTATATAAGGGAATCAAGCAGTTAAATATAGATGGACATACAAAGGATTATTTAGAACTTACATATACTGCAGATGATAAATTGTATGTTCCAGTTGATCAATTAGATTTAGTGCAAAAATATGTTGGAGGAGAGGGAAAGGTACCTAAAATCACCAAACTTGGTGGAAGCGAGTGGAGCAAAGCCAAAAGCAAGGCTAAAAAGTCCATACAGGAAATAGCAGAGGATTTAGTAAAATTATATGCTTTTCGTTCCACTTTGAAGGGGCATGCTTATTCTAAGGATACAGTTTGGCAAAAACAATTTGAGGAGGAATTCCCTTACGAGGAAACTCCAGATCAGGTTACAGCTATTGAAGACATAAAAAGAGATATGGAATCGGATAAGGCTATGGACAGACTGTTGTGCGGAGACGTAGGATATGGTAAGACTGAGGTAGCTGTAAGAGCAGCATTTAAGGCTGTAATGGATGGTAAACAAGTAGCTTTTTTAGTTCCCACTACTATTCTTGCCCAGCAACATTATAATAACTTCATACAAAGGTTTTCTGATTTCCCAGTAAGAATAGATATGTTAAGCCGCTTTAGAACTGCTGCTCAGCAAAAAGAAACTATGAAAGCAGTAAAAGAAGGGAATATAGATATTCTAATTGGGACTCACAGAATACTACAAAAGGATATTAAATTTAAAGACTTAGGAATTCTAATTATAGATGAAGAACAAAGGTTCGGAGTAAAGCATAAGGAAAAAATAAAAGAATTTAAAAAGAATGTAGATGTTTTAACATTAAGTGCCACTCCTATCCCTAGAACACTTCATATGTCTCTGGTAGGAGTAAGAGATATAAGTGTAATTGAAACTCCGCCAGAAGAAAGGCATCCAATTCAAACCTATGTGGTAGAGTACAATGATCAGTTGATAAGAGATGCAATTTTAAGAGAAGTAAATAGAGGTGGGCAGGTATATTTTGTATACAATAGAGTGGAAACTATAAGTGAGACGGCATCCTATATATCAAAGTTACTGCCTGAGGTAAGAGTAGATGTAGCACATGGACAAATGGATGAAAAGGAGCTCGAGGGAGTCATTATAAATTTTATGAAAAATGAATTCGATGTTTTGGTGGCGACTACAATCATTGAAACAGGTATGGATATTCATAATGTAAATACCATGATAATATATGATGCTGATAAGATGGGACTATCTCAATTATATCAATTAAGAGGGAGAGTCGGAAGAAGCAACCGAATTGCATATTGTTATTTAACTTATAGAAAAGATAAAATACTTACTGAAGTAGCAGAAAAAAGATTGAAAGCTATTAAAGAATTTACTGAATTAGGTTCTGGATTTAAGATAGCTCTAAAGGACTTAGAGATTAGAGGGGCAGGTAATATGATGGGATCTTCTCAACATGGACATATGGCGTCTATAGGATATGATTTATATTGTAGGATGCTTGAAGATACCATAAAACAATTTAAGGGGGAAATAGATAAAGAACCAGTAGATACTACAGTTGAGTTAAAAGTAGATGCTTATATACCTGGAAGTTATATAAATGATCAAACTCAAAAGATAGAGGTATATAAAAAGATAGCGGCTATAAATTCTTATGAAGATATGATTGAGGTACAAGATGAGTTAGAGGATAGGTTTTCCAATATACCAAGTTCTGTGCAAAATCTTATTGACATAGCTTATATAAGGTGTATAGCTAAGGAATTAGGAATTGAAAATATAAAGGAAAGAAAAGATGAAATATTAATCCAATTTCAAAGTATGGAAAATATGACAGGAGATATAAGAGGAAACATAAAAACAAAATATAATAGAAATATATTGTTCAAATTTGGAGAAAAGCCTATTATAGCATTAAAAATGTCACAAATAAAAAGAGAAGAAATGCTTGATAATGTAAAGGAATTGATTTTATTTATGAAGGAAATGGAAAATGGTAATTAATCTACAACAGAGCAATAAAAAACCAGTAAAAATATTTGCAATATATATTAAAAATTATTATAATGAAAAAAGATTATAAAAAATGGGGGAATAATATAATGAACATAAGAAAAGTAATTGCCGCAGCCATTATAGGTGCTTTTACCTTTGCTACTGTAGGATGTAGTATGGTGGAAAAGACACCTGAAGCAATAAAGAAGAGTACTGTAGCTCAAGTAGGTAGTGAAAAAATAACTAGAGGAGAGTTAGATGAAAATCCTATTTTATCTGAACAGTTAAATACATTAAAAGCTCAATATGGTGAAAACTATGGTACAAATGCAGAGATAAAGGATCAGCTTGTAGAATACAAGAAACAGATTTTGGATCAAATGATACAAGAAAAGCTTGTGCTTCAGCATGCTAAGGACTACAATATTAATCCTGATGATGCTGCTATAAAGGAGCAAATAGATAAATCGATAAGCGATATGATAAAACAAAACTTTGCTAACGATAAAAATAAGTTTGCAGAAGAATTAAAGAAAATAGGAACTACGGAAGAAATATTAAGAAACTTTTATAAAAAGCAAATAGTTATAGAAAAGATAAATGATCAAATAGCTAAAGATGTAAAAGTAGATGATGCTGCTGCAAAAAAATATTATGATGAAAATGTATATCAATTTTTAAAGAAACCAGCTAAATTCCATGCATCACATATATTAGTAAAAACTGAGGAAGAAGCTAAAAAGGTTAAAGAAAGATTAGATAAGAAAGAGGACTTTGCCAAGGTGGCAAAGGAAGTTTCCGTAGATGGAAGCAAGGAAAAGGGTGGAGACTTAGGAGAAATGGAGTATTCAGGTGTAGTTAAACCTTTTGCAGATGCTGTTGTGAAATTAAATAAAGGTGAAACATCTGGAATAGTAAAGAGTCAATTTGGATACCACATTATAAAGCTTACAGACAAAGAAGCTGTAGAATTTAAGGGCTTTGCTGAAGTTAAAGAACAAATAAAAAAGGAATTGCTTGATGACGAAAAACAAAAAGCTTTTACTAATAAGATAGAAGAGTGGAAAAAGGCAGGCAAAATTGAAACTGAAAAGTATGAAAAAAATTTAATATAATTTTATAAAGAGGCATATGTCTTTCTTAAAGTATTTTTTGGAAAAAAGAATTTAAGGAGGATATATGCTTTTTTAATTACAAATGTGTATAAAATTTCATAAATAGAAAGATAATATTAATACAACTTGTATCAAGCAAGTATCAATTTAAGGGAGGTAACGCAGCATGAAAGCTACAGGTATTGTAAGACGTATAGATGACTTGGGAAGAGTAGTTATTCCAAAGGAAATTAGAAGAACATTAAGAATAAGAGAAGGAGATCCGTTAGAAATATTTACGGATAGAGAAGGTGGAGTAATACTTAAAAAATATTCCCCTATAGGAGAGCTAAGTGAATTTTCAAAGGGTTATGCAGAATCTCTACAACAAGTTATAGGAAATGTAGTTATTATATGTGATAAAGATAGTATCGTTTCTGTGAGTGGAGCTCCTAAAAAGGAATACATAGATAAAAAGATAAGTGAAGAATTAGAAAAAATTATTGAAGAAAGAAAAACAATTTCTTTAGCTGATGCAAGTCAGTTTATACCTTTAAATTCAGATGATGATGTAGATGGTAGATATACGTCTCAAGTAATTTCACCTATAATAGCTGAAGGAGATGCAATTGGTGCTGTTATTATAGTTTCTAAGGAAGAAGGGAAAAAGTTTGGGGATGTGGAAATAAAGTTAGCAGAAACTGCATCATCCTTCTTAGGTAAACAAATGGAACAATAAATGACAAAATATTTTAGTATTGAAATGGCAGCGTGTCTGCCATTTATTATTTTTTGTTCATAAAGGATTATTGACTAATTTAAAATAAATATTCAATAAAAGTAATAATATTTGTAAAACTAAAATAAATAATAGTTAGAATGATTTCAGAGAGGTTGGGGAAATGAAAACACATTCTTTGTTAAAAGGTACATTTATACTAGCAACTGCAGGGCTTGTAGCAAAGTTTTTGGGTATATTTTTTAGATGGCCGCTAATAATGCTAATTGGGGATGAGGGAATTGGGTATTATCAAATGTCATATCCGCTATATACTTTTTTTATTGCTGTGGCATCTGGAATACCTGTAGCTATTTCCAAATTAATATCAGAAAGAAGAGCAGTTCAAGACATGGAAGGAATTATCCAAGTGTTCAGAAAGTCCATTTTAGTAATGTTTATAATAGGGGGAGGATTTACAGCTTTTCTTTTAATTTTTTCTAAGAGATTGGTAAATGTTTTCGGCTGGGAAGCCAAATCATATTATTCCTTATTAGGGATAGCATTAGCGCCTATGTTTATTTCGCTAATGAGTGCATTTAGAGGTTTTTTTCAGGGGCTTCAATATATGACTCCCACTGCATGGTCGCAGCTTATAGAGCAAGCTGGAAGGGTAGTGTTTGGGGTAGGGCTTGCTATACTGCTTTTACCTAAGGGAATAGAATATTCAGCAGGGGGGGCAGCTTTTGGAGCAACAGCAGGAGGAATATTTGGAACGATATATCTATTTTATAAATATACCAAAGTAAAAAAGGAATTAAAGATAAGAAAAGTGAGAAGCAATCTAGAAGTATTAAACAAATTATTATTAACAGCTATACCTATATCTGTAGGAGCTACGGTTATAAGTATAATGAGCTTAATTGATTCTTTTTTGGTGCCTAGAAAGCTTTTAGAGGCAGGATTGAGTGGAAAGGAAGCAACTATACTATATGGACAACTAACTGGCAAGGCATTTGTATTAGTTAATGTACCTTTAACGGTATCTATGGGACTATGCTTAAGCTTAGTACCTATAATAACTGAATGCTTTATACTTAATAGAAGAGGCGAGCTTATAAGCAAGATAGAAACTGCTATGAAATTTTCCATGGTTGTAGCAATACCATCATTTTTAGGCCTTTTCGTTTTAGCAGAACCAATTTTATCGCTGGTATTTCCAGGGCATAGTGAGGGGTATCCTATACTAAGGTATTTATCTATTTCAATACCGTTTATAGTAATATTTCAAACTTCTACATCTATTTTACAGGGCGTAGATAAATATAGAGTACCAGTAAGAAATTTGATGGTTGGATGTATTATAAAATTTATAATTACATTTATGTTGGTTCCAATATCCTATATAAATATATATGGAGCAATTATAGGTACCACAGTAGGATATATCATATCTTCAATTATGAATGTAAGAACTTTAGAAAAGTCTCTAGGCATTAACATAAATTACTATGATATAATAATAAAACCAGCATATGCGGCAGTTTTAATGACAATAGCAGTAATATTTATATATGAGAAAAGTTTTAATATATTTCTTAGTAACGGACTTGCATGTATAATATCGATATTTTCTGGGTTGTTAATATATAGTATACTGGTTATAATATTTAAAATAATGAGCTATAAGTACGTAAGAGAAAGACTAAGAGGAGACAAAAGGAGAGAATTGTAATGATAAAAATCATAGGCTTAGGTCCAGGAGATAAAAATGCTTTAACCTTGGGTGCAATAGAAACTTTGAAAAGTGGAGAAAAGATATTTTTAAGAACCTTTAAGCATCCTACTGTGCAGTATCTTGATGATTTGAACATAGCATATAGTACTTTTGACGATAAGTATGAAAATAGTAAAAGTTTTGATGAAGTTTATAACTCTATAGCGGAAGAACTTATAATAAGCCATTCTAAATACAAACAGATTGTGTATGCCGTGCCAGGACACCCATTGGTTGCTGAGAAGTCTGTAAGCATTCTTATAGAAAAGTGTAAAAATCTTAATGTAGAATATGATCTACTTCCTGCAGTGAGTTTTGTTGATGCAATTATGGAAAGTCTAACGATAGATCCTATAGAAGGTATTAAAATTATAGATGCATTTGATATAAATAATCAACTATTAGATAAAAGAAGTGGGGTTATAATAACTCAAGTTTATAATAAGTTTATAGCTTCTGAAATAAAATTAGCCTTACTCGATTATTATAAGGATGATACAAAAATATATTTTATAAGAGCAGCAGGGGTGAAAGACTTAGAGATAGTTAGAGAAATTCCTTTGTATGAGTTGGATAGACAAGAAGAAATAGATTATTTAACATCGGTATATATTCCTAAGGATTTAAATAATAATAAGGATTTTTATGATTTGTTAGAAGTTATGAAAACTTTAAGAGGAGAAAGTGGATGCCCTTGGGACAGAGAACAGACTCACGAAAGTCTTAAAAAATATCTTTTAGAGGAAAGTTATGAAGTTATAGAAGCTATAGAAAATAAAAATGATGATATGTTAATAGAAGAATTAGGAGATGTATTACTTCAAGTTGTATTTCATGCTGAAATAGGAAATGAAGAAGGATTTTTTAATATAAATGATGTAATACAATCTATATGTAATAAAATGATAGATAGACATCCACATGTATTTGGAGAAGTAGATGTAGAAAATTCAGATGAAGTACTGTATAATTGGGATAAAATAAAGAAGAAAGAAAAGGGATTCAAAACCTATACAGAAGAAATGAAACATATAGCAAAAATCTTGCCTGCGCTTATAAGGGCTGAAAAAGTTCAAAAAAAAGCTGCGAAGGTAGGGTTTGATTGGGATAAAATAGAGGATGCATTTGAGAAAGTAAAAGAAGAATTTTATGAGGTAAAAGATGTATATAAAAATAATAATAGGGAAAAAATACTAGAAGAAGTTGGAGATTTAATATTTTCTGTGGTAAATGTAGCAAGATTTCTTGACATAGACCCCGAGTTTGCATTAAATTATACTATAGATAAATTTATTAATCGTTTTAATCATATTGAACAAACGGCGATTAATAAAGGTTTAAAATTAGAAAACATGACGTTGCAGGAAATGGACTTATTATGGGAGGAAGCAAAAACACAAAAATAGCTTTTTCTTAAAAAACTGCAATAAAAAAGAAGGAATTTTTAAATTAACGAAGAATATGCTACTTTATAGCATACTCATATTTAAGGAGGTAAACAAAGGTGAACAAATCAGAATTAATTACAAGCATGGCTGAAAAATCTAAACTAACTAAGAAGGATGCAGAGGTTGCTTTAAAGGCATTTATAGAAAGTGTTGAAGAAGCTTTAGAAAAAGGTGAAAAGGTTCAGTTAGTGGGATTTGGAACTTTTGAAACAAGAGAAAGAGCAGCAAGAGTTGGTAGAAACCCAAAAACTAAAGAAGAAATACAGATACCTGAATCAACAGTTCCAGTATTTAAAGCTGGTAAGGAATTTAAAGATAAAGTTAATAAATAATAAATGTATTTATATTCATAAAAACCTGGGTGAAAATCTAGGTTTTTTGCATTATTGGAGGGGAGCAAGTGAGATTAGATAAGTATCTAAAGGTTTCAAGAATAATAAAAAGAAGAACTGTTGCAAAAGAAGCCTGTGAAAATGGAAGAGTATACATAAATAATAAGGTTGCTAAACCTGGTACAGATATAAAAGAAAATGATATCATTGAAATAAAGTATGCGGATAAGTCCTTGAAGGCTCGCATAATTAATGTTGCAGAACATGTAAGTAAGGAAAATGCTAAAAGCATGTACGAAATTATGGCTGGGGAAGAAGATACAGAAGAATAATGAGGGTTAATAAAAATAAGGCAGAGAATGTATTTATATATTCTCTGCCTTATTTTTGTACTATAAAATTAAAAAAAAGCATATATAATATTATAAAAGTTGGAGGTGAATTGTATGGAAAAAAAGGAAATTAAGATAGAGGGAAAAAGCAGTTTAAATTTAGAAAATAGAAAAAGATTAACTTTAAGTGGCGTGGTAGAGGTTGTAAGCTTTAATGAAGATCAGATAATACTAAATACATCACTTGGGACTTTAAATATAAAAGGGGAAGGACTAAAGATGAATAAGCTAGATGTACAAAATGGAGATGTTATTATAAATGGTATAGTAAATTCTTGTATATATGTGAATAAAGAAAATAAAAAGGAAAAAGAAAAGTTACTTTCAAAACTATTTAAGTAGAGGTAGTGTATGTTAATTTCTATTAGTCATCAATTAAAATTGGTAATATTCAGCTTTATCTCAGGGGTCCTCACGGGAATGCTATTTGATATTTATAGAATAATAAGAGGATTTGAACGAACTAATAAAATAATAACATTCATAGAAGACATGCTATTTTGGATATTTTCAAGTATAGTAGTCTTTATATTTTTACTATTTACAAACTATGCATATATAGGATTTTACGTTTATTTACTAATAGCATTGGGCATATATGTATATTTGAGATTTTTAAGTAAAGTAATTTTATCTATAGAATACAAAATACTGAGAAGTGTGGGTAAACTTTTAAGAGTTTCTAAAAACATCCTATTGTTTCCTGCTGATGTTTTGTTATACACTATTAAAAGAAAAAAATAATGTTAAATTATAAAATTTACTTGAAGAAACATTAAAATCACATTAGAATATAATAAAGGGATAAAATATAATTAAGAAAGGAATTATTTTTTATCTATGAAGAAGAATGTGAATTTTAAAAAGTTATTATTTTTCCTTTTATTTATATATGCAGGTTATATTTTTGTAAATCAACAAATTATAATAGGCAATATAAAGAAGCAAGTTATTCAAAGAAAAGTCGAACTTGAAAATCTACAGGAAAAAAATCAAAAGCTCCAAGATGAGGTTAAGATGTCCAAAAGTGATTCGTATATTGAAAAGCTAGCAAGAGAAAAACTGAATCTTATAAAAGAGGGAGAAATTCCTGTAATAAGCAACAAATAGTTATAATTTAAATTTATTATACATTTATTTTAAGGAGGAATTTTTTTAATATGACCTTAAAGGCAGGAAACATACTAGAGGGTACAGTGGTAAACATCACTAATTTTGGTGCTTTTGTTGAAATTGAAGGCAAAACTGGATTGGTGCATATATCTGAAGTTTCAGATAGCTATGTGAAAGATATCAGAAGTTATCTAAAAGAAAAAGAGACAGTTAAGGTTAAAGTAATTTCTGTAGATGAAAGTGGTAAAATAAGTTTATCAATAAAGCAGGCGACACCACAAAGAAAATCAGTGAAACCTATGGAAATTGATTGGCAGAGAGAAAAGGAAAAGCCATCACCTAAGGATTTTGAAGACAGAATGATGAAATTCTTAAAGGATAGTGAAGAAAGACTTCAAGATGTAAAAAAGAATCAGGACTCAAGAAGTAGAGGATACAGAAAGAGTTCCAGTTACTAGTAAATTAGAGGCTTTACAGCCTCTTTTATATTTTTTAAAAAAAAGTGTTGACATATGTAGAAGCGTGGGATATAATAATTTATGTCGTGAGACGGCAAAAGCTTATGTGCCGAAGTGGCGGAACTGGCAGACGCACAGGACTTAAAATCCTGCGGGCCTAACAGCCCGTACCGGTTCGATTCCGGTCTTCGGCACCAAATAACGCGGGGTGGAGCAGTTGGCAGCTCGTCGGGCTCATAACCCGAAGGTCGTAGGTTCAAGTCCTGCCCCCGCAACCAAATTTAACATGGCGGAATAGCTCAGCTGGCTAGAGCATTCGGTTCATACCCGAAGTGTCGTAGGTTCAAGTCCTATTTCCGCTACCAATTACCTAAATTTAATATGCCGAAGTGGCGGAACTGGCAGACGCACAGGACTTAAAATCCTGCGGGCCTAACAGCCCGTACCGGTTCGATTCCGGTCTTCGGCACCAAATGACGCGGGGTGGAGCAGTTGGCAGCTCGTCGGGCTCATAACCCGAAGGTCGTAGGTTCAAGTCCTGCCCCCGCAACCAAATTTTATATGGCGGAATAGCTCAGCTGGCTAGAGCATTCGGTTCATACCCGAAGTGTCGTAGGTTCAAGTCCTATTTCCGCTACCAGAACAACCTATAAGTTATAACTTATAGGTTGTTTTATTTTTTACATTATTTTAATACCATATTTTTACATAAAAATATTTATTTTATATATTTCTATGTGCGAAAGTGTAAAAGTATTGAAGAAAAATACACATAATATTTCTTTTCAATAAATAAAGCAGATAAATGTCCTAAAAAAGCTAGAGATACCTATCACCTTATGACAATTAATTCCAGAAGTCTTTGATATAATAATTTTGAGAAAAAATATAGGGTGGTGGGAATAATGCAATATGGGGTAAATATATTTCCGTATGAAAGAATCAAAAAATCTAATAAGGATACAAATAATAGAAAGGCATTTTATTGTTCTACTTCTTTAAAGTTAGTTTTATATTTTATTGCAGCTTTCTTTATAAGTAGAGTACTTATGGTTAATTTGATGGCACCTTTTGGAATTGCATTTTTATTATGCTTTATTTTTGAAAATAAGAATATATTTTTGTTGTCTGCACTAGGGACGCTAGTTGGATATTTATCTATATATAATAATGTGAAGGATATAGGAGTTTACTTATGTAGTATAATTGTTATAACGATGTTAAGCTACATATCTAATAAGATAAAATCAGATAAAAGGATAATTATTACATTTATATTGCTATTTTTAAATGTTGCATTATACGGTAAAGTTATTCTTAACATTACTACTTCCATTGCTCTTTTGAATGCTGTAATTCAAACGGCAATTCTCTTTCCAATATATTATATTATGAAGTTTTCTATTGTATGCGTAAAAGAATTAAAAACTAAACATCTTTATAATAGTGAAGAAATAATAAGCATGGCTGTAACAGCTTCACTTATTATTTCAGGAACCTGGGGCATTAATATTTATGGGGTATCCTTAAGAAACATACTAGCTCTTTCCTTTATATTAGTAGTAGGTTATGTGAAAGGTAGTAGTGCAGGAGCTTCTTGCGGAATTGCAATAGGGACCATAATAGGTCTTTCAACCAATAATATGGTTGCATTTACTGGAATGTGTGGATTATGTGGACTTACTGCAGGGGTTTTTAAACAGATGGGTAAAATAGCAAGTGGGATACCTTATATGGTAGTGTTTTTAATACTAAAATTATATTCTGATATAGGAGTTCAGTTTCAACTTCAAGAAGCTTTAATTTCCTTAGTAGTATTTTATGTTATACCATCAAAAGTTTATAATAGATTAGAATTAGAATTGGATTGGGAAAGAAAACAGGAGAATCTAAAGGAAAATTATATAAGCAAAACTAAGGAGATTTTCAACTCAAAGCTAACGGACTTTTCTGGATTATTAATGGACATGTCTACTACTCTAGCAGGACTTGCAGATAATGACAAACTTCAAATGAAGGTTAAGAGTAGTGCTTTAGTAGAAAACTTAGCAGATAGAGTATGCAGTAATTGTAATATGAAATCTATGTGTTGGAAGAGGGAAAGTTTCTATACCTACTCAGCATTTGGAGAGTTAATAGATAATTATCAAAATAAAAGAGAAAAAGTACCTTATGAAATAGAAAGGAAATGTATAAAAAGATCACTTCTTATAAAAAATACTGAAGAAATAGTAAAAAGTTATATAATGAACGAAATGTGGAGAAAGAGATTGGCGGAATGCAGGGAGTTCTTATCTAATCAAATCGGCAATATTTCAGTTGCTGTAAATGAAATAGTTGAAGAAATGGATTCAAGTACGCAATTTAACAAGTATATGGAAAATGATATAACAAGGATTTTAAATAAAAATCACATTAAATTTAAGGATGTTTTTTGTTACAATGATAATGATGGAAGAGTGCTCGTAAATATGACGATGGATGCTTGCGGAGGAACTCAAAAATGTGTTAAAGATATTTTACCTCTAATTAACTCAATTACTGGTAAGATTATGAGTGTAAGCGATGATGGATGTAATATAAATCCTAAAGATAATACGTGTAACTTTACATTAGAAGAGACTCCTAAGTTTCATGTTGCTTCGTATGTATCTAGATTGTGTAAAGATGGAGAAAAACATAATGGAGATAGTTATTTATATCAAAAGGTTGATAATGGAACTTATTTAACTATGATAAGTGATGGAATGGGTTCAGGTCCTCAGGCAGGAAAGGAAAGTTCTGCAGCAGTAGATTTGATAAATAAGTTTGTAAAGCTTGGATTTAGTAAACTAACGGCTATAAATACAATAAACTCACTTATGACTATTAATTTTTCACAGGATGAAAAGTTCTCTACTGTAGATTTAAATACTATAGATTTATATACAGGCGAAGCTGAATTTATAAAGGTAGGAGCAGCAGCAACTTTAATCAAATCGGAAAATAAAATTGAAAAAATGGATTGCAAAAGTCTTCCTATTGGTGTGCTAGAAAAGGTAGATACAGAAATAATAAAAAAACAAGTTAAAAATGGTGATATGATAATAATGGTTAGTGATGGAGTGCTTGATTATGATAATGAAGAAGCAGGCAAAGCAGATTGGTTAGTAGAATATTTAAGTAAGGACAATACAAACGATCCTGAAATACTTTCTAACAATATTATAAAAAGAGCCAAGGAATTAAGTAAAGGCAAAATAAAGGATGACATGACTGTTGTGGTTTCTAAGGTTTACAATTTATATTAAGTTGATTAAAAACTAGAATCCTTTATTAGTTGTAGGGATTCTAGTTTTTAAATTTTTATTTATGATATAATTATCCATATTAGTTTTTTAAGGAAGGGTTAAAAATGCTACAAAAGATAATAGAGACTATTAAGGAAAATGAAATGTTTAACAAAGGGGAGAAAATAATCGTAGGTGTTTCTGGGGGACCGGACTCTATGTGCCTTTTACATATTTTAAATACTTTGAGGAATACATATTTTATAGATATTATAGCTGCTCATTTAAATCATGGACTTCGAGGAAAAGATGCAGATGAAGATGAAGAATACGTGAAGAAGTTTTGTGAGAAGAATAATATTGAGTTCTACTCAAAAAGAGTTAATATTGATGAGCTATCCAATACTTGGGGAATATCTTCAGAAATGGCTGGAAGAGAAGCGAGATACTCTTTTTTTCAAGAACTTTTTAGCAAATTAGATGCAAATAAAATAGCTATAGCTCATAATGCCAATGACCAATGTGAAACCATACTTATGAGGATAATAAGGGGAACTGGACTCGAAGGGCTTGAGGGCATAAAACCTGTTAGAGATGGGATATACATAAGACCTTTAATAAAGATTACTAGAGATGAGATAGAAGACTATTGTGATAAAAACAATATTAATCCAAGAATAGATAAAACAAATCTTGAAAATATATATAGTAGAAATAAAGTTAGATTGGAGTTAATTCCTTATATAAAAGAAAATTTTAATTCGCATATAATAGAGGTAGTTAATAGGCTTGGAGAAAATATAAAAGTTGATAATGACTTTATGGAAAAAAAGTCTAAAGATTTTTTTGGAAAATATTGCATTATGACTCCAAATAAAGTTAAAATTAAAAGTGAAGCATTTAATGAACATAAGGCATTGCTTAGTAGAATGATTAGAAAAGCAGTTGAAGTGGTTAAAGGAAATCTTGTTAACTTTGAAAGGGTACATGTAGAGTATGTAATATCGCTACAAAAGGGAAATACTGGAAAGGGAATTGAACTTCCAGGAGGTATAAGAGCTTTAAATAATTATGGAGAGATAATATTAAGTAAAGAAAATAAAAATGAAATAAAAAGAGACTTAGGAATTTACGAAATACATCTTAATGAAAAGAACAAGATAGGTAAATTTAATATTGAAGCAAATATATTAGATAAAAACTTTCTTGAAAGGGTAAAAGAGAACTCATTGGAACAATACTTCGATTATCAAAAGGTTAATGGTAATATAAGTCTTAGATATAGAAAAGAAGGAGATAAATTTCAACCTTTAGGTATGAAAGGTACTAAAAAATTAAAGGATATATTTATGGATTTAAAAATCCCTAAATCTATAAGAGACGATATACCTATTATATGTGTTGGGAAAGAAATAGCATGGATTGTAGGTTATAGAATAAGTGATAAATTTAAAGTAGATAAAACTACAAATAAAATACTTAAAATAAAACTAGAAAGCGAGGAAGAAAAGTGGTAAACATGAGAGAAGACATTGAAGAAATACTTTATAGTGAAGAGAAGCTTAAGGGAAGGATAAGAGAATTAGGTAGAGAAATTAGTGAGGATTATCAGGATAAGAATTTAATGCTTATAGGAGTATTAAAAGGTTCAGTTCCATTTATGGCCGATTTAATGAAGGAAATAACAGTACCATGTATTATGGATTTTATGGCTGTTTCTAGCTATGGTAACTCTACAAGTACTTCAGGTGTTGTGAGAATACTAAAAGATTTAGATTTTGAAATAGAAGGAAAGGATGTTCTGTTAATAGAAGACATAATTGATTCAGGAATTACCTTAAGATATCTAGTGGATTATCTTAAGGGAAGAGGAGCATCTAGTATAGAAATAGCCTGTCTTTTAAATAAATCTGAAAGAAGAAGAGTTGAAATAAATGCAAAATATATGGGTTTTGAAGTTCCAGATTTCTTCTTAGTTGGGTATGGATTAGATTATGCAGAGAAATATCGTAATCTTCCTTTTATAGGAATATTAAAGGAAGAAATTTATAAATAATTACTACTAATATTATTGTAAATAAATATTTGATATGATACAATTTTACAATATAACAACAAAGAGAGGGGGGCCAGGAATGAATAAAAAGTTTTCAAGTGCAACGGCCTGGGTTATAGTTTTTATAATGGTCATCTTTGCTGCGCTATTCTTGGCAAGAACTAATGAGAGTGCAACAGCAATTAATTTTAATCAATTCCAAAAGCACTGGATCAACAATGAAATAAAAAGTTTTGAAGTTAAAGAAGATAAAATGACAGTTGTGGGTAACTTAAAAAATGGTACTCAATATGAAACTATAGTTCCGTTTGAAAGACTTAATGAATTTGTGAGTACACATGATAAAAACGGCGAAGTGATAGAAAAATATGCACTTCCAGCAAGAACACCCATGTGGCTAAATTGGCTACCTACTGCCTTGGTAATACTTATGTTTGTGGTGTTTTGGTTTATGTTTATGCAACAATCACAAGGTGGCGGAGGCAATAGAAACGTAATGAATTTTGGTAAGAGCCGGGCTAAGATGGCTGCACCAGATAGAAAAAAGGTTACATTTAGTGATGTGGCGGGAGCAGATGAAGAAAAGGCAGAACTTGCTGAAATAGTTGATTTCTTAAAGCAACCTAAAAGATATATAGAAATGGGAGCGCGAATACCTAAGGGAGTTTTACTTGTAGGACCTCCTGGAACAGGAAAGACATTACTAGCTAAAGCTATTGCAGGTGAAGCTGGAGTTCCTTTCTTTAGTATTTCAGGTTCAGATTTCGTAGAAATGTTTGTAGGTGTAGGAGCTTCTAGAGTAAGAGATTTATTTGATCAAGCAAAAAAGAATTCACCTTGTATTATTTTTATAGATGAAATAGATGCTGTAGGTAGACAAAGAGGTGCAGGTCTCGGTGGGGGACATGATGAAAGAGAGCAAACTCTTAATCAATTACTAGTAGAGATGGATGGTTTTGGAGTTAATGAAGGTATCATAATGATAGCAGCTACCAATAGACCTGATATATTAGATCCTGCGTTATTAAGACCTGGAAGATTTGATAGGCAAATTGTAGTAGGGGCTCCAGATGTAAAGGGAAGAGAAGAAATATTAAAAGTACATGTAAAAAACAAACCTCTTTCAGAGGAAGTAAAATTAGATGTTCTTGCAAAAAGAACTCCAGGATTTACAGGAGCAGATTTAGAAAACTTAATGAATGAAGCTGCGCTTTTAGCGGTTAGGCAAAATAAAAAAGAAATAGGTATGGATGAGTTGGAGGAAGCTGTTACAAGAGTAATAGCTGGACCGGAAAAGAAAAGTAGAGTAATTGATGAGGATGACAGGAGACTTACTGCATATCATGAAGCAGGCCATGCGGTAGTTATGAAACTTTTACCTCATGCAGACCCTGTTCATCAAATCAGCATAGTTCCTAGAGGAATGGCTGGTGGATATACTATGCATCTTCCTGAAAAGGATAGTTCATATATGTCAAAGTCGAAGCTTTTAGATGAGATAGTAGGCTTACTTGGTGGAAGAGTAGCTGAAAAACTCATAATAGGAGATATAAGCACTGGAGCTAAAAACGATATAGATAGGGCTAGTACTATAGCTAGAAAGATGGTTATGGACTATGGCATGAGTGAAAAATTAGGACCTATAGCTTTTGGAAGTGGTCATGATGAAGTGTTCTTAGGGAGAGATATAGGTAAGGCTAAGAATTATAGTGAAGAAGTTGCATTTAAGATTGACCAGGAAATAAAAGAGCTTATAGATGGTGGATATAATAAAGCTGAAACATTGCTTAGAGAAAATATAAGTAAGCTTCATGCTGTAGCTAAAGCTCTATTAGAAAGAGAAAAACTTGAAGCAAATGAATTCGAAGAAATATTTAATAATAATTAATGATTAAACAGAGGTTTATTACCTCTGTTTTTTAAATTATTTACCAAGTATTTGGGTTTAGTGATATAATAATTTTATTGTTATAAAATTTTATACAGAAGCGGGATGATAAAGTGGATTTTAATTTAAGGGAAGGTATAAGCGCAGTTGCTGAAATAACAGTTACAGATAGAGATACTGCAATTTTTTATGGCTCTGGGGACTTGCCTGTATTTGCTACACCGGCTATGATTGCACTAATGGAAAGTACAGCAAAGAGTTCAGTGGGGTTACATTTGAACTCTGAACTTACAACAGTGGGAATAAAGGTAGATGTAGATCATATAAGGGCTACTCCGAAAGATATGAGGGTTAAATGTGAGGCGGTGCTTGATAAGATAGAGGGGAAAAAGTTATTTTTCAAGGTTACTGCATGGGACGAAAGAAATAAAATAGGCGAAGGTATACATATAAGGTATATAGTAGATAGTATTGATTTTATGAAAAAATTAAAGTAATTATTGTTAAAGCCGTAGAGTATCTGGACTTTATAATTTACAGATGCTCTTTTTTAACTTATAATTGTGTGTATGTAAACGTCAATAACTACACAATATACACATAACATAATATGAATTTTAAGAAAGTGGTGATTAACTTTGATTTTAGTTCTAGATGCCGGTAATACTAATATGGTATTAGGTCTTTATAATGGAAAAGAGCTAATTGCAGACTGGAGATTGTCCACCGATTCTATAAGAACAGCAGATGAATATGGCATACAAGTTATACAATTATTTGTGCAAAATAATTTAGATATTTGTGATGTGGAAGGAGTTATAATTTCCTCTGTAGTTCCTAATATCATGTATTCTGTAGAACATATGATACAGAAGTATTTTAAAATAAAGCCTATAATTGTAGGACCTGGGGTGAAGACGGGAATTAATATAAAGTATGATAATCCTAAGGAAGTTGGAGCAGATAGAATAGTAAATGCCGTAGCAGTTCATGAAAAATTTAATAGACCTGCTATAATAATAGATTTTGGAACTGCTACAACATTTTGTGCACTAACTGCATCAGGTAACTATTTAGGGGGAACCATATGTCCAGGTATAAAGATATCTTCAGAAGCACTATTCCAAAGGGCAGCAAAACTCCCTAGAGTTGAATTAGTGAAACCGTCATCTGTAATAGCTAAGACTACTATAACAAGTATGCAGGCTGGAATAATATATGGATACAGCGGATTAGTAGAGTATATAGTTGAAAAGATGAGAAAAGAAATGACTGAAATTGGAGAGCAAAATCCATACGTAATTGCAACCGGCGGATTAGCTAAGTTAATAAGTGAAGAAACAAAATGTATAGATGAAATAGACCCATTTCTAACTCTAGAGGGATTAAGATTAATATATGAAAAAAATAAGGAGCTAATTTCTTCATGCAAATAGGAAATTTAAGTTTTGAAGATAGTGTTTTTTTAGCACCTTTAGCAGGAGTTACAGACATTGCCTTTAGGGGATTGTGTAAAGATATGGGCTCAGGACTTATATATACTGAAATGATAAGTGCAAAAGCGCTTTATTATGAAAGTGAAAATACAAAGGAAATGCTTAGGTTTGATGAAAAAGAGCTGCCGATTGCTGTACAAATATTTGGACACGAGGCAAATATAATGGCAGATATATGTGAGAAATATTTTAATCAAAATGATGATATATGCCTTATAGATATAAATATGGGATGCCCGGCTCCTAAAATAGTGAAGAATGGAGATGGTTCAGCTCTTATGAGGGACCCTAAACTAGCAGCGTCTATTATTAAGGCTATAAAAGATAAAACCAATAAGCCTGTTACTGCTAAGTTTAGAAAAGGATTTGATAAGAACAATATAAATGCTGTGGAGTTTGCAAAGGAACTTGAGTCAGCAGGAGTAGATGCTATAACAGTTCATGGGAGAACAAAAGAGCAGATGTATGAAGGAAAAGCGGATTGGGATATAATAAGGGAAGTAAAAAGGGCGGTTTCCATTCCAGTGATAGGAAATGGAGATGTATTTACTGCCGAAGACGCTTTAAGAATTAAAGAAGAAACTTGTTGTGATGGTATAATGATAGGAAGAGGCGCTTTAGGAAATCCATGGATATTTAAACAGGTTAAACAAAAAATTTGCGGAGAAAAAGTAACGTATCCTACATCTTCTGAGATAATAGATATGTGTGTTGAACATTTTAAAAGGTCGATTTACTATCATGGTGAACATAAGGCAGTAAGGGAAATGAGAAAGCATGTATCTTGGTATATAAAGGGATTAAAAAACTGTACTAACATAAAAAATATGATAAATAACGAGAAGGAATCACAAAGGGTATTGGATATATTACTTCAATATAAAGAAGAGTTGAGAATGGAATAAAGTCATTGGATAAAAGTTGACATTGATTTAATGCTGTTTTATAATTACTTAAATGATTGGATAAGTGACAGAATTACATATATTTTGCATAAATTAGGTATAATCATAATAATATATAAAAAAGCATTTAGCAAAATTAAAGGGGAGAATAAAATGAGCGATTCAAAGAAGTATATAATGACTTATGAGGGTGTTAGAAAATTAGAAGAAGAATTAGAGTATTTAAAAACTGTAAAAAGAAAAGAGATAACTGAAAAAATAAAAGTAGCGATTTCCTTTGGAGATCTAAGTGAGAATTCCGAATATGATGAAGCTAAAAATGAACAAGCTTTTGTTGAAGGAAGAATAATGCAACTTGAAAATATGCTAAAGAATGCTAGTATTATAGATGAAAGCGAAGTGCCATCAGATACCGTTAATGTAGGTACTATAGTAAAGGTTAAGGATTTTGAATTTGATGAAGAAGTAGAATATATTATAGTAGGTTCAGCAGAAGCGGATCCGCTAGAAAACAAGATTTCCAATGAGTCTCCTGTAGGTAGGGCTTTAATTGGTAAAAAGCCAGGAGATATGGTAGAGGTTGTGGTTCCTGATGGTGTAAATAAGTTCGAAGTCTTGTCAGTAAGAAGAAGTTAATGGAGGAATGAAAAAAATGTCAAATGAACAAAAGAATTTAGTAAATGAGGAACAAGAGTTTAATCAGCTTATTCAAGAAAGAAGACAAAAGTTTTTTGATCTTCAAGCTGCAGGCAAGGATCCTTTTGATGTATATAAGGTAGAAAGAACTCATACCTCAAAGGAAGTTAAGGAAAATTATGAAGAGTTAGAGGGAAAAGAAGTTACTGTAGCAGGGAGATTGATGTCTAAGAGAGTTCATGGGAAAGCTGGATTTTCTGATATTCATGATAGATATGGTAAACTTCAATTATATATAAAGATAAATGATGTTGGTGAAGAAAAGTTAAAAGAGTATAAGACTTTTGATATAGGTGATTGGGTTTCTATAAAGGGGACTGTATTTAAAACAAAAACAGGAGAAGTATCTGTACACATATTAGATTTTCAGTTAATTGGAAAGTCTTTAAAACCGCTTCCAGAAAAGTGGCATGGTCTTAAAGATCCTGATTTAAGATATAGACAAAGATATGTAGATTTAATTATAAATCAAGATGTTAGAGATACCTTCATGAAAAGAACGGCTATTATAAGGTCTATAAGAGAATTTTTGGATAATAGGGGATACTTAGAAGTTGAAACTCCTGTACTTTCACCTATAGCTGGAGGAGCTGCAGCAAAACCATTTAACACTCATCATAATGCCCTAAATATAGATATGTACTTAAGAATAGCTACAGAGCTTTACTTAAAGAGACTTATAGTAGGCGGATTTGAAAAAGTGTATGAAATGGGTAAGAACTTTAGAAATGAAGGAATAAGTGTAAGACATAACCCAGAATTTACAATGATAGAATTATATGAAGCGTTTGCAGATTATAATGATATGATGGAAATTACTGAAAATATGATGGCTTATGTGTGCGAAAAGGTTCTTGGTACTACAAAGGTAATGTATGAAGAAACAGAAATAGACTTCACTCCACCATGGAGAAGAGTTACTATGGTAGATGCAGTAAAGGAATATGCTGGTATTGATTATAATGCTATTAAAGATGATGAAGAAGCAAGAGCTATTGCAAAAGAAAAGCACCTAGAGTTTAAGAAGAATCTTAGTGAGTGTACTAAGGGAGATGTTCTTATAGCGTTATTTGAAGAATTTTGTGAAACTAAGTTAATACAGCCTACCTTTGTATTAGACTATCCAGTAGAAAATTCTCCTCTTACTAAGAAAAAGAGAGGAAATGAAGCATTTACTGAAAGATTTGAAGGATTTATATATGGCAGAGAAGTGTGTAATGCATATTCAGAGTTGAATGATCCTATAGTTCAAAAGGAAAGATTTGTTCAACAGCTTAAGGAAAGAGAACTAGGAGATGATGAAGCTTACATGATGGATGATGACTTTATAAATTCTCTAGAAATAGGTATGCCTCCAACTGGTGGACTTGGAATAGGTATAGATAGAATGACTATGTTCTTAACAAATTCTGCATCTATAAGAGATGTTATATTATTTCCAACTATGAAGCCAATGAACAATCAGTAGTAAAAAAATATAAAGTAATTTTTTTAATAATAAATAATATATGATAAGTGAAAATTAATATAGAAAGTTTATTTGATAGACTTTTTATATTAATTTTGTTATCATATATTTTTCATTAAATTACTTCATGATTTCCCATAATTTTGTGAAAAAATTTATAAAAGCAGTTGAAATTAATAAAAAATATGTTATAATAATATCAAATGATATTCCGCGATAGCTCAACGGTGGAGCACTCGGCTGTTAACCGATAGGTTGAAGGTTCGAATCCTTTTCGCGGAGCCATTTTTATTTTTTGGGAAATGCATTGACAAATGATATGCATCTGATAAAATATATAGTAATTTAATAATGCACAATGAAAAAGAGGAGTAGTAATAAAGTTTTTTAAGAGAGACTATGGTTGGTGGGAATAGTTAAGGTTTTATTATGAATGGAACTTTGGAGTGTAAGGATTAGAAAAGCAGGGCTGTGCCAAAAAGGGTGGAACCGCGGAAGAGAAACTTTCGTCCCTTTATGGTAGAGTCTTTTTTTATATTTTAAATTAAAGGAGGAATATATATGGCTATTGAAAAAACCATGGATAAGGTTGTAGCGTTATGTAAAAATAGGGGATTTGTTTTTCCTGGCTCAGATATTTACGGAGGTCTTGCAAATTCTTGGGATTATGGTCCTTTGGGAGTGGAATTTAAGAATAATGTAAAAAAGGCTTGGTGGAGAAAATTTGTTCAAGAAAGCCCGTATAATGTAGGATTAGATGCAGCTATATTAATGAATAGGGAAGTATGGGTAGCTTCAGGCCATGTTGGGGGATTTTCTGATCCTTTAATGGATTGTAAAGAATGTAAAGCAAGATTTAGAGCGGATAAGATAATAGAAGACCATATGACAGAGCAAGGTGCGGAAGTAGCCAGTGCAGATGGATGGACTAATGAAGAGTTAAAAGAATATATAGATAAGCATAATATAGTATGTCCTAAGTGCGGCGAAAAGAATTTTACAGATATAAGAAAGTTTAATCTTATGTTTAAGACATTTCAAGGAGTAACTGATGATGCTAAATCAGAAATATACCTAAGACCAGAAACTGCTCAAGGTATATTTGTAAACTTTAAAAGTGTGCTTAGAACTTCTAGAAAGAAGGTGCCTTTTGGAATTGCCCAAATAGGTAAATCCTTTAGAAATGAAATTACTCCAGGTAATTTTACATTTAGAACTCGTGAATTTGAGCAGATGGAGTTAGAATTCTTCTGTGAGCCAGGAACAGACTTGGAATGGTTTAAATATTGGAAGGATTATTGCTGGAATTTCCTATTAAACTTAGGCATGAATAAGGAAAATTTAAGAATGAGAGATCATTCTGCTGAAGAACTTTCATTTTACAGCAATGCAACTTCTGATATAGAATACTTATTCCCATTTGGCTGGGGAGAGTTATGGGGAGTTGCTGATAGAACTGACTATGATTTGAAACAGCACATGAAGCATTCGGGAGAGGATTTGACTTATTTAGATCCAACCACTAATGAAAAATATGTTCCTTATTGCATAGAGCCTTCCTTAGGTGCAGATAGAGTTGCACTAGCATTTCTTGTAGATGCTTATGATGAGGAAGAACTAGAAGGTGGAGATAAGAGAACAGTACTACATTTACATCCAGCATTAGCTCCTTTTAAGGCTGCAATATTACCATTAACAAAGAAATTATCCGATAAATCTACAGAGATCTATGATATGTTAAGAAAAGAGTTTAATGTAGATTATGATGAAGCAGGAAGTATAGGAAAGAGATATAGAAGAGAAGATGAAATAGGAACTCCTTATTGTATAACTATAGATTATGATACTTTAGAAGATAACACTGTTACAATAAGAGATAGAGATACTATGGAACAGCATAGAATAAAAGTTGATGAGCTGATTAACTTCATTTCAGAAAAAGTTAAATTTTAATATATAATTCAAAAAAGCTGCGACATTCGTCGTAGCTTTTGATTTATATTGATATAATAAAGAATAATATATAAAATTAAATAAAAAAAGTGCCGGAATAACTCCGGCAATTATAGGGTTTAATCATGGGGATATGTTATATGTTCAATTAAAACTTGGGGAATTATATTAATGTTTCCTTACGGCACAATATTAGTATAGCATATATATATAATTTTGCAATACCTGATAATAAAGTCTTTAAATTAAGTATTTTCTAACAATTTCGACACGGATTGCTGCTGAATTTTATATAAATTTGTATATATTTTGACATTAAATTGATTGTGGACATATAATTATAGAATAAAAAAAGTGATATAATTTAATATAGAAATTATCCATGGAGGTAAATAATGAATAAACAATTTGAAGAGTTTAAGAAATTTATAGAAGGAAAAGAAACTGCTGTGGTAGGAATAGGGGTAAGTAATAGGCCATTAATAGATTTATTAGTAAAATTGAATGCTAAGGTAACAGCTTTTGATAAAAAAAGCGAAGCTGAACTTGGAGAAATAGTAGAAAACTTAAAGGTAAAAGGAGTAAAACTAGTTCTTGGAAAGGATTATTTAACAAAGCTTAAAGGATATGAAGTTATATTTAAAACTCCATCTATGCGAATAGATAGCCCTGAACTATTAGATGCTAAGCGTGAAGGTGCATATATAACGTCAGAAATGGAAGAGTTTATAAAATATTGCCCTGGAAAAATATATGGAGTTACAGGAAGTGATGGTAAGACTACTACTACAACGCTAATATATAAAATGTTAAGTGAACAAGGCTATAAAACATGGGTAGGAGGGAATATAGGAACTCCTTTATTTTCTAAGATAGAAGAAATTAGTAAAGAAGATAGAGTAGTTTTAGAATTATCAAGTTTTCAACTTATGACTATTCATGAAAATATGGAAGTAGCGCTTATAACAAATTTATCACCTAATCATTTAGATATGCATAATGGTATGGAAGAATATATAAATGCAAAGAAAAATATATACTTAAATCAAACAAATAATAATTTATTGGTTTTAAATAGAGATAATAGCATTACTAGAGGCATGGTAAATGAAGCAAAGGGGAGGGTTTTTCTTTTTAGTATAAGCAATAAAGTAGATAAAGGAGCATATTATTATAGCGATAAACTCTATATTATGGGAAAAGAAGTATGCTCTAAAAATGAAGTGAAGTTGAAGGGTATGCATAATATAGAAAATCTATTAGCAGCATTTTCTTGTGTGTATGAAGATGTATCATTAGAAACTATGAAAAAGGTAGCTACCACATTTGCAGGTGTGGAACATAGAATGGAGTTTATAAGGGAATTAAATGGAGTTGAATATTATAACGATTCAATAGCATCTAGCCCAACTAGAACACTAGCGGGTTTGAAAGCCTTTGGAAGACCTGTGATATTGATAGCTGGTGGATATGACAAAAAGATATCTTTTGATGTTTTAGCAGAAGAAGGATATCCATATATAAAAACACTAATACTATTAGGGGTAACCAAAAATAAAATAAAGGAAGCATTTGAAAAGGTGATAGAAAAAAACAATACTCAGCTTCGCATTATAATGGTAGAATCTTTTGAAGAAGCGATAAAGGTTTCAAGGGGTGAAGCAAAGGAAGGAGATATTGTAACTTTGTCTCCGGCTTGTGCAAGTTTTGATATGTTCCCTAATTTTGAAGTTAGAGGAAATAAGTTTAAAGAAATAATAAACGGATTGTAATTAATAAGTTGTTAAAAAGTCAGCGAGATGCTGGCTTTTTTTATATGATAACAGGTTAAATTCCCTTCAACAGACTCGGATGTGTCTATACGTTAAATATAGAGAAATAACGAGAAGGTGGGAGATTTTAATAGCTAATTAGGTATAATAAAATATGGGTGTGACATATCGTTGGACAAGTATGATACAATAACACATGTCGTCAAAACAAACGACAAATAAGTTGACAAAGATTTTAAAAAAGATTTTAAAAAATTGTTGACAAGAAGAAACAAAAATGTTACTATATAAAAGTCGCTTGGAGCGACAGGGTCTTTGAAAATTGAACAGAGAATAGAAACCAGTCAATTACTTAACAGTTAAATGTTAAGAAACGCGATGAGCGAAACAGATTAAACTTTT
>NZ_JAFBDB010000010.1 GCF_016908015.1 Clostridium pascui
TGTTTTCACTCTTTTAATTTGTTTTCACTCTTTTAATTTGTTTTCACTCTTTTAATTTGTTTTCACTCTTTTAATTTGTTTTCACTCTTTTAATTTGATTTCACTCTTTTAATCTATTTTCATTCTTTTAACACTAACTTCATAAAAAAGATACTCTCAATCAAATATTCACGCTCTTAAGGTTTATTATAATATCTAAATTAATTTTTGTCTATATCTCCCAAAAAACCAAGGACATCTAATCTTTAAATTAGATGCAACCTTATATTAATTTTATTCTCAACGTAAATATATTAGAACTTAGTATTTTCAATGCTTCCATTTACGATATAGCCTTACACCACTGTCTCTATATACCAAGAAAAGGAACTAATATTATGTTCCCCTACATAACGATTTATATCTTGTACTGTATAGGGTAGCATATTTTAATTATCCATAAATCTATTATTTTTAGTATTTTACTTGAGCTAAAACAATATGCACGTCTCCACGTGCGAAATAAACAGAAACATCTTACTACAACCCTTTAATAAATATATCCATGCTATTCCATAACAATAATCTCTGTACATCATACAAAACCTTAGCCAACTCTAATTATACTTTTTTTCACTTTATCCATCATACTCCACCACTGCTCTCTTAAGTCTCCTAATCCCCCCTCTAGGATTCTCCACATCTCCCCTATACCTTGGTATTATATGCACATGAAGATGCATTACCGTTTGGCCTGCGTGGTATCCGTCGTTTACTCCTATGTTATAGCCTTGAGGCTCATATTGAATATCTAGCATTTCTTTTACTTCATGTAAAAGGCTGTAAATTGCTTTTATTTCTTCTTCTGAGGATTCAAAGAAGCTTTGAAAATGTCTTTTAGGTATTACTAAAGTGTGCCCTTCATTTACTGGAAACTTATCCATTATTGCAAAGGCATATTTATTTTCCGCTATTATAAGTTCTTTATCATAATTACAAAATAAACAATTTGTCATATTAATGTCCCTCTCTTATGCTTCTAGCTTCTTAAAGTATTCTTCCAGCTTTTTATCACATATTTCCTCAATATGTTTTTTATCTTCATTAGTGAGTTTCTTCCATATATTTGAGTTAAATTCTACATATTCCACATCCTTTGATTTTTTCATAGAATTCATTTGCTCGTATTTATCAAAGGGATTTGAAAATATGTTCTTTTCTATTTCTTTTCTTGTGTAGCTATCCTTACAGTAAGGACTTTTGGGCTTTTCTACTATAAGCCCTTTATTTTTTCTATCTTCATAGAAATCTATAAAGTAATCCACTATATCTTCTATAAGAACTTTTCCTTTATCATTTGCATATTCAAGCATTGCCTTTAAGAGTACTGGCTTGTAGGAATATGCCATGGTCATTTTGCTTACAAAGTCTATAAATTTATCCTTCATGTTTGCAGCAGTTATAAGTTCCCATTCAAATTCATTAGCGTATTTTTCAATGCTTTCTTCCTTAAAATAGTTAAAGGTTTTGTTTATCATAGGCACTTGAAAATCTGGAGTTATTAATCCCTTTTTTATTCTATCTGCAATGGCTCCTTCCTGCACATATACTCTTCTTACAAATTCCCTTTCAGAAATTAAGTCCTTAACTTCATTTTGCCAATTAAATAAGCCTATATATTCATAGTCATAGGCACTTACAGGAAAGTCCAAATATGCTGCTGGCTTTTCTCCTCTTCTTATAAGGTCATCTTCCATAAGCATGTCCTTTTTACTTCCAAGTACCAATGATCCTGGAACATATTTATCCATATTAAACAATCTATGAACTGAAAGAGGCATATTGAAAAGTCCTGCATTATCTATAAAGTCAAATACCATTAAACATTCCTTTCCTTCAGATTTTCTAGTTCCTCTGCCCAACTGCTGAAGATAAATGGTTTTTGACATAGTTGGCCTTGCCATAAAAAGCGCTTCAGTTCTTGGACTGTCCCATCCTTCATTTAAAAGATCACAGGCACAAAGTACATTTAAATCTCCATACTCATATTCTTTAAGTATATTTTCTCTATCCCTTTTCATAAGGTAGCCAGATACCGCTTCCGCTCTTACCCCTTTAGTCCTAAATATTCCCGCTACTTCCTCTGCATGTTTTACCGATGCACAAAACACCACAGTCTTCTTATTTTTAACGTATTCTAAATAAGTATCTACAATTAAATTATTTCTATCTGGCACATAAAGCTTGCTTTCTAAATCACTTGAATTATACTTAATTCCATTTATTCTAACACTTTGCAAATCCACATTAGTTTTAACTCTAATACATCTTATAGGCACAAGTTCTCCAATCTCCACAGCTGTTTTTAAATCAAGCTTATGAGCTACATTTTTAAACAGCTCTAATATACTTTCACCATCAGATCTCTCAGGAGTTGCAGTTAGCCCTAATGTAAATTCAGGTTTAAAATAACTTAGCAGCTTTCTATAGGTTTCCGCTGCTCCATGGTGAGCTTCATCAATTATTATATATTTAAAATCCTCAGGACTAAAATCCTTTAAATTTGCATTCATACTTTGAATTGTGGCACATAATATAAAGGATTCCTTTTCCTTTCTATCACCCTTAAACACTCCACAGCTTTTGTCTTTCCACAAACTTTTAAATGTATTTTCAGCTTGATTTATAAGTTCATCAGTGTGAGCTATAAAAAGAGTTCTTTTATTAAAAATCTTAGCATCCTCCACTGCAGTAACAGTCTTTCCCGTACCCGTTGCATGATAAAGTAAGGCTATGGATTCTCCATTTTCCCTCATAGCCTTTAAATTATCTAAAGCTTGTTTTTGATGTTCTTTAAGTTCTAAAATCTTCCCCTTTTGCTTAGGAAGAAAGTCTTCTATTTCTTTAAAAGTAGGAAATTCTCCTAAAAAGGTTACAAGCTGATCTTTAACTCTCTCCTTATGATCTTTTAGTTGCTTATACGTCCATCTATAAACCTTCCAGTTTTCATGGATTAAACTATTTTGCTTAAGCAAATCATCATAATACTTTTCATTGGAAACCTTGTTTGGATTATGATAAGTTTCCCCATCTATCTCCACTGCCACCTTTTCTCCATCACAGAGCAGTGCAAATCTATAAATCTATTTTTACCGTATATATCTACAAAGGGATGCTGAATTACTATGCTGTTTGCCTTTTCCGGCCCAAAGGTTTCACAAAACACCTCTATAAATAAATCCTCAGCAACGCTCCCAAGCTTAATATAATCCTCTTTAATTGTCATATGTATCACCCATTTCTCAAGGTTATTTCTATAATTATTTTAATAGTTTTGGATATAATCAGCAATCAATGAGAAATTAAAAGGGACGGTTAACAACTATTCATGTGAGTTTGATGAAAGTTGAGAAACGTCCCTAGTTGGAGTATTATATAATACTCCGTTGATAAAGTTTGTTCCGTTATATAATTATTTCATTTTATATTTTAATTAATGCATTTAGTTTTCTTCAATAGTATGGATATAGGAAAGTTTGTAATATGATAGAAACTTAACTAAAACTTAGTTTAAATCTTTTGTTCCAGCTTTATGTTAATTATGTTACAACTATCCGTATTAAACTATCGATGGCTTTTCAAATAAATAAAATGAGCTATCTGCTTATATATAAATTAACTTTTTATGTACAATTATTTTTATACCATTCATCCATATCACGATCGGCAATATCCCCATGGTAACATTGTCTTGTCGAATTCCAATTTAGTAGAGATTTATTATTGTCATTAAGGTTATTAAAGATAACATCTGACACCATTATCTTTTTATCAAAGTTACTTTTATTTCCATAGCTACAAAACTTTGAAGCTTTATTTACAACACTCCCCATCCACACAACATCATTAATACTACTACCACTGTATCCAGCTTTAATCATAAGTGCTCTACCATAATCCATCCCCATACCAATAGTAATCTGTTCAATACTTTTTTTTCTAAATTTATAATTCATAATATCCACCAAAGATGATATTTGAGCAGCAATTGAGAATACACTATCTATATCAACTTTTTTAGGAGTCTTAAAAACACCCCAAACACAGTCTCCTTCTATATTAACTTCTGTACAGTTAATATTTCCATTCATTATAGCTATAACTTCCGAAATATAGGAGCGATAAAGTTTAGCCAATTTAGGTCTATTATGCTTATCAAGCAACTTACTTGAGCCTCTAATATCAACATATAAAACAGTACAATATACATAGAAACCATTAGTAAAAGTTAATTTATCTCTACAGGGAATTTCATCAAATTCTTCAAATGAATTTTCACTCTCATTTATTATTGTATCAATTCTTTCAAAGCTTTTCACATAATCATATACCTTATAACTACTTTTCATAATAATTTCACCTTACCTTAGATTACTTTCGGACATATATATATCTAGAATAATCAAATTTAAAATTTTTCTTCAATAAATCTGGTAATTTCTTATATACATACTACTAATCTATATTTTACTGTAATCTTTTGATGATTTTGCTGCATTGCTTGTACAATCTGTAATAACTTTTGTATCAAACGTATTATTAGTTCCTGTTTTTGCAATTATAACACTTACTATATCTATTCTATAACAAGATCTATCCCTTATATAGGATTTGCCATTGTTTGAAAAGCATTAAGTACAACTTGTACAAATCAGACAGCTAAAGATTCAGGACTTAATTTTTCATCTGCTGAGTTCCACATTATATTATCGTTGCACTTAAATAATACCATAACTGCATCGCCAAGTATGGTAATTGTTTCTCCATTATATTTTTCAATAATGTATATCATCATGGAAATAATTGCATGTAAAGTTAGAAAAGGTTTTTTCATACCTACTTGTTTTGCTCTCTTGATTGACATTATCATATCTGCAAACATATCCATTAATGATTTGTTTATATTATGCGCTTCCTGTGCTTCATTACATCTCTTGTTTACACTTGTTTCAACCTCACTCATATTTGCTACTGCAATCTTAAATAATCCTTTCTTTATTTATTTTCTCCTTTACCAGTAATAATTAAATATAATTGTTCCATGTGTTAATATAAAGTAATAAAAAAAGATGCATTAACAATAATACTCTGTGCTGTACTATTCCTGCAAACAATTAAACTTTTTTGTCTAAATAAATATTAGTTTTCAATAAACATTACTGAACACAGGTTATATTTACATTGCGAAAATACTTCCTTATAGAAATAGACAATTATAAGCCCATGCTTTGGTAAACAATAGGAAAAGATCTAAGCGTCTCTTTTCTTAATTGTTTACATTTACAAAAATTTATTTTGTTAATATCCCCTATATATATGCATGGATTACATATATAAACTAGAATTTATATACTGAAAAAAAATACATTATATAAGATATTAATATTGTAAAGCTATATAAGGAAATTCCTAAAAATTTCATACTTTTGTTTGAATTTAAAATTTTTATATTTCTTATCCCGCTCACTTTCATTAACTCTAAAGTAATAATTTTTAAAAATTCTTCTTCAGTTATGCTGTTTATATCATTTTGGTAACTCCTTAATGATATAGTAATTTTGCCATCATTACCATTAACAAGATACCATAATTCCTTACAACCCTCTCCTTCCAAGCTTACATAATTCATTGGATTATGCTTTGCATGCAATGTCCTAAAACCATAGTATACAGAAATTGCTGCTGCCACTACTGTAATACATGTTATGACACCTATAATAACTGACTGAAAAGGAACACCACTATACAACTTATAGATTTGGTAGATTTTATCACTCAACGATGATAAAATTGTAAAATATATTCCGATTACAACAAATATAGCTGCAACCTTTGTATCAATAAACCTAAGGGTATTGGTAGCATCATCTAAAGCTTTATAAATAAACTCCTTCTTCTCATCAAAACTCAATTTATTATCATCCATTTATCTTCTCCTTTATATTTCATATTCTACCTTCATTATAACCTGTCTACTAAATAAGTGAACAGCTTCTCCATCTTATCACCTTAACTAATAATTAGCTAACCCATTCTCACGGTTTTATTCACTTCTGAAGACCATCAGATATTCTGAACATACCAATTATCAGCTCTATGAGTAAATTGATTTTTTAGATTTTCACAAACTTTATTATATGTATCACTTGATATAGTTATCTGTTTTATACCATTTGATTTTTTAGCTGCATTATTAATACATGTTCCAATTGCTTTTGTATCAAAGGTATTGTCTGTTCCTGTCTTCGTAACTATTACTGAACCAGTATCAATGCCAACACCAAAAGAAACAGGTGGGATATCATCATTGGCTAAGATTGGATTAACAACCTTATCAAATGCTCTCAGCATTTCTTGTCCACATCTAACAGCTAGTTCTTCAGGCTTTAGATAATTTGTTGTATTTTCTCCCCAGTATATAGAATTATTATTTTTAAATAATGCCATAACTCCATCACCTGGGAGATCAATAACATAACCCTTGTAACTTTCTACAATATAAATCATAGCTGGCATAATTGCATGTATAGTTAAGAATGTTTTTGCTGGACCGATTTCTACCGCTCTTTCTGTAGAAGATCTCATATCTGCAAAAAAAGCTACATATTTCTCTTTATTATAAGTTCCAAATTTCATTTTTTCTGCATCATAATTCGGAATATTATTAGAAAGTGCGGCATATTCTTTTAAAATAGCCCCCTTTTCTAATACACAATTAGCTCGAGCTATCGAATATTTTTCTTCTACTTTCTGTTTTACTTGATTCATATTTATAATACTCATAATAAACTCTCCTTACATAAAATAAAACTTGTGTGTTACAGTTTCCATTTCAATTATAATAAACAAACCTAAATATACCTTTAACAAAAAAACGTAAACTTAACCCTTTGATTCTACACTTCTCTAATAACGGATATTTTTCAATTCAAAAGATAGTATATATATTATATTATTTTTATCCAAATTGATAATGTTCTTTATAAATTTTCTTACAAAAATATCAAGTTTAAAATAACCCTTTTGAGCAAGGTATGTTACTGCCTTATACTGCATATCACAAAAGTCATCGATATATGTTTCATATTTAAGTATCTTATCATTTTTAGAACTATTTATATTCTTAAAAGTAGGTACAAGGTTCCACATTTCATCGTACAGCACAAAACTCCATGGCTCTCATAATTTTCTTCTATCACCTCTCTATTACTCTTAAGATTAAATTTCTAAGATAGCTTTTATACTTCCTGTTCTATTTTACCACAAATTATGGTTAAATGTGTCAATATTATGCAATTTATGCAGTGAATTTACAAAAAATGAAGCATGGCCTCTAAAAGCCATGCTTCATTGAAATATCACTTGCCACTTGTCATGTGGGTGGCACCTAATTTTCTATTAAAGTATTCACTAATTCCTTTTGTCTCTTTTCTAAAATATCAGGTGTCCATGCATCATTTTGTTGTAAAAATATTTTATTGGCATGGAAAACATCCACCCTTTGTTTTAAATACTTAGTCTTTTTATCTATAAAATCTAAGTTACTAAGCTTACTGTTTTTGATTTGGCTTATTAGGACTAAATTAGCAATTCTATGAGTCCACTTTTCTCTTTCTTCCTTAGAAAAATCTTTTATCCATTGGCTGTTATCACTTGGATTTTGAGGAAGTACATGTTCTACACTAATCCTTTTGTATCCAGATAAGTGGACAGTATTATCTCCCATTAAATATTCCAGCTTTAATAATAAATATTTAGCAAACCTAGTTTTGTATACCTCTCCTTTAATGTTATATCTAAAAAGATTTGTATCTATAGCAAATAAATCATCATTTTGTAAAAATTCATCTAAGTGATCCTCATCTGTTTGCTCAATAGCTTTTGTAATTCTATTCATAGCTTCAAGCCTTTTAGTAGAATTATATTTGCATATCCAATCCCCTGCAAATTTATATTCTAGCTTTCTTAAAAACTCTATAAGCTTTTTATCCTTGAATTTGCTATAGTAAAAAAGCAGTGAAGGTATCCAATCTTCTGATGGAAGACCTAGTTTCATTATGGTTATAAGATTTTTATATTCATTACTTAAATTAGCATCCTGCAGCTCTATAATATCATCATATATACCATCATACTGCATAATAAGGGCTAGAGTTTCCTTTCCCTTCTCTAATTTTCCACTATTGTATATGTTAGCTTCATATTCATCTAAAAGATTTGCCCTTGCTTTCCTTTTAACTAAAATAGCTCTTATGAATTCAAGAAATCTTTCAAAGTACTGTCCATATTTGCTCTCTAGTTCTTCCCAAGTCTTAGAATATTTCTTTATCTCTTTTTCTTCTTTCAAAGCCCCTATATTTATGGATTTTAATATATCTGAAGCTGTTAATGGTACACCTCTATCATTTAGTATTGTGAAGAGTCTAAAGGCATCTTCTGTGTTATCTGTTGAAACATATATGAATACTGCATTGTTTAATAAAAATCCTGCAAAGCCTTCTAAATCATCTTTACAATTTAAAAATTCTCTTATAACCATTACTGCATTAGACATATTTGATATAGATATATTATCTGTATTTTTTAATTCCTCTAGTTTATCGCTATTTAATGTACCTTGGTCTTTTACTATATAATCTGATATAAATTCTTCTACTTCATCCCTTATATAGTATACGATTCTTTGTCTTGAAGGAACTTTCTTCAATTTGTTTTCCTTTTGATATATCATAGCTTGAAGAGTATCTTTATATTCTTTATCATCTAATAAATCCCTTAAAACAGCTATTATCATAAAAAAGGTTGTAAGTCTCTGTTGTCCATCTAAAACTTCATATTCAGCGTATTCATTATTTTTTGTTCTCTTTAATACAAGTGAGCCTAAGAAATACTCTGTATCTGGTTTATTTGAATAAGCAAAGTATAAATCATCTAAAAGTTCACTTACATTATCGCTTTGCCAAACATAAGGTCTTTGATATTCCGGTACCACAAACCAAAAATCCTCTGAAAATATCTTTTGAAGTAATTCCTTATCTGCATCTATTTTTCCGTTAGCCATTGTCTTTCCTCCACGTTAGTTAATGTATTTTTTGCAGCTTCTATGCTAAATCCCCTGTATTGATAGTATGTCTGTAATAATTATATACTGGGGAGTAAAATTTTAAAACATATTATATTACTATTTAAAAGCTTATAAGTAATAACTCATATGGCTGCCACTATTTATGAACCTTATTTCTAAATAAAATAAAAATTGGATAAATTGAATTATTTTCTATATTTTTGGTTATTATATATTTTAATTAATAATTAAGTATAGAGTTTATAAATCTTAGCCATGAAGCAGAGTTCATAAATTTATTGCATTTGCTGTGGTTTATAAACCTTAAGTTTGGAGTGATTATGTGTATATTAGTCAAGAAAATACATTGGAAAATTATAGTAATATAATTGATAAACAAAATTTAAAACCTTCACTGTACAATTCTTTTGTATTAAGTGAAGATAAAGAAGACTTGATAGGATATAATTTTCTTTATAAAAGTATTATAAAGATTCCTATTGAGATTTTCTCAGATCATGAAGAACTTCTAATGTATTTAACAAAGAAATCTGGATATGAAAAAGTAAATTTATCATTAATTCCTCAGGAGTGGTTAGACTCTCTTTATTCAACAAAATTCATCATAGATTCAAATATTGATGAATTAAGCCTTATAAAGTATCATTACTTTAAAAATCTTTTTGATAGCCAGACCCTAAACCTTACTATATTACCTACATTATGGTGTAATTTAACATGCCCTTATTGTTTTGAATATAAAAAACCAATATCTATGTCACATAAAACTCAAGAAATGTTATTAGATTGGATGAGAATAAACTTTAGCCAAAAAAAACATATACATATATCATGGTTTGGGGGAGAACCTTTACTGGAAAAGGACACTATTATAAAACTTACTAAAGATATTAAGAGATTTTGTAATGAAATTAATGCAACATATTCATCTTCAATAACTACAAATGGATTTTATTTTGATAAAGAGTTTCAAAAACTTCTTCCTGAACTTTCTATAAATAATGTTCAAATAACCCTTGATGGGGATAAGGCAGCTCACGATAGTCTTAAAAAACAAATTTCGGAAGAAGGTAGTTTTGATGTAATATATAAAAACATAATTGATTATTGTGAACAAGATTTAGAATGTAAGCTTTCTTTAAGATTTAACTGCACTGACAGTAATTATAATAGCGTAAAAAATTTAATTGATAATTTTCCTGAAAGCGTTAAGAATAAAGTTTCTGTATTTTTTAGATGGGTATGGTCAAATGAAGCCAGTGGATTTAAAGAGTTTTCGAGTAAGCTGAATGAAAAAGAGCCTTTTAAAGAACTATTTAATATTTATAATTATAGCAATTTAATTGGTTTAAAAACAGAAAATCCTAGCAATGATTCTTTTGGTGTATATTGTGAAGTTGATTTTTTAGATCAATACAATATTGATCCATTAGGCAACATATACCTATGCAGCCATACTTTTAAGGACTCTGAGGCTATCGGATCTATTTATGGAGGGTATGATTTTATTAATTCAAAGTATATAGGTGATTATGCAAGATGGTACTCTATTAATCCTTTTGAAGATTGCGAATGTTTAAAATGCAAACTCTTACCTACATGTTTTGGCGGATGTCGTAAATCAAGATTTGAAGGAAATAGGAATTGCCTTGAAGAAAAACGATCTATTTCCTTATTTACTAAAAATGTTATTGCAGAAATACTTAATCAACAAATATATGCGCATAATTAATGATATTTTAAATAAATACACTAAAAAACTGGAGGTAATATCATGAATGAAGATAAATTAAATACAAACTGTGAAGAAAATATAAAAGAGTTACTTATCGATGTGTTGGATGCGGGCACTACTCCTAATGATATTAGAGTTAGTATTATGGGTCCTGATGGAAGGTGTGGCTGCAAAGGTGATTGTAACTGTAAATCAAAGTGTATGTCATGTGATATGCTCAGAGATAATGTATTAGATACATGCGATATTGCTATGGAAGATATTATACAGGTAGTTAGAAAAGCTCTTAAAGAAAAAGGTATAAACCCTAAATAAATTAAATGGATTTAATCAAGTATGTTATTAGATATAATGCATTATCTTAAACTTTAATTTTTATTGAATAAAAATAAGCATGGACTATAACTCCATGCTTTATATTATTTAAATATTTCCTTAAATTTTATCTACGATTATTTACCATAACGAAATTATCGTTACTTACACATCCATTTTTATTATAAGATTTATTTTAATCACTTCATTTCTACTGAATATTTATTCTCTTTTTTAAACTTTAAAACCAAATTCAGCACTACTAAGGAAAGTAATTCTGTTGAAATAAGAGTCATAAATAATCTATAATGCTCAGCTTTGTATTTTATAAAAAGAAAACTTAAACAATAAATAGTGAAACCAATGATTGAACTTATTACTACTTTCCTTTTTCCTATTACATAGTTGACTTATCCTCTATTCTATCTTTAAAAAGCCTTTCTACATCTGTATAACGCATTCTTCCATTACAGACTAACTCTGATATAACATTTCCCACTCTATCTGTAGCACACATTACTGAAACTTGATTTTTAGAGATACCTCTCTTTTTCTTTTCCTCTTGGCTTGAAGGTCGGCTCTTAGGACCTCTCCTATATGGTTTGCGTGGCATAGCTAATTTCAACTATTTCAGCACATTTTCTAATTGAATAACCTGCAATCATACACTTGATGTAGGATAACCATGCAGTAAAGTCTTTTTTGCTATTATAATATGGAGAGTAAGTAAAATCTGTAAGTGTCTTATGGCAGTCTTTGCAGATGTACCTTTGCTTATTATTATATTTACCATTTCTCAAAACTCTATCTTTTTTACAATAAGGACATACTCTGCCTAAAGAAAATCTATTTTCTTTTATCTCATCTTGAATTTCAGTTGTCATTGAGCCTAAAATCAACTCTTTTTCAAGATAGTTATAAACTTTTTCTTGTTCAGATTTATTTAAAGTTGAAAGAAATTTTATTATAGAATTCGCACCAGACATAGCATAATTTTAAAATCAATAGTGCAACAACTTGTTGTACTATTGAAGCAAATCCTATTCTATTTTATTAACTTCAAACTTTTCCTTAGCTCTTTCAATAGCTGCATGTAATTTACCTTGTAGCAATTCCTTTGGTGGCAATTGAGTCATGTATTCAGCAACATGCATACCACTTGCACCTAATTCTAATAGTTCTACTTCCTCTGAATTCTTTTCTGCACAAAGTATTATAGCTATTGGTTCTTCTTCACCTTCAGCCATTTCATTCTTTTTTAGCCATCTTAAATATAATTCCACTTGCCCCTTATGTTCTGGTAAGAACCTGCCCAATTTAAGTTCAATTACTACAAGTCTTTTTAATTTTCTATGGTAGAATAATAAATCAATATAATAATCTGTATCTCCAATAGTTATTCTTACTTGTCTTCCTAAAAATGCAAAATCTCTTCCCATCTCAAGAATAAATTTCTCAAGTTCTGCTAAAATTGCATTTTCTAAATCTTTTTCACTATATGTATCTTGTAATCCTAAAAAGTCTAAAACATATGGATCTCTAAAAAATAAATCGGTACTCATTTTATTATTTTCACTTAATGCTTTTAAATCATTAACTATAGTTTCTTCAGGTTTTTTTGAAATAGCGGTTCTTTCATATAGCATGGAATTAATTCTTTCATTTAAAGTTCGTATGCTCCATCTTTCATTTATACACATGGTAATATAAAATTCTCTTTTTAATTTATCATTTATTGTTATTAATTTTAATAAGTGTGACCAAGATAATTTTGCAGACAGTGTCTGCAAAATCTGAAAATCATTTATTATTTCATATAAATTAACCATATTAAACAGATTTCTTTGACTATAGCCTTTACCATAATTAGTTGTTAATTCTTTACTTAAACTTTTAATAATGGACTTTCCATATTCCGCTCTTTCATCATTTAATATTTGAGTCTTGATTATCTTACCAATACTCCAATATAATATTACCATTTCAGAGTTTATAGCTAAAGCTACTTTGTTTTTACTGTTATTTATAACTGTAGATATTTCTTTATAAATAAAATCTATATTATTTTTAAGTACATCACTCATTTAAACACATCCTTACATAATAAATTATAACATAAGACAACTATTTTTAACTTGTTCTTTGAACATTGTATAACAACACTAGAACAATATTTATGATTTATTTAAAAACTAGCTAAATATAAAATAAAAATAGGCATGACCTCTAAAAGCCATGCTTTATCAATGTATCACTTGCCACTTGCCATGTGGGTGGCACTAATCATTCTTATGCCTTCAACAAATTCATTCTTCCCACCTTGTGCAGGATGTCTCACTTTCTCACAGCTAATGCCTAATTTATTAAGGCTTTCCTCTGCTTTATTTCCCATGGCAACTACCTTCTCAATATTAAACATTTCAATCATTTTAAGCAGTGGCTTTTCACCTATTAACAGTTCCTTTTTTAGAGGTGTTCTATTACTTTCCCCATTGTCCTTTTTATGTGGGTGAAAGGGAAATGCATTCCAAGACAGCACCATCATGTCATATTCTACAAGAGTGTTCCATATTATTGTAGCCGTTGCCTCTTTAAGAAGCTTGTCCTTTTCCAAAGCCAACCTATATCCATTTTCTCTGCCAAATATCTCTAGGCCATTTATATTATTCATAAGCAAATGCTCGCTAGTAAAAGGTACACCAGTAAGACGGCATCCTCTATATCCTGGTGCTTCTCCCACAAGTATTATTTTAGGCTTTAATTTATACATTTGCTCTAAATAAATCATCAAATTCTCTCTTCTTATAGAATTCTCCTCATGCTCATAGGAGTATTGATTACATACATTGGGCATAGCCTCTATTAATGCTAGTTTTTCTACAAATGTTTCTATATTTTTTATCATTTAATCAATCCCCTTTTATATCTCTAAATCATATATATGAGATGCTTTTATTGTCTCCTATACTATGCTTTAAACGTATAATTTAACTTTACTATCTCGTTAGATGCTTCTAAAAATATATCTAGATATATTATTTCTGAATGACAAAACTTAATTATATCCTGTTCAGCAACCTCTCTTTTATAGTAATCATGAGTGAATCTATTTCTAAGAACTACACACTTAACCATAAAATTAGAAAGAAAATCATCCATTAACCCGTACATTGCAGCAGATTTAATTAAATCAACTCCGCTTAATCTAGTATTATATCTATCATTGATTACTAAGTAAGTTTCACAAATATCTATGATGTATTCTGTAAAGTCTGAGAAATATCCGGTCATGCCTCTTGCTACTATTTCATTTGGAGATTCACAATACAGCTCAACAGCTTTCCTAATTTTAATTAGGAAGTCATATGCACTATTAAATTTATCATTTAATCTTTCTTTTTTATATTTATAATACACCATACTTTGATTCCCAATCCCTTCTAATTAGATTGATTAGTCTTTCATTAACTCTATTAAACTTACTAATATATAATAAAAAGTCGTAATGAAGCTCCATGTCAAAAATAACTTTATCTGTAAAATCTATATAAATATCTGCAAATACTGTATCGAAGTTATTTAAAGCTATAAAGGTGAAGTGAATATTGTCATGTTCAAAATATTCTTTTAGAAGTGGATAATAATAGTCTTCTAATTTACATTCCAAGTCAAAATCCAAATGCTTAACTAAAACTAAGATATCAATGTCACTTCTTTCCTTATTCCAAAAACTTGTATTATAACTCCCAAATAACGTTAAAGAAATTACATTTTCATCATATCTAGATAAAGTACTGTCTGATAGCAACTTTCTAATCACTTCACTATTTTGAACATAATCACTCATAATATTACCTCCATATAAAAATCTTACAAATCTAAAATAAATATTACATATACAGTTATTTTAACAGTTCAGATCATGATTAACAACTCACTTGCCACTTGTCATGTGGGTGGCACCTGGGTGGCACCACGCTTACTACTTTAAAAAGATAAATGAAAACAATCTAGATTCTTTATCATTCCTTCTATATGAATAGGTTTCATATTCCTTGTTACAAAAGGTACAAATATTCACATCATGAATATTATCTTCTAAGACTCCTTTATATTTTAATTGGTGCATAATGCACTTCTTCAAATTAAGCCTTCTTCCATCATGAAAATCTATATCTTTATACATGCTATTATTCTTAAAGAGCTCTATTAGTTCTTCACTTACCTCATAACAGCACCCGCCAATATGGGGTCCAATACACACAACTAAGTCCTCGGTTTTTGTCCCATAGTTTTCAATTAGCTTATCTATAGTTTTAGAAGCAATACCCATTTCAGTTCCCTTCCATCCACTGTGTACTGCTGCAATTACATTATTGGTTTTATCATACATCAAAATTGGAACACAATCTGCAGTAAAAATTCCTACTGCAATATTCTTTTCTTTTGTAATTATTGCATCTCCTTCATGAGTTTTACCATCATAAACATATATATAATCACTATGGGTTTGATTAAGATATCCAACTTCTTTTAATTCAAACCACTGTTTTAAATTTTCTAAGTTATTAATACCCTCTTTAGAATTTTTACTTAAATTAAGATTGTTCTTTGCTGTGGAAAAAACAAACTCTGCATTTGAATTTGAATAGCTAATAAACTCATATTTGTCTTTATTTAAGATCTTCATTGTAACCTCCATAAAATATTCTCATTATGTTTCATTAATTCCTTCATGTAATTATATCAAAATAAAGAGTTAATGAAAAACAAATAAAGAAACAGATGCGTAAATGAAATTAACTTTTAAAGTTGGTTTAATCAATATAATTACTTGGTTTTATTTTTAAAAAAGTACATAAAAAATAGACTTAGTGCTTATAACTAAGTCCGTTATGTGTCACAAAACTCATGCCTATTTTCTTATTTATCCATTCTATATAGAAGTTCTTTTTATTCCATAGATCAACTTGCCACTTGCCACGTGGGTGGCACTTTATTATCTATAGTTTTCTTCAATCCACTGATTTATATAATTTACAAACTTAGCAAAGTCGTCTAAATGATTATGTAATATATCTATAATTATTTTTTCATCAACTCTCATATAATCATGGACAAGAATATTTCTAAAGGATATCATATTAGCTATTTCCTTAGAAAATTTTTGTGGTAAAATCTTATTCTCCCCTAAAGCTAAAATGACTTCCCTATATGTGTCTGGTTTTTCTATATCTAGCACTGAAATAATTATATTAGATATATCAAGCACACATTCAATAGATATCTGTATACCCCTTTCTATTCCCCAGTATCTTAACATATCTTCTTTTAAATTATCTTCATTTATATAAACAGCAGTTGATTTTAATAGCAGCACATTCTTTTGCAATTCCTTTATTTTTAAATTAATTGTCTCCAATAAACTTCTTGTCATACTATATATCCCCCGATTCTTTTTTTGCCCAATCTTTTATGTATTTTATCTGAGTTCTTCTAAAAGGCTCCATATCCATATATTCTTTAAGAACTCTAACCTCAAAATTCACCTTAATATCTTCATTTTCCATATAAACAAGCTTTCCATACTTAATAACTTGATGCTTTAATACGGAATTAGCATTATTTAATATAACTAAATCTATATCATTTCTTTTAAAAATATCAATAAATTCACCTATTAATGTTAGCTTATCTAAGGGATTATAATTATCCTCCAAAAGCACAGCTATGTCTAAATCGCTGCTCTTGTCATTTGTTCCCTTTGCATAAGAGCCAAATATATAAATTAATTTTATTCCATAACTATCTATTAGTGTCTCTAGATTATTTTTAAGTATATCCTTAACTTCACATAAATCTTTTTGAATCATAGTTTTACCTACCTTGAAATTAGTACTTTGTAAGTATTATAACATTATTTTTAGCCGTTATATCATAAATTTTACAAAAATAAGCATGAGCTATAAAAACTCATGCCTTATCAAAGTATCACTTGCCACTTGCCACGTGGGTGGCACTAAGCGTATTCGCACTAAGCGTATTCACTAGGTACATTAATATAAATTTTCTTAATTCCCTTTCATACTCTTATGTATTAAATCTTTCTTTATTTGATTAAATTCTTCTTCTGTTATTACACCTTCATCAAGTAAACTCTTAAACTTTATGATTTCATCTGCTAGATTTAATTTTTCTTCATTTGAGCTTTGGTCACTTGTTGCTGCTATTTTCTTTATTATAGGATAATATATGGTCTTAGTTAATGCCTTTTGTGGTAATTTTTTTAGCGCTTGTTTGGCCATGCTAAATGTTAAGTATTGGATTTATAATTGATATTCTGTATAATTACATAAGAACACAATTATAATTTTTGTGAGATATTATAACAGTGATATAGGAGAATAACAAAATGATAGATTTATTTAGAGCATTTACTACAAAGGAAGACTTTTTTTATGATGGTGCATTTATTGCTAAAATAAAATATCAACGGTTTCAACCCAAATCAGATAAGGAAACTTATAAAAATGAAATTGTAAAAAATAATAGGAGACTTTGTGTAATCAACTGTAGTGGATATGCTAATAATAAAGTTGCAGAAACACTAACAGTTTATTTAATGATGAATGTAACAGTTAAAGAACCTGTTGAACCAGAAATCGTTGAAGATACTGGTACTTTATGGCGTAATTTTTCAAAAGAAGAAATTGCAGATTTTAGTCATCTAACAGGAGATACAAATTACATTCATCTTACAGAAAATCCAGTTGTACAAGGAATGTTTATTCTAAAAGAACTTTGTGACACAACTCAAACTAATGAGATAGAAGTAAAATATATTCATCCTGTTTATGGATGTAACCCAGTTTATATAAAGCATGAAGGAAATATTATAAAAGGATTTAGTAATGGAATATTGTGCTTCCAAGCAATTCTGTCTTAAAATCTTTTTATAAAAGTGTAAATTAAGGGAAGGTTTAAATTACTTCCCTTAAAAAATATTATATTATCAACACTATTCTTTAACATAGCCTACAAATAAAATCCAAATTTAAATAAGCATGAGCTATAAAAACTCATGCCTTATCAAAGTATCACTTGCCACTTGCCACGTGGGTGGCACTCTTATTCCTTTTCTAATTTCCCTTTATAGTCAATGGTTCCACCAGATACATTTATCACCTTAAAGCCCTTTAGAATAAGCTCATTACAGGTAAAGCTGCTCTTTCTCCCGGACCTGCAAATTATATGGTACTCTTTATCCTTATTTAAATGCTCATCTGGCTCTCTTAGTATTTCATACATTGGAATGTTCTTAGCCCTTGGCAAATGCCCCTCTTCATATTCGTCAGATTCCCTTATATCTATTAAGCTTATTTTCCCTAGTGACTCTTCTAAATCATTAACATCTACTGATTTTACTCTATCTTCTCTAAAAAATGAAGGCATGTTATCATCTCCCTAATAGTTAATTACTCAATTTATCTTAAGTATGTCCTTTTCGTTCAATTAATATAATTTAAATAAAAAATAAGCATGAGCTATAAACCCCATGCCTTATCAAAGTATCACTTGCCACTTGCCACGTGGGTGGCACTACTATACAGCATGATAGCAGAGCTGAACAACTCCCGAAGAAAATGTCTTAGTGTTAACAAGCTTGAGACCTACTCTCTCTTTTATATCAATGAACAAAGGTTTGCCCTCTCCTAATATGACAGGATGAATAGATAATCTATATTCATCAATAAGCCCTAGATTTAAAAAAGTTGTTATAAGACTTGATCCCCCATAAAGCCAAATTCCTTTACCTGGCCCATTCTTTATTTTCTTTACTTCCTCTACTATATTGCTACTTATTAAATTAGCCCCTGGATACTCCTTGGTAGACGTTTTTGAAAACACATATTTCTTCTTACTATGAACTAACTTCCAAACCTCTTTTTCAGCATCTGATATTTCATCTCCAGGAATGTATTGTCCCCATAAATCATAGCTTTTACGCCCATATAAAATTGTATCAATATTATTTAGGAAATCAACAAACTTCATATCTTGATCCATAATACACCAATCTACTTCACCCTTTGGTCCCTCGATAAATCCATCTAATGTCACCGCTAAATCTAAAATTATTCTTCTAGTACTTCCAGTATCGAGCATAACATTTATCCTCCTCTAAAAAACGTTTTTTATTTTATCATCATTCCATATAAAATTTCCTGCTGCTAAAGTCTTATGATGAAATTAACTATAAAAAGTTATATTACTTATTATATTATAGGCTATAATACGGCTTACCATACTGTTGTATCGGCGGTTTTAGCCCCATAGTTTTATTATATCAGATTATTGGAGTGGTTTTTCTGAAGCATCTAGATTATGACGATTCAACAAAAAAACACCGATTCTTTTATAGTTTACATATGGAATCAGTGTTTCTTCGTTTTTAATTATTATTTTCGCAAAATCTTATCCATGGCTTTTCCCTTTGCTAACTCATCAATCAGCTTATCCAAATAGCGAATTTCCTGCATAGTTGGTTCTTCAATGTCTTCCACTCGGACACCGCAGACCACACCTTTGATCAAAGCTCGCAAAGGATTCAGCTTAGGAGCTTCCGCAAAGAAGTTCTCAAAATCTGTCTGTTTTTCCAGTTGAGCTTCTAACTCTTCCTGGCTGTATCCTGTCAACCAACGGATAATTTCATCCACTTCTGTTTTCCTGCGTCCTTTTTTCTCCGCCTTCGTAACATAAAGGGGATAGACACTTGCTACACTCATTGTATAGATATTATGTTTGGTCATGATATATCCTCTCTTATGTGATTTTCTTCATTATATCACGAAAAATAGTCGGGTCAAACTATACACTAGTTGATATACCTAGCATACGGCAAAAACTGCTATCATTTATTATACAGTTCTGCGTAACGGGTATAACCTGGACTTCTACCTATTTTAAGATAGCGTTTCTTACGAGTAAACCGTTATATTGTTTTTAAACTTGTCAATTTGTTTTACCTTCTGTGTAATTTTCCAATGCCGTCCAAATTTTATCATATTCCAATTGTTCGGCATATTTTTTGAGCATACTTCCAAGGGTGTGATTTTCTACCATAATTTTATCAATTATTTTTTCCACCTTGTTGACATTCAACCTGGAAATTGCATCATACAACTCATTACGAAGTGCAGAAGGCAACGACTTAATCAGTTTCTCAAAATTGTTGTCAAAATCAATACACTCTTCATCGGATAATACTTCATAAACGTATTTGATCCCTAAATGCCTGGCCATAGCTGCAAAAATGTCCTGTTCACGGTAAGGCTTCCGTACAAAATCGGTACAACCAGCTTTTATTATAGGTTGTATTTCTTCTTCCAACACACTTGCTGAAAGTATGACAATTGCCACATTTGCTCCATCTTTCATAGTACGAATCTTTTTAGTTGCTTCAAGACCGTCCATTATGGGCATTCGAAGGTCCATCCAAATAAAATTAGGTTGCCACTGTGAAAAAAACTCTATGGCTTCCAAACCGTTCTGGGCCTCAAGCACTTCAAAGCCAATTCTCCTAAGAAGGCGAATTAGTAAGCGGCGGCTATCAGCATCGTCTTCAACAACCATTATGCGTGGTCTTTTTTTCCCCTCTTCTAAGCCAATTACTCGATGAATCTCAGTGATTTCCGTAACACCGGCAGCCTTCCCTTCTTCGGATACTATTTCCACACGAAAAATACTGCCTTTGCCAAACTGACTCCTTACAGTGATATCTCCGCCCATCATTCGGGCATACTCTCGGCTTATAGCCAATCCCAAACCAGTTCCTCCCTGTATTTTCCTACCGCTTCCTGTTTGCTCAAAATATTGAAACAGCTTGTTCTGCTCGCTTTCTTCGATTCCCATGCCTGTATCTTCAACTTCTATGGTCAAATGTAGTTTATCTTGTGTTCGAATTCCCGCTACCTGAACTCTAATGCTCCCTTCTGATGTGAATTTTACTGCATTTCCCAAAAGATTGATTAATATCTGGCGAAATTTATTCTCATCAGCTGTGATATAACGCGGAATTTTATCAATTCCATTCAAAGTAAATTTCAAACCCTTAGCATTTGTTTTGATTCGAAACATTTTCTCCAAGTCACGGAAAAGAGCATGAACATCAAAGGTGACAGTTTCTAAACTAATACGGCGGGCTTCAATTTTAGATATTTCCAAAACGTCATTAATCAACGCCAAAAGATGTTCTCCGCTGCGATTTATAATATCTAAATATTCCCGATGCTCAGCTTGCAAATCAGAATCTCTTTGCATCAATTGTGAATAACCTAAAATTGCATTCATCGGTGTACGAAGTTCATGACTCATATTGGCAAGAAAGGTGCTTTTAGCCTGATTGGCCGCTTCAGCAGCTTCTTTGGCCTGTTGCAATTGCTCTAGAACAAGTTTTTTCTCGGTAATATCTTCAAAAATAATAATACCACCTAAGAAAGTTTTACTTACATCTACCCTTCGAGACAATTTAATGCTAAAATATTGAATTCCCTGCTTGGTTTCCACCTTTCTCTCTAAACTAATGGAAGGTTCATTACTGGCAATAAAAGCCTTAAGATCGTCTGCTAACCAGGAAAAGAAAGAGGTAATTGTTTTACCAATAATTGAGTTGTCATTTTCACCGAAAAAATCCGAAGGCTTCGCCGTTGAATAGTAATATTGATCACCATGACTATCAGTAGCATTTATCATAACAGCGGCGGCAAAATTAAAATTAACGATTTTGTCTACATCGTCGATAATAAATATCGGGTTAGGGACACTTTCAAAGATTGTTAAGAATCTGTTTTTTTCTACTATTATTTTTCGGTTCTGAATTTGCAGTTCTCCTATCTGCCTACTTTGCCCAGTTCCGGCCCATTCTGCGCAAAGTGCAATCATAAAACGGTCAAACATTCGGTTAATAATATGAAGGCATTCATCTTCATACTCTTTTGGGAATTTCGCATATCTGACCAGGTCGAGCCAAGCTTCTCTGTAATAGACCATTAGTCCATGAAAAATTTGCAGACTGACGCCTCTTTCTCGGTGTCTTTTAGCGGTGCCCACGATGAAACGACATAAAGGATCTTCCTTAAAATTATGATCAGGTCCAAATTCAAAATCGGGATATATAGTATCAATACCTTCCAAGATGGCACCGGAAAGTCCATTGACACAAATGCGCCATGCCCTTTCAAGTGCAGCGCTGCCCTCCGCATAATTGCGTTCAATAGCGTAATGAAACAGTCTTTTCAACAACCAGTCTTCGTGGCTGGCAATCAGTTGTTTTAATGGTAACATATCATTCATCCTGCTCCTCACCTCTTCTTCATTTATATATATCTGAGAATTCTATATTAATTTTTTCAACATTATTTCTTTCTGTTGAATTACTCATTGGATGTAAACCCTCGGTTTTTTCCACTAATTCACATGGAAGATATATAATAATCTCAGTGCCATGCCCAATTTGACTATTTGCATATATTGTTCCACCATGCAGTTCTACCAAAGCATTGACAATAGAAAGTCCTATTCCACTTCCTTCATGATCCCTTGTAAGAGACCTGTCAACTTGCACAAAACGTTCAAATATTAAATTTAGCTTTTCTTCAGGAATACCTCTTCCTGTGTCCTTTACCTTAATGCAAATATTTTGGATGCCATTTTCTATACTAACCATGATTTCACCACCGGGCTCAGTAAACTTTACTGCATTTGATAACAAATTCAAAATAATTCTCTCTATTTTATCAGGATCGCAAGCTATAATTTTTTCCTCTATATCTGTATCAAATATAATTGATAACCCCTTGCTTTCTATATAATCAGCAACAGACAGTGTTATGTTTTCTATGAGATTTATTATATTATTATTTGTTTTATATATTTCAAAATAACCTACATCAATCTTTGTTATATCAATTAAATTATTGGTCAATCTTAAAAGCCGGTAACAATTTTGCTTCATTGTATTTATGTATTTATGGCAATTTGAAGATATATTACGAGCTAAACATCCCTTTAAATTGGATTCATATAACTGAAGTGAAGAAAAAACAACATTAATTGGAGTCCTTAATTCATGGGAAATGTTTGCAAAAAACTCCGTTCTAACTCTATCATGCTCCATAAGAACATCTAGTCTTCTTTTTTCTTCATGAGCCTTTAGTAGTTCTTCCTCCGCTCTTTTACGCTGGGCAATTTCCTCTTCAAGCTGAACATTACGCGCCTGTAATTGCTGTTGCAGACGGGACACTGACAAGTGTGTCTCCACCCTGATCAATACTTCTTCTTTTTGAAAAGGTTTGGTAATATAGTCCACACCACCTGCTTTAAAACCTATGACCTTGTTGGCCGCATCGTCAAGAGCACTAATAAATATCACTGGAATATCACGGCTGTGCTCGTTCAGCTTCAACTGACGGCATACCTCATAACCATCCATCTCCGGCATTATTACATCCAGTATAATCAAATCCGGCTTCTCAATGAGCACTGATTTAAGGGCCCTTACGCCGCTAGAGACCGGGCGCACTTGATAGCCATGCTCAGAAAGCAGATCTGACAATAGCTTCAGATTAACTAGCGTATCGTCAACAATCATAATTTGTGTCGAATCACTTATTTGTCTACCACAATTTATCATGCTTCATCCTCCTTCAACATTCCTTTTCCCAATTTTCATTTCGTTAACCATTAGCACAATTAAATTCTCGCTTCTTTTGTAGTTTCAATATTCGAGAAAACATTGCAAATTCCTTCAATAAACTTCAAATCTAAAGATTATAATATACCACAAGCAAAATTTCTTAAAGTTGTCCACTACATAAGCTGATGATGAATATTTGACTGTGGAACTTTATTGAAGTAAATATTATAATTTATATATAGCAGGGCTGTAATGTAATAAAAACTTATAGATTATATGGGTGAATATCATTTGCATTATATGGGGAGGGAATAACATGCTAAATATTTCTCTAATTATTACAGCAATAATGTCTCTAACTATGATAGGATTTGGGTTCTTATTAAGCAAAAAACCACCTAAAGAAATAAACTGTATAATTGGTTACCGCTCACCAATGTCAACAAAAAATAAAGACACTTGGGAGTTTGCACATAAGTATTCAGGAAAAGTATGGATTAGAAGTGGTGTTATCAATGCAGTAGTATCAGTTGTTTTGGTACTTACCTTACAAAACTTAAGTAACTATAGCCAGCTTATGGTTGCATTGATTTACATTCAGCTTATAGTACTACTTTTAGTAATACCGCTAACAGAAATAGCATTAAGAAAAACATTTGATAATAATGGAATTAAAAAATAAGCATGAGTTATAAAACTCATGCTTTATCAAAGTATCAACTTGCCACTTGCCATGTGGGTGGCACCATTAACTATTAACCTTTTGCGTTTTCGTCGTAATTAAAGTCAGGAAGTTGTTTTAAATTTACTCCATTTGTGTCAAATAGATTTTCAGGAGAAGTTACATATTTAAACTCATATACATTAGTATCTATTAAGTCCATGACTCCATTAGCTTCTTCATATTTTTCTATTTTAGCTGGAAGTCCTGTAGCAGCATCAATATAAGCAACCTCTTTTATAGTTACTTTAGGCTGAGCCAAAAGTTCTGCTTTAGATAATTTGCCAGCATTTTTAGTTGGTATAGATTTATAAGTTCTATAAACCTTATTAAGTGTTTTTCCATCTTCAGACTTAATAGTTCCATCAGCAGTCCATTCTGAGGATGCATATGTTGCTCTCAAAGCTGTAAAAGAATTGTACTTATTAAATAAGGAATTATTATAGTCAGCTCCCTTTTGGTTAACAGCTTCAAATTCACCGCTTGTTACTTTACCATTTTCATCTCTTTGAAGCATAACTATAGTTGCTTCAAATGGAGAAAAGGGGTTAGAACTAGTACAGGATTTTAAACCTGATTTGCTGATACTAGATTTAATGCTGCCAGACATAAGCGGCTTTGAAATATGTAAAAAGGTTTCAAAGGAATATACTATACCTATTGTTATGATCACTGCAAAGTCAGACACAATTGATAAAATCCTTGGAATAGAACTAGGAGCAGATGATTATATTACAAAACCTTTTGATATAAGGGAAGTAATTGTTAGAATAAAAGCCATTTAAGGATAATGAAAATAAATTTGCAAAATAAAGAGACTTCAGAAGATATTATAGAAGGAACTGTATATAATCTTATACCTCTAAATGATGGGAATTTCATATTTACTGGCAGCATCCAAGGAACTGATGAAATTTTTATATATAACGTTAAAGGCAAAAGCTATAAGAATTTAAAGCAAGGAAATATATACAACATGGAAGTAACAGAGGATAATAAAAAAAATTGCCTATGATATTTCTAATAATAATGGGGTTTCTGAGCTGCACGCAGCACTTTTTAATAAGGATAAAATAGAGGCAGATACTACTGTTTACAGCAACGCTAGGTATGGAAATAGTTTAAAATGGAGCAAGGATGGGAAGCGACTTTTATATTTTACTGGATATAATGGAGGAAGTACGATATATAGGTTTTTATTTAAGGATTGAATGTAAAAGACTGTTATATAAATAGGACTTACTATTAAAAGTAAGTCCTTGATGGGCCTAAAAAAATCTTACGAAATAAAACGACTGAAAAAGCATCCTTATTTTGTACTATAAATCCCGAGAGTATCCCTAGTAAAGCTGCTTTTATATACAAATCTTTTCGTATATTTTTTTAGCATAATCGAGACTTATGATTTGAATACTATTCTGGATTTATCTTTATATTTTACTTTAACTTTCCAGACTTATTGAATGGGTAAACTCTATAAACTGCTTTTCCCTCAACTTGTTTAAAATCTATGAGCCCAAACTTCCTGCTGTCTTTACTTACAGGCCTGTTATCACCCAATACAAATAGTTTATTATGTCCAACTTTAACAGGAAGCTTAAACTCTCCACTTAAAGTTTCTCCTTTAATATACGCTTCTTCAAGTTTATTGCCATTTAAATAAACATATCCATTTTTAATATCAATTTCATCACCTTCAACACCAATTACTCTTTTTACTAGCCTACTATGTTCTTGGATGACATCCTTATCATTTTCAAATATTGATGCAATATTATCTATATTTCTTAAAGCATCATCAACTACAGTTCCTTTTTCTTCATCTTCAAGGAATATAATAATATCTCCTCTTTTAGGTTCTGAAAAATTATAACTTAATTTATCAACTATTAATTGTTGATTTGTAAACAGCGTATTTTCCATAGAACTTTGTTCTACGTGAACTCTAGCAAAAACCTTACTATTGATTAAAGTTGAAATAAAAAATGTTCCTAAAATTATAAAAGTCCAGCTTCTAATTTCTTTTATAACCTTTTTCTTATCCTTCATGTTTATCCCTCCATTAAATTATAATACAGTCTAAATCCTTTATATGCCTCTTTCTTTTTTTATCAAAGCTTTGTAAGTTGTGAAAAAGACTATTCTTCTTCACTTTTATACTTATTATTTTACCACACAATTTGTATATAAAGTTAATCTTGCGTAATATTTACAGTTAATTAATGTTTTACTACTCAACTATTTTCTCAATTACACCCTCCATGAGAATGTCTATAGCCGCCTCACCTTCCTCATCTAAAATAAAGGACGCCGCACTTATAAAAACAGCTTGAAACACTTTAACTACCAATGATGTGTGAACATTGAATTTTACCCCAGCCTCAGTTAGCTTTTCAACTACTAAGGAATCGTTTAAGTTATTATTTTGTATAGTCTGTGATGGTAATCGACGTGATATATACTCCCATAACTCACCGTTAATAGATGAAATAATTGGGTCAGTAAAAAATTTATCCATAATAAAGTACATCACAAGCTTTGTAAGTTTCCTTGGCTCTAATTCTTTGTTTTCATATATAAAAGAATCAAGTTGCTTGAAAATCTCTCGCTGCTTTTTTAGATTTATTTCCATAAAAAGATGTTCCTTACTTTCAAAGAAGTTATAAAATGATCCATGAGAAATACTGGCAGCTGTAGTAAGGTCATTTATAGTAACTTTTCGTAGACCATGGTCAGAAAAGAGTCTTTGTCCCTCTTTAAATAGTCGTTCTCTTATGATATCTCGTTCCTGTTCATTAAATTTTGGCATCCACTATCACCTCATTTGTATTATCTAAAAACCATTTTGCCACCTGCTCACATATTTCATCTGCACGAAAATAGTAGCTATTGTGAATATCGTCAATAACGTATAATCTTTTACTACACGCTAGCTTATCATAATAACGTTTAAAATAATCAGGAGAAAAGTAGCGGTCTGATAAAGTTTGAAATACTAGCACTGGGCATTTTGGCTCACCTTTAATATAACTATTCTTTCCTATTAAAATTTCCATAAATGCTGCTAACCAATTAATATTTGCTTTAAACATCTGTGGATTCTCTAGAAGTGCCATCTTATAAAGCCTATCGTCCTGTTCCTTGTTTTTTCCATAATACTTTGGCGGAGTCATATTAAAATAAAGACTAGGAGATATTTTCTTAAGAAACTTCAGCATTATATAGCCCATTTTTCCAAGGCATAATGGAATGCCTATTGGTGATAAATCCTCATATATGCCAACACCATACTGAGCAAAAGCATCTAATCTATTGCTGTATGATGCATAATATTGTCCCATAATTCCACCTATACCTGTACCGCCAAAAAAGAACAACTTACCATTGAAGTTTTCTTTTATATAATCTACACAACTATCCAAATCAGATATCACCCCTAAGGCAGTAAATTCATTAATACTGCCCTCACTGTTACCAATACCGGATAAATCCACCGCAAAGATATTGAAACCATACTTTGACAGCGGCTCGTATGCTTTTTTTGCCAATCCTGCCACCGAGGCTACTGGCGTCTGAATATATAATATATTTGGTGCATCAATTGATATGAAATAGTGACGACAAAATAGTTGCCGCCCTTTCTTATTAAGAATTGATATTTCATTCCACATATGTTTGCCTTTCATTAAAATCCCCCTTGTAATTATATGACTAATTTTATTTTATAGTCATATAATAAGCTGAAATTTTTAAGCTGTCAAGAATTTCTTGGTATTCACATGAAACTTAATAGTAAAAAATAAAGCACCTATCTAGCGAAGTAAAATACTCCCTGTCAAGTAGACAGAGAGCATTTTTATTTCTGATAAATATTTTTAAGTGGTGCGTTATGAAAAAGAATAAATCCTAATAAAATAAAAAGCGATAAATAATTATGAAGTTTTTATTATTTAAATTGTTGAGAATTCATAATAACTTTTGCTATTGGTTTCCAATCATTCATTTGTTCTTTTGTACAATTAAATGTTGAAAGTAATAATCTTCCATCCAAATCAGTGAACCATATTAAATTATAAACCTCTGTATCAACTGCAGGGGTTAGTACTTCTAGAACGCCCACATCTTTTCCATTAATCTTTTCTACACTTGAGTTATACCATTGTGCAGATGGATACATATTTTCAAAACTTTTTTTCAAAGTATTCATATATGCTGAGATTTCACTGTTTTTTGCTTGGTTTTGTGTATGATTTAGTGCAATATTAATCGATCCATTTTCATTAGTATAAATTATTGTTGGTCTTCTTTCTGAAGGATACTTCGTCTTAGCCATTTCTTCTGACATAATACTGAAAGACTTTGGAATTAGCATATCAGCTTTATTTGATAAAACACTCATCTTTTCTAGCTTTATTTTCTCCTTACCTGCTTCAAATTCTGTTTTAGGACCTTCTGTTTTAGCAGCTTCTGTTTTAGTACTTTCTGTTTTAGTAGCGTCTGTTTTAATACTTTTTCCACAACCATTAAATAGAATTGAAGTACCTATAATAATTAGGACAAAGTATAAAGTCATGATTTTTTTCATTAAATTTTCCTCCTTTTAATACCTCATAATTTAATTATTGAATAATATGAATAGCATAATTAAATTAACATATATAAATAAAAATGTTAATACATTTGGCACGAAACGTACAAATCTGAACATAAACGGAACAAAATTAGTGACTTTGGGTGTGGTATGTGCGATTCATAATTTGCAAATAAATAAAGCTAACCTAAATTTGATTAGCTTTTGCCTACTATTAATCACATATATCAAGAATAACATTTAATAATTTTTTCTCTTTCACTTGCATACTCAAAAACATTGTGGCACAGTATCACATCAAATGATTCATCTTCAAAATTCTTAACTGCATTTATATCTCCTTTTATTTGAGTATACTCATTTTCTGTAAATCTATCCTGAAGCGTCTTTTCATCTGGCTCAATTGCTATAACCTCATTGTCTATAGCAAAATGGTCAGCTGTTATACCATTTCCACTTCCAAAATCTAAGACTCTTTTATTATGTATAAATTTTAGTTGGTCTCATATCATTTTCTTTTGTAATAATTCCCAAGGAACAATAGCCTTAACAATCATTTTTAACACCTCTTATTATTAAACTATATAAATAATTTTTTCTTCATCTTTATTTACTTTTGCGCTACAAAATAAGAAAATTGTTCCTAAATTTATTATAATGGAGACTCTATAATAAACTCATTAGGGATTAAGTGTTCATCAATATCATAAAATTTAATTTCATCACTATTTTCTGAACTTATTACTGTAAAAGGTTTAGTATTTTCAATTAGTATTTCTTTTGTATGTATCCCATTATCTATTTCTATCCTTGATACGTGCATCTTGTTTAAAGATAAAAATATATATCCTTGACCATTACTAGTAACTTTTAAAATTTCGTCTGAAATTCCTGGCAAACCTCCACCTAAACGAAAGAAATATCCTAATGATAATCCAGGTCTATTTTGATATATAGAGAATGTATACTTACTTAAATCCTCTGAATAAAAAAGTAAAGCTCCAAAATCATCATTAATATCTTTCGCTGTAATCCATTCTTCTGGAATCCTATGTGCTTTACGAGCATCCTCTTCTGTATTATCTTTTGATACTCCTATATTTCCTTGACTTATTAGCACTATAATCACCAAAAAAAATATACTTAATATCGTAATAATATATTTTTTAAATTTCATATACTCCCCCATGATATTTATTAGATATAGACTTCTCTGAAAACAAGTCTGCCTATATCTTTACCAACCTTAAGTTTATAAAGTCTTATGTTATTTCATCTTAGATTAATCTTGGTATGTGAAATTATAACATTATGTCATAATGCAGATACAAAATCTAACGCTTAATCAATCCATCTATTTTTTATATAGTATCTTACATAAAATGGTGATATACATAATACTGTAAAAAACCAGGCAAAATAAGCAATAATAAAAAATACGTCGAATAAATCAAAAAGAGTTTTTTTAAATACTAAAGGAAGTATAATTAAAGCAGAATTTATTAAACGATAAATAAAATATATATGATGCTTAGTTCTACAATTATTACATTCTATAGTTCCATATCCTTCAGAAATTGATTTCATAATAGTTTTCCATTTGAATTCATTAGAGCAATTCTTACATCTCTGAATAGGCAAATTAAATACCCTCCTCTTAAATTATTTCATGAATTAACACGATATTACTTAAATCTTCATTTAAAAGTTTATGAAGTCTTATGTATGTTATTTCCTCTTAAATTAATCTTAGTATGTAAAATAAGAAGAATCTGTCTTATACTTTATCGTTTTATTATCAATAAATCCATTTATTTTCCATATGTGCTATAATATTCACATAATCAATTTCAAATGTGAAAGGAACATAATATCATGATTGATAAGTTTCTACGTAACTTGCAGGAAGATATATTTGATGAAAAAGGATACTACTTTTTATACATTATTGTATCTTGCATATCCTTTGTGATTACTATTGAACAATATAAATTATTATGCGAAGTAATTAGGCTTATATTAAGTGCAACAGCTCTACTGCTTTTAACGTTAATTTATCTTAGATGTAAGGATTCTAGAAGTGAGAAACAAGGGAAGTCCATTTTTCACTATATTCTTTTCTTTATTGTATTAACTTTAGCTTGTATATATAATATTAAAAAGTTGAATTAAAAATTAAGACTTTGCTAATGAATAGTGGTGATTAAGTGAACTCATTTTATATTAATGTACTTTTTGGCTATTTTAGAAAATTTAATATCACTAATAAATTTTATTAACTAATAATTTAAACCTTAGTCGTCATATTCTACTGTTTTATAATATTTCTACTACCTATCTTCCTTTTTAGCTTTGTTATATCCATTAATAATTAACACTGAAGATATTAATGATAGGAAATATGAAATATCACTGTCACTTGGTAAAAGTCTACTTACAATAACAAACAATAGAATTGATAATCCAAAAACCTGTAACAAAAATCTATTTTCTTTTTTCTTAAATAGATCACTTTCAGTAAAAAATGATATGCCATCCGTTATATTTTTTCTATCATCACTTTCTCTCAAGATCATGCTCCCCCCATGATATTTATTAGATACAGACTTCTCTACGAACAAGTCTGCCTATGTCTTTATTCACTTTAATCATATATGAGCTTAGATTATAATACTCTTGCGCCACAAAATACTATAATTGCGCCATAGTTTCCCTTTAATATTTCATCAGTCCTTAATGTTTTTTATCTGGACTTTAGAAATTACTTTTTCTTTTTTACTTTTGGAGTAGGAAGTTCTTCATACATCTCTGTAATTAGTCGATATAAGAACTCTTTGTTATCAACATCATCAACTAAAAGCATTGGTTTTGCACCATCATAAGGCAATTCCTCGGTTGTCTCTAGCATCAACTGTCTGCTGGCTTTGGTTATCTTAACCAAAAAACGGTCATCATATATTCCTCCAAAAATCTTTCCTTGAAAATATAAAATATATTCTCCCATCATTTTTCTATAAGAAATATTGTCCAGTATATCTAACTGTCCAATAATAAAATCTAAATATTCTTGACTAGATGCCATATCTTATCTCCTCCACAAATTTAAAATTTATTCTCCCAGTTCTTTTTTTAAATCTGCTATATAAAGTGATTGCTGTTTTTTTAGATACAAACCTACAAATAAATTCATTATAGGATTATTTACTGATACTTCTTCTATAAATTCAATCTGCGTACTATTGTTAGTAATAGGACTAAAAACTCCAATCCAATGACCATTCATGTTTTTATTACTCATATCGAATTCATATCGCTCATAAGGCTTTTTTAAAGTAATATTAAATTTAGTAGGGAAATTATCTTTTGTATATTCTGTAAAAGAGTTTCCATCTATTGAAACATCAATTTTACTTAAATCGCTCCGCCACTCATATTTATTGTTATTTGTAACTATTTCCCATACTTTTTTAATATCTGTTTTAAATGTCGCTGTAATGGTTGATTTCTTCATAGCATACATTCTCCCTCATAAATTTACTGTTTATAATAATCAACTTAAAATTACTATTTAGTTACTTGTACTCATTCGGAACAGGAATATCAAATTTCTCGCACAATAGTTTTACATCATGCACATCATTTTCATCATGCTCATAGCCCAAGTGAAATAATACTTGATTTTCAGCATTAATACATCTTACCACTTTATCACCTATTTTCCCAATCCCACTAAACACATCTGGGGGATATGCTTCTCTCTCAAAAACAATGTACTCTTGTTCGTTGAATTTAAATATATGAAGATCAATTATCCTACCTTTAATATCTTTTCAAACCGTGTGAGATATGGTTGTATATGCTAATATATAAGTATTATAGATTACTGTTGTAAGGCTTAATTATAATATTCACAATTAAATCTGTATTATCTTTTGTCATAATAAAAAATATTCTCAATTATATTTGGTAAAACTTTGTAAATTGAGCAATTCATTTTTCTTTCAAAATATTCTTTTATTTCAAAAAGCTTATTCCATCTCATAACAGTATATTCATTCGCACTATACCTACGTGTTACATCAACTAACCGTTGTTCAATCAAGCAAAATCCTGTTGGTAGCGCTAAAGCATCGCATAATTGAATCAATAAATCATAATCATCATAGATTACCGAATCAATATACTTTTTTATAAAATTATAGTCCTCTTTAGTTATATCTAACTTACCAATTACAGACCTTATATCTTTTATACTATATGAATGGGTAATACATATTTTAGCTACATCATCCCAACCTTGATTACTACAATATTTAAATCCTTCAATTGTATGTCTTTCTTGTACTACACCAACCCTTCGACCTATATCATGTAACAATCCTAAAATATAAGCCTTATTACTATCCATATCATCACAAAATCCAGAAATATTTTTACAAGCCAGAGCTACATACTCTGAATGTTTTACCCATTTTCCTTTATTTAGTCTTTCTGCTTCTCTTAAAGCATTTATTGCAATATCTTTATTAGGATACTTTTTATTCATAACTAATACCTTCTTACTTTTTATAATTGATAAATCTTTTTTACAGTTGTGACGCATAATTTCTACTGCTACGACACTTTAAAAGAAGATTACGAATTAAACACACTTATTATTCTTGATATATTTTTCTATAACTTCAATATCTGGAGGGCTAATCTCAATTGGTAAGTTATCAATTTCAAAGAATTTTAAAGAACTGCTTTCTTCATTATCTATATGTAATTCACCACTATATACATTTGTGGTAACAACATTATATACTTCATCACCATGAGGGTATATATAATGTTGTCTTTCACCAGAAAAAACGCCAAATAATTTTAAATCCTTTAAACTTATTGACAAACCTGTTTCTTCTTTCACTTCCCTAATAGCAGTTTCTTCAACTTTCTCACCTATTTCTATTGAGCCACCAGGTAAACCCCATTTTTTATTATCAGTTCTTAACTGCATTAGGATTTTATTTTTATCACTAATAATTACACACGTTCCACACTGAATTAGTGGTCTTTTACCAACAAATTTCCTCAACTCAAGTATATAATTACTCATAGTTTCCTCCCATTATTTATTTCTAATGTATAATTTAGTTCATCATATTATACTGCTGCCACACTTTATAAGAATATAACAGATTTACCTTATCAATAGTTTATTTCTAAAATAGCCACCTATTGAAATGGTTAATAACATTATCGAATTAAATATCGGGGAGTATTTAAACCCTTTAACTAATATTACACTTCCTGTAAGTATTGCTAATACACCTGTTAATATACCTGTAATCTTACTTCTTTTAATATATTCTTCTGTATCTTTAGCTCTATGAGAACGGATAGTCATTTTTTTATAAATATTTTCTGGAAGTAGTTCTAAAATAATAGCTATACCTCCTAATACTAAATAAACATATGCAAAAGATGTAGAATTCATAATATACCTCCTAATTTATAACAATACACTCTTCTATTTAATATTAATGTACTTTTTTGCTATTTTAGAAAAAATAATATCTATAAGAAAATAGAGAGATGGTAAAGCAACAGCAGATGGACTATTATAAATTATGCATAAAACTCCTGAGAACATAATCCAAATACATTCCAATGTATTTCTAATAATCATTATTTTATTAAACGTTGTTTTATCAATAACTTCGTAGTTTTCTTCATTTAATCCACGTACTAAAGAAGGCATATTATATCTATTATTAAATGTGTAAATCCCTACATAAATTGCACCAATAATATAAACTACCCCAATTATAATTCTTAGCATAAAACTTTCGCCCCTCTATTTTAATCGCACTAATAAATTTTATTAACTAATAATTTAGGCTTTAGTCGTCATATTCTACTGTTGTATAATATTTCTACTGCCTATCTTCCTTTTTAGCTTTGTTATATCCATTAATAATTAACACTGAAGATATTACTGATAGGAAATATGAAATATCGCTGTCACTTGGTAAAAGTCTACTTACAATAACAAACAATAGAATTGATAATCCAAAAACCTGTAACAAAAATCTATTTTCTTTTTTCTTAAATAGATCACTTTCAGTAAAAAATGATATGCCATCCGTTATATTTTTTCTATCATCACTTTCTCTCAAGATCAACTCCCCCATGATATTTATTAGATATACACTTCTCTACAAACAAGTCTGCCTATGTCTTTATTCACTTTAATCATATATAAGCTCTGATTATAATACTCTTGCGCCACAAAATAAGAAAAGGCGTCGTTGGACTATAAACAGGTTTAGTGGCAAATGCTATATGCCCCATATAACTCCCAAAAGAATTATGCTCTTTCGTTTACCCAGCCACTGCTGAAGAGCAGTTTGAAGGAAATACCTGCAGCCATATTCCTCTCCTAAAAGTAAAATAAACTGGGATAGAAACGAAAAGGGTGAAACAAATAGGATCTTCATAAATATTTTTATGTCCTAATTAACATGCATATAATTGTATATATTAAAATTTAAATATTCACCAAAAGCACTCCTATACCATTAAATATTATCCAAATCTCTCTAATAATTAATATTACTATTGTTGGCGAATAAAAAAAGGTTTTATATTTACTTTTTTCATTTTTTATTAAAAATTTTATATATATGAATTTACTCCTAATATGCAATCTATCAAACACATTTAGAGATTTGCATATAACATAAGTTGTAAGGATTATAATAATTAAAATCCCTAGACGAATAAATATAAATTGAATGTTACTCATAGCTGGAAATAAGAATAGTGTTATATAACCAATGATTGCAAGTATCACATTCACATAAAAATGCATAAAAATAGGATATATTAAATTTCCTGTTATAACATAAACAGATCCCAGCATTATTCCAACTACAAATGTATCAATAAAGCGAATACCATGCATAAATCCAAATAAAACTGCTGATACTATTATTGCAAAAACATTACCATGATTTTTTAGTCTTTGTAAAATAATTCCTCTATATAACATTTCTTCAAACATAGCTGCCATACATCCAGCCAATAAGGTATCCATTCTAAAGGAATTTATTTCTTCAACACGATTAGCTGATACTGTAGATAATATATTGCCAATGCCAGAAAAATAATTAAATGAAATACTAAAAAAAGTCGATATAGATATCAGTAATAAAGATAGAGATAAACTAGCCTTAATTCCTGTTAATTTTTTTTCATGTTGATAAAACGCTTCTCTAGCTCTTATCTTAAATATGAAATAAATGAATATAAAAAGAAAACTGTAACTTATTAAGTAACTTATAGTTGTAGATAAGTATTTTGAAATTATATGAATCGCAATATTAGCTTTATAAACTAAAATCTCAATTGCATACTTTAATAAAATAATTCCACCTACTGTGGTTGATATCCTTTCTAAATTTACGGTTGTTTCTAATTTCACTTTAATTTCACTCCAATAGTTTAAGATTTTAATTAATTCCTCTTCATAAAATACTTCCATATAGAGTAGTAATTAAATCCTGAATTTTATCAACTATGATAAAATCTTGAATACAACCCTTCAAAGTAAAATATAAACTCTTTAAAAAATTTGTAATATTAATTTTTTGATGATACCATTCGATTGACGAGTTACTCGTAGAGTTGTACTTTTTAAAACTTTCCAACCATAACACTATATCATATTCATCAATTTCGTTTCTCATGAAAATACTTCTCACGGCAACGCTTATCCGGTCAGGTTCTCCATCAATGTATACGTACTTTCCCTGGCATATTTTTAACTGCAATATCATAAGTAGCTTTTGCAAATCTTCTTTACAGAGAACAGTACATTGTGCCAATTCATCAATTACGTCAGCTCCATGTGCTGCTGAATGAGCCCACCCCTTATTGTCTATGTACCCTCTTAAATCCATTTCTTTAGTATAGTACTCGATTATGAGGTTTTTCGTTTCGAAAATTACATTATGAGGTAAAAAATTTTTTTTGATTGTGGGAATATAATATCAAAGCTATAATAAGTGCAGAAAAGGTACGAGTGAAAACTGTATCATCATTTTCAGCACCAACACACTTCATCAAATGCTGGCTATCTATACAAATTGCCAAAAAAGTTTGAATCTGTTGAGTAGTAAACCGATTTTGATTAATCCATTTTGCAAAAACATCATAAATTAAATCATCACGCAGGGTTGCATCCGTTGTTCCAATGTGTTTAAGCATATCCAATGCGTAAGAATAATATAAATTCTCACAGTTAATCACATAATTATCTCTTTTAATTTGTGTTAATTTAAGTTTTAATGTCTCCGCTGTCATTCTTTCCACCCTATTTGTGGTTAGATAACTCTGTTTCTATTCTAAAGATATAGATTCATAAAGTTATATAAATAATCTCCACTACAACTTCTGAATTAAATAATGTTCTTTTTATAATAAAAATGCCTATAAACACTAATCAACATTAAAATAATTATTAAGTCTGTTCATTTTACTGGAATACTGTTCATCAGAAAAATAACCCATCTCTTTCACTTCTCTTAGTACCCTTGCATATTTTTCATACTGCTCATAATCCTTCTTTTTAACGCCCTTATTTTGATAAAGTTCTATTACTTCTTGGAGTTCAGAATTGCTTAGTACCTCTATATCCCGTAATTTAACTAATCCAAAATCCTTGCTTTCTGGAATGATTTTATCTTGTTTATTTAACAATGGATTAATTGCTAACCTAACAGCTATGAATATTATAACCAAAAGCATAATAGAGCAAAGTAAAATTACACTTATATCCATTTTTTATCCCCCTATGAGATTATAAATGCTTAATCATATCGGCAATGTTTTACTGTTATGATACAAATAAAAAAACTATACAATATGTCATCTTGAATTTTTATCAATATAAATAAATATTATTTTTTTCTTGTATCCCTTTTTCCTTTTGTATCGATTATAATCTTCTCGCATTTTTCGCAATAAAATACATCTTCAACACTTTCACCCATGCCTGCAAGAATTATACCCCTTGAAAACCATTGTAATAACGATCCTCTGTCTTTGTCCTTTGGCACCCATTTAATTGCGTATCTATCTCTATGAATAACTCCGTTATCCATTTCTTCATTACAATAAGGGCAACGCATTATATCACATCCTCACATTTTATCAATTTTAGAATAACCTTCATATATAAGAAATCCTGAAAAAATCAACTCAATTAGTATTATAATCTTTACCAGGGGATGAACGTGCTCAAATGCATAAGTTGAGCCAACACCTGGCAATGATTGAGCAAATGATATTGCAACTATCAATTGAGTAAACGTTATAAATAGTAAATAACTTCCCAATTTAAACATTTTATATTCCCCCTACTTCTTTTTATTTAGTTTACCATATATTAACTATCGTGTATTAAGAATTGTTTTTAATATAAATTTTCAAGGCTTTAATAGCTAAATATAGAGTATATAGACCAGCCCCTGCAAACACTATCCATAGAATAAATGGTACAATCGTAAAAATCCAAGGGATAAAACTCATAATTTACGCTCCTCTCTTTTATTTATGGCATTCAATGCCATAATAAGAGAAATAATATTTAACGAGATAACTATGGACAATAGTGCCACTTCTGCACTTCCATAAGAAGGCAATATATTAAAGTATATATAACGTAAGAGACAACCTAAAGGAAATGCGAAAAAACTTAATAAAATACTAGGTAATAATTTTTTCATTCCCATCCCTCCTATATTAATATTAGGCTTATTCTATCCTTGTGCCGCAAGATAAGAAATTTGAGTACTATCATAAATCCCATGGTACTATTTAGATTCCGAATTATAATTCATATCTAAAACTTTATCACTCTTAATTTTAGAATTAATATTGAAATTGAATTTTCTACCTTCGTCCATTTTTATATTATTAAAAAATTTATATGCAATTAATAGCAATAATACTCCGCATACTAGCTCAACTATGTTAAATTTAAGGCTGCCAACATCTAAAAACGGAAGATATATTGATATTATCACCAGGAAGTTATTTGCAAAATGTAAAAACATGCTAAGTAATAATGAATTGGTTTTGATATATATAAATCCCAATATTATTCCTAAGAAAAATCCATTTACTCCTTGATGAATATTTAAATGCACTATTGCAAATAACAGTGCGGAAATACCTATGGCCTTTAAACTTCCATACCTCTTATATAGTTGTTCTAATATTATTCCTCTATAAATTATTTCCTCAAAAACTGGGGCAGCCACAATAACTGAAATAATAAATAATGGGATAGCATAGCTAATATTTTCATTAACAGCATTTTCTAAAGCACCTTCCAGCCATGGACTCATTGGAATGTTTGACATTAATAATCCTAAGCTATTTTCATAAAATGCCCTATACCCTATTGCTGCTAAAATTATATATATACATTCCTTTAATTTAGGCTTGTATTGAATTTTCAATTTAAAGTTTTCTTTCAAATTAATTTCCTTAATTATTTTTCTAATAACCCAAATATATGATAGTATGCTAACTAATCCTCTGATATATAAAATAATGACATTAACATTTTTATCTTCAGAATATATAGATAATACACCCGAAAAAAATATTAGTACTATATTAAAAGCAATTTCAAATAGTACTAGTAATATATTGATTTTAAAAAATAATTTTATACTTTCTTTTATAGATATTCCTTCTTGCTGAGTTAATATTTCCATAGCTTCTACCTTTCTTTGTATAGTAACATCATCAACTAAAAATAGTTAATAAATCTAATAAAATATATATTTGATGGTGACCTATCAATATTTTAAATGATAGTTCCCAAACCTTTGCCAATAAATATAATTTTTCTACTGCTTGCCTTCTTTTTTAGCCTTGTTATATCCATTAATAATTAACACTGAAGATATTAATGATAGGAAATATTACTGTACCCACTTAGTAAAAGTCTACTATTAGATTATTTGTTTCTCAAATTTATATTACTTATAATTAGAATACATGAAAATATTATTACCAATATAACTCCACCGAAAGAAATAACTCCAAATAATCTATAAATCATATGTGTAAATGCATTTGCACCTGAAGCGCCTCCAAACATTGTATATGTTGCACTAAAAAAATATGGACTCTGTAGTAATGTAAGCATAAAACTTCCTAAAATACAGTATAATAATTTTACGTTTTTTGTGTTATTCATTTAAATTTCCCCCCACTATTTTGCAATATCCTAATTTTAATCTACAAAATGTAAAAGTTATTCACTAATCTTATAACTGCTATATACCATAATGAAGTATAAGGTATTTATTAGATATAACCTTCTCTGAAAACAATTGCAATTTTCTGAAACTCTCAACAAGCTTATCTCTAGATATTTCAATTATTTCATAGCTTCCTTCTGGCATATACGTATCATTTCCTGTAAAACAGTAATTTCCAGTAAGTTTTAGAGTAGATGGCCCAATTGAAAATATGTCAGCCCATGACTTTGCTAAACTTACAATAACTTCCGCTCCTTCTTTATCAAACAATGTAATTCCATAATTATTTAATCCAAATCCCTTTTGGTAATTCATTGCTGGATTAATTGATGGTATCCAATTTAAAGTATCCTGTATATATTCAATTATATCATCATGAATTAATACAACATTATTTAAACCTCTATTTAAAAAATGATATCCGTCATACCCCATTTCTTCATACTCATCGTATGTTACTAAAAAAAATTCATGCTCAAGTCCCATAAAAATCTCCTTTTTTGTTTTCCGGCTAAATTTTAGATGTTAGAGTTCCTTGATGGAAAAGCATCTTCCATTTTCCATCACAATATTTCCATATAGAACTACGAAGTGAATATTTTTTATTTTCATTTGATTCATTATGCTTTATTATTTTGTACGTTGCTAATATACAATCATATGATAATCGTTTTATTTTAAAATCCACAACTTCCCAAATTAATTCATTATTATCATTTTCTTCTTGAAATACATCACCACTTTTGTAATGATATTCACTTCCTGAACTTCTAAACTCAATAAAATCATCTGCTAATATTTCACTTATTTTTTGTGGGGATTTTCTTGTTTCTGACTTCAACAAATCACTTTCAAGTTGTAATATAAGTTTTTCAATTGATTTCATCTTTGTACCTCCAACTTCTTGCTCTTCCAACATATTTTGAAAACATTTTGTATCTAATTTGATAAATCATAATATCTGCACTTTCCTCTTTATAGCAATTTACTATTATTGCATCCTTAAAAAATCTTACGAAATAAAATAACTAAAAAAAGCCTCCTTATTTTCTACTATAAATCCCAACAATGTCCCTAGTAAAGCTGCTTTTATATACAAATCTTTTTCGTATATTTTTTTAGTATAATCGGGACTTATGATATATATAGCATCATCTGTAAACGACACGATAAAAAGTATTGCACAAGCACTTTTAGATATTAGGCACAATGCTAAAGCAAGTAATGTTATGATGATAAAGTAAATTTTTTTAATATGTACTTTAAAAAAAGAGTTTTCTCTAATAACTTCCACCTTCATTTCATAATAATTCACTGTTATAATACAAATAAAAAAACTATACAATATGTCATGTCATCTTGAATTTTAATCAATATAAATATTTAACGCTTGTATTACTTTAAATAACACAATAATACCTGACATATAAAGCATTATAGCAATACCTAAAGAACTAAAGGCTCCTGTAATGCCTACATATTACATGAATATTGTGCAATTAAACATATCTTGTCTCTTATCTTGAGAAAAAGTATTCTCAATTACATTGGGTAAAACTTTGTAAATTGAACAATTCATTTTTCTTTCAAAATATTCTTTTATTTCAAAGAGCTTATTCCACATTAATATACTGCTAAGACGCTTTGTTAGAATAATGTGCATAGGTGTTAATTTACTTAGCTCTATTAAAAAAATTGTAAATATAGTGTATATAGTTATTGTTTTGCTAATCACTCAAAATAATCTTCTGAAAGTTCTTTTTCTTGCATCTTTCTTGTTTCTTTTATCATATTCTGATATTCTAACTTCTTAAAAGTATCAGCAGAAATTTCAATTGTATAGCCACCATTTTTATCGAAGTAAATGAGTTGTATTCCTGTAAAATTATAATTTTTACCCATAAGATTTATGAACTCCTGTGCAATAGTTGCAGGCATCTTTTGACTCTCTTCCTCTGATATACTTTCCACATTATAAATACCCAAAAGATAAAGTCTTTGAGATTTTATTGAATAATCGTCTGCATTGAGTTCTGTCCAAACACTAATTCCAGAAGGAAATTTCAGATTTTCTGAAAACTCTTCCTTTATTCTGGTATATTGTTCTTTTGCTGCTGAATTCACCTGTTTAGCAGCTTCTTCATCATAAATTGTATCATCTTGTAGTCTATAGCTAAGGTTTCCGCTAATGGACTGATATTTATTATTATACCAATCATACTCCGTTTCAACCTTCTGATCACTTTCCTTTACTACACTGGAGTATTCACTTAACTTTTTTTCGGCAATCATATTTCCTATAATAGGTACATATCCAATTCTATTGAATAAACATATTACAAATACAATAATTATTACTGCTATACATAATTTAGCTACATGCACTCTTTTTTTTATCTTCATTTACTTACACCCTTTTATTAAATATAAACTAATTCATAATTTAATACTATTATGACTTTAATTGGAGTAAACCTAAATATATTACAAACTAATTTGATCTTTTCAACTATAATACCTATATTTTGCACAATAGTCCTCAGTCTATTTTTAATAGAATTACTACTTGTCTAAATTACTATTCACTAACTCATTATATCTTTTTTCATTTTTGGACCAGCTTATAATTGCTGTAATTATTCCACCTATAAAACCTGCTACAAAATATTCAAAATACATATAGAAATCAAATGAATTTTTATGGATTATTAATTTGTTAATTATAGCACCTATACACATACCTATACCCATGGCTATTCCATTAGTTAATACATATCTGCCATCACCCTTTTGTTTAGTTTTCTCCCACTTACGAATGAATTTTTTATTATTCATTAATCAATTTCTCCAATATAGAGTATTTTTTTTACAATTTGGCTTTTTAGACTTACAGTTTCCTCTGTTAAAACTTTTATGTCTGTAATAAATGGTTTGAGTGTTAGTATATCTGATTTTCCTAACCCTTTTGTATCAATAATTATTTCTCCATTAATTTTTATTGATTCATTAGGCCTTAAATTTTGATTTACATCAACAACTATTTCTTTACTCAATACCTTATTTTTTATTTCCTCATTAACTAATGGTTGTACAGATTTTATAAAAATATTTTTTTCCTCTTCATTAGTTAAATTAAGAGAATAAGAATATTTTATCTTATCCAAATCATTTTCATTAACACCACCTAATGCTGAACTCCAGTTATAAATTTTCAATCCACTTTTTGACTGGACTTCAATCTTTGTGTTATTACATCCTGAAAAAAATACAAGAATAAACAAGCTAAAAATAATCATTATTAATTTCTTTGACATATTGATTCCCCTCAAATAAAATATTTTCTCACAACAACTACTCACTCCGTGTGAATACTATTGCTGACATGATTAAATTAACATATATAAACAAAAATGTTAATCCAATTGGCACGAAACGTAAAAATTTGAGCATAAACGGAACAATTTAATAAGTTCGGGGCTAGTGTATGGTTCATAATTTACCTATAAATAAAAGCTAACCTAAATTTAGATTAGCTTTTATTTACCGCATTTTATATTATTTTAGTTTATCACTTCATTTCTATTGAATATTTATACTCTTTTTTAAATGTTAAAACCAAATTCAGCACTACTAGAGAAAGTAATTCTGTTGAAATAAGATCCATAAATAATCTATAATGTTCAGCCTTGTATTTTATCAAAATAAAACTTAAACAATAAATAACAAAGGCAATAATTATAGATATTATTACATTCTTTTTCCCAATTACATTCATATACTTCTTGTTAGATATTATATAGAAAAAGTCTAATAAAAAGGTTAATGAAAATATTAATTTTACAACAGAAGTTATACCAATTATAACTGACTCGTTATTTATACGAGGTCTATCTAAGTACCAAAAATAATATTCCTTGGTCACATTTGTAAGAGAAAAGTTAGTTGGTAAAACTATAATATCTTTATAACAAATTAACATAGTTATAAAGAAAACATTAAATAGTATTATAAAAATTAAAGAAATCATTAACGCTTTATATTTTTTCATAATACCAATCCCCTTATTAAAATCGTGTAATGGTAACATTGGTAGCAGAAGATGGAACATTAATGTAATAACGATCACTCCATCCAGTAAGCAATGATGCCTTTGTTCCCCACTCTCTGCTGTAAGTGTTTATTATTTGTGCACATCCACCAGCATTGTCAACCTGTTTAATTGCTTCACGATCCTTAAATCCTTGTATGTTTAAAATAGAAGAACTAATAATTCCTATTTCATTAGGAACATACCCTAATACAGTAAGAAGTGCATCTTTAAGAGTAAAAGAAGAACTAACTTTAAGTAAATAGCTATATGAGTCATCCCTGTCAAAGCAAGTGATTGCTACCTCTGTAGGTTGATAACCGCTTACAGGAGATAACTATGTTACCAGTCCGCCATTTGGAGCATAGTAAGATAATGAGCTTGTTGCCATTAACGTGCTTGTCCCATTTGATGTATTGACTTCTTCTCCATATTCAGCCCTTATTTGTCTTTCTATTTGAGGATAAATTATATCTTCATACACTTTCATAAGAATTAAAGCATCTTGTTGTTCCAATTGCCTATATATTTCTTTTCTTGTTATATTAATTTCATTTTTGATATCATTTTCCATTCGTTCTGTTTTGGATAACTTAATATCTGGGCTTGCAGCAAATACATTGCCAAATCCCCCAAAAGCCATCATAAGTGTTAACATCAAACAAAATATTTTTTTCATAACATTCACTCCTCTAATTTAAATTCATCTTTTGAGTTACTAGAATACAGATAGAAAAAAACAATACTTACAATTAACTCAATATACAATATCTATATGCCATCCAAATTATCGCAAGCTATTGTTTTGAAGCTTTAGCTTCATATTCATAAATACACCTCCTTTCATATTTAGATTGTAGATTGTCTACAATTCAAAAGCATTCATTTTACTAATCTAAAAAGATTAACTTTTAATCTTTTCATTTAAATGCTCATTGCAATAATCTAAATGATATTATTAAATTAACATATATAAACAAAAATGTTAATGCATTTGGCACGAAACGTAAAAATCTGGACATAAACGGAACAAATTAATAAGTTTGGGGTCCTGTGTATAGTCCATAATTTGCACATAAATAAAAGCTAACCTAGATTTAGATTAGCTTTTATTTACCAACATTTTATATTATTTTAGTTAATACAATATTTTCTTTAAAAGTTTGAAGTCGCTTTCTACTTTTTTAATTATTAGAGTTTTATTACTTTTATTTAGCATGACTATGTTATACTTATATTATTTTTTTATATGCAGCCACATGTTTTACACTGTATAAGATGAGAAAAGTATACAAGATGTTTCTATTTATTCTTACTTTCTTAAAATGAAAAGTAAGTAATCCATAGCATTTCCAAAGATATAACTTAGAAATATGAAAGTTATCACTATTATACAGTCCCCTATAATAATCTCCTTTTTAGTTTCATTTGCATCTCTTTTTTTATGAAATAAAATAGAAGCACCTAAAAATAAGGAACATAAAAATAAAATAAAAAATATATTATTAGAATCAGTTGCTAGGTTAAAAAATACTGATGTAAATATCCAATACAAAAATCCTATAAGCAATTGTTTTAATATAAATAATATATTAATACTCATAATGTATTATTTATCTGCAACGACACGCAAACATATATATTGCATTTCCTTCAGTTGTATCGTAAGGATTATTATAATGATATACATCAACACCATTACCTTTATTAGCTTCAAGGAAATTTGTAAGACCCATCAAACATAATGCAGTTGCTACACCTACTAGGATTTTTGCTGGCATAGGTTTTAAAAGATTATCTGTAACTAACTTTTTTAAAGCACTTGATAATTTAGATACACCGCTTCCCTCAACTTTACCAAACGCCGCTGCTATTAGGTTAACTTCATAATTACTGAATGACCAGGCAAGTTCCCAATCAGGGCTGTTCTTATAATAACTACAATCACTTATTCCACGTAAACTTGTCCTAAACATACTATTTTGTGTATAAGCATTCTGTAATATATTTTTATTAAAATTTATATCCAATGTTTTTGGATTAACTGTAAAATAATTTTTTTGCATTAAGTCATTTAATTCCAAAGTAATATCTTTAAACATTTGAATATTTTCGTCTGAAAATCCTTCTGAATTTAAATTCTCATTATAAATAAATTTGCCATTTTTGAAAATAAATATGTCATCATTGTTTGATGAACTAAGCTGTTTGCTATAGGTAATGGCTTGTCCATTGTTAACTAATACATTTGCAGAGTTATATTTAGCATAAACACTTGTAACCCCTAAATTAGAAACAATTAATGCTCCACATAATACTGATGACATAACTTTTAACTTTTTATTCATTTGTAATTCCCCTTTTCTACATTTTATTATTTTTTAACATGCGGCCACATGCTTTAAACTATATAAAAAGTACTTATTTTCTTGCTTTTATAATTCAATTGATATTTATAAGTTAGTTAATTTCTTTTTTAGCTTTTAAAGTTAAATTTAGCAATATTAATGACATAATTAAATTAGCATATATAAGCAAAAATGTTAATCCATTTGGCACGAAACGTAAAAATTTGGACATAAACGGAATAAAAATTCTTTTCATGCTCATTTTTTTACGTTTCGTGCCATTTCTATTGATATTTATTAGCATTTATGTTATTTTTCAAATAATGAATTAATAGGTGATCGAAAAATGATAAACGAATTAGCATATAAAATGACTTCTTATATTAAGAAAAATAGTGATATTAAAAACACTGATGATTTAGAAAAAATAAATTACTCATTGCAAGCTATCTTTAATGAATTATTTAAAACAGCTATATTACTACTTTTGTTTTTGATACTTGGAAGAGTAAACTATTTTTTACTTTCAGTTATGATTTTATTTTCTATTAGAATTTTTTCAGGTGGTTATCACTGTAATACTACAATTAAATGTTTATTATGGTCCACATTACTTTTTTTAGTTACTTGCTTGATTGGGCCTATTTTACCTAAAATCAATATTTCAATTTATTATATAGCTGGATTATTAAGCATTTTTATAGTTGCATTAAAATCACCTTATCCAAATAAAAAAAGACCTATTAAAAACAAAAGAAGAAAGTGTAATTTAAAAATTATCTCCACCTTCTTCACAATATTTTGGTTATATATTCTATTATTTTATATAAAGGATATAAGTTATTTAAACTGCGGCTTTATTACAATAGTATTGCAAGTAATACAGCTAATACAAATAAGAAAGGAGTAAATCAATGAAAAGCAAGAAGCATTTAATGGTACAAGTCTTAGGATTATTTTTAATATCTTTATCAAAAATTATAGCTACTACAGCTTCTATGGGTTACATAGGTGAGCCTGATATACCTGAGAGTTTATTAGATTAATACTTTAAAAATTGTATAATCATCTTCAAAAAATAGTTGAATTTCACCTCCAATAAGTTCAACTATTTTTTTTACATTATGCAGTCCATATCCTCGATTTTTATCTTCTTTAGTTGAAAATCCTCTTTTAAATATTTTAGAAATATTTTCAGGCTTTATTGTTATTCCTTTATTTCTGACTTCTATAATATTTTTTCCATCTTCATTTGTTATCCTTAATATAACTTCTCTATTACTGTTATCAACAGCTTCAAAGGCATTATCTAAAAGATTATTTAACACTTCTGAAAGCTCATAATCATTGATATTTAATTCCTTCAAATTGTTGTCCACAAAATATGAAAAATCAATATTAATATTTTCAGCTTTACATAATTTATTGTATATTACTGCACCTAATATAGGATTATTAATATATAAAATATCCTCCATACTTTTAGTGGAATAATTTAATGACTTTATATAATATTTTACACAAGCCTTTATCTCTTTTTCATCAGCTAACTCCACTAATCCATTTATAGTATTTAGGTGATTTTTAAAATCATGCTGCTTACTTTTAACTTCCTCTATAATGTTGTTTATAATAGGATTATATGTATTTTGTATAAGCATAGTCTTTTTTTCTTCATTCATCTTTATTATGTAATAGTATAGAATTAAATTTAAAACAAATAAAACAGCTTGTATCGAAATAATTACCGCTATATTATCTAAGATAATATTCTTATCATAACTCCAAATTATTTTAAAAGCTATTATATATACAGTAAGATTAACTATAAAATAATAAACAATTCTAGAATCTATTCTTGCAATATTAATTTTAGCTGGAACTAGACAATATATAACTATCACAATAATGAGCACAATAAAATTAGCACATAAATTAAATAAAAATGGATTTAAATATTTGTTTAAATTTAAAATATTTAAGGTAAACATAGAAATTAATTGTAATATCATTATAGCTGTTAAAAACAAACAAAATTCTAAGAATACTGCAGTAAATTTTTTGCGATAAAAATATGAAACTAAAGAAATATAGGCTAAAAAACTAAAGATCATATTATAATAAATTTTCATATCACTTGTTACAGCCACTACAAATGAAGTTATTAATATTATGATTATATCTTTTAAAAAAGTTTTTTCTTCTTTTAATCTAAATTTTTTCCACAGTATCATAAAAGCGCTTAACTCAACGACTGTAGTAATAAACTCTTTAGCTATGCTCATTTATTCTATCCCGCCTTTTAACTTTAATTCAAACCTAATAATGCCTATTGAATTGAATAAAATCTTTCCTCAACTATATTTTTAAACATATACCCCAAAAGAGCTGTTTTATTATAATTATCAAAATAAATATTGCTCAATCTGCTTGATATACTTTCAATTCGATTTATATAATTAATGTTCACTGCAAAAGACTTATGACACTGCATAATATCGTCAGAGTTAATTAACTCTAATGCTTTTTTTAAAGTTAATCTTTTTATTTCATACTTTCCTTGCGTAGTATGTACAACGCATGTCCTAAGACTCATCTCAATAAAGATAATTTCATCTATATATACTCTTATACTAATTCCTTTCTTAATTTCAAAAACTGCATATTTTCTTTCATTTATAGGTATATTATTTATATATGTACTTGATAGGAGTTTTTTCGTTAATTTAATTACTTCATCCTTTTCATAAGGCTTTATAATATAATCATAACAGTGAATTTCCTTAAAAGCCTTAAGCATATATTGAACGTGAGTAGTTAAGAAAACAATCCAACTAAACTCGTATTTAGCTATCTCTCTAAGTTCTAATGCAAGATCCAATCCTGAAGAATTTTTTAAAGAAATATCTATAAAAAACAATTCTATAGTATCATTATTTAAAATTTCTAAGGCCTCATCTTTATCTTGCGCTTCATAAATCTTTAAATCGCAATCTATTTCTTGCAGCATCTTCTTAAGATTTCGTCGCTGGTTAATATCGTCTTCGACTAAAAGAATAGATTTCATTGGTAAGTTATCCTCCTATAGTAAATTATAAAAAAAGCTATAAGGTTAATTGAATTTTTTTCATGATTTTTACCCTAACTTTCTAGCTTTTAAATATTTCGCCGATATTTTATACTCACCATTCGATTTTACCACAAAATATGGTTATATGTGTCAATATTATGCAATTTATGCAGTGAATTTACATAGGCTAATAAAAAAATAAGCATGGGCTATAAAACCCATGCTCTCTCAAGGTATCAACTTGCCACTTGCCATGTGGGTGGCACTATATCAATTTCTTCAATCTTTCTTTTGTTTCTAAATCAGCGAAACTTGCTTCAACACTGTTATAGTAAATTTGTTTGTAATCTTCATAACTAATATTAAATTCTTTAGATACTATCTCAAATTCCTTAGTCATATTTGTATCTGATACAGTTCTGTTATCCGTGCTTAATGTTACTTTTATTCCATCCTTATAAAAATCATATATTGGATGCTCTCTAAAGCTATTAACTGCCTTTGTTTGCACATTACTTGCTAAGCATATCTCAAGGGCAATATTTTTTTCTTTAACAATCTTATATGCTTCAGGGCAATCTTTTATAAATACTCCATGCCCAATTCTTTCTGCACCTAAAAGCTCAACTGCTTCTAATACATTTTTACCTATTCCAGTTTCCCCTGCATGTATTGTTACTCTATATCCATATTTTCTAGCTAAGGCTATTGGTTCCACAAACTTTCTGCAGAATCCCTCTTCTTCTCCCCCGGCTAAATCTATTGCAACAACTCCTTTTCCTAGAAACTCCTTACCTTTTTCAACTACTTCAAAAGCTTTATCTGCAGACATATGTCTCATGCAGCATAGTATTACATTTCCTTTTATATCATATTTCTGTTCTGCATCCCTAATCCCATCTATAACACTTTGTATTACTTCCTCTATTTCTAATCCCTTTAACGTATGAAGCACAGGAGCAAATCTTACCTCCATATATTTCACATTTTCCATTGCAGCATCTTCAAAAAGTTCAAAAGTAATTCTCCTTAAGCTTTCCTTTGACTGCATTACTAAATTTGGAATTACAAATGCTTTTAAGTAATCATTAAGCGAGGTGCATTTTAGTGGCGCAGTAATCTGCCCTTTAATTTCACCCCTATCAAAGGAAGGAATATCAATCCCCTCTTTCCGTGCTATATCAATTATTGTTTCTGGTCTAAGGCTTCCATCTAAATGACAGTGAAGTTCAATTTTAGGCAAATTCTCAAAACTCATGGTATCCTCCTAATTCTATATTTATAAAAAAACTCCTAATCACAAAGAAAATATATGTTAAAAAAATATATATTTTCTTCGTAATTAGGAATTATAGGTTCCTAGTAGAGACCCCCAAACCATATTATTGGGGTTATACGAAACTTTAGTTTTATTTAAAATATTAAGTTTATGAAATTGTACTAAATTTCACTTTTGATGTCAAGGAAAAAAACATAATCACCTTTTTTTACATTCATAAGTTTGTTATAATGTCATAGACTAACCCATAAATCAATAATTACTGTAACATGGCAACTTGCAACTTGCCACTTGCCATGTGGGTGGCACTATAAAATCTTATTTTTAATAAAAGCTAATGTCGCCTCTTCCCCTTCATCCGCAAGTTTATTTAGAAGAAGTTCTAATAATTCCCTAGATTCCTTATGTATGATACAATAATCCTTCCCTCTATTATAATACTCAAGGGCTGCCCTATCTGTATACTGTTGTTTTTGATAATTCTTTGAAGCACTCATCCTGTCTATAAACATTTCCACTACATAGCTCACTGGAATCTTCATTCCAACTAATCCATCAGTAATTTTCATTCCATAGTCAAGCCAATACTCAAAATGATGTTTATTTCTTCCCTTATGATGAAGCCATGCTCTAGAATATCCTTCTTTCATCTTTTGTATCCCATTAGGGCTCATATTTCCTCTAAAGTATTTTACTCCTGCAGAAAATTCTATCCAGGAGTATTTTGATAAATCATGAAGAATGCCTTGCTTATACAGCCCGACTTTAAAACAATATTTAGTTACTAGCATTTTGTGGGCTGTAATTGTCTTAAAATGATTAGTTCCATTTATAATTGACTTAGCTAACATGCTCTGCTAACTCTGCTTGAACTTCATATATGTCTACTGTTTTATTAAACTTTTTCTCAATTGGCTGTGCCATTCCTGATACCCATATCTTTAGCTCTGCATCTAAATCAAAGTGCCCTGCTGTTTCCACACTAAAATGATTGATTTTGCTATATGGTATTGAATGGTATTCCACCTTCTTGCCAGTAGCACCTTGTACATCGATGAATATTAATCTTCTGTTTGTAAAGATAATCATATCTCTTATAAGTTTATAAGCTTTATCAACGCTTTCATTTTCAGCTAATAAATGTCCATATTCTTTCTCTACATCTGCTGCATCACACTTAGATGCATTTCCCATCATTCCGCTAAATAATCCCATTCTAATTCCTCCATATTTCCTTTTCATTTACTATACAACTTAACTTAAATCTCACCTTAATTATACCATTTATGAACTATATTTATAACACTTAAGTTTTTAACATTTAAAATGGAGAAGTTTTAGATTTAAAAGTGATGCCTCCATAAAAAAGAGGCTGCAATACTCTACAAATGCCTTCTTCACTTGCCACTTGCCACGTGGGTGGCACTTTTCTCATATGCCCTGCATGAATATCTTGCATCGCAATGTCTACATACGGCTGTTCCAAAAGCTGCCTTTTGTCCTTGCTTTATCTCCTTTAATTTTCCTAAGGGTGGTGCTTTAAATTGTCTCTCCTCAATTTTATCAACGGTTTCACCAAAGCTTTGTATTTGCTTTTCCCCTTCTGTATCATCAAAATCTAAATTTACTACTGGATTCCAGCTGTCTATTAATACCTTTACTAAACCCTCATCACCTTTATTTATTGCCTCTCTAAGCTCTGTAGGTGGTGCAGTTGCTATTATGGCCATATTGTCTATTTGAGTACCCTTTAGCTTCTTCCACATATAAGCATACAAGTTTAATTGACCTCTGTATAGTTCTCTATTGTTTTCAACCTCATCATAGCTATGGGATTTTATATGATACATAGTTATTTTATCTTCTTTTTCCCCAATACTTACATTGCCTTCTATGGTGTATTTTTTACCCTTTGGTGTTACTTGCTCTGGAAGTGTGAGCTTAATCTCTGATTCTGTTATGTCCTTAGCTACTTCCCCTAGTTTTTCATAATATAACTTAACCTGCTGCCATGCAAACTCTTTCATATTTGAATTTATAGAACGCCCTGTTTCAAATTTTAACTCTTCAAAATTATCTTCAAACAATTCCCTTAGCTTGTCCATATTCATGCTATAAGTTCCCCCCTATTTTATAGTCCCTAGCCGCTATTGACTAAAGAAAATTCATTCTCAATTTCCTTCAATGTTACCTCTCTAGTTTCTTTAGTTTCTTCTCCCTCATGACTTAATTCCATATAATGCTTATGAATATCTTCTAAAGTTTTATTTAACAAATTTCCAAAGAAAGTTGTGGTATTTCTTGCAGGAGCAAAATTGTATTTTTTATAAATCATGTATTTTCGCGGGCACTCGTTATAGGCCAAATAATCAGAGGTGTAGGAATAAACTTCTACAACTTCATCCTTTTTCTTTTTAGCTTTAGGTATTGAATTCACATTTAAGCTTTCTATTAATGGTAATTCCATGCTTAAAATATCCTCTTTAAAATATGGATGCATGTTTTGGCCCCTGCCCCTAAAGTTTGGTATTACAAGTAAGTTTTCTGCTCTAGATAATGCAACATAATATGATCTCATTTTATCAAAGGAAGATATCTTATCTAATGGTTCATACTCCCCGTGTAAATAAGGCCTTACTATGGTTTCCAATCTGTTTTTAGTATTTTTTACTGGCGGCACTGCTCCTAAAATAACCACTGGAAATTCTAATCCCTTTGATTGATGTATAGTTAAAAATGATACCCTTCCCTTTGGTATGGGTTCATCCTTAATTTCATAATCTCCTTCTTCTCTTTTATATAGTGATCCTAGGTAAGACATTATAAACACTTTTATAAAGGCTTCTTCCTGTAAAGCTTGTCCTGTAATCAATCCAAAATTATTATTTTGAGTAAAGAATTGAATATATTTAGTTATATTAGATAAATTATAAATAGGACCTTCATCAATTCCCTCTTCAGCATTATCAAAAATCTTTTTAAATCTATAAAAGCCGCATAACTTATAAAATAAATCCATTAAGTTCCAATCCAAAGAATTTATCCTATTAACTAGCCATCTATAGGTTAATTTACTTCCTTCATTAAGCTTTTTATCAATAATTTTCTCCAATGATTTTTTATTTATTTCCCTTTTTCCCGCTTCTGATAATTTACCTATTACCCCTCTCTTAAACTCAGCAAAACTTTTCTTGCTTACTAAATCATCAAAGGAAATATTCAGTTTGCTCATATGGTTACATATCTCAACATAATCCCTCTTCAAATCATCCAGCTCAATAATTGTTTCATCAATAAAGTTTCTAAGCTTATAATCTTCACCAATCATATCTTCTGCTGAAAAGTAACATTTTTGTATCCAATCGTTAAATTCCTTCTGCTTTCCTTTGTTAAATTCCTCATCCACCTCAGGTATGCCAAATAAATAAATCATTAATCCAAACATATGAATTGGTTCTGGATTATCTAAAAATCTCCCTGCACGAGGTGCATAAACTTTTATCCCCGCCTGTTCAAAGACCGCCTTAAATTTTGATGCATTTTCATTTCCTTTTAAATAAGTGAATAACACTGCCACATCTGATGGGTCTGAAACTATTTTTTTATCTATCATCTCTTTTACTTTTCTAACTATTTCCTTATATACCCCAAGAGGCGTATCCCCTACAGTAGTTACAACAGCAGCTCCATCATCACTGCTGTAGGCCTTTATATTCTTGTCCACATTTCTATAATATCGCCCCTTAATAAATTCATTTTCCCAGTTTTCTTTTTCTATAAAACTTGTATAATACTCAACTATCTTCTTTCTAGACCTATAATTAATATTTAATTTCATCTTCTTAGGCTCAACACCAATGTATGTTTTACATTTAGTATGGAATTGAACAAAGTTTTCAACGGTAGCTCCTCTAAATCTATAAAGGGATTGATCATCATCCCCAACAACACAAATATTTTTAAACCCTCTTGCCAGCTTAAAGAATATTTTTTCCTGAATATTATTGGTATCTTGATATTCATCTATGATAACGTGTTTAAATATACTTCCGCTATTGCTACTTACACATAGAACCTCATACCCATACTGCTGAAGCAGAGATAAATCTATAGTTTTCCTCGGTTGTATATATAGGCTTTCAAGATAAAACTTATATAACTTTCCCAGCATTGAAAGGGTTTTATGGGATTCTTTATTATTTATAATTTCATCTGCATCTATACATTCTTCTGAAAACCTATTAAACACAGACATTAAACAATTCACTATTTCATTTTTTGAAGTAGATTTAAGGTTCATATACTCTCTTATATCTTCCTTATATGTTTCTGGCAATCCTAATGTTGTTATAGCTTCACCTAAAAATTTGTTGCTGCTGATATAAAAGTATTGATCTATTTCCTGCATTATAGTAGGTAATTTTTTCTTTAAAGCATTTTTAAACCTTTTATCTAAAATAAATCTTTGACATAGAGAATGTACTGTTCCTACATACATATCAGAAATATCGTAATGCTTTCCTGTTTCAGCTGCAGCTAATGCCAGTAGTGAAGTCAATCCAGCTTTAAGCTGCTTGGCAGCCTTTTCTGTAAATGTACTTAAAAATATTTCTTCTGGCTTAATATCATGAAATACAATTAAATTTACACATCTCCACAGCAACACTCTAGTTTTACCTGAACCAGGGCCTGCAACTATATATAATGGCCCCTCAATATTTTCTATAGCCTCTTCTTGGGCTTTATTAGGTTTAAACCCACTCTTTATAAATAAATCATTAATATTTATAGTCTTCACCCTCTTATTAAAACCATTTATGTATTATTTTACCATATATATTTATTAAGGGGCCACACCTTTGGAAAAAATTTCAAAGAAGAAGCACCTGCAATTTTACAGATGCTTTTTATACCTATTCAGTTAAAACCTTTATTTCTCCTATTTCAAGTTCTGGTTTCATAGACTCTTTTAGATTTTCATAAAAATTCGCAATAGAAGTGTTAATGTACGGTATTAACCATAATAAACCAATGCCTGCTGTAAGTACGCATAGTAAAGCCCAACCTATAAAACTAAGATACATACAAAATAACTTCCACTTAAAACCTTTCATCATTTCTTTACTTCTATCTAATGCAGCCATTGCACCAATCTCAGGATTATCACTTAATATATAAAAAGCCATTGAATATCTATAGATAGCAATTATTCCAGGTATTATAAAAAGTAATGTCCAAAGAAATATAAATAAAGACATTAATAGTTGTAATAAAAATCCAGAACCAAAGTTTTTGAATCCATCAAACATGTTTTCAATTTTTAAAACTTCATCCCTAACTATTTTTAAAAAACATGAGCCAAGACCAAGTACTAGTGGCCCTAATAATAAGAAGTTTAGTATTGCTCCTATATAAGGAATTGCCAATAATGAAGTTATAATGGAGAATATAAAGCATAATAATACCGCTGTGCCCCATCTACCTCTGAGCTGATTTTTTGCATCCATTCTTAAGTTAGCATTGTCTTTAATTAGTTCATTGTTTATTTTCATAGTTTCCCCCTTAAAAAATAATTTTGCCAAATTAGCTCATAATTTAACAACAGACTTATTAAGTATACATTAAATAATGAAACTTGTTAACAATTTATTTACTTTATTCGTCTACGCGTTCTACTATAGCGTTTCTAATTGCTGATAAAAATAAGTTTCCCTTCATATACCCCTCTATTCACAATCACCTTATATCTTATTTATTTTGGGGCATGATTATTCCTGACAAAACAATGGGTGACTATCTCTCACCTGTCACTTGGCTGATTACACCATAAAAAAAGCACATTTTCTAAACATAGTGCATATAATATAAATGTTTAAAGCTTATGAAAGGAATTTTAAATATGTGTGACTTTTGTAAAATGTGTGCTTGTCCTTATTACATGAATGCAGTAAGGTATAACCCCTATAATATGAGAAATGGTAATCAAATGAACCAATGCCCTTACTGCAATAGCCAACCAATCTACAATCCAGGCTTTTCTAATGAACCAGAGGATGATGATTTGCTTAAGTTAAAGGATTATGGACCAAAACCCTTTGTAGTCAATATTGAAGAGGCCACTAAACAAAATGATAACTTCCGTACCGCTTTATGGACAGGAACTCATCTACAACTTACATTAATGAGCATAGATGTTGGAGGAGAAATAGGTCTAGAAATGCATCCTAACCTTGATCAATTCATACGTATTGAAGAAGGTCAAGGAATTGTTAAAATGGGTAGTAGAAAGGATAATTTGAATTTTCAAGCAAGAGTCTATGATGATTTTGCCTTCATCATACCTGCTGGCACATGGCACAATCTAATCAATACAGGAAATAAGCCAATTAAATTATACTCTATTTATGCACCACCTCAGCATCCACGTGGTACAGTTCATGAAACTAAAGCAGATGCAGAAGCTGCAGAAGAAAACCACCGCTACTAATATTAATTGAAAATTAAAAGGGACGGTTATCAACTATTCATGCGTTTTATGATTCCAGTTGAAAATCGTCCCTTTAAGTCTTGTTATATATAATTGTTTATGCTCTATTTTACCAATATTCCGATTTCTCTCATAGCTTTTGCTAATCTCTCTGCATTAGCAGGTTCCATCTCAGTAAGCGGCATTCTAAGTTTTCCAACAGGAAAGCCAGTAAGTTCAAGTGCTTTTTTAACTGGTATAGGGTTAACCTCGCAGAACATTGCATCTGCTAAATCTAACAAATCTAATTGTATCTTAAGTGCACCTGATGTATCTCCTTCCAAATATTTTACTACCATATCATGAGTAAGCTTAGGTGCAACATTTGCAACTACAGATATAACGCCCTTGCCCCCTAGGGATAAAAGTGGAATAACTTGATCATCATTACCTGAATATAAATCAATGCATCCATCTGCTAACTTCATAAGCTTAGCCACTTGTGACATATTTTCAGTAGTTTCCTTAATAGCTACGATATTTGAAACTTCTTTTGCTAAGGAAACAGCTGTTTCTGGTAGTATGTTGCATCCTGTTCTGCTAGGTACATTATACAAAATGATAGGTATATTTACTGAATTAGCTATAGCAGTAAAATGTCCTTTCAATCCATTTTGAGTTGCCTTATTATAATATGGTGTAACTACTAATAGTGCATCTACACCAGATTTTTCTGCTTCTTGGGATAGATATATTGCAGTCTTTGTACAGTTAGAACCTGTTCCCGCTATAACTGGTACTCTCTTATTAACATGTTCTACGCATACTCTGATACAGTCTAAATGCTCCTCATGAGTTAATGTAGATGCTTCACCTGTAGTTCCACAAATAATAATACTGTCTGTCCCATTTTCAATTTGGAAATCAATAAGTTCTCTTAGTTTAGCATAGTCCACCTCTAAGTCCGCGGTAAATGGTGTTACTATAGCTACTCCTGACCCTGTGAAAATTGACATATTATTGTCCTCCCTAAATAAAATATTATTATTTAACATGTAATAAATGGTATAACAAAAAGCCAACACATAGAGTGTTGGCCATAAGAATCCTAAAATGAAATATCTTAAGTAGCACTCCATCTAAAAGATGACAGTTACATAGCTATTAACTATATACCCAGAAGAATAATTATAAGGTCTTAATCCTCTTCGGCAAGCTTCCCTTCCAACTATGTTCATCTACACCTTACTGTATCACATAGTTTACTAATGAATCTCGCGCCTCTACCATATTATTAAGTTAAATTAGAGGAATTATAACATTTTATAATTTCTCTGTCAACCTAAATATCTTCTCATGTGGGTGGCACTATTCCTCATAACAAATAATAGGAGTACCATCTTCTATGTTATCAAAAATTGTTTTAGCTAAATATAATGGGGCATTTACACATCCATGAGTTCCATTTCTCTTATATATCTGTCCCCCAAAGGAATATCTCCAGCTTGCATCATGTATTCCTATATTTCCGTAAAAAGGCATCCAATAAGTTACTTCCGCTTCATAATTTTGTCCTCTTAAAGTTGATCCTTTTTGTTTGTAGTTAAGCATATAAGTCCCAAGCTTAGTGGAATTTCCTCTATTGGGATTCCCTGTTACTACAGCACCTTGAGTTATAAGCCTTCCATTCTTGTAAAACCACAAATGCTGTCTTGTTATATTAATTTCTACATAAGTATTACCTATATCGTTCTTATCCCTAGATACAGCCTTTTGACCATATATAGGTTCTCTTTCAATTACTATACCAAGTTTTATAGTTTCTAATATCGCTTTTTCTTCAGCATATGGATTGATCTTCCATCCATAAATTCCGCCTTTAACTTCTACTACTTTACCTGTAGAGGTTTTGAAATTTCTTGTTACTCCAACTGTATCATATTTTTTACTCAGTCCCAGTACATATTCCCTAACTGCCTTTTCATTTGTCACTACTTCTAAATTTTCATTAACACTAAGCCACTGACTTATTATATTGCCATCTAATATTTCATTTTCACTTCCAAATATATATGTGATTTTACTTTGTACATACTTATCTAGTAAACTTTTAGTTTCAAAGGTTTTGTCCGATTTTAAAGTGTAATTTGGATTTTCATAACAAAGATTTTGGTTTAAATCTAATTTTGTTTCTCCTTTTAATATACTCATTTCTATATCAGCCTTTAATTTATCCTTCTTTATCTTATTTCCATATACTTCTTCAATCACTTCATAAGAATCCTTTAAATATTTAAAACTTACATTTTGAGGTTCTACAATCTCTTTATTTAAACAATTCAATTCATTTATTTTATTTTCTAAATCATCTTTATTATAAACAAATAAATCATCTACATAATATTTTTCATCCTTTAATACTGAAATTATCCATTTAATTGAGCTTTGATTAAAATAAACTTTAGAAATATTATTTTTTTCATTATATTGCATCCCTATATCTTTTCCTTTTATTTCTTCAATTTCATTCTTTCTTTCTATTAACTGCAACTTATAATCATTTACATATCCTTTTATTATATCATCTGCATCACCATGGGCTTTTAATGACACATCTACTCCATTTATTACTGTATTGAAAAAGAAATGCTTTGTAAAATATAATGAAACAATTGAATATACTAGTAAAATTGAAAATATTAAAATGATAACATTTCCCGCACGCTTACTTTTAAAAAGCTTCTTTATATTAATATTATTCATAGGGGTTTATACCTTTCCATTTAAACATAATAACTAATTTATAATATGTTTGTATCTCTCATTTTAAAACTTAAACTTAAGATGGGACGAAACCCTTGGGAAAAATAGTAATTTTTAATTAAAAAAGCACCTGCAATTCAGCAGATGCCTTTTTAACTTGCCACTTGCCATGTGGGTGGCACTATTCTTCAATGTTTTGCGATACAGTGAATTAAAAAAGCCTTGGTCAATATTACACACAAAATGTTAAGCAATCAGTTAAAGGAGAATGAAATGAATAGTTCCATTCTTTCTTAAATATTAACTTGTTTTTAATTGCAGCTTTGTAATTTTATAATTGAATATAATATACATTACTGCTCCCATTATACAAGTAATGATTTCAGTAACAGTCATGGACCATATAATACCATGCAATCCAAAGAAGTTATGCAATATAATTATAACAGGGATAAAAAGAATACCTTGTGTAACGGACATAATGATAGAGGGTATCCCTTGACCTGAGGCTTGAAAAATTCCTGTGAATAATGTGGTAAATCCGTTAAACAGTCCAGAAATAAGCATAGCTAGCATAATATATACTCCAATACTCAACACCGAGGGATCATTAGAGAACAGACGTATTATCGTATTTCTGAAAAGATAAACTAAAGTAATAAAGACACCTGACAGTCCCAAAATCCATAAGGCTGATTGTTTGATACCCTCTTGCAGCCTTTTGATATTTTTATTGGAAAAATTATATGCTATTAATGGGATAATACCTAATGACAGACCCATTGAAAGAAATTCTGGTATCTGCACAATTCTTAAGGCTATACCAAAACCAGCTACTACACTATCCCCATATCCAATTGAAAAATTATTCAAAAGAAGAGTTGTAATAATAAGAAAAATGGTTAGTATCAATTCAGAAACTCCAATTTTATAAATCTCCATTTTATCTTTTAGAGATATACTAAAATACCTAATAAATCCTTTTAAATGTTCACTTTTTGTTTCTAAGTAATAAACATAGTAAATACATGAACCTATATTAGCCAAAATCATTGACAGTGCTACCCCTACAACATTAAATTTCAGCACTAATATAAACAGAATGTCAAAGAAAAGGCTTAAAGCTGTACTGATAAACATTCCATACATGGACTCCCTTGACGCTCCTTCAGCTCGTACAACTTGCTCCAGAGCAAAGTTAAGTACAATTGAAAATCCACCAAGAAACATAGTTAAGGAATAGCGTTTTGTAAAACCAATAATAGTAGAAGTATCTGCCCCCATAATCTTAACAATAGGAGTAAGTGTGAATAGAGCAATTATAGCAATTAAAATTCCTACTATAATACTACTATAAAAAGTGTATCCTGCTATCTTTTTAGCATTTTCTATCTCCTGCTTTGCAATAAGGCGTGTTATAAATGTACCGCCTCCAGCTCCTAACATATTTCCAAAAGCCATTAGTATAGTAAAAATTGGTAAACCTAAAGTAACAGCAGTTAACATTTCAGTATTGTGTAGTAGTCCAATAAAAAACGCGTTAATAACATTATATATTGTACCTACAGACATACCAATCATCATAGGAATAGATAGATGAGCAATTGCCTTTGTAATTGGAGCACTTTCTAAATAATATTCGTTTGTTAATGTTTGTTCCATATTTTATCCTCCCTTAAAAAGATTAATATTAGACTTGATATAATTAGAATTCTAACTATATGGGTATAGCTTATTATATGTCACCATATTATATAAAAAAATTATAGGCTGTTATTTACTTTTATTAATAAAGCTAATAAAGTATCTTTTTCTTCTCCAGTCAAACTAGCAGTAATACTTTTTTCAACTTCGGCAAATGATTTATTAAAATCTTCTATCAAAGCTACACCTTTAGGCAGTACATATATATTTTTCTGTCTTTCATTGCCCTTAGGGATTCTTCGTTCTATGTATTCTTTTTTCTCTAATCCTTGAAGCATACTTGTAGTACTTGCTCCTGTACGCTGAAAAGCATCTGCCAAATCCTTTTGAATGATGCCGCTATCCTGATGTTCATATATATAACCTATCATACGCCCCTGTTGGGAATTTAATCCTAATTTATTTACTTTTTTGTCAGCACTAAATTTTATTTTTAGTGCAATACTCCTAATTAACTGAGAATATGGATTTTCTAATGAACTACTAGAATTAGTCATTATAATTCCCTCCTGTAATTTTTTACTTAGGACTCTAACTATATATAGTTTAATAATTATAATTCTAATTGTCAATAAGTATTTTTATAGTTATCTTATAGATGTTTTTAAATTTCTTACTTTTCCAACTGTATCATATTTTTTATCTAGTTCCTGAACATATTCCTTTATATTTATAAAGTTATGATTCAACAAATCATATTTTTTTATAACCTATTTTCAAAAACATGTTTCATAAATATAATAACTACACATAAGAAAAAGCACCTGCTGCTTTGCAGATGCTTTTTGATTTTGCCACTTGCCATGTGGGTGGCACTATTTGTATATATCTATGGCTTTATTATAAATCTTATTATATTTAATACCTTTTACTTCTAATGTCAATTCATCTCCGCTTCCTTCAAAGCACAGCGTTCTAGTATAGCTAATAGTTCCATCGATCTTCTTATCACGATTACCTTGAGATGTTTCTTTAAGCTGTACCCTTTTTTCATCAATTATCATGTACACTTCTGACAATACTACATCCTCTTCTGTGGTAATTGTAACATAAGTCTTCCCATCCTTATCATATACATCATTTATTTTTACATTTTGCCCTAAAATTTGAATTACCTTATCCTTTTTCTCTTTGGAAAGTTCTATTTTCTTATCTACCTTGCTATTTGATGCGAAACTTACAAGCTTAATTTGCAAGGTCTTAAGTTCCTTTGGCAAGGCATCAAAATTGTTGTTAAATGTTATTCCCTTCATATCTGTGCTCATGCCTGCACTTTGAATCTGTACTTCTTTTCCATTGGCTATAAGTCTTATGTCTAGCTCTGCTGGTCTAAAACCTTCACCTAAAAGTTCATCTTTAGCAAGTTCAAATAGGCTTTGAATTTCTCCATTTATATAAGTTGTGGTTGGAGATGCTACAATAGATTGGAAGTCTATTTCTCCTTGATCTATTTTAATGCTTGCATTTAAAGTTTTCTTTAAGCTGCTCCCCATGGCCTTGTTTCTGTCTAAGGTAAATTTAATTTCTCCATTTTCTCTTTCATTTCCCTCTACTAATGTAAACCTCCATTCCAAGGTTTTTTCAAATAAATAAGGTTTATCATATTGTCCCTTCCACTTTATCTCAGTGTTTTCTTCATTTCGTCTGCCTTCTCCGCTGCCCATATGATAGGTTCCTATAAGCCCCTTTATATATGGGTTATGCTCTATATTTATCTTATCTACATTTCCTTTTGGATCTTTTATGGTATAAAACATTAAAAGCTGATTGTCATCTAACATGATTCCATCTAGAGTGACCTTAACTCCATTTTTGAAAGTATAGCTTTTATCTATTATCTGGCCCTTTCCCATCTCATTAAGATCTTTTAGTGTATTAGTCATAACTTCATCAAAACCTATTATCTTTTTACCGTAAAACGCTAGAGTGTCACTATTGTAGCCTATCAATGAAACTGCAATAATTAAAGAGGCTATTTTTACTATAATCTTAGATTTATTTTTCCCTTTAGGCTCCATTTTATATAAAGCCCCCCTTAGTCTTTCTTCTAATTCATTAGGTACTTCCAATTCTTCTATTTTCAGCTTTTTATCCTTAAGCATGTCTTCTATTTTATTCAAACCTCTTCACCTCCTAAACTTTCTTTTAGTTTTTTAAGTCCAATGGATATACGCGATTTCACTGTCCCAATGGGAATCTTTAGCATACTTGCAATGGTATTATAATCTAAGTCTAAGAAATACCTAAGTCTTATGACCTCTTGATGTTTTTCTTTTAAATTTGACATATGCTCCTCTATAATTATCTGCTGCTCTTTATTCTCTACAGTATTGTTATGTGCATTATCATATTGTACTTCTTCCTTCATATCCTCTAAATAAATTATCTTGCTGCTTCTTTTTAAGGAATTTTTACAGCAATTCACTAAAATAGTTTTACTCCAGCTATAAAAAGCCTCCTCTTTTTTTAACTTGTGAATATTTTTATATAAAATTACAATCATATCTTCCATAGAATCTAATGCATCTTCCCCATTTTTCATATATACATAAGCAAGCTTGTAATATTCTTCTCTTTTATCCATAATGAGTTTAATAAGTGCATCCTTATCTCCCTGCTTTGCCTTTTTGATAAGTTTAATAGTTTCCACTTCCTCACCTCTTTCATATATACGAGTATTATACCTTGTAAAAGGTTCATTTTTTATTAAAATTATTTAAAATAATGCTTACAATTTCCCCCAGGGGTCTGGCCCCCCAAAAAAGGAAACTTTTTACTTGACACTTTTAAATAAGTATAATATCATTTAATTAAGCAAATACTTAATTAAACAAAGGAGCAAATAATGGAACAAACAGTACAGATATTTAAAGCTCTTGGAGATGAAACTAGACTAAAAATATTAATTATACTTTCTAAAAGAAGAATATGTGCTAAAGGACTTTCAAAACATTTAAATATTTCCGAAGCAGCAGTATCTCAGCATATTAAAGTTTTAAAAGATGCAGGTATTATCGTTGGAGTTAAAGTTGGTTATTATGTTCATTACAATATACAAGAGCCTGTACTTTTAAAATTAGTAGAGTTTATTGAAAATATAAATGATGATCATACCATAGAAGGTTGTAAGCTAGGTATAAATATACCTAATGAGTGTAGAGCAACATGTAAATCAGATAAAAATAGATGTTGTCAAAAAAATAAAGATTAAAAGGAGAAACTAATATGAAAGTATGTATTCCTATTGAAGAAAATAAGGGACTTGAGAGTATTGCGTTCAATCACTTTGGTACTGCTCCATTTTTCTTAATCTATGATTTAGAAAATGAAGAAATAAAGGTAATTCAAAATGGAGACTTGAACCATTCTCACGGAATGTGCCAACCCCTAAAGGCACTTGGAGGAGAAAAAGTTGATGCTATCTTAGTTGGCGGAATTGGTGCAGGGGCATTGATGAAACTAAATAATCAAGGAATTAAAGCTTATAAAGTTATGAGTGAAACTGTTTTAAAGAACATTGAGCTATTAAAGAGCAATAAATTAGGAGAGTTTTCTGTAAACAATAGTTGTAATCATCACGATTGTCACCATTAATTATACATTTAAAAAAGACATCTACCTATTGGCGGATGTCTTTTCTAAATATTATCTAATTACAATCAATTCATAATTGTTATCTGCACACTACTTGCCACTTGCCATGTGGGTGGCACTTATTTTAAATCATCAATTGCTTTCTTTATTTTACCTGCATCTTCAATATAATCAGAAGCTTTTGTCCACAATTCTTTTGAAGGAATTATTTTTTCTATTTTAACGTAAGCTTGTTTCACTATAGGAATATTTACAATGTTTGTACTCTGAACTGTCATTAATACAAACCAACAAACAGCTATTAACGCTATTATTTTTATTACGCCGCTTATCACCTTTATTAAAATATAAAAAGCAATAATAGCCATAATTACTAAAACTACTGTATTGGTTGTTATATGCGGTAATTGCTTATCAATTAACTTATTTACATTTTCCATTTATATATCTCCTCCGTTTTATATAAGAATCAATTACATCATATACCATTGTACCAAAGTTCTCAATTAAATCAATTTAAATTCTTCTATCAGTGGCATCCTCTCTATAAGCTTCTTTTATTATACCTAATTTCAAAACAAGGATTAATTATTTGAAGGAAACTTAATACAAGTCTTTTTCTATGGTGTACACCTCATCCAAAAATAAAAGCCAGTATATTAGTTATACCAATATACTGGTTCCTACTTACACTATTGAATATTGTATCCTGTATGCTCTATACAGCTTTTAATTTGCTGAGAGTCTGCTGGTGGATTATATTCTACTTCAACTGTTCCTCTAGCAAGATCTATAGCTACTTCCTGAACTCCCTGTATCTCATCTAATGCATTAAGTAATTTAGTTTTACTTTCAGAACCAGCAAGTCCTGAAACGTTACAATGTAATGTTTGCATTTTATCTCTCCTTTCATAAATATATGTTTTTCAATATTAGTATGAAATTAAAGAGATATTTTTATCCACCTTATCATTCTATATTCTACCCAGCATTTTTTTACTTCTTCTTCAACTTCTCTTCTGCTTTTTTCATATTCTCATAAGCTCTAAATTTAACTATCCTGCTTATTAATTCATAAGGCATTGACTTACCTATAGGAAACTGCACTGCACCTTTTGAGCTTTTATATTCTGATAGTTCATCTTTAAATCTCTCAATTCCACTAGGACCAGGGTAAAATCCTATATGATTTTTATGAGCAGCAAAATGTACCAAATTTTCATGCAGCACAAAGGTAGGCATCTGCCAACTTATCTTTTCCTCTGCATCTGGTGAAGATTCTTTTATAACTCTTCTTAATGCCTCAAGCATTTCATGAACCTCAGGAGGAAATTGCATAATGTATTCATCAATTGATTTAAACGTAATTTTACTTTCTTCCATATTTTCTCCTTTCATAAGTCTTTTTAGTAGTATCATCCTTTTATTCACTTTACCATAAATTCACTCTTATAAGGATATAAGTTATTGAATTTATTACCAACATATGCAATCATATAGTTATCAATTAAATGGAGGTAAAAGCATGTCGCATATAGTTGGAAAGGATGCCTATAAAAGTTTAGAGGAAAGATTAAATAGGTTTCCACAGGGTGCTCCACCATCTGAAACACTTTATAAAATTTTATCCATGATGTTTACTAAAGAAGAAGCAGCCTTGGTTGCAAAACTACCTATAAAACCATTTAACATAAAATCTGCTAGTAAGCTTTGGGGAGTTAGTGAATTCAAAGCTGAGAGCATCCTCCAATCATTGGCTTCTAAGGCATTAATTTTAGATCTTGAATGTGAAAATGAGGAAGAGCAAAAGTATATGATGGCTCCTCCAATGGCCGGTTTTTTTGAATTTGCTTTGATGAGAGTTGGTACCCATCTTGATCAAAAGGTTCTTAGTGAATTATTTCATCAATATCTTAATGTGGAAGATGATTTTTCTAAGGATTTATTTTGGGGTACAGAAACAAAACTCGGTAGAGCTTTTGTTCAAGAGAGGGTTTTAAATGATGAAAACTCTATAGATATATTAGATTATGAAAAATCAAGTTACATAATAAAAAATGCTAAGCACATTGGTGTTAGCACTTGTTACTGCCGGCATAAAGCTCATCATTTAGGCGATGATTGTTATGCCCCTATGGAGGTTTGCTTAAGCTTTTCTAGTACCGCTTATACTCTTATAAAACACAATTATGCTAGAAAAATAGATGCTTCTGAAGCCCTAGATATCTTAAATATGTCCTATGACTATAACCTAGTTCAATGTGGAGAAAATGTTCAAAAACAGCCTAATTTCATTTGTAATTGTTGTAAATGTCATTGTGAAGCATTCGTATCTGCAAAGAAATTTGGATTTTTAGTTCCTGTAAATACTACCAGTTATTTGCCTAGCATAAATGAAAGCAGCTGTATAGGATGTGGAAAATGCGCTATAGTTTGTCCTATGGAAGCAATTAAAATAAAGGAAACTTCAGTAGAAAAACCTAATTTAAAAGTAGCTGACCTATCTGAAGATTTATGTCTTGGCTGCGGGGTTTGTGTGAAGAATTGCAAAGTTAATGCTATTAAGCTAATTCGAAGAAAGGAAAGTATTATCACACCTGTAACCACTGTACATAGAGCAGTATTATCTGCAATAGAAAAGGGCCAGCTTCAAAATTTAATCTTTGATAATCAGGCTCATTTAAGTCATAAAGCCATGGCTGCTGTCCTTGCAAGTATTCTTAAACTTTCTCCTGTTCAAAAGGCAATGGCACGTAAACAAATGAAATCTGTTTATTTAGCTAAACTTCTAGAAAACAGTTGAGATCTTAACTATAACATATATGAATAGCATTATAATACAAAAAAATAAAATAATCCGTGGATAACTTCCACGGATTATTTGTTTATCTGGCAACGACCTACTCTCCCACCGGGCCTCCCCGGCAGTACCATTGGCGCTTTGAAGCTTAACCTTCGTGTTCGGAATGGGTACGGGTG
>NZ_JAFBDB010000011.1 GCF_016908015.1 Clostridium pascui
TGACTGATACTAATAGGTCGAGGGCTTGATCTAATTTATAGTACTCTGTGCAATTTTGAAAGAACATAGTTCTTTCTATAATATCTGGTGATTATAGCTTGAAGGTAACACCCGTACCCATTCCGAACACGAAGGTTAAGCTTCAAAGCGCCAATGGTACTGCCGGGGAGGCCCGGTGGGAGAGTAGGTTGTTGCCAGATAAAAAAATCCTGTGGTTTTACTACAGGATTTTTTTTATTTCCTTTAGTAAATCGTTATCATATAATTTTTTAAAACTGTAAATCGTTATCATGCAATTTTTTTAAAATTAAGTATTGACATGAGACTAAATGGTGGTATAATTTAACACAATAACAAAATCAAGTTATTAATATGACTATTTGGAGGAAAAACTCATGGAAAACCTAATTAAAAGAGGAATGACAAGTCAATATGCATATTACTTTAGAAACTGGGGTTATTTTTTTAACGCTGGTTATTTGGCTTGGCAAAAATCTATATGGTTTAATTCTAATGAGTTAATTAATACACAAGAAATAAATTTTCTGTAACTACAAAGTCATAGTGTATTACATTATAAAGATATTTAAAGAAGACTCATTAAAAAGGGTCTTCTTTTTTTATAAAAAAATTTTTAGGGGGCTATTTAAATGATTATCGTAATGAAACACAATGCATCAAGAGAAAGTATCGAGAGAATCAAGAAGGAAATTATTGAAAAAGGAGTTCAAGCAGAGGAAATCAAAGGAGAAAAGCGCTGCGTAATTGGTCTGGTTGGTGACACAAGTATCATTGACCCAGCACAAATAGAAGCAAATGAAGAAGTAGAAAAGATAATTCATGTGCAAGAGTCTTATAAAAAGGCAAATAGAATGTTCCATCCTGAAGACTCAATAATACCTGTAGGCAGTGAACTTATTGGGGGCACTAAGCTCGCTGTTATGGCAGGACCTTGTTCAGTAGAAAGTGAAGAACAAATCGTAGGACTTGCAGAAGAAATTAAAAAATCAGGAGCTACATTCCTAAGAGGAGGAGCCTTCAAGCCAAGAACTTCACCATATAGTTTCCAAGGGATGGGACTTGAAGGACTTGAACTTTTAAAAATAGCTAGAGAAAAGACAGGACTTCCAATAGTGAGCGAGATTATGTCTCCACAGTATATAGAAAGATTTGTAGAGGATGTAGATGTAATTCAAGTAGGAGCACGAAATATGCAAAACTTCGATCTTTTAAAGGAATTAGGTAAAACAAATAAACCAATACTTTTAAAGAGAGGATTAGCTGCTACTATTGATGAATTCTTAATGTCAGCAGAATATATAATGGCAGGTGGAAATGAAAATGTTATTTTATGTGAAAGAGGAATAAGAACCTATGAAACTTACACAAGAAATACCTTAGATTTAAGTGCCATTCCTATAATAAAGAAACACAGTCATCTACCAGTAATTGTGGATCCAAGTCATGCAGGAGGAATTTGGTGGCTTGTAGAACCACTAGCAAAGGCAGCTGTAGCAGTGGGAGCAGATGGACTTATGATAGAAGTTCATAATAATCCTGCAAAGGCATTAAGTGATGGATCGCAATCCCTTAAGCCTGAAAAGTTCAGTTCACTTATGCAGACATTATCTATAATAGCAAATGCAGTAGATAGAGAAATCTAAGGATATTAATAGGGGGCAAATATGAGGGGGCTAGATTTAAATATAACAATTGTAGGTCTGGGGCTTATGGGAGGATCCTATGCCCTAGCCCTAAAAAAATTAAAGCCAAAAAAGATTTACGCTATTGACATAGATGAGGAAGCCTTAAGCTTTGGGGAGAAGAGTGGGATTATTGATAAAGGCTTCACGGATCCTGAGATTCCTCTAAAAGAATCAGATTTAGTAATAATATGCGTTTATCCTAAAATGATAAAAGACTTTATTAAGAATAATATAGATAATTTTAAGTCAGGAGCAGTAATAACAGATATTACAGGAATAAAGAAGGAATTTGCTCAGGAAATAAATAATGTTTTAAGAGAAGACATAGATTTCGTTTTTGGACATCCAATGGCAGGAAAGGAATTTGAGGGAGTAAAATATGCTTCCGAGGAAATATTTAAAGGAGCAAACTATATAATAATTCCCACAGATAAAAATAAAGAAAAAAGCATAGAACTAATAGAAAATGTTTCAAGAAGTATTGGCTTTAAAAATGTAGAAAGGTTAAGCATAGAAAAACATGATGAAGTTATTGGCTTTGCAAGCCAGCTTCCTCATGTAATAGCAGTATCTTTGGTAAATAGTGATAACCTTGGTGTTGATATAGGGAAATTTACTGGTGATAGTTATAGAGATCTTACTAGAATTGCTAGAATAAATACAAAGCTATGGGCTGAACTTTTTATGGGAAATAAGGATAATTTAATTGCTCAAATAGAGAAATTTCAAGAAAATATAGCAAATATAAAAAATGCTTTAATAAATGATGAAGCTGAGGTTTTAGGACAAATTTTAAACAAGGCAAGAAAAAAAAGAGAGGAGATGTCCTAACTTATGGAACTTAGGATAAATCTTACTGAACAGAGTTACCCCATTTATATAGGAAGAGGGGTATTAGGACGATTAGGAGAAGAAATAAAGAAAATATATTCTAATAAAAAAATTGCTGTAGTAACAGATGAAAATGTAGACAAATTTTATGGAGAGAAAGTAAAATCTACGCTAGAAAAGTCAGGCTTTCAAGTCTTTAAAATAGTAGTAAAACCAGGGGAAAAAAGTAAATCAATAGAGGAACTTGTGAATTTGTATAATAATATTTTAGATGCAGAAATTACAAGAGGAGATCTTATAATTGCTCTTGGTGGAGGAGTTGTAGGTGATTTAACAGGCTTTGCAGCCTCTACACTTTTAAGGGGAATTCCATATATTCAGATACCAACTTCCCTTCTAGCGCAGATAGATAGTAGTATTGGTGGAAAAGTTGCTGTAGATTTACCAAGAGGAAAGAACTTGGTTGGAAACTTTTATCATCCACAGGCAGTTTTCATAGATCCAGATGTACTGGATACTTTGGATAAAAGGTTTTTTTATGATGGCATGGCAGAAGTAATAAAATATGGATGTATAAAAAATAAGGAATTGTTTTATAAGTTAATGGAATGTGATGAGAAGAGGATTCTAGAAAGCATTGAAGATATAATTTATACTTGCTGCTGTATAAAAAAAGAAGTGGTTGAAAAAGACGAAAAGGATAATCATGATAGAATGATTTTAAACTTTGGACACACCTTAGGGCATGCTATTGAAAAATACTATAACTTTGAAAAATATACCCATGGGGAAGCTGTTGCACTGGGGATGTACATCATAACTAAAAAAAGTGAGGAAATGAATCTAACTAAAAAAGGAACTGCTGAATTGATAGGGGAAGTTCTAAGTAAACATAACCTTGAACATGAAATTTACCTAGAAGATAGGGAGAGTATACTTAAAGCAATTTCTTTTGATAAAAAAAGCAAAGGAGAATTTATAGATATAATACTCCTAAAAGATATTGGAGAAAGCTTTATACACAAAATCGAAAAAGAAAAAATAAGTAGTTTTATTTAAAAATATACAAGCACGAAAGGAGATGACATAGTGGGGAATATAAGAATTACACCATCACCTTTAAAAGGAGATATAAAAATTCCACCTTCAAAAAGCTTAGCTCATAGGGCTGTTATATGTGCTGGACTTTCAGAAGGGATAAGTAATATAGATAACATTATATTTTCAGAGGACATTAAGGCTACCACAATGGGTATGGAGAGCCTTGGAATAGAAGTTAATAGAAAGGATGAAAGTATAAATATTAAGGGCAAATCAAAATTAAGCTTGGTAAACAGTATGATAAACTGTAATGAATCTGGTTCTACTTTGAGATTTTTAATACCATTAGCATTACTTACTGGAGAAGAGATAAGTTTTGAAGGAAGAGGAAAGCTTGTGTCGAGACCCTTAGATGTATATTATGAAATGTTCAAAAATCAAAACATACAATATGAAAACAATAATGGACAGCTGCCTCTAAAGGTAAAGGGATTCCTAAAGTCAGGTACCTTTTATGTTAAGGGAAATGTAAGTTCTCAATTTGTTACTGGACTTATGTTTGCGCTTCCATTATTAGAAGGAGATTCTAAAATAATAGTAACCACAGAATTAGAGTCTAAAGGGTACGTAGATTTAACTATAGATTGCATGGATAAGTTTGGAGTTAAAATAGAAAATAAGGGTTATAAAGAATTTTATATTAAAGGAAATCAAAAGTATATAAGCAGAGATTACAGAGTAGAAGGAGATTTTTCGCAGGCGGCCTTTTGGATAGTTGCAGGTATCCTTGGAGCTAATATAAAATGTAAGGATTTAAATTTAAATTCTCTCCAAGGAGATAAAATAATACTTGATATAGTAAAAGAAATGGGATCAAATATTAAGATTAGTGAAGATACTATAGAAGTTTGTAAGTCTCAAACAAAAGGAATTGTAATTAATGCTTCAGAATGTCCAGATCTTGTTCCTATAATTTCAGTACTAGGAGCATTAAGTGAAGGTACTACAAAAATAATAAACGCTGAAAGAGTTAGAATAAAGGAATGTGACAGACTTAAGGCTATGCAAACAGAGCTTACTAAAGTAGGAGCGGATATAGAAGAAACTGAAGATGGATTAATAATAAGGGGAAAGAGCTCATTAAAGGGTGGAACTGTAGACAGCTGGAATGACCATAGAATAGCAATGGCAATGGCAGTAGCATCAATTAAATGCGAAGAACCTATTATAATAACAAATAGTAATGCAGTTACAAAATCCTATCCGGAATTCTGGAAAGATTTTAAGATGCTGGGGGGGAATATAGATGAGTGGAGTGTGGGGTAGCAAAATAAAATACTCAATTTTTGGTGAATCTCATGGAGAGGCAATAGGAATTACAATAGATGGTTTAGAGCCAGGAATAGAGCTGGATTTAGAGGAGATAAATAGAGAAATGAGAAGACGTGCTCCAGGGAAAAACAAGTTGTCTACATCTAGGGAAGAAAAAGATGAATTTCAGATTTTAAGTGGTTATTTTAATAATAAAACTACTGGAACTCCACTCTGTGCTGTAATAAGAAATAGTGACCATCACTCAAAGGATTATGAAAAAACCAAAGATTTAATGAGGCCTGGACACGCTGATTATACAGGAAAAGTAAAGTTTAGCGGTTTCAATGACTATAGAGGAGGGGGGCATTTTTCAGGAAGAATTACTGCACCTATCGTTTTTGCTGGTGCTTTAGCAAAGCAAATTCTAAGCAGAAAAGGAATAATGATTGGGAGTCATATAAAGTCTATTGGAACTGTTGAAGAAGAATATTTCGATGAAGTTAATATTAAAGAAGATTTATTAAAGGAGCTATCACAAAAAGAGTTTCCAACTATAGATGAAGAAAAAAGTTTAAGTATGCAGGAAGAGATATTAAATGCAAGAGAAAACTTAGACTCAATAGGCGGAATAGTAGAATGTGCAATTTTAAATTTGCCGCCAGGGGTGGGGTCACCATTCTTTGGCTCAGTAGAGAGCATGCTAAGCAGTCTTTTATTCTCAATTCCAGCAGTTAAGGGGGTTGAGTTTGGAGCAGGCTTTAGAATATCTAAAATGAAAGGTTCAGGGGCAAATGATGAGTTTTATATTGAAAATAAGATAATTAAAACTTATACAAATAATAATGGTGGAATCTTAGGTGGAATTACAAACGGAATGCCAGTGATATTTAGAACAGCCTTTAAGCCGACTCCATCCATAGCACAAGAGCAGAGAACAGTAGATATTTGTAAGAATGAAAATACTACAATAGAAATTCAGGGTAGGCATGATCCTTGTATTGTACAGAGGGCTGTGCCAGTGGTAGAAGCAGCAGCAGCTATGGGTATATTAGAATTAGTGTAAAGGGGAATAATCTAATGGACATTTTGCAGAATTTGAGAAATGAAATTGATGAAATAGATAAACAGCTTGTAGAGTTATTTGAAAAGAGAATGGAGACAGTTTTAAAGGTAGCTCAATATAAGAAGGAAAATAATATACCTATATTAAATAAAAGTAGAGAAGATGAGGTTATTGAAAAAAACGTAAAGTTCTTAAAAAATAAAGGATTTAAGAGGGCAGAGGCAGAATTTTTAAAAAGTGTAATGACCATTAGCAGAAAGGCTCAAGCAAAGGAAATTTTTGAATATAATATAGAGATGAAAGATGATAAAAAAAGTGAACTTGAGTATTTAGTAAGTAATGAAGCTGCCTGTGTACCGAAAAAAGATAAAATAAATGTAGGCTTTCAAGGGGTACCAGGTTCTTTTAGCGAAGAAGCTTTATTAGAGTATTTTGGAGATGAGGTAACTATCCATAATGTGCGAGAATTTGAAGATATATTTAGAGCACTAAAAAATAATGAAATAGACTACGGAGTGCTTCCTATTGAGAACTCATCCACAGGAGGTATAGTAGAAGTATATGATCTTTTAAGAAAATACGGTTTTTTCATAGTTGGAGAGAGAACTATAAAGGTAAATCACAATCTTTTAGGAATAAAGGGAACCAAAATAGAAGATATAAAAGAAGTATATTCTCATCCTCAAGCTTTGCAGCAGAGCGGAGAGTTTCTAAAGGATTATTCTAATTGGGAGAAAATACCTTATAGAAACACAGCAGCTAGCGCAGAGTTAATAAAAAATGAAAACAGCAAATTAAAAGCTGCCATTGGCAGTAAAAGAGCTGGAGAAATTTATAATTTGGATATAATAGAGGAAAATATAAATTATAATAAGAATAACTATACAAGATTTATAGTTATTGGAAAGAACTTAGAGTTACAAAGTGATTATGATAAGATTAGTATAATACTTACTCTTCCCCATAAGGCAGGCTCTCTTTATAATATTTTAAGCATTTTTGCTGAATATAACTTAAGTTTGTTAAAAATAGAGTCAAGACCTATTGTAGATAAGTCCTTTGAATACTTTTTTTATATTGATTTTGAAGGAAATTTAGATAGTCAATCTGTAAAAGAGGCTATGGGAGAGCTTAGAAACAATAGCTATGATTTTAAGCTGCTTGGAAACTATAGAGCACACAGTATTAATAAATAATTAAATAGTGTACTTTATATAAAGATTAATAGTGAAACGGTGGATAATGTATATGAAAGGATTATGTGATAGTAGGTTAACTAAGAATATAGTGATAATTGGAATGCCTGGCTCGGGTAAAAGTACTATAGGAAAAGAGTTATCTAAAAGACTAAATATAGAGTTTTGTGATATAGATGAATATATAACTAAAAAAGATGGTAAAAGTATTCCGGAAATTTTCCAAAAGGGAGAGGAGCATTTTAGAAGTATTGAAAGCATAGCAGTGAAAGAGGTATCATCTAAAGTTCCTCAGGTCATAGCTACAGGAGGTGGGGTTATAAAAAGGGAGGAAAACATAAAAGCTTTAAGACAAAATGGGATTATAGTATTTCTTAATAGACCTGTAGATAACATAGCACAGGATGTGGATATAAAAAACAGACCTTTGTTAAAAGATGGGCCTGAAAAACTATATGAACTTTTTAAAGATAGGTATGAATTATATAATAAACATTGCGATTATAAAATAGAGAATGTCGACATGGAAGAATGCATAAAAAAGATTTTTGATTTCTTAAAGATTTCTAATCCTTTTCTGAAAGCTGATATTACTGAAACTAGTAGTGTTGAATAAATGAATATGTAACTTAAATAATCCAGTATATCCATAGTTTAGAGATACTGGATTAATTTAATTTGTGCATTTTACATTAACTCAAAAAACTTTTTCAAATCCTCTTGGGTATATATTATATAAGAATTAAACAAGGGGGAACACACAGATGAAGAAAAAGATGATTATTACAACTACTATATTAGCATTATTAACAATGGGTATAGTTCCAGTACGTTATGTATATGCTACAGGAGACAATTGGAATGATGTTATTTACCCAGGAGTTTATATAGAGAACATAGATGTAAGCGGTAAACAGTTTGTAGAGGCAGAAAAACTTATAAATGAAAAGTATGGAAAAGCATTACTTGCAAAAAAAGTTGAAATTCATGTAAATGATAAGATATATGTATTAGATTATAAAAAGATTGAAGCTAAATATAATATCAATAATGTTGTAAAAGAAGCTTTTAGTTATGGAAAACAAGGAAATGTAATTGAAAAATATAAGCTTATTAAGGGAGACCAAAAGAAAGAATATAAATTAAGTTTTACTTATAATTCAAAGCCTGTAGATGAATTAATTAATAAAATAGAACAAGAGATAAATAGAAATCCTGAAAATGCAAGAATATCTATAACCAATGGAAATATAATGATTACTCCTGAAGTTAATGGAGTAGAACTTCAAAAATATAAATTAAGACAAGCTATTGCAGCACAGATTAATGGAGAAATTTCAAAAGAAAATATTAAGATTAATGCACCAATTGAAACTATTAAGCCAGAGATTACTCAGGAAAAGTTAGCTGCTATTAATAGCCCTATTGCTTCTTATAGTACAAGCTTTTCTACTTCAACGGCAAATAGAATTAATAATATTAAACTAGCAACTAATGCTATCAATGGAACTGTTCTTATGCCAGGGGAAACCTTTAGCTTTAATGAAATAGTAGGAGAACGCACAGCTGAAAGAGGATATAAGTCAGCGGGAGTTATTATAGGAGATAAAGTAGAATCAGGTCTTGGTGGAGGCATTTGCCAGGTATCAAGCACCTTATATAATGCCATGTTAAAGTCTGGTATCAAATCTTCTGAGAGAAGAAATCACACATTATCTTTAGCCTATGTTCCTAAGGGACTAGATGCTACAGTAGATTGGGGAAATATAGATTTTAAATTTAAGAACACTTTAAATACACCTATATATATTGAAGGATATGTACAAAACAAAAATGTATACTTCAATATATATGCTGATAAGGAGTTGAAAAAAAGATCCTATGAAATGGCTACAGAGGTTTCAGTAGTACAGCCAACTATTAAATACACCGATGATGATAGCAGATTAGAAGGTGATAATTTAGTGACCAAATATGGTTCTAATGGATATAAAGTAAATGTGTATAGAAAAACCTTTGAAAACGGAAAACTAATTAATACAGAATTAGTTTCAAATGATTATTATACACCGGTAAATGGAGAAATAATAAGAGGTACTAAAAAGTAAATTGCATTGCAATTTACTTTTTTAGTGATAAGTTAAAGTACTACTGTTAGAGAAAATTTTATAATAAAATTCCATACATGGAACAAAAAACTTATTTCATCTTATTAGGGTATATATAGTAAGAACATTAATTAATCCGGATAAATTATGTTTGAGATAGGAGTGGCAAATTTGGATAAAGAATTATTGCAGAAAATCAGGGAGGGGGACAAAGAAGCTTTTCAACAATTGTATAACAAGTATGCAGAGTATTCATTAAGAACTGCATCGGCTATCACAAGAAATAAAATGAATGCTGCAGATGCTGTTCAAGAAACTTTTATAAGAATTTACAAAAATGTCGGAAGTTTTGATTTTGATAAACCTTTTGAGCCTTGGCTTTATAGAATCTTAGTCAATGAATGTAACAGAATACTTAGTAAAAACTCAAATACAATACTTGTAGATGATTTTATCCAAAATAATTTACAAGGGGTTATAGAAGATCAGCGTAAATTTGAGGAATACGAAAGTCTTTATAAAGCTATTGAAAGTCTTGATGATAATAATAAGATTCCTATAATTTTAAAATATTTAAAGGGATTTAAAGAAAACGAAATTGCTGAGATATTGGGTATTAATGTAAATACAATAAAATCTAGGCTCTTTAAAGGTAGACAAAGACTTAAAACATTAATAGAAAAACTTGAGAGAGGTAGTGAAAATTATGAATCAAATAGAAGATAAAAAAATAAAAGATGCTCTTCTTGAAGGAACAAAAGAGGTTACAGAACTTAAAAATATGGTATGGAGTAATATTGAAAGAGAATTGAATTTAGATATGAAGAGAAAGGAAATTGTTAAAAGGAAGAGAAATAAAATGTCAAGTTTCATGAAATATGGGAGCATTGCAGCAGCAATTACACTTGTTATAGGCTTAAATACAGAGTATGGTCAGGCTGCAGTGGATAAAATAAAAGAATTATTTGTTCCAAATAAAGTTGTTAAACAGCAAATAGAAGGTATGGATGAAGATAGCAATGTAGCTTTAAAGGAGGGCTCAGCAAAATATATAATTTATATTGATGAAGAAAGATACACTATGACAAAAATGGATGGAAATGATAAAATAGCTGCAAAGATAAAGGGAGAAAATACACCAGAAGTGTTTATGGAAATTACCCAAGTAGAGGGAAAAAAGCCAGATGCAATAGCTTCTCAAATTCAAGACGAACTTAAGGGCAAATATCAAAAGGTTGAAAATAGGGGCGTAGTTAATTATCCACTAAAGTCTACATTAATATATGCAAATAGCGGAATGAATTTCAATAGCACAGTTCTAAGATACTATTTAGTTGATAATACAAAGGGAGGAACCTTTGTAATTAAACAGCAGTTATTTATTGAAGCTGAAGAGGGACATGGAGCAAGAATGGATAACATGCTTAAGGAGTTTAAGATAATAGAATAGTGCCACCCACGTGGCAAGTGGCAAGTTAATGGTATTTGCCAAAAGAATAAAATAATTCACTGATAAAAATAAAAGCAGTCCATATGGGCTGTTTTTTATGCAATTAAATCTGTTAATAAGCCAAATAATTTCAGAAGATTTATGAAGGGTACTTTTGTTTTATGTAGAATACTATTAAATAGGTTTTTAGATTAGGAGGGTTATGAATGTATAAAATAGAATCTCATGTAGTTATGACAACAACAGAGGATTACATTGAAAATTATGTGGATGTACCTAAATTTTTAGGTTACTGTAAGAAGTGTGATAGTTACGGGAAAAATTGGTCTTGTCCAGAGTTTAATTTTGACGCTGAAGGAGTATGGGAAAAGTATAAGTATGTTTACATAATAGGAACAAAGGTTATATTTGATAAAGATGTAATCAATAGTTTAGAGGATATAGAGATAGCAAAAGAGCAAATGCAAGAAGCTCTTTGGAAGGAAAAGAAAGTTTTAATGGAGAAGCTTTGGAAGCTAGAAGAAGATTATCCAGGTGCTATCAGTTTAGCTGCAGGAAGCTGCAAGCTTTGTAAAATTTGTCAAAGAAAGATAGATAAGCATTGTATTCATCCTGATAAGATGAGATACTCCATAGAGTCTATTGGGGGAGATGTAGGAAAGACATTAAGCAAATTGCTAGGGATAGAACTTCAATGGGCAAAGGATGGAAAATTACCAGAATACTACACGCTTGTTAGTGGGTTGTTGACAAATAAAGATGATATTACAATAGAAATTTAAGTTAATAGACAATCAAAAAGAACTGCTTAAAGGTGGTTCTTTTTTTGTGTGAAATTTAAGTATAAATATAATATAAAGATTAATTAATTTCATGGAAATATTAAGTGTTTCATATGATATAATATACTATATAGTGGAGAAATATGTATTTAATACATAAAAAAACGATGAAATTTACATATTATGTAAATAATTGACTATCAAACAAATAAGGGGGGCGGACAGACATGGCAGTAAAGATTGTTGCAGATAGTAGTTGTGATTTATCAAGGGAATTGAAGGAAAATATGAATATTGACATTGCTCCTTTAATTTTGCAATTAGGAGATAAAAATTATTTAGATGATGAAAGCTTAGATATAAGAGACTATGTTAAGGCTATGGGTGAGAGTGAAAATTCACCTAAAACATCGTGCCCATCTCCAGAAGATTATATGAAAAGATACCAAGGGGATGAAAGTATTTTTGTAGTTACCTTATCCAATAAATTAAGTGGAAGCTATAATAGCGCAATTCTAGCTAAGAACATATTTTTAGAAGAAGTAGGCCAAAAGTTTATTCATGTATTTGACTCTTTAAGTGCTTCAGCTGGGGAAACCTTAATTGCACTTAAAATCAATGAATTGGCTAAGAAAAACCTTAGCGATATAGAAATTCTAGAAAAAGTTACAAGTTATATAAAAGAAATGAAGACTTTTTTCTTATTAGAAAGCTTAGATCATCTAGCAAAGGCAGGAAGACTAAATCCTATTGTTGCTAAACTCGCAAACATGTTATCCATTAAGTCTATTATGGGAGCTACAGAAGAAGGCACTATAAAGTTGGTTGAAAAAACAAGAGGATATAAAAAAGCTTTTAAAAGATTTGTAGAAATTATTGGAGAAGAGGGCAGTAACCTAGAAGAAAAAGTACTTGGAATTGCACATTGTAATGCTCTAGACAAGGCCTTGAATTTTAAGGACGAGATACTAAGGAAATATAATTTTAAAGATATAGTTATTGTTGAAATGGGTGGATTAAGCTCAACATATGCAGATGATGGCGGAATAGTTGTAGCTTTTTAGATATTGCTAGAGAAAAAATTATAGAATAATAGGAGCATTAAAATAACATGATTGCAGAAATATTTGAGAAAAGAAACTTTTCGATACTAGTAGCAGATGATTCTAGATTTATGAGATATACAATGAGAAATCTTTTAGAAGAAGAAGGATATAATGTTATTGAAGCAGAAAATGGTAATCAAGCACTCAAACTCTTTTTAGAGCAGAAACCAGACATTATTTTAATGGATTATTTAATGCCAGATTTAAATGGTATTAATGCTTGCGCACGGCTGCAGAAATTGCCTGGAGGAAATAGCACTCCTGTTATTATAATTACTTCCATAGAAGATGAAGACTCCATAAATCTAGCCTTTGAAGCTGGAGCTACTGATTATATTAGCAAACCAATAAATTGGGCTGTCTTACGAAAACGTATAAGTCGGTTACTATATACAAAATATACTGAAAAAAATCTTAATCAGGAGGAGGCATTTGCAAGTTCAATAATTGATAATGCTACTGAAGGAATTGTAAGCATAGATAGTAATGGGAATATTAAATACATCAATAATGCGGTTCAACAAATATTCCAATATAATTCTAGAGAATTAGTTGGGAAAAACATTAATATACTTATTTCAGAATTTAATTACAGACATAATACATTAGCAAATAATAATATAGAGTTAAATGGTTATAGAAAAGATAAGTCAATTTTACCTCTTGAACTTACGATAAGCAAGTTTGGCGTAGGTGAGGAGGAATTTTTCACTCTTATTTTTAGAGATATTACCGAAAGAAAAAATTATGAGAAAATAATAAAACATCATGCATTTTACGATTATCTAACAGAACTACCTAATCGGTTTTTATTAAAAAAACGCGTAAACATCGAAATTGCTAAAAGTAAGTCTGTTAATAGAAAATTTGCTATATTGTATCTTGATTTAGACAGATTTAAGTTTGTAAATGATACTCTTGGGCATGATGTTGGAGATAAGTTATTGCAACAAATTGCTGAAAGATTAAAAAAACATATACTTCCAGCTGACACTATTGCTAGAATAGGAGGCGACGAGTTTATAATTTTATTGTCTAAAATCACTTGTAAGGAAGATATAATCAAATTATCAAGAAAGCTTATTAGTGTGGTTAAAGAGCCATTAATGATAGATTCTCATGAAATTTATATATCTGCAAGTATTGGAATTGCTATTTATCCAGAACATGGTGAAGATAGTACCACTTTAATATCTAATGCTGATGTTGCTATGTATGAAGCTAAAAAAATGGGTAGAAGTAGCTTTGAATTTTATACAGAGTCTTTAAGTGAAAAAGCTCTAGAGCGATTAAATTTAGAAAATAGCTTACGTCATGCCTTGGAAAAAAATGAATTTACAGTATATTATCAGCCTAAGGTGCATGCTAAAACAGAGAAGTTAATTGGAGCAGAAGCTTTGATACGCTGGAAACACTCAAGTTTAGGATTGATTGCACCTGATAAATTTATACCTTTAGCTGAAGAAACGGGATTAATTATACCTATTGGAGAGTGGGTATTGCGTACTGCTTGCACACAGAACAAAGCACTACAAGACTTAGGATTTCCTCCTTTAACTATATCTGTTAACCTTTCCACACTTCAATTTCATTTACAAGATTTAAAAAAGGTTGTACAGGAAGTATTAAAGGAAACAGGATTAGAGCCTCAATACTTAGAGCTAGAAATTACAGAAAGTATAGCTATGCAAAATGTAGAGTATACTATTAAAACTATTAATGAAATAAAGGAAATGGGGGTAAAATTTTCTATAGATGATTTTGGAACCGGATACTCATCCTTAAGTAAGTTAAATAGTTTATCTGTAGATAAATTAAAAATAGATAAGTCTTTTGTAAGTGAAATAGGTGGAGAAAAAAATGATTCCATAATTGCTTCAATAATTATGTCACTAGGGAAAAGCCTTGAATTAGAGGTAGTTGCTGAAGGTGTAGAAACTCAAGAGCAAGTTGATTTTTTAAAAGAAAATACTTGTGATGAAATGCAAGGTTATTTTTTTGGAAGGCCTATGTGCGGCGAAGATTTCATTGAATTTTTCAATGGAAAACTTAAAGAAAATTAAAAATATTATAAAATGGGCTGTCGTACTAATTTTTAGTGCGACAGCCCATTTTATAGAAAAAAACTATACCTATAGGTGAAAGTTATTAACAAAATATTAATAAAAATGAGATATAACTGTTATATTGCTTTGATAATATATTTATGGAAAACATTAGAATATAAGGAATTAAAGTGTATGATTTTCTATAGTTGTTACAATATGTACATAAAGTGGGCACAAACTTTAAAATTTGGACAAGTTTATTTAAATATAAACATTATTAAAAAGAATGGAAGGTGACAAGTATTGGAAGCAAATTTAAAGCAAAAACTCAAGAACTTATCTGTAAAAAAGTATTTTAAATTAATGATTGTTCTTGCTATATTAGCTTTATTGACTAGCTTAGCTTTTACGAACAAAACTATTAAGCAAAAGTTATTTGGAAAAAAGACAGCAGTGGTTCAAAGAACAGCAACTGTAAAAAGAGGTAATATACAAGAATTTGTGTCTGGCTCTAATTCTATTTATTTCCCCAATTCTAAAATACTTTATTCCAAAATTGGCGCTACAGTTACAAAAATAAATTTTAAAGAAGGGGATACTGTTAAAGCTGGAGATATAATAGCTGAATTTGATGCTTCAGATTTTGAGTCAACTCTTTCTACAAGTACTAATGAACTTCTACAAAATCAATTAACAGCTAGTGCGAACAATGAAGCTGTAGAAAATCTGACGATAAAAGCTTCTCTAACAGGCAATGTAACTAATATAGCAGTTAGTGAAGGAGATAAAGTTCAAGCTGGAGGAACAGTGATCACTATAACTGATACTTCTAAGTTAAAGGTAACGCTAACATATAATGAAACAGATGTTAAAAAGGTTTCTAAGGGGCAATCAGCAAATGTAAACTTAACTTCCTTAATGCAGTCAGTAAATGGAATTGTAACTTATATAAGCAGTGAGCCAACTGTTGCTACAGCTGGTGGAAAGGTTTACGCTGTTGAGATTCAAATGAATAATCCAGGTACACTAACTGAAGGAATGACTGCTAGTGCAGAAATTAATACTTCAAAAGGAGAGGTATCTAGTACAAATACAGCAGCATTAAGCTATATAAACAAACAAACAGTTACAAGTGTAACTGGAGGAACAGTTAAAAGTATTTCTGTTAGAGAAAATCAAAAAATTTCAGCTGGTACTGTAGTAATGAAGATGGAAAATGACGACCTAATTAGAAATAAGCAATCTTCAGATTTAAAAATAACAAGTTCACAAGAAAAAATTGCTTTAAGTTCAAAGCAGCTTGAATACTATAAAATAGTTTCGCCTATTGACGGAGTTATAACAAAGATTAATTTTAAAGTTGGTGACACTGTAAAGTCTGGAGATGAAGTAGCTAATGTTTCAGATCCTACTGAAATGGATTTTGATGTATCTGTAGATGAACTTGATATAGCAAAGATTTCTGTTGGCCAAAAGGTAAATATAACTATTGATGCAATGGAAGAGACGGAAGCAACTCCCCTAATTGGAAAGGTTATTAAGATTGCTGTTGAAGGGACTGCATCTAATGGAGTAACAAGTTTTCCAGTAACTATAAAAATAGATGATAAACTTGATAAGATTAAAGGTGGCATGAATGCAAATGCTGAAATAGAAGTAAACAATAAGCAAAATGTTTTATATATTCCAATAGAAGCTGTAACAACATCTGAGAAGAAAAACTATGTTTGGGTTAAAGAAGGAGAAGGCAATACTAAGTCAGGAACCGCTCCACAAAATACTGAAAATAAAAATGGAGCATTAAGCAACGATAGTAACAAGAGAGGGAATGCAGTTTTGCAAGATTTAAAACAGAATAATGGATCTAGTGGATCTGAAAACTATTATGCCAATGCAGTAAGAAAAGAAATTCAAATGGGAGTAAACAATGATTCCTATATTGAAATTAAAGGTGGGTTAAATGAAGGAGATGTAGTGATTTTACCTCAAAATAAAGCTTCAGGTGCAAGTGAGAAAACAACTAATAAAAACGGTATGAGTGGGGGGATGCCTGTAGGTGGGGTTAGAGTTCAACAAGGCCCTGGAGGTGGATTTTAATGATTCGCATAACCAATATGTCTAAGATCTATACCATGGGCGAAAATAAGGTAATAGCACTTAATAATATAAATTTGCATATAAAACCTCATGAATTTGTAGCTATAGTAGGTCCTTCAGGATCAGGTAAATCCACACTTATGAATATGTTGGGATGTTTAGATGTACCCACTTCAGGTAGTTATAAGTTAGATGGTGAAGAAGTTAGCAAATTAAAACAAGATAAATTAGCTCAAATAAGGAACTGTAAAATTGGATTTATATTTCAAAAATATAACTTACTTCAAAAGTTATCATCCTTAGAAAATGTAGAACTTCCACTGCTTTATCAAGGTATAAATGCTAAGGAAGCTAAGAAAAGATCCAAGGAATCCTTAAAAATTGTTGGTCTTAGTGAAAGAATGAACAATAAACCCAATGAGCTTTCTGGAGGACAGCAGCAAAGAGTAGCCATAGCAAGAGCCTTAGTTACAAAGGCACCAGTGTTATTAGCTGATGAACCTACTGGAGCACTAGATAGCAAAACAGGTATAGAAGTAATTGGGATTTTGAAGAAACTTAATTCAGAAGGACATACAGTGGTACTTATAACTCACGATAATAGTCTTGCTATGCAGGCTAAACGTATTATAAGAATACAAGATGGAGAAATTATCGAGGATAAGGAGATGATATAGTGAGATTTGCACAAATCTATAAAATGGCCATAAAGAGCATTGCTGCAAACAAAGTAAGGTCTTTTCTTACAATGCTAGGTGTTATTATTGGCGTTTCTTCGGTAATTATTGCTGTAGGCTTTGCTCAAGGCAGTACTAGTAATATAACTAATTCTCTTTCTAGTCTTGGTACAAACTTAATTAATATTAATATAATTGGGAGAGGAAGTAATAGAAATGTTAGTTACGATGATCTTTCAAAATTTCAAAAGGAAAATAGTAATATAATTGCAAGTATATCTCCTCAGGCTTCTACTAATGCTACAGTAAAAGCAGGCAATAAAAGCAGAAGCACTGCTATTTTAGGTACTAGCCCTGAATATGCAGATATTAATAGTGTTACTGTCCAAGACGGTAGATTTTTAATGCAGCTAGATTTAGATTACAACCAAAAGATAGCAGTAGTAGGCACAGCAGTTATAAACGACATTTTTAGTGGGGATAACCCAATAGGCAAAAATATTAAAATATCTGGGCAGCAGTTTAAAGTGGTAGGTGTGCTTACGCAAACTGCAAATGGAGCAGATTCCTCAACAGATGATAGAGTCATTATACCAGTAAGCCTTGCAACAAGACTAAGCCAATCAGCAACCATAAGAAATTTTTCAGCTAAAGCAACTAGTGCTGAAACTGTAGACGAGGCAGTTACAATTTTAACAGAATTTCTTACTAAAACTTTTAAGAACTCTGATGCATTTAGAGTAACAAATATGGAGCAAGTACTAGAAACGCTTAATTCTGTTACGTCAACTATGACTACAGTGCTTGCAGGTATAGCAGCTATATCTCTTATAGTAGGCGGTATAGGTATAATGAATATTATGCTAGTATCTGTAACTGAAAGAACTAGAGAAATAGGAGTAAGAAAGGCTATAGGTGCAAAAAAATCAAATATACTTACTCAATTTTTAATTGAATCTATAGTAATTACTGGAATAGGTGGAATAGCTGGGATTTTCTTTGGAGTAGGTGTTATAAAATTTGTTATTGGTGGATTTAACCTTGCACCAGAAGTATATTCCATACCATGGATAGTGGCTTCCTTTGCAATCTCACTTGTAATAGGTATAATTTTCGGAATGTATCCTGCAAACAAGGCTGCAAATTTAAATCCAGTAGATGCATTAATGTATGAATAAAATAGCAATAAAGGATGGTGTGAAAATGAAACTAAAAAAGTCTAGAATTAGCTTGATGTTAGCTCTTGCAATGTTATTTACTATAATCGGATCTTCCTTGGTTTCTGCAGAAACTTTAGAGTATACATCAGCACTTACAAGATTGCAGGGACTGGGTATTATTAATTCATCTGTAACTGATTCTAATAAGATTGTTACAAGAGGAGAGTTTGTAAAGTCTATAGTTATAGCTGAGGGTTTAGGAAATACGGCTAAAAATTCCAAGGGAACAACTATATTCCCGGATATAGATTCAAATAGCGAACTAAGTGGATATATAAATGTTGGCCTTAATTTAGGAACTAAGCAGGGAGTAAATCAAGGAGTAGTTTATGGTACTCCAAACGGAACTTTTCAAGAAGATAAAGCTGTGAGTTATGGAGAAGCTTGCACAATGCTTATAAGACTTCTTGGGTATAAAGACTCAGATGAGGAATTACAGGGAGCATCCTGGCCAAATAATTATATTCAAGAAGCATCAACACTGGACTTAACAGAAGGTATTACATTGAATAAAAATGATAAATTAACTGTTGGAGTGGAAGCACTAATGCTTGATAGACTTTTTGATTCTGTAATGAAGAAATCAAGTTCAACAGAAAGTGATAAGTTTTTCTCAGATAATTACTATAGTGATACTACAGTGACAGGAAAATTAGTTGAGACTTTAATACTTGGAAATTCAAAGACTTCAGATAATCTATCAGAAAGTCAAATATTAACAGATACAGGTAGCTATACATTAAAAAGAGGAGTTGCAGCACCTGAAATTGGGGGCAAATATAAACTATATATTGATGGTACTGTTATTACAAAGGTTTCACCAAAAGAAAATACTTTGGTAAATTATGCTGTATCAGAAGTATCCGATTCGACTATAACTTATATTGATGAAAATGGCTCATCTCAAACTATGTCACTGCCAAAGGCTTCAGCATATTATTATCATGGAGAAAATATAGATTATAATGTTGCGATTAAAGCACTTCAGCCATATTCTTCAATAATACTAGCGAAGGATGGCAATGGTGATAATGATTATTGTGTTATTATTGATCCGGTTTTCAGTAATGAACCTTTAATATATAAATATGATAATAAAGAAATTACTAAATTGATGAGCGATGCCAACTATGACTATATTTATAGAATTAGAGATAATGACGGACGTAAGTATTTGCCTAGTGATGAAATAACATATTATGACAATGATGTAGTTTATTTAGTTTCTGATTTATGGAAAAGAAATAGCTTTATTTACGTATATAATAATATTGTTTACGGAGAAATTAAATCCATTTCGCCAAATAGATTTAATCCTAGTAGTATTACGTTGGAAGAAGATGGGATGGAGACGAAAAATTATACATTTAGCAACTATTTTAATAAAAATAGACTAAATATCGATAAATCTAATAATTTACTTAATACTGGGAATACTAGAGTTTTTATTTTAGGTATAAACGGTGAAATATTGGATATATATGAGTAAAGATACTGGCCTAATGACAAGTTAAATAAAAAGTTTATAATACCAGCAAAGAGCTTCCTAGGAAATAGGAGGCTCTTTCATATCTTGAAAATTATAACATATGTATGACATTCATGAAGGAATCTCTTCTGTAATTTTATATAGTAATTAAAATATTAAATATTCATACTAATAATGTACCAAAATATATACGGAAAAATGGAATGATAATTCACAATGATACTTGAAAAATATTCCAAAATGTAGTAACCTGTATACAGGTGGTATATTAGTAGAATATAGCTGCATATAATTACATTAAGGAGGGCTTGTTAATGGCAGAATACGCAAGTTTAAAAGGTATGAAAAAGAATGAAATTAAAAACCTTACTAGTATTGCTTATGAGACAATAAAAAATTCTATTATAAATAATGAAATTAAACCTGGGGATCGTTTAAGTGAAACTACAATTGCAGAAACTTTAGGGATGAGTAGAACCCCTATACGAGAAGCAATTAAAATTTTAGAAAGTGAAGACTTAGTAGAGGTACACAATGGCGTTGGAATTTTTGTTAAACATGTTACTATAAAAGATATTTATGAATTATTTGAGGTAAGGGCGGCATTGGAGTGTACTGCACTACGATCATCATTGGAAAATATCACAGAAGATGAAATAAATCATATTGAAAAAGAGTGGATAGAGTTAAAGAACAGAGCTGATATAGGTGAAAAAATTGATTTAGGCGAAATTGCGCATTGGGATAATGAATTACACTCACTTATTGTTAGGAAGTGTAAAAATAATTATTTAATTGATATTATGAGTAGTATAAAATTAAAAATCTTAAGATTCCAACGTATGTCGGCTAAATCATTAGGCAATGAAAAGGATACTATTAACCAGCATATGGAAATCTTAAAGGTAATGAAAGAAAGAGATATTGATAAGTTATCAGAGTTATTAAGAATTCATATTAAAAAAGCAGGTGAAAATATTGCTAATAACCCTGATTGGAATTATTAATTTACAGAGTTAACACATTAAACTAACATAAAATCCTCAAACAATTATAGTTAGAAAACCAGGAGGTGTTAAACAAAGAAAATTAGTTTAATTATAAAAAGTTAATTTGTTTACAGTGGGTTTAATTAAGAAGGGGGAAAATTAGTATGAAAATGAAAAAGTTATTATCAATTTTATTAACTGTTTCTTTGGCTTGTTCTCTTATGATTGGTTGCTCAAATAAAGGTGGGGAATCAAAGGAGACAAGCGGTACTAAAAAAGTTGTAATTAAACTGGGGCATGTTGAGGCGGAAGACAGATCAACACATAAGGCATCTTTAGAATTTAAGAAGTATGTTGAAGAACAATCTAAGGGCGCAGTTACTGTAGAAATATATGCAAATGCGCAGCTTGGCGGTGATAGAGAAATGACAGAAGCTGTGGCACTTGGAACTATACAAATGACTATGCCATCCACATCAGTACTTACCACATACAGCCCTAAATTTGGAATACTTGATATGCCTTTTATATTTAATAATGCTGAGTCTGCATTTAAAGCTGTAGATTCTGAGCTTGGTACTGAGCTTAGCAAAAATTTAGATAAGGTGGGTATTCACAATTTTGGGTACAATTATAATGGTGTAAGAAATATAACTAATAGCAAACGTCCAATAAATGAACCTAAAGACCTTGAAGGCGTAAAGATGAGGGTTATGGAAAGCCCAGTATTTATCGATATGTTTAAGTGCCTAGGATCAAATGCAACTCCTATGGGATTCGGAGAATTATTTACTGCACTACAACAGGGAACTGTAGATGGACAAGAAAATGCTGCTTCATTGATCTATGCAACTAAGTTTCAGGAAGTGCAGAAATATCTTAGTCTAACAAACCATACCTATGGATTTTTAGCTGTAATTATAAATGACAAGTTCTACAAGGGGCTACCAGAAGATATTCAGAGAATAGTTGGTGAGGGTGCTAAAAAGTATTTGATTGATTATCAAAGAAATTTAGAACTTGCAGATAATGATAAATATATTGAAAAGCTTAAATCAGAGGGCATGAAGGTAAATGAAGTAACACCTGAAAATCATGCTAAGTTCGTAGAAGCAGTTAAACCTATGTATGAAAAATATAAAAAAGAAATTGGACAAGATATGTTTGATTTAGCAGCTAAGTCTAACAAATAAAAGGGAAGGGAAAATACTTCCCTTCCTCAAATAAACATAATATGGGGGATGGTTGCAATTGGGTAAATTGTCACGCTACTACAATAAGTTAGAAGAATATTTGTTAGTTGCTAGTTTGATTTTTACTGTAATTATTGTTTTCATACAAGTAATAATGAGATATTTATTTAATTCTTCATTATCCTGGAGTGAAGAATTAACACGTTATATTTTTATATGGCAGACATGGCTAGGTGCAAGTGTAGGGCTTAGAGAGCGTAAGCATATAAATATAGAACTTTTAAATGGAATTCTTAAAGAAAGGGGACAAAGAGTTATAAACACAATTGCACTAATTATTTTGCTTGGTTTCTGTATTTTCTTGGTTTTCAATGGAAGTGAACTTGTAATGGATTTAGTTAATAAAGGTTCTGTATCATCTGGAATGAGGATTCCTATGTATTTTGTTTATGCTGCATTACCTTTTAGTGCATGTATTATGGCACTAAGATTATTAGGTCAAATATATGAAATAATTATAAAGGGACCTAAGGCAAAGGAGGGTGATGTTTAACATGGAAGCTATCGTATTATTTGGCTCATTTGCTTTGCTTATATTACTCAGTGTTCCTGTAGGATTTGCAATTGGTATAGCAACACTTGTGTCACTAGCATTATTTTCAGATATACCTTTAGTACTTATTACACAAAATTCAATAACAGGAATTAACTCTTTTCCTTTAATGGCAATACCATTTTTTATATTAGCAGGCAACCTAATGAGTACAGGTGGTGTTGCAAAGAGACTATTAAATTTTGCAAGTCTTTGCTTTGGTGCTATTACTGGAGGACTTGGAATGGTAACTACAGTCACATGTATGTTTTTTGCAGCTATATCTGGTTCGGCAGTTGCTACAACATCAGCAATTGGAGCATTTATGATACCAGCTATGAAAGAAAAAAAATACGATGTTGGATTTAGTGCATCCTTAGCAGCAGCGGCTGGAACCATAGGAGTTATTATCCCACCGAGTATTCCTTTTGTAATTTATGGAGTTGTTACCGGAACCTCAATTAGCGATCTTTTTATCGCGGGTCTCATTCCAGGAATACTTATGGGAGTAGTACTTATACTAGCTTGCTATATTTTATCAAAGAAACATGGTTATAAAGGTACTGGATACTGGCCAAAACCAAGAGAAATATGGATTTCTTTTAAGGAGGCATTTTGGGCACTCATGGCTCCTGTGGTAGTATTAGGTGGGATATACTCAGGGATGTTCACTCCTACTGAAGCTGCAGTAGTATCAGTTGTATATTCATTAATCATTGGTGCCTTTGTTTATAAAGAATTAGATTTAAGAGGAGCTTATAAAGCTTTATATGACACTATTGTAATCAATGGGATAACAACTTTCATGGTTGGGCTTTCCATGGCATTTGCAAGTTATCTTAGCTTACAACAAATCCCTGCAGCTATAGCAGGTACACTTCTTGGAATTACCACTAATAAGTTTTTACTATTACTACTAATAAATTTATTCTTACTTGGAGTTGGATGTTTGATTGATAATATACCTGCAACAATTATATTATCTCCAATCTTACTTCCAGTAGTTGTAAAACTTGGGATGTCACCAATAACTTTTGGTGTTATGCTTACAATGAATTTAGCAATTGGATTTGTAACGCCACCCTATGGAATTAATCTCTTCGTAGCGTCAGCGGTAGGGAATATTTCTATAGGAGGCATGATGAGGTATATAAAGTGGTTTTTAGGTGCATTATTTATTGCACTGGCAATGACAACATATGTACCAGCAACTACGATGTTTTTAGTGAAGTTATTGAAGTAAATATAACTAAATTTATTTAATTATGATTTTAGGGGGTTAAGTTATGGAATTGACAAGAGAACAACAGGATATGTTAGATGGGAAATATGGTGAGGGTACTGCCCTTGCTATGAAAATTCAAGTAGCAATTGGTGAATCCTTTGATGCTAAACGTATGGTGCCAATTACTAGAGCCCATGTTGCATTAAGTAACCAAGAGGCAGATTTATGGTTTGCAGAAAGGCTTTTAAAGGCTGGAGCTCATTGCAAAATTGCTCCTACAGTTAATCCAGGTTTTTGCTTGGCATATTTTAAAAAGCTTGGAACAGTTACAGATGAGTATGCCTCATTAATGGAAAGAACTCATAATGCATATAAAAATTTAGGTGCAATTTTATCATACAATTGCACACCTTATTTAGGGACGAATATTCCTCATTATGGAGAAGTTGTAGCATTTTCTGAATCTAGTGCAACTCCATATGTTAACTCGGTTTGGGGAGCAAGAAGTAATCGCGAAGCAGCACAAAGTGCACTTTGTGCTGCTATAACTGGGTTTGTACCAGAATATGGTCTTCTCTTTGATGAAAACCGTAAGGGAGATATACTTGTTGAAGTTCAAGCAGATATGAAGTCTGACTTTGAATATCATCTTTTAGGGTATATGGGTAAAAAAATCGGCAATGGAATTCCAGTGTTTACAGGACTACCCAAAACGATTTCTCAAGAAGCTCTTATGAATCTTGGAGCACAACTTAATACTTCTGGTGCATATGGAATGTATCATATAGTAGGAGTAACTCCTGAAGCACCAACCATTAAAATGGCTTTTGGAGGGAAAGAACCTAAAAGAAAAGTAGTTATAACTAATGAGGACTTAGAAAATATACTTGAACAAATATCAGAGCCTGGAAATAGAAAAGTTGACTTTGCACTATTTGGATGTCCACATTTTACACTAGATCAAGTTCAAGAAATTGCAAGCATCGTAAAAGGAAAGAAGCTGGCTGTAGGGCTTTGGGTGATGACCTCTAGTCATACTAAAGAAATGGCCGATAGAATGGGATTACTTGAAGTTATTAAAGAAGCTGGTGGTGATATCATTGAAGATACTTGTTCCGATCAGCCTTGCTGGCATTTCTTAAGCGGGAAAGTAGGAGTTACAGATTCCCCAAAGCTTGCTTATTACCCAAAACGTAGAGGAATTAATCTAATAATCAGGGATTTAAAAACATGCGTTGAAGCAGCATTGAAAGGAGAAGTAAAATAATGAGTAAAGAAGTATTTTCCTGCCATAAAATTTCTGAAGGTATTGTAGAAGGAGAAGTTCTAATTTCAACAGATGATATAATGTTTTATTTAATTGAGCCAAAGACAGGTGTTTGTATTGAAAAGGGACATTCTTTAGAGGGGAAAAACGTATCAAATAAAATATTGATATTTCCTGGTTCGAAGGGAAGTTCTGTTGTTCAAGCTGATGGACTTTATCAACTTACTTTAAATAATAATGCGCCTAAGGGCATGATCATTAAAAACCCAGAAACAGTAATTGTAGCTAGCGCTATAATTATTGGAACTCCAATGGTAGATAAGGTTGATTCAAGATTTTACGAAACTGTTAAGGATGGAGATATGGTTAGAATAGACACTAATAATGGAGAAATTACACTTCTATAAGCTATAGAAAAATTCATAGATAATATAAGAGGGTGTATTGATTATGAACGAAGAAGATATAAAAATAATTAAGATTCCCTATGGTGATAAGGAGATGCAGGCTTATATACCTGCTACATCCTTTCTCTTTAATGGAGAGATGACAAAGTTTTCACCTATAGAGGATTTTGAAAGGATATTACTAGATAAGCTGGAACATCCAATTGGGTGCGAAGCATTAAAAAGTCAGGTTAAAAAAGATGATAAGATTTTAATATTAATTGATGATAATACGAGAGTAACTCCAGTAAATAAGATACTTCCTGTATTAATAAAATACCTTACTAATGACATGGGAATACCTCTTGAAAATATTGAAGTGCTAACTGCACCTGGTACTCATAGGGTGATGACAGAAGATGAAATAGTCGAAAAGGTTGGAGAAGAAATTTTTAAAACAGTTAAAATTAGTCAGCATGATTTTACAGATAAAAATGCACTTATTGATATGGGAACTATTGAAGCGAATGGAATGAAGTTTCCTATTCATGTTAACAAAAAGGTTCAGGAAGTTGATTATATAATAGGACTTGGGAATATAATACCACACTCAGATGCAGGCTATTCAGGAGGTGGAAAAATTGTTCAGCCTGGAATATGCGGCTCTGCTACTACATCAGCTACGCATGTTGCAGGAGCCCTTATGGAAAGGATTCCCTTAGGAAATATTGAAGATAATCCTTGTAGAAAGGGAATAGAAGAGGTAGCAAAAATAGTTGGACTTAAGTTTATTATAAATGTGGTTATGACACCTGATGGAGAGGTTACAGGAGTTTTTGCTGGGGATTTTATAAAAGCTCATAGAGAAGGAGCAAAGCTTGCGGCAAAGGTTTATGGAGTAAAGATACCTGAACTTGCTGATATAGTGGTGGTAAGTTCTAGCCCTTGCGATATTGATTATTGGCAAGCTGAAAAGGGGCTTATATCTGCATATTTTAGTGTGAAAAAGGATGGATATATTATATTTGTGGCTCCATGTTATGAAGGATTAGTGCATAATCATCCAAAGTTAATAGAGTGGGCAAAGGCTTCTTATGAAGAATCTAAAAATATCGTAGGGAAAATTCCTTTAGATGAGGATGAGGCCGACTTGGTGGCTGCAGATATTGCAATGGGTAATGCTAGAGTAAGAGAAAGAGCCAAAATACTTATTGTTACAGAAGGTTTAGATGATAAAGAAATCTCAATTTTAGGTTATAAAAAAATTGGAACTCTACAGGAAGCAGTTAACTATGCCTTAAAGGAAATTCCAGGAGGAAAAGTTGGAGTTTTACCACGCGGAGGAGATTGTTTACCAATGATAATAAGTGCCACCCACATGACAAGTGGCAAGTAAGATGAGGTGCAAGATGTTAAAGACTATATGGATTATTGATGGAGATTGGAAGGAATATGAAATAGAAGAAAAAATAATAAAAGAAAACTTACCTGGTCATGAAATAAAATACTCTGGAAGAGACTTTCATAATGATTTAGAAGCCTTCGGCAAATATGCTGAAGCTATTATTGCACAGATAGATATTAAGATATCTTCAGATGTCATTGATAAGTTAGAAAATTGCAAAGTAATATCTGTGTATGGAATTGGATATGACAATATTGATGTAAAGTATGCTAAAAGCAAAGGGATAGTAGTTGCAAATGTCCCAGGTTATTGCATTGAAGAGGTTTCAGACCATGTGATATCATTCATTTTTGAGTTCTACAAAAGTCTTAGTTCCTATAAGGATAAAATTAAACAGGGACTTTGGGGCGTAGATGCCATGGATTATATTCCAAAAAGAATTAAAGATTCGGTTCTATTCCTCGTTGGATTTGGTAAAATTGCAAAATTAGAAGCAAAGAAGGCTAAAGCACTTGGAATGGATGTATTAGTTTATGACCCATATGTTAATGATACTGAGTTTAAAGACTATGGAGTACGCAAAGTAACCCTTGAAGAAGGACTTGAGCTTTCAGATTATGTGAGCATAGCAGTACCTCTTAACGAAAATACAAGAGGGATGATTGGGATTAAGGAATTAAAACTTATGAAAAAAAGTGCTGTGCTTATAAATGCCTCAAGAGGAGAAATTATTATTGAAAATGACTTAATTGAAGCAGTTAAAAATAGAGTTATAAGGGGTGCTGGTCTAGATGTGGTTTGCAATGAACCACCAAATCCTGAAAGCGAAATATTAAATGTAGACAATATCATTGTAACACCCCATATTTCCTATTCAAGTAAAGAATCCATAATCGAGCTAAGAGAAACAGTTGCTTTAAATGTTATTGAGGCATTAAATAATATGAAGGTTAAAAACAGTGTTTAATAATTATAGCGTATGTCTAGTTTAAATAGACATACGCTTCTTTTTTAATTAATAAATATTTTTGCAAAATATCTATAGCCTTTATGGGGAAGAATAGCGACTATATTAAATACTTCCCTTTAATGCATTTTCGATATCTTGAATTAAATCTTCAGCATTTTCTATACCTACAGATAGTCTTATTAAATTATCTACAATACCAACCTTTTGTCTCAATTCATAAGGTATAGAACCATGAGTCATAGAAGCAGGGTGGCAAATTAAGGATTCAACTCCACCTAAGCTTTCTCCAAAGGTTATCAAATTAAGACTCTCAAGGAATTTTTTATAATCGTAGCCTTCCTTAAGGACAAAGGCAATCATTCCACCATAACCCTTAGCTTGATTTGTTTGAATTTTATAACCAGGATGATTCTCGAAACCAGGATAATATATCTTTTCTATTTCTTCTCTATTTTTTAAGAATTCAGCAATAAGCTTTGCATTTGAGTTATGTCTATCCATTCTTACTGCCAAGGTTTTAATTCCTCTTATTAAAAGGAAGGAATCAAAGGGAGCTAGAACTCCTCCAGTAGCATTTTGAACAAAATGAAGCTTCTCGGCTAAATCTTTGTTATTTACAACAACAATACCTGAAATTACATCACTGTGACCACCAAGATATTTTGTAGCACTGTGAATAACTATATCAGTTCCAAGAGTTATTGGTTTTTGTAAATAAGGAGTCATGAAGGTGTTATCAACGATAGTATATATACTTTTTTCCCTAGCTATATTTGCCACAGCTTCAATATCAGTTACATCCATAAGAGGATTTGTTGGAGTTTCTATATAAATAGCTTTTACAGTATCATCAATACTGTTTCTTACTTCATCTAAATTTGAGGTGTCAACTATGTCATATTGAATACCAAAGTTTGTGAATATCTTATCCAGAACTCTAAATGTTCCACCATATACGTTATTTGAGATAACTACCTTATCTCCTGACTTAAATAGTGAAAGCACTGCAGTTATAGCAGCCATACCTGACGCAAAAGCAAAGCCTGCATATCCCTCCTCAAGGTCTGCAACAAGCTTCTCTAAAGCTTCTCGTGTTGGATTGCCTGTTCTCGAATATTCATATCCTGTATTTACTCCAAACCTAGGCTGTTTGTAAGTTGAGGTTTGATAAATTGGAACATTTACTGCACCTGTATGTTCATCTCCATCTATTCCACCGTGTATTAAAATTGATTCGATTTTCATCTGTTTTCCCTCCAAATTATAATTTTGCTGATGTAGCTAGGAAGATATCTGTTTCAGCGAACTCTTCCTTATTGAGTAGCCTTTGAAGCTTTAATCTGTATTTTCTACTTGTATATCCTTAAATCATTTTTACATTTCTTCGAAATATTCACTTCGTATAACGTTCAAGCTTTTAGCTATGGAATCAAAGTATTGTAAAGAATTCATAATAGCCCTCCTGTGTATTAATTTTTCAAATAAAAAACTCCTGCCTCTAAAAGCTTAGAGGCAGAAGCTAACTTCCGCGGTTCCACTCTAATTATCATATGTATAATAAAAAGATACAATGATATCTCATTTTTGGTACATGCATACCTCAACGCTTTAACGTGCGTACACGCTGTCGTCTACTATATTTCAAGACAGTGCTCAAAGATGCATTCACATAAGTTACACTTAAAATCCCTTTCAGCTAGGAGGATTTTTCTCTGTTAGCTTACTTTATGCTACTATTTCTTATCACAGCATTTATCAATTCTTATTATTTTGATTGGAATACTATATCGATAACATGTTATAATATTAAAATGATTTTGTCAACCCAATATCGCAGAATTATAGAAAATTTTCAAAGCAATAAATAGCTGCCATATAAGATGGCAGCTATTTTAAAAGAAATAAACAATATACAAAATTCTATAAGTTAATCAGCACTAGTACAACCACATATATAATGAATGTGACCATCTGCACATCTTACTTTAGTTTCATAATAGTGATAGTGAAGCCCATCAGGTAGTACTATAGCTGGACCTGTTCTAGTTTCATAATCATGGTCATGATCATCAAGATAGGTTGTTTCACCTTTCAGACAATGAGTATGGGGGACTCCACTTGGTGCCTTAGATGTAACACCACCATAATGATGAATATGGCAATCATCAAAGGATGTTGTGCCTGCATAACTGTGTGAATGTTTCATTACAATACCTCCTAAACGTTTATAGATACTAGCAGTATATGATTATTTTAGAAATTTAGTGCTCATTACAGGTGTGTAGAAAGAGAAGTTATAATAAGGAGCTAATCTTATCGAAGAAATTCAATAAGATTAGCTCTAGAATAAGGATATAATATTTTATTGACAAGGTATATAAGCGATGATGATATATAATAAAACATATAGAAATAGTATGAATTGTAATTAAATGTTGTAAGAGATATAGAAGGTTTTTAAATATGAATTTTAATGAAAGTTATCGATATCATCAAACTCATTCTCATAATTATGAACATAGCCATAGCCATCATCACCATGGTGGAGAAGTTAATGATTATTTGCAGGCAGTATCTGAATATAGAAAAACTTTTGCGTAAAAGCAGGATGTTCTTGAGAAAACACCAGATCCAGTAGTAGAGGAAATGCTATGAAGAAGCAGTATTTCTTGCGTATAGAATTGTTATTATGACACCAGGTCCTGGAAGAGTAAAAAGTATAATCAATATACCTATGGGAAGGAAAAGAGACAGAACTAGCGAAGAATTCTTCAAAATACGAGATAAAGTGTTTATAGAGTTTAAAATGAAGAATGAATTCGATATAGAATACTATGTGTAAAAATAGATAATACTGTAATGATATCCATAGACTATCAAAATTATAGTTGCATGTTTGTAATTATATAAATAAGACGTTACCAGTAGTGTTATACTAGTAACGTCTTATTTATATATCAAATTTTAAATTTTTCAACTAAGCTATTAAGCTCCTGTGCTGATTTTGCTTGGTTTTGAGTTGTTTTTGAAACCTCATGTATTGCTGCTGAGATATCTGATATACTTAAGGCAATATCTTGGGAACCTAGATTAGATTGTTCTATAGAACTTGACATAGTTTCTATAGCAGCAGTTACTTCTTCCATTGAAGATAATATTTCTTCTGTACTTGCAGCAAAATCTTGCACTAGATTATTTATAGTTTCTGAATCCTTCATATATTGATCTCCAGTTTTTTCTAATAGTTCATTATTTAATGATACTTCTTCATTTATAAAAGTTAATATACCCTTTGCATTTTCAGAAAGGGCTATTACTGAAGATTGCACATCTTTAATAATTGGAGCTATTCCAGAAACAGTTTTAGTTGATTGTTCAGCTAACTTACCTATTTCTGCAGCTACAACTGCAAATCCCTTGCCTTGATCACCAGCTCTGGCAGCTTCTATGGCAGCGTTTAAAGATAATAAATTTATTTTTGCTGCAATATCTGAAATGATTTTGGACATTTGTTCAATTTCTTTAACGACACTGCTTTTTTCTACAGCTTTTAAAATAGCATCTTGTCTTTGTGAATACATGGCAGTAGTTGCTTTTCTTGATTCTTGAGCATTGTTTTTTAAATTTCTGGCTCTAACTTCTATTTCTTTTGATATTATGTTGCCATCCTCAGCTTTCTTCGTAAGCGCTCTAGTAGCAAAGGTTACTTCATTAATTGATGAATCTATATCTTCTACGGAGGCACTACTTTCTTCCATACCACAGGCTATTTGCTGAGCTGTGGCATGTACATTTTCAGCTTGAGCGAGTACTTGCTCTGTTGTGGCTGAAAGATGCTGGCTTGAATCATTTAAATCATTAGCACTTATAGTAGTTGCTTTAATAATATCTTTTAATGATTTTGTCATTTTATTAAAAGCATTAGTAAGCAATCCAATTTCATCTTTACTTTTAATAGGTATTTCTTTAGTTAAGTCCCCATCAGAAACTTCCTCAGCAGATTCTTTTAAAAGATTCAAAGGCTTTATTATGGCATTGATAACTAGGGTCATTAATAATCCCATTACGATAAAGGAAATGATAGCCATAAGTATTGATTTCTTCATCATATCGGTAATACCTGCTTTAAGATTTTTCATAGATATACCTATATTTACGGCACCTATATGTTTTCCATTATCGTATAAAGGTACTAGTATATCCATGACTTCAACATTTTTCGTATCATAAAAATAGGTGCCTGTATACACTTTTTTATCAACAGCTGCAGATTTGCTACCTGCATCTGAAAGCTGCTTTCCAATACTATTGAGATTACTATGAGCTACAGCTTTTAAGTTTTTATCTATTATAAGAGCATATACGATATTTTCACTTTTGGCTAAAGATTCAACTAACTTTTGTTTATCAAAATCAGCTTCAACGTTCTTAATTTTGTCAGCTATAATTCCTACTTGAACTATTCCACCATCTTTAATAGGTAATGCTGCATATTTATAATATTTTTTATCTACTTCGCTTTGTCGTATTTCTTCAATTAACTCAGGTTTTTCACCTGTAAAAACTGGATATGTGGCATGATCTGTAGGGTAAACCCAACCAATATTAGCGTTTAAATTAGAATAGAGTATTTTCCTATTTTTATCTGCTATATTTATTTCTGAAACGTCAGCTTTCTTGGAAATACCAATGAGATATTCATTAGTTATCTTTTCAGTTTCAGCAACTGTTTTGGCAATACTTATAACTTTATCTGCAAATTGCGACTCTATAGTATGTAATGCAGAATTATTAATTTCTAGTTCTCTAGTAACTTGATTTGCCAAATCCAAACCATCATTTGCTAACTGACTTTCTTGTTTTTCCTTAAAAGTATTAATTGATATACATGTTAAAACTGAAAGTGTAATTAGTTGTAGAATTAAAAATATACTTATTATTTTTACTCTAATAGGCCGGCCTTGATGCTTCTCTTTTGAATGCATTATATCACTCCTTAAAAATATTGTCGTATTACGAAAGAATATATTTCCTTTGTATTATATCATGGTACAAAGAGGTTAAGATATATGGAATGTTGAAAAAATATGTATATATTTGTAACAAATACAGCTAGCAGCAAAAAATAAATATCAAAAGTAGATATCTTCGTTATAAATTGTTAATAGTATTGATACCTAATTGTGACAATGACTGAGTAATATTAATTAATAGAAGATGTTGATGCAAAAAATGATTAATTTGCAATTTACAACGTAGGCCTTTATGGCAGAAATGGAGATAACTTGTTATGAAAACAGAAGATAAAAAAGTATTTAAAGAATCAAGAAAATCACCTATTACAATTATCATGTATATTGCTGCTTTAATTGTAGCTATAGCTGGAGTTACTTTACTAGTTAACAATATTATTTTGTTTAGGGATACTGTTAATCAATATGTAGCCCAGGGTTATGAATATAGTATGGTTACAGGTCAACTAATTCCATCGCAGTTAGTGCCAAATGTATGTGAATCAGTTGCAATATATGGAGGTATTGCCTTTGCTTTATTGGGTGTAGCTGAAATCAATGAGAAGACTTCAAAATGCTTAATGATTATTAGAAAAGATAGTGACTGTAATGATGTTGTTGAAGAAGGTATTTTATTACAAGAAGGTAATTTAGATGAAAATGCTGATAATATAGTAAATGCAAGAATAACTGAGGAAGAAGTAATTTTAGAAGAGGTTGTACAAGAATCTGAAAAAAGTATAGAAGTATAATTATAGGGGAGGTAGTTTTATAGCTACCTCCCCTATAATTATGTTTTGTAAATAGTTAGTTTGCTTAGAAGCATATTTATTTCATTAAATACATATATTTTAATTACTTCAAACTAAGAGAAGTGACAATAAAGAGAAAGAAACAGTTGTTTCTTAAGGGAATTGTATGTCATTTAGAAGTTAGAATGTTGAAGTAAACCTAGCAAAGTCTTATAATGATATTAATTATAAGCGATTAACAAAAAGTACATATTTTTTACGAGGCGTTTAATGCAGTGAAAAACTTTGGAGGCTATGATGAGAATTATAATTATTGGAGCGGGTAAAGTAGGTTATAATTTGGCAAATAACCTGGAAAAGGAAGGACATGATGTAACAATTATTGATAAAAATTATGGAATCTTAAGAAAAGCAGAAGAAAACTTAGATGTTATGTGTATTAAAGGAAGTGGAGTTAGCACTAGTACACTTCTAGAAGCTGGGGTAAGCGCAGCAGATTTACTAATTGCAGTTACAAATAGTGATGAAGTAAACATGGTTTGTTGTCTTACTGCAAAGAAATTAAAGGCGGCTCATACTGTTGCAAGAATTAGAGATCCTGAATATGCAAGAGAGCTTTCCTTATTAAAGGAAGAGTTAGAACTTGAGATGATTATTAATCCAGAGCTTGCAGCAGCAGATGAAATTACACAAATGATTAATTTTTCTCCAGCAATAAATGTAGAGCATTTTGCCAAAGGTAGGGTAAAGCTTGTTCAGCTTAAAATTACAAAGGACATGCCTATTGTAGGTAAAAGTCTAGAAAAAATTGTGGGAAAAGCTAATCTTTCTGTACTAGTTGGAGTTGTGGTAAGAGGGAATAAAGTAATTGTTCCAAATGGAAAATTTATAATTAATAAAGATGATAAAATTCATGTAATAGGAAAATCCTCTAGTATCTATAATTTTTGTAAAATATCCGGAATTTTACCACAGAGATTAAAAAATATTATGATACTTGGTGGAGGAAGAATTGCTTATTATCTTTCAAATAATTTATGCGATATGGGCATGAACGTAAAAATCATTGAAATCAATAAAGAAAGATGTATAGAACTTTCAGAACTTTTACCAAAGGCACTTGTTATAAATGCAGATGGTACAGATGAAGAATTTTTACTGTCTGAAAATGCAAAGGATGTAGATGGATTTATTGCTGCTACAGGAATGGATGAAGAAAATCTATTATCTTCTTTAATGGCCAAACAAAATGGTGTTAAAAAGGTTATTACAAAAGTAAGCAGAACAAGATACAACAATATTGTAAGTAGTTTGGGAATTGATGATATTATAAGCCCTAAAGAGATTATTACAAATCAAATCTTAAAATATGTTAGAGGCAATAATATAGAATCCTTATATAGAATAGTTGAAGGAAAGGTTGAAATACTGGAGTTTATTGCAAATAAGGAAAGTAAACTTTTGAATACTCCATTAAGGCAAATAAAATTTAAGCAAGATGTTATTATTGCAACAATAGTTAGAAAAGACGAAATTATAATTCCACATGGTAATGACAGTATACGAGATGGAGATCGTGTTATTGTTATAGCAAAGGATAAAAATATAAATAATTTACATGACTTGATTAGCAGCTCAAATGGAGGTATAAATAGTGAATTTTGGAATGGTATTAAGAAGCTTGGCAATATTATTAACCTGTGAAGGAATTGTAATGATTCCATCGCTTTTGGTAGCAATAATACATGGGGGATATGATGCTAAAGCATTTGCTATTACAATTGAAATTTTGTTATCACTAGGTGTACTAGGTTTACTTAAGCAACCTAAGAATAAAAATATTTATACAAGAGATGGTTTTGCAATTGTAGCAATTGGATGGCTACTTACTTCATTTTTTGGATCGCTCCCTTTTGTAATCAGTGGAGCAATACCTTCCATGATTAACGGTTTTTTTGAGTCAAGCTCTGGATTTACAACTACTGGTGCAACCATAATCACTAATATTGAAGCATTACCTCATGGCATTTTATTTTGGAGAAGTTTTACTCATTGGGTTGGAGGTATGGGAGTGCTTGTTATGACGCTAGCAATACTTCCTTCTGCAGGAGCGGGTACTCTTCAAATTATGAAAGCTGAAAGTCCAGGGCCAAATCCAGGTAAACTAGTACCTAAGATTGGACAAACTGCAAAAATTTTATATGGTATATATATAGTGGTTACTATTATTTTAGCTATATCACTTAAGATAGCTGGAATGTCTTGGTATGATTCACTTATACATACTTTTGGAACGGTTGGAACCGGAGGGTTTTCTAATAAGGCTGTGAGTATCGGAGCATACAAAAATGTATGGATAGAGATTATAATTACATTTTTTATGCTTATATGTGGTGCAAATTTTTCTCTATACTATCAGGCACTAAAGGGAAATATTAAGGGGATTTTTAAAGACGAAGAATTTAAATTTTATATTAGCTTGATTTTTACTTCTATTGTACTAATAACACTAAATATTCATGGAAGTATTTTTAAAACCATTGGAGAATCTTTAAGGCATTCCTCCTTTCAGGTAGCCTCTATTGTTACAACTACAGGATATGCTACCACGGACTTTAATCTATGGCCGCTTTTTAGTAAAATGATTTTATTAAGTTTAATGTTTTTTGGTGGATGCGCTGGATCAACAGCAGGAGGAATGAAGAATATTAGATTTTTACTACTCTTCAAAATTATACGAAGAGAGTTATTAAAGATAATTCATCCCAAAGCAGTGTATACTGTAAAATTTGGGGGTAAGTCTGTAGATGAAGAAACTCTTAAGGGTATAACATCATTTTTCTTTATGTATATGGCTATATTTCTTGGAGCAATTTTGATAGTTTCCTTAGAAGAAGTTGATACAATGACAACTATATCAGCTGTTGCAACATCTATAGGGAATGTTGGCCCAGGGTTTGAAATGGTTGGCCCTATGGGAAGTTTTGCGGGCTTTTCCAATTTAAGTAAAATAGTATTATCTATGTGTATGATTATAGGCAGGCTTGAAATTTATCCTATATTATTACTTTTTATACCAGAGTTTTGGAAAAAATAGCAGTTAAATCCGAAGCATCTCCTAATTTTAGGAGGTGCTTTTTTAAAAGTTTTGGAGAAAATATGAATGTTTAGTAAATATATTTCTTTGGTACATTAATTTATGCTTAAACATTGTATAATTATTGTACAATATTATGTTATATAATTCAGCTATTTGTACAAACATTTTTATGAGAGGATGATTTTATGGTTCAAATAATGTTATTATCAGGGATAGTATTGCTTATTTGTGTACTTTCTAGCAAATTGTTATATAGATTTGGTATACCTACCCTAATGATTTTCTTAACGTTAGGTATGCTTTTAGGTTCAGAGGGGATAGGAGGAATATATTTTGATAATTCAATGCTTGCTCAACAAATATGTAATATAGGGCTTGTGTTTATCATGTTCTATGGTGGTTTTGGTGTTAACTGGAAGTCTGCAAAATCTGTAGCTCCTCAAGCAATACTTTTGGCAACACTGGGGGTTGTAATGACAGCATTTTTAGTTGGTTTATTTGCTCATTTTATTTTAAAGGTTACTTTATTAGAAGGAATGCTTTTAGGTTCAGTAGTTTCTTCCACAGATGCCGCTTCAGTGTTTTCTATTTTAAGATCAAAAAAATTGAACTTAAAAGGTGGATTGGCTTCTATGCTGGAAATGGAAAGTGGAAGCAATGATCCTATGTCTTATATGCTAACAGTTATTATGGTGTCTTTAATAACAAATAACCATCAGGAATCAATAATAAGTCTACTATCACGTCAAATTATTTTTGGCTTATCTATTGGTTTTATTATTGCTATAATTTCTGTGTTTATTTTGAAAAATATCAATTTTGAAATAGATGGATTATATCCTATTCTTTCTATATCTATAGCTATACTTGGATACTCAATAAGCGAGTGGCTTGGGGGAAATGGATTTTTGTCAGTTTATATAATTGGAATTATTATGGGAAATAGTAAAATTCCATATAAAAGGAACTTGGTGCATTTTTTCGATGCAGTGTCATGGCTCATGCAAATTGTATTATTCTTTACTCTAGGACTATTAGTTTTTCCATCTCAATTACCATCAGCTTTAATGTCTGGGGTGGCTGTGGCTATATTCTTACTATTAGTAGCAAGGCCTATTGCAATTATAAGTATACTAAGCTTTTTTAAAACTCCACTAAAGCAGCAAGCATTAGTATCTTGGGTTGGACTTAGAGGAGCAGCATCTATTGTGTTTGCAACTTACGCTCTGACGAATAATCTTCCTATAGCAAATGAAATATTTAATACTGTGTTTATTATAGCTTTACTTTCAGTTATCGTTCAAGGAACTATGATTCCAGCAATAGCAAAAGGATTAGATCTAGTAGAAGCAGAAGTTTCAGTATTTAAAACCTTTAATGACTATCAAGATGAAATACATACGCAGTTGATGGAATACGCTGTAAAAGAAGGCAATCACTTAATAAACAAAACTATATCAGAATCAAAAATATCTAATGAAATATTAATTGTTATGATAAAAAGAAAAGATGAAATAATTATACCAAATGGCTCGTCTATTATAAAGTTAGGAGATATTTTAGTTTTTACTGCTAACAACTTGGAAAAATTTACACATTTATTAAATTAAGATAAAAAGCTCCCTGAAAATTATGGGAGCTTTCTCATATTAATGATCAATATATTTATAATATAGGGTTATGTACTTTTATATAAACTGTAGCAAGGTAGAGTACATTACTTTTCTTTACAATAATTAATTACTAAATCTAATGTGGCTAAAATCCCATCCATATGGGTTCTCTCATATCCATGGGATGCAAAGACTCCTGTTCCGATAAGTCCAGTTCTGATATCCCATCCAGCACGGAGGGCAGAAGAAGCATCTGAACCATAGTAAGGATAAATATCTATTTTATAAGGAATATCATTTTTCTTGCATAAATCTATAAGTTTTTTACGAATTTCTAAATCATATGGGCCAGAAGAATCTTTGGCACAAATACATACAGCATACTCAGAGGAGTTTTGCTCAAGTCCTGGTGCACCCATATCTACAGCTATAAATTCTTTAGTGTTTTGAGGAATAGAGGCAGCTCCATGGCCAACTTCTTCATAATTTGTTATAAAGAAGCTTGTAGTATAAGGAAGTGCTATATTATTTTCTACCAAATATTTTACAGCATACAAAAGTATTGCAGCACTCGCCTTATCATCTAGGTGCCTGCTTTTTACAAAGCCACTTGGAGTAAAAACGGTCCTCGAATCAAAAGATACAAAGTCACCAACCTCAATCCCTAGTTTTAAGATATCTTCTTTAGAAAACACTTTCTCATCTAATACAATTTCCATATTTTCTACAGTTCTTTTAAGTTCTCTAGCTTCATCGCCACTTATATGTACAGAAGGCTTAATACTTTGAATTGTTCCAGTAAATTCTTCACCATCTAAAGTTTCTATAATACAATTTTCACCTTCGATTGAGTTCATCATATAACCGCCAATAGCAGCAAGGGACAAAGTTCCATTAGATCTTATACCTTTAACCATAGCTCCTAAAGTATCTATATGAGCAGATAGAACTCTTCCATTTTCGTTGTCTTTTCCTGATAATGTAACCAAAATGCATCCTTTATTTGTGAGCTCATAAGATACACCTATAATATCAAGTTCTTTTTTTATGTAATCTATTACTTTTTTTGTATATCCACTAGGGCTTGGTGTAGTCAAAATATTATTTAAGTAATATTTAATTTGTTCTTGGTTATAATTCATGTAAAGCACTCCTTTGTTTAAATCTTAATTGTATTTTATCACAACTTTACAGTGCATTACATAGATTCATTTGGAATAGCAAGATTTAGTATAATTATGCAAAAAAATATTTAGATATGAATGATAAGTAAAATAATACAAAGTTGTAACAAGCCTGTAACAATAGAAGGGTAAAATACATTACGATGTTACCAAGTATTTAGGTAAGTTAACTATATTGGATAATCGTATAAAAATAAGTATAGAGTTAAAAAGAAATCTGATAATAGTTAAAGGAGGTAAAATAATTTTGTTATTTAACTCAATTCATTTTTTAATATTTTTTCCCATTGTAGTCCTTACATACTTTTTAATACCATTTAAATTTCGTAAAGTATGGATGCTTATAAGTAGTTATTATTTCTATATGAGCTGGAATCCTAAATATGCAATTTTAATTGGAACAAGCACAATAATAACATATTTTGGTGGACTGTTAATAGAAAAAGCAAGCAAAATAAGTAATGAAGAAAAATCAATTAAGTTTAAAAGATTTTGGATTCTAATGAGTCTTATAAGTAATTTAGGTATTTTATTTTTATTTAAGTATTATAACTTTTTTATATCAAGTTTAAAGAGGGTATTTTCTTTATTTAATATTACAGTTATAATCCCATCATTTGATTACTTGTTGCCAGTAGGAATATCTTTTTATACATTTCAAGCTCTTAGTTATGTCATAGATATTTATAGAAAAGATGTTAAGGCAGAAAAAAATATAGTTAAATATGCCTTGTTTGTATCATTTTTTCCTCAAGTGCTTGCAGGACCTATAGAAAAATCGAAAAACCTATTACATCAATTTGATGAAAAGCATCAATTTGATTACTATAGAGTAAAGAATGGCTTAGTTCTAATGCTGTGGGGCTTTTTTCAGAAAATAGTTATTGCAGATAGATTGGCTATATTAGTTAATGCTGTATACAATAATCCCAATAAATACAGAGGATTAGAAATAATTATAGCTACTATATTTTATGCATTTCAAATATACTGTGATTTTTCATCTTATTCAGATATAGCAAGAGGTGCTGCTGAAATTATGGGATTTAGGCTAACTGTAAACTTTAAACAGCCCTATTTTTCAAGAACAATAAAAGATTTTTGGAAGCGTTGGCACATAAGTCTTAGCAGCTGGTTTAAAGATTATCTCTATATACCTCTTGGAGGAAACAGGTGCAGTAAGCTTAGAAATTATATTAATATAATGATTGTATTTTTAGTTAGTGGACTATGGCACGGAGCATCTATGAATTTTTTAGTTTGGGGAGGATTACACGGTATTTATCAAGTAATAGGAAATATTTTAAAACCAGTTAAAGAAAAAATTATAGATACTTTTAAAATAAAAACTGATATATTTAGTTTTAAGTTTTTTCAAGTATTAATAAATTTTGTATTAGTTGATTTTGCATGGATATTTTTTAGGGCGAATTCCTTTACTGGAGCAAAAATGTTGATTAAGAATATGCTTTATTTCAATCCATGGATATTTTATTCAGGAGAGATTTATAGTCTAGGATTGGATTCAAAAGATTTTAAAGTAGCAGTGCTAGGTATAATTATAGTTTTAATTATAAACTATATTCAAGCAACCGAAAGTGTCCGTATAGATCTTTCAAAACAAAATATAGGATTTAGATGGGCGGTATATTTTACGGCTATTATCTTTATTTTAATACTTGGCGTATATGGACCAGGATATAGTAAACAGCAGTTTATTTATTTTCAATTTTAGGAGGAATACCCATGGCTAAAAAGATAGTTTTAAAAGGATTTATTTTTGTAATAATATTAACCATGATTATTTCTATACTTAACTCTATCTTTGTGTTAAAAGTAAGTCATCGCGGTAAAATATTTCAAGGAGTATATGAAGATAGGGATACATACGATGTTATTTTAATGGGGTCTAGTCATATGGACTCGTCCATCAATCCTAATGTACTATGGAATGAGTATGGAATAACTAGTTTTAATTACGGAACTGGGGGACAGCCCATAGATGTTACGTATTATTTACTTAAGGAAGTTTTAAAAAAACATAAAAATCCAATTGTAGTAGTAGATTTATATTATTTAGGTTTAACGGAAGAGTATGGTCAAGAGGGATATATTAGATATATTTTAGATAATATGAAGTTTTCAGTAAATAAGATAGAAGCTGTTGTAAACAGTACACCAAAAGGTCAGTGGTTAAGCTATTTACTGCCAATTGTCAAATATCATGATAGATGGAAGGAACTAGAAGAGAAAGATTTTAATTATGACACCTCAACTACGTATTATCAAAAAGGATTTGGTGCCGGTCGTGAGGTATACGGAAAAGGCACTTTGTCAGACATTAAAGAGACAAAAACTGCAGAGCTTCCTCCTAAAACACAAGAGTATTTATATAAAATTATAGAGCTATCCCAAAAAGAAGGCTTTAGGTTAATATTCACCAATGCTCCACATGATTATACAAGTACAGCTAATATGGACACTTGGCATAAAGAACCTGCTCAAATGTTTAATAAGGTAGAAGAAATTGCAAAAGCAAATAATATTCCATTTATAAATTATAATAACCTATTTGACGAAATAGGATTTAACTTTAAAAATGATATGTATAACGAAGGGCATATGAATATTTGGGGGTCTAATAAGGTTTCAACTCACTTTGGAAGGCTTTTAAAAGAAAAATATGATTTAGAAGATCATAGAAATGATGAGAAATATGCTGATTGGAAAGAAGACTATGATAAGTATCTGGAAGTAGAAGCCTCTGCTAAATAATAGAAAGCTACAGTAATTAAACTTTAATAAAGAGACTGTTTCTAAAAAATCATTTTAATTATTTGGAAACAGTCTTTTGTTTAGATTATTTTTGTTCCATTCATTATAAGCTCAAATTTTAAATTCAAAAAATTTGCAGCTTTTCTACACATAGTCATTCTAGTTAAGAATATTTCAAAGTAATCCATTAATGAAACGATAGTAGTATCAATCTTTAAATCTAGTAGAATAGAACCATTCTCTTTATTAATACAAACTTCTGAATTCTCCACTGCATAGTTTACTCTGTCATGTATATCAAAGGTTGAAAAATCTATATTTCTAACTCTGCTTCGGCGCACATCACATTTATCAGCTAAAATCAATGCAGCGGATATGGGATTAACAGCACAGCCAGTACCTTCATCATGATTTCCAACAGCAGACACCACTAGTGCAATCTCATCCGGAGGCATATTAAGCCTTGTTAAAATATTAAAACATAAAACAGCTCCTGTTTGAGCATGTTCTTCTCTGTTTATCATATTACCTATATCGTGAATATATCCTGCAATTTTTGCAAGCTCTATTGTTCGTGTATCATAATCTAGTTCTGCTAGTATTTTAGAAGCTGTATCTGCAACTTTTGTAACATGACCTATGTCATGTTTCGTTATGCCTAAGACTTCTAAAAGATGATCTGCCCATTGTATATATGATTGTATTTCTACATTGTTTTTTATATCTTCATAAGTAAGATTTTTCACCAATATACCTTCTTTCCTAAATTATTATTTTAACATAGTATTGTCAAATAATTTCACTTAAATGCTATGGACAAGAGATAAAGTCTAATGAATTAAATTTCCTAGTGATACATTTATTTTGTTTATGTATATTTTTGAAATATTTATAAGAATAAATTAAGTATACGCTTATTTGCCTAAGGTTGTCTAGGTAAAGACACTGAATGGCATTCCTTGTATGAGTAATTTGTCTATTAGTTAAAACAATTTAGCAATAAATTCATATAGACATTTTACATAATTTGGTATATAATAGTAATTATTAACATTTGGAAGACATATATATTAGCATAACCAATTTTTAAATTATAGGAAACTAGGGGGATATGTGTATGAATTTTGAACTAAATGAAAATCAACTAATGATCCAAAAGACAGCTAGAGATTTTGCGCAGAAAGAATTATTACCACAGGTAATAGAAAATGATGAAAACAGCAGATTTCCATTAGAAGCTTATAAAAAGATAGGACAGATGGGATTCTTGGGGCTACCTTATGCAGAAGAATATGGTGGAGTTGGCGGAGATTATTTATCCTATGCATTGGCTGTTGAAGAAATTTCTAAGATAGATGGATCATTAGGTATTAGTTATTCTGTTACTACATCTTTATGTTGCGGCTCAATAATAAATGGTGGTACTGAAGAGCAAAAGAAAAAATATCTTCCAGATTTGCTTTCAGGTAAAAAATTAGGTTCCTTCGGACTTACTGAACCTAATGCTGGTTCAGATGCTGCAAATGCTATTACGACTGCAGTTAGAGAAGGGGATTATTATATATTAAACGGCTCAAAATGCTTCATAACAAATGCTCCATTAGCAGATGTCTTTGTAGTATACGCTATGACTGATAGGACTAAGGGGGTAAAGGGACTATCAGCATTTATATTAGAAAAGGGATATGAAGGATTTACAATAGGAAAACTTGAAAATAAGTGCGGTATAAGAGCAGCACAAGTTGCAGAGCTTATATTTGATAATGTAAAAGTTCCAGTTGAAAACTTACTTGGTGGGGTAGAAGGACAAGGATTTAAGGTTGCTATGAAAACTCTTGATGGAGGAAGAATTGGAGTAGCTGCTCAGGGATTGGGAATAGCTGAAGGTGCTTTTGATATGGCAAAAGAATATATGAAACAAAGAGTTCAATTTGGGAAACCAATATGTAAAAATCAAGCATTAGCTTTTAAGATGGCTGACTTAGCTTTAGAAATAGAACAAGCAAAATATTTACTTTATAAGGCGGCAATAGATAAGCATGAAGGAAAACCTTATTCAGTTTCGGCTGCAAAGGCTAAACTTGCATGCACCGATGCAGCTATGCATGTAACTGTTGAAGCTGTTCAAATGATGGGCGGAAATGGTTTTATGAGAGAGTATCATGTTGAAAGAATGATGAGAGACGCAAAGATAACTCAAATATATGAAGGAACAAATGAAATTCAGAAACTAATTATAAGTGGAGACATATTTAAGTAAAAAGAAGTTGAGGATAGCATAGTCTGCTATTCTCAACTTTTTTAGTGCTAGAAGTTATTTATTAATCAGTATCTATTAAAATGTGGTTTTGCCATAGAAAACACCTATAATTGATTACTGTTTATATTTAGTTAATAAAAAATACTCAGTAAATTACCTTCTTCTATTTACTTTAATTAAGTTTTATGTCATAATAAAATGTCGTAAATACGAATTAATTGTTGCTATTTACTAAACTATATCAATCACCAAATAGTTAAATAATTATTATAGATAGTGAGGCGTTAAAAATGAATATAGGATTTGATAATAAGAAGTATTTAGAAGAACAATCTAAATATATTTTAGAAAGAGTTAATAATTATGATAAATTATATCTAGAGTTTGGTGGAAAGCTTTTACAGGATTTTCATGCAAAAAGGGTTTTGCCAGGATATGATGAAAATGTAAAAATTAAATTACTACATAAATTAAGAGAAAAAGCTGAAATAGTTATTTGCGTATATGCAGGAGATATTGAAAGAAACAAGATAAGAGGAGATTTTGGCATCACTTATGATATGGATGTTTTAAGACTTATCGATGAGCTTAGGGGATATGAGCTAGATGTGAATAGTGTTGTAATAACAAGATATGAAAATCAGCCAGCTGCAACTGTATTCATAAACAAGCTTGAACGTAGAGGAATAAAAGTATATAAACATGCTCCAACTAAGGGATACCCTACAGATGTGAATACAATTGTCAGTGACGAAGGATATGGAGCAAATCCATATATTGAAACTTCAAAGCCTATAGTTGTTGTAACAGCACCAGGACCAGGAAGCGGAAAACTTGGAACTTGTTTAAGCCAGCTTTATCATGAAAATAAAAGAGGTAGAGTTGCGGGATATTCAAAATTTGAAACATTCCCAGTATGGAACGTTCCTTTAAAGCATCCTTTAAATATTGCTTATGAAGCAGCAACAGTAGATTTAAAAGATGTGAATATGATAGATTCTTTCCATCTTGAAGCTTACAATGAGATGTCTGTAAATTATAATCGTGACCTAGAATTATTTCCAGTTCTTAAAAAGATAATAGAAAAAATAACTGGCAAGGAGTCTGTATACAAATCTCCAACAGATATGGGAGTTAATCGAGTAGGTTTTGGTATAGTTGATGATAAAGTTGTTAAAGAAGCTTCTAAACAAGAGATAATTAGAAGATATTTCAAAACAAGCTGTGAATATAAAAAAGGGTACTTAGATAAAGAAACTTTTGAAAGAATAAAGCTTATCATGGAAGAGGTTAATTTAAAACCTGAGGATAGAAAAGTAGTTATTCCATCAAGAGAATATTCTGCTAAGCTAAAAGAAACTGCTGATAAAAATGATGTGTGTCCAGTAGTAGCTTTAGAACTTAATGATGGCACAATAGTTACAGGTAAAGGTTCGGAACTTATGGATGCAACTGCTGCTGTAGTTTTAAACGCAATCAAATATCTTGGGAATATATCTGATGAAATACATCTTATTTCACCAGTTGTATTAGAACCAATTACAAATTTAAAATCAAAAACACTAGGTAATAGAAGCACATCTTTAGATGCTGAAGAAATCTTAATGGCACTTAGCATATGTGCTGTTACAAATCCAACAGCGCAAGTAGCTATGGAAAAATTATCAATGCTTAAAGGATGTCAAGCTCATTCAACTGCAATTATAAGTGGAAATGATGAACAAACCTTTAGAAAGCTTGGAGTAGACATTACTTGTGATCCTATATATGCTTCAGAAAGCCTCTATTATAACATGTAATGAATAAAAAATAAACCTTTGGAGAAATCCTAAGGTTTATTTTTTTTTATTTTTATAATGTAATATTATATTTAAAAATGAGAATAATTATATTTATAAAATAAATTTTAAATATGAGGTGAAATTAAATGAAAATAGCATTGCCTAAAGATGGAGAAATGTTAAATCAGCACTTTGGAAGAAGTTCATGCTTTACTATTGTAGACGTTGAGCAAGGTAGAGAAAATAAAATTGTTCACACTAGAGAAGTTACTGCACAAGGTTTACAGCATAACCATGAAGCTTTAGCAGATCTTCTTGAAAGTGAGGGAGTTTCAGTAGTTATTGCAGGTGGTATGGGAGACAATGCATACAATGCCTTAGAAGAAAAGGGATTAGGAGTTGTATGTGGAGCTTCAGGGAAAATTGATGATATTATGCAAAGATATTTAAAAGGTGAGTTAGTTCACGATAAAGCCACTTGTTCTAATCATTACGAGCATAGTCATTAAAATTAAGTAAGTTTTTAAATGAATGAGGTGATTAAGTGAAAAATGAAGATAGTGTAAGGGTTATTCCCTTGGGGGGGCTTGGGGAAATAGGGAAAAATATAACAGCTATTGAATATAAAGATGAAATTATTGTTATAGACTGTGGTATAGCGTTCCCAGATGAAGATATGTATGGCGTAGATTTAGTCATTCCAGATATAACTTATTTACTAAATAATAAGGATAAGGTAAAGGGCTTTTTTATAACTCATGGTCATGAGGACCATATAGGTTCACTTCCTTATATTTTAAAACAGTTAAATGCGCCTATTTATGGTACAAATTTAACATTAGGTATGGTTAGAACTAAATTAGAAGAACATGCATTGATTTCAGATTGTCAGCTTAACGTAGTAAATACTTCTGACATAGTAGAGCTAGAAAATTTAAGTATTGAATTTATTAGAGTAACTCACAGTATAGCAGATTCATGTGCTCTTGCTATTCATACGCCAATTGGGGTAATATTGCATACTGGCGATTTTAAAATAGATTATACGCCTATTGATGGCAAAGTAATGGACCTAGAGCGTATTTCAACTTTAGGAAAAGAGGGAGTACTTCTTTTAATGGCTGATAGTACAAATGTAGAGCGTATTGGACATACAATTTCAGAAAAGTCTATAGGAGAAACCTTTAATAGAGTTTTTGCAAATGCTGAAGGAAGGGTAATAGTTGCAACATTTGCTTCTAATATTCACAGAATGCAACAAATAATAGATGCATCCGTTGAATATGGAAGAAAAGTAGCATTTAGCGGAAGAAGTATGGAAAATGTATCAAAGGTAGCTATGGAACTTGGATATTTACATATTCCAGAAGGATCTATGATAACTTTAGATGAAGTTAAAAATTATACTAATGAAAAAATCACTATAATAACTACAGGCAGCCAAGGAGAATCTATGGCAGCTTTAGCTAGAATAGCTTTTTCCAATCACAGAAAAATTAAAATTGAACCAAAGGATTTATTTATTATTTCTGCATCTCCAATTCCAGGTAACGAAAAGTTTATATCTAGAGTAATTAATGAATTGTTTAGAAAGGGAGCAGAGGTAATTTATGATGATTTAGAAGAAGTGCATGTATCAGGGCATGCATATCAAGAAGAATTAAAGCTTGTTCATACTTTAGTTCATCCTAAGTACTTCATGCCAGTTCATGGCGAATATAGGCATTTAAAACATCATGCAAAGCTAGCACAAAAACTAGGCATGGATGCAAAGCAAATATTTACTTTGGAAACAGGTCAAGTTTTAGAACTGTCAGATAAGGAAACAAAAATATCCGGAAGGGTTCACACAGGATCTGTATTTGTAGATGGACTTGGAGTAGGAGACGTTGGAAATATAGTTCTTAGAGATAGAAAGCACTTAGCTGAAGATGGAATGCTTACAATTGTTGTAACTTTAGAAAGAGAAACTTATAGTATAATAGCAGGTCCTGATGTAATAACTAGGGGATTTGTATATGCAAAGGAATCAGAAGCTTTGATAAATGAAGTGAAAGAAATTGTCAAAAAAGAGCTTGGTAATTGCTTGGAAAATAAAGTTATTGAATGGTATGTATTAAAAGGTAATATGAAAAGTGCAACAGAAAGATTTTTATATGAAAAAACAAAACGAAGACCAATTATTTTGCCTATCATAATGGAAATTTAAATTAATATGGTAGTTACAAAAATAAATATTGTAGTTTCATAAATATATTTATCAAAAAACACTTGAAAAATTTTTAATATGGTATATACTAATATAGAACCTTAATTCAGAAGTAATGATTTACTAAATAAACATTTTTATGAAAAAAATTGTTTGTAATTTACTTTTTATAAAGAATTAAAGGAATAGAAGTTTCGGAGGTAAGAAATAATGACTGGTACAGTAAAATGGTTTAATGGAGAAAAAGGATTTGGATTTATTACTACAGAAGAGGGAAATGACGTATTTGCTCACTTTTCACAAATCAACAAAGAAGGATTCAAGACTTTAGAAGAAGGACAGAAAGTATCTTTTAATGTTGTTGATGGAGCAAAAGGTCCTCAAGCTGAAGATATAACAATACTTTAATTTGTTAAAATAATAAAAACCTGAAGATAAGTCTTCAGGTTTTTTCAAGTTTATACTATGTAAAAATAATATACTAAGTATATTATGAGGAGCAGAAGCGCAAAATATTATTACATAATGAAAGAAAGGGTGCTATAATGAAGAACTTTCAAGATCTTATTAATGAAACTCTAGAAGTTCAAGATTTAGAGGAACTAGAAGTAGCTGCTGATTTATTTGAATTTGGCGTAGAAAAAGGATATTATAACAAAAGACAAGCGGTAGAGTTTAATAATACCTACTGGAAAGTAAAAAATAGATGTTTAGCTTATAAAATTGCTGAAGACGTGAAGATGAATAGATTAGATCTTATTAATATAGTGTCCAATGCTCCTAACAGTGTGAAGGATGATAAGCGCGAATTGATGAATTATGTAAATGGTCGTGTAAAGGCACTTAAAGGAAACATGAAGGGCATTAAATAATGCTTTTATAAATGATGACAGTTGTCTATTTAAAGTTTTTGTTTAACTTTATAGATAACTGTCATTATTTGTATTATCGCTTTGTTATGATTTATAATATAGAATTAGAATAAAAAAGCAAGGTACGCTAACTTATAATTTAGCATACCTTGCTTTTTTAGGATTTACAGAAAAGTTACTAGGAGATCTAAAACTGCTTATAAAGAAGCTTGATTAAAATAAATTCAACTTTATAACTTATTTGAGTTATATTAAGCTGTGCTGAATTCTTATTAAAGTATCGTGTACTCTTTCGAAAAACATTCCAGCAACAAACCAAGCAGGAGCATAGCTTAATGTGATTAAACCACATATTGATAGAGGTTGAGTGGTATAATTCCAAGGACAAACACCTAAAACCTTTCTTAAAATCATTCCAGTTGAAAATTCTACTATAAATATGAGTACTGTATATATCCCTCCTCTAATATAAAAAGGAAGATGCCTTACCTTGTCATGAATGGGTTCTAAAAACAATGCCAGACCGTATATTGGAAACATCCATATATATGTGAAGCCTGTAAGTTTTATATCTCCACGAAGAAGAGAGCCAAGTCCAGTCCAAAGAACCTCTATACAAAAACCTAACAAACCATAAAATACAAATCTTTTTCCCATAAAAGTATTTTCTGTAATCATAAGAAAAATATACAAAAATTATATTCTCTATTCTATAAACATAAATTATAACAATAGATGGTAGTGCATCATAAAAATAGGAACAAGTTTTACTAAAAAGTAATAGTATGAATATTGTGATAAAATAATAGTGTATAACATTATAGATGGGATGGGTGTAAATGTATAAAGAAGCTTGGGAAAAATATAGGAAAGGATTTAAGATTTTATTGCCCTTTATTTTAGTAAAGCTAATATTTGAAATTTCTAGTTTTAAGTTTACAAATAGTAATGTAACACTAGATAAATACGATATGATAACAGAAGGAGAAACGCTGCTAAGAAATATTTCAGGTGCAAATGTTAAGACTGCAGTTATAAGTAATTTATTTTTAATTATAATTTCTATTCTTGTAATGCCTTTAGTCTATTCGTTTTTGTACTTAGTTATAAAAATAATAGTAAGAGATGAAGAAGTAAATTACAAGGAAACTTTTATTGATAGTTTTTCATTTTATCTAAGATACTTGATATTGACTATTATAATAGGGGCCTTAATTATAGGGATATCGCTTTTATCAATTTTTGGTATAATGATTCCTTTCTTCATAATAGCAGTTATGATCCTTCTTGCATATGTAGTAGTAACAGTAATTCCTTGCGAAGCTTACTTAATATATCATGATGTAACTGCAGAAGAGGCATTTAGTGAAGGTAGGAAGATAGGAAAGAAATACTTTTGGAAGTTAGCGATAATTGGTGTGATAACGAGTTTAATAGCAAGTGTATTAAAGGTAATACCTGATACTAATATCATAGTATATGCAGTTAAAAGTTTTATAACTATATCCATAGGGCTTTATATGCATATATTTGCTATGATTCTTTGTAAGCAAGAAGAAAGTTAGATTTTAGGTGATATTCAATTTATATGACGTAAGTGTAATGTTGTAAATTAATTTTTGTTACAAAGTATGGAGGGAAATATAAGAGATGATTAAAAAGTTCAAAAGTAAAATTATGATATTAATAAATGCATTAATAATATTATTTTTAGTAGGATGTTCTGGAGGAAGTTATAAATCAACAAATTCTATTGAAAATAATACTAAAAACAGTATGGAAATGTCATACTCAAGTTTTGACGGACACAAGTTTAATTCTATTAAACTTAAAGAAGGAGATGAACTAAATTTAAATATTGAAATAGTTACAAAAGAGGGAACCTTAAAAATAACTTTGGTTGACAAAAATGATAATGAGTTATTTAAAATTGAAAATCCTAATGAGTTAATTAGCAAGAAAATTAAAATAGAAAAAGATTCCACCTATAAATTAAAAGTTGAAGGAAAACATAAAGGTAGTTATAAAATTACTTGGAATGTAAAACATTCATAATTAAAGGAAATTGCGGTGCAATTTCCTTTAAACTTTATCTGGTGTATCACTATGTGAGATATTAAGCATATGGTCGAGCAATAAAGGATAATGCGTCTTAGCTTGGATTAAAGCCATTAAATAGTAATAGTATATGAGTCAAGCCATGATAAGATGATATTCGTCGCTAAGATAAATGACATGCAACACAGTGGTTAACAATACTTTGAAAAACATTTTGAAAGATTGTTGACAAATATAAATAGAAATGCTATTATATAGGAGTTGCTTAAAGCGACAAGGTCTTTGAAAATTGAACAGAGAATAGAAACCAGTCAATTACTTAACATTTAATGTTAAGAAACGCGATGAGCGAAACAGATTAAACTTTTAAATTGAGAGTTTGATCCTGGCTCAGGACGAACGCTGGCGGCGTGCCTAACACAT
>NZ_JAFBDB010000012.1 GCF_016908015.1 Clostridium pascui
TAAAAGTTTAATCTGTTTCGCTCATCGCGTTTCTTAACATTTAACTGTTAAGTAATTGACTGGTTTCTATTCTCTGTTCAATTTTCAAAGACCCTATCGCCTCAAGCGACTTTTACATATTAACACTTTTATTTCTTCTTGTCAACAACTTTTTAAAATATTTTTTAAATCTTTGTCGACTTATTTGTCGTTTATTGTGACGATATGTGTTATTTTATCATGTATATACTATTGCTCTATTATTATATCTTTTATTATAGAATAATATACTCATATTTCATTGTTTTTCTTATTTTTTCTTAATTTTTCTCATATTGATACACCGGAAAAAGTTGTACTTAAGTTTAAACATAAAAATGCCCTTTAAGTTAATTAAAGGGCATTTTTATTAAAATTATTCAGCTTCTACTGAAGTATTTATTTTTGCAATTGCCAGTACCTTTTCATTTTCTTCTGTTTTCATCAAGGTAACACCCATAGCATTTCTGCTTGTTATGCTTATATCTGAAACTAATATTCTTATAGCAATATTACTGCTATTAATAAGCATAATTTCATCTTCATCTTTTACAATTCTTGCTGCTGTTATCTTGCCTGTCTTTTCTGTAACTTTATAAGTAATTAGTCCCTTACCACCCCTACTTTGAACTTTATATTCAGATAGATGTGTTCTTTTTCCAAATCCATTTTCACTAACTACTAATACATCTTTATCTTCTTCAACTATGTCCATACCTACAGCTATGTCACCTTTTCTTAAGGTAATAGCTCTTACCCCTGTAGCTGATCTTCCCATAGGTCTTATATCTTTTTCACTAAATCTTATTGCAAACCCATCTGCAGTTACTATAAATATCTCTGCATCTCCTCTGGTTTTCTTAATCTTTAGTAATTCATCATCTTCCCTTAAGTTTATAGCATTTAATCCATTCTTTCTTATAGAAGAGAATTCACTTAATGGAGTTTTCTTAATGATTCCATTTTTAGTTCCCATTAATAAGTATCCATCATCATTTAAATCGGCTATAGATATAACTTCTCTAACACTTTCATTAGGACTTAATGGTATAAGATTAATAAGATTTAGCCCTTTTGCTACTCTTCCTGCATCAGGTAATTCATAAGCCTTAAGCTTATATACTCTACCTAAATTAGTAAAGAATAGTAAATTACTATGAGTGGATGTTACAAATATTCTTTCTATAAAGTCATCTTCCTTAGTGGTCATAGCTTGAATTCCTTTTCCTCCTCTTTTTTGTGAGGAGTATGCATCAGATGAAATTCTCTTTATGTATCCTGAATGAGTTAGAGTTATAACAACTTCTTCCTCTTGTATTAAATCTTCTATATCTATTTCATCTATTCTCTTTTCGATCTGAGTTCTTCTCTCATCTCCATACTTATTCTTTATTTCGTTTAACTCATCTTTTATAATTTTTAGCACAAGCTCTTCACTTGTTAATATCTCTCTTAAATAATTAATTGTCTTTAAAAGTTCTGCATATTCTTCTTCTATTTTAGCTCTTTCTAGTCCTGTAAGCCTTTGAAGTCTCATATCAAGAATTGCTTGAGCTTGTTTTTCAGATAATCCAAATCCACTCATAAGGCCATTTCTAGCCTCTTCTGTATTTTTGGAACCTCTTATTACCTTAATTACTTCATCTATATGGTCTAGAGCTATTCTTAATCCTTCTAAAATATGAGCACGAGCTTCTGCTTTATCTAGCTCAAACTTAGTTCTTCTTCTTATTACTTCCTTTTGGAATTCTATATAATAAACTAGTATTTGCTTTAAATTTAAAACTTGAGGCTCATTATTTACTAGTGATAACATTATTATTCCAAAGGTATCTTGCATTTTTGTATGTTTATAGAGTTGATTTAAAACGATATTTGCATTAGCATCTCTTTTAATTTCTATTACAACTCTCATACCATCTCTGTCTGATTCATCTCTAAGATCAGAAATTCCCTCTATCCTTTTATCCTTTACTAAGTCAGCCATATTTTCTATAAGTTTTGCCTTATTTACTTGATAAGGCAATTCTGTTACTATAATTCTTTGTCTTCCCTTTTCTTCTTCTATTTCAGCCTTAGCTCTTACAAGTACCTTCCCTCTTCCAGTTTCATAAGCTTCCCTTATACCATTAGTTCCAAGTATTATACCTGCTGTAGGAAAATCAGGTCCCTTTATTTTAGACATTAAATCTAACACAGTAACATCAGGATTATCTATTAATAAGTGTATACCTTCTATTACTTCACCTAAATTATGAGGAGGTATATTGGTAGCCATTCCTACAGCTATCCCAGCTGAACCATTAACTAGAAGATTAGGAATACGTGAAGGAAGTACTAATGGCTCCTTTTCAGAACCATCAAAATTTGGTACAAAATCCACAGTGTTTTTGTTAATATCTTTTAGCATTTCTACCGCAATCTTACTCATCTTAGCTTCTGTGTATCTCATAGCTGCTGCAGAGTCACCATCTACAGATCCAAAGTTTCCATGGCCATCTACCATTGTATATCTTATAGAAAAGTCTTGAGCCAATCTTACTAATGCATCGTAAACTGAACTATCTCCATGAGGATGGTATTTACCTAATACATCCCCAACTATTCTGGCACACTTTCTATAACTTTTCTCTGGAGAAAGTCCTAATTCCTGCATAGAATATAATATTCTTCTATGCACAGGTTTTAAACCATCACGTACATCAGGAAGTGCACGACCTACTATAACACTCATAGCATAATCTATATAACATCGTTTCATTTCTTGCTTTATATCTACTTCTAAAACTTTACCTTCATTGAACATTAATTTCTCACCTTCCAACTATATATCAAGGTTAACAACTTTTTTAGCATTTTCTTGTATAAATTCTCTTCTAGGCTCTACCTTGTCACCCATGAGTATGGTAAATATTTCATCCGCCGCCATTGCATCTTCTACTGTAGCTTTAAGAAGAACTCTATTTTCTGGATTCATAGTTGTATCCCAAAGCTGTTCAGCATTCATTTCTCCAAGACCTTTATATCTTTGGATATCTGTATTATTATCTCTTCCACCCATCTCAAATAGTATTTTTTCTAGCTCTTTATCTGAATAAACATACTGTTCTTTTTTATTTTTAGCTATTTTATACAATGGTGGTTGTGCTATGTAAACATGCCCTTGTTCTACTAATTCTCTCATATACCTATAGAAAAAAGTAAGTAGTAGTGTTCTTATATGCGCACCATCTACATCAGCATCTGTCATTATTATTATTCTGTCATATCGTATTCTTGAGATATCGAAATCTTTTCCGATCCCTGCTCCAAAAGCTGTTATCATTGATCGAATAGTCTCTGAATTAAGTATTTTATCCAATCTTTGTTTTTCGACATTCATTATCTTTCCTCTTAAAGGTAAAATGGCTTGAAATCTTCTGTTTCTACCCTGCTTCGCAGATCCCCCCGCAGAATCTCCCTCTACTATATAAATTTCACATTCTTTTGGATCCTTTGATGAACAATCAGCAAGCTTTCCTGGTAATGCTGTATTTTCTAAAACAGATTTTCTTCTAGTAAGCTCTCTTGCCTTTCTTGCTGCTTCTCTTGCACGAGAAGCTGTTAATGATTTGTCTATTATAGTTTTTGAAATTTGAGGATTCTCTTCTAGGAAAATAGATACGCCTTCACCAACTATACTATCAACTATACCTCTAACTTCACTATTTCCAAGCTTAGTCTTTGTTTGTCCTTCAAACTGTGGATCAGTTAATTTAATTGAAACTACTGCTGTAAGGCCTTCCCTTATATCTTCACCTGAAAAATTTTTATCATTTTCCTTTAAAAATCCAAATTTCTTAGCGTAATCATTAAATACTCTAGTTAAAGCATTTTTAAAACCTGTTAAATGGGTTCCCCCTTCTACAGTGTCTATATTATTTGCAAATGAAAATATATTTTCTGTATAGCTATCATTGTATTGAAGAGCTATTTCTACTAGATAATCATCCTTATTGCCCTCAATATAAATAGGTTCATCATGTAAAGTTTCCTTATTTCTATTTAAATAAGTTACAAAGGATTTTATTCCTCCTTCATAATAAAATTCATCCTCTTTATCCACTCTCTCATCTATTAATATAATTTTAATTCCTTTATTTAAAAATGCTAGTTCTCTTAATCTTTGAGCTAATGTATCATAATCAAAATCAATTTCTTCAAAAATTTCAGGATCCGGCTTAAAATAAGTTCTAGTTCCATGTTTATCTGTAGGTTCTAACTTATCAAGACCTGTAATTGGCTTTCCTCTTTCATAAATTTGCTTCCAAATGTATCCTTCCCTTGCAACTTCAACTTGACAAGTTTCTGAAAGAGCATTTACAACAGAAGCACCAACTCCATGAAGGCCTCCTGAAACCTTATATCCTCCTCCACCAAACTTGCCTCCTGCATGTAGTATGGTCATAATAACCTCTACTGTTGGTTTTTGCATTTTAGGATGCATACCTACAGGCATCCCCCTACCATTATCTTTAACTGTAATGGAGTTATCTTCATGTATAAATACATTTATTTCATCACAATAACCCGCTAAAGCCTCATCTATACTGTTATCTACTATTTCATATACCAAATGATGTAAACCTCTAAGGCTTGTGCTTCCTATATACATTCCAGGCCTTTTTCTTACTGCTTCTAATCCTTCTAAGACTTGTATCTGACTTTCATCATATGCTTCATTCTTATTTTGTTCCATATATATCCTCCTTAGCCTTAAAGTTCATAATATATTGCTTCTGATCGCTTATTTAAAGTAGACGATGAAATTGGAGATAGATATATTTTACTTTTTTTATCTACCTCTGCAATAATAAATGATTTTGGTTTTTCTTTAGTTATGCGATATATAAATCCATCCTCTTCTGCCATTCTTAAAAATTGTGCTGTATCTGAACTATACATACAAGTTTCTATATCAAAAATACCTATTACATCTTTTAAAGGTACTACAACATTTTCACCTAAATGTAAAAACACCAATATTCCTCCTTAATTTAGAGTGTATAATTTTTTTCCATACAATTTCCATTACTTACTGTAAATATTTTTGAATCATCTTTTTTTAGATAATTTTTTATATCATTAAATCCAGTGCATGTTATTATTGTTTGTATATTATTAATGGAGTTTAATATATACCTTTGTCTCTTCGAATCAAGTTCTGAAAGTACATCATCTAACAATAGTACTGGGTATTCTCCTGCAATTTCTTTTATTATCTCTAAAGATGCAAATTTTATAGTTAAAACTGAAGTTCTCTGCTGTCCTTGAGAACCAAAACTTCTTGCATCTATATCATTTATTTTAATAATAAAATCATCTCTATGTGGACCCAAGGAAGTAGTCCTTTTTTCTATATCTTTTTCCCTATTACTTGTAATTGCATCTAGAAACTCCCCTTTATTACACTCCCTGAAATTTATAGATGAACAATAAGAAAAACTTATGTCTTCTTTTCCAGATGTTATTTCTTTATGTATAAGCTTTCCCTTACTATTCAAATTTTTAATATAGGCTTTTCTGTCCCTTACAATAGCTGCTCCATAACTAGACAATTGTTCATCATATATATCCAACATATTGATTAAAGATTCATTTTTATGTTTAATAATCATATTTCGTTCATTTAAAATCTTATTATATTGAACTAAGTTATAATAATATGCTTTACTCAACTTACATAATTCTATATCTAAAAATTTTCTTCTAAAGGATGGGGATTCTTTTACAATTTTTAAATCCTCTGGGGAAAACATTACCACATTTAATACTCCTAAAAGCTCTGAAATTTTATTTATCTTAATAGAATTTATGTTAATTCCTTTTTTTCCCTCTTTAAAAACCTTTATTTCAATTTTTTTATCTAATCTTTCTTTTTTAACGTAAAGTTTTATATAAGCACTTTCTTCTTGCCAACTTATGAGTTCTTTATCTCTAATTGTTCTATGGGATTTTCCTATACTTGAATAATAAATACTTTCCAAAATGTTGGTTTTTCCTTGAGCATTGTCTCCAATAAAAACATTGACATTTTTACTTAATTCTATACTTAACTCTTTATAATTTCTATAATTAATTAACTGTAAATACTTTATATACATACAAAACACCTATTATATAATTATATCATAATATTTTCAATTCAGCTAAATATAAATAAAAGAGTTAAGATCCGCCTAAAATCATGCCTTTGTCAAAGCTTTTATTTATATATCTTAAACTCTCTTAACTCTTATTATATTAAACTATTATAAATTCTTCCCCATCTACTTCTATTCTGTCACCTTTTGTTAACTTCTTTCCTCTCCTGGTTTCAACTTCTCCATTTACCTTTACCATTTCATTTTGAATATAGTACTTTGCATCTGAACCCGTTGATATAGCCCCACACCATTTAAGAAAGGCATCTAGCTTTATTATATCTGTATTTATTTTTATTTCAATCATATCATTTATTCCCCTTAGTTGTTTAATAATCTAACTGGTAATACAAGGTAAGTACAATTGTTTACTTCATTATTCTTTATAATACAAGGCGTTACACTACTAGATAATTCCATTGATATTTCTTCTTCATCCATTATTTTCAAGGCATCAATTAAATACTTTGAATTAAATGCAATTTGGAGCGGCTGCCCTTGCAAGATTATATTCAACTCTTCTCTTACCATTCCCAATTGAGAATTTGAAGTGATAATCATATTTTCTCCTTGTATATCTAATTTTATTAAATTCGTATTCCCATCCTTGCCCATTAACGATGCTCTTTCTATACATCCTAGTAATTCTGATCTTTTAGCTATTACTTTAAGATTATATTCATCTGGGATTATGGATTGATATTTAATAAACTCACCTTCTAGGAGTCTTGATACTATTTTAGTTTCTCCTATTGTGAATAAAATATGATTTGGAGTAAATGTTATATTAACATTTTCATCAGTTTCTTCTAATATCTTAGATACTTCATTTAAAGTCTTCCCTGGTATAACAGCGTTTATTGTACTTTCGCTATCGATATATTCAGATTTTACTGCTAGTCTGTACCCATCAAGCGCTACTAAATTAAGCCTTTTATCCTTTATTTCAAACAATAATCCTGTAAGTATTGGACGAGTTTCTTCTTGTGCTACAGCAAATATGGTTGATTTTATCATGCTTTTTAGTATGCTTTGAGGAATTTGAAAAATTGTATTTTCATTTATAGTCGGTAGCTCAGGAAAATCTTTTGCATTCATATGAATTAAAGTAAACTTAGATTTTTGACATATTATTTCTATTGAATTATTGTCCTTTGTAGTTATTTCAATGATATCGTTGGGTAATTTTCTTATTATTTCTCCAAATATTTTTGAATCAACAACAATGTCTCCTTCTTCAATTATGTCTGCTTTTATTTTTGTTTCTATACTTAGATCAATATCTGATCCTGTTAATATAATAGATGAGCCCAAAGCTTTTAATAAAATACCTTGTAATACAGGCATTGTTGATTTTCCTGTAACAGCCTTTTGAGCAATAGATATACCTTCTTGAAGATTGCTTTTTTCGCATGTGAATTTCATATGTAATCCTCCTTAATTATCAACACTAAATATTCTTCTTAGATAGAATAGATATAATAGATATTTATAGTAGTAATAGTAGTAGGGGCTGTGGAATTGTTGATAAGTACCATTAGGTCAGATAAATCAACGAAAAATAAGAAAAAATAATTGTGGATAAGTTGTTCTGCATCAACTAACTTTATCCACATAATTATATAAAATAAAAGTTTTTATTTTTATCCACAGCTATTAATAAAATAATAATACACAAGTGTTAGCTATTTTTGAGTTATTTTCTTAGTTAGTTCACTAACTGCGTTTTGTAATGACTCATCTTCCTTTAAACTTGAAGAAATTTTTTCATATGCATGTATAACAGTAGTATGATCTCTTCCTCCAAATTCTTCACCTATTTTAGGCAGTGAAGTATCAGTAAGCTTTCTACAAAGATACATGGCAATTTGTCTTGGAAAAGCTACATTTCGTGTCCTTCTTGCAGATTTAAAATCTTCAACTCGCAAATTAAAATAACTAGAAACTATATCTTGTATAGATTCTATAGTAACTTGCTTAGAATGTTTATTAGATATAATATCTTTAAGTGCTTCTGAAGCTAAGTCTACACTAATTTCCTTGTTGGTTAATGAGGAAAAGGCGACTATTCTAATTAATGCTCCTTCAAGTTCCCTTATATTAGACTTTATTTTAGTGGCTATGTATACTAACACTTCATTTGGAATACTTAAGTTTTCTACATCAGCTTTTTTCTTTAGTATTGCCATTCGAGTTTCAAAATCAGGAGCCTGAATATCTGCAATAAGTCCCCATTCAAATCTAGAACGAAGCCTATCCTCTAGTGTAGGTATTTCCTTAGGTGGTCGATCACTTGATAGAATTATTTGTTTATTTGACTCATGTAAGTCATTAAATGTGTGGAAAAATTCCTCCTGAGTTCTTTCTTTTCCTGCTATGAATTGAACATCATCTATTAAAAGTACATCTATATTTCTATACTTATTACGGAATTCTACATTTCTATCATCTTTTATAGAATTAATAAGTTCATTTGTAAACTTTTCTGAAGAAACATATACAACCTTAGAGTTAGGATTATTATCAAGAATATAATGACCAATAGCATGCATTAGATGAGTCTTTCCAAGTCCGACTCCTCCGTATATAAAAAGTGGATTGTAAGCTTTTGCAGGGGCTTCAGCTACTGCTAAAGATGCTGCATGAGCAAATCTATTACTATTGCCTATGACAAAAGATTTAAAAGTATACTTAGGATTTAGCATAGCTGACATTTCATCACTTACAACTATATTATTACTTTTTTCAGGTATATTATTAGAAGGACTTTTTTCTAAGTCTATTACTTCTTCTGTAGATACTATAAATTCTACACTATATCTTTTAGAAGTTATGAGTTTTAAAGCATTAATAATTAGATCTTTATATCTACTACTCAAAATGCCTTTAGTAAAATCATTAGGGACACATAAATAAAAACAATCTGCTTCTATTTTTAAAGGAACAATGCTTTTAATCCAAGTATTAAAACTTACCTCTGTAAGCTCTCCTTTAATAATAGTTAATGCATTTTCCCATATATCTTTTAATTGGGCATTCATATTTTATCCTCCAGTTCAAAATATTAAATATTAAATTTAAATAGAAAATTCCCTAATTAACAGTAAATCTACAAATTTATACACATCACTATAGGTTGTTGACAATTATTAATAAAAATATTCACATGTTAATATTTTTGTACATAGTTTTTTATTCAATTATTTATCAACATGTGTTAATAAATAATTGATAACACTATTAACATATGAATAACCAGGTAAAAACAGGCTTAGAATATATATCATAAAGAATAAAAAGAATAAATATAACAACTTATACACAAAGTTATCAACAATTGTGGATAAGTTAATATAAACAAAGGTTATCAACAGTCCTTTATTAATAATATCAAAACGTATATAGGTATTCAAGAAGTTATCCACAAAAAATAATTTTAAAATATTAACAAACCCTTTTTCTTGACAGAAAGGGTAGGTATATATATAATTTAATAGTAAAACTATAAATAAGGTAGTAAGTTAATTGCTATACACATTATACAAAAAGGGGGTGTAGCTCAATGTTTATGACATACCAACCAAAAAAGAAGCAGAGAAAGAAAGAACATGGATTTAGAAAAAGAATGAAGACTAAATCAGGAAGAAATGTTCTTCAAAGAAGAAGACAAAAAGGTAGAAAGAGATTGACAGCATAAGGCCGCATATTGTGGCCTTTTTCTGCAACCGCAAAAAAGGAGCAATAGTATATGAAGAAGTATAAGTTAAGAAAGAATGCAGAATTTAGAGTGGTGTACAGAAGAGGAAAGTCTTTTTCTAATGAATTATTAGTTTTATATGTGTATAAAAATTATAAAAATAAAGATAGCAGATTTGGCATATCAGTTAGTAAAAAAGTAGGCAAAAGTGTAGTAAGAAGTAGGGTTAAAAGGTTAATTAGAGAGAATATACGTCTTAAATATAATAGCATAAAAGAAGGATACGATTGTGTAATCATAGCAAGAAATCCTGCTAAAGATAAGGATTATCATCTTATAGAAAAATCCATATTAAATTTATTAGATAAGGCGGGACTAATTAAGAATTGAGAAGTATTATGATATTAATAATTAAAGCATATAGAAAGTATATTTCACCTCTTAAAAGACCATGTTGCAGGTTTTACCCCACTTGCTCTCAATATGCATTAGATGCTATCAATAAATATGGAGCATTAAAAGGAAGTTTTATGTCAATTAAAAGGATTTTAAGGTGTAATCCTTTTAATCCAGGCGGATATGATCCTGTTGAATAATTTGACTGGAGGTATATAATGAGTATTTTAAACAATGCGTTAGTTCAATTCTTTGTTTTCATTCATCAGTTAGTAACAGGTTTTATTACAAATCCTAACTATTCCTATGGTATAGCCATTATATTAGTTACATTAATAATAAAATTAATATTGTTACCGTTAAATATTAAATCAATTCGTTCTAGCGTGAGAATGAATGAAATACAACCAGAGACAAAGAAAATTCAAGAAAAATATAAAAATGATCCACAAAAATCTCAGCAAGAAGTAATGAAGCTTTATAAGGAAAGAGGTATAAATCCATTAGGCGGATGTTTACCTATATTAATTCAATGGCCAATATTAATAGCTTTATATTATGTATTTAATAATATTTCAGGAATAAATGGTGTAAGCTTTTTATGGGTAAAAGATTTAGCACAGGCAGATGTAGTGCTTGCAGTTTTAGCTGGAGCTACTCAATATTATGCATCATTATTAATGGCACCTCCGGGAGACAGTCCTCAGGCTAAGCAAACTGGCACAATGAATATTAGTATGTCATTATTTATGATATTTATAAGCTGGAGGCTTAAAGCAGCCTTAGTTTTATATTGGGTAATAAGTAACATAATTCAAATGGGTCAGACACTTCTTACAAAGAAATTAGAGGAAAGACATAAGGCACTTAATGCTTAAAGGGGGGCTTGCGGTATGAAATATATTGATATAACTGGAAGAACCATAGCTGAAGCTACAAAGAACGCTTTAAGGGAATTAGATGTTACAGAAGATAAGGTAAAGATAGATATTCTAGATCAAGGAAATAAGGGGCTGTTTAATTTAATTGGTTCTAGACCAGCAAAGATAAGGGTTACAGTTAAAAAGGATTATATATCTGAAGCAAGAGAATTCTTAAGAGAAGTTTTAAATTCTATGGGGATAAAGGCTGAAATAAGAATTAGAGAAGAACAAGATGCTTTAAAGATAATTCTTGCAGGTCCTGAAATGGGCTTACTTATAGGATATAGAGGAGAGACATTAGATTCGCTGCAGTATCTTGTAAGCCTTGTTATAAATAAGGATCATGAAGAAGAGTATAAGAGAGTTATATTAGATACAGAAAATTATAGACAAAAGAGAGAAGAAACTCTTAAAAGGTTAGCTTTAAAGATAGCTAATAAGGCTAGAAGGACAAGAAAAGTTGTTAAATTAGAACCTATGAATCCTTATGAGAGAAGGGTTATACATTCTGTTCTTCAAAATGACCCAGAAGTAAAAACATATAGTGAGGGAGAAGAACCTTATAGAAGAGTTGTAGTAGATTTAAAGAAAGCCTAATATGGCTTTCTTTTTAAATTTATAGTAAAATGAGTTAATTAGTTAAACATTATTAAATATGAGGTGAAACTTATGAAAGAGTTTGATACTATTGCTGCAATTGCAACAGTGCTCGGCGAAGGCGGTATTTCTATTATAAGAATTTCTGGAAGTAAGAGTTTAGATATTGTGGATAGTATTTTCAAGGGGAAAAACAATAGAAATTTATTGGATATAAATCCATATAGCATGAGATATGGTTTTATAATAGAAAAAGAAACGGAAGATATATTAGATGAAGTTTTAGTAACGTATATGAAGGGACCAAGAAGTTACACTGCAGAAGACACAGTAGAAATAAATTGTCATGGTGGCGTTACGCCAACTAAAAGAATATTTCAAGAAATTATAAAGGCTGGGGCAAGAGTTGCAGAGCCAGGTGAATTTACAAAGAGAGCTTTTTTAAATGGTAGAATTGATTTAAGCCAGGCAGAAGCTGTTATAGATATAATAAGAGCTAAAACAGAATTATCCATGAAGTCAGCGGTACTTCAATCCAATGGTAGAATTTCTAAGGAGATAGACTCTCTAAGAAATAGATTACTTCAGATTATAGCTCATATTGAAGCAACAGTAGACTTTCCTGAGGATGACTTAGAGGAAGTTACATCTAATCAAGTTAGTATCCAAGTTGAAAATATAATAAATGAAGTAAGTGAACTTTTAAGTACTGCAGATGAAGGCAAGATTTTAAGAGAAGGATTAAATGTAGTTATAGTAGGTAAACCTAATGTAGGAAAATCTTCTTTATTAAATGCTTTATTAAAAGAACAAAGAGCTATAGTAACTGAGGTACCAGGAACTACAAGAGATGTCATAGAGGAATATATAAATTTAGATGGTGTACCTATTAAAATAGTAGACACAGCAGGAATTAGAGAAACAGAAGATATTGTTGAAAAAATTGGTGTGGAAAAATCAAAGGAAAAGATAATAGAAGCTGACTTAATCATTTTCATGATAGATTTAAGCAGGGAATTAGACGATGAAGATAAAGAAATAATGGATTATATACGAGATAAGAAATATATTGTTTTACTAAACAAAAGTGATCTGGAAAATAAAGTAGTTAAAGAAGATTTAATAGGGTTAAATTTAAAATATATAATTGAAAGTTCAGCTAAAAGTGGCAAGGGACTAGATAAGCTTAAAGATTCTATAAAAGAGCTATTTTTTAAAGGGGAAGTAAAGAATCAAGATATAATTATAACTAATGCTAGACATAAAGAAGCACTGATTAGAGCACAGGAAAGCTTAAGCTCAGCTCTAGATACGTTAAATAATACTTTAGCAATAGATCTATCATCTATAGATATAAGAAATGCATGGTCAAAGCTCGGAGAAATTACAGGCGATACATTAGAAGAAGATATTATAGATAAGATATTTTCAGAATTTTGTTTAGGAAAGTAGGGAGAGTATATGAAGTATTATGCAGGAGATTACGATGTAGTAGTAGTAGGAGCAGGCCATGCAGGCTGTGAGGCTGGTCTTGCAGCTGCTAGAATGGGATCGAAGGTGCTAGTATGTACAATAAACTTAGATAGTGTAGGTATGATGCCTTGTAATCCTAATGTTGGAGGAACAGCAAAAGGACATTTAGTAAGAGAAATAGATGCTTTAGGTGGGGAAATGGGTATAAATATAGATAATACCTTTATTCAATCTAGAATGCTTAACACCTCAAAGGGACCTGCCGTACATTCATTAAGAGCACAGGCAGATAAGCAGAAGTATTCTCAAAGAATGAAAAATGTTTTAGAAAGCCAAGAAAATCTAACAATGAAACAAATAGAAGTAGTTGCATTGGATGTAGAAGATGGTAAAATTAAAGGTGTGCTTACAAAAAATGGTGCGTATTACAACACTAAAGCTGTTATTCTTGCCACAGGAACATACTTAAAAGGTAAGGTGATAATTGGGGATGTAAGCTATAGCAGTGGACCAAATGGATTGTTTCCTGCGCAGGACTTATCACAAAGCCTTATAGACTTAGGAATAAGTTTAAGAAGATTTAAAACTGGTACGCCAGCGAGAATAAATAGAAGAACAGTAGATTTTTCTAAAATGATAGAACAACCAGGAGATGAAAAGATAGTTCCATTTTCATTTATGAGTGGGGAAATAACTAGAGATCAGGTTTCATGCTATTTAACTTATACAAATGAAAAGACTCATGGAATAATAAGAGAAAACATACATAGATCTCCGTTATATAACGGTTCTATAGAAGGAGTAGGCCCTAGATATTGCCCTTCTATAGAGGATAAGGTAATGAGATTCCCAGATAAGGAACAGCATCAAGTATTCATCGAGCCTGAAGGAGAAAATACTGAGGAAATGTATGTAGGAGGTATGTCTAGTTCCTTACCAGAAGATGTTCAAATTGCAATGTATCGCAGTGTTCCTGGTCTTGAGAATGTAGAATTTTTAAGAACAGCATATGCAATAGAATATGATTCTATAGATTCTACACAATTAAAGTTATCCTTAGAATTTAAAGAAATAGAAGGATTATTTGGAGCAGGGCAGGTCAATGGAAGCTCAGGATATGAAGAGGCAGCAGCACAAGGACTTGTAGCAGGAATAAATGCTGCTTTGAAGGTTAGAGCACAAGAACCTTTTATACTACAAAGGTCTGATGCATATATAGGAGTTCTTATAGATGATTTAGTTACAAAGGGAACTAATGAACCATATAGAATGATGACTTCACGTTCAGAATATAGGCTATTATTAAGACAGGATAATGCAGATTTGAGACTTACAGAAATGAGTTATAAAATAGGACTTGTTACTGAAGAAAGATACAAAAGCTTCATAAGTAGAAAAGAAGCCATAGAGGGAGAAATAGACCGTATAAAAGCCCATCAAATAACAAATAAAAAAGAGATAAATGAGATGTTAATAGCTTTAAATTCATCAGAATTGAGAAAGCCAATAAGCTTATATGAGCTTATAAAAAGACCTGAATTAGATTATTTTAAAGTTGACGAATTAGATAAAGATAGAATTGAATTGCCTTATGAAGTTCAATATGAAGTAAATACTATGGCTAAATATGAGGGGTATATACAAAAACAATTAGACCAGGTAGAACAGTTCAAGAAATTTGAGAAAAAGCTTATTCCATCTGAAATCAATTATAGTGAAGTGCATGGTTTGAGAATTGAAGCAGTACAAAAATTGAGTAAAATTAAACCTATGAACATAGGTCAGGCATCTAGAATATCTGGAGTGTCTCCAGCAGATGTTTCTGTACTTCTTATTTATTTAGAACATAAATATAGAATTTCAAAGTAATAAATTAATTTTAAGTAAAATATAAATTACACTTATATATGAATCATATAATTCATATATAAGTGATTTATGGAGGGTAAACATGCAATATTTTGATATACTTAAGGCTTCTTGTGAAGATATAAATGTTGATTTTGATGAAAATAAGTATAATCAGTTAATACAATATAAAAACTTATTACAAGAATGGAATGAAAAAATTAACCTTACTTCTATAACTGAAGATGAAGAAATAATAAAAAAACATTTTATAGATAGCATGAAAATATATAAATTTTCTCCTTTAAAGGATATGAAGAGGATTATAGATGTAGGAACTGGAGCAGGATTTCCAGGACTACCTATTAAAATAGTTGATGAAAAGAAGCAGGTAGTTTTATTAGACTCACTAAACAAAAGAATAAATTTTCTAAATGAAGTTATTAATACGCTTAAACTAGAGAATATCCAAACTGTTCATGGAAGAGCAGAAGATGTTGCAAAAGATAAAGCTTATAGAGAGCGTTTTGATGGTGTAGTTTCTCGTGCTGTAGCGAATATGAGTGTATTAAGTGAGTTTTGCTTACCATTTGTAAAATTAAATGGATACTTTATTGCAATGAAAGGGCCAGCTGTAGAGGAAGAAATTAAAGAAGCTAAAAATGCAATAAGTACTTTAGGAGGAAAGATAGAAGATATAATAGCAATCGACATAGAAGAAAGTGACTTAAGACATAATTTAGTTATTATAAAGAAGATAAAAGAAACCCCAGGTAAGTATCCTAGAAAGGCTGGATTAGTTACTAAGAGTCCTTTAAGATAAAAATTTTATTTAATTATAGAAGGAATTTTAACGGTTAATAGAGAAATTTTAAATAAATGAAAGCACAAGAGGGATGGGTTAATATGGAAGAAAAAGTTAGTTATATAAATACTGAATTGATTTCTCCTAATGTGTATCAACCTAGAAAGTTTTTTAACGAAGAAGCCATAGAGGAATTATCAAAATCTATAAAGGTTTATGGCATTATTCAACCTTTATCTGTAAGAAGGGTTAGTGAAGATAAGTTTGAATTAATAGCAGGAGAAAGAAGATTAAGGGCAGCAAAGAAGGCAGGTTTACAAGAGGTACCTGTTATAATTGTTGATGTGTCTAATAAGGATTCAGCAGCAATAGCGTTATTAGAAAACATACAAAGAGAAGATTTGAATTTTTTAGAAGAAGCCGAAGCATATTACAACTTGATCAAAGAACATAATTACACTCAGGAACAGTTATCAGAAATTATAGGTAAAAAGCAATCTACTATAGCTAATAAAATAAGACTGCTAAGATTAACTTCTGGAGTTAGAAAGATTTTGATAGAAAATAATCTTACAGAAAGACATGCTAGAGCTCTTCTTAAGTTGCCAGCAGAAGAACTTCAGAAAAAGGTTTTAAGTGTTATAATTAAAAAAAGTTTAAATGTAAAAAAGTCAGAAGAGCTTATAGAAAAAGAATTAAATAAGTTAATAGAAAAGAGTTCTTCAAAAGAGGAAAGAAAAAAAATTAAAGGTATTTTTAGTCCTAAGGTCTATATAAATACCATTAGGCAAGTATTTGATAAGTATGGTTTAAATGCACAGTATTCATCTCAGGATTCAGAAGAAAGTATTCAAATTATGATTACAATTCCAAAGAATAAATAATTTAATAATATGATAATAAATGTTTCACGTGAAACATTAAAAACTATGTGATGAGTGAAAATAACATTTTAGCACATAGTTTTTTTATTTTTATACAACTTTTTTAAATAAGTACTTTTTTTATGTATTATATGACTATATAATAAAACTATAACTATTATTATGAGGCGGTGAATATGGTGAAGGTAATTACAGTATTTAATCAAAAGGGTGGAGTGGGTAAGACAACAACTAATATTAATTTATGTTCATACTTAGCGATGGAAGGGTACAGAGTTCTTTCTATGGATATAGATCCACAGGGAAATACCACTAGTGGATTGGGTTTCGATAAGAGAAAAATTAAAACATCTATTTATGATGTAATCACTGATGATACATCTATAGAAGATGCTATGATAAAGTGTGAATTTGTAGAAAATTTTTACATAGTTCCTTCAACTATGTCTTTAGCGGGAGCAGAAGTGGAAATAATAGATAAGGTTAATAGGGAAAAAATATTGAGAGAAAAAATAAAAAGTGTTGAAGGAAAGTTTGACTTTATATTCATTGACTGCCCTCCATCATTGGGTTTTTTAACTATTAATGCTTTAACAGCTTCTAATAGTGTATTGATTCCTATACAATGTGAATTTTATGCATTAGAAGGAGTTGGACAACTTGTTAACACTATTCAACTTGTTAAAAAGTCATTAAACCCTAATATTGATATTGAGGGAGTAGTCTTAAGTATGTTTGACAGTAGAACTAATCTTTCTAATGAAGTAGTTAGTGAAGTTAAAAAGTACTTTAAGAACAAAGTATATAATACAACTATTCCACGAAATATAAGGTTGGCAGAATCCCCTAGTTTTGGATTGCCTATAATGTTGTACGATAATAAATGCAAGGGTGCAGAGGCATATGAAAAACTAGCTAAGGAATTCTTAGAAAGGCAGGAAAAATAAAATATGAGCAAGAAGTTTGGATTAGGAAAGGGATTAGGTGCATTAATTCCTGAGGATACATCAGAAGATAATGTCTTGCTAAATGGGATGCAAAAGATAGATATTTCTCTTATAAGAGCTAATAACACTCAACCTAGAAAGAGCTTTGATGAAGAAAAGATAATGGAATTATCAGAGTCAATAAAACAGTATGGAGTTATTCAACCTATACTTATTACAAAAGATGATGGTACCCATACATATACAATTGTAGCTGGAGAAAGAAGATGGAGAGCAGCAAAGCTTGCTGGTATTAAAGAAGTACCTGTTATTATAAAGGAACTAAATAAAAAAGAAATTTTGGAAATTTCTTTAATAGAAAATATACAAAGACAAGATTTAAATCCCATTGAAGAAGCTAAAGCATATAAAAATCTTTTAGAAGATTTTAAGTTGACTCAAGAAGAATTGAGTAAAAGAGTTGGCAAATCTAGAACAGCTATTACAAATTGTATTAGGCTTTTAAATTTAGACGAAAGGGTCCAAGATTATGTTATAGATGGAGTTTTAACTGAAGGTCATGGTAGAACATTGCTTGCTATTGAAAATAAGGAATTACAATATAAGATATCTCAAATGATTATAGATGATAAATTAAGTGTAAGAGAAACTGAAAAGTTAATAAAGTCACTAAATAGAGAAAAAGAGAAGTCAAGAAATAATAATGAAATTAATAACCTATATTATCAAGATATAAAAAATAAGTTAGAAGAGTTATTTGGAACAAGGGTAGTTTTGAATAGCAATAATGATAAAGGGAAGATTCAAATTGAATATTATTCTGAAGAAGATCTTCAAAGAATATTAGATATATTAAAACTTTAAGTAAATTATAAAATGTTTCACGTGAAACAATAATATGAAAGGAGATACTATATGGAAAGCTTAATTGCAGCACTAAATGAGGTTCAGCCCTTTATAATAATAGCTCTTGTGGCAATTGTAATTATATTAATTATAGCTATAGCTGTACAGGGAAAGGCAATAAGTAGATTAGAGGTAAAGTATAAAAGACTTGTGAGGGGAGTAGATAATAAAAATTTAGAAAAGATAATAACGAGTTATTTAGATAAAATAGATGAATCTGTAGAAAAAACTGAACATATCAATGATTTATATAATGAGTTAAACATTAAGATTAACTCATGCATTCAAAAATTTTCAATTGTAAGATATAGGGCGTTTGAGGATGTTGGAAGTGACCTAAGCTATTCAATAGCTTTATTAGATAGCAATAATAATGGAATAATTCTTACTGGGCTTTATGGAAGAAATGAAAGCACAACTTATGCAAAACCTATAGATAAGGGTATATCAAGATATGAATTATCTGATGAAGAAGATCAAGTATTACAAGATGCAATGAATGATAGTGAATAATATTTAAGTATAAAAAATCTCGTTTAGGGCAATATTTACCTTAAAGGAGGTTTTTTACTATGGTCATATGTGTTTCAGAAGAACTTAATCATATATCAAATGAATTAAAAAAAAGAGGATATAATATAATAAAATCTCTTGGAGAATGTAATTGTGATGTTATTATATGCAATCTAAAGGATGGGGGATTAAATAGATTAACTATGGAACATACCTTGAAAAACGAGGGTGTTCTTATAGTAGACCTTGGAAGTAAAAATATTGATGAAATAGAAAACATACTTAACAATAGAACGTATAGCTCTATATTTTAGATTATTTTATATAAGGCGATGCTCAATTATATATGATAATAATTAAATTATTAAGTATCGCCTCATTTTTAAAAACTACAAGTATTAGTTATTTAAAATTACCTTTCTACTTTTTTCAATCTTTTTACCACCTATGGTTTTAAGTACAGAATGATATATACCTTCAGATATGATTTCAGCTAACTGCATAACCGTATAAAGACGAGTATTTTGAAGAACCATAAATTCTAAGGAACCAGAAATATTTACAATTCCTGTTATGCTTAAATCTCCAATCTCGGGCAAATTCTTATTCATAGCTGAGCCAGGGCTCAAGGGCTTTTCTTCAACGCAAACTTTACCTATGTTTTGAATACTTCCAAGACAAGCGTCTATAGCTATTATATATGGATTTTTAAATTTTATATGTATTTCTTCAATTGTTTCACATAAGTTTTTAGCGTGAACTGGATTTTCTAAATTTCCATAAATATAGAAATTATCCCTAGTTAAGAATTTAAGCTTGTGTCCAACTAAAGGACCTAAACTATCACCTGTAGAACGATCAGAACCTATACATAATAGCACAATAGTTTTATTGGATTTCACTACAGGACTTAAGAATTCAGTTAAGGTATCTCTTAAAGAAAATATAGAAGATGTAACAGATGAATCAAACATAATTTTTTTTTCCATATAAGCAAAACCTCCTGTTTAGGATTATATCCAAACGGAGGTTTATTATACATGAATTATAATACATCTACAGATTTTAATACTTTATAAAAAACTACTAAGAAGATACAAAAGAACATTCCCGAGATGCCATTTACCTTTAATCCTATAAATATAGCAGCAATTACTGATACTGGATGTAGCCCTAATGATGCAGATACTATTTTGGGCTCCACTATTTGTCTTACTACAGTTACAACTATATACCATATTAATATTCCAAAGGCAGTAAAGTAATTTTTAATTATAAAGAAGTAAATTAAAGCTAATGGAATATATATGCCGCCAACTCCAAGCACAGGAAGAATATCAAATATAGCAGCTACAATACTTAATATACCAGAATACTTTACTTTTAAGACTGTAAAGCCAATTAGTGTCTCTATAAATGTAATAGAGATAACAAGCAAATAAGACATGGCATAATTTGTAAGCATTCTTTTAGCTTCATGAGTTATATGAATAAGTCTATCTGAGTTTTCATTTTCTAGAGCATGCAAAAACTTAGTTTTGGCAGAGGTTAAGTCTCTTGTAAAAAAGTATGTTGATATTAAAGTGAATAATACTACCATAAAAACAGAAGGTATATACCCTAAAAATGATATAGCTCCTTGTATTATCTTACCAGTAATTGATACAGTTAAATTAGAAATTTTAGATATATAAGATGATAAGTTTTTCTCTATAGCATTTATAACTGATGGATCTAAATTATTATAATATTGCTCTAAATCTTGAAGAAGATAGTTTATGTTATTGCTATTAGTATTTAAATATAGCTGAATATTCTTAGCTAATTGTATAGCTTCTCTAGTAAGAGTAAAAATCACAGTATATAAGAGAGATAAAATCACTGCGAAAAAAGCCAATGTAACTAACAAAGAAGATATAGAGTTTTTCAACTTCAATTTTCTACAAATAAATCTACTTGGTTTTCTTAATATAAGTGCAAAAATTAATGCTAATACAAAGGGTAAGGTATACTGCAAGGTCTTAAAAAATGTTACAAATATAAGTGTATAAATTATAAAGAACAATATTGTTCTATCAAATCGTTGTAAAAACCGTCCCATTATGTCACTCCCTTTTTAAAAGTTTGTATAATGAATTTATAGTATAGTCAATATCTTCCTTAGTATTAAATAGTCCTAGACTAAAACGTAAAGTTCCAGTAGGAAAGGTTCCTATTGTTTTATGGGCTAATGGAGCGCAATGGAGCCCTGTTCTTGTCATAATACCAAAATCTCTTTCAAGCAGCATACCAAGTTCGGCAACGTCAATTTTAGAAGAGGTCATGGAAATAGTAGGAACATACTTTAAATTACTATTATATCCTATAATATTTACATTATCTATATTCGAAAGTTCTTGTATAAACATTTTAAATAAGCTTTGTTCTGTGCTTTCTATATTATGTAAACCGAAGTTTTCTATAAATTTCAAAGAAGAAAGTAAGCCTACTATTCCAGGCATGTTTAATGTGCCACTTTCAAACTTGTCTGGTAAAAATGTAGGTTGTTCTGTATTAAAGGATTCACTACCTGTGCCGCCTTCTATAAAGGGGGACATTTCATCATTAAACTTATCTGTAAGTAAAAATCCACCTATTCCTTGAGGTCCTAATAATGATTTATGTCCTGTGAATGCTAATGCACTACAATTAAGACTTTTAAAATCTAAATTTAAATTTCCTGCTGTTTGAGCAGAATCTATAATAAAGTATATATTCTTTTCTTTGCATATATCACCTATTTCCTTAATTGGCTGTACACTACCTACTACATTAGAAGCATGAGAAAGAACAATCAATTTAGTATTTTCTTTTATTGTTTCTTTAAGAGTATTTATATCAATGATCCCATTTCCATTGCAGGATATTATGTCAACTTCAATGTTTTTAGATTTTTGAAGAGATGCAAGAGGCCTTAATATAGAGTTATGCTCCATTGAAGTAGTAATTATGTGCCATCCATCTTTTATAGATGATTTTAATAAAGTATTTAATGATGTAGTAATATTTGGTGTAAAAATTACATTTTCCAATTTATCAAAGTTAAAAAGTTCAGCAAGTTTTAATCTACAGTCAAAAACAATTTCACTACTTTTAATTGAGTTTTTATAGGCACCTCTCCCGGGATTTCCACCTACTTCTGTCATGTATTTTATCATAGAATCTGTAACTTCATTGGGCTTTGGAAAGGTTGTTGCTGCATTATCTAAATATATACTTATAGTAATCACCATCCTAATTATGTAATAAATTTTGTATCAATATATTTGTAAAAATAAATTCATATTAAAAATTATTTACAAAGTTATAGTATAATAAAAGTGTTAAATATATTATAAGGTAATTACTATTAAATTTACAAGGTAGAGGTGAAAAAAATGGATAATATAATAAATTGCAAGGGACTTAATTGTCCAGAACCTGTAATTAATACAAAAAAGTATTTTGATTCTATTAGTCAAGGAGAAGGTACAGTAATAGTAGATAATGAAGTTGCTAAAAACAATATAATAAAGTTTGCTAAAAATAATAACTATTTATCAGAAATAATAAAGATGGAAAATGAATTGTACTATATAAAAGTGGTTAAAGAAGTAGATAATATAAAAGATAAAGATTCATTAAATGATGGGTATACTATTTTAATTACCACGGATAAATTGGGAGAGGGAAGTGAAGAACTAGGGAAGATATTAATGAAAAGTTATTTTTATGCTGTTTCAGAAAATGATAAACTTCCTTCAAATATAATATTTTTAAATAGCGGTGTTTTTCTTACAACAGAAGGATCTCAAATATTAGATGTTTTAGAGGCTATGAGTAAAAAGGGGGTAGCTATCTCAAGTTGTGGAACATGTTTAGATTTTTACAATGTAAAAGATAAGTTGAAATTGGGTGAGATTTCCAACATGTATTTTATAGTAGAGAAAATAAGTAATTCTAGTAAAGTGATAAAGTTGTAAATGGAGTGATAATAATGACACAGTATTATGTTTTAGTTTTTAAAAATACACTTGACTCAATAAAGGCAGAAAAATTTTTAAAAGAAAATAGTATAGATATGACTATAATGCCCACCCCTACAGGAATTACTCAAAGCTGTGGCATAAGCATTAAAGTAAGTTCAGATGATATAAATAAAATAAAGGAACTAATAACAGAAAATAAGCTCACAGCAAAGGCTATATTTGGAAGAGAGGAAAGTGCATATAGGAGAATATATAATAATGAAGAATAGTGCTTTATAATTATCAGGGAGGAATACATAGTGTATAGTTTTAGTAATATAAGTAGTTTTTTAGATAAGCTAAATATATATGGAGCAATTTATACAACTATTAAGGTTTTAATTATACTTATTTTAATGTATTTATTAAGAAAAATAGGAAATAACGTAATAAATAGATTTGTAAGTAAACAAAGTAATATGAGGTTTTCGCTAAATGAAAAGAGATCTAATACATTAGGTGCAATACTTAAAAGTATACTAAAATATTCCATATATTCTATAGGAATATTTATAATTGTAGAAATGTTATTTGGAATTAGAGGACTTACCTTTGCAAGCTTTGGTGGTGTGGCTATAGGTCTTGGAGCTCAGAATCTCATAAAGGACGTAATAAACGGATTTTTTATATTATTTGAGGATCAATATGCTGTAGGAGATTATGTTACAATAGATGGAAATGCTGGCATTGTAGAAACTATAGAGCTTAGAATAACGAGAGTAAGAAATTTTAATGGAGATTTACATATAATCCCTAACGGTACTATAAGCAATGTAACAAATCATTCTAGAGGAAATGTGAGATTTCTTCTTGATATAAGTATTTCAAATGATGAGAATTTAGATAATGTAATGAAGATGATAAAAGAAATGTGTAAGGAATTTAAGATAGAAAATAAAAATATAGTAGAAGGGCCAAAAGTTATAGGAGTTACAGCAATGAATGAAACTTCATTTACTATAAGGATAGTAGGAAAGTCTAAGCCTTTAACACATTGGGATGTTGAAGTAGAATTAAGAGAAAAAATAATGCATTTATTAGATAGAGAAAATATTAAGAGACCATACACTAAAATGAAAATAATAAAGGAGGAGCAAAATGGTTAAAATTTTTAATTTGGGAGATATCGTTGAAATGAAAAAGGATCACCCATGTGGAAGTAAGGAGTGGGAAATTATAAGAATGGGAGCAGACATAAAAATAAAATGCTGCGGATGTGGAAGAATAATAATGCTTCCAAGAAGTAAATTTGAAAAGGATATGAAAAAGGTAGTAAAATGTAGTAACGAAGAAAATAAAGAAGATATTTTAAAATAGATATAAAAACTATTGATTTTTATAAAAATAGATGATAAAATATATCGGTAGTCCCTGCTGTGAAAATCACAGCCGTAAGTCCAAGGGGAGGAGGTGAAATCTAATGAGAAAATATGAAACTATATTTATACTTAATCCATCATTAGATGAGGAAGCAGTTAAAGCAACTGTGGAAAAATTTAAAGGTGCTATTGAAAGCAATGGTGGAGTAGTAGAAAATGTTGATTTCTGGGGTAGAAGAAAATTAGCTTATGAAATTAACAAAATCAGCGAAGGTTATTATACATTATTTAACTTCAACGCTGGCCCAGAATTACCAAAAGAATTAGATAGATTATTTAGAATCAATGATTCAGTTATAAGACATATAATAGTTAAAGAAGAAAAATAAGGTGTGGTGCTAAAATGAATAAAGTAGTTTTAATAGGAAGGCTTACCAAAGACCCAGAGTTAAAATTTACTCCTGGGAATGGTACAGCAGTAGCCACCTTTACATTAGCTGTCGATAGAAGATTTTCTAAAGATGGCAATAGAGAAGCGGACTTTATCCCTGTAGTGGTATGGGGAAAACAAGCAGAATCTACAGCTAATTACATGAGCAAAGGTAAACTTATGGGAGTTAGCGGTAGAATTCAAACAAGAAGTTATGAAGCTAAGGACGGAACTAGAAGGTACATAACCGAGATAGTTGCAGAAGAGGTTCAATTTCTTGAATGGGGAAACAGACAATCCACAGCAGACCCAATCAATGGAGGCTACCCACAGACTGGCATGCCAGGAGGATTTGATGGTTCCTATTCTGATGATATCACTCCTATAGATGATGGAGAGATACCATTTTAATAATAAAGGAGGGTTGAAAAATGAGCAGAGAATCTGGTAGAGATAGAGATAGAGATAACGGAAACAGAAGATCTTCTGGAAAAATGAGAAGATCAAGAAGAAAAGTTTGTATGTTCTGTGTAGACAAAGCAGAAAGCATTGACTACAAAGATATAAACAAATTAAGAAAATATATAACTGAAAGAGGAAAGATTCTTCCAAGAAGAATTTCCGGAACTTGTGCAAAGCATCAGAGAGCACTTACAGATGCAATAAAGAGAGCAAGAAACATAGCTTTATTACCATTCACAACAGAATAATAAAGTTTATATAGATTGCTTAAAGAAAGGATTTATCCTTTCTTTTTTTTATATACAATATAAATATATAATGAGCTTTAATCGATATATAACCTTATGCAATAAAGGATTATAAATGGTAAAATGGAATATAATTATTGTAAAATATTTATAGTAAACTTATAATTATATTATGTGTATAACTTTAGATAACCGGGTTTTAGCAAAAAGGGATTAAAAGAGGTGAAAACATGAAAAAGGATGATTTTAATATAATGCATAACATAAAAGTAATAGAGGAACTAAAGGCAGAACTGTTATGTTTAATAGGAGATTTTTTTAGATTATTAACTCGTGGAAGTAATGTAGCTCAAGAAGCTATACTTGACTGCATTGCAGGGTCAATAACAGTATTATATATATTAGCAGAAAGACTTGGATATTCTTATACTGCAGTAGATGAAAATATGAAAAGAAAATTAAAAATGGGAATACTCGAGGAAGATAAAGTAGAAAAAGAAAATAAGGATTTAAGCAGATTATATTCTCATCTTAAGGAAAGGCAGTAAGGTGGAATAATATGAAAGATCAAAAATATGCTACTAAAAGTACTGTAGAAGCTGGAATTATGACATGTATTATTTTAATTCTAATGTTAATAAATATATACATGCCTATATTTTCATATGTATTAAAGTTTATTCTTCCAATTCCAGTTACATTGTTGTATTTAAGACATAATTCAAAGGTTACATTTACAGCTTTAGCTGCAAGTGGTATATTAATTTCTTTAATTAACAACCCGCTATCCGGATTAACTAGTGCAATAATGTTTGGGCTTACGGGTATTGCATTAGGGTATAGTATAAAAAGAGAACTAAGTGTACCTACCACTATAATGCTTTTAGCAGTAGCATCTTTAATAGGATCTGTTATTGACTTTACTGTATATATAACATTAATTAGTGGAACAAGTGTAACAAAGTTTATGAGTGAAGTTGTTAGGACTATAAATGAATCTATGAATATGAGTATAAGTTTTTACGAGAAAATGGGAATGCCGTCAGAGCAAATTAAGATGTTTAAAAGTATGATAGGTATTTTTACAGTAGATTATATGATGAAGCTTATACCATCAGCTCTTCTTATTTCTTCGGTTATATTTGCATTTTTAAGTTATATAATTACTCGATTAATACTCAGAAAATTAGGATATAATATAAAGGAAATGCCTAAGTTTTCCAGAATGTATATTGATATAAGATTTGTAACAGTATTAGCTATAATAATGCTTATAGGAATTATACTTATAAGGTTAAATATAACTGTAGGTGAGTATATATCGATTTCTTCGGAGTTAATGCTTTTGTATGCATTTTTATTTGATGGAATAGCACTAGTAACTTATTATCTAAGTAATAAATTAAGTTTATCCAAGGGAGTTATTGTTGCATTAATAGTATTTACAACAGTTTCTCAATTAGCAATTGTGTATATAATACTTGGAGTAATAGATATCATTGCAGATTTTAGGAAGCTTGACCCAAATAGGATTTGGAAAACAAGTTAATGGGGGTCCCGTATGGATAATAATTATAATTATTTTTTTACTACCAACAAAATTTATATGATAATGATAGCTATATTGGTTATGTTTGTAAGTTATTATAATTATATAATTGGTTTATTAGCTAGCTTCATATATATTGGCCTTATAGTATACAATATAAGAACAAATAAAACTAAGAAAAACAAGTGGAAAAAGTTTATAGAAAACTTTTCTTCTAAATTAGATAATGCTACTAGAAACACATTGGTAAATCTACCATTTCCAATGCTTATTATAGGGAAAAAGGGAAACATATTATGGTATAATCAAAATTTCTCTCAAGTTTTAAGTAACCAAGATATATTAGATAAAAATATAAACGATTTTATAAAAGAATTAAATATAAGGCAAATATTAGAAGGTAAAAAAAATTCATTTAAATATGTAAAACTACAGGATAGTTACTTCGATATTTATACTAATATAGTTGAAGGTAATGAAAGCAAGGCAAGTAATAAGGAAAAGATGATTCTTGTATACCTATATGATGTAACAGATTTTTATCATATGATGACAAGTGTTGATGAAAATAAGGAAACTGTAATGCTTATTGAGGTAGATAATCTAGATGAAGTAATAAAGAGTACTGAAGAAGATAAGAAGCCTATTTTGATAGCAGAAATAGAAAAAGTTATTAATAGCTATTCTCAAAATCTTAATGCTATGTCAAAAAAATACGATTCAAATAAATATGTATTATCTGTTCAAAACAAGTATATTCAAAAAGAAATGGAGAAAAAGTTCGATGTCTTAGATAATATACGTGAAATAGATATAGGAAATAAACTTACAGTAACTTTAAGTATGGGTATAGGACGAGGTGGAAAAAATCCTATAGAAAATCAAAAATTTGCAGCATCAGCTAAAGATTTGGCCCTGGGAAGAGGGGGAGATCAGGCGGTTGTAAAAAATGGAGAGAAACTTTCCTTTTATGGAGGAAAAACTAAGGAAGTAGAAAAAAGAACTAAGGTGAGAGCTAGAGTCATAGCTCATGCTCTTTTAGATCTTATAAATGAAAGTAGTGCAGTTCTTATTATGGGTCATGTAAATATGGATATAGATTGTTTAGGAGCAGCAGTTGGTATTTATAGTACTGTTAACTCTCTAAATAAGCAATGTAATATAGTGTTAGATGAGGTAAATAACAGTATTAAAATAATAATGGAGAAACTTAAGAATGAAAAGGATTATAATAATGCATTTATAAGTACAATTGATGCTATAGATAAGTTAGATGAAGATACATTACTTATATTAGTGGATGTTCATAGTAAGGGCCATGTGGAAGATATAAGATTAGTAGAAAAGGCAAAGAAAACAGTTATAATAGATCATCATAGAAAGTCCTCTAATTTTGTAGAAGGAACTTTATTGAGTTATATAGAGCCATATGCTTCATCTACTTCAGAAATGGTAACAGAAATGATACAATATATGAGTGACAAGCCACAATTAAAGGTATTAGAAGCTGAGGCTTTGCTTGCAGGAATATGTGTAGATACAAAGAACTTTTATTTTAAGACAGGGGTAAGGACTTTTGAGGCGGCCTCTTTTTTAAGAAAGTTAGGTGCTGATACTATAGATGTTAAGAAGTTGTTTTCAGATGACTTAGACACTTATTTAAAAAGATATGAGATAATAAAGTCAGCTGAAGTAATAAATGGAATTGCCATATCGATATGTCCGCCAGAAATAGAAAATATTGTATTAGCTGCACAAGCAGCGGATGAACTACTAAATATTACAGGTATTCATTCATCATTTGTTTTTGCTAAAATAGAAGATGATATACACATAAGTGGTCGTTCCTTAGGAGATATAAATGTGCAGGTAATACTGGAAGCTTTAGGTGGTGGTGGGCACATGACTATGGCAGGAGCTAAATTAAAGTCTAATACAATAGAAGAAGCTGTAGAAAAATTAAAAAATGCTATAGATAAATACTTAAGGGAAGGTGACTATAAATGAAGGTAATATTATTACAAGATGTTAAAAAATTGGGAAAGAAAGGTGATGTAGTTAATACATCTGATGGATATGCAAGGAATTTTTTATTTCCAAGAAAATTAGCAATAGAGGCAAATGATTCTAATATGCATGTATTAAATAATAAAAAGGAAGCAGAAAGAAGACAAAAGACTGCAGAAATAGAACAGGCACAAAAGTTAGCTAAAGAAATACAAGGCAAGGAAATACTTATTAAAGTTAAAACTGGAGAACATGGAAGATTATTTGGGTCCATAACGGGTAAAGACATTTCAGAGGAGTTAAAGAAAAAGTTTAACATAGATATAGATAAGAAAAAGATAGTAGTTGATGTTATAAGACAGTTAGGAACTTATGAGGTAGAAGTAAAAATATACCCTGAAATCTCTACAAAGATTAAAGTTGTTGTGGACCATCAATAAGGAGGATATGAGTTGAAATCTCAATTTGTTGGTGAATTTGAAAAGGATATAGTTGATTCTCTATCTATGGAAACACAAGTAAATGTGTTATGGGAAATGTTAGGCAAAATAGTAGATGAAAAAACTATAAAATCACGAATAGTAAAATATAAGTTGCAAAAATATATCAGTGGTGTAGACCCATATAAGAGGTTATATGCCTTAAATAAAATAATAAGTGATGGAAAAGGTATAGAAATTATTCCAGATAAAAAAAGCGTATATGACGCTCTTCAAAATACAAATGAATGGATATCACAAATACTTGCTAAAAGATATGTTCAAAGTAATATTGAAAAAGAAGTTGAAACCCTTTTGAATGAGAAGCAAGAAAAATATATAGATGAGATAAGGCTTGGAATAATTAAAAAGCAAAAAGGACCAGAGAATGCCAAAACACTTAAAAAATATGCTCAGCTAGAAGTTTTGGATTCACAAAAGCTTACTAAGAATATCCAATCTCTTTTGAGACCAGAATGTTTTGATGAAATTGTAGGTCAGGAGAGGGCAATAAAATCACTACTTTCTAAAATTGCATCTCCTTACCCTCAGCATATAATACTCTATGGACCTCCAGGAGTAGGCAAAACTACTGCTGCAAGATTAGCCTTAGAAGAAGCAAAGAAAATGAAAAATACTCCATTTAAAGAAGAGTCTAACTTTGTTGAAGTGGATGGAACTACTTTAAGATGGGATCCTAGAGAAATAACCAATCCCCTGCTTGGATCTGTTCATGATCCTATATATCAAGGAAGTAAGAGAGATTTAGCAGAAATCGGAGTGCCTGAACCAAAGCCAGGCCTGGTAACAGAGGCTCATGGAGGAGTTCTATTTATTGATGAAATAGGAGAACTAGACAATATACTTCAAAATAAGCTTCTTAAGGTTTTAGAGGATAAAAGAGTTGAATTTTCATCTTCTTATTATGACCCAGATGATGAAAGTACACCTAAGTATATTAAATACTTATTCGATAAAGGGGCTCCTGCAGATTTTATACTTATAGGAGCAACTACTAGGGAACCTGAAGAAATAAATCCTGCCTTAAGATCAAGATGTACTGAGGTATACTTTGAACCATTGACCCCGAAGGATATAGAAATTATAATTGAAAATGCAGCAAAAAAGTTAAATATAGAAATGGAAGATGGATTAGCAGAAATTATAAGTAGATATACCATTGAAGGAAGAAAAGCAGTAAATATACTTGCAGATGTATATGGGTATGTATTATACAAGAATAATATAGATGCTAATGAAAAAGTAATAATATCACTAGAGGATTTAAAACAAGTTATATCCATAAATAGGCTTACTCCTTATGAAGAAGTGCAAAATGGAGATAGGTATGAAATAGGTCACATTTATGGATTAGGAGTTAGTGGATATATAGGTTCTACCATCGAAATTGAAGCGGCTATATTTGATGCTAAAGAAAAAGGACAAGGCAAGGTAAGATTTAATGATACTGCAGGTTCTATGGCTAAGGATTCAGTGTTTAATGCTGCATCTGTAATAAGAAAGATAACCGATAAGGATATGAGTGATTATGATATACATGTAAATATAATAGGTGGAGGACGTATTGATGGCCCTTCAGCAGGTGCTGCTATTACTATGTGTATAATAAGCTCACTATTAAACAAACCTATAAAACAAGATATAGCAATAACAGGAGAAATATCCTTAAGAGGAAAAGTCAAGCCTGTAGGGGGTATATTTGAAAAGATATACGGTGCTAGAAGAAAAGGTATAAGACAAATTATAATACCTAAGGACAATAGTAAAGAAGTCCCTGTTGGTTTAAAGGATATAGAAGTAAAGGCAGTAGAAGATATAGAGGAATTAATGAAGCTAGTGTTTAAAGACTAAGGAGAGATGAGGTTTGGATACACCAGTATTAAGAAGCATGCCCCATAATATAGAGGCAGAACAAAGTGTGCTTGGTTCCATGATTATAGATAAAACTTCAATAGCACAATCAGCAGAAGTTTTACAAGCCTCAGATTTTTATAAAGATGCTCATCAAGTAATATTTAATGCAATAATGGACTTATATCAAAAAGATACAGCGGTAGATTTGATAACTCTTACAGAACATTTGCAATCAAAGGAGAGACTTGAAGATGCTGGGGGAATAACTTATATAAGTCAGGTTTGTACTTCAGTTATCTCTACAGCTAATCTTCAATCTTATATAAAGATTGTTAAAGATAAATCTACACTAAGGAAACTTATACGTGCATCTACTGATATTATAGAACAAAGTTATAATAAGCAAGATGATGTAGCTTCTGTTGTAGATATAGCGGAAAAAAAGATTTTTGATATAGGCAGTAATAGAGATACAAGTGATTTTGAGGCCATGAACACTGTACTTGAAAGAGGATTTTTAGAAATAGAACGACTCTTCAATAATAAAGGCGGTGTAACAGGCGTACCTTCAGGTTTTCCTGAGCTGGATTCCAAAACTTCTGGTTTTCAAAGAGGAGATATGGTGCTAATTGCAGCTAGACCTTCTATGGGAAAGACAACCTTTGCCCTTAACTTAGCAGAATATGCCGCACTTAGAGAAGGAAAAAGTGTTGCTGTATTTTCACTGGAAATGTCTAAGGAACAGCTAGCATACAAACTCCTATGCTCACAAGCTAATGTAGATATGTTGAAGCTTAGAACAGGAAATCTGGAGGATAGGGATTGGGAAAGTATAGCAAAGGCATCAGGACCACTTTCAACAGCTAGAATATTTATAGATGATACTGCAGGTATCTCTGTTATGGAAATGAGATCTAAATGTAGAAAGTTAAAGATAGAACATGGAATAGATTTAATACTTATAGATTACCTACAGCTTATGTCAGGAAGTAAGGGTAATGAAAGTAGACAACAAGAGGTATCTGAAATATCTAGATCTATTAAGGCACTAGCAAAGGAAATGCAATGTCCTGTAATAGCACTATCTCAGCTTTCTCGTGCTCCTGAACAAAGAACAGATCATAGACCAATGTTATCTGACTTAAGAGAGTCAGGTTCTATAGAGCAGGATGCGGATTTAGTTATGTTCTTATATAGAGATGAGTACTATAATAAGGAAACTGAAGAGAAAAACGTGGCAGAATGTATTATAGCTAAACAAAGAAATGGTCCTACTGGAACAGTTAAACTTGCATGGTTAGGACAATATAGTAAGTTTGGAAGATTGGATGTTATACATCAAGAATAAGAAACAAGTAGGGATTCCCTACTTGTTTTTATACATTTATAAATTGATATAAATGTATAATTATGGTAGTATATATATGGATTATGCTCCTGTAGCACAGTTGGTAGTGCAACTGATTCGTAATCAGTAGGTCGCAGGTTCAATTCCTGTCGGGAGCACCAAGTTATTGAAATTTAAGGGAGATTTTTATCAATAAAACAATTATTAAATTTAACTTAATATATAAACTTATCGCCATAAAAGTCTGGTTTTGTATTATAATATAGTCATAGCTTGTACTAACTTATATAAAAATGGAGGCCGGGTATGGTTAAAGAGTTAAAGCGTATTAATTTATTTTTTATTATTCTAATGGTATTTAGCATGGTTATGTATTTACCTGTTAATAAAGTTAAGGCAGAAGATGGTAATACAGTAATTATAAATAATACTGAAGAAGATAACGAGGATGAAATAATTACTAACGATGTTAAAGAACAAGACACTATATTAAAACATACAACAATAGAAATAGATAAGCAAAGTATTTTTGAAAAGGATAGGGCAACACTTATTATAAAATCTACTTATGATAAAGAAGTTCAATATAAGGTTGTACTTCAATCAATAGATAGAAACGAATGGACAGACATCACCACTAATTATTCAGAAGGCATTAAAGCTAAAGATAGCTATGTTAAAGTAATGCCTCAACTTCTAGCAGGAAAATATAAAGTATATGTCTTTGCTAAACTTTTAGATTCAGAAGGGACTAAATCCATGAAGATTGGGACTGCAGAAGTTAAATATGAAGATTTAAAAGTGATAGATGTAACATCTGAGCAAGATATCTTACCACAATTAAAGGCTACTTTAGCATCAAGTAATGTATATGAGGGAGATAAAGTAACAATAAAGTTAACCTCTAACTTTAATGATTATGTTCAATACAAGGTTTTTATATATTCAAATAGTAGTAAAAAGTGGTCTGAAGTAACTTCGGCATACACAACTGCATATTTAGGAACTCAAGAAACAAAAATAGAGACAGGCAAGCTTGCTTTAGGAGATTATAAAATACAAGTTAGAGTAAAAAAAGCTAATATACCAGGGAAGTATAAAGATTCTTTAGGAGATTACGATACATTACAAAGTTATGATGTAAAAGCTGTAAAAAGGCCAGCACCACCTAAACCAGCATATCCAGAAGCACCAAAAATTGAGCCGGTGTATGTAGGTAATGCTAGTGAAGTTGAACGAATTAATGTAAGACAGAGTGCAAGCACTTCTTCTAAAATATTAGGGTATATTTATGGGAGTACTCAAGTATTAAATGTATTAGGAACAAGTGGAGACTTTTATTATGTACAAACAAGAGATTATGAAACCTCAAATGTTATAAAGGGATATATAAGAAAAGATTATGTTAAAAAGATAACTCCTGTAAATTCATATAGTATAGTAGTAGATATAAGTGATCAAAAAGTATATATATATAAATCAGGACAGCTTTATAAAACCTTTATATGTTCAACGGGAGGATATTATACACCTACTCCTACAGGAAGGTATTTGGTAGGGGGAAGAGGGCCATCCTTTGGTCAAGAAAAGGGATATATATGTTATAATTTTATAAGAATAAATTATGATTATTTGTTCCATAGTGTACTTCATAACTTAGATGGTTCTATTATGACATCTGAATATGAAAAGTTGGGTACAAGAGCATCTCATGGATGTATAAGATTACCAGATGCATATATTAAGTGGATGTATGATAATATTCCGCGTAATGCTTTGGTAGTAATACAAGATTAACAATGATATAAATAAAAAAGGGGAGCAAGATTTGTTCTCCTTTTTTGCGTACCTAAACCATTTTCATGGTTTCATATATATAGACAGTTGTTTAATGAAAAGTTCTAGTAAATTAATTCTAAATTTTTCAATATGGAAGAATTAACATGTTTGCTTTAAAAATACATGTGTTTCCAAGGTTTAAACAGGTTTGCTCTAGCATCTAAAGATATATATGTCAATAAAAACTCATAATTAATCTTAAATAGCCTATACTAAATACAATAAAGCAGTTGTATGTTTATTTTATATATGATAGCATTATTGTATAATTAACATATCATTATAGTGTTGATGAGGTGAAATTATGACAAGTAAGTTTTTAATGATACATACCAGTGTATTACCAAATGTGTTTGAGAAGGTTTTAGAAGTAAAAGAGCTAATGAAATCAGGGAAAGTAAAAGAAATAACAGAAGCAGTAAAAATTATTGGAATAAGTAGGAGTACTTACTATAAATATAAAGATTATGTATTTGCTGTTTCAGAAAACCTAAATAGTAGAAAGGTTATAATAGCTTTAACTTTAGACCATGAGCCAGGAACCCTTTCAAAAATATTAGATAAGGTAGCTTTTTATAAGGGAAACATATTAACCATAAATCAGGAAATTCCTATGAATAATACAGCAAATGTAAATATTACGTTTGATATGTCATGTTTAAACATAGAGTTAAATGATTTTTTAGATGAGATTAGAGACATGAATCATGTAATAAAGCTTGAATTAGTGGCTATGGATTAATAATGCTCAGCAAGGTGGCAAAAGAGATGTTGCAAGTTATGCTTCATCTCTTTTTTTTATATATAACATTAAATAGTTAAAAAATGCTACAAGTGCACTTATAACTGCTAAATATAGAACGTATCTTCCATATAAAATATTAAAGCTTAAAACTAGTATGGCTAAATAAAAAATAAGTGTGGACATTTTTCCAAAGATATTAGAAGGGATGATAAAGTTTTTATTATAAAGCACAACTCCAGCGATAATCATAGCAACTTCTTTGATAGCTACAACTATCAAAATTAGATTAGGTATTAAATTTTTTAATGTAAGGCAAGCTAATACTGTTATTAGCATTAATTTATCAGCTAAGGGATCTAATACTGTTCCCCATCTAGTTATTAAGTTGTGTTTTCTAGCAATATATCCATCTAATACATCAGTAAAACCTGCTATAAAAAAAACATACATAGAATATGCAAAGCTATTAGTTATATTTGAAAAAAATGTAAGAATAAATATTGGGATAAGAAACATTCTAAAAAGCGTAAGTAAATTAGGAATATTCATTTAAATCGCTCCTATATAATTAATGTAAGCTTTAATAAATGGTTATATTAATATTATAACAATGTATATAATAATTGATAATGAATTTATATAAAATATTAAACAAATTTTGAAAATGTATAAAAAAATTAATGACATGCAGCTTTGACGAATTTTAAAAGAAAAATTACTTTAAATATTCGTATATGTATTGACGGATGATTTCAAATTTGCTACCATGATACGGGAGGGGATAGTATGAAAAATAAGTATGATATAATAGTAATAGGTGCTGGCCCTGCAGGTATATTTACAGCTTTAGAGATTACTAAATTGAGGCCAGAGATAAATGTTCTTATAATAGATAAAGGAAGAAATATAGAAAAGAGAGCATGTCCCGCTAGAACCACAGGTAAATGTGTGAATTGTAATCCTTGTGGAATAACATTTGGATGGTCTGGTGCAGGGGCTTTTTCTGATGGAAAACTTTCTTTAAGCCCTGAAGTTGGCGGAAGAATACTAGAATATTTTAGTGAAGAAGAATGTAAGAGTTTAATTAAATATTGTGATGATATATATCTAAAATTTGGAGCAAATGAAACAGTTTATGGATTAAATAATGAGAAAGTAGATAAAATAGAATATGAAGCAAGTAAGCATAATATAAGACTTGTGGAATGCCCAGTAAGGCACTTAGGTACAGAGCTTGCTTATGATGTTTTAAGAGCCATGTATTATCATTTAATAAACAATACAAACACAGATTTTAGTGAGTTAACAGAAGTTGAAGAGCTGTTAATGGAAGATGAAAAAATCAAAGGAATTACTATTAAGAATAAAGAGGGACTAAAAACCATATATGCAGATTATGTTATAGCAGCGCCAGGAAGAGGTGGTGCAGAGTGGCTTAATAAACAAGCTAAGGCTCACAATATAAAAACTAAAAATAATGCAGTTGATATAGGAGTCAGAGTTGAAGTACCTAATTCCATTATGGATCACTTAACAAAGGATCTTTATGAGGCAAAACTTGTTTATTATTCTGATGAATTTGAAAATAAGGTAAGAACTTTTTGTATGAATCCGGGAGGAGTAGTATCAGAGGAACATTATGATGAAAATATAGCTGTGGTAAATGGACACAGTTACTCAGAAAAGGAGCTAAGAACAGAAAATACTAATTTTGCATTATTAGTATCCACTACCTTTACAGAGCCGTTTAATCAACCAATAGATTATGGAAAATATATTGCAAAGTTAGGAAACATGTTAACTGGTGGAGGAATCATGGTTCAAAGACTTGGGGATTTATTAAATGGAAGAAGAACAGATACTTCAAGGCTTAGTAAATCAACGACAATCCCTACATTAAAGTCAGCTGTACCAGGAGATTTAAGCTTTGTATTACCTCAAAGACATCTGACATCTATAGTTCAAGCTTTAAAGGCTTTTGATAAAATAGCACCAGGGCTATATAGCAAAAATACTTTGTTATATGGAGTAGAAGTAAAGTTTTATTCAAGCAAATTTGAAACCAATAATCATTTTGAAACTGCCGTAGAAAACTTTTATACAATAGGCGACGGAGCCGGAATTACTAGAGGGCTTATGCAAGCATCAGTTACAGGAGTAGTAGTGGCTAGAGATATAGATAAAAAACTTTAGATGATTTTAATTAAAGATTAGGAGGAATTTGTATGTCAGCATATATAGTATTAGGAGCTCAATGGGGAGATGAAGGAAAGGGTAAAATGACAGATTACCTTGCAGAAAATGCAGATGTGGTTGTTAGATATCAAGGTGGTAATAATGCTGGTCACACAGTAGAAGTTGGAGAGAAACAGTATAAACTTCACTTAATTCCATCAGGTATACTTTATGGAAATAAGTTAAATATAATAGGTAATGGTGTAGTATTAGATCCAAAGGCGTTGTTTGAAGAGATGGAATATTTAAAGGAACTTGGAGTAGAAATTACGCCTAAGAACCTTTTAATAAGTGATAGAGCACAGCTTATAATGCCATACCATAGAGTATTAGATGGCATAAAAGAAAGATCTAGAGGAAGCAAGGATATCGGAACTACAGGAAAAGGAATAGGACCTTGCTATACAGATAAGATGGAAAGAAGCGGTATAAGAGTATGTGATTTAATGCATACTGAAGTTTTCAAAGAGAAGCTTGCAGAAAATGTAAAAGATAAAAATGATATTATAACTAAGATATATGGAGAAGAAGCCCTTGATTTTGAAACTATATTTAACGAATATATAAACTATGCTGAAAAGATGAGGGAATATGTTGCAGAGACTTCTGTAGTAGTACATGATAATATCAAGGCTAAAAAGGAAGTATTATTTGAAGGAGCTCAGGGTACACTACTAGATATAGATTATGGTACGTATCCTTATGTAACATCTTCTAATACCATTGCAGGTGGAGTATGTACAGGAGCAGGTGTTGGTCCAACTATGATAACTAATGCAGTGGGTATAGCAAAAGCTTATACAACTAGAGTTGGTAAAGGACCATTCCCTACAGAACTTTCTGATCAAACAGGTGAATGGATAAGAGAAAAGGGCCATGAGTATGGAGTAACTACTGGAAGAGCAAGAAGATGTGGATGGTTAGATTTAGTTATATTAAAAACTGCAGCTAGAGTTTCAGGTCTTACAAGCTTTGCTGTAACTAAAATAGATACTTTAGCAGGCCTAGACACTTTAAAGGTATGTGTAGGATATAATTTCAATGGTAAGGTAATAGATTATGTACCTGCAAGCTTAGAAGATTTAGCAAAATGTGAACCAGTATATGAAGAATTTAAGGGCTGGGATGAAAGTATTGAAAATGCTAGAAGTTATGAAGATCTACCAGAAAACGCAAAGATATACTTAAATAAGATAGAGGAATTCACAGGAACTAGAATATCTATAGTATCTGTAGGTCCTAAGAGAAATCAAACTATGAATGTAGATGAACTTTAAAATTTAATAAATATTTTTATGTATGTACTTGAAACTTCGATATTAGTTGTATATAATTAACTAAAGTAGACTATTATTATATACTTTAATAAATAAATAAAGCGAGGTAGATAATATGAATATTACTAAAGATATGACTATAGGTGAAGTTATAAAAAACAAACCTGAAGCTGCAGAAGTATTAGCAGGCTTTGGAATGGGTTGTGTGTTTTGCCCATCAGCTCAAGCTGAAACAGTAGAACAGGCTGCTATGGTTCATGGTTTAGATTTAAATCAATTAATGGAAGCTTTAAATAAATAATAAAAATACTCCTAGCTCTTAGCTAGGAGTATTTTTATTATTTATTTAAAGCTTAATTTTATATTAATAAGATATAGATGTAGATATTTTAGTGATATAATTATTGTAAAATAAGGTTAATTAATGGGAGGATAACAATGGGTAAGCTTGTAACAGATAAAGAGTATGAAATACACTTTTATGAAGTTGATTATAAGGGAAGAGCTTTATTTACTAGCTTGATGAATTATTTTGGGGATATATCAAGCAAGCAATCTGAAGATAGAAACATGGGAATTGATTATTTAAAAAAAGTTAATATGGCGTGGGTACTTTATAAGTGGAATGTGAAAGTACATAGATATCCAACTTATAGAGAAAAGATTATTGCAAGAACAGTTCCTTATTCATTTAGAAAGTTTTATGCATATAGAAAGTTTTACATACTAGATATTGAAGGAAGCGTACTAGTAGAGGCTGATTCACTGTGGTTTTTAATAGACATTGAAACTAGAAAGCCTGTTAGGGTACAAGAGGAAATGTATACTGGTTACTGTTTGAGTAAGGATGATAATGAAATTATTGATATACCAAGGATTACAGCACCTAATGAAAGTGAGTTTTGCAAAACCTTTGATGTAAGGTATAGCGATATAGATACTAATGGACATGTTAATAATTCTAAGTATATCTCATGGATATTGGAAGCTGTTCCATTAAATATAGTTACACAATATAGTTTAAGCAATTTAATTATAACTTATGAAAAAGAAACAACCTATGGAGAAGTTATAGATTCATGTGTTGAAGTACATGAGATAGATGGAAAGGCAGTATGTAAGCATAAAGTTATGGATAAAGAAGGAAATGAATTAACTGTGGCGGAGACTACTTGGACAAGATAGCAAAGGTTTTGCTAGAAGTTTTTAAGTAAAAGGAATAAGGATTAGGAATTGGGAAATTTGAAAATTTCACTTAAGTGAAATTTTCTGAAAGCCCAGACCTAATACCTTAATCCTGAAAGATTAAAAATCATTAGTATCTTTTAAAGTGACATTCCTACTGTATAGCCACTACTCCAAGCCCATTGTAAATTAAATCCACCACAATCACCATTTACATCTAATATTTCTCCAGTAAAGAATAAATTTTTCATCTTATTAGATTCTAGAGTAATAGAGTTAACTTCAGTAGTATCTATTCCACCGCAAGTTACTTGGGAGCTTGCAAAAGAATTTGTGTCATATACATTAAATTTCCATGACTTAACAAGGTTTAATATGTCTTCTCGTTCTTTCCATGAAAGGTTAAAGCAAGGTTTATGTATATCAGTAATATGTGCTTCTTTTAAAAGTATAGGTATCAATTTTTTATTTAATATTCCTATTAAAGACTCTGAAATGCTTCTATATCCAAATACGCCAAAGTGATTATCAAGAAATTCTTTCATGCTTTCATAGTCTATATGAGGGAACATATCTATTTTTAAGATTATTTGGTGTTTGTTATATAAATCTCTGGAAATTAAGCTGCTAATTTGTAGTATAGGGGGGCCTGATATTCCATAGTCAGTAAAAAGAAGTTCTCCATACTCTTTACGTATAAAAATGCTATTTGAAAAGGCCTCTACGGAACCTTGAAGTTTTATTCCGGATAGAGCTTTTAGTTTAGAATAATCAAGCTTTAATTGCACCAATCCAGGAACTGGTGATATTATAGTATGCCCTAAGGTCTTTGCTAAAGCATATCCACTGCCATCAGATCCAGTATTTGGAGCAGATGAGCCACCACAACTAAGTACAAGTTTGTCGCAAGTATAAGTCTCAGATTCCTTTGTAAAAATTTTAAAAATATTTTTTTCATATTTCACTTTATTTATTTTTGTATCTAAATGTATAGGTATATTTCGCTCTTCTAAAGCAAATCTTAATATATCTAATACAGATGAAGCTTGTAAGGATAAGGGAAACATTTTTCCTTCTTCTAGCTCTACTAGTGGCAAACCAATAGATTTAAAAAAGTTTAAGGTATCATTAACTGTAAAGTTATTTAGCACATTTTTGGGGAAGTTATTGTTTAAGCTGTGAAAGTTTTCTATATTTGAATATTTATTTGTTATATTGCATCTACCATTCCCTGTAGTGAGTATTTTCTTGCCTATACGATTGCTTCCTTCTAAAATAGCTACTTCCAGTCCACGATCTTTAGAGGTGATAGCAGTCATAATACCTGAGGCACCAGCACCAACTACTATAATATCATAATGCATGATAGTTTTCTCCTTTTAAAGTTTATTTACCAATATAGTAAATCATAAATTTTACTTTATCAATTATATATTTTTAAAAATAGTAAAAAATAATTAATACAGCAATGATTTTTCAACATATAATAGTTCTAAAAAATGAGAATAAAGGAGGATTTTTTATGGATGGACAAAAGTTTCTAGAATATAAAAATTGGGTAGTAATAGGGGATGTATTAAATAGTGAAAAGTATGCACATAGAATATTAAATAGCTTAAAAGAGCATGATTTTAATGCTGTAGGAATGCATCCTAGTAGTCAAGATCCAAGTGTATATAAATCGTTAAAGGATGTTCCTTATAGCATTGATGTAATAGACTTATGTATAAATCCTATACAAGGTGAGAAAGTGCTTATAGAGGCTAAGGAATTGGAAATAGATAAGGTTTTAATACAACCAGGAGCACAAAGTGAAGAAATATTGAGTTTTTGTAGAGAAAACGGTATTATAGCTATAGAGGGATGTGCACTAGTAGAACTTTCCTACTACAATAGAAAGAGGTAGATATTTTAATGCTTACAATTTATGCGGTATCAGATTCTATAGCAGAAACTGCTGAACAAGTAGCAAGGGCTACAGCAATGCAGTTTAATGAAAATATAAAAGTAAAGAGAATAACTTATGTGAAGACTTTTGAGGCGGTAGATGAGCTTATAGATAGTATAGATGATCCTGAGCATAGCATGATAATAAATACTATAGTTTTAGTTGATGTTAGAGAATTTTTAGTTGAGAGGTGTATTGAAAAGGGTATACGTATTGTAAATATACTAGGACCTTGCATTAGTACCGCTTCTAGAATTTTAAATAAGCTTCCTGACTACAAGCCAGGGGCAGTCAGAGATATGGATGCTAAATATTTTAAGAAAATTGAGGCTATGGAATTTGCAATGCAGTATGATGATAGCAAAGACAATAGTGGTATAAAACATGCAGATGTAGTATTAGTTGGGTTATCAAGAACATCAAAAACGCCACTATGTATGTATTTGGCTAACAAGGGTATAAAGGCCTTAAATGTTCCATTAATGCCTGAAATTCCAATGCCACAGGAATTACTTGAAATAGATAGCAAAAGGATAATAGGACTTACTATAGAACCTATGAGATTAATAGAAATAAGAAAACATAGAATGGATAAATTCTCTACACTTTCATCAGAAATACAATATGCAAATGCAGAAAGAGTACTTCAGGAGTTAGAATTTGCAGATAAGGTGATGAGGAGATTAAGATGTAAAATTATAGATGTAACAAAAAGAGCCATAGAAGATACAGCACTTTTAATAATGGAGTCCATAGGTTATATTGGAACAAAAGATCATTAATTTATTTTAATAAGTGTAATTTTGTAGAAATATGGGTCTGTAGAAATATAGTAAAATCAGTACTTTAACAGGGAAAAAATAAAAAATAAAAAAATATATAAAAAAAGTTTGAAAAAGTTGTTGACACTTAGAAGACTTTCCTGTATTATATTCTATGTCGGGTGGCTGACACAACAAAGCAAAACACCCGATAAATAAGGCCCCTTGGTCAAGCGGTTAAGACACCACCCTTTCACGGTGGTAACACGAGTTCGAGTCTCGTAGGGGTCACCATTATAATGTGGGAGCATAGCTCAGCTGGGAGAGCATCTGCCTTACAAGCAGAGGGTCACAGGTTCGATCCCTGTTGTTCCCACCACATTATGGCCC
>NZ_JAFBDB010000013.1 GCF_016908015.1 Clostridium pascui
TAATATCTGGTGATTATGGCTTGAAGGTAACACCCGTACCCATTCCGAACACGAAGGTTAAGCTTCAAAGCGCCAATGGTACTGCCGGGGAGGCCTGGTGGGAGAGTAGGTCGTTGCCAGATAAACAAATAATCCTTAACTAAAAAGTTAAGGATTATTTTTATTTTTTGCAGTATTAAAAGTAGGCTAGAAGAGAGTTGTTAACCATAGTAAAGACTGCTAAAATGGTTATATAAATATAATGGTTTATTTTTCTAGCGTAGAAAATTATATAAAAGCATATAAAAAATTTTTCTAAGTGCACATGAAATTACAATAAATAGTAAATGGAGGTAGTAGGGATATGCCATACATAAATTCAAAGCTAACAGTAAAACTTTCACAGGAAGATGAAGAACATTTAAAAAGTCAATTAGGAAAGATTATTGCGGAGATTCCAGGTAAATCTGAAGAATGGCTTATGCTAAGCTTCGAGGACAATGAAACAATATATTTCCGAGGAAACAAGATGGAAAAAGCTGCGTTCATAGAAGTAAAAATATTTGGAACCACTGAAAGAGAGTACAAGAATAAAGTTAATAACTTGATATGTGCCATTTATGAAGCAGAACTTAATATACCTAAGGATAGTATATATATAACTTTCAGTGAAGTTAATGACTGGGGTTTCAATGGTGAAATGTTTTAAATAACAGAGTTGTGGCAAAATGCAGGGCAAAAACTCTGCATTTTTAATATAAGACAATATTATCATAGTATAATTAAGAAATATATGGTACTGATAAATGCTTGATCTATTGCAATTTTTTATTATATTAACTGATTTTATATAAAATTAAGAAGAAGTATAAAATCAATTGGTAGGGAAATAATTAATTGATGAATAAAGAATTGTTAAGTAAGATTGTAAAGTAATAATGAATTTAATATAAAATAGGAGGAATAAGGATGAACGAAGTATTAGAAGTAATTAGACAAAGAAGAAGCACAAGAATGTTTAAAAGTGAACAAATAAAAGATGAAGAAATAAAAGAAATTTTAGATGCTGGTATATATGCACCAAGTGCTACCAATAAACAACCTTGGCACTTTACAGTAATTCAAAATAAAGAAATTATAGATTCACTTAATAATGACTTTAAGGAACTAGCAAAGAAATCAGAAAATGAATATATTAGAAGAGTTGGGGAAAATGAAAAATTCCATACATTTTATAATGCGCCAACTGTAATACTTATTTCAGGTGATGAAAATAATAATGCTGCAGCTGTAGACTGCGCAGCTGCAACACAAAATATGCTATTGGCAGCAGAATCTTTAGGAATCGGTTCCTGCTGGGTTGGATTTATAGCTTACTTATTAAACAGTGAAAAGGGTAAAGAATACTTAAAGAAATTAGGAATTCCAGAAGGATACAAACAAATACATTCTGTAGCTCTTGGATATAAGGGAGTAAATATAACAAATGCACCTGCAAGAAAAGAAAATACAGTAAATTATATAAAATAAAAAACATCATCTAATCCAATTAAGGACGGGTATCAACCTTTTGCATAAAGGGTTAATATCCGTCCTTATTAATATAAGAAAAACTATTCAAATGATTATTTAGATATCAAGTTAAAAAAATTATAATTGTTAAGGAAAAATTAAAAATATATGGAATATTTTTCAAATAAGTAATATAATATAATACAATACAGAAATAAAGGACAATATTAAAAGTCGCTAGCAAAGCTGTTAGGTTCTTAAATTAATTAAAATTTCAAAGGGGGAAAATTCATGTTAAAAAAGAAAAGGAGAGTTTTAGCCTTAATGGCAAGTCTTTGTTTGGGTGTTTCTTTATTTGGTGGATGCGGGAAATCTCAAACTACACAGAGTCAAAGTAAAGTAAAAGACTCTTTAGTGGTGGCTACGGCGTATGATGCAAAATCACTTGATCCACATGCTGTAAATGATGTTGCATCATCAAATGTAATGACTCAAATTTATGGGACACTTGTACGAATGAATGAAAAAAATGAGGTAGTGCCTATGCTTGCAGATTCATTTAGTCAGCTTGATGAGCTTACATATGAGTTTAAGCTTAAAAAAGGCGTGAAGTTTCACAATGGGGAAGAAATGAAGGCTAGCGACGTAAAATTCAGTCTAGAAAGAGCTGCAAAATCAGCACTTGTATCACATATTTTTGGGGATATAGATACAAATAGCTTTAAAATACCGAATGATTATACTATATCGTTTAAAACTAAGGTTCCAGCAGCTGGATTTCTTTCAGGGCTAAGTCATACTGGTGGAAGTATATTAAGTGAAAAGGCTGTTACAGCAGCTGGAGAAAAATATGCTATGAATCCTGTAGGAACTGGTCCATTTAAATTTGTTAGCTGGACAAAAGGCGATAGAGTTGAACTTGAAAGATTTAACGATTTTTATGGTGAAAAGCCTAAATTTAGCAAAATGACTATAAGAGTAATTCCAGAACCTACAAACAGAGCAATAGAACTTGAAAGTGGCGGAGTGGATATAGCTTATGAGATATCATCTAACGATATAAAAAGAATTGAAGAAAATGAAAAACTACAAATCACAAGAGTAATTGATAACTCAACCCAATATCTAGGATTCAATAATCAGAAGAAGCCATTTAATGATGTAAAAGTTCGTCAAGCAATTAGCTATGCGTTAAATACAAAGACAATTGTAGAATCAGCTTGGAGAGGTGTAGGAAAGGTTGCAGTTGGTCCAATAGGTCCAAATGTAAGATATTCAGATAAGAGCCTTCAGGCACATGAGTATAATGTTCAAAAGGCTAAGGAATTATTAAAAGAAGCTGGATATGAAAAGGGATTTAAGACAAGCATTTGGACAAATGAGAAGAAGGAAAGAGTTGATATGGCAACAATAATGCAGAGTCAATTAAAGGAAGTTGGCATAGAAGCAGAAATAAAAATTCTTGAATGGGGAGCATACTTAGACGGCCTTTCAAAGGGTGAGCATGATATGTTTATCATAGGCTGGACATGCCAGACTCCAGATCCAGATTTAGCGGTATATGCACCTCTTCATTCATCAAAAGCCGGCACAGGCGGCAACTATTCATTCTTTAAAAATGCCAAAGTTGATGAATTAATAATGAAGGGTAGAGTTATGAAGGACTCACCTGAAAGAGAAGAAGTATATAAAGAAATTCAAAAAGAAGTTAAAGACCAGGCACCTTGGGTATTCTTATCAAATGGAGAGCAGGTTGTTGGTACTAGTAAGAATGTAAAAGGCTTTGTAGCAAGCCCATTTGGATACCATATACTTTATAATGTTAGTTTTCAATAGAATATAAAAAGATCTAATAGGGGTATAGCAATATACCCCTTAAGTTAAATCCTTAAAACTATTTATGAGGGGAGGAATAAAATTGATAAAATATATAGCCCGTAGAATTGTTTTCCTTATACCGGTAATCATTGGCGTAACTTTTATTGTATTTTCATTAATGTATATAACTCCAGGAGATCCTGCAAAAATAATCCTTGGAGAATCAGCACCAGAGGCTTCTGTTCAGCAGTTAAGGGAAGAAATGGGACTTAATAAGCCCTTTGTAGTTCAATATGGAAATTATCTGAAAAATTTAGTAGTTAATCAGGACATTGGAAATTCCTATGTAACAAAAAGACCTGTACTAAAGGAATTGGCAGATTGTTTTCCTGCCACTTTTAAACTTGCGGCATTATCTATGGTATTTGCAATTTTGCTGGGTATTCCAATAGGAATAATATCGGCTGTTAAGCAGTATTCGTGGTTTGACTCGGTTTCTATGATATTTGCCTTAATAGGAATATCAATGCCAGTATTTTGGCTTGGATTACTTTTAATACTCCTTTTTGCAGTTAAACTACATTTGTTTCCGGCATCAGGCTTTAGTAGTCTAAAGTATATGATTTTGCCAGCGGTATCACTTGGAGCACAATCAGTTGCAATAATTACTCGTATGACACGTTCTAGTATGCTTGAAGTAATAAGGCAAGATTATATAAGAACAGTTAGAGCAAAGGGACAAAAGGAGCGAGTGGTTGTATTAAAACATGCACTTAGAAATGCATTGATACCTATTATCACAATAATTGGTCTTCAGTTTGGAGGATTACTTGGAGGTGCGGTATTAACAGAATCAATTTTTTCAATTCCAGGTATAGGAAGGTTAATGGTTGATTCTATTAAAATGAGGGATTTCCCTGTAGTTCAAGGCGGCGTTTTATTTATTGCAATAATGTTTAGTATTGTTAACTTGCTAGTTGATTTACTATATGCCTATGTAGACCCAAGAATAAAGTCTCAATATAGTTAATCAATTGAAGGGGGTACAAGTAGATGAGTGAAGTTAATATAGATGTAAATAGGGAAATAAATAAGGCTACTAAGAAAAAATCTAGTCAGTTAATGGAAGTGTGGAAAAGACTTAGAAAGAACAAACTTGCCTTAGTGGGTTTAGGAATAATCGTAATTTTATTGTTAGTTGCAATTTTTGCAGACTTTATAGCACCCTATGCGTATGATAAACAGAATCTTGAGGCTACTTTTAGGTTTCCAAGTTCGGAACATATTTTTGGAACAGATGAATTTGGAAGAGATATCTTCAGCCGAATTGTTTACGGATCAAGGATATCTTTAGAGGTGGGATTTATTGCAGTTAGTATTGCTGTAATTATAGGTGGGGTACTAGGAGCTTTAGCTGGATATTATGGTGGTATGTTAGATAACTTAATAATGAGAGCTATGGATATACTTCTTGCTATACCACAAATACTTCTTGCAATATCAATAGTAGCAGCTTTAGGACCAGGACTTGTTAATCTTATGATTGCAGTTGGTATTTCCTCTATACCTGGCTATGCTAGAATCGTAAGAGCTTCTGTACTATCTATAAAGGATCAGGAATTTGTGGAAGCTGCAAAGGCAGCTGGATCTAGTAATACTAGAATAATTTTTAAGCACATTATCCCTAATGTTATGGCACCTATTATTGTACAAGCAACCTTAGGCGTTGCACTTGCAATATTAACTGCAGCAGGTCTTAGCTTTATTGGACTTGGAATTCAGCCTCCGGCACCTGAATGGGGATCAATGCTTTCTGGTGGAAGAGGATATATAAGAGATTATTGGTATATGACTTTATTTCCTGGACTTGCAATAGTAGTTACAATATTTGCACTTAATGTTTTAGGCGATGGTCTAAGAGATGCTCTGGATCCAAAACTTAAAAATTAGGTTCTAGAGATTAGGAGAGTGATGAGATGAATAAAGGTCAAAACTTATTAGATATAAAGAATTTAACCATTCATTATAAAACTGACGATGGAATTGTTTATGCTGTTGATGATTTAGATCTATCTTTAGGTTATGGTGAAACCCTTGGATTTGTTGGAGAAACCGGTGCGGGTAAAACTACTACAGCACTTGGAATAATGCAGCTCATTCCAAATCCACCAGGGAAAATAGTTAGCGGAGAGATATATTTAGAGGGAGAAAATTTACTTGAAAAGTCAGAAAGAGAAATGCAGGATATACGAGGCAGTAAAATAGCTATGATATTTCAGGATCCAATGACTTCCTTAAACCCAGTTATAACAGTTGGAGAGCAGATAGCAGAAATGATTCAGCTCCATGAAAGTGTTACAAAGGAAGAATCGCTAAAAAAAGCTGAACAAATGCTTGAAACAGTAGGAATAAGAAAGGAAAGAGCTAGGGATTACCCTCACCAATTTAGTGGTGGAATGAAGCAAAGGGTTGTAATAGCAATAGCACTTGCATGTAATCCAAGTCTTTTAATTGCTGATGAGCCTACAACTGCCCTTGATGTTACAATACAGGCACAGGTGCTTGAGCTTATGAAAAACCTGAAAGAACAGTACAAAACTTCAATGATTATGATAACTCATGATCTTGGAATCGTAGCAGAAATATGTGATAAAGTAGCTATTATGTATGCAGGTAATGCTGTGGAATATGCAGATAAGAGAAGTTTATATTTAAATCCTCTTCATCCATATACCAATGGTTTATTTAACTCAATACCAGATTTGGATAGGGATCAGGAGGAGCTGCCAGTAATTAAGGGATTGACACCAGATCCTACAAATCTTCCATCGGGATGTGCTTTCCATCCAAGATGTCCTAAAGCAATGGCAAAATGTTCATTAAGTAAACCGCCTAAGATTGAAGTAGAAAAAGGGCATTTTGTAAATTGTTTTATTTATGAAGACAATAAGGAAAGTTAGAGAGGAGGATAGAAAATGGCAGAAAAGTTACTGGAGATTAACAATTTAAAGAAATATTTCAAAACAAAAAAAGGTATGCTTCATGCAATAGATGATGTTAGCTTTTATATCAATAAAGGAGAAACCTTAGGACTAGTTGGAGAATCAGGCTGTGGAAAGTCTACAACAGGAAGAGCTATACTGCGTCTTCATGAGCCAACCAGTGGACAAGTAATATATAATAACGAGGATATAGTTAAATATAGTGCTAAAAAAATGAAAGACATGAGAAGAAAAATGCAAATAGTTTTTCAAGATCCATATTCATCCTTAAACCCAAGAATAACTGTTTCAGAACTTATTGCTGAACCTCTTTATGTAAATAAGATATACAAAAACAATAGAGAAATAGAGGCAAGGGTTAAAGAAGTAATGGAAACCGTAGGGCTTGAAGAAAGATTGATAAATGCTTATCCACATGAACTTGATGGGGGAAGACGACAAAGAATAGGCATAGCAAGAGCTTTGGCACTAAAACCGGAATTCATTGTACTTGATGAGCCTGTATCTGCCCTTGATGTATGTATACAAGCTCAGATATTAAATTTAATGAACAGTTTGCAAAAACAATTTAATCTTACCTATTTATTTATTTCTCATAATCTCAGTGTTGTTAAACACGTAAGCGATAGAATTGCAGTTATGTATCTTGGAAAAATAGTAGAGCTATCAGATTATAAATCCATATTTAAAAATCCACTGCATCCGTATACTCAAGCACTTTTGTCTGCAATACCAATACCTAAGGTTGATGTGGAAAAGGAAAAAATTATTCTTGAAGGAGATGTACCAAGTCCTGTGGATCCACCTCACGGGTGTAGATTTTATGGTAGATGCAATTGTAAGCAGGATATTTGTAAAGAGAGTACACCTAAATTAAGAAATATTGAAAATGAAAGATATGTTGCTTGTCATTTTGCAGGCAAATAAAATATTTAGGGGGCGTAAAAATTGGATATTGATATGAAATATGTAAAAGACCTTATGGCGGAAATTTTCGGTATACCAAGTCCTGGAGGGGATACTTCAACTATAAATGAAAGACTAAGAAAAGAATTTGAAGGCATGAGTATACCTGTTACTACCACAAGAAAAGGTGCTATTATGGGGACAATAACTGGAGAAAACGATGAAGAGCATAAACTAATTTCTGCCCATGTAGATACATTAGGTGCTGTGGTAAAAGAAATTAAATCCAATGGAAGGTTAAGACTTTCAGCCATTGGTGGATATGCATGGACTGCTTATGAAGGAGAAAATCTAATAATAAAAACTATGAAAGGTAAGCAGTATACAGGAGTTCTACTTCCTGATAAAGCTTCTATACATGTCCATTCTGAAGAAGTCCGAGAAACTCTAAGAACAGAAGAAAATATGGAAGTAAGAATTGATGAAGATGTACATACAAAGGAAGACACTCTTAAGCTTGGAATAAGAGTAGGAGACTTTGTTGCATTTGATACAAGAACAATTTTTACTGACAATGGTTATATAAAATCAAGATATATTGATGATAAAGCCTGTGTTGCTGTATTGTTCGGTGTATGTAAATACTTAAAGGACAATAATATAAAACCCCAAAATACAGTACACTTCTTTTTAAGCAATTTTGAAGAAATGGGGCATGGAGTAACAGCAATACCTGAAAAAACTGTGGAAATGCTCGCACTTGATATTGGAACTGTAGGGGAAGGACATACCACAGATGAACACTGTGTAACCATATGTGCTAAGGATAGCCGTACACCATATGATTTTGGATTTAAAAAGAAGTTAGTGGAGCTTGCGGAAGAGGGCGGTATTGATTATAGAGTGGACGTGCATTACAGGTATGGTTCTGATGCAAGCTTATCAATACTTCAGGGCGTAGATGTTAATTTTGCTTGTATAGGCCCAGGAGTGGATGCAACGCATCATTATGAAAGAACTCATATGGACGCTATTGTAAATAACATTAAATTGGTTATTCAATATATAATATAGTGCCACCCACATGGCAAGTGGCAAGTAGCTTAAAAATGTCAATTTATTAAAAGTAACCTTCTCTAAAACTAAAAATAAAAGAGGCCGTTCAGCAAAATAGTGCTGAGCAGCCTCTAATTTTTATAATGAGTTTGGAATGTATTTTTATGAGACTTAAATATTCATTTAAGTCTCATAGGCTTCTTTAATTGGCCTTATTATGTTTTTCGGACATTATTGTACATTTCCAATATTCATAAATATCATAAAAGATGAATAAATATATAAATAAGAGATCATATTTTATATAAAGTAAGTATTTAAGGGAGTTAAAATGAAAGAGTTAACATTTAGAAATATTCATTCAATAGCTATAAAAAATAGAATAGTTGAATGTGCAGATAAGTTATTTACTAATATGGAGTATGAAGATGTAAAAATAAAAGATATCTGTAAATCAGCAGGAGTATCTGTAGGTGGATTTTATCATTATTTTAATTCTAAAGAGGACATTATTAATGAAGCATATAGAGCATTTGATATTAAGACTGAAGAACTAATGCAAAGTAGAATATTTAATACAAGGTGTGAAGCAATTTTATTTTTGATAAACTTTCAACTTAACGCTATTAATAGTAAAGGGTATATTTATACTACATGTTATTTTAGCAATCAATTATCAAACAAAAAAAAGTATATTTTAAATAAGGAGAGATATTTTTATAAACAATTATTAGTAGAAGTTACTGAGGCAATAACTAATAGAGAAATACATTATCAAAATGCTGAGAAGCTCACGGAACTTTTATTAAAGATGTGTAGAGGAGCTATTTATGATTGGTGCCTTCATGAGGGTAATTATAATTTAGTTGAACAAACAATTGAAGACATAAAATCTATCTTAGGTGCATTTTCAAAATAGGGGCCAGGTTCTTGTATTAGAATGGAAATTAGGACAAATAAATGGTCATATATATGTGACAAAGTATAAAATAACTAGAGAACTGTTCAAGAGATCTCTAGTTATTTTAATTTTTATATAAATATTATTTAGGTAATTGTTCTACTATATATTCAAAGCCATGTTTTCTATAATCATCCCAGAATTTACCACGGTCTTCTGGAAACTTTGTAGGTTCACTTAAGCGCTGTTGTTCTGTAAGGGATTCTTCCTTTGGGCGCTTTTCATATTTTAGTTCTTCCGTGCACTTTTCAAGAAGCTTAGCACCCTTTTCATTATTAACTAAAATTACAGAAACTCCTTTTGCATCCATCCATTCAGGGGCATATTTTTCAATACCCCAGTAATCTGCAATAGTAATATCTGATGCTCGGTGTATATCTGTAAATTGGCACTCTGAACAAGAAGGACGCATAATAGTCTTTTTCCCAAAAAAAAGCTTATAAAATCTTTCATCATTATGGACTTCTTCACTGTTTGAAGTTTTATATAAGAATGTTTTATTACTATTTTCTCTGCTCCAATCAATTACCTTAGATCTAAATTGAATATTAGTTAGTTTTCCACCGTGTTCTTTTTCTAATAACTTTTTATAGTCCTCCCAAACTAAAGGGCTAGGGATGCTGTGGCAAATCAAATCACATATATATAGATTTTCAGTTAGTAATGAATAACGCGTGTATGCCCTAAGTCCTGCAGCTTGACAAGGTGTTCCGGTAAATAATACTGTTCTTTTATCCAATAAATCCTTTTGTATTTGCTGAAAAATATTTCCCATATTGCTCTGTACATATTTAGATACTCTCATTCGATTTCTACCTTCAACAGTTTCAGTTCTCTTGTGTAATACACGGAATTCTTCATCGTAATCAACACCATAAATTACTCCACCTTCACGAAGTATTGCATTGGAAAGCGCTGTAAAGGCTCCACCAGATGTAGAACTCATAAGAACCTCCTCTGATTTATGCTTAGCAACTAAAAATTCTGGTTCGGATTTTTGTTTATAATTCCCCTCATAAATTAAAGGACAAATATTTACACATTTGCGGCAATCTACACATTGAGACTCATCTATAACAGGATATAAAAATCCCTCCTCATCTGGTTCCATGTGAATTGCTTTTGTAGGACAAGCGTTATAACATGCACTGCAGCCTGAACAGTTTTCTTTTTTTGAATAAACTTTTTCCATGATAAATTCTCCCTTCCATAGTTAAAGATATAGTTGTTTATATAAAATTATTGATTTTTAATTTCTAAAATTTTAAAATATAGTGCATTAATTATTGGAATAAGATATAGATAAAAAGCATAGGGTATAAATCCCGTACTGCTTACTCCCATTGTCACGGTAGGAACAAGAGCTGCTACATTCCAAGGAATAAGTGCAGCTAGTACTACCCCTGTATTTTCCAAATCTACAGCTAACTTATACTTATCAATATTTTTATCTTCATAGCTCTTATTCATAAGGTGGTGTGTTAAAACTGTAGAAATGGATTGATTACATCCAAATGCTGCAGTAATAATACTGGTGATAATTGTATAAATAAATAATGTATATCGTGTTTTGGCCTTCAACAAGATGTGTTCTATATTTTTCAACATATTTGTTCCTTCAAATATACCAGATAAGGCACAAGATATAAAAATAACTAAGGATGCCTTCCACATAGAAATAAGTCCACCGCCTTTGATCACATTTTGTAAATGGCTAGATGAATCTAGTCGAAAGCCTAAGACTATAAATCTTAGCACTTCTATTATGCCATATTGCTGAAGTATTATAGCAATAGCGGAAGCTGATATAATACTAAAAAGCATGGACAATTTAACATCTATTTTAAATAAAGAAAAGATTAAAATTATTGCTGCTGGTAGTAAGGTGATTAAGTTAATTTGGAAAATAGATGCTATTTCAGTATGCATGTTGTTTTGAGTAAAGTTTAGGGGCTCTTTTAGTGAAAAAAATAAATAAATAATTATAGATAAAATAAAGGGAAGCATTGAGGTCTTAAACATATTACGTATATTAGTATAAAGATTTGTATCAGTTAAATTTGCAACTAAATTTGCGCTAGAAGACATTGGAGAGCATCTGTCACCAAAATATGCACCTGCAATAATAGCACCTGAAACAATGTTCACATTTATATTGCCTCCTTTAGCCATCAAGATTAAGGCTATACCTACAGTGCTTACTGTCCCTAAAGATGTACCTAAAAGAAAAGATACAACACAGTTTATTATAAAGGCATATAAAATAAAGAAATTCGGGTTCATATATTTTATTCCATAATATATTATTGATGGAACTGTTCCTGAAGCCATCCATATGCCAGTAATACATCCAATGAGAAAAAATATTTTTAAAACAACAAAGGACTTTTTTCCTCCATTAATTGACATTTTAATAATATCTGATAATAAGAATCCTCTCCTCCATGAAATAAAAGAAAAAATACATAAGGCTAGTAGTAATGAATAGCCTACAAATAGGCCCTTATAAACAGAAAAAATCAATACATAAAATGTAACTATCATGCTTACAATAATATCCATAACAAAACCTCCTCTCGTTAAAAATAAGCATTTAGATTTTTGCCAAAAATTTGACTTTATGATTTATAAATTGCTATTCAAAAGATTAGTTTTATGTTAACATGGATTATGATATCATACAAACGAATTGTTTTTATAAGTATAATCGGATATACCGATATATGTGCTAAGGAGTGTTATTATGGAACTTAAACAATTGAAATCTTTTGTAGTAGCCGCCGGAACACTTAGTTTCAGTAAGACCGCGGAGATTTTAAATTTCGCTCAATCAAGCATATCGGATCAAATTAGATCTTTAGAAGATGAATTTGGATGCAAATTATTTGAACGTTTAGGTAGAAATATTTGTTTAACTGATCAAGGAAATAAATTGTTACCTTATGCTGAAAAAATCTTAAGCTTACATGATGAGGCAAAGGATAGTATCATAAGTGGGAAAATTCCAACGGGATCCTTAACTATTGTTACAGCTGAAACTCTTTGTGTATTTCGATTACCAGATTTATTTAAAGAGTACTGCAGCCTCTATCCAAATGTGAATGTTAGATTAAAAATTGGTAACTGTGAGGACTTTCCAGATATGATTAGAAAAAATAAAATAGATATTGGCTTTGTTTTGGACAATGAAAGAGTTTATCCAGATATAATATCAAGGACTTTATTTCATGAACCTTTAATTGTAGTAGCCAGCAATACTGAACCTTTGGCTCAAAGGGATGTGGTTGAAATGCCTGAATTTCAGGGCAAAAACTTAGTGCTTACTCAAAGGGGATGCAGTTATAGAGCTAGTTTTGAAGAGTTTCTATCAAGTGTTGATGTAGCTCCAAGCTCTATTTTTGAATTAGAAAGCATAGAGGCTATAAAACAGTATGCTGCCAGTGGTTTTGGAATAGCTTTTTTACCACGTATTGCAGTTGAAAAGGAAATAGAAAACGGACAACTAGTTGAAATAAAATACAACGGACCTAAATTTTATACTTCAGCTCAAGTGATTTATCATAAGGATAAATGGATATCTCCAGCATTACAGGCTATATTAGATATGGTAAATAAAAGATTTAAATAAGGCAAGTAATAGACATATTCTTTAAAAATAAAAGTACAGGGAATGTTAATAGCTTTTAAAAAAAGCTGCTAGCATTCCCTGTATTTATTTGAGGGGAATGACCCTAGGAGTATAAGTTAATATTATTATAAAATGAAATAAAGAGTATAAAGTATTAAATAAAATGAGGAACAATTATTTCAACTTGCTACTTGCCACCTGGGTGGCACTAAAAAGGAAGACGTTAAGAAATTCTTAAGATTTATGTTGGGCACTTATTAAGATTTAGTTGATACCATTATTTTATAGTCAGCAGTAAGGAGTGTGTTATAATATGGATAAATTAACATGTTGAGGTGAACGGGATTGAATATATTGGTTTGTGATGATGATAAGGAAATATTAGATGCCATAAAAATTTATTTAACAAATGAAGGATATACAATATTTAAAGCTTCTAATGGAATAGAAGCCCTAGAAATAATTAAAGAAAAGGAAATACATCTTATTATAATGGACATCATGATGCCTAAAATGGACGGACTCAGAGCTACAATGAAGATAAGAGAAAACAACAATATACCAGTAATAATGCTTTCAGCAAAGGCTGAGGACACGGATAAAATTATGGGGTTAAATATGGGAGCTGATGACTATATAACTAAGCCATTTAATCCATTGGAGTTAATTGCAAGGGTTAAGTCTCAACTGAGGAGGTACACAACACTTGGAAGTCTTGAAACAAAAAACAATGTTTTTAAAACCGGGGGACTTGTAATAGACGACGAAAGTAAGATCATAACTGTAGATGGGGAAGAGGTTAAACTTACTCCAGTACAATACAAGATATTAAAGCTATTGACTGCAAATGCGGGGAGAGTATTTTCTATAGATGATATATATGAAAAGGTATGGCATGAGGTTGCCTTTAACCCAGAAAATACTGTAGCAGTTCACATAAGAAAAATAAGAGAAAAGATTGAAATAAATCCGAAAGAACCGAAATATTTAAAGGTGGTGTGGGGAATTGGATACAAGGTGGAAAAAACATAGTCATTCACTAACAACTAAGATAATCCTTTTTATCGTTGTAATTACGTCCTTTACTGGTGTAATAACAACTTTAATGAATTTGATAAGAACTAATAATTATGATTTTGGAATAATTTTTCAAGATAGTTATTATCAAAGCTCAAAGTTTATAGAAGATAGCAGGAATACCATTGATGCATTAACGAAAATAACGGTTAAATATAAAAATCAGGAAAATGTTTTAAAGGGTGGCTCTATTACAGAGGATAGAATTCAAAGTGAAGTGAACAATAGGAATTTGTATTGGGAGTTTGAGTCCAAATCTAAACTTTTTAATCCAAATTTGAGTTATGAAGAAAATTATAATAAGTTTAAAGAGGTTTATACTGATAAAATTTCTGAAATAAAGAATGATTTAATAAAGGAAGAATTAAGAGATTATAATCAATATGTTCAAAGAGTGAAAGATCTTAAGGGAGTTATATACTATGCAAGTGATGGTACAAATGTACTTACAAACAGCACAAATACTAGCAGAGAATATTTTGAGTCTTTCCCTTCTTATGTAATATATGACAAGGATCAGGAAAAGGTATATCCAAAAGAGATATTGAATAATAGAAGATATTACTGGATTTCATCAGATGTTAATGAATTACACCAGCAGGATTCTGTTATATATGTTGGATTCACAAATGAGTATTTAAATCCAGCAATTGAAGAATGGAAACAAAGCAGATTAATTATTAATGATAGCCTTTATAAAATATCGGGATTCTTGCTAGGATTACTGGTATCATTTATATGTCTAGTAGTGGTCACAGGTAGAAAATTCTTTGGCGATAAAGAGGTACATTTAAATTCCTTTGATAAATTATATAATGATATAAATCTAATAGTATGTTTTCTTTTAATAGGATTATGGATTGTACCGGTAGTCTCTCTAGGTATTGATTTTCATAATTTAAATAACATTGTAATTGCACTGACAGCTTTTATAGCATCATTAGGATTAATTTTTGTACTCACATTGATTAAACACATTAAAAATAGGACATTTATAAAGCATACATTAGTTTACAAGATATTTTATAAAGTATTTAAATTTGCAAAAGAAGTATATAATAATGGAAGTTTTGCTGTAAAGGTTGCTTTAATAACAATAGGTTATCCAATACTTGTTGCATTGACTTTCTTTATGTTCCCAATAACAATTGGAGCTGCGGTATGGATAGCATTTAAGAAAACAAAAGAATTTCAATTAATAAAAGATGGTGTAGAGAGAGTAAAAAACGGTGAGCTGAACCATAAAATAAATTTAGAAAGTAAAGGGGAACTTGGAAAGCTTGCCTCAAATATCAATAGTATAACAGAAGGATTAAACAAGGCAGTTGAAAATGAGGTTAAAAGTGAACGTTTGAAAACAGAATTAATCACCAATGTATCTCATGATATAAGAACTCCTTTAACCTCAATTATTACTTATGTGGATTTACTAAAAAATGAAACGGACAAATCAAAGTCAGATGAATATATAGAAATACTAGAACAAAAGTCTCAAAGACTGAAAGTATTAACAGAGGATTTATTTGAAGCATCCAAAGCTTCTAGTGGAAGTATTCCAGTAGAATACGAAAAGATAGATGTTACTTCCCTAATAACTCAGGGGCTTGGGGAACTTAATGATAAAATTGAAGAACTAGGGTTAGAATTTAAGTTAAATCATCCTAAAGATAAAGTTTATATTAAAGCAGATGGGAAATTGTTTTGGAGAGTTATAGAAAACTTGTTGTCTAACATATTTAAATATGCTCTTACAGGTTCAAGGGTATATATAGACATTGAAGACTTAGAAAGTCAAGCAAGAATAATAATTAAAAACATTTCTGCTTATGAATTAAACATATCTGCAAATGAGCTCATGGAGCGTTTTAAAAGAGGAGATGAGTCTAGAAGCAGTCAAGGCAGCGGACTTGGATTATCCATAGCTAAAAGTTTTATTGACATTCAAAATGGAAAATTTCATATTGAAATAGATGGAGATTTGTTTAAGGCTGTAATCCAAATGCCCAAATTCTAGAAAGGGACTAGGCCCGTGGATTAATCTGTAAATTTAAAAAATATCCTTCTTAGCAAAATAGTATGCTTCACTTAAGGTATATAGATGAGAAAATAAAAATCTGTTACTTTAAGGGAAGCACTTTTCGTTATAACATTCAGAGCAATTTGCATATGATTGTACTCTTTAGTATAATTGTTTATGGAGCAAATGCAGAATATTTTTATAACCGGTATTTTATACTTAGAAGAATAAGATGTACAATAGAAAGGAGTAGTAGATATGTTAGAAATATTAAAGGCAATTTTGTTTGGTATTATAGAGGGGATAACGGAATGGCTTCCAGTAAGCAGTACAGGGCATATGATTTTACTTGACGAATTTGTAAAGCTCAATGTATCTGCAGTTTTTAAAGAAATGTTTTTAGTTGTAATACAGCTCGGAGCTATTTTAGCTGTAGTAGTAACTTACTGGAAAAAAATAATGCCTTTTTCGCTAAACAGCAAAGAGTTTATTAAAAAAGATGTTTTTGTAATGTGGATGAAGATTATTGTGGCATGCATTCCTGCGGCAGTAGTTGGATTGCTTTGGGACGATAAAATTGAAGCGTTATTTTATAATTATAAAACTGTATCTGTAATGCTTATCTTGTTTGGAGTTTTATTCATAATTGTAGAAAATAGTAATAAAGGTAAAAGAACTAAAATCAATACAATATCTGAAATAACATTTAAAGCAGCTTTTATTATTGGAATGTTTCAGCTAATTGCAGCAGTGTTTCCAGGAACTTCACGTTCAGGATCAACTATACTTGGCGGTATACTAATTAACATGAGCAGAACTATTGCAGCAGAGTTTACTTTTTTTATGGCAATACCGGTGATGTTTGGAGCAAGCGTGCTTAAACTTGTGAAATTTGGACTAGCCTTTAATCAAATGGAACTTTTGATTTTAACAATAGGAATGGTTACTGCTTTTATAGTATCAGTTATAGTAATAAAGTTTTTAATGCAGTACATAAAAAAACACGACTTTAAAGTATTTGGATGGTATAGAATTGTTCTTGGAATAGTTGTGCTTTTATACTTTTCAAGTTAGATAGAAGTAGTTTAATAGCATTATTAATATCTCGTATATATTAATAATGCTATTTTTTATTTCATTTTTGTTCTAATTTCTAGCAAATAACAATAATTTTATATGGTGTGGTTTGAGCGGGTATACTTCTTGTGGTAGCACCATAGACAACAATCAAATTTCTATTTGCAGGGCTTGCGGTAAAAAGTTGATCATTTCTAAGTATTATTTTAGTATATGGTGAAATGTTTAATTTTAAGTTACCATCACTGCTTATAAGCGCTGAGTTAAAATAGGATACTTTTACATTTTGAAGCAATGTATCCTTTGCCATAACAATTGCACGAAGCTGTGGTGGGTAAATCAAAGGCACAGGTGCATTTGCATCATAAAATCCAGTTACCTTATCTCCTAATGAAACTGTTACGTGGTCAACAAAGTAAGTACTTGGTGATACCACAAAATTAACTATACTTCCATCTTTATTTTCTACAGACATTAATTTATAACATCCTGTTCTTTCATCAGTTGCTGTCCAAAAGTCTTCAATCATAGTAATAGTGCCAGAAAAAGATTTAAATACTGCCAATTCTTAATCCTCCAGATTTAGTTCTATATTGTAATATATGTATTTCATGAAATTTGTGTTAGCTTTAAAATAAATTATCTGCGTAAATGCTTGCGTAGATCACCTTGAGTAATGCGGCCTTGGCAGAAGTGCCGAGGATTTTTCTATGCATAAATTTTAGAAGGAATTCATAAATATTGCTAGAGCTAAAAAAGCATTTTGGAATAATGCATAAAATGATCTTGGAAGGCTACCTGTAGAAAAGTGGAGAAAATTATTGGTATAGTTAGATTATAATGGATAATTACCTAAAATGGTATAAATTAATGATGTAAAATTACTTGTAGAATTTGTAATAATTATTATTAAGTAGTACAATTAATTATATAACTATTATATGTATATGATAAGCATTATTCTAAATGTGGTAGGCAATAGCAAACACAGCAATTAGACAAGTTTTAATTGCTGAACTAATTGCTGCAGTTAATTAAATAATTACATTTATGAAATTGTTTTAATTATGAGGAGGTATATGTATGTTTTTTAAGACTACAGAACAACACGAAGATTTTAGGTTGAAAATTAGGCAATTTGCTGAAGAGCAAGTCAAGCCAATTGCATTTATGTTGGATCAGGAAAACAAATTTCCTTCAGAAGTGGTTAGCGGATTAGCTGATATGGGAGTAATGGGGATCCCATATGCAAAAGAATACGGTGGAGCAGGCTTGGATGTAATCAGTTATGCAATTGCTGTTGAGGAATTGTCAAGAGTGGATGGAGGTACAGGTGTAATTCTTTCTGCTCATACATCACTAGGCACATATCCAATTTCCGCCTATGGAACAGAAGGACAAAAACAAAAGTATTTAATCCCCCTTGCAAAGGGAGAAAAGCTTGGTGCATTTGGTCTCACCGAGGAGAATGCCGGAAGTGACGCTGGTGGTACTGAAACTACTGCTGTTCTAGAAGGTGATTATTATATTTTAAATGGTGAAAAGATTTTCATTACCAACGGCGGCGAGGCTGATATTTATATTGTTTTTGCAGTTACTACGCCAAATATAGGTACCCGCGGCATAAGTGCGTTTATCGTAGAGAAGGGCTGGGAGGGCTTTAGTTTTGGTAAACACTACGATAAGATGGGTATTCGTTCTTCCGCAACTGCTGAGTTAATTTTTAATAATGTAAAGGTACCTAAGGAAAATTTATTAGGTAAGGAAGGAGAAGGCTTTAAGATTGCTATGTCCACGTTGGATGGGGGACGTATTGGTATTGCAGCCCAAGCCCTAGGCATAGCACAAGGTGCTTATGAGAATGCTTTGGAATATTCAAAAGAAAGAGTTCAATTTGGTAAACCTATATGTCAGCAGCAAGTTATTGCTTTTAAGTTAGCTGATATGGCCACAAAGCTTAGAGCTGCTAGGATGCTTATTTATAGTGCAGCAGAACTTAAGCAAAATCACGAACATTATGCTATGGAATCTGCTATGGCAAAACAATATGCTTCCGACGTTTGCCTTGAGATCGTTAACGATGCTGTTCAGATATTTGGCGGAAGTGGTTATCTTAAAGGTATGGAAGTTGAACGTGCATATAGAGATGCTAAGATTTGTACAATTTATGAAGGAACTAACGAAATTCAACGTGTGGTTATTGCTGCCAATATCATTGGAAAGATGCCTAAAACTGAGTATGTAGGTAAAACTTCTCGTGAACCTGCCACAGGGTATCGTAAGAAAGTAATTTATAAGGATGGAACGCTTGAAGAAAGAGTTAATGCTCTTGCGGAAGCACTTAAGGCAGATGGCTATGATTTCACAGTTGGAATTCCTTTAGATACTCCTATAACCAAGGCAGAAAGAGTAGTAAGTGCGGGTCTAGGCATAGGAGAAAAGAAGAACATGAGGCTTATTAAAGATTTGGCAGTACAAGCTGGTGCGGCTATAGGTTCTTCACGTCCAGTAGCTGAAACCCTTAAATATGTACCACTTAATCGCTATGTTGGTATGTCTGGTCAAAAATTTAATGGAAATCTTTATATTGCATGCGGTATTTCCGGTGCAGGTCAGCATTTGAAGGGTATAAAGGATGCTGCTACAATTGTTGCCATAAATATTGACCCTAATGCTAAGATATTTAAAAACGCAGACTACGGTATTGTTGGCGATTTAATGGAAGTATTGCCGCTGCTTACTGAAGCTTTAGATAACGGAGAAGCAAAGAAGGAAGCTCCACCAATGAAGAAGATGAAGAGAGCTGTTCCTAAGAAAGTTGTTCCAACTTGGAAACATTATGTATGTAATGGATGTGGTTATGAATACGATCCTGGTGTTGGTGATCCAGAGGAAGAAATAGCTCCAGGAACGTTATTTGAAAATATATCAGAAGAGTGGACTTGTCCTGCTTGCGGTGAAGAAAAGAATATGTTTATAGAAGTGTAGCTCCTATAAGTAAACACAATAATATGTTTTGGTGTAAAGGAGGATTAATCAATGTATTGTGTTAGAAAAATAACTGAGGATCTTTATTGGGTTGGTGGTAACGATCATCGCCTTGCTTTATTTGAAAATGTTCACCCCATTCCAAGAGGGGTTTCATATAATTCATATTTACTTTTAGATGAGAAAACAGTGCTATTTGATACAGTGGACTGGTCAATTTGCCGTCAGTTTCTTGAAAATATTAAAGGGGTTTTAGGGGATCGAACTTTAGATTATATGGTAATCAATCATATGGAACCAGATCATGCAGCTTGCATTGAAGAAATTGTTCTTCGCTTTCCAGATGTAAAGATTATATGTACTGAAAAGGCGTTTATGTTCATGCATCAGTTTGGTTTTCAAATTGATGACAATATAACACAAGTTAAAGAGGGAGATACTATGTGCTTTGGAAAGCACAATGTTGTATTTGTATCTGCTCCAATGGTACATTGGCCAGAAGCTATGGTAACCTATGATACTACTGATGGTGTATTATTTTCAGCTGATGCCTTTGGATCCTTCGGCGCTTTAGATGGAAAGCTTTTTAATGATGAGATGAACTTTGACCGCGATTGGATTGACGATGCTAGAAGGTATTACACAAATATTGTAGGAAAGTATGGACCTCATGTTCAAGCTCTTTTAAAGAAAGCTAGTACTATTGACATTAAAATTATATGCCCACTGCATGGACCAGTATGGCGTAATGATTTGGGATACTTTTTAGATAAGTATAGTAAGTGGAGCAGCTATGAACCTGAAGAAAAGGGTGTAATGATTGTTTATGCAACAATGTATGGAAATACAGAAGCTGCTGCTACTGATTTGGCAACAAGGTTAGTTGAAAAAGGAATGACAAATGTAGTTATGTATGATGTTTCAAAAACTCATGTGTCATATTTGATTTCGGAATCATTTAAATATAGCCATATAGTTCTTGCATCTGTAACCTATAATTTGAAGATTTATCCACCAATGCTTGCATACATTATGGATATGAAGGCATTAAATCTTCAAAAACGTACTTTTGCCCTTATAGAAAATGGTTCATGGGCTCCTCAATCAGGTAAATTAATGCATGAACTTTTAGATGAGATGAAAGAAATGACTATTTTAGATAATGAGGTGACAGTGACATCATCATTGAAAGAAAGTGATGAGGATTCAATGGATGCTCTTGCTGACAGCATTATAGCATCAATGAAGTAATTAAATATTTTAAAATAGTAGCTAACTATTTGCATAGATGGCTGCTATTTTTTTGAGATTATTTTCCATAATAAACACTTATTTGGAACAATTTTTATATTTTGCCATAGTTATGGTATAATAAACGGGATTGCTCTTTGATAAGCATTTATTATTTTAAAGAAATATTTGAGAATTTTTCAATTAAGGGGGATAGTTATATGGAAAATGATGTGACTGTTGAAATAAAAGACCTTCGTATGAGTTATGGAGATAAGGAAGTTTTAAAGGGAATAAATTTGGAAGTGCATAAAGGTGAGGTTATAGGCTATATAGGTACTAATGGAGCTGGTAAGAGTACAACAATTAAAATAATATTAGGTATTGTTGAAGGATATACAGGAGAGGTAAGGGTTCTGGGACAGGATATATCAAAGGATAAATTAGATTATAAAAGAAAAATTGGATATGTACCTGAGGTTGCTGAAATATATGATAATCTTACCGCAAGAGAGTATCTTACTTTTATAGGAGAACTGTATGGAATGAATGGTGAAATGGTAGATAAGAAAGCAGAAAAACTTATGGATATATTTGGTATAGGGGATTCCTATAATTCAAGAATCAGCTCTTATTCTAAAGGTATGAAGCAAAAGGTTTTAATCATATCGAGTTTACTTCATAATCCAGACATATTGTTCTGGGATGAACCTTTGAGCGGGTTGGATGCAAATAGTGTAATGATTGTAAAGGAAATTCTTGCTCAGCTGGCAAAGCAGGGCAAAACTATATTTTATTCATCTCATATAATGGACGTAGTCGAAAAAATAAGTAATAGGATAGTATTATTGAATAACGGAGAAGTTGTGGCAGATGGCAGTTTTCAAGAGCTTAAGGAAAGCTCAAAAGAGGGATCTTTGGAACAAATATTTAATCAAATTACAGGTTTTAGCCAATATGAAGCTATTGCAGAAGAATTTGTATCAATAGTTGAAGAGGTGTAATTTGATGAAAGATTTTAAGATTTTGAGATTTTTAGATAAATTAAAACCTGTATTTGAAAAGCTTGGGATTGACTATAGAGTAATGAGAAAAATCCTTCAAATGAAGCTATTAATGGACGGAAGAAGAGTGCCAACGGTTTTTGCTGGTAATAATAAAAATAAAGATGATGATGGTAATAAATTTTTAAAATCTTTATGGATATATATTTTTATGGGATTGATATTAATTCCTTTTGTGATTATGAAAAATAATTATATATATCAAATGAGTATTGTATTTGTTATAATTATGTTTTTTGTTATGACCTCTTTGATTTCGGATTTTTCTTCTGTACTTTTAGATATTAGAGATAAAAATATAATAGGGACAAAACCCGTAGATCCAAAATCCTTAAGACTTGCAAAGACTATTCATATTTCAATATATATGTTTTATTTAACTGCTGCTTTAGTAGGACCAGCACTTTTAGTGAGTTTATATACCCAAGGGATAGAATTTTTTATTCTTTTTCTTTTTTCTATAATATTATTGGATTTGTTTATTATAGTACTAACATCATTAGTATATTTTTTAATTTTAAGATTTTTTGATGGAGAAAAGCTTAAAGATATAATTAATTACATCCAAATAATATTAACAATAGTAATTTCAATAGGATATCAATTGCTAGGAAGACTATTTAGTATAGTGGACTTAAAAATTCAATTTACACCAAAGTGGTGGCAATATTTTATAGCACCTATCTGGTTTTCTGCACCATTTCAAATGATTAAAAAATCAGAAGTAAATAGCTACTATATAACATTTACTATTATGGCTATTGTTATTCCTATTGCATCAATCATAGTTTATACAAAGCTAATGAGTGTTTTTGAAAAAAACTTACAAAAGCTGAATAATAACTATGATAGCAATAAAAAAGCTAAAAGAAAACCAGCTGAATTACTGTCAAGGATTTTATGCAGAAGTAAAGAGGAAAGAATATTTTTTAGGTTTGCTTCTGATATGATGAAAAATGAAAGAGAATTTAAGCTTAAAGTATATCCTTCATTAGGATTTTCTATAGTGTTTCCTTTTATATTTTTATTTCAGCAGTTTGCAATATCTAGTATAAAAGAGGTTTCTCAAGGAAAATCATACTTTTTTATATATTTTTCTGGCCTAATGTTATCTACTATTATGCTAATGATTAGATATTCCGAAAGATATAAAGGAGCATGGATTTATAAGGCTTTACCAATTAATAATGTTTCAAATGTATTTAGAGGGACTATAAAGGCCTTTATAGCAAAGCTGTTTTTTCCTATATTTTTATTTCAATCTATAATTTTTATTGCCATATTTGGAGTTAGAATAGTACCAGATGTATTAGTATCATTTTTAAATATGATGATATTTAATACGTTATGTTTTATGGCATCTAAAAAATCTTTGCCATTTTCGCAGGCTTTTGGATCAGCACAGCAAACAAATGGATTTATAAATTTCATGTTAACCATAGTACTTGGTATTTTGGGAGTAATTCATTATAAAATAGCAAACATAAGTTATGGAGTATATGTATATTTATTTATATCATTTATAGTCAATTTTGTGCTGTGGAAAATAGCATTTAATATCTCGCCTAAAAGGGTTGTTAACAACTGAGCATGGTTTTAGTAAAATACTTAGTAAGCCTGTGGAAAGTCTATCCACAGGCTTACTGTATTAAAAAAATTCCAAATTTATGTATAATATAAATAAACTCAAATATAAACATGAAAAAATATAAATGTAAAGGTGTTGTAAATATGCAAAAAGAGGTAGTTTTTAATTAAACTAACTTAATAGGGATTAATTTTAGAAAGTACATTGAAAAAATCTTGAATTACTCAAGGTTTATTTGTAGTGGAAGTAATTATTAAAATATTGATTGCTACCATGTTTATTTATGTACTTCTAAAATAATGATTATTATAATGAGCATGTTACACCTTATTTGCATAATAGGAAAGCCGTGTTCTAAACACGGTATTTTTATGCCTATTTTTGCTGCATTTATAGATATGATTATGAAATTTTAATTTATATATCCTAGTAATAACCTGTATAAATTAAAGTTTTAAGTCCATGTTTATATTTGGTTTATATAATTAAGAGGCTGTAAGTGAATTTGTGTTCGTTTGCGGCTTTTTTTTATTTGAGGAGATTACTATGATGATTTATATATCTAAAATATTTACATTAAAGGATATAAACAAACTTTTTAATAAATATAAGGATGGTGAATAATTAATGATTAAGAAACTTTCAGCATATAAAATTTATTTGTTATTTTCCGCTATTACAGCAATGTGCTTTTCAATGGGTGCGACAGTTATGATATTGTACCACATTGAAAAGGTGCATTTGAACCCGCTTCAACTTATACTTGTGGGAACTACTTTAGAAGCGGCGTGTTTTTTATTTGAGATTCCTACAGGTATAGTTGCGGATATATACAGCCGTAAATTATCTATTATTATTGGTACAGCTTTGACAGGGTTAGGATTTATTTTAGAAGGTTCTATTTCTAGTTTTGTTTTTGTACTAGCAGCACAAATAGTATGGGGCTTAGGTTCTACATTTGTTAGTGGAGCTGTTGAGGCATGGATTGCTGAAGAAGAAAAAGCTAAAGACTTAGATCAAATATATATAAGAGGAGCACAGGCAGGACAAATTGGTACAGTTATAGGAATAATATTAAGTACAATAATAGGGAATTTATCTATTAGACTGCCAATTATATTTAGTGGATGTTTATTTATAATGTTTGCATTGTTTTTAGCATTGTATATGCCAGAAAACAATTTTAATCCATCTGCTCCTGAAGATTTAAATACCTTCAAAAAGATGGGATACACACTTAAAGCTGGTCTTAAGTTTATAAAAAGTAAGCTTATAATAATGATGTTACTTTCTGCAACTTTATTTTACGGTTTATCCAGCGAAGGTTATGATAGACTTTCCAGTGCGCATTTTCTTCAGGATACTACCCTTCCTAAGATTGGAAGTCTTCAACCAGTAACTTGGTTTGGTATTTTTGGAATTACAGGAATGATATTAAGTGCTATAGTAATGCAGTTTATAGCAAAGAATCTAGAAGAAAGAGACAAGTTTCAAAGTGGGAAAGTATTATTAGCTACAAATATATTTTATATATTCTTTATGTTAGTATTTGCACTTACAAGAAACTTTAGTTTAATGCTAATAGCTTATTTAACAACAAATATGTTTAGAACTATAAATGAGCCTATATTTAATGCATGGTTAAATAGTCATATAGATGACAGTGCAAGAGCCACTGTGCTTTCTATAAATGGACAAATAAATGCTTTAGGGCAAATTTTAGGTGGACCAATTATAGGAGTAATAGCTACAAAAATTTCTGTAAGTATTGGTATAGCAAGTACTTCATTATTGTTAACACCGGTGTTGGTGCTATATGCCATTGCAATGATAATGGATAAAAAGCGTATAAAATAATTTAATGAATCCATTTACATGCTCTAAGATTTTATAAAACTTAAGATTTCTTAAGGAATTTTTATAAGTGTTGTAAAGTTTCCCTTCTAAAATAAAATTATCACATTAGAAGGGAAGTAAAAATATGAAAAATGGACTAAGAAAGATTTTGATATTTATTATTATGATAACATGTGGATTTTGGTATATGACAGAGGATGCAGGGATAGAATTAAGCGGCATAAACATTAAAAAAAGTCAAACCTACTTAAATAAAAAATATAGTTTTTTAAATGAAGAAGATAAAGCGGCAAATGGGAATAATGTTAATGTAAGTACGGAACTAACGCTGGTAAATGGAGAATATGGGTTAGATAAAGATTATAAACCTAAAAAGTTAACTGTGCCCAATATATCATTTACTAGTGGAGTAAATCAGGAAGAAAAGCATGTAGCAGGAATTATTGTAAAACCTCTAGAAGATTTAGTTAATACAGCAAAAGAGGAAGGTGTAATATTACTTGGGAATTCAGGCTATAGATCATATAAATCACAAAAGAGTACGTATAGCAGCAGGGTGAAATCAGAAGGGAAGAAACTTGCAGATGCATATGTGGCAAAGCCTGGATTTAGTGAGCATCAAACAGGATTATGCATTGATATCACTAATAAAGATAAATACTTTGTAAAGGGAACAAAGGAAGCAGATTGGCTTGCAGAAAATTGCTATAAGTTTGGTTTTATTATAAGATATCCTTATGGAAAGAAAAATATAACAGGTATAGAATATGAACCTTGGCATATTAGATATGTTGGGAAAGAAGCTGCTAAGTATATTTATGATAATGGAATTACATTAGAGGAATACTTAGGCAAATAATTATATATTTGGAGGAGTACATGAACAATAATATTCTTGTAGTAGATGATGAAAAGGAAATAAGAAATCTGCTAGAAATAAATCTTATAAATGAAGGATATAGTGTTTTTAAGGCAAGCTGTGGGGAAGAAGCTTTAGAAATATTAGATAGGGAAGAAGTACACTTAATAGTTTTAGATATAATGATGCCAGGTATGGATGGACTGGAAGTTTGCAGAAGGGCAAGAGAAAAGTACAGCATTCCAATTCTTATGTTAAGTGCAAAGGCAGAGGACATGGATAAGATACAGGGCATTATGACTGGTGCAGATGATTATGTATGCAAGCCCTTTAATCAATTAGAACTTACAGTTAGAATAAGAGCATTACTCAGAAGAGCGTATTTTTTAAATACTAAAATGCAGGTTTCAGATGAAGTACTAAGAATTGAGTCAATGGTTATAGATAGGAGTAAGCACAAGGTAACAGTGGAGGATAATGAAGTAGATTTAACAGCAAGAGAATTTGAAATTTTATATTTATTAGCCACAAATAGGGGAAGAGTTTTTAGTGCGGAAGAAATCTTTGAAAAAGTTTGGAAAGAAAGATACTACCAATCTAATAATACTGTTATGGTGCATATGAGCAGAATTAGAGATAAAATTGAACAGCATTTGGAAGGAAATAAGATAATTCACACTGTATGGGGAGTTGGATATAAAATTGAAAAATAAAAGATTGTATAAACATTGGATATTATCATTATGGGATATAGCATTGGCTTTATTATTAACATATATGACACTGATTGTAGGTAATAAAATATTGGTTTATTTATATATAAATACTAAGATTCAACTTATTAATTATTTTTTTAAGCTTTGGCGTATCCTCAGAGATGAAATCTTTGGAGGCAGGATTTATACAATTATTACAATATCCTTTTTTATTATGTTTTACTTGCTTATAACCTATAGAAAAAATAAGAGCCTTGCAGCTATTATGGATCAAACTGAAATAATGGCTAAAGGGGATTTAGATAGGTTGATAAAAGTTAAGGCAAAAGGCGATATCAAAAATTTAATGAATAATATAAATGATATATCAAGGCAGCTCAAAGACATAACAATTGAAGAAAGAAGAGCGCAGCAAACTAAGAATGATTTAATAACCAATGTTTCTCATGATTTAAGAACTCCATTAACATCAATAATAGGATATCTAGAAATCATTGATACAGATAAATATACAGATGAACTAAGATTAAGGTATTATGCGAATATTGCATATCAAAAGGCAAAGGATTTAAATTTGCTTATAAATGATTTGTTTGAACTTACTAAAATGCAAAATAACACTATTAATTTAGATAAGGATGATATTAATCTTGTGGAATTATTAGGGCAGGTAGTTGCTTATTTTGAGTATCAATTTAAGAATGCAAATATGGACTCGAGAATTAATTTTTCAGAGGATAAGCTAATAGTAAATGCAGATGGAAGAAAATTAGTTAGAGCATTTGAAAACCTGATGTCAAACGCGATTAAGTATGGTCAAGATGGTCATTATGTGGATATAACAACAAAACTTCAAGGGAAAATAGCAGTAGTCCAAGTTATAAACTATGGCCAATCAATATCATCGATAGATTTACCATATATATTTGATAGATTTTATAGAGTGGAAAAATCAAGAAATAGGGATATAGGTGGATCTGGGCTAGGTCTAGCTATAACAAAAAATATTATAGAGCTGCATCAAGGAAGCATAGCTGCTTATAGCGATGATAATAGAACCATATTTGAAGTTAGATTGCCAGTGAAAAATTAAGTGCCACCCACATGGCAAGTGGCAAATGTCACCGACTTGCCACTTGCCACGTGGGTGGCACTTTATATTATTTTGTATAATTATCAAAGTAACCTTGGATGAATATTATTGGAGTACCTTTATCTCCGCTTCCTGAAGTTAAGTCAGAAAGTGATCCTATAAGATCAGTAAGCTGTCTTGGTGTAGTACCCTGGGATACCATGTTACCAACAAGATCTGATTCTTTATTTATAATATATTCTGAAATAGCTTTTTTAAGTTCTTCTCCTTGTAAGTGAGCAAAGTTATTATCAGCAAGGTATTTTAATTTAACTTCGCTAGGTGTACCTTCAAGTCCTGATGTATAAGCTGGTGATACAACAGGGTCAGCAAGTTCCCAAATCTTACCTACTGGATCTTTGAAAGCTCCATCACCATAAACCATAACTTCTACAGTTTTACCTGTCTTTTCTTTAAGTACTGCTTGTATTTTATCAACTATAGGCTGACAGTTACGTGGGAAAAGTTTAACGCTTTCTTCTGTTGATTTATTTGAACCTAAAAGACCATAAGCGTCGTTATAACCACTGCCATCTATTGATGCTGATAAAATGTTGTCTAGGCTGTAAATCTTATCTCCACCATTTGCTTTTAATATCTTTTTAGTTCTAAATCTTGAGTGAATATCGCAAGTAAGAACATTTTTTGTGTAATTTAAAATAGTTTTTGGGTTGTTTGAAAAGATAACTTCACACTCAGTACCGTACTCTTCGATTAAAGATTTATAATAATCAATGTAATCAACACCAGTGAAAGTATGTTTTTTATATCCAAAATGACCACGGAATTCTTCTTCAGTTAAAACATCTGTCCAAGGATTAACTCCTTTTTCATCAAGCTCGTCTATATCTACTAAGTGATTACCTACTTCATCAGATGGATAGCTAAGCATTAAAACGATTTTTTTAGCTCCCTTTGCAATACCACGAAGGCAGATAGCAAAACGGTTACGGCTTAAAATTGGGAATATTACGCCTATTGTTTCGTCACCAAACTTTGCTTTTACATCCTGAGCAATGTTATCAATAGTTGCATAGTTTCCTTGAGCACGAGCTACTATTGATTCTGTTACAGTAACAATATCCTTATCATTAATAGAATAGCCTTCTACTTCTGAAGCCTTTAATACAGTGTTTACAACTATTTCTGCAATATCGTCTCCTGTTTTGATGATTGGGGCACGAAGACCTCTAACTACAGTTCCAACAATTCTTTCCATTTTCATTTCTCCTTAAATTTTCTGTATTTATATAAAAATTATTATTTAACACTCATACTTGTACTATACAACACATTTGTGATATAAGTAAAATAAATATATATAATGTGCTGTATAAGGAGAAGTTATATGATAAGTAAATTAGATTTATATAAGGTCTTTTGTGAAGTAGCAAAGTGTGAAAGCTTTTCTAAAGGGGCAAAGGCACTGTACATGACTCAACCTGCTGTAAGCCAAGCAATTATGCAGCTGGAAGAAGGGCTTGAGGTACGGCTCTTTACAAGAACACCTAAAGGAGTAGTTCTAACTAATGAGGGAAAACTTCTATTTGAGTACGCAAATTCTGCTATAAATTTAATTAATATAGGGGAAGAAAAATTATTAGAATCTAAAAATATAATGCTGGGGGAGTTAAAAATAGGGGTGGGGGATGCTATTTCACGATACTTCCTGCCAACCTTTTTAGATAAATTTCATAGTGACTATCCGAGCATCAAGCTAAAGATTGTAAATAGAACAACTTTAGAACTTTGTGCAATGCTCAAGTCAGGAGAAATTGATATTGCAATATGCAATTTCCCAATTGAAGATCCTTCTTTAGTAACAAAAAAATGCATGGATGTACAGGACGTTTTTGTTTGTGGAGATAAGTTCAAGGATACACTGTCCATGCCTTTAAGTTTTGAGGAGTTATCAAAATTACCATTGATATTACTTGACAATAAATCAAATTCAAGAAGATATGTAGAAAAGTATATACTATCAAAGGGCATTGAAATTTCCTCGGAAATTGAACTTGGATCTCATGATTTATTATTAGAATTTGCAAAAATAAATTTAGGATTAGCTTGCGTTATTAAAGAGTTTTCACAGGAATATTTAAAAAGTGGTGTTTTATATGAAGTTGAAACAGTTGAAGAAATACCTAAAAGAAGTATAGGAGTTTGTTTTTCAAAAAATGCATCTCTTTCTCCAGCTTCAAAAAAGTTTTTGGAGATACTAGAAAGTGCCACCCACATGGCAAGTGGCAAGTGAGATATATTATGTAATATATTTGTTTATGTTTTTCGTATCTTTTACTTTGAGACAGTCCTTTCTCTGTTTAAAAAAGTATTGACTCTAACGCTGCGTGATAGTGCAATATATATATGTAGGGCATGCCTATATTACAAAAACTCACAGCCGGCGGAGAGTTAGATGATATTGGAAGCTCTAAAATCAAATTTCGAGGTGTAGAAATGAGAACAGTAAAACAGGTTTCGGACTTAACAGGAATAAGTGTGCGCACACTACATTACTACGATGAAATTGGATTATTAAAACCAAGCGAAATTACAGAGGCAGGATATAGACTTTATGATGATGAAGCCCTTAAAACCTTGCAGCAAATTTTATTTTTTAAAGAACTTGATATCCCTTTAAAAGATGTTAAAGGCATAATGTCAAGTCCATATTTTGATAAAATACAGGCACTAAAAAATCAAAAAAGGCTGCTTATGTTAAAATGCAAAAGATTGAATGGTTTAATAGAGCTTATAAATAGAACATTAAAGGGAGAAAATGAAATGAGTTTTAAAGAATTTGATATGAGTGAATATTTTAATGTATTGGAAGAATTTAAAATAGAACACGAGGATAGAGTAATTAAGCAGTGGGGAAGTGTAGATAAATTTGATGAGTTTATTGAAAAAGTTAAAGTTAAGAAAGATGAAATTGCTGAAGATGCTATAAAGCAGTATGGAAGTATAAAAAAATATGCTGAAGCCGTAAAGAAAAATTTAAATAATGATATTCTAATAACTAAAGCAGAGCAAGTTGATAAGTTTAAAAAGGATCTTCTTTATGATAAGCATCCTAAATTAAAAGAACTATATAAAAAACTTGCATTTGATTTAAAAAAAGATCCTTATTCAGAGGAGATTCAACAAATTGCTAGTGAAATAACTAATATAGCTAAAAAAGATTATGAAGCTTTTAAAACTGACATGGGAGATTATTATTGGGATAGTATAGTACAACTTCACTTAGTATTTCCTGAGTGGATAGAAGAAGTTGATAAGAAGTATGGAAAAGGTGCATCTAAATTTATTGGAGAAGCCCTAAAAAATTATTTGAAAGATAAGAAGCCTAAAATAAATACACTATATGAAAAGCTTACATCTGACTTAACTAAGGATACTTCCTCAAGAGAGATTCAACAAATTATTCAAGAAATTGCAGATAGCACTAAAAAAATTAATGAAGCCTTGAAAGTAGATGCGGGAGATAATTACTGGGAATATATGGCGGATTTTTATTTGTCAAGGCCTGCGTATATAGAAGTAATTGACAAGAAATATGGAAGTGGTGCATCTAAATTTATCGGGGAGGCCCTAAAATTTTATTCTGGGAATAATAAGCAATAAATTGAAAATCTGATGAAGAAAAAATGGGCAGTTCCTATGAACAAATTAATGAGTATATAGAAAAGGAAGCATTTATAATATGCTTCCTTTAATCACTATTTATTATAGTATAATCATTGCAACAATAATAGTTGCAGCAAATCCTACCATTACAGGTATCATATTTTTTCTCACTAGATCTAGAGGTTCAACACCACATATTGCAGCTACAGGAATAACCCCCCAAGGGATTATTGTTCCTCCACCTACCCATACAGTAGATATTTGTCCAAGAGCTGCAAGTCCTTCTTTGTTTATGCTTACAGCCTCTGAAAAGGTTTGAGCTAAAGAGCCTACTAGTGGAAGACCGGAAAAACCAGAGCCATCTAGCCCTGTAATGCCGCCTATAAGCGCTTGTATTAAAATAACAGGAAACTTAGAAAGCGGTGCTTTATTTGCAAGATATGTACCTATATCTGTTAAAAGACCTGTAGCATTGGGCCCTAGTACTTCCTTTGCCATTCCTTCACTTCCAAGAAAGAAGAAAGCACCTATTACAACTACTGGAGCAAATATTTTTATTCCAAACATAAATCCATCTCTTATGTAATCAGTAACCTTTTCAAAAGAATTTGAAAGTTTATGTTCAATTACTGCCACCATTGACATTATGATAACTGCAGTACCACCAACAAGAGCAGTGGCATCTCCCCCGCGGAATTGATACTTAAACATTAAGTAAGCATCAAGTAAAAAGGCTAATGGAGTAGCAAATGCTACAAAGGTTGTACCAAAAGAAGCCTTTAAATCAATATTTACACTAACCTCAGTGGTAGCTGCTATCTCAGAAAAGTTTTTAGCATCTCTTCTCATCATAAAAAATGCAGTTCCCACTGTAACTACAGTCATGGTTATCCAAAGAGGTATACTTGCACTAATTACAGCACTGGAATCTTCAAAACCTGCTGCCTTTGCAGTTATAGCAGGTGCTCCTTGAATAAAATAGTCCCCAGATAATGCAATGCCATGTCCAAATAAATTCATGGCAGAAGCGGCCCAAACTGCAGGAAGTCCAACCTTTAGAGCAGCTGGAAGCATTATTGCACCAACCAGCGCCACAGCAGGTGAAGGCCATATAATTAAAGAAACAACTGTCATTACAACTCCTAAACTCCAAAAGGCAACATTTTTATTTATCATAAGTTTTTTTATAGGGCTCATCATAAGTTCATCTGCCCCTATATCACGAAGAGCCCTGGACATTGCAACAACGAGAGATATAATAGTGATTATGCTCCAAAATTCTTTTCCTGAAGCAATAAGAGAGTTAAATATAACTTGTACAGACTTAACCATGCTTCCGGAAGAAACATATCCTATTATAAATAGCCCTATTATGCAAGGAAGTACTGTATCTTTCTTGAATGCCATGGTTATGATGATTACTAAAACCATAGCAATATAAATATAGTGAAGTAGCCCCAATGAGATCATAATTAATTACTCCTTTGATTTATGATTATTTATACGATTTATTAGCATAATTTAACAGCAAATATATCTTTAACGCCGCATTCTTCAACTCTTTTAGTTATTTCAGCGGAATCTGTTATATATATACCAAGTTCTTTCATTCTTTCAAAATACACTGATCCTGAGAATGTATATTTCTTTGACATTCCTTCAGGTGTAGACATTTTTTCTTTAACATAGGAAATAGCATTTCCAGTAGCAAGGCAGTCAGGTAGTTCAAGTAATTCAATTCCTAGAGAATGTCTTACACTATTAAGGCCTGCAAGAGTTCCTGTTACAATTGCTTCAGTATGTCCAACTAAAAGACCTGCTTTTTCTCCAGCGCAGAATAAGTTTTCTGCTCCTTCAACCTTTAGATAATTATCTCTTGGAGCCATTGCAAAGTATCTCATAGAGTTGCCTTTTCCACCAGTATAAGGATCCTCATATCTGGCATTTTCAAAACCAGGTATCTTTCTTAATGTTTCAAGATCATAATATGGTGTCATAAGCTTTGCATGACCAGTATCTAAAAGAATTATATTATCTTTAAACTGAGGAAGGGCATATTGCTGACAAGCCTTAACATCAAGATGATCTTCAATAAGCTCCTTAGGAAGAGGTATAACTGCTACGCCTTCTTCATTAAGGGTCTTTTGAATTTCCTCTGAAAGTGATTCTTTATAAAGTTTACAAGAACCGCTCATAGCTCCGATGGATCCATCAGCTTTTTTACCCATAGATTCTTTTATATTAGCAAGGCCTGCGATACTTACTCTTCCGCCAAAGCTTGGACAACGTAATATACACATTGCACATCCATTACCATACTTTGAGCAATTATTCATTGGTCCTGCTGTACCAGTTGTATCGATAAATACATCTGCCTCAAATACATTACCATTTTCATCTTGAACATCTAATATGCGTTCATGAGCAAGGTGAAGCTTAGTTATTCTAGCTTTAAATACTACCTTTATTCCTAGGTTTATCATGTGCTTTAAAACTTCCCCATGAGTTTTGGCAATATCATAAAGATTTGCATGTTTGTGACCAGGGAATTCTATATTAGTATGCCTTGAGCATTTATCACATATTTCAAATAAATCGCCACCGCCCATTGCTATAATTTCTTCCGTAGCAGTATATCTACCATTGTTTCTCATAATACCACCAACAAGTCCTGTGCCAAGAAGCATATCTGTTCTTTCTAAAACTGTTACCTCTGCACCTGCTTTTCTTGCACTAATGGCTGCTGCACAACCAGCCCATCCGCCTCCAACTACAACAATCTTTTTCATAATTTCCTCCTTAATAATGCTAAAAATAAAAAAGGCAATTGGATAACCAATCGCCTTGTTCGACAAAAAAACAATATACACTCACAAAACGATAGCTCTCCACCAAATAGGTGACAGTCCACGTACTGTTAATACGTAAACCAGGTATGAACTTAAGAGAAAATTCACCCTTCGGGGCCATCCCCTTTCAATAAGAATCAACGATATCTCTCATACCTCATCTTATTTACTCTTGTCAGGCCCACCTCTATCTACTCGTATTAAATTGTGATAATTATAACATGGTGTGAATAAACATGCAATACATTTTTGGGGTCAGATTCCTGGTGAAAGTTGGAATTTGCAAGGAGGTTGAAAGATAAGTGATGCTATCAGTCTTGGAAGTAGTAAAGAAATTTCAATAAAATATGAATAGGGTGTTAATTTTATGTTACATCTTTGTTATTTTAATGTTTAAAATTACGACAAAAAGTGATAAAATATTTATGGCCTATTATTTTATATAGTACAGGGAAGGGAGAAACAATCATGAATTTCAACAAAGGAAAGAAAGATAAACTATTTTTAATGCTTTTAGACAGTTCTGCCAACTTAAAAGAAGGAGGACAGTATTTTGTTGATTTTAAGATAAAGGAAGAAAAGCATTTGGATGAATTTCAAAAGCAAATGAAAGACTATGAACATAAGGGTGATAGTATAGTTGATGAAATAATAAAGGAGTTAAATAATAGCTTTATTACTCCAATTGAGCGTGAAGATGCTCTAGAACTTGCAGTTCACATGGACAAAGTTCTTGATGGTCTTGAACATTGTGCAGCTCGCTTTTATATGTTTAACATATATCAAATACATGATTATATGATTGAATTTAGTGAGCTATTAAACAAATGCATAATTGAAATACATAACGCTGTGGAATTGCTTTCACACAAAAAACTTACAGAGATTAGACAACATTCAGTTAAGATAAAAGAATTTGAACAAAAATGTGATATTCTTGAAAGAAAGGCAATAAAAGAGCTTTTCCAAAAAGAAAAAGATGCAATTAAACTCATTCAATATAAGGAGATATATGAACTTCTTGAAAATACTGCTGATGAATGCAAAAAAGTTAGTAAAGCCCTTGAGACAGTAGTAATGAAGAATGCGTAAGGAGAAATAAGATGAGTACAGCATATATTATAATCGGTTTAACCGTTGTTCTTGCATTAGCCTTTGACTTTATTAATGGTTTCCATGATACTGCAAATGCAATTGCAACAGCTGTATCCACAAAGGCATTAAGTCCAAGACGTGCAATTATAATGGCATCATTAATGAATTTTATAGGAGCTATAGCCTTCACTGGAGTTGCAAAGACCATTGCAAAGGATATAGTAAACTTGGACTCTATAGCAAACGGATCAGTAGTTATACTTGCGGCACTTGTTTCTGCTATAGCTTGGAATCTTATTACATGGTATTTTGGAATACCAAGTAGTTCATCCCACGCACTTATAGGCTCAATTGCAGGTGCAGCTATAGCAGCAGCTGGGGTGAACTCCATAAACTTTAAAGGATTTACATCAATAATTAAGTCACTGATAGTATCACCAATACTTGCTTTTGTAGTAGGATATATTGTGTTTACTATTTTTAAGAACGTATTTAAAAACCTAAATCTTTCTAGAACCAATATAGGATTTAGAAGGGTTCAGGCCATTACAGCAGCAATTCAGGCTTTTGCTCATGGTACAAATGATGCTCAAAAATCCATGGGAATAATAACAATGGCACTTGTAAGCAACAATTTTATAAAATCTGGAGATATTCCTTTTTGGGTACAGTTAGCCTGTGCTACAGCAATGGCACTGGGAACTTCCGTTGGAGGATGGAGAATAATTAAAACCGTTGGAACACAAATTATGAAAATTAAACCTGTTAACGGTGTAGCAGCAGATTTATCATCAGCCTTAGTAATATTTGGGGCATCTAAAATTGGTCTGCCAGTTAGTACAACCCATGTTATATCATCTTCCATAATGGGAGTAGGTACATCTTATAGAGTAAGAGCAGTAAAATGGGATACAGGAAAAAGAATGATAATAACATGGTTCATTACACTTCCAATATCAGCGGCATTAGCTGCAGTTATATATATGATTATGAAAATATTTGTATAAAAATTTTATATTCAGAGAATTTATTTGAAACTTGATTTATATTATGAATAAAAAGCATCTGCAATATGATATATTCCTTTCATGGAAACATATCATATTGCAGATGCTTTTTATATGTAAATTTAATATAAGCAGTATACTATTATTCTCAACAGTTAGAAAATAAAGGATATAATAAGTTTGAATTCCTAGTAATATTATGGTAAATTAAAAAGATAAAAGTAGTATTAAAGGGGGCAATATTTATGAGAAAGCTATATAATAAAATCAAATAGAAGGATATACAAATTGATTATACTTTGGATGTGATATTATGATGCACATACGGGGGGTATTTTTATGTGTGACATCAAAAAAATAATTGTATTTATATCCGTTGTAACGCTTCTTTTTTATATGATAAGATTACTACACTTTACAAGACGAAAATGGGAATTAAGAACTCATACATTTATTATATTATTTTTAGGATTGCTACTATTTACAATTGCTACATTTATTGATATGGTTTTTTCTATAATAGGAAGCAAATTTACCTATATATTTATGAGAACATGTTTTACATTAGGAACTGTTATTTATATATCAGGTGTAATACTATGGACCAACTATACAAAGAAAGTTATAGAAAAGTTTGAAGAATTAGCTTTAAAAGATCCTATGACAAATATATTTAACAGAAAAGGAATTGATAAAGTATATAAAAGGGTTTGCAAATCAAACAATCCTTTTTATGTTATTATTTGTGATCTTGATGGAATGAAAAAAATTAATGATAAATATGGACATGTACAAGGAGATAAGTATATTGTAAGTACTGCTAAAATTATGACAGATGCTATAGGGGAAAAAGGATATGTAGGAAGAATTGGAGGAGACGAATTTATTATAATTGGAGAATATCAAGATATAAATCAAATTGAACAAGCTGTGTTTACAATACAAAGTTTAGTTTATCAAATTTTTTCTGAAAAGAACACAGGACTAAGCATAGGGTATTCATTATTTCCAAGTGACGGAGATACTCTTGAAGATTTAATAAAAGTTGCCGATATAAGAATGTATAGTGATAAAGCAAGCAAAAGAAAGCATGGTTAAGATACTTATGTAAAATATTTCATTAAATCCAAAGCATCTGTAAGCTGAAAATGATTTTAAGTTAGAGTAGACACAATTTAGACAAGAAGGTGAAGTTTTGAACAATTTATACACTCAGACAGAAGATGAAATTATTTATGATAAAAAGGGAAGTATATATGAATTCCGTAAAGGAATTAGTAAGGGTATACCTATTGCAGTAGGATATATTCCTGTCTCATTTACATTTGGAATGATGGCGGTTAATGGTGGAATGCCAATTTGGATTGCCATTTTAATATCATTAACAAATCTTACATCAGCTGGGCAATTTGCAGGAACAGCTTTGATAATAGCTAATGCCTCAATTTTTGAAATTACATTAACCACATTTGTAATAAACATTAGATACATGCTAATGTCATTATCACTTTCTCAGAAGATAATATCTCAGATGCCATTACTTCAAAGATGTATTATGGCTTTTGGTATAACAGATGAAACTTTTACGGTGGCTTCTTTAGAGAAAGAAGAAATTAGCTTTCCATATATGATGGGACTTATTACATGTCCTTACTTTGGATGGGCAATAGGCACTGTACTGGGAGCGGTAACAACTTCCATGCTGCCTAAATCCCTGCAAAGTTCTCTGGGAATAGCATTATATGCAATGTTTTTAGCACTTATCGTTCCAGCAGCAAAAAAATCAAAATCAGCTTTAGTGGTTGTAATTGTAGCAATTTTTATAAGCTCATTATTTAAATGGGTACCATACATAAATAAAATATCTGGGGGATGGAGTATTATTATTGCCACTATTATAGCAGCAACTACAGGAGCAGTACTATTTCCAAGAGAGGATGATGAACTTGAATAAAGTATTAATTTCGGTGCTAGTAATGGCAGTTGTTACATATCTTATAAGAGTTTTTCCTATAGCAATTTTTAAGAAAAAAATACAGTCAAAACTATTTAAATCTTTCTTATATTATGTACCATTTGCGGTGTTAGGGGCAATGACCTTTCCAAGTATATTATATTCTACTTCAAACGTATATTTTTCAATAATTGGTACTATAGTTGCACTTGTCTTAGCATACTATGAAAAAGGATTATTAAAAGTTGCTATGAGTGCAGTTTTAGTTGTATATTTTTGCGATGTGTTTTTTTAGTAGGTTATAATTTCATCTAGAAAATCGAAGATTTTAAGAGCTAGAACATCTGGTGATTATGGATTGAAAGTAACACCCATACCTATTCCGAACACGAAGGTTAAGCTTCAAAGCGCCAATGGTACTGCCAGGGAGGCCCGGTGGGAGAGTAGGTCGTTCCCAGGTAATTTTAATCCGTAGAAGTTACTCTACGGATTTTTTATTTTTTGTATAATTAAAGCAAGTCATTAAGATAAATATTTAAAAACATAAAATATAAGCCTGTGATACATACTATATCTAATAACACCTTAACTTTGAAAGGATAGTGTATGTTTATGAGTAAAAAACTAACTGGAGCTCAGCTTAGAATGGCTGCTCTACAAAATAACATGATGGAAGTAGGGGCAGAGATTTATAAAAATCCTGAGGTTAGAAATAAAATAAAAAATACTTTAGAAAATAAGAAGGAGCCTAAATAAATAGGTTCCTTATACAAATAAGAAAGTGGATTTAGTAAGAAGATTTATGATGTAAACCTAGATAAAAAATTCCGTAGCTAAAAGGCCGTGGAATTTTTTATTTACTATTTATCTAGCATATCCAGAAGTTCATTAAATCTAGCTATAGTATCTTTAATAGGTTTTGGGGAAGCCATATCTACTCCTGCCTTTTTTAAGATATTTATAGGATAATCAGAACCTCCGCTCTTTAAAAATCCTTTATACTTTTCTACAGAACCTTTACCATTTTCTAAGATAGATTTTACGAAGGAATTTGCAGCAGAATAACCTGTAGCATATTGATATACATAAAAATCATTATAAAAATGAGGTATTCTTGCCCATTCCATATCGATTTCCTTATCAATAATCATATCTTCTCCAAAATATCGAACATTTATCTCATGATAAATGTTACATAAATCCTCACTGGTTAAAGGTTCACCTGCATCAATCTTTTCATGAGTTATTTTTTCAAATTCAGCAAACATTATTTGCCTAAACACAGTGGTTCTAATTTGTTCCAGTTGAGTATTTATAAGATATAGTTTTTTCTTTTCATCTTTTTCATTTTTTATAAGATAATTAATAAGTAAGTTTTCATTTACAGTAGACGCTACCTCTGCACAGAACAGGGTATAATCAGCGTATATATAAGGTTGCTCTTTTTTTGAATAATAAGAGTGAATAGAGTGACCCATTTCATGGGCAAAAGTTGATACATCATTAAGCTCATGGTTATAATTTAATAAAACATAAGGCATAGTATCATAGCTTCCCCAAGAATAAGCTCCCTTTCTCTTTCCCTTGTTTTCATATATATCTATCCATCTATTTTTGATACCTTCATCAAATATTGTTATATATTCCTCTCCTAAAGGCTGTAGAGCTGTCTTTACTATATTTACGGCTTCATCAAACTCTATATGAGATTTTGGAGCATCAATTATAGGTACATATAAATCATACATATGAATTTCATCAAGGCCAAGAAGCTTCTTTTTGATTCTAACATATCTATGAAGGCTGTCTAAGTTATCATTTATAGTTTTTATAGCATTATCATAAACCTCTAGTTGTATATCATTAGGCTTCAATGATGCCTCTAGGGAACTTTTATAATTTCTTGTCTTTGCTACAAATGAAAAATTCTTTATGGAAGAGGTAAGGGAAGAAGCTATGGTATTTTTAAAATGTTCATAAGTACCAAATAAAGTTTTAAAAGCTTCTTCTCTAACTCTTCTATTTTTGGATTTAATGAATATTCCGTAGTTTCCTTCTGTAAGCTCCACTTCATTGCCGTCTTCATCCTTGATGGCAGGGAAAGTCATATCTGCATTGGTAAGCATTCTAAAGATATTTGAAGGAGCATTTAATGCATCAGATACAGAAGCCATAACCTCTTCAACTTCCTTGCTTAAGGTATGAGGCTTTTTCTTTAGTAGCCTTTTTAGCATAAGCTCATATATCTTAAGCTCTGAATTTTCTTCTATAGCCTTTTCTATGGTACCTTCTTCATAGGATAAAATTTCTGGCACAAAAAATGATTCCATAGCTGACAGCTCTGCAGCATAAGATTGCATCTTATTTTTTAATGACTGATTAGTATTATTGCTAGTATCTTCATCTGATTTTAAACTAGCATAAATAAATAATTTATCAGCTATTCTTGATATTTCTTCATCAAGCTTTAAGAAGTTTAAAAGCTCCTTTGAATCATTAAGTTTTCCTTGAAAATTCTTTAATTTTAAAGCCTCATTCTTTAGCTTTAAAAAGTCTTTTTCCCATTCTTCCTTGTTTTTATAAATTTTTTCTATACCCCATCTATCAGCCTCAAGGATTTCTTCTCTTCTTTTTACCTTTTTAATTTCTGACATAATAAACATCTCACCTCTCTATTTTTATTATCCCAACTATTATGGTAATTATAGCAAATTAACTAAATTTTTACACGTAAAATCTATAAATATATGAAAAAACAGTGATGAAAGCTATCTATTAGGACGGTGAGCAATGGAAAAGGAACTAAGATAACATTATAAATGCTACAAACTTTATCTGGCGTATCAATATGTGAAACCTAAAGGAAAATGTCGAATAAGAAAGAATGATATTGATAAGTTTAATTAAGGACAATTATTGATAATTGTATATAGATTAACCCGTGGTAAGATAGTCTTCGTCGCTGGAGTCAGCGGCAAGCAAGAAACAGTAAAACAAATTAGAACAAAATAATTAGTAAAATGAAAATTAATAAATAAAAGTTATTAAGTAAAAATTATTAAGTAAAAATTACTAGTTGACTAAGTTTTAGATTGTGTGTTAATATAACAAAGCTGTTTCAAACAGCAAAAATATTTAAACTTTCAATAGTATTTGGGAACAAATTACTAG
>NZ_JAFBDB010000014.1 GCF_016908015.1 Clostridium pascui
TAACACCCGTACCCATTCCGAACACGAAGGTTAAGCTTCAAAGCGCCAATGGTACTGCCGGGGAGGCCCGGTGGGAGAGTAGGTCGTTGCCAGGTGATAAGGATCTTTAGCTCAGTTGGTTAGAGCAACCGGCTCATAACCGGTTGGTCCGGGGTTCGAGTCCCTGAAGGTCCACCATATGGGGGATTAGCTCAGTTGGGAGAGCACCTGCCTTGCACGCAGGGGGTCAAGGGTTCGAATCCCTTATTCTCCACCACAAAATCCATGGAATTTCCATGGATTTTTTTTATTGTTTACAAATTATTAGTTCACTTTTTATGTAATATATATTAGAATTTAACTTAGATGCTGAATATAACTGAGCCTATAACAAAGGGAGAGGTTTAAATGAGTTCTCATAGAATTAAGCAGTTTTATTTATCTATTACAGATAAAATAAATGAGGAGGATAAAGCTTATATAAATAAGTATTTAAATAAGGAAGAATTAAGTTTGTTTTATAAATTATCTAGCTCAGAACAAAAGCATTCTGTTAGAGTAGCTTATGATGTAGAATATATGTGTAATAAGAAATCATTAGATATAAATGAAATACAAGTATTAATAAGAGCGGCATTACTACATGATATAGGCAAAATATACCCTAAGCTTAACTCTATTGATAAGTCTTTATTGGTTATACTTAATAAAATAACCAATGGAAGTCTAAAAAGGTTTAATAAATTAAAGAAGATAGATGTATATTATAATCATCCAGAAAAGGGATATAATTTATTGAAGAATAAAGGATATGATAGTGAATTTCTTTATTTAATAAAAAACCATCATAATGAAAATAATGAAAAGGATTTATATCTTGATATTTTAAAGTTTTGCGATGATAAAAATTAAATTATATGGAGGATTCATGATGAATTCTAATAATAGAAGAGAAGTTATAAAAAATATGTTGATCACATCAGAAGCTCCTTTAAAGGGGCAATATATTGCTGAAAAATTAGGAGTGACTCGTCAGATAATTGTAAAGGACATAGCTATATTAAGAGCAAAAGGCATAGAAATTATTGCTACACCAGATGGATATTTGATTAACAAGAAGATTAATGACTTAAAAGCTACAATTATTGCAGTTAATCATGAAGCTTCTGATATAGAAAATGAGCTTATAGCTGTTATAAAGTATGGTGGAATAATACAAGATGTAATAATAGAACATCAACTTTATGGAGAAATAAAGGCAATGCTGATGATAAAAAATTTATATGACTTAGATAATTTTATGAAAAAATTTATTGAATATAAGGCGGAACCATTATTAGTACTTACAAATGGTGTTCATTTACATACCATACTTACTGAAAACGAAGAACAATTAAATAATATTATTAATGAATTAAAAACAAAGGGATATTTATTGGAAGGATAAAAGGTGAAAATGTATTATGAGGAGAGTATCTTTATTAAAATGTGACAGTTATGATGTAGGATCATTGGAGAAAACCTTAAGAGAGGGATTTGATTTATTAGGAGGAGATGGATACTTAAAAAAGCTTATTCCTTACAATAGTAAAGTTTTATTAAAGCCAAATATGTTAAGTATAGAGAAGGCGGGCTCTCCTGTAATTACGCACTTTGCTGTATTTGAAGCTGTAATAAGAATTTTGAAGGATTATTCTAATGATATAAGTTTTGGAGATTCACCTGGATTTGGAGATTCTAAAAAGGCAGCAGAAAGGTCTGGAATGCTTGAAGTTGCAAAAAGATATAATGTAAAGTTTGAAGATTTTAAAGATGCTATACATGTAAAACATGATGACTCTATCCTGTGTAAGTCTTGGAATATATCAAAAGTAGCATATGAATCAGATGTGCTTATAACATTGCCTAAGCTTAAAACTCATGGAATGGCTTATTTTACTGGTGCAATAAAAAATCAATTTGGTTGCATTCCAGGTACTCAAAAGGCTACATGGCATACAAGAATGCCTGATGCAAATAATTTTTGTAAGATGCTATTAGATTTAAATAGCTTGCTTCGTACAGATTTTGCTATATTAGATGGAATAGTAGCTATGCAGGGAAATGGACCAAAGAACGGAGAACCATATAATTTAAATACTATTGTAATGGGGGAAAGTTTAACTGCAGTAGATTCTGTAGCAGTTAGACTTATAGGATATGATAATCCCTTGGATATTCCGGTGTTAAAGGAGGCATTTGATTATAAATGGGATGCAGTACTTCCTCAGGACATTAAAGTGTTAGGGGAAAGCATAGAAGACTTAAAGGTTAATGATTTTAATTTGTGTAGAAAGGGAGGTAACTTTTATTTTATAAACCCTACAGTAACAAATTTCTTAAGGCAAATGATAGCACCATATCCTTATTTAATATATGATAAATGTATAAGTTGCAGTAGATGTAAGGAGGTCTGTCCTGAGGACCCAAAGGTGATAGAGATGATATCAAAGGATAAAGAAAAATTAATACCAAGTTGGGAAATGAGCAGCTGTATAAGGTGCTTTTGTTGTCAAGAATTATGTCCAACAGGTGCTATTGAGTTAAAATACAATACCCTAGCTAAAATATTAAAAATGGATAGGAGGTAATTATAATTGAAAAAGGGAGCTATCATGACTTCAGTATTTATAGCTTTAGCGCTTATTATAACATTTGTTAGCAGCATAACAGAATTTATAATAAACATACAATGGTTCAAGGAACTAGGGTATTTGGCTATTTATTTTACTAAGCTCACAGCTACACTTAAAATATTTGTTCCTACGTTTATTGTAATTTTTTTAGGGATATGGTTTTATTATAAAAATTTAAAATTAAACCTGTTAAAAAACAGTAGTAATATAGAAAATACTAATAGTTATAAAACAGAAAAAAAGATTTTTGTTTTAATTAATATTATATTTTCAGGAATAATAGCCTATATATTTTCTGAAAGATATTGGTACTATATTTTACAATTTAGTAATTCTGTAAAGTTTAATATCAATGACCCTATATTTAATAAAGATATATCTTTTTATATATTTAAAATGCCTTTTTTACAATCAATTTATTCAGCGTTAATAACTCTTTTATTTATTTTAATTGTTATAACTTTAGTTTTTTATTTTATAACTGTTACCAATCAAAAAATCCAGTATGGAGGAATAAAGGGATTATTCAATAATAAGGAGAATATAAAAAAAGGAATTACCCTTTTTGCAGGTAAACAATTGGCAGTGTTGTCAGCATTAATTTTAATATCTATATCCATAGGTTTTTTATTAAAGTCTTGGAATTTGGTATATAGTGCAAGAGGAGTAGCATATGGTGCAAGTTATACAGATGTAAAGATAAGTGTTCTTTTTTATAAGTTAATAATTATAGTATCATTAATATCAGCTGTAGTTGTATTTGTATGTATACTAAAATCTAAATGGAAACCAATTATAATTTCTTTAGCTCTTATAGTATTCTTGGTAGTTGGAGAAGGCATTACAGTATATGTAACTGAAAATTTCATAGTTAAATCTAATCAAAAGACATTAGAGGAGCCATATATAAAGCATAATATAGAATATACTAGAAAGGCATTTAATGTAGATAATATAAAGGATATTCCATTTGAAGTGAAAAATAATCTTAACCCTGAAGATATAAAAAGTAACAAGGAGACTGTAGAAAATATAAGAATAAATGCCTTTGAGCCAGCTCTTGAATTTTATAATCAATATCAAACTATAAGACCATATTATACATTTAATGATATGGATATAGACAGATATAAAATTAACAATAAATATACTCAAGTATTTTTAGCTCCAAGGGAAATAAATCTTGAAAATATAGAGCCTAATACATGGCAAAATAGGCATTTAATTTATACTCATGGTTATGGAATATCTATGAGTAAAGTTAATTCAGTTACAAATGAGGGGCAACCTTCTTTTGTTATAAAAGATATACCATCTGTAAATGATACAGATATAAAGTTAGATAATCCTCGTATTTATTTTGGAGAGAAAACTAATGATTATGTAATAGTTGATACAAAGCTTAAGGAATTTGACTATCCACAAGGAAGCTCTAATAAAATAAGTGAATATAAGGGTAATTCTGGCATAAAAATGACCTTTGCGAATAGAGTACTCTTTGCTTTAAATAAGAGGAACATTAATTTTTTAACATCCAGAGACATAACAAGTGATAGTAAAATACTAATGAATAGAAATATAGTAGAGAGATTAAATAAGATAGCACCATTTTTAACATATGATAAGGATCCCTATGTTGTTATAAATGATGGCAAGTTATATTGGATTATAGATGCATATACCACAAGTAATAGATATCCTTATTCACAGCCTTACAATAATGTTAACTATATAAGAAGTTCCATTAAAGTAATAGTAGATGCATATGAGGGAGATGTAAGTTTTTATATAGTAGATAAGGAAGATCCAATAGCATTAAGTTATTCTAAAATATTTCCTGGGCTATTTAAGGATAGCTCCACTATTCCAGTTAACTTAAAAGAGCATTTTAAGTACCCAGAGGATATATTTAGGATTCAATCTAAGGTTTTGGAGAAGTACCATATGACAGATACAATGGCATTCTTAAACGGGGATGACCTATGGGAAGTATCAAAAAATGAAAAGACACTACAAAATGAAAAGTCTGTAGATGAATCACCTTATGTGGTTATGAAGCTCCAAGGTGAGCAAAAGGAAGAGATGATGATTATGGAGTACTTTAATATGAAAAGTAGAAACACCATGTCATCTATGCTAGGGGCTAGAATGGATAACGGAAATTTAGGAGAACTTATCATGTATCGTTTTCCTTCAAATAAGACAATATACAGTCCATACTTCTTTAAACAAAAATTAAAACAGGACCCTGTAATATCAAAAGAATTATCATTATGGGGAAGTGGTGGATCAGAGGTTATATTTGGGGATACTATAATAGTTCCTATAAATAATTCCTTAATTTATATAGAATCTTTATACTTGAGGGCAAGTGGTAAGAATAGCGCACCTGAAGTAAAAAGAATTATATTATCTTATGGAGATAAAGTAGTTATTGCTGAAAATATTGAGTCTGGAATTAAACAACTATTTAATTTTAAGGAAGAAGACTCTAGTGTTAATATGCCATCTGATAATAAAAGCAATAATAATGAGCTTTTAGATAGTGCTAAAGATCTTTACAATAAGGCAATTGAATCTCAGAGAAATGGTGATTGGGCTAAGTATGGAGAATATATAAATCAGTTAGGAAAATTGTTAAATGATATGAAATAATAAGTATGTGAAAAGGTAAGTATTTTACGTACTTATCTTTTTACAGAAAGGAGTATACATAATGGATTATGATGTACTTATATTAGGTGGAGGTATTATAGGGTGCGCTGTTGCATATGAACTTTCTAAATACACATTAAATATAGCTGTGATAGAAAAGGATTATGATATAGCAGATGATGTAGCACTTGTAAATGCAGCAGTTATATATGATGGATTAGAGTGTAATGATGAGCTTATGTCAAAGCTTGAAATACTTGGAAACTCCATGTATGATGAACTATGTTCTAAAATAGATGTACCATTCAAAAGATGTGGAACATTTATAATTGCAGAAAATGAAGAAAGTGAAAATAAATTATTGAATATATATAAAAGAGCTTGTGACAGAGGGATAAATAATATATCCTTGCTTAGTAAAGATGAAGTATATGATATAGAGCCAAATTTAAAACTAAATGTTGATAAGGCCATTTACTCTAGGAATACAGGTGTAGTATGTCCTTATGATCTTGCTTTAGCTTATGGAGAAATTGCCTTTGACAATGGAACTAATTTTAGATTAGAAGAAGAGGTCTTGGATATACAAAAGATTAATAAGGGATTTAGAGTAATAACCAATAAGAATAAATTCACATGTAAAATGGTTATAAATACGACACCAGCTCAGCATTATAGCATAGATTCCAATATAGAGTATACTTATAAAAATAAGAAGAATTTAAGTTGTTTTTTATTTGAAAAGGATTTAAATTATAATTTTAATAATATAATTTCTACGCTTACAGTGGATGGAGAACAGTCATTTGTAGTTCCTACGGTACAAGGAAATACAGTACTTGCTTTAAGTTCTAATAATATTTTAAGATATAATGAAACTTTAAAGAAAAGTTCAAAAGTAATAAATAAAGTAGATGAAAATAAGATAGATACTTTTTATCAATGGCCAGTTTATAAAGATACTATAATAATAGATGAAAGTTTAGTAGATAAGGGGTATATAAAGGTTGTAGGAAAGCATTATGGTCAAATTACCATGACTCCATCTATAGGAAAATTAGTATGTGAAACTGTAATAAATAATATAAACTGTAAGCTAAAAAGAGAGTTTATTAATAAAAGAAGAGAAGTGTATAGATTTAATAATTTAAGCAATGAAGAAAGAAATAAATTGATAAAAATGAATAAGTCTTATGGCAATGTAATATGTTATTGTCAAAATATAACTGAAGGTGAAATAATTGATGCCATAAGAAGGCCATTGGGTGCCAGGACTATAGAGGGGATTAAAAGAAGAACAGGAGCTACTTTTGGCACCTGTAAGGGAGCAGAATGTTTTAGTAAAATAGTTACAATACTTGCAAGAGAAACAGGGAAAAAACTTACGGAGATAGTTAAGGATTCTAAAAACTCTAGAGTTATTATGAGTAGAATTAAAGAGTTTTAAAATCGCTAGGGGGAATTTTATAAGTGTTGAATGAATTTATATGTAAAAGTTGCAATGAATATTGTTGCATAAATATAGATAAAAACGGAAAACATATAGAACTAAAGGGAAATTTATGTGATAAAGCTTTTGATTATGTTGAAGATAGAATAAAAAGTAAAAAGGATGTTTTTACGTCCTTAGTTAGAATAAAAGGGGCTTGTTGTAATGTTGTACCTGTTAAAAGCAATAAGGCATTGGATAAAGGTTTATGGCTTGAATGTTCTAAGGCTTTAAGTATGCTGCATGTAGGGGCACCTATAAAAGCTGGTGATATTGTATGCCACAATTTATTAAATACTGGAATAGATATAATATGTACTAAAAGCATTTCCAAAGAATAAAAAAGTTGACATTGAAAAATATTCTATATATAATTAGAGTTAATTTAATTATTGTATGGAAACCTATGAAAAGGCTAGTAGCAAAATATAAGTTAAAGAGAGTCAGTGGTAGGTGTAAACTGATACTTTATACTTTGTGAATCCACCTTGGAGGGACTGTGATAAAGCAGTACGGTAATAAACCGTTATATTTCAGAAAGAGGATTAGATTAATCTAATCAATTAGGGTGGCAACGCGGAGTCTTTCGTCCCTTTTTTAGGGAGGAGGACTTTTTTTATTTGCTTTAAATATGAAAATTTTAAAATATATATAAAATTTAGGAGGTACTAATATGTTAGATTTAAAAAGAATAAGAAACAATCCAGAGGAAATTAAAAGTGCTCTAGCAAATAGAGGAGAGGACTTTGACGTAACGACTATTGATAGAATAGTAGAATTAGATGAAAGAAGAAGACAAATATTGGTAGAAGTTGAAAATTTAAAAAACACTAGAAATCAGGAATCTGCTAAAGTTCCTAAACTTAAAAAAGAGGGAAAAGATGTAGCAGAAATTATGGCAGAAATGAAAAAGCTAGGAGAGGAAATAAAGGGCCATGATGAAGAACTTTCAAAGATAGATGAAGAATTAGAATATATAATGCTTAGAATACCTAATATACCAAATCCAGCGGTTCCAGATGGAAAGTCAGATGAAGATAATATCGAAATAAGAAGATGGGGAGAGCCAGCTAAATTTGATTTTGAAACTAAAGCTCATTGGGACCTAGGAGTAAATCTTAATCTTTTGGATTTTGAAAGAGCAGGAAAAGTAACTGGTTCAAGATTTACATTTTATAAAGGAGTAGGAGCAAGACTTGAAAGAGCAGTTATAAGTTATTTTCTAGATATGCATGTAGATAATCATGGATATACAGAAATATTACCTCCGTATATGGTAAATAGAAAAAGCATGATTGGTACAGGACAACTTCCTAAATTTGAAGAAGATGCATTTAAGGTATCAAATGATGATTATTTCTTAATACCAACAGCAGAGGTTCCTGTTACAAACTTATATAGAGATGAAATATTAAGTGGAGAAGAATTACCTATAAGACATGTAGCATATAGTGCTTGTTTTAGATCAGAGGCAGGGTCAGCAGGAAGGGATACAAGAGGACTTGTAAGACAGCATCAATTTAATAAAGTGGAACTTGTTAAATTTACAAAGCCAGAAAACTCTTATGAAGAGCTTGAAAAGTTAACTAATGATGCAGAAGAAGTTCTACAGGGACTTGGAATACCTTATAGAGTGGTTAGAATATGTAAAGGTGATTTAGGATTTACTGCTGCTTTAAAATATGATATAGAAGTATGGATGCCAAGTTATAATAGATATGTAGAAATATCAAGCTGTAGTAATTTTGAAGATTTCCAAGCTAGACGTGCCAATATAAAATATAAGGAAACTCCAAAGGATAAACCACAGTTCGTTCATACTTTAAATGGTTCTGGCGTGGCTGTAGGAAGAACTGTAGCAGCTATTTTAGAAAACTTCCAAAGAGAAGATGGAAGCGTTGTTGTTCCAGAAGTATTAAGACCTTATCTAGGTGGAAGAGAAGTTATAAAATAATTAAGTTTGAGATATTCGAGGGCAAGTCCTTCAATATCTCTTTATTTGATAAAATTTTTATAAAAAAATTTAAAAAAGTTGTTGACACTTAGTTATATTGCTGATATAATTTATTTTGTCAGCACGGAAAGATGGTCGAGTTGGTTTAAGGCACCGGTCTTGAAAACCGGCGTACGGGTGACCGTACCCAGGGTTCGAATCCCTGTCTTTCCGCCATTTTTAATTTAATTTTAAATTTGTAGGACATGGAGAAATACTCAAGTGGCCGAAGAGGCGCCCCTGCTAAGGGCGTAGGTCGGGTAACCGGCGCGAGGGTTCAAATCCCTCTTTCTCCGCCATAAAGCATCTAGTAATCTAGATGCTTTGTTATTTTTTAAATTTATATTTGATTTTTATGATCATTTGTGTTAATATAATTATAATAATTATGCGGTGGTAGCTCAGTTGGATAGAGTAGCTGGCTACGAACCAGTTGGTCGGGGGTTCGAATCCTCTCCGCCGCACCATAGAAACCCTAGAAGTTATAAAGCTTCTAGGGTTTTCTTTTATAACTAATTTTATATGTTACAAGATAATACGGTTATATTTACGGCAGTTAGGCAAGAAATATAAAAACTTGGATATCTAATCCAAGTTTCTTCTAGGTGTAAAGTGAGCAACTTTCTTTAATTATATTGGTATCTATAGAGGCGAACAGATGATCAATCTTTTGTGCAGCGTTATGCTTAATCTCAGGTAAAACATGTGAATATGTATCAAGAGTAATGCTTATATTAGAGTGTCCTAAAATTTCTTGTACAACTTTTGGATGTTCATTTAACTCAAGGAGTCTTGTTGCAAAAGTATGCCTTAGGATATGAAGATTTATTTTTTTTAGTCCAGCATTCTTAAGTATATTTTTAAATTTTCTGTCAAAGTTTTTAGGATCTATAGGAGTACCACTTTGTGAGCAAAATATAAGATTTTCTTTATTAAAGTCTGTTCCAAATCTTAAAATCTCTTCAACTTGATTTTTTCTATGCTGTCTTAATAATGATACAACATTCTGAGGGAGAGGAATGATTCTCTTTCCAGCTTTAGTTTTTGGTTCTCCAAAAACTAATTTGGATTTAGTGGGGAGACTTTCATCAAAAGTTTTAACTCTTCCTAATGATTGTTTCACATTAAGTATACTTTTATCTAAATCTAAGTCTTGCCATCTTAAAGCTAATAATTCACCAACGCGTAACCCTGTAGCAAGCGAAACTATAAATGCAATGCCAAGTCTATCCTTTGATGCTGCTTTTAAAAATATAAGCTCATCCTCTTTAGTTAGAACTTCAATTTCTTTATGTTCTCTTGCAGGTAATTCTGTAGCTTTAGTTGCATTAAATATTATCTTTCTAGTTTCTACTGCCTTTTCTAAAGCACAGTGTAAGAGATTATGGATGTTTCTTACTGTCTTTTGAGAAAGGCCGCCTTTACCATCATAGCGGCCTTTGGATAATAACATATCGTAAAAATCTTGTACTGCTTCAGTTGATAGCTTATCAAGTTGTATATTGCCAAGGTGTGGGTTTATATGAATACGTATTAAATACTCATAGTTTTCAAAGGTTCGTTTCCTTCTTTTATCCTTCTTGTATTTTGTAAGCCATATTCCAAGCCACTCCTTAAGAGTTAGAGTTATAGGTTCTGATAAGATACCATTGTCCAATTTTTCTTTGGCAAGTTTAAGCTTTTCTTTGACTTCCTTTTGTGTTTTTCCATAAAACGATTTTCTTATTAATCTTCCATTTAAGGGATTCTTGCCTATAGTTAATTCAGCACACCACCCTCCATTTTTACGTTTATAAATAGTACCTTCTCCATTTGATCTAACTTTTGACATTGTATTTACCTCCTTATAATTTAACTTAAAGTATTTTCTTCTATCCATGCAATAAGCTTGGCCTTATATATTCTTATAGTTTTTCCTATTCTAAAGCTTGGAAAACCTTTAGTATTTACTAGCTGATAAGCTTTAGGTCTGGAAATGCTTAGAAAGTTTGCAACCTCCATTACAGATAATATTTCTTTTGATAATAAATTTTGTTCCATTAATTTACCTCTCTTTCTTTTTTCTCAGCATAGGATCATTATTTAAAATATATTGGAAAGCTTCTTCTGATGTTTTAAATGACATAAAATCTGTTACACTTTCTCCTTTAGAGTCTTTGTAGTATAAATTAAGATCATAAAATACAATTCCTTCCTCATTAGTTCTTGGTCTAAGCCAACATCCCATAAAAAGACCTCCTATGAAATTAAATTCATTACATATATGAAATAAAATCGAGAGTGAATTCATTCCATTAATGTAATGATTATATAATAAACCAGTTTACATACATTGTCAATAAAATATTTCATATTTGTAATGAAATTATTGTTTTTTACAAAAGATAATTTACATAAGTGTAATATATGATATACTATATTTAGTAATTACTGAATGGAGTTGAGTTAATGAGGAGCTTAGGAATAAAAGAAATTAGGAAGGCATTGGGCATGACTGCAGAACAGTTAGGAAAAGAAGTGGGTATAAGTGCATCATATATATTGAGAATTGAAAGTGGAAATGTGCAAAATCCATCTTTTGCTACTATATCTAAGTTAGCGGAAGTTATTGCAAGCACAGAGGATGTAAAGAATGGTAAGGTTAATTTAAATGAGTTTGATAGTGATTTTGGGAAACTAGTATTAAGCTTTAGATATAGTGAAATAAAGGATGCTTACGATTTCGTTAGAAATAATAATAATATTGAAGAATATTCACAAATGGTTAAATATCTATCTGAAGATGATATGAATACAATTACTAGTCTTATTGAATATAGAAAAGTACAGCATGGATTTATTGAAGCAAGAAAAAAGCTAAAGAATGCTATAATAAGGTACAGTAAAAATAAAAATTATGAAGAAGCTGTATGTAATATAAATTTTAAATTACTATTAGATGAATCATTAGACTTGGATTATGAAATACAAGAATTGTTACTAAATGAAGGTAAGTTGAATATAGATTTATGCTCAAAAATTTTATTATCAATGAGTGAAGATATAGAGCATTACGGTATAGATAACTTTGAGAAGTATGATAATCAATATAGTAAAGATGATTTAGTTATTGATGAAAAAGACGATAAAGAGTATGAGTACGATGAGAGCAAAATAGAAGAGGAAGAAAATCTCCATAGCCCCCGAAGGGGCAAAATGATATAATTTAGGTTAAGACGGGCTTGGCATAACTCCCCTAATATAATAAAAATAAAACTCCTATAATTCTATACAAGAATTTATAGGAGTTAAATCAATTCTCTTTCCTTTAAACTTATATACTTACCATCACCTATTATTAAATGATCTAAGAGGTCAATACCTAAAAGCTTTCCACATTCTTTTAGTCTTTTAGTTATATTTATATCTTCTTGGCTTGGATTAGGATCACCTGACGGATGGTTATGGCAAACTATAATAAATGCAGCACTCTTTCTTATAGCCTGGAGGAATACCTCCCTAGGGTGTACAATTGATGAATTTAGGGAACCCATCGATACCGTTATTACATCGATTACTATATTTTTAGTGTTTAGTAGGACAACTTTTAATATTTCTTGTTTTAAGTATCTTAATTCAGCCATTACTAGGTTAGCGCAGTCAAGAGGTTGAGAAATTTTATACGTATTGTTAGTGTAAGCTTCATTGTAGAGTCTTTTTATTAATTCACTAATAGCTCTTATTTGTTGCGCTTTCTTCTCTCCAATTCCCTTAATGGATTTGAGTTCTGATTCATCAGCATCTAATAATAATGCAGGAAGTGAAGGAAATTTTTTAAGTAAGTCATCTATAGTACTTTCAGTACTACGTTCCATTACCATTAATTTCAAAAGTTCTCTGTTTGATAGATTTTCATAGTTACACATAGTATAATCTCCTTTCAAAATCGTATTTGCTTTATAGGTTTGTGCAGTAACGATATATGCAGTTCTCAGTACAAAATTCACACAAGTAGAACTGTCCACATTCAGAGCCGAGTGCATATCCATCTTGAGATACTGTATAGATACACGTTTCAAGAAAATAGGAACAACTGCAACATGCAAATAACGGAGTTGTTCCAGCGTATTTACACTTTGTATACATTTACTTTACCTCCTTAACAATAATTCAATAGTTTAGCATCATGTTCAGTACAAGCTAAATGGCATGGCACCCCCTAAAATTTTTATGGTGGTCAATTTAATAAACCACTAGGTAGTCTTAGGAAAATTTTCAAGTTTTAATTTTGTATATAGATTTTAGATAAAACAATGGGTTTATTAAGAAAATTTACAGAAAAATAAGCTGTTTCACAAAAACGGAGAAAAATATAAAATATTGATTACTTCTTTAAAAAGTTGATATTTAAAAGCATTGTATTTCAGGCAATAGAAGATAATAAAGAAAAGTATATATAAATTAAGATTTAAATTTATGTGTAATTATAGAAAAGGTGCAGTAATTATACTCTTTCATGGTATAAAATAATTTTTTTATGCATGTGTACATAGCTAGTTATATAGAGTAGAATAATAAATAAGTATAGCAACAAGCGGTTTTCAGCTTGTATGGATGTCAATGTAAGGGTTGATAATGCTAGTGTTTAACTATGCTTGTGTTTTAACGATAATATTAAATTGGAGGCAAATATGATACATACTTTATCTGTTTCAATGAATTTCTCAAGGCATCATTATGAGGAGTTAGCTGATTTATTGGGTATAGATGAGAATACCTCTACTGTAACTAAGGACTATAGCAGTATAGGTTTTAGAGAAATAAGGCTTTTAAAGACAATAAATCAGAAGATACACTATTACGGAATAGAGATTAAGCTTAATCCTAAGGTACTAATAACGGGAAGAGAAGACATTGGAATAATAAGCGAGAAAGATATTAATTTATTATGTGAGAAGTTCAATAATAAGATGAAAAATGATATAGCTCCAGGAATGGATTTGCTAGAGTTTAATAATTGGACCTGCAAAAGAATAGATTATACTACAGATATAAAAGTTAATGATGTAAAAAGTTATATAAGATTATTCAAGAAAGGGGATAAGCCTTCTAGCTTTAAAATTGATCTTAAGGAAGCAGGAAGTTTATATTTAAAGTCTAACTCTGTAATAATAAATTTCTATGATAAAGAGGATGAGCAATTAAAGAAAGTATTAAGAAAGGACGAGAACTTGAGTGATAGTAGAAAAGAAGCTATTAAGGATATACTAAGGCTTGAGGTTCAATGTCTTCCTTCTAAAGTTAATAGCATTAAAAGAAAGAAAAAGTTTAAAAGCAAAAGTGTTATTAAATTTTTATCTAAGGATATTTCAGAAGGTATTATACTATCCTATTATGATGCTACTGTTGGGATAGGAGACTACTATACATTAGAAGAAGCTAAGAAAATTATATTTAAATGCAATTATACAGAGAGATTAAAGAATTCCTTAATTAGTGCTATGCAGCTTGTAGCACAGTCAAGAAGTATTTGGAGAGCAAGGGAACAGTTTGTAAAAGGTGTAATTATTAAGAATACTAATCCATATGTAAAACTAAAAGGTACAAAAGCTACATTTAATAATTATATTAAACTGTTAAGTAATCTAGGCATTAATGCAGTTGCAATTCCACGTGAGTGGGGGATTAATTATATGCCAAACATTAGAAAATATATATTGAATAAATTTATTAATGATTAATTTGATATATAGTAAAATTAACAGAAAGAAGGATATATATAATTATGAATTACAAGCAAAATACTCGATGGTGGGAGTTTTATTTAGTTAGATATTTTGTTGGAACTATTATTGGTACGCTAATAGTATTAACATTAGTTTATCATCCAGCTTCTGGTATACACAAATTGATAGTTAGTAGTAAAGAGTTTGAAGTGAGGATTGATACAAGCTACTTATTACTATATGGTCTAATTGGACTAGCTTATTGCTATTTTGCAAGCTCACCAGTATTGGTATTACATACATATAGAGCAAGTATATTTGAAAAAAACACAATAAATAAATATAATATCGGTGGTTTAGTTTTTAGCATTATCTCGTTACTAGTTATATACATGTTTTTTTATAATTATTTTTCTTTTAGTTTATTAATAATTATATTTGCAACTCAAATACTTCTTATTTGGAGATCCATAAAAGATGAATTAATTTATAAATATTATGAGGAACTATGTAATAAAAGAGGTGAACCATTAAATACTGAAGGAGAAGATAAAAGACATACAAGTTCTATTGAATTTATTGAATCATATAGACATTTAAGAGAGCATGGTAATGCATTTTTAATTTTATTTTTTGAACTATTATTAGGAATAATTATTTTCAACACTAGTACTTATTCTAAGATTTTATGGGTACTTATAATTTGGTTAACACCAGCACTTACAGTTTGGTTTATAGGCTCATATTTAGAAAGTAAGTTTAAAGATGAATTTTAATGTAAGTAAAATAGCTAGAGATACTTTTCTCTAGCTATTTTACTTAGGTATATTAATCAAATAATAATTGAAGATGGAACATAAAATAAATAAGGATATAATTACACAGCATTAAGATTGAGCGGCTAAAGATATTACAAATATAAGTGCAAAATTATAAAGAATATAATAATATTCAATGAAAATCTATATAAAACTATACTTAATATATAAGTATCATTATTTATTATACAGGACGATTAAATTCTTTTAAAACTTTAGCAACACCATTAATTCCAGCAGATGTACCTGTAAACACAAACTTTTTCTTTGATTCAATATAACTTCCACCAGCATTTTGCCATATAGAATTTTCATGCTTCCAATCTATATTTTTTAATCCTCTTATATAACTCTTCCAATCTATAATATCAGCATCATTAATTATATCATAAATATACTTTCCTATTCCTTGCAATGTAGCCGCTGTTCCTATTATATATTTATCCCTGTTAGTACAGTCTTCAGGTAAAGAACCGAATAATTCATCAAAAATATCATTAGCGCTGTTAAGATAATCATCGAAATTATCCATATTTAAGGTTTCAAATTTATCTTTTTCTGAGCCGCTAATTATATATGAAATCATATTTCTTAAAGTAGATAATACCATTAATTCACTACTACTGCTCTTTAACTGAGTCTTTTCTGTCTCAACACCATATAATTGTAAGAAATCATTAGTCTTAGATATCTTTTTTGCAAGTCTATTATATAAATCAGTTGAGTCAAATCTAAGAGCAATAGATTTATTTGGCTTGGCCGCTAAAAGGTTTAGATCGTGGAATAGCTGTTGTTCCCCAATTTCGTCTATACCTGAGAAAATTACAACTGGAATAGTCATATTTGATATGTAATCATACTTTTCTTTAGCATACTTCTTTTCAGATTCAGTTAATGCTTTTTCTAAGTCTTTTCTTGATGTTTCAAGCGCTAATTTTATACCTTCAGCACGATGTTGCCCATCATTAATACTAAAAACAGTATTAATATCTATTCCAATTAAGTTTTTTTCATCGTTATATTCAATATCCCCTTTACAGGTTACTGTAATTGCACTTAAAAAACATAGTTTTTTTGATTCTGCACCCTTAATAATATAATTAGCTATTGATTTAACACGACTTTTATTGACCTTTCTCTGAACATTAGGGAATACCTTGAAAAACTTATCTAAAGTATTAAATGGTATCATTGTTGTATATATAGGAAGTCCAAATTGATTGCCAGCCGCTCCTTGGAAATTTACTAATATCTTATTATTTTCAAATGACATTCTATCACCTCTATTATATTTATATAGTTATATTAGCACCTCATGAATGAAAATGCAATTAAAAACCATAATTAAGTGTAAAAATTATAAAAAAATGAATTTAAGATTAAAAAGCGTATGAATAAAAATGAAAATAACTCAGCGGCTACAAATTGTATAATTAGAAATCTTTAGGAATATTGAGGAAAACATAGATAATTTATTATAAATATAATTGAGCGGCTGTTAGTTAATTTGGATATAAATATATAAAGTGGTATAGTCTACATATGAGATAAAGTTTAAATGAAAATAAATATAGTTTTATATGAAAATAAATATGGGGGGAATATTATGAATAAAATGAGTAATGAACAAATTATAGAAATGTGTCAAAGATTAAAGGTAGCGGATACGCAAGAGGAAGTTATTAAAATACTAAATGAGTATAATCTATGGGATAATGATAAAGCATGGAGATATTATGGTGATATAGAAAACAATTATAGCAGTATTGGAAACCAGCAAAGTGAACCAGACGCGGCAATTATTGAAAAAATAGTTAATTCTTTTGATGCTATATTACTAAATGTTTGTAGGGAACATGGCATTAATCCAGAAACTGTTAACGATCCAAAATTTGCAGCAAAGTTAATAATTAAATATATTTTAAAGAAGCAGGATGGTAATTTTAACTCAGATTATTTGCAAACTTTAAATAGGGAAGAACTAGAAATCTTATCGCAAAAAGTTGCTGTAGTTGTTACAGGGTTAAAAAGTCCTAACAACCCGTCCATTACAATTGCAGATATGGGGGAAGGCCAAACTCCTGATGAGGTTTCAAACACAATTTTATCTTTATCAAAGAGTAATAAAATTAAGATATGTTTTGTACAAGGAAAGTTTAACATGGGTGGAAGTGGAGCGTTAAAGTTTTGTGGAAAAGATGGCATACAGTTAGTTATTACTAGAAGAAACCCAAGTTTATTAGATGATAAGTCTACTGAGAGAGATAAAATGTGGAGTTTAACAGTAATTAGAAAAGTACCACCAAGTGGTAATATGAGAAGTTCTGTTTATAAATATTTAGCCCCAATTGGATGTGATATAAGACCCAATAGAGGTGACATTCTTGCATTTAGTGCAGATACATTTGGTATCATGCCAAGTAATAAGGAGGCTTATGGAAGAGAAGTAGAGTATGGTACTTTAGTAAAATTGTATGAGTATAGTATTGGGGGTTATAAAACTAGTGCAATTATAGATAATGGTATAGGACCTAGAATTAGAATGTTGCTTCCTAATATGATAGTTCCAATTCGTATATGTGAATTTAGAAAATTTAATTCTACAGGTAGTAAAAATGTATATTATTCAGGAATTTCTGAGTATCTTAGAAACAGAACTGAAGTATTGGAAGAAAATTTTCCAAGTCATGGTGAAATGATAATACAAGGTGAAAAAATAAGATATACTATTTATGCTTTTTTACAAGATAAAATGAAGAAGGCTTTGAGAAATATTGGAGTGCTATATACGCTAAATGGACAAACGCAAGGAAAAATTGAAAATAGGTTATTTAGTAGAGATAAAGTTAAACTTGACACCATTAAAGATGATATTCTTGTAATAATGGATTGTTCTGAGGTAACAAATGAAGGGTTAGAACAGATTTTTATGAATAGTAGAGATAGGTTTGTAGAATCAAAACTTAAGAAGGAAATAGAAAAACAACTTGAAGACATATTGGCTAATCATACAGGTCTTAGGGAGCTTAATAAGAAAAGAAAAAATGAGTTAGTGAAAGAAAAGCTTGAAAATAATAAACCTTTAGTGGATGCGTTAAGTAAGTTAGTAAAGTCAGATCCAGTATTAAAGTCACTTTTCAATGCTGGGACTGAGATAGAAAGTGAATCAAAAGAAGATAATAAAGGTAATGATGATTTTATTGGTGTTGAAAACCCAACATATTTTAAACTTAAAGGATTAGAATATGGAGATATATATAAGAAAAGGTGTCCTCTAAATATGGGACTTCGTGTATCTTTAGAAACAAATGCACGTAATGATTATTTTACTCGAGCTGAAGTACAAGGTGAAAGCAACTTATATATAGTTGAGAATGGGAAATTTGTTAAATATGACAATTATAGCTTAAATTTATTTAATGGAATAGCAACATTAAATATTAAGCTTCCTAAAAACTCCAAAGTAAATAATTGCTTTAGGTTTGTATTAAATGTTACAGATGACCTTAGGGAAGAAGCTTTTAAAAACGAGTTGAATATAGAAGTAATAAAAGAAAAGAAAAGGGGTCCAGTAATCATACCTACATCAAGGGAAAAAAAGAGTCATGTTAATAAAGGTTTAAGCTTGCCGAATATGATTAAAGTAGAAAAAGAAGAATGGTATAAGCATAATTTTAATGAAAAATCAGCATTGAGGATATTAGGTCCAGATGGTGATGGATATACATTCTTTATTAATATGGATAATAAGTATTTGGTAAATGAATGCAAAAACTTTAACTATGATCCAGAAATAATAAAGTCCCAATTTGCATATGGATTAACTTTACTGGGAATAGCAGTGTTAAGCTTAAAGAATAACGAAGAAAGTTATAATAAGTTTAATGAGGAAATTCGTGGTGACTTCAATAATTATGTTTCATTAATATGCGAATCATGGGCTCCATTTGTGATTCCAATGTTGAGATTTTTAATAAAAGTAGAACAAGTTGCAGCCTAAGGTACGTAGAATAATTTAAGGCTTATAATAATGTAGATAAATTGCTCCTCTAAAATGCTATAAGTAATTACTAATGCACAATTTAGCATAATAGTGATTGATTGCTTTTATTGATATAAAAGATTAGATATTATTTAGTTATTACGGCAATTGATACAGCAATGCGCCAATAACAAAATATAATGGAGTATGACATAATAACATAAGGACCTGAAAGTTTGGTAATTGGTAGTATTTATTAGTATAGCATTTATTATGATATAATTACTATACTATAACTACGAACCAGTTGGTCGGGGGTTCGAATCCTCTCCGCCGCACCATTAAAAAGTACCTGTAGATATTAATTACAGGTACTTTCTTTTTTATATATTTAAATTATTATTCTGCATCTAATGGAGGCGCTAATTTATTAGTTACCTTTATTTCAATGTAGGATGTGATAAAGAATGCTATAAGTGAACTTAGAGAACCTGCAATAATAGCTAAGATTCCATAAGGTTCCTTCATTACCTGCCAGTATATACCTACTAAACTTCCTACTAAAATTGAAACAATACCTGCATGTTTTGAACATTTCTTTAAGGATAAACCCAATATAAATGCTGCAAAAGGACCAGCAGCTCTTAGCATAAATGAGAATATATTTAAAGTTATAATGTTAATTTGGAATAGTGCGATACACATTGCAAGTAAACCTATTATAACATTGCTTATTCTAGTCATTTTAATCATAGTATTATCGCTAACACTTGGATTTATATATTTTTGGTATAAATCTTTTGTAAGTATTGTAGAAGCACATAGCATATCAGAATCAGCACTAGACATTGTAGAAGCAATTATTGCTGCACATACAATTCCAGAGATCCATTGTGGTGCATGGCTAAATATCACTGTAGAAAGTGCTTTACTTGGCTCAATGGTTGGAAATGCTGTAAGAGCAGCTATACCTATTAGTGCAGGAATAAATGCAAAAAGTGCCATGAAAAGTGCAGACATAAGAGTAGCTTTTCTACCGGTTTTTTCATCCTTGGCTGCAAAAACTCTAGATACCATTTCTGGTCCAGACATGAATGTTATGAAATATTGACCTATTAAGCTAACTATTGTAGCGATACCCATTCCGTTTATAGACATTTTTGCAGGAGGAACTTTAGATACTATGGTACCCCATCCACCTACACCATTAATTACAAAGGGAAGAGCTATTAAAAGTCCAAAGAATATTATTGCCCATTGAAATAAATCAGTGAAAGCATCAGCCCAAAGACCGCCCATGACAGTATAAACTACAGTAAATAAACCTCCAATTATAATAGCAACCTTGATATTAATTCCTATCAAAGCAGATATTATAATCCCAGAAGCAAGAATTTGAGATGCTGTTAGACAAAAAAGAGATACTATATTTAATATAGAAGTAATTATATGACTAGTAGTACCAAATCGTCTTCCTACCACTTCAGGAATGGTATAAGCCATAATTTTTCTAAGCTTAGGAGCGAAGAATGCCATTGGAATGATACCAATAGCGGCTGCAAGTACGTACCAAACCGAGGACATTCCCCAATTTCCATAAGCTTTACTTGCAAGTCCAACGGTACTTCCACCACCAATGTTATTAGCGGCTAAACTACAAGCTACCATAATCGCCGGTAATGACCTACCTGCTAGCATATAGTCAGTGCTATCTTTTATTAAAAATTTGTTTGTAAAAAAACCTACAGATAGCATAAGCGCTAGATAGCATATAGTAATAATAAGGGGAAGTAATTGTAAAGTCATGTTATTTCCTCCTTTAAAAAGATATAGTAATTAATATATATTCATAAGATGATAAAAAATAACTAAAAAATCCAGCAAGTTTTTCACTGCTGGATTTTTTAGTTTTATGAACTATGTTTAATTCCTATCTTTTCGCCCATAAGTACCTTGCATTCGTATCCTAAATTACTTTGAAATAGTATATCTTCATCTATCTTAACTTTATTTTTTTCTAAAAAGAGTATAACTGTAGAGCCTCCAAATTTAAAATATCCCTTTTCATCACCTTTATCCACTCTTTTATCAGGAGTATAGCTCTGAATAATAGATCCAACGCAAGTTGCCCCTACCTCCATATACAATACATCTCCAAAGTTATCAGAATGAAATATGCTCCATTCACGCTTGTTTTTGCAAAATATAGTAGGGATTTTACTTAAAGCAATTGGATTTACTGAGTAATAACTACCTTTAACCTTTGAAGTATGTTCGCAAATACCACTATCTATAAAATGAAATCTATGATAGTCAGTAGGGCAGAGCCTTAATATGATCATTGAACCATTATTATATTTTTCAGCTATGGCTTTATCAGGAATCAAATCATGCAAACTATAATTAAATCCTTTTACTTCAACTATTTTTTCTAAATTTATATTTTCATATACTATAACTCTTCCATCTCCAGGTGAGATAAGGGCACTTGTAACTTTTTCTATAGGACGATCCTTAAGATGAAGTTTTCTAGTAAAAAAATCATTAAAACTTATAAAGTCATCAGTACGTGTAACGCTTTCTTCAATATTTATATTAAAATCATCTATAAATTTTTTAATTTTATTTTTACTACTGCCCATATCACAATACTTTCCGTATATGTAGGAAAAAAGCTTTTTCTTAATAAATAATTCTAAAAAACTACTTCCGAACTTAGTTGAGTAAATCCAATTAAGATATTTTTCTCCAGATACCTTTTCTATTTCATAGGTTTTGGTTTTTCTATTATAAATTTTTATCATAAGATTAAACACCTCCAAAATTATTAGTATAAACGTAGTATATAGTATATTTATACTAATATATCATATTTATAGTAATTTTAATATTGAGTTATATATGATTTGGAGTATAATTAAGTTAATGTATTAAATTGTATAAAAATTAACGGAGTGAGCAAAATGAATAAAACTAAAAAAGCAATATTTGAATCAGCTATAAAAGTTTTTTCCACATATGGATATTCTGGAGCAACTATGGATGCAATAGCTGCACAGGCAGGACTTGCTAAAGGTACTTTATATTATCACTTTAATAGTAAAGAAGAGATATTTAATTATATAATACAAGAAGGAATGAATCTAATAAAAGAAAGAATTCAAGAAACAGTAGATGAGCAAAGTGATTCATTATCAAAACTAAAGACATTAATAAAAGTTCAATTAAATATGGTTTATGAAAAAAGGGATTTTTTCAAGGTAATTATGAGCCAATTGTGGGGACAGCAATCAAGGCAATTGGAATTAAGAGAAGTAGTTAATGAGTTTATAAAGAATATAGAAACATATCTAGAAAGAGCTATGAATGATGGATTTATAAAAAAAGGAGAAAAGTCTTTTATGGCATATACAATTTTTGGATCTCTATGTTCTACTGCAATATATGACCTTATAAACGAAGAAGGTATAAATATCCACGATGTATTTGAAAATTTAACAGAATATATTTTAAGTGGAATTCAGATTTAAATATATACAAGTATTAGTTAATAGAAAATAATGTAATCATATTGACATAAAATTTGTTTTGTAATAAACTTTTATATGTAAAGCTTAAGCTTGTTATGCGCTCGTAGCTCAGTAGGATAGAGCGTCCCCCTCCTAAGGGGAAGGCCGGGGGTTCGATTCCTCTCGGGCGCACCAAGGTTTATTTCAATAAGTACTACTGGATTTAATAAGATTATAAAGCTTATTTAGTCCGGTATTTTTATTTATAAAATAAAGAGAGATAATAATGAAAAATGATTTTTTGATAGAAGCAATAAAAGAAGCTAAAAAGGCTGAAGATTTAGGGGAAGTACCTGTTGGAGCTGTTATAGTAAAAGATAGTAGAATTATAGCAAGGGCTCATAATATGACAGAGGTGTTAAAAGACCCTACAGCTCATGCTGAGGTTTTAGCCATAAGAAGAGCATGTAAATTCACTAATAATTGGAGATTAAATGGATGTGAGCTGTATGTTACATTAGAACCATGTCCTATGTGTGCAGGTGCTATATATCAAAGTCGTATAAATAAAGTTTATATAGGAACGTTTGATTCTATAAGTGGTGCATGTGGCTCAGTAATAAATGTATTGCAAAATAATTATTTAAACAGTAATATAGATGTAAGGTGGATTTATAATAAAGAATGCAGTATGTTATTAAAAAGCTTTTTTCAAAGTAAAAGAAAATAATTTTTGGAGAGATGTCCGAGAGGTCGAAGGTGATTGACTCGAAATCAATTGTACGGATAATACTGTACCGGGGGTTCGAATCCCCCTCTCTCCGCCAATAGAAATCTATAAGAAGTTGTTAATGATAATAGCTTCTTTTTTGTTTTAATAAAATATAATAGATAAATGTAGAAAAATGAGTTTTGATGAAATAATATAAGAATATTTACAGAAATATAGGTTACTTTATAATAACAACCAATATTTACTTAATATTACAAAGCTGATATAATTAAAACATGATTTGTGTTATTAAAACATGATTGATTTTTTAATAATACCTTCTATATGCAAAAGAGTATTTTACAAAGGAGCTTTAATTAGGGAGGTTTTAAGATGATGCTTTGTGAACATGCCTTAGTTGAAAATAACATTTTTTTTAGTGATAGAGAATTAAGAATAAATAGTGATTTAAGAGATAAAAAATACAATTTATATAATATAAAAAGGAAAATTGAAAGCGTTAGAGAGCTTTTAAATGAAGTGACTTGTGATATAGATAATAAAGAAAAAAGTGAGGAAATATTAAAGGTAAGTCAATATATGGACAAGCTATTAAATGAATATAATGTCATTGTAGGAAGTAATAAATTATAAGTTTATAATAAAATATTTATAAAAGCTATTGCAAATATAAAAATCACATAGTATAATAGGATTTGTCGTTAGTAAACGACATAAAATTTAATAATTGTCATGAGTAAATCCGTGGAGAGATGTCCGAGTGGTTTAAGGAGCACGCCTGGAAAGCGTGTGTAGGGGAAACTCTACCGGGGGTTCGAATCCCCCTCTCTCCGCCATATAAACTTTGCCGTGCTAGATGGGGAGTTAGCGGTGCCCTGTAACCTGCAATCCGCTATAGCAGGATTGAATTCCTCGCTTAGGCTATAACTTGTGAGGTCTGACCTATGTAAGTGACGTTGAGAGCTGGGTCCCACGCAACGGAAACTCATGAACCCCGTGAGGTCTGGAAGGAAGCAGCGGTAAGTGATAATTTCCGTGTGCCGTGGATTAACCTGGCTTGAGTTAACTGTATAGGTAACGCTCATAGGTTATTTGCCAAGGCGAGGTGCACGGTTTAAATAGTGATTTTAGCACAATAAACTTGAGTTTATTGTGCTTTTTATTCATTTAAATAATAAATTATAAATTATAAATTATAAATATATAAATTTTAAAGTTTGGTTAAGAGGTGAAGTTAATGGGCTATACTGCTCTTTATAGGGAATGGAGACCTAGAAGTTTTGGGGATGTAGTAGGACAAAAGCATATTACAATAACACTGCAAAATCAAATAAAAAATAATAGAATAGCTCATGCATATCTTTTTTCAGGTACAAGAGGTACGGGGAAAACATCCACAGCGAAAATATTTGCTAAAGCTGTTAATTGTTTGAACCTTAAAGATGGAGAACCTTGCAATGAATGTGATATATGCAAGAAGATAAATTCTGGAACATTGATGGATGTTATAGAACTAGATGCAGCTTCAAATAATGGAGTGGATAAGATAAGAGAAATATCAGAAGATGTTAATTATCCTCCTAGTGAAGCTAAGTATAAAGTATATATAATGGATGAAGTACATATGTTATCTCAAGGAGCTGTAAATGCATTTTTAAAAACATTAGAAGAGCCTCCTGAAAATGTTATATTTATACTTGCAACTACAGATCCTCAAAGGCTTCCAATTACAATACTTTCTAGATGTCAGAGGTTTGATTTTAAGAGAATAAGAAATGAAGATGTATTTGAAAGATTGAGGTTCATAGTTAAAGAGCAAGGTGTATTTGCAGATGACAAAAGCTTAAGATTAATTGCACGTATGTGTGATGGTGCTATGAGGGATGCGTTAAGTATATTAGACCAAGGAATTTCAATGGGAAATGGGAAGGTAGAGTACGAAAGCTTACTTAATATGCTAGGACTTGTAACTAATGAAAATTTGCTAAAGATTACAACAAGCATTATAGAAAAAGATATAGAAGCATCCTTAGGGATAATTGATGATGTAGTATTAACAGGTAAAGATATATACTATTTTATAAAAGATATGATAAATCACATGAGAAATTTACTTATGGCTAAGGTAACTGAAAGTCCTGAAGAAATTATGGATATGTCTGAAGAAAATATTAAGGATATTAAAGAACAATGCCAAAAAATAAGAGTAGAAGAAATAATGAGAAATATAAGAATACTACAAGATGCAGAAGAACAATCTAAATGGACTAAGCAAAGTAGAGTTTATTTAGAACTAGCTATAATTAAGATGTGTAAGATAGAATATGATACATCTAATGAAGTTATTTTATCTAGACTTAATAAAGTTGAAGAAGCTATGAGATCAGGGGAAATAAAGGTTAATTCAGAATCTATAGTTGCTAAAATATCAAATAAACATGAAGAGGAAGAAGAGAAAATAGCAAACCAGGAACATAGGATTCAATCTGTAAATAAATATAATGAGAACTCCACTTTAACTTTAGATAAGTTAAAGAAATTTTGGAAGGATATACTAGAAACATTTAAGGCTAGAAGGCATATGGTATTATATGCATCTTTAATTACAGGTGAGTTAATTGGATGTGAAAGTGGAGTAGTAACTATAAGGTACGATAAGCAATATGCATTCAATAAACAAAGGCTAGAAAAGGATCAAAGTAAAAAGATAGTAGAGGAAATATTTTCAGATATACTAAAGGAAAAAGTTAAGATTGAATACTTAATAGAGAAAGATGAGGGCACACAAAGATCTCCAGAGCAATTATTAAAGAGTACATTTGGAGAGGAAATTATTCAAATAATAGAGGAATAGCTAAAAGGAATTTACACTTTATATGTAATAATGTAAAATAAATAATTGTATATTTAGTTTAAACTTATTTAAAATAAAAGGAGGAATATATAATGGCTAAAGGTGGATTACCTAATTTCGGTGGTGGAAATATGAATAATTTAATGAAACAGGCACAAAAGTTTCAAAAGCAAATGGAAGATATGCAAAAACAATTAGAAAAGAAAACTTTTGAATTTAGTGCAGGTGGTGGAGCTGTAGTAGCTGTGGCTACTGGTAAAAAGGAACTGGTTGATATAAAAATAGACCCAGATGTACTTGATCCAGATGATGTAGAAATGCTTCAAGATTTAATATTAAGTGCATGCAATGGAGCATTAAAAAAGGCTGAAGAAGAGACTGCTAACGAAATGAACAAGTTAACTGGGGGATTAAATATACCAGGAATGTTCTAAGTTACCTAAGTTGAGGTGAATTAATTGGAATTTTATCCAATAGCAATAGAAAAGCTTATAGAAGAATTTGCAAAGCTTCCAGGTATAGGATATAAAACAGCTCAAAGACTTACATTACATGTATTAAACTTACCTAAGGAAGAAGTTGAAGAGTTTTCTCAGGCTCTTATTAAAGCTAGAGGAACTATAAAATACTGTTCTGTATGCGGCAATTTTACAGATAAGGATCCTTGTGCTATATGTAGTAATCCAAGTAGAGATAAGGAAATTATTTGTGTAATAGAGCAGCCTAAGGATATTATATCTTTAGAAAAGGTAAGGGAATATAATGGTACTTACCATGTACTTCATGGTACTATATCGCCTATGTCAGGAAGAGGGCCTGATGATATAAATTTAAAAGAACTTATAAAAAGAGTTAATGGAGATGTAAAAGAGATTATAGTAGCCACAAATCCTAATGTAGAAGGTGAAGCTACTGCTATGTATATATCTAAGATATTAAAGCCTTTTGGTGTTAAGGTAACAAGGATTGCACATGGTATACCTGTTGGCGGGGATTTAGAATATGCAGATGAAGTTACGCTAGCTAAGGCTTTAGAAGGAAGAAGAGAAATATAAGGAATAAACCTCCTGTTTTATGTCAAAGATTAATTAATAACATAAAATAGGAGGTTTTTTTATGGAAAATAGCTCATGGATAAAATTAAGTAAAGATAAAGATTATAATGAAGAGGATAAAAAGCTTATAAAAGCTATAATGGAAAGTCAGGAGGAAATATCTAGGGCCACAAATTATTTCCAAATAGCAAAAGAACCTATACTTATAGACTATGCTATATACCTTGAGCAAGCTGCAAAGTCTAGATATATATACCTTTTAAATCAGGCTAAGAAAAGAAATATAAAAATTAGCTATAAATACGTTTTAAAAGATGTAAATGAAGTATAATTTATTTATAATATAAATAAATTAATAATAGGAGAAAAAGTGGGGGGGATTTTTGTGGAGTATATAGGATATTTCTTGGTGGCTATAATAGCTCTTGTAATTATAGTAAAACTATTTGCATGGCCTATAGCAATATTAATTAAGTTAGTGATAAATGGTGTGGCTGGAGCTGTACTATTATTTTTAGTAAATTTAGTAGGATCATTATTTAACTTCTCTATAGGTATTAATGCTATTACGGCACTTATTGCAGGATTTTTTGGAGTGCCAGGAGTAATAGTTTTAATAGTTTTAAAGTTATTTATATAAATAGATCGTTTATATAAGATTTTTAAATTATAATTATGATAAATTATAAAAAGACGTAAAGAATAAATATTAGCTTTATGTCTTTTTTTATATATACATATAATTATTCTTGTGCATAATGTGGATAAAGTTAAAGGGGTTGTGTATAATCTATAGAGAAATGGAGAAAATAATATGTTTATAAATAAAAATATTATTACAGGAGAATTCATTAAAAGGCCAAATAGATTTCAGGCATATGTTATTATAGATGGAGAGGAAATAATGGTTCATGTTCCTAATACGGGACGATGTAAGGAAATTTTAATTCCTCATACTAAGGTAGTGTTACGTGAAGAAGATAATCCTAATAGGAAGACTAAATATGATCTTATTGGAGGATATAAGGGAGATAAGTTTATAAATATAGATTCACAAGTGCCAAATAAAGTAGTAGAAGAGGCTTTAAGAGAAGGAAAAATAAGAGGGCTTAATGAATATAATATAATTCAAAGAGAAAAGGTTTTTGGGAATAGTAGATTTGATTTTAAACTCACAAATTCAAAGGGTGAAGAATATTACTTAGAGGTAAAAGGAGTAACTTTTGAGGAAGGAGGAGTTGCAAGTTTTCCTGATGCACCTACAGAAAGGGGAAGAAAACATCTTTTAGAATTAATTGATGTGAAGAAAAGCGGTAGAGGAGCTGGAGTAATATTTGTTATACAATTAGAGGGTGTTATGTTCTTTACACCTTATGATGATATGGATAAAAAGTTTGGCGAAGCTTTAAGATTTGCAGGTGAAAATGGAGTAGATATATTTGCATATGATAGTTATGTAGGAGAAAATTTTATAACATTAAAAGATGAGGTTGAAATAAGATTATAAGTTTTAATTTAGCTTGAAAGGTAGGTGAAAGGTTCTAGTTTAGAACTGAATATATGAAATTTAAATTTTGCCCTAAATGTGGAGGAAAATTAATTGAAAAGTATAGTTGGGATGAAGGAGGGGTCCCATATTGCCCTATTGACGATATAATGTATTTTGATACGCCAAAGCCATGTATAATTGTAGCTGTTATTAAGGAGGAGAAAATACTACTTTTAAAACAAAGTTATATATTTAAAGATTCAAAGGTGCTTATATCTGGATATGTAAGTAATGGAGAAAGTGTAGAGGAAACAGTGTATAGGGAAGTATATGAAGAAACAGGCATAACTGTAGATAAGGATAGTATAAAATATTTAGGTAGCCATTACGTAAACTCTAAAGAAATAGTGATGCTTACATTTATGGCTAAGTATGTAAATGGTGAAATAAAGAAGTCGGAAGAAGTTGAGTGGGCACAGTGGGGTAGATTAGAAGACGCTCTCTGTGAAATGCAAGAAGATGAAATTGGAAAGGATGTAGTTAAAAAGGTTTTGAAGGAAGTTGGATACAATGGAGATAAGGCTTATATATGTGATATAGATCTTATTTAAAATATAAGCTAATAAATGCTATAAGGAGAAAGATATGATACTAGGAGGAAACTGTAATAAGTGCCCTGATTACTTAGTAAATAAGTGCGATGGCCAAGATGGAATATGTATGTGTAGAAGATGTCCTAGAAATCTAGGAAAGTGTATAATAACTAAATACTGCAGCGAAACTGAATCTGTACTAGAGATAAGTGAAAACATAGATATTTAAATGTCTATGTTTTTTTTATGCATTATTTTAAAACTTGTGGAAATAATAATAAAAGCATTAGCGAGTACTTATAAAAGAGGGTGATAAATTGAGATTAGAGGAGCTTAAGATGCTAGTAGCAGAAAACTGCCCGGGTTATGAGCCCTTAGCTTCAGTGTTTGTTTCAGATGTAGGGAATATAATTGACACCTGTGATAATTGCGATAACTATGTAGATGAAAAGTGTATAGTAAATTTATTTGATCCAATTAAGCGTAAAATTAATAGAAATTAATTGAGGAGGAATAAAATATGGGAAATGCTTTTGAAATGATAGCTGTAGGTAATAATTGTCCTGGTTATACACCTATGTATGATGGGTTTCAAGCTCTTTCGGCAGAGTCAGAAACTAAAAGCTGCAGAACTTGTAGTCATTTTGAAAAAGGAATTTGTAATATAGATTATTATGACAAGGTTGTATCTAGTTTAGACCAGGCATAATATACATAAAGACAGCAAAAAAATGCTGTCTTTTTTTGTATATAATTATAATAATTAATGTTATAATTATATAGATATATTATGTTAAACTATGGTATAATAGGAATATAATAATTAATTAAATTTTCTATATAGCTCACTTATCATTATTAGAAAGAAACAGAACTTATAAGAGGTAAAAATTTTATAGTTATATAAATCTTATGTGCGGATAAGGTTTAATAGATTTATACTAACATATAAATTTTATAAGTTTTTGCTCCAAATGCAACCTGCGATAAAACTTAAAACTTCAAATTAAAAAAACCTCTGTAAAATTGTCTTTGTTAATATGTTTTAAGGGAATAGGTGGCATTTTCAAAAAGTAAAGCTTATGTTCTTATAATTCTGTGGATATAACATTTTCCATATTCTATTTTATCTATATAACACCCTAGGTTGTTAGCCTGGAAGCGAATGAAGGTGTTTTGATATTTATTACTTATAGTTAATTTAGAAAATGGAAGTAAGTATAAAGGCAACCTTTATGCATTGAAAAATGTATAAAAGTTGCCTTTGAATTTTTATAATAAAGCTATACATAACGATAAGATGAACGAATCAACATGCTTCTTACCACTGATTTAAGAATCTATATAGAGCAGGATTTATATTCAAGTCAGCGATAAGTTTTAAATAGTCCTCTAAAATTTTGTTGTCAAAGTCTTTGGTTTTCAGAGCCCTTATCATTAAATTTTTAGGTGTCTCTAAAGGTGAAATATATTCAACTACAGATACATTATATCCATAAGCTTCTAGAATTAATGAGCGGAGACCATCTGTAAGTGCATCAGCTATTCTAGCTTTTAATATCCCATGCTTTAGCACACCTTTAAAAGGAGCATAGGAGTATTGATTTAATAGTTCTCTATGACAACAAGGAACAGCTATTATAGCATCTGACTTAACTCTAATACCTAAGGCTAAAGCCATATCTGTAGCGGTATCACAGGCATGGAGAGATATAACAACATGAATTTTCTTATCAGGTGTATAGTCTTTTATATCTAAGGCTTTAAATTCCATATTTCTATAGCCTAGATTTTCAGCCATTTCTTTAGAAGAATTAATTACAGTTTCAGAAATATCTAATCCTATGAAAAAACATTTTCGTTTTTTTACTTCTGTTAAGTAATAGTTTAATACAAAGGTTAAGTATGATTTTCCACATCCACAATCTAATATATTTATTGCTTCATTGGAAGGTAGTTGATCTAAGATTCCTTCCAACAACTCTACATAATGATCTATTTGATTATATTTTCTTATTTTATCATTTTTAATTTTTCCATCCTTGCTCATTATGCCTATTTCTTTTAAAAGAGCATCGGCTTCGCCTACCTTTATGTAATAATCTCTATTTAATAGAGTGGAAGTTTTTGTAGTAGATGTAGAGTTATCCTTATCTATAGAGTTTTTTGAATCTATATTTTTAAATAATACATTTTTGTTAGATGCTTCGATTAATACTCCTCCACCTCTTTCATTATATGTAAATAATAATGATTCATAGTGCTCACTTTCATTTATTATGTTTTTAATAAGCTGTTCTATAGTAAAGGAATTAGTTCTACCATTAAAGTTAAATGATAATGTATTTTCCTTTAATTTAGCGATGCCTGTGAATTTTTTAAGACCAGTAGTAAACTCAACTGTTATATCCAGGAATATGCTAGAGTTTTCTTTAAATTTATTCTCTATACCCATAAAGAAAAAACTAAGTTTATTTAAGGCTTGTTTGTTCATAGATAAATCACCTAACCTTCATTTTTTATACTTGTAATTATTAGTAAACATAAAATATATTAATATTAATAGTTTTTATTGTAAAGTAAAAAATATGATTATGATATAATATTAAAGTATTTATTGAGATAAAAGGACTATATAAAAGTTAACTTAAGATGATATAAAATTTTACCGATATAAAAATAAAGGGGGAACGCATATGCAAAATGATGTTTGTATAACTTCTACAAGTAATAAAAGGGAATATATTATTAAAGATAGTATAGGTATTACGCTAGGAAGAATATATATAATAGATTGGAATACTGAAAGTAAATATTGCTGTATAAGAATAAGATTTTATAAGCAGGATAAGCCAAGACTTTTGTTTAAATCAGTTGATGAGTTTCTGAATCAAGTTTTTAATAAAGATAATATTAAAAAGATAAATATATTGGTTAAGGAAGATGAAAGTATTGAGTGTTTTGGGGAATTAGGATTTGAATTAGAAGGAGTTATTGCTAATAACTTATGTGAAAATGGAATTTATAAAAGTGAATTTTTATTTGGGCTAGAAAAAATAAACTATAAAAAAGAAAATCTATTAAGAAAAATCACCCTTAGTGGTAGGAATGTACAGCTAAAGATATTAACTCCAGAAAATTCCCAGGAAATATTAAACTATTATTTAAAGAATAAGGAGCATTTAAGTCCTTATGAACCTACAAGGGAAGAGGAATTTTATACATTAAAGTTTCAAAGGGATATATTGATAGAATCATATAAGCAATATCTAAATGGAGAAGCTATAAATTTTGGGATATATAAAAATGACAACTTCATTGGAAAAATTCAATTATCCAATATAGTATTGGGGATCTTTAGGAGTTGTTTTATAGGTTATTCAATGGATAAAGATGAGCAAGGGAAAGGATATATGAAAGAAGCTTTAAAGTTGGTTACAGAATACGGATTTGATGAATTCAATTTACATAGAATAGAGGCTTCAGCATTAGTGGATAATAAAAAGTCTCAAAGTGTTCTAAAAGCATGTAACTTCAAAGAACTCGGTATTAATAAAAATTATCTCTTTATTGATGGGAAGTGGAGAGACCATATAACCTATTATATATTAAGAGAATAGAGCGTCAACCTTATCTAGTGTGTCCTCTATAGAAATTAGAATTAACTCCTAGATTTATAGAGGATTTTAAATTTAAATTTAAATTTTAGTGAGTTTTATCATTATAATCATGGATTGATGTGATACAATAACACATGTTGTCGCAAGAAACGACAAATAAGTCGACAAAGATTTTAAAAAATGTTTTAAAAAGTTGTTGACAAGAAGAAATAAAAGTGTTAATATGTAAAAGTCGCTTGAGGCGATAGGGTCTTTGAAAATTGAACAGAGAATAGAAA
>NZ_JAFBDB010000015.1 GCF_016908015.1 Clostridium pascui
TCGCGTTTCTTAACATTTAACTGTTAAGTAATTGACTGGTTTCTATTCTCTGTTCAATTTTCAAAGACCCTGTCGCTCCAAGCGACTTTTATATATTAACATTTTCGTTTCTTCTTGTCAACAACTTTTTAAAATATTTTTTTCAAGTTGTTATCAGTTATTTAATTTATTTATCGCTCATCTCAGCGACGAATGTTATCTTATCATGATTAGTTTTTTTATATTACATTATTATTTATTATTATCTTAAATTAAATTAATTATACTCACTTTTTTATGTTTTTTCTCCATATCCATTGTATTGACACACCAGGAATAGTATTTGATTATTTTTAAGGATATATACTATTATATTGTTGTATATATCCTTAAATAAACTTCTATTTGGTTTTAGCTGCATCAATAAATTGTCCAAATAACTTTTCAAACTCTTTGTGATTCGTTACTAAAGCTTCTGGATGCCATTGAACTCCTACTACAAATTTCTTATTCTTAGCTTCTATGGCTTCAATTATCCCATCATAGCTTCTAGCTGTTATCCTAAACGACTGAGAAACATTTTTAACGGATTGATGATGAAAAGAGTTTACCATCATCCTTTCTTCATTAAATATATCAAACAATTTGCTATCCTTCTCTATATCTATAAAATGATATAAACTATCTCTCTTTATTTTTGTAGGATAATGTCCTAACGCATTTTCCCTTTGTGCATAAATATCCTGATATAGAGTTCCTCCGCTGGCCACATTTATCAGTTGAATTCCCCTACAAATTCCTAAAATAGGTTTATCCATATCATATGCAAGTTTAAATAATTCTATTTCAAAAAAATCTCTTTCAGTAGATATGGCTCTTAGATCATTTATTGGATTTTCTCCATAAATTTCAGGTAATATGTCCTCTCCTCCACTAAAAATCAATCCATCAATATTATTTAAATATTGCTTTATATCTTCTTTATTATTACTTACAGGCAATAATAAAGGCACACCTCCTGCTGAAGTTACGGAGTTAATGTAATCACAATCTAAAGAATTATACTCTCTCTGTTCTTTATATTCTTTAAATGTTGTTATACCTATTATCGGCTTCATATCCCAACCTCCCCATTTACATATCTCTATAATCTAATTTAATTATACTGTTAGGTTATTTAATTTAATACAAAAATTGCAAATAAATATAGATAGGTACTTTCCTAGCACCTATCTATATTTATAGCTTTTATATCAATATATCTTTTTTTACAAATACAATATGAGAAATTATATAGCTTACCACTGCCCACATTAAAAGCAATGCTATTGCATACATAGATGTAACACTAGGGTTATTAAGCATTTGAGCAATATTTCCACTTACAATTTTACCTACATCTCCATAAGTAGTAAAAAGATATTGAACATACTTTCTAGTATATGGCATTGCTTGAAATATAGTAAAAGCTACTACACTAACTGTACTTACAGCCATAGATACCATGCTGCTCTTTACCACTGTAGATAATAAAAATGCAAAGGATACAGACGATATTATAAATAAAACTTGCATTAAAAACATTTGAAGTATATATTGCCACATAGGAATTATATATGTACTTCCTTCAATTATTTTTATGACTTGTTCTCCAGCATCCCCTCTTGTAATACTATCATAGATGTAGCGTGTTCCTACTGATACAGGATAATCCATACTTCCGAACCCAAATAGTAACCCCATAACTATAAATGCAATAAATTCTACTAAAACTATTATTACAGTAGAGGATAAAATTAATGCTATAAATTTTGAAAATAGTACCTTTCCCCTTGATACAGGTTGAGTTAATAAAAACTTCATTGTTGGAGGTGTATATTCTCCTGATACCATATCTGAACTAAATATAATTACTCCTACTGCAAGAAATATCATTCCAAGCATTCCAAATAAATCTCTTATAAATACAGATGCTGTTGGATCATATGAATTTTCTTCTGGCTGTATATTATTAGATAAAAGATATTTTCTTGTATTTAAATTAATTTTAACTCTTTCCTTTTCTTCTGAAGACATTTCAGCACTCTTTAATTGTTCTTCCATACTTTTAATCTCTTCACTTAGCGTAACTTTCCAATCAAGTTTTTCACTCTTTTGTTCCTTCTTAATAGAATCAATTCTTTCATTTGCTATTTTAATTTCTTCATCAAAATGAACTTTATCACTATCAGGTATAGTACTATCTTTCCTCATTCTTTCATACTGAGCTATATTTTCTTTTTCCATTTGAATTCTTCGCTCTGGATTATTCCATTTCTTCATATTTTCTGCATTCTTATATGTTGCAAATCCTACAAATGCTATAAGTAATGCAAACAATAGAGTTATAACTAAGGTTTTCCTTCTATTCATTAATTTTATTAGTTCATTACCTATCAGCTTTAGTGTAATCATACCACTTTTCCTCCCTCTACGATTTCTAAGTACCTATCTTCAAGTTCTACATGTTTCTTATAAACTTCTTCTATATGAATTTTATTTTCTGCTAATTTAAATATAATTTCAGGTATTGAATTTTTATCAATAGTTAGCTTAAATATATCTTCTTTAAATGATATATCCTGAATACAATTTAAGTTCTTTAATACCTCTCTACACTTTTCAATTTCTTTAACAGATAAAATTATAGTTTCTGTGTTTTCTTTTACAATACCTCCATTTATACTTTCAACACTTTGAATTACTCCATTGTTTATAAAAGCAACAGTATCACAAAGTGTTTGTACCTCACTTAAAATGTGTGAAGATATAAAAACCGCTGTATTTGTTTCATGAGCTGCCTTCCTCACTATTTTCCTAAAATCCATAATACCTGTTGGATCAAGTCCATTGGTAGGTTCATCTAAAATCAAAAGTTTAGGTTTTGCAATAAGGGCTGCTGCAAGACCCAGCCTTTGCTTCATACCAAGAGAATACTTTTTTACTTTATCCCCTATTCTATCTTTAAGTTCTACAAGCTCAATAATTTCATCTACATAGGATTTACTAATTCCTCTAATTCTTGCAATTTGCATTAAATTTTCCCTACCAGATAAGTAAGTATAAAGCTCTGGATTTTCAACCACTGCTCCAACTGCATTAAGTGCCATCTCTCTTTCACCTTTTATATCATGTCCATCTATTTTTATACTTCCAGAGTTTGGAGAAATAAGTCCCACAAGCATTCTTATAGTAGTAGTTTTCCCTGCTCCATTGGGTCCTAAAAATCCAAAAATCTCCCCCTGTTTTACATTAAAACTTATACCTTTTATTATTTCTCTTTTTCCTAATTGTTTTTTTACATCTTTTACTTCAAGTATATTCACACAAATTCTCTCCTTTTAACATCTAATGAATATGTTTATTCACCGATTTATTTATAATCTAGTTTAACCCATATAATTTTGTTAACTTATTTTGCATTTTATAAATCATAGGCGCTGCAATTATACTTGAAATGAGTAAAATTATCCTTGGCATTTGAATAGATTGATAAGGATTTGCTATAAATATATTCAAAAATATAAAAACTACAGCTACCATTATATTTCCCACCAATAAACTAATTACTATACACATTAAAATATTTATAATCTTACTTACTGTATTTGATATGAAAAGCTTATTCATATTTTCGATTCTTATTTTCTTATATATGTTTACTATTATTCCTTTCCATACTGCAGCACATATTGCTATTATTATTAAAGAAGTTACAACCGTTATTTTAAATATCTTTTCTCCATTAGCATAGCTGAGTGTACTGTTCAGTATATATTCAAGTGTTTGGCCTAAGAAACCACGAAATCTATAAGGTACTAAGCTATGTGCAAGCAGAACAAATGCAAAAGGATAAAGAGGTATAGCTATAGTAGTTATTATTGCTGCAATCCCATTGTTTACTATCCCATTTATTAAAAATATATAAGTAAAGAAACCTATAGAAAATGTAATTAATAGCACAAGCTCTTTTATTATAAATCGATTATTATAGTTTATTAAAAAATACCTATATAATTGTTTATTTGCTATAAAATCTATATAGTTCATATACATATATAAGGCTATATTTATAAAACTTAACGACAAAGCTATAGACCCTTTTGTAAATACCATTTCTTCTCTTGTTATAGGCTGAGAACTTAAAAATAAAAAGTTTTTATGTTTATTAATACCCATAACTCCTATGGAGATAAGAAAGTTCATTACCGCAAGTATCATCATTACTACTATAATATCTATTGACAAATAACTTCTAAAGTAATCAAAATTATTAAGTATTGAGTTATGAACTTCTGATATCTTCATCAAAGCTCCAACAGCCACAACTAAAAGTTCTAAAATTATTATATATTTCATAGATATCAGGGTTTCAAACATAACTGCTTTATTTAAAAGTTTCTTCATTTCATTTTCCCTCCCCTTCTATAGTATATATAAATATATCTTCAAGACTTAAATCAAGTTCTTCAACAAATAGAGGGTTTAGTGAATTGATTTTGTGTATTAGTTCTGCTCCATAATCAGTAGTTACTATATTATAAACTCTTCCTACATTTTCAACCTTAACTACTCCATGAATTTTTAGTTCTTCTTCTTTAATTGCTACCTTAAATGCCACCTGAAGCTTTTTAATCTTATTTTTCATATCATCTATAGAGCTTACTGCTGTGACCTTTCCATTATTTAATATTGCTATAGTGTCACATATTCTCTCTACATTAGATAAATTATGAGAAGATATTATAACTGTAGTTCCCTTTTCTGCTACTTCATTTAGTAGTATTTCAAGAAACTTTCTTTTAAATATTGGATCTATTCCAGAGGTAGGCTCATCTAATATTAGATATTCAGGATGTATACACATAGCCATCATAATGGCAAACTTCATTTTATTTCCCTTTGATAGCTGAAAAAACCTCTTTTTAGTATTCATTTTAAATTCTTTATTTAACTCTTTAAACTTTTCTTCATCGAAGTTTTTGTAAGCTAATTTATAGTAATTTATAATATCTATAAGCTTAAATGTAGAGAAAAAGTTATTTTCATCCGCCACATATCCTATTTTATTTTTTACTTCTATATTTTCATAAACACTTTGCCCCTCGTAGAGTATTTCCCCTTCTTCCAATCTATATATGCCTGTAAGACATCTTATAAGAGTACTTTTCCCCGCTCCATTAGGCCCTATAAGTCCAAATATACTTCCTTTATTAACCTTAAGATTTATTTCCTTTAATATGTATTTATCTTCTATCATTTTGCTTAAGCCCTTTATTTCTATCAATTCTTCCCCTCCTCCCCATGTGTGTTAAACTCCTCATAATAAATATCCATTATATCTACAAGTTCCTCTTTTGTAAGGCCCATATACTTGGCTTCAAGAATTACTTTCTTTAAATCTTCTTTTAAAGCTTCCATTCTGTCCTCCTGAATTCTAGGTTTATAATTTTCAACAACAAAGGTACCTCGTCCTCTTATAGTTTCAATAACCTTTTGTCTTTCAAGTTCTGCATAAGCTTTGCTTACTGTATTAGGGTTTGCCGTAATTATACCTGAAAGCTCTCTTACTGAAGGCAGCTTATCCCCCGGTTCTAATACACCTTTTAATATAAGCTCTTTAATCTTAATAACTATTTGTTCATATATGGGAGTACTACTTCTTGGATCAATTACTATCAATTGCTATCCCCCCCTAATTTGCGTTTTCCTCATTTAATATATGATAATTTCCGCTATCTCCAAAATTGTCTATAGTCCAATGCCCATCATTTTTTATAAGAGTATATATCCTTGTAAAGTTTTCCGGGCTACTTTCTGTATCATATAAGTTTTCTCCTTTATAATCCACTCTGTAAAATCTTATTTCTTCAGGCACATCTTTTATAAAATCTTTATAATAGGCATTAACTCCTGAGATTACTTGCTTTGTATTGCTATCATAATAGGCATATTGAAGATTTATATCCCTTATAACTTTTTCATCTTTTATAAGTTCAAAACTTTTTAACTGTGCCTTTCCAGAACTTCTATCCGGAGAAGCTGTAAATCCACTTTCTTCATGAAGCATTCTAAGCCTATCAGATAGGCAATCCTTATAGTCCTGTGAATACATATGTTTACTTCTTACCTTATTTTTATCAAAACTCCAGTTTTTAAAGAATTCTTCTATAACCTTTTCTGGAGTATCATAAGTAGTTTTTCTTTCATATTTCTTATTTCCAGAATAAAAAGCCATTGCCAAAGGTAAAACCAGTAATGCTACTACTAAACCAATAAGATTTTTTCTTTTCATAATCGCACCCCCTGTATTAAGTGTACTATTTAACATAGTACACTTATATTGTAACTATACTTTCTCATTATTTCAAGTGCCTTTAGTAATATTTTATAAGATATTACTATATACAAATTGTTGCAACCCTCCAGAGCTGCTTCCCTAAAACATTTTAGAAATTGAGTTAGCTGAATTTCTTCTTTCAGCAGTTTTCATGAAGATATTTTTAATGCTGGAGAGTATAGAATTTGCATCGTAGATGGCATTGAATGAGCTTTAAAAGGGCTTTATTTATAGAAATCTATGATTTCGTTATAAATCAGCACATCTCAGTTTGCTGAGATGTTACCATAACTCAATGACCTTCCTAGATGAAAATTCTATACGCCACCCAGCATTAAAAATGTCGTACTATTTCTAAATATCTATTTTATTATCTATAAGATATCCTGTTCCTAAAAATAATCCTACATAAACAACAAAATTATAAATTAAAGCTGCTATATTTATATTTAAGCCTGAATTTCTAATAGTTATTAGTGTTCCTTCAAGTACCATTGGCTCAGAATTTGCTGGGAACCCTTGTAAAATCTCTGGCATAAAGCTTATTGTTTGAGGAAAAACCTTTATTATCTTATATTCAATATAAGCAATAGCTGCATTTAACGCTATAAAAGCTACAAACCCTAAGAACTTACTAACCTTTTTGCCTTTTAGCGCTACTCTTGTAATGGTTATTGAAAAATAAACCAATAAAAGAAGTGTTATGATATTTATTATTCCAAATAAAATTACCGATAAGATAGTTTTTATATTGATAAAAGTACTTAACCTAGTACTAAGTTCATTTATAATTGATTCATCAAATAGAAGCCCAAAGAGTATTCTTATGGATATGAGTGACAATATCCCTGCTACTGCAAACCATATTAGTGCAGTAATAAGCTTAGCTCCTACTATTTTTCTTCCGCTAACTGGCAATGTAAAGGTTAAATATCCTCTATCTTCATACATTTCTTTTTCGAAGGATTTAATTACAAATATTAGAATAGTTAAGAATAAAAATGAACTTATCATCGTAGTCAAAGCTATGATAATTGCCTCTTCCCACTTGCCCATTCTAGTAAAAAGCCCACCATTTAATAGGATAGCAATTGTAAATATTATACCAAATAATTTATAATCTCCTTTTAATTCATATTTTATTAAATTTTTCATTACTTAAATACCTCCCTAAATAGTTCATCAATAGACATACCTTTTTCCATTCTTAAATCCTCAGCATTTCCTGAAAGAACTATTTCTCCATCTTTTATTAAAGCTACATCGTCAAATACTCTTTCAATGTCTTTTACAAGATGAGTTGTTATAATCATAGAACTTTCCTCATTGTAACTTTGAATAATTGCATCAAGTATTTGTTCTCTAGCTACAGGATCAACTGCCGCTAGTGGTTCATCTAATATATATAACTTAGCTCTTCTTGATAGCACTAAAGTTAAGTTTAACTTTTCCATCATTCCCTTTGATAAAGAAGTTATCTTCATATCTTCTTCAAGTTTCATAAATTTTAAAAGTTCACTACATCTTTCTTCATCAAAATCTTTGTAAAAGTCTTTAAAAAATTCTATCGCATCCTTTATCTTCATCCATTTATACAAATAATTTCTATCAGGAAGATATGAAACTACTGCCTTTGTGCCCACCCCTGGTTTTTTTCCGTCAATCAGAATTTCCCCACTGGATTGTCTTAAAATTCCCACAGCAATTTTTATAAATGTAGTTTTTCCACTTCCATTAGGTCCTAAGAGCCCTAGTACCTTCCCTTTTCCTAAAGACATATTTATATTCTTCAATGCTTTCTTCGTAAAATAGCTTTTGGACAAGCTTTTAGTCTCTAACACTATATCCACTTTTAATTTTCCTCCTTTAACTTTTTCTCAATCATATTAATTATCTCTGCATTATTAAATCCTAAATGTTTCATGCCCTCTATGAAAGAATTCATTATTCCCTTTGCGGTATCTCTTCTTAAGTTGTGTATTACATTTTCATCTTCTGTTATAAAGGTTCCCATACCTCTTTGAGTAAAGGCTAGTCCTTCTCTTTCAAGTTCTTTATACACTCTTTGAATAGTATTAGGATTAACTTTTAATTCTGCTGATAAATCTCTTACAGACGGCAATTTATCTCCCCCTTTTAACTCTTTTGATACCATTCGCTTTTTTATCATATTCATTACTTGAACATATATTGGACTTTTATCATCAAAGGTTATACTCATATTGCACCTCCCTATTATCGTAAACGTTACATAGTACTAGTGTACTAATAATATAATACACTAGTACATTTTTATTGTCAACTTATAAAATGAAACTATTAAGATAAATTTTTTATCCTAATAGTTTTACTTTTCATCATTTAAAATATTTAATTTATATTACTATCATCTTTTAAAAGCATTATATTAGTTGTACTTGTGGCAACTAACTTCCCCTCTGTATTTCTTGCATCTCCTGTCATATGTACTATGGTATTTCCCATGGATTTTATGTAAACAGTTATTATAAGTTCATCTCCCATAAATATAGGTCTTTGATAACTAGTGCTTATATCTATAGTTGCTGGTAAAGCTAAATCTTTAACTTCATAAAAGCATAAAGCACCAAATGTATTGTCAAAAGCAGCAGTTATAAATCCTCCCTGCATTCTCCTATCAGGATTTAGATATTCTTCTAAAACTGGAAATGCTATAGTTAAACTTTCTTTATGAACATATTCCATAATTTTAGGTTTCATTGCCTCAAAGCAATTAGCATGTTTTGTTTTTAATATTTCTTCTAATCCTTCAAAACTATTTTCACTGTTCATTTCAATTCTCCTTTACTCCATAATTTATCTATTTATTATACTACTATATTAGAGCTGTGTTTAGTTTGATTTATATTTAAATAAAACTCGTGACTTTATGCTATTTAAAAATGTTCAAAGAAAAAAACTCCTGGTGATGTGTATATACATTACCAGGAACTCTTCTTTGTATACAAATAAATTCAAATATTATTTTAAAACCTATTCATTATATCCACAAAGAAATAATAAGTTTTCCCATCTTTTATCAACTTCATTTTGAATTTCAGCTATCTTAGCTTTTCCTTCTTTTGATTTAAATAAGTGCTTAAACCTTCCTTGCAACCTTAACCATTCCTCTATTGGTAACCTTTCTTTTGGCCTGTAGTTTAACTTATATTCTCCATCAATCACTTCATATAGAGGCCACCAGCAAGTTTCAACAGCTGCTTTAATTGAGTCTAATTCAGTTTCAGTATCACATCTCCATCCTCTTGGACATGGAGTTAATACATTCATAAATTTGGGTCCTTCAATTTCATTTATAGCTTTATTAGATTTGTTATATAAATCCATCATATATTTAGTTCCAGGTATTATAGGTATAGTTTGAGCTACATAGGGTAAATGATGTCCTACCATTATTTGAGTTAAATCTTTTCTATACTGTTGTTTTCCAAAAGATTCTTTTCCTTGAGGTGTTGTAGTTGTATCTGATCCAAGTGGAGTTGCTGACGATCTTTGAATGCCAGTATTCATGTACGCTCCATTATCATAACAGACATAAAGCATATCATGCCCTCTTTCCATTGCTCCCGATAGAGATTGAAATCCAATATCATAGGTACCCCCGTCTCCACCAAATGTTATAAATTTATAATTATCTTCAATTCTTCCCCTTGCCTTTAATGCTCTATAAGCAGCTTCTACACCACTGCCTGTAGCCGCAGCACATTCAAAAGCTGTATGAATATACGAATCCTTCCATGCACTATATGGATAAACTCCAAAGGAAACTTCAAGACATCCTGTAGCATTTGAAATTACAGCTTGATCTTCTTCCCTTACAGCTTTTAATACCCATTTTACAACCATTGGAGCACCACATCCAGCACACATTTTATGTCCGGCAGTTATTCTTTCTTTTACTTTAGTTAACTCTTTTAATGTTGCCATTTCGCTCACCCCCTATTCCCTTACTTCCAAATAGTTATGTCGCTTATATTTACCTGTCTTAACTGCATTTTGTAATTCATTATACACTTTTTCTATGCTGCTTACTCTAACATCTCTTCCGCCTAATCCATAAATAAAGCTCATTATTATTTTATTATTTGATCTTCCATATAAAGAACTTACTACGTCAGTATATAATGGTCCACCGTTTCCAGACATACCTTCTGATTTATCCATTATAGCTATAGCTTTAGCATTTTTAAGTGCTTCAGCAATTTCTTCACTTGGAAATGGCCTAAATAATCTTATCTTAAGAAGTCCTGCTTTGACCCCTTTAATCCTTAAATCATCAATTGCTTTCTTAGCTGTGCCCGCTGATGATCCTATAATAACTATCGCATAGTCAGCATCATCTAACTTATATTCTTCAAATAATCCATATTTTCTTCCTGTTAATTCTTCAAACTCTTTAGCTACATCTAAACATACCTTTTTAGCATTTAATAACCCTTCTAACTGTTGTCTTTTCATCTCCATATATACATCTTGAAGCCCTAACGCACCTATTAGTTTATTTTCCTTTCCAAGAAGAGCATCTTCAACCCTCTTATTTTCTCCTACAAAATCTTCAACATCCTCCTTATTTAACATACAAAAATTTTCAACAGCATGAGATGTAATAAATCCATCATAACAAACCATGGCTGGGGTCATAACCTCTTGATGTTCTGCTATTTTTACAGTTTGTATAAAATTATCATATGCCTCTTGGACATTTTCAGCATAAATTTGAATAAATCCTGTATCTCTTTCTCCCATTGTATCAGAATGATCATTGTGTATATTGATTGGAGATGATAGTGCTCTATTTACTGCTGCAATTATTACTGGAAGTCTGTCTCCTGCAGCTATATATAACATTTCGTGCATAAGAGCTAAGCCATTTGCAGAAGTTGCAGTAAATACTCTTGCACCTGCCCCAGATGCTCCTATACAAGCACTTATGGCACTGTGCTCTGATTCTACTGGTACAAACTCAGTTGTGCACTGTCTATTTGCTACGAATGATGAAAAATATTGTGGTACCTCAGTTGATGGTGTTATCGGAAATGCAGCCATTACATCTGGATTAATTTGCATCATAACTGTAGCAACCGCCTCATTACCACTTAAACTCTTTCTGATTTGTTCAGCCTTAGCCATTATTCTTCCTCCTTCTTATTCCTCTAATACAAAATCCAGCGCTCCAAATTTACATTGCTTTGTACAAACTCCACAACCCTTACAGAAGTCATAATCTATTTTTATCATTTTCTCATCTTTAACCACTATTGACATGTCAGGACATACAGCCCAACAAAACATACAATGTTTACATTTATCTTCATGCCAAATTGGTTTCATAGATCTCCAATCGCCAGTTTTGAATTCTTCTGCATTACCTGCATCAAGAACTTCTCCACCTCTTGGATACTCATGCCATTTTGTATCTGAATTTATATTCATTCTTTTACCCAATTCCATTCACCTCCTGAAGGGATCTCTTAAGAGCCTCAATATTTTTGGGGATAACATGAGGTTTACTCGTAAACTTATGTTTAAATGAATTTTCCATATCTTCTACAAATTGCTTTTCTTCTAATACTCCGCTTACTTTAACTACTGCTGCAAGCATTGGTGTATTAGGAAAATTTGCACCTAATATTTCTTCTGAAATGCCCTTTGCATCTATTGTGTATACTCTTCCTTCATATCCTTTTAATTCAGCTCTAATTTCTTCTGGTTTCTTTTTACTATTGATTATTATAGCTCCTTCTTTTTTTAATCCTTTAGTGCAGGGTACTGATTTTAATAAAGTTTCATCTACTACTACAACATAGTCTGGTTCATAAATATTACTGTGTACTCTTAACTGAAAATTAGCAATCCTGTTATATGCAGTTATTGGTGCTCCCATTCTTTCTGGGCCATACTCTGGAAATCCTTGAACATACATTCCAACATTAAAAGCAGCTTCTGCTAAAAGTAATGAGGCTGTTTTAGCGCCTTGTCCACCTCGTCCATGCCAGCGAATTTCAACTAATTTATTATTCATTACTTTTCCTCCATTCACTTTTTTACAAGAAAGTTCTATGCCTTAACTTCTATTTCATTTTCTTTATCCCATTTCCATGGGTTATTTTTTATAATTCCATCAGCAAATGGTACGAATATTGAAACAATTGCTGATATGGCTAGAAAATGTATATACCAAACTAAAGGTAATACTTCAAATGGTGATACTGTTCCTTTAGTATAGCTTAGTAATATTAACATTTGAGCACCATAAGGTATTATTCCTTGCATTATACAAGAAAAAGTATCTAGTAATGATGCACTTCTTCGAGGATCAACCTTGTATTTATTGCACATTTCCTTTGCTATAGGCCCGTTGATTATAATTGCAACTGTATTGTTAGCAACAGCAGCATCAGTTAATGATACAAGAGCTGCTATACCAATTTCTCCTGATTTTTTACTCTTCATCATTTGCTGAATTTTATCTAGTAAGAATTGAATTCCACCTGCTTTAGTTACCATTTCAGCAAGTCCTCCAGTAAGCATTGATAACAAGAATATTTCTATCATGCTCTTGAAGCCCTCATATATTTGTTGTGTAAAAGTTAAAACTGTTAAATCTCCATATGTCAAACCAATTATGCCTGAAATAATAATTCCTCCTGTTAATACAGCAAAAACATTTACGCCAACTAAAGATAGTACTAATACAAATAAATATGGCAAAACTTTAATTATGTTATAGTCATAATTTTGCATTGCAGGTATAGTTTCTGGTCTACCAAATATAAGTAATAAGACTAATGTTATGATTGCCGCTGGTGCTGCTATATATATATTTACTCTGAACTTATCCCTCATTTCACAACCTTGAGTTCTGGTAGCTGCAATTGTTGTATCTGATATTACAGATAAGTTGTCTCCAAACATCGATCCACCAAGTACTGCTGCCAGTGTAAGTGGAAGAGAAAGTCCTGATTTAGTAGCAAGTCCTACTGCAATAGGTGTTACAGCTACTATTGAACCAACTGAAGTTCCTGTAGATAGAGATATGAAGCAAGATATGATAAACAATCCTGCCACTATATAGTTTGCTGGTATATAAGTTAATCCTAAATTGACAGTAGAATCAACTCCACCCATAGCTGACGATACAGTGGCAAAGGCTCCAGCTAATAAATAAATTATGCACATTATAATTATATTTGAATCTCCACAGCCCTTTACAAAAGTATCAAACTTTTCATTAATGCTTCCTTTTAGAATAAAAAATGCACTAATAATACCACAAAATGCTGCAACTGGTGCTGGGAGCTGATAAAAGGCCATTTCTGTGCCTTTTGCTTGAAGAATTAGTCCGCTACCTAAATAAACTGCAATAAAGATTACGAAAGGTATTAATGCCTTTCCATTTGATATTGACTTATTTGATTTATTTTCCATGATTACTCCCCCTTAAAATAAATACCGAACTTAATATAATTTAACTTTACAATGGGTATGGAAAAATAAGATTATTGCAATATCTTTGAGCTAATTAAATTTGTATTATAGCTGTAAAAAATGCCATTGTATTTACAGCTATAATATATAAATTAATAATCTATTATATTATTAAATCCAATGCTTGTTTTAAATCTGCAATTATATCTTCAGCTGTTTCAAGACCAACAGATAACCTGACTAATCCATCGCTTATTCCTGCTGCTGCTCTTTCTTCTGACGTATATGGTGAATGTGTCATTGAAGCCGGATGCTGAATAAGCGTTTCGGTATCCCCTAAACTTACTGCTAAGCTAGCTAATTTAACAGTATTCATAACCATTCTTCCTTCTTCAACTCCACCTTTAAGTTCAAAGGATATCATAGCTCCTGGTAATTTCATTTGCTTTTTAGCTAAATCATAGTATTCAAAGCTTTCTAATCCTGGGTAATATACCTTATCAACCGCTGGATGAGTCTCTAAGAATTTAGCAACTTTCATTGCATTTGCACAATGTCTTTCCATTCTAATTTCTAATGTCTTCATACCTCTTATAATTAAGAAAGCGTCAAATGGACTTAGTACTGATCCTGTCATATCCTTAATACCGACTAATCTAACCTGATTTATAACATCCTGCTTGCCAGCAGCAAATCCAGCTATAACATCCCCATGTCCATTTAAATATTTAGTTGCAGAGTGAACAACTATATCTGCACCAAGCTCTATTGGTCTTTGAATATATGGCGTACTAAATGTATTATCTACAACAACTATACATCCTTCAACTTCATGTGCTATTTTCGATAAAACTTCTATATCTGTAATTTTCAGCGTTGGATTAGCAGGTGTTTCCAAATAAACAATCTTTGTGTTTGGTCTCATAGCATTTTTAACTTCTTCCAGATTACTAGTATCTACAAAAGTTACATCTATTCCAAATCTAGTAATTCCATGATTTAATAATGCAAAGGTGCACCCATAAAGGGTATCTGCTGCTACTACATGGTCTCCTGCTTTTAGTAATGTCCATAGTACAGAAGATATAGCGCCCATTCCTGAAGCTGTTGCAACTGCTGCTTCAGCGCCTTCTAATATTGCCATTTTATTCTCTACTTCCGAGCTCGTTGGGTTACCTAATCTTGAATATATATATCCAGGTTCCTCTAGCGCAAATCTTCTTCCACCTTGTTCTGCAGTGTCAAATATAAATGTTGATGTTTGATATATCGGTGTAGAAAGAGATCCAAATTGTGCATCTTTTTCATGTCCACCATGTATAGCCTTAGTTCCAAATCCCATATTAATCATGTGCTCTTTATTCATCCTTATATCCCCCTTAATTTTATAATTATTTTTAACTTACTTTTCAATTTCCTCTATACAATATTATATTAGCAATATCCATGCCAGTATTTATATTGAAATATTAATTTGTTGTATACTCCTTATTTCAAAAAAATTCTAACATTTTATTGTATCACTTAACATTAATGTAAACATTTACCACCATTTTATGTAAAAAAGTGGAATGAATAATTTCCACTTGTAAATTATTCATTCCACTTTATATTGTATTTATTTATTTTATTTATTATTGTAGTATGAGATACTCCTAAAGCCTTTGCAGCCTTCCTGCAAGTTTTATTTTTCTTTAATGCCTTTATTATTGCTTCCTTTTCGCATATCTCAACTATATCCTTTAATCTTATTCCCACTTCATCTTCTGTAGTAATATTTATTATTTTTGAGTTTTCAGGAAGTCCAATAATTAGATGGTCGGCATCTAGAAGTTCTTTAGTACATAAATTCATCGCTCTTTCTATAATATTTTGAAGCTCTCTAATATTACCTGGCCAATTATACTTTATTAGCCTATCTATAAACTCTAGCTCAACGCCTAAAAGTTTTTTATTCAGCTTTTTATTCAGCTTGTTTATAAAAAATGTAACTAAATCTGGTATATCACCACTTCTTTCTCTTAAAGGAGGAATAAATATAGGTATTACATTTAATCTATAATATAAATCTTCCCTAAACTTTCCTTCCACTACCATATCTTCTAGATTTCTATTAGTTGCAGCAATTATTCTTACATCTACTTTTTCTTCTTTGTTGCTTCCTACTTTTCTTATAACTCCTTCCTGAAGCACCCTTAAAAGTTTAGCTTGTAATATCAATGATAATTCTCCAACTTCATCTAAAAATAAAGTTCCCTCATGTGCTTCCTTAAAAAGTCCTTCTTTTGTATTAATAGCCCCAGTAAAGCTTCCCTTCTCATATCCAAATAACTCACTTTCAATTAAATTATCCGGTAAAGCAGCACAATTTATAGTGACAAAATTCTTATTTCTTCTATCGCTTAAGTTTTGAATAGCTCTTGCAAAAAGCTCTTTACCTGTCCCACTTTCTCCTCTTAACATAACAGTTGAGGTACCCTTAGCCACCGTCTTAATTATATTTTTTACCCTTTCGATAGATTGACTGTTACCTACTATTTCCTTAAACGCTCCTTCATCTGTAGATGATACTACCTTTGCCATTTCAATAGCTTTTTCCATATCTTTAATTGAAGCAACTACACCAATAGTGTTATTATTATCATCTTTAATTGCTCTTCCACTAGTTAAATAATGACTTTCACCTTTTTCAGTATTTACTTTTACTTCAATATTATTATATTCTTCTCCACTAACTAAAGCCTTTACCATAAGCGCATCTTGTATTACAGTTTTTATATTCTTCCCAAGTACATCTCTTTTTTTATAGTGAAATATACTTTCACAATAATTATTAAATATCTCTATTTCTAAGTCTTTATTTATATATAAAATACCATCATCTACAGAGTTAATAACTGCAAAGAGCTTTCTTTCGTTTTTTTCATATTCTAGTAATTCAACCTCTTTTATAGCATCAACTCCATCAATACTATGTAATTGACTTTTCAATAATTTCTTTTTGTTCTCAGATATTTCTTTTATCTTAATGTATACCTTTGCTGGAAACACCTCTAGAGAACTAAGGTTTATGTCTAGCTTATAAAGCTTATCTAATATTTCTAAGGTAATACCCATTCTATCTTTTGTTATTACTTCAAATCTTAGATATTTTTCCACGTTACCCCCCTAATAAAATTATTTCTTTATTTTAATTTTATATTATAAGTAAATTTATATCAATTAAAAACTCTTAATTGTCGGAGAATTAACTCTTCTCAGAATATGCAAAAAAGAACTAAGTATTTTTACTTAGTTCTAAATGTAATCAAAAAACTAAAAAACACATCAGATTAACTGATGTGTTTTCTACCTGGCAACGACCTACTCTCCCACCGGGCCTCCCCGACAGTACCATTGGCGCTTTGAAGCTTAACCTTCGTGTTCGGAATGGGTACGGGTGTTACCTTCAAGCCATAATCACCAGATGCTCTAGCTCTTAAA
>NZ_JAFBDB010000016.1 GCF_016908015.1 Clostridium pascui
CACCCGTACCCATTCCGAACACGAAGGTTAAGCTTCAAAGCGCCAATGGTACTGCCGGGGAGGCCCGGTGGGAGAGTAGGTCGTTGCCAGATAAAATATGGTTCACTAGCTCAGTCGGTAGAGCACATGACTTTTAATCATGGTGTCCGGGGTTCGATTCCCCGGTGAGCCACCAAAGACATCCTAGTTTTTTAGGATGTCTTTTTTATTTTATATTTTTCTTAAATAGCACATATAGCCTATAGTTATAATATTATGTTAATTATAGTTAGAATTTAAATATGGGGGTATAAAATAAAATGGACTTAAAGGATAAGCTATCTAGTAGTTTAACTAAAATTGCTCAGTCCGTGGAAGAAGGAGCAAATATAATTGCCAAAAAGTCTTCTGGTGTAGTTGAGATTTCAAAATTAAGTCTTAACATAAGTAATGAGGAAAAAAACATTAAGAATAAATATGAAGAAATAGGGAAAAAAATTTTTCAAAAATACAAGAATAATGAAATAATAGATAAAGATTTAGAGGAGTATTGTAGGGAGTTAGATAATTCTATTACTATAGTAAAGGAACTATCTAATAAAATTTCTAACTTAAAAGGTGATAAAGAAAAGGATGATTTATAATAAAGTTAAGAAGGTTGCTGGCCGCTAAATAGAGGCCAGTGACTCTTTTAATTTTAACCAGTCTTCTTCATAAGATTTAAAAAAATCTTCACTTCTATTATAAATTAAAGATGAAGGATGATACATTGGAAATATGTACGTATTTATATCATTGTTGAATATAAGCTTACCATGACAATCACCTATATTAATACATGAAGTCCATTGTTTCAAGGGTACATTCCCTAAGGTTATAATAATTTTAGGATTTACCAATTCTATTTCTCTTTGAGCTATATGTTTGAATAAGTTTATTTCAGATACTTTAGGGGGCCTATTGCTTATACTTTTTCTATTATTTAAGGTTTCCTTTGACTTTATAGGTCTAAAAAAGCAAGTATTGGTTATTCTTATGTCGCTTCGAGAAAGACCAATGGAATTCAAGTGTTTTTCAAAGGTTTTGCCCGCCATGCCGACAAATGGTTTACCTTGCTCAACTTCTGTTTTACCAGGGGCTTCACCTATAAATAATATTTTGCAGGGAATGGGGCCATCACCAACAATATATCCACCAGTAAGATCGCCTGTATATGTTTCTGTAATATGTTTAATTTCTAATTCTATTTTTTTCAATTCATCATTTATATTCATATAAAATACCTCCATATTGTTTTAAGGTTTATAGTAGTGAAGAAAATACCCGAGATACAGCTTCTACTGATTTTATTAGGAAGGATGAATTATTATAATCCTCTTCTGTAATCAAGTTACTTTTTTTCAAGTCTTCTAAAAATATATTTTCCAATTTTAAGGTAGTTTCATCATCGTATATTACTGCATTAATTTCATAATTAAGTTCATAACTTCTAATGTCCATATTAGCAGTACCTACAGTGCAGATCTTTCCATCTATTGTAATAGTTTTTGAGTGTATAAAACAACTTTTATCATAAGAGTAAACTTTTGCACCACATTTTATAAGTTCTAATAAATAGGTACGAGAAGCATAATATACTGTAAAGTGATCATATCTTCCAGGAAATAATATTCGCACATCAATTCCTGATAGGGCTGCTATTTTTAATGATTCCATTATGCTCTCTGGAGGAACAAAGTAAGGTGTAGTTATATATATATGCTGTGTTGCCATAGAAATCATTTTTAAAACACCTTGTAGTATGGAGGCATAAGGAGAATCAGGGCCGCTTTTGACTAATTGCATTATCTTGCCTTTGGATTTTTCTGATTGTGGAAAATAGCTATAAAAGTTATTATCAAAAGATGGAGGGGCATTATTAACACGATTTATAGTCCAAAAATCATCTATAAAAACTCCTTGCAATCCTAAAGTAAAATCTCCTTTTACCATTATATGAGTATCACGCCAATATCCTAATTTGCTCTTTCCTAAGTATTCATCACCTATATTGATTCCGCCTAAAAAGCCTATTTTTCCATCAATAACAGCTATTTTTCTGTGATTTCGATAATTAATTTGAGTATTTATATAGCGTAAAAATGGAGCTAAGAAATATGAATACTGAATCACCTCTATACCAGAGTCTTTTAAATCTTGTATATATGAGTTACCAAGCTTAATGGAACCGACTCTATCTATAATAAATTTGATTTTTAAGCCTTCTGAAGCTTTAAGTATTAATAAATTTTTTATTTCATTTCCTATAGTGTCATTTTTCACAATATAATATTCTAAATGAATATGATGTTTTGCATTTTTTATTTCTTGTTTTAAAGCCTTAAATTTTTCCTCTCCATTATTAAAAATTATTATATCATTATCAATAAATAGTGGAGAATCACTATTTTTAGCTAGCAGTTGAATAAGTGGTATATAATAAGGGTCTTCTATTTTATTTAAAACTCTACAAACTAGCTCCTTTACTCCAGGAGAAAAGTGTTTATTTAAGGTATGTATCTTCCAATTGCGACCAAGGAATATGTAAAAGAATAATCCAATAGGCGGAAGTAATATTATTAATAATAACCAAGCTATAGTTTTTTCAGGTCGTTTTCTTTCTAGTAATATTATTATTATTACTATAAAAGCATTTATGAGAAATATCCAATATAGAAAAGAACTAAAGTTAGGAAACATACATAGCAACTCCTTTTCATTCTTATATATATATGATATCAAATAAAGGCAAAAGTTATAATAAATAAATTTCAAATAAACTTTGCCAAGTGTTTCTATAGGTGATAAATTCAGATATATTGAGCATAAATGAGAAATATTAATAAAATATATATAAATCCACATATTATTAAAAAAAAAGAATCATAAGGGATGATAGAATAATTTATGTTGTCGCAAGAAACGACAAATAGTCGACAAAGATTTTGAAAAATATTTTAAAAAGTTGTTGACAAGAAGAAACAAAAATGTTAATATGTAAAAGTCGCTTGAAGCGACAGGGTCTTTGAAAATTGAACAGAGAATAGAAACCAGTCAATTACTTAACAGTTAAATGTTAAGAAACGCGATGAGCGAAACAGATTAAA
>NZ_JAFBDB010000017.1 GCF_016908015.1 Clostridium pascui
TTAGTCTTACTTCCATCATATAAACCATCTGAATCATACAGCTCTAAAGCCTTTGTTCCATAAAATCCGTCATTTACAACTCTAAGCTTTCCTGTACCAGAACTCATATCTCCTATAACCCAGGAAGAAGTACTGTTTTCAAAGGAAGAGTTATTTTTCACTAAATTAGTGGTACCTTCATATGCAGCTAAGGCTGTATCATAAGCATCATTCTTTTCAAAAACTGCATTTTCATCGTAAGGTTTTACTCCCTTATCACCCATTAGGTTATTATTTAGAGAAAAGCTTTGAACCTTTGAATAGCAAAGTCCAACAAGTACTGTGACCTGTTGGACTTTCTTTATAGCATTGTTTTGGATATTATAGTTTTGTATATAATATTAATTATTGTTATCTTTAATTTCCTCAATAGCAACTTGTAGAGCAGAAATAATTTGTTGAGCTTCATTAACATCAAACCATAACACGGCATCTCCACTATCTCTCTGTGAAACCGCTAATCCAATTTTAATGTTACCAAAGGATTTAACTATAACTACTCCATCGTTTTCCTCTTCAAATTCAGTATCTACTATGTTAATAGTTGCGATATTCTTAAGTTCATTATTCATCTAAAAAGCCTCACTTCCTATTTAGGATTAAGTATATTAGGAAATGTTCTCTTCATACTTTAATTAGTCATTTTTTTATTCAGCTCAGTAATTATTATGACTTCGCTATCAACTTTAAATTTATTAATTTTGTCGATTATTTTTAACAAACCAAAAATCACGCTAATAATTTTAGCAAACCCCCATTACAAAGATAAAGAGAAAAGTGTAAACCCTGTTTTATCCCTTAATTGAATTTCTGTATCTGAAGCCCAAACTAATTTTCCTAGATACTGAATATACATCCATTCACTTGGTTTTTCTGTTATTATTAATTTTTTTTTGACTACTTCATCTTGTTTATTACGAATTAGAACAAAAAAATCTATCGACTCTATCTTGTGCTCAATATATAATTCTGCAGTATACAATTTATTTGGACTCTTTGCTTTTTTACCAAACACCCAAAAATTATCATAATTTAATTCCTCAATTTTATTGACTACATTTTCTAAAGGTGTTAACTCCCACTCTTCTTCTTTTGCTATAGTAAAAAGGCTTTCTTTAATTATTTGTAATATTATTTGTTTTTTTTCATGGCTTTTCTTATTGAAGAAATTAACATAGTCTAGTTCATATCTAACTAAGCCTATTCCTGCACAACTACCTCTATAACAAGGATAAACTGTTTCAGGCTCTTTCTCAATACACTCAATGAGTATTTTAGAACTATTCTTAGTTTTATATTTGCCAAGCAATCTCATAAACATAGCAGCAATACATCTAGTTTCTAATTCAAATCTCCGCCTAACTCCAATCATCCAATTATTATCATAATCAATTTCTATAGCTTTCTCATAAGTACAATTATGTTGACTCATTATCTCCTTTAGAATCTCTGGTTTTTCTCTATATGGCAAACTTAACTGTATTTCTCTAAGATACATTTTTATTTCTCCTTTCAACTCTTATTTCAAGTCCCACCAATTATCAAACCCAGGTCTCAGATGATGATCCATCGAATGCCCCTGAGAATAGCGAAACTGTGCATTCAGCCATTCCCATTCAAGCGCACTTGGTCTGTCAGGAAAATATCCCATTATTCTTGAAGCGTATATGTCCCCTCCATCTTGCTTATTAAAATCTCTTACCTGTTTCTCTGCTCTATATGACTTTCCATCTAATCTTACTTTTCCACCACTAATCCCAACCTTAACTACATCTCCCGTATTTTTTCTATAAATCTCATATCCATGCTGAGACTTTTTACTTTGTTTGCTATTGCCATGAGTTTTTATTTTAGCAATAGTATTATTTACTGCGTTGCTTATTGTATTACTTATACTATCTATAGCATTATTAATGTATTCTTTTTGTTGCACTATATTATTGTACATTACTGTTGCTATTGTTGCCATTAATGCTAATTTCGCTTTATACATATATGAGTTAATCTTATTAGTAACATTATTGAAAAGAAGTCCACTTGGGTCTTCCATATTTACTGGGTTGTTACTGCAGTATGCAAACATATTATAGCTTAGTAATTCTCCTGGACTTCCAATAAGTCCATCCGCATTAATAAATCTGCCCATTTCAGGATTATAATATCTAGAATTTAAATAGTACAATCCTGTTTCAGTATCAAACCTATACGCTCTGTATCTATAAGGATTCTTAACTCCAACAGTTGATGCAAGTGTTCCTTTAATGTCACCTTGCTGAATTACAGTGCCGTTTTCATCCTTTAACTCGGCTTTACCATCGTGTTTGCCCCAAGTATCATAGGTATAGGATACAACTTGTGTTCCATTTTTATCAAATAAACCTATAATATCTCCTTGAAGGTTTCTTATATAGTAATATTCTACACCATTTAAGTTCATGGATACAAGGCTGCCATCACTATCATAGGTGTAGTA
>NZ_JAFBDB010000018.1 GCF_016908015.1 Clostridium pascui
TCAGCTTCAGTTATATCAGCTACACTCTTAGCTAATTTAACAACTTCTTCAGTCTTAGTTCTGATGTCAGATTCTTTTACGTCCATAGCTATTGTTTGAACGTCACCAGTTCTGTTTTCATCTTTTGCAAGCTTTGAAAACACTCCTGGTCTAACTGTTGCCATCTGTGGTCTGTGATCAGCACAGATGATAGTTGCCATTAAGTTTCCACCAAAAGCAGGTCTTGTCATTAGTAAGTGGTTTGTTCCATCTTCTGTTTCAAGTCCTGTACAGTCAGCTGTAAGTCCTGTTGATAATCTTGCAGCAACTCTTGGTCCTAAGTCTCTTCCTATGAAAGAAGCACCTACAAGAATTATTTCTGGTTTCTTTTCATTTGCAAGTTCACATATAACCTTTGTGTATCCATCAGTTGTGAAGTGCTTTAATAATGGATTGTGAGCATATATAACTTCATCTGCACCATAAGCTACTAGTTCGCGAGTTGCATCTTCCATTCCTTCTCCGCCAACTAATAATGCAGTTAATTTTACTCCTAATTTATCAGCAATTGCTCTTCCTTTTCCTAAAAGTTCTAGAGCAACTTTTTGTAATTCGCCGTCTCTTTGTTCAGCAAATACCCATACGCCTTTGTAATCTGCTATATTCATTTAAAAATCCCTCCTAAATTAGATATAATGTTTTTCCTTTAATTTTGCAACTGCTTCTGCTGCTGCTTCTTTAGGTGGTAGGTTTACTATTGCTCCCTTGCCCTTAGCTTCTTTAGTAGTTGACTTCTTAACCTTTGTTGGTGATCCTGGAAGTCCAAGAAGGGATTTATCTACTCCAATATACTCTGCACTCCATACTTCTACTTCTTTATCAAAAGCTCCGAAGATATGTCCTACGCTCATATATCTTGGTACATTTAATTCTTTTATAGCTGTTAGAAGAACTGGTGTTTGAACTTTTATGTTTTCATATCCATCTTCCCAAGCTCTCTTAACTATTAAGCCGCCTTCTGCTTTTTCTACAGCTTCTACATAAGTTATTTGTGGTAAGTTTAAGTGTTCAGCTATTTCTGGTCCAACCTGAGCTGTATCTCCATCTATAGCCTGTCTTCCAGCAAATACTATGTCATAGTCTCCCATTTTTTCTATTGCTCCTGCAAGTGCTCTTGAAGTTGCAAGAGTATCTGCTCCAGCGAAAGCTCTGTCAGTAATTAATACTGCTCTATCTGCTCCCATAGCAAAAGCTTCTCTTAAAGCAACTTCTGCCTGTGGAGGTCCCATGCTTACTACAGCAACATTTGCACCATATTTATCTTTTAGTGCTAAAGCTTCTTCTAAAGCATTCTTGTCATCTGGGTTTATGATTGATGGAACACCTTCTCTTATAAGAGTTCCTGTAGCTGGATCTATTTTAACTTCATTTGTATCTGGAACTTGTTTTAAACAAACAATTATATTCATTTAAGTGTACCCTCCTTATTTAAATATGTTTCCTGAAATAACCATCTTCTGAACCTGTGAAGTTCCTTCATAGATTTCAGTGATCTTAGCGTCTCTCATCATTCTTTCTACTGGGTATTCTTTAGTGTATCCGTATCCACCAAATATTTGAACAACCTTAGTTGTTACATCCATAGCAACATTTGCTGCATGTAATTTAGCCATAGCTGCATCTACGCTGTATGGCATCTTGTTTTCTTTCTTCCAAGCTGCTTTGTATACTAATAATCTTGCAGTTTCAATTGCAACTTCCATATCAGCCATCATCCAGCTTAATCCTTGGAATTTGTATAATTGTTTTCCAAACTGCTTTCTTTCTTTCATGTAGCTTACTGCTTCATCAAATGCTCCTTGAGCTATTCCTAGAGCTTGAGCTGCTATACCAATTCTTCCTCCATCAAGAGTCTTCATGGCAATTCCAAATCCTTTTCCTTCTTTTCCAAGTAGGTTTTCTTTTGGAACCTTAACATCTTCAAATATAAGTTCTGTAGTTGATGATGCTCTTATTCCAAGCTTTTCTTCTACTTTACCTATTGAGAATCCTGGCATTCCTTTTTCAACTATGAAAGCGGAAATTCCTTTAGTTCCTTTGCTTCTGTCAGTCATAGCAAATACTATGAATACTTCAGCTACTCCACCGTTTGTTATAAATATCTTTGAACCGTTTAATA
>NZ_JAFBDB010000019.1 GCF_016908015.1 Clostridium pascui
AATTGACTGGTTTCTATTCTCTGTTCAATTTTCAAAGACCCTGTCGCTCCAAGCGACTTTTATATAGTAACATTTTTGTTTCTTCTTGTCAACAAGTTTCTAAATTTTTTTTAAATCTTTGTCGACTTATTTGTCGTTTCTTGCGACAACATAAGTTATTGTATCATATAAACAATACCGTTCCCTCATGATAAATGGAGTTATACAATTATATGCACTTACTTCTTTTATTTACTTAATAATACTCCACTTTACTACTATTGATACAGGTGGCAATGTTGTTATTATAAAACGCACAAAAAACACACAAAGCAAATTCTTTGTGTGTTTTATCTTATTCATTAAGTTTATTCTTGTATATTTACATTATATTTTTTCTTTAAATCATCTACAAAACTTATATAAATTTCTTTTTGCTTTTCTTGTAATACCTGTGCATATATGCTGCCCTTTACTTCATCTAGTGATATTATACTTTCTGGATTTTTATCTTCTACAAATATTAAGTGGTATCCAAATTGAGTTTTAACTGGCTCACTAATTTCTCCCGCATTCATGCTAAATGCTGCCTTTTCAAAAGGTGGAACCATTCTTCCATGTCCAAAGGTACCAAGAGCTCCACCTTTGTTTTTAGATGGACATGTGGAATATTTTTCAGCTGCCTTTTCAAACTTCATTCCATTTTTAATTTCATTTAATATACTATTACACTCTTCTAAAGTCTTCACTAGTATATGCTTTGCAGTTATAGTCTCTTCTGTTTTAAACATTTCCTTATTGGATTCATAGAACTTAACTATATCCCCTTCATCTACTTTAACGCTAGAGATAATCTTTTTTATAGCTATTTGGGTAAGTATTTCTTTTTTTGCATTTTCTAATTGAATTAAAAAGTCTTTATCTTCTTCCATGTTACTATCTTTAGCATATTCATAGAGTACTTCAAAACTTACAACTTCATTTAATAATTCTTTTCTTCCTTCTGGTGTTGTTAAATTCTGCTGTCTCTCAGCTGGAAATCTTGATATAATTTCTTGTAAATCTTTGTTAGTTATATGCTTACCATTAAATGTCGCAATAATTTTTTCTTCCATTATAATTACTCCTTTTTTATATATTTTATATAATAATATTATTTTTACATTCAAAACACTCCTATAATAATTATATACTAATATTATAAGATATAAATAATTATAAAATAAAAAACCCTGCTTTTGCAGGGTTTTGGTGGCTGGACCAGGAATCGAACCAGGGACACGAGGATTTTCAGTCCTCTGCTCTACCGACTGAGCTATCCAGCCATATTTTATCTGGCAACGACCTACTCTCCCACCGGGCCTCCCCGGCAGTACCATTGGCGCTTTGAAGCTTAACCTTCGTGTTCGGAATGGGTA
>NZ_JAFBDB010000020.1 GCF_016908015.1 Clostridium pascui
TGGATGTGCGTCTAAGCATTTAGGAGTGACTGGCAGGCAAATCCGCCAGTTGAATCTGAGGTGTGATGGGGAGCGATTTATCGCGAAGTATCTGATTCCACACTGTCAAGAAAAGCCTCTAGGGAGGAAGTTAGTGCCCGTACCGCAAACCGACACAGGTAGGTGAGGAGAGAATCCTAAGGCCAGCGGAAGAATTGTTGTTAAGGAACTCGGCAAATTAGCCCCGTAACTTCGGGAGAAGGGGTGCCACAGAAATGTGGTCGCAGTGAATAGGCCCAAGCAACTGTTTAGCAAAAACACAGGTCTCTGCTAAAGCGAAAGCTGATGTATAGGGGCTGACGCCTGCCCGGTGCTGGAAGGTTAAGGGGATCCGTTAGCGCAAGCGAAGCGGTGAACTTAAGCCCCAGTAAACGGCGGCCGTAACTATAACGGTCCTAAGGTAGCGAAATTCCTTGTCGGGTAAGTTCCGACCCGCACGAATGGCGTAATGACTTGGGCACTGTCTCAACAACAAATCCGGCGAAATTGTAGTGCAAGTGAAGATGCTTGCTACCCGCGATTGGACGGAAAGACCCCGTAGAGCTTTACTGTAGCTTAGCATTGAATTTCGGTATTGTCTGTACAGGATAGGTGGGAGACTTGGAAGCAAGGGCGTCAGCCTTTGTGGAGTCATCCTTGGGATACCACCCTGACAGTACTGGGATTCTAACCGGAGGCCATGAATCTGGTCACGGGACATTGTTAGGTGGGCAGTTTGACTGGGGCGGTCGCCTCCAAAAAAGTAACGGAGGCGCCCAAAGGTTCCCTCAGTGCGGTTGGAAATCGCGCGTAGAGTGCAAAGGCAGAAGGGAGCCTGACTGCGACACTTACAAGTGGAGCAGGGACGAAAGTCGGGCTTAGTGATCCGGTGGTTCCTCGTGGGAGGGCCATCGCTCAACGGATAAAAGCTACCTCGGGGATAACAGGCTGATCTCCCCCAAGAGTCCACATCGACGGGGAGGTTTGGCACCTCGATGTCGGCTCGTCGCATCCTGGGGCTGAAGTAGGTCCCAAGGGTTGGGCTGTTCGCCCATTAAAGCGGCACGCGAGCTGGGTTCAGAACGTCGTGAGACAGTTCGGTCCCTATCCGTCGCGGGCGTAGGAAATTTGAGAGGAGCTGTCCTTAGTACGAGAGGACCGGGATGGACTGACCTCTGGTGCACCAGTTGTTCCGCCAGGAGCATTGCTGGGTAGCTATGTCAGGACGGGATAAACGCTGAAAGCATCTAAGCGTGAAGCCCACCTCAAGATGAGATTTCCCATAGCGTAAGCTAGTAAGACCCCTTGAAGAACACAAGGTTGATAGGTCAGAGGTGTAAGT
>NZ_JAFBDB010000021.1 GCF_016908015.1 Clostridium pascui
TATGTACTGTAAGCTGAATACATAGGCTTATGGAGGTAGACCCGGGGAACTGAAACATCTAAGTACCCGGAGGAAGAGAAAGAAAAATCGATTTCCTAAGTAGCGGCGAGCGAAATGGAAAGAGCCCAAACCAGAAACTTGTTTCTGGGGTTGAGGATAGATCATAAATATGGATGGATTTTAACAGAAGAGAGCTGGAACGCTCTACCGTAGAAGGTAATAGTCCTGTATGTGAAAAAAGAAATCCTAAGATCTAATCCAGAGTACCACGAGACACGTGAAACCTTGTGGGAAGCAGGGAGGACCACCTCCCAAGGCTAAATACTAACTGGTGACCGATAGTGGAGTAGTACCGTGAGGGAAAGGTGAAAAGAACCCCGGGAGGGGAGTGAAATAGAACCTGAAACCGTGTGCCTACAACCGGTGGAAGCACATTAACGTGTGACCACGTGCTTTTTGTAGAACGAGCCAGCGAGTTACGGTATGTAGCAAGGTTAAGCACTTAAGGTGCGGAGCCGAAGGGAAACCGAGTCTGAATAGGGCGACTAGTTGCATGCCGTAGACCCGAAACCGGGTGACCTATCCATGGACAGGTTGAAGCGGAAGTAAAATTCCGTGGAGGACCGAACCACGTTGGTGTTGAAAAACCATGGGATGAGCTGTGGATAGCGGAGAAATTCCAATCGAACTCGGAGATAGCTGGTTCTCCTCGAAATAGCTTTAGGGCTAGCGTCTGGTAATTGAGTAATGGAGGTAGAGCACTGAATGGGCTAGGGGCTGACAACAGTTACCGAACCCTATCAAACTCCGAATGCCATATACTTTTATCCAGGCAGTCAGACTACGAATGATAAGATCCGTGGTCAAAAGGGAAACAGCCCAGACCATCAGCTAAGGTCCCAAAGTGTAAGTTAAGTGGAAAAGGATGTGGGATTTCTAAGACAACTAGGATGTTGGCTTAGAAGCAGCCACTCATTTAAAGAGTGCGTAATAGCTCACTAGTCAAGAGATCCCGCGCCGAAGATGTCCGGGGCTAAAACTTACCACCGAAGCTATGGACTCGAAAGAGTGGTAGAGGAGCTTCCTGTATGGGTTGAAGTCGTACCGAAAGGAACGGTGGACTGTACAGGAGTGAGTATGCTGGCATAAGTAGCGAGAAATAAGTGAGAATCTTATTGGCCGAAAACCTAAGGTTTCCTGAGGAAGGCTCGTCCGCTCAGGGTTAGTCGGGACCTAAGCCGAGGCCGAAAGGCGTAGGTGATGGACAATTGGTTGATATTCCAATACCACTAACTAACGTTATTACCGATGGGGTGACACAGAAGGATAGGATGTGCGCACTA